>NZ_JAWMTH010000005.1:0-413646 GCF_033142195.1 Arthrobacter sp. B10-11
AGCCATTTAACACCCGCTCCCGGGACCCTCTCTCACATCCTGCAACGAATCCCGGGACCCTCTCTCACATCCTGCAACGAATCCCGGGACCCTCTCCCAGTACCCGCACCACTCCAGGGACCCTCTCGCAGTACCCGCACCACTCCAGGGACCCTCTCCCACCCGGACCGGAACACGGCTGTTAGCGGCCATGAAAAACTGCCCGTAGGCGGCCACGAGAGTGCCCGCTGGCGGCCAGCAGAACTGCCCGCCGGTGGCCATGAGATCTGCCCACTTCCTTACTGAACCGACCGCGTCTTAAGCGGTGGGGGCCTCTCCCTGGGGTTTGATGACGGTGTCTAAGCGCACCAAAAGCGAACCAGGAAGAGGCCCTGTATGAAGTCTGACGGAGAAATCATGGAAATTCTTGCTGCCTACGATCTGACCGGGTCGTTGCGCGCCACCGCGGAGCTCACGGGCTGCTCGCACCACACCGTTGCCAAACACGTTCAGGCCAGGGACGCGGGCCGGCCGATCGGGGAACCGGCGGCCCGGGGCCGGGTCACGGACGCGTTCCTGCCCAAGATTGAGGAATGGATCGAGACCTCCAAGGGCCGGATCCGGGCGGATAGGGCTCACGAGAAGCTCCTCGCCCTGGGCTACGAGGGTTCGGAACGGTCCACTCGACGGGCGATCGCGCAGGTGAAGGCAGCGTGGCGGCTGGGCCATACCCGTGTTCACCGGCCCTGGATCACCGAGCCGGGCATGTGGCTGCAGTACGACTTCGGCGACGGGCCCAGGATCGGCGGGGTGAAGACGATCCTGTTCGTGGCCTGGCTGGCGTTCTCCCGCTTCCGGATCGTGATCCCGCTCAGGGACCGGACCGCGCCGAGTGTCTTCGCGGCCCTGGACCGGTGCTTCCGGATTCTGGGCGGGGCCCCGACGTATGTGCTGACCGATAACGAAAAGACGGTGACCACGGCCCATGTTGCCGGGGTCCCGGTCCGGAATCAGCAGACCCTGGACTTCGGCCGGCACTACGGGATCACGGTGCTGACCTGCCAGCCGGCAGACCCGGCCACCAAGGGCGGGGTTGAAGCGTCGGTGAAACTCGCCAAGGCCGACATCGTGCCCAAGGACACCAACCTCCGCGGCGAGTACGCCTCCTTCGCGGAACTCGAGGCCGCCTGCGCGGCGTTCATGGAGGACGTAAATAGCCGTGAGCACCGGGTGACGCGGCGCAAACCCGCGGCGATGCTCGCCGAGGAAGCCCCGCGGTTGCACCGGATCCCGGATGCCGCCCACACGGTTGCGTTCGGGCTGGCCCGCACGGTCCCGGAAAACACCCCGATGGTCACGTTCGAAAACGCCCAGTACTCGGTCCCCGCGCATTTGCTGGGGTCCCGGGTGTTCGTGCGCACCCACGGCACCGGATCGGACGAGCAGGTCATCATCGTCCACCATGGCGCCGCCGGGCCCGTCGAGGTCGCCCGCCACGGTCGGGCGCGGCCCGGCAGCCCCGCCATCAACGATGACCACTTTCCGGGAGCCAGGGCAAAGGTCCCGGGCGATTATGAGGTCAGGGCCCGCAGCGCGGACGAGGCTGCGTTCCTGGCCATCGGCGAAGGTGCCCGGACCTGGCTGCTGGAAGCTGCCGCGGCCGGGACGGCGCGGATGAACGTGAAAATGGCCGAAGCCGTCACGCTGGCCAAAATCGCCGGCACCGACCAAGTCGACCGCGCGCTGGGCGACGCCGCCCTGCATGGCCGTTTCGCGCACCCGGACCTCGCCTCGATCCTAAACGCCAACATCCGCCGCACCACCACGCACGCCGCCAACGAGTTGACTTCGCTGACCCAGGGAACTGGCGCCTGGGCCGCGATCGGTAACCCGGCCCTGAACACCACGCCGGAGGACGCCCGATGAGTCCCGTCACCACGACCAACACCGCGGCCCCGCCGCTGCCGGCGGACCTCGAGGCCCTGATGCGGTCCCTGAAAATGCCCCACGCGCGGGCGCTGGCACCGGACCTGATCGCGACCGCCCGCGCGCAACGCTGGGAACCGGTCGAGATCATCAAAGCCCTCTTCACCGAAGAGGCCGCCGGACGGGCCCGGTCCATGCTCGCCTCCCGCCGCAAGGCCGCTGGCTTCCCGACCGGGAAAACCTTCGACGCCTGGGACCCGGCAGCGTCCTCTATCCCGGCACCGACACAGCAGGCGCTTCGGACCCTGGAATGGATCACCCGCAGGGAGAACCTGGTCCTCTGCGGGCCCTCCGGCACTGGGAAGACCTTCTTCCTCGAAGCCCTTGGACAGCAGGCCGTCGAAGCCGGGATGCGCGTGGCCTGGTTTCGGCTCGAAGACCTCGGCGTCCTGATCCGGGCGCACCGCACCGATGACAGCGTCACCCGCGCCGTGACCCGGATCCTCCGCGCGGAGCTCGTGGTCATCGATGACATCGGCCTCTTACCGGTGGCCACCGACGCCGCCGAAGGGCTCTACCGGGTCGTCGACGCAGCCTATGAAAAGCGGTCCGTCGCGATCAGCTCCAACCTTCACCCGGCCGGGTTCGATGAGCTCATGCCCAAAACTCTCGCGACAGCGACCGTTGACCGGCTGCTGCACCATGCTCACGTCTGCCAGACCAGCGGCGATTCCGTCCGCCTCACCCAGGCCCTCGCCGGAAAAGGAGTCACCCAACTGAACTAACCACCCCAAGAATGGCCAACCCCGCCGAACCAATCAGTGGGCAGATCTGTTGGCCATCACCGGGCAGTTTTACTGGCCACCAGCGGGCACATCAACTGACCGCCCGTGGGCAGAACGTAATGGCCATTGACACACGGCACAACCCACCCGGCCCGCCCGCCGTCGAACACCGGCAGGAACTGAGAGAACGTCCGGGGAAACCCGGCAGGAACTGAGAGAACGTCCGGGGATACCCGGCAGGAAGTGAGAGAGCGTCCGGCGGATACCCGACAGGAAGTGAGATAGCGTCGCAGGAGAGGGAACGCTGGACGTCCCGGCATCGTTGGAGTTCCGTAGGCCCGTCACGAGGCCCGCTCATCGCACCCGCGCAAAGGACTCTTCATGGCTGAACGAACCATTGTCATCACCGGAGCAAGTGACGGCATCGGAGCTTCCGCCGCGCGGACGCTGGCCAGGGCAGGGGAGCGGGTGGCCGTCGTCGGGCGTTCAGGCGAGAAAACACGGGCGGTGGCGGAGGAGATCGGTGCTGACTACTTTGTCAGCGACTTCGCGGACCTGACGCAGGTGCGGACGCTCGCCGCGCAGCTGAAGGCGAGGTACCCGCGGATCGACGTCCTGGTGAACAACGCCGGCGGGATCATGGGCAAACGCGAGCTGACGGTGGACGGCCACGAAAAGACCTTCCAGGTGAACCACCTGGCGCCGTTCCTGCTGACCAACGAGCTGCTGGACGTTCTCACGGCCAGCAAGGCGACGGTTATCAACACGTCGAGCGCGGCGAACGCATTCGGACACGTTGATATCGATGACCTCGATGCTGCCGGCAAGTACTCCACCAACCGGGCCTATGGCACTGCCAAGCTGGAGAACATCCTGTTCACCACCGAGCTGCACCACCGCTTCAACGCCGACGGGATTTCCACGGCCGCGTTTCACCCGGGCGGGGTGGCCACCAACTTCGCGGCAGAGTCGACCAGCTGGTTCCGGTTCGCCTACAAGACGTTCATCAAACGGTTCATGCTCACCCCGGAGCAAGGATCAGACACCCTTGTGTGGCTCGCGACCACAGAACCGGGGCAGGACTGGGTCTCCGGCGCGTACTATGCCAAACGGGCACTGGCCAAAGCCAACAAGCAGGCCTACGACGCCGGGCTGGCGCAGCAACTGTGGGACCGCAGCGAAGCACTGGGTCAGCCCTCGAGGCGAACGCCGTGGATCTCGTCAATCGCATCCGCTGAGCGCAACAGTGCGATCTCCAGCCCGGATTCAGGTTCCGGGTGGGAGAACAGATAACCCTGCAGGGAGTCGCAGTTAAGGTTGGTCAGGTAGGTTGCCTGGGCCGCGGTCTCGATTCCCTCTGCCGTCACCGTCAGGCCCAGATTGTGTGCCATGTTGATCATGGAGTTCAGGATGGGCAGCTTCTCTGCTCCGGTACGCACCATGGAGACGAAGGAACGGTCGATCTTCACCGCGTCCACGGGTAGTTCCTGCAGCCGCCCCAGTGAGGAGTATCCGGTGCCGAAATCGTCGAGCGCTACACGCACACCGGCGTCGCGGAGCAGGTCGAGTTGCCGGATCACGTGCGCATCAGGATCAAAGAAGACGCTCTCCGTCACTTCGAGCACCAGCTGGCGCGGATCAGTGGCGCAGGAGGCGGCGAGCCGCAAAACACTCTCGGCGAATGTGCAGTCCTTGAGCTGCACTCCCGAAACGTTGACGGCAACTGACCGCGTTGCGTCGGCGGCGAGCCACGGGCGCAGCTCGGTGAAACTGTGCCGCATGACCTGCAGCCCGATGGCAGAGATCAGGCCGCTGCGCTCCGCCGTCGGAATGAACTGCCCGGGCGGCACCATTTCCCCGTCCCGCTTCCATCGGGCCAGGGCCTCGAACTGAACCACTTCGCCAAGCTTTGGGGAAATCACCGGCTGGTAGTGGACCATGATTTGCCCGGCGTCGACAGCGTGCCTGAGGCCGGCCTCCATGTCCGTCCGCTGCACCAGGGCTGTCATCATGTTCGGCTCGAACCGCATATACCGGTTCTTTCCCGCAGCCTTGGCGGCATACATGGCGACGTCCGCCTGGCGCAGCAGTTCGGAGCCCGCCACCGGATCCTCGCCCGCGGAAGCCAGGCCCAGGCTGAGGCTGGGACGGAGCATGGTGCCGTCGATCCACATCGGCACATTCAGCGATGACACGATGCATTCGGCCACTGCATCGGGTTGAGGGGAAGCCGTCAGCAGCACCGCGAACTCATCGCCGCCCAGACGGGCCACCGTGTCGTCGGGACGGACGCAGGACCGCAGCCTGCGCGCTACTTCCGTGAGCATCTCGTCCCCGGCATGATGGCCCAGGATGTCGTTGACTTCCTTGAAATCATCCAGGTCAAGAAGCAGGACGTCGACGCTGGAGTCGAAGTCGACGCGCAGCGACTCCGCCAACTGGTCATGGAACAGCTTCCGGTTCGCCAGCCCGGTCAGGGGGTCCTGGAACGCCAGGGCCTTCAGCTGTGCCGCCTGCTCGGCAAGATCGGCCATGGCCCGTTTCGCCTGGTCCTGGGCTGCCAGGCGCGGGGTGACGTCACGGAAGCTCCAGACCCGGCCCACCACCTTGTCCGCCACCTTCTGGGGGCGCGAGTATCGTTCGAAGGTCCGGCCGTCGAGGAATTCCAGAATGTCATTGCTCTCCGCCAGCGGGTTGGCGTAGAGCTCGTGGACCTTGGCCAGGAAGTTTCCGGGATCCTTCAGGAGCCCGAGCACGAAGTCAATCACCGCTTCATCGTCGTGCGTGGTCAGCAGCCCGCGCGGGATGCCCCACATGGACACGAACTGCTCGTTGACACCGGCGATCTGGCCGTCCGTACCCACCACCAGGATGCCGTCCGCCGTCGACTCGAGCGTGGCGCTCAGCAGGGATAAGGCTTCGCGGAGTCCGTCCTCGGCCTCCTCCCGCGGGCGGGTGGCGCGCACCGTCACCGTCATGGCCACGTCGGCTCCCGAACGGAGCAAGGCGCACGCCACCTCGCCGTGGATTTCGGAGCCGTCGCGCCGGAGGCCGTAGGCTTCAAACGGAGGGCTGTCTGCTGTGTCCCCGTGGCGGCGCAGACCGTTGAACAGCCGCTGGAACCCCTCGCGGAAGCCCTCGGCGAGGATTGTCCGGTGATCCCGGCCCACAAGTTCGGTCCGGGGATAGCCGAACATCCGCTCCGCTGCGGTATTCATGAAAGTGATCGTGCCGGATTCCCCGACGACGAACAGGGCATCAGGCAGCGAATCGATGATGGCCTGGTAATCGGGCACCGCAAGCGCACCCGGTTCCTGGCTTCCCGGCAGCGCCATCACAGCACCCTAGAGACAAAATGAGACCGTACCTGCTTCATGTAATGTCCTCCCCTCCGCACATCATAAAGGCCGCCGGGAAGAAGCGCTTGTCACATGGCAACCTCGGATTGCTTCAGCCGCCTGTCGAGGAGGTCTTCTATTTGGGCCAGACTGAGTTTCTCCTGCCGGTACTCGCGGGAAAGGATGGAAAGGAGCGCGTCCGCGGACGCCTGATCCTCCGAGGCGATGGCCTCCGCCGCATACACCACCCGAAAGTTGTGCCCGAACGCATCCGCCGCGGTCTGGGCCACGCAGTTGTGCGTGGACACGCCGGCAAGCACGATGGTGCTGGCCTCCCAGTTGCGCAGGCGCCACAAGAGGTCGGTACCCAGAAAGGCGCTGTCGCGGGTCTTCACCAGTTGCGGCAGGTCGGACGTGATGAGCCCCGGGACGAAGGCCGCCTGCTCCGAGCCGCGGAAAATGAAGCCCTGGTTGTCGTCAAGCATGTTCAGGGTCCAGGTGGATTTGTCCCTTTCGTGTTCCGTCTTCACCAAGAGGACACGGGCGTTCCTGCGGCGGGCGGCACTCATGAGCGCGTTGCAGGCCCTGACAAGTTCGTCGCGGTGACGTCCGAGGGCAGGATCCTCAAAGTAGGCGTTCTGCATGTCGATAACCAGGACTGCGATCACGCTCGCTCCTCTCGATGTGAGTTATGCACGCTGTCAGTCGGCCCGGCGGTGCCACGGTATCAAGCCATGGTCTCAATGCGAGTGGAGGCGGCGGCCGCCATGGCGCGTGCGAGGCCCGTCCCTTGATTTTCTGACTGCATGGACCAAGCTGCGGATCAGCCCGGCGCTGTAACAGTAGGTACCTGTGGCCACTGCCTGTATTCCCAACGCCAGGAGCTGCAACACCCCGGCCGCCACCAGCAGCAGGAGGATCGGAATCAGCACGGGCAGCAGGATCAAGAAAGCCACGATGAGCGCCGCAATGTAGCCGACGGCGTAACTGACGACTGCCGCCTGTTCCACCTGTCCTCGCCCCCAAACCTGCCCGCCGTGCCGGCGCCGGCTAGTGAACCCCCCGCGTGCCCGCAGGCAGCCTCGTCGCTGCCTGCGGACCCGCGAGTCTCCTAGGCAACATGATAAGCATACTTACGAGTAGGGTCCAGAGTCAGCGTGAAAATACGTGCCGGCCTCGCCCGCGATTCCGGTAGCTCCTACCCGAAAAGAACAGCTACAGCCCGACGGCGGGGACAGCCACAGTGCCTGCCCCTGTTCCCAGCCCGCGAACCGTCCAGCCGTCAGCCTGCCACGTGGCGGCGTCCAACACGTTGCGTGCGTCCAGCACCGTCCGCCGTCGTACGAGCGCGCCCGCACCCGCCGGAGACAGCGAGCGGTACTCGTCCCATTCGGTCAGCAGCATCACCAGTTCGGCGCCCTCGAGCGCCCGGTCCGTGCGCGCCTCGAAGCGCAGCTGCGGGTACCGCATCCAGGCGTTGTTGATCGCCTTCGGATCCGTCACGGTCACGTGTGCCCCTGCCGCTGCCAGCTGCAAGGCGACATCCAGTGCGGGGGAGTCGCGGATGTCATCCGTGTCCGGCTTGAAGGCCGCGCCCAGCACCGTCACCGTCCGGCCGGCAAGATTGCCGCCGCAGAGTTCGCGGGCGATCTCCACTGTCCGGGACCGCTGGCCGAGGTTGATGCCGTCCACCAGGCCCATCCAGGCATCTACCGATCCCACATCGAGAGCCGCCGCCTGCGTCCGGAAGCTGCGGATGTCCTTGGGCAGGCAGCCGCCGCCGAAGCCCAGCCCGGCATGCAGGTACCGGCTGCCGATCCGCGGATCCAGCCCCATCGCCTCGCCCAGTTCGGTGACGTCCGCGCCGGACGCATCGCACAGCTCGGCCATCGCATTGATGAAGCTGACCTTCGTGGCCAGGTACGCGTTCGACGCCGACTTGATCAGTTCCGCCGTGGCGAAGTTGCACGCCAGCCGCGGAATCCCGGCGCTCAGCAGCGGCTCGTAGACGGCGTCCAAGGCCGCGGTCACGCCGCGGCCGGCACCAGTATCAGGATCGAGTGCGGCTGCCTTGCCGCCCGGTACGCCGTAAACCAAACGGTCCGGCACCAGCGAATCCTTGACGGCCGTGCCCTGCCGCAGGAACTCCGGATTCCAGCCAAGCAGCACATCCGGGCGCCCCGACAGGACGCCCTCAAGCATCTCAACGGTCCCCACGGGGACCGTTGATTTACCCACGACGGCGGAGTGCCGGTCCAAGTGCGGAAGGAGGCTTTCGGTGGCGGTGAGCAGGTAGCTGAGGTCGGCGCCGTCGGACGTCTTGGACTGCGGGGTACCCACGCAGAGGAAGTGCACCCGGGCGCCGGCCGCGGCCGCGAAATCCGTGGAGAACGAGAGGCGTCCGGTGGCCCGGCCGTCCTGCAGGAGCTCGTCCAGGCCGGGTTCAAAGAAGGGCGCCAACCCGCGGCCAAGCTGTTCCACTTTGGCGGCGTCGACGTCGATGCCCACCACGGTGTGGCCCATGGACGCAAGGGTGGCTGCATGCACGGCACCAAGGTACCCGCAGCCGATCACGGAAATCTTCACAGTGTTGCTCCTCTTGTGGTTTCGACGGGATCAACCACCGCATGGCCGGCGATCACCGCCCGGTAATGGCGCACGAGCTCCGCGCTGAGCGCCGGCCACGTCCGCCCCTGCACCGACGCGTGGGCCGCCGCGGCGAACGCGCGGCGCTTGGCGTCGTCGCCCATCAGGTCCATGACGTGGGCGCGCAGCCCGGAAAGGTCGCCCGGCTTGTACAGCCAGCCCGTGCGCGAATTCTCCACCAGGTCCAATGGGCCACCGCGGCCTGTGGCCACCACGGGCACGCCTGATGCCATGGCCTCCTGGATGGTCTGGCAGAAGGTCTCAAACTCGCCCGGATGCACGAACAGGTCGAAGGACGCCACCGCCTTGGCCAGTTCCTCACCGCCCAGGAACCCCGCAAACACCGCGTTCGGCAGGGCTTCCTGCAGCGCCTCGCGCTGCGGGCCGTCGCCGACGATCACCAGGCGCGTGCCCGGCACATCGGCCAGTACGGCGAGGTCCTCCACCTGCTTTTCAACGGCCAGCCGGCCCACATAGCCGATGATCCGCTCGCCGCTGGGCGCCACGGATGCCCGCCACCCGTCGTCGCGCTTTCCCGGTGCAAACCGCGCGGTATCCACACCGCGCCGCCACATGTCCACCCGCAGAACGCCGCGGCCGCGCAACTGGTTCAGCGCGAAAGTGGACGGCACCAGCGTCCGGGAAGCCAGGAGGTGGATGTTCTCCACCCGGTTCCAGGCCCAGTTCTCCATGAACGGGACGCCGTAGCGCGCCGCGTAGCTGGGGACCTCGGTCTGGTAGATGGCCACCGTGGGAATGCCCAGCTGGTGTGCCGCCTGCACCGCCCGCCAGCCGAGCACGAACGGGGACGCGAGGTGGACAACGTCCGGTGCGTAATCGGCAAGGATTCTCTTGACCCGGTTCACACCGCCCAACGCCACCCGCACGTTCGTGTACCCGGCCAGCGGCACCGACGGAAGCCGGTGCACGAAGGCGCCATGCACCACGTCCAGGACCTCTGTGTCCTGGGTGGACGGGGCGATCACCATGACGTCATCGCCCCTCTCCTGCAGATGCTCAAGCACCCGAAGGATGGAGTGCGTAACCCCGTTCATCAGTGGCAGGAATGATTCAGCAACAATTGCGATCCTCACCCCTCCACGGTGCGGGCGGCGCGTTGCGCCGAGGGGGAGCGGGCATGACGGGCAAGGGAAGGTTGGGTTAACAGCGGGGCTGCCGTGAAGCACGACGACGGCGGCGTCCGCCACCGGGGGCCAACGCCGCGTGTGGCGCGTGTCGCCCGTGTGGTGCGTGTCGGATCAAAGGGCCCGGACGCCGCCCCTTGCCACCCCCAGGGAGGCAAGGGACAGCATCCGGACCGGCCTTGGGGTCAGCGGCCGGCTGCAGAACCCGCGCGGCCCGTGACGTCGGGCCACCAGCCGATGCGGGCCTGCATGGGGTCGGGCCAGTTGCCGATGCGGGCTTTCATGGGGTCGGGCCAGTTGCCGATTGCGGTGGCGCTGGAGAGCTGGGTGTTGACGGACATGACTTTCTCCTGACTGAGTTTGATTCCGTACGCCGACGGCGTCGGTGGGGCCGTGCTCTGCCTGAAAAAGCGCAGAGATGACCTGCTCAGTCGGGGGAAGACCCCGGATCAAAGGCCGGGCCGGCAGTCAGGACCAGCGCTGCGTCCGGCACCAGGAAGCGCCCGGCGTCGTGCAACTGGTTCCAGAAGCTGTCGACGTCCCCCGCTTCGGCTCCGGCGCTGCCTGCTCCTGCCGACGACGGTCCCGTCTGGTTCTGCAAGCCCGGGAAAGTGAGCGCCGCTCCGGGTTCGCTTTGCGGTGCGGGGGCTGCGGACACAACGTAGCCGATGGTTGCAGCCAGCGCCCGGACGGCCTGGGTATTGGCCAGGAACTCCAGCGGCGAAACCGGGCGGCTGGCCTGCTGCGGAGCGGCGGTGACCTCGGCGGGCCGGGCGGTGTCAGCGAAGAATGGCGCCTCCACGCCCAGGGCAGCTGACACCGGTTGGGTGTGAACGCCCGACGACGGCGCTACCGTCGCCGATGGACGCGCGGGGAGTGCCTTCTCCGGCGCTTTCACCGGAACCTCCGGCCGCGGAATCTCCGGCTGCGGAATTGAAGGTACGGGAACGGTCGGAACACTGATTACCGGCAGCACCGGTGCCAATGAATCCACGACGGACACGACACCGTCGACCGCGCCCGTCACCGCATCCGTCACGGTTTCAAGGAGCGGCGTGTCCGTGACCGTGTCGGTGATCGTGTCCGTGAGCAGCGGGGCGGCGCCGTCCACCGTGCCGGTGACAGCTCCGGCTGTCCCGCCGAGCACGGGCGCGGTGGTCACGCCATCGACGACATCAGCGACGGTTGCCGCCGTGCCGGCAAGCGGCGGCACAGCGGCGACCGGAACGGGAGCGTCCTGGACTGCCGGGTCAGCGATGCTGCCAACTTGCGGGACAGTTTCGTTGACAGTCTTTTGAAGCAGCGAATCAGCTGCCTGCGCGACAGTGCCCAGCGGGTTCGGTTTGTCAGCCGCGGCGCTCGCGGGCCCGGCGGCCAGCACAAGCCAGGTAACGGCCACAAGGGCAGCGAGCAGGAACGCGCGCACGGCAGTCCGGCAACGACCGCACAGTGTTGCGCCCATCCAGATCACCCCCCAGTGGCAATGGAAAATCAGGATACGCCCGCGCTGGCGGACCGTCCAGACCTTCGTGCTTGCCGGGGCGGAACGCGGATGAACAGGCGCCATCACGTCCAGGCGGGGACAGCGGGTCCTGGACCTCGGCAGCCGGACCAGGGCGCCGTAAAATGGGTATCAGAGGTGCTCCAGAAATGTCCGGGCCAATCGTCGTCGTCCTGATTTTCCTTGCCGTTGTAACCCTGCTGGGGGTGATCGGAACGGTAGTGGTGGTGGTGCGCGACGGGCGCGGAGCCCTTCCCCGTGAGGCGTCGGACCGGCCGTGGATGGCCGGGAACCTGCCCAGTGTTCCCTACTCCGTCTGGCGGTTCTGATCCGGTAGCGCCCGGCCGTCCGCGCGCGGGGCCGCAGCTCTGTTGCAGGCCGCTGCCCCGCTCCTATACTGACGGTGTGTCGGCGTCGCTCATATTTGGGGTTGTGGCGTCCAGCGCGCTGGTGCTGGGTGCGTTTATCGGTGCCCGCTTCGAACTGCCCAAACGCCTTCTGGCCATCTTCCTGTCCTTCGCCGCAGGGGCGCTCATTACAGCCTTGACTTTCGAGCTTTTCGAGGATGCCTACGAGCGCGGCGGGATCATCCTGGCCGCCGTCGGCCTCATGGTGGGTGCCATCGTGTTCACCGCGTTGAGCGCGCTCCTCGACCGCTGGGCGCAGCCCGGTTCGCAGGCGACGCCGGCCGATGAGTTCAGGGGCAGCGCCAAGCTGGACACGGACGCAGCCGCCGCCGACCGCCCTTCCAGCCCGGTATCCACCCGGGGTGCAGCCGGGATGGCGCTGCTCGCCGCGGTCACGCTGGACGGCATTCCCGAGAACATAGCCCTCGGCGTTTCGCTGGGTGAAGGCACGGGAGGGCTGGCCCTGCTCGCCGCAATCTTCGTCTCGAACCTCCCTGAAGCGCTGGTGGGAGCCTCGTCGATGCGCAGCCAGGGCAAGTCCGCGGGCGCCATCATGGGACTGTGGTCGGTGTGTGCCGTCCTGCTGGTGGTTGCCGTGGTGATTGGCGCCGGGCCGTTGTCCGGCAGCGACCCGAAAACCATCTCGCTGCCCTTGGCGTTCGCCGCCGGTGCCGTCATTGCCTCGCTGGCCGACACCCTGATGCCCGAGGCGTTCGAGCACGGCGGTCCGGCCGTAGCGCTCAGCACCGCCGCCGGTTTTGTCCTGTCCTTCGTTCTCTCGCTCGCGTAAGCATGCCTGAAAACGCGGCCTACCGCCCGCCGTCGTGCCTTAGGACGTCCGGGAGTTCATCCACATAGACCGTTTGCGGCGGATCAAAATAGATCACCAGCACTTCCTCGCCCACCGCAAACACGCTGGCCTTGTCGAAAGGATGGGCGTGGAACGCCATGGTGCCGCCGAGGTACGGCAGCATGACCTCGCCGATGGTGCCAGGCCCGATGCGCCCGGTCACCCGTCCGATCTTGCCGGTGAGGCTGCGGTCAACGTCTTTACGCATCGGGGTCCTCAGGCATCGGGGGCTTTGGCCGGGCGCTTGCCTTCCCGGCTGTTTCTCAGCGCCGAGGAGAGGGCGGGCAGGTAGTCGCCCACCTGGGCGAGGATGCCGCCGAGCATCTTGTTGACCCCTTCGCCGCCGTTGAGCACCGTCATCTGTCCCACATGCGAGAACGGCTCCGCTGCTGCCGCGATGATCGCCGGCATGTTCTCGGCCAGTTGCTGCGAAATGACCGCGTCCTGGTTGGTCCCGAGGGCTTCCGCACGGGCCTTGATGCCATCCGCCTCAGCCAGTGCCTTCGCCTTGATGGCCGAGGCGGCAGCCTCGCCGCGTGCCCTGGTGGCTGCAGCCTCCGCCTCGCCGGTGACCTTCGTGGCGCCGGCCGCGGCTGCGGCTGCCGTGGCATTTGCCTGGGCCTGGAGTTCGGTCCGGCGGGCGTTCACCTGGGCTTCGAGTTCGGTGCGGCGGGCCAGGGCTTCGGCCGCGCTGATGTCGGCCGCCTTCTGGCCTTCGGCGTCCGTGCGCTTGGCATAGGCCTTGGCGTCGGCGGGCTTGCGGATGGTGGTCTGGAGCTTCTGCTCCTCGCGGTCCGCCTCAAGCTTGGCCACTTCGGTTTCCTGGACCACCACCTGTTGGCGGGCCGTCGCGTCAGCCAGCGGACCGGCCTGGGCGGCGTTCGCCTTGGCCCGTTCGGCGTTTGCCTGCGCCACCGACTGCCTGATCGCGGAGACGCTCTGGGCGTCGGCGATGAGTGCCGCGGCCTCCGCTTCCTTTTCTGCCGCCTCGCGGTTCCTCGTCGCCTCGGCAATGCGGGCTTCCATCTTCACCTGGGCAATGTGCGGTTTGGCGATGTTCTGGATGTACCCGGTGGGATCCTGCAGGTCCTTGATCTGGAGAGAATCCACCACCAGGCCCAGCTTCTCCATTTCCACGCCGCTGGCGCTGCGGACCTGGGACCCGAGCTTGTCCCGTTCGCGGATGATTTCCTCCACCGTCATACTGCCGATAATGGACCTCAGGTGTCCTTCAAAGACGTTGTACACCTGGCTTTCCATTTTGGGCTGCTGACCCAGGAAGCGCCGGGCCGCATTTGCAATGAAGGGCGGGGCATCGCCGATTTTGTAAATCACCACACCTTCCACAATGACCTGGATGCCCTGCGAGGTAACACAGGAAACTTTGAGCTCGGTTTCATTCAGGGTGAGGGACAACGTCCGCACGGTCTGCAGCCCGGGAAATACCAGCGCCCCCTTGCCGGTGACGATCTTGAAGTCCATTCCGGCCCGTGTTTCCAAGGTTCCGCGGGTCAGGCCGGAGATGATGAGGGCCTCGTTTGGCTCAGCAACCTTCCACATCAGTTTTATTGCCACCCAGATAAAGCCAATGACCACAATCGCCCCGATGAGGGCGGCAATGAGCGGGAAGAATGCTGACAAGTCCGGCATGACCCACGTCCTTTCACGGTTATGGAACGGGTATCGCGGTAAAGCCCCGATAAATGCCAGCTGCCGGTTAAATGCACGTAATTCCGGCCTGCCGGGCCAGCTGTTGTAGACAGTCTGGTTGGACCCCGGCGGGAAGTCCAGCAATTCGGAGGCAGGGGGAAGAAAGCCCCTGTTGCGGTCCCCGCCGCGGTGGAATGGTTGGGCATGTGGCAGCGGTTTGATCCGGAGGGGAGATGCGCGATGCTTGGCCTGGCCGGACGGACATTCGGAGCCGCGTGGCGAACCTGGCGGGCTGAGCGCGGAGGCCCGGAGGCGATCCGCTGCCTGCAGCAGGCACGCCTTGCGGAGCTCGTGGAGTTTGCCCGCTCCGCCTCGCCCTACTACCGGCGCCTGTACAGGGACGTGCCGGAGAAGGTTACGGATCCGCGGCAGCTTCCCCCTGTGGGCAAACGGGACCTGATGGCGAACTTCGACGACTGGGTGACGGACCCGCACATCACGCTGGCCAAGCTGAAGTCGGAGATGCTCTCCGACCTGTCGCAGCTGGGGACCCTCTTCCGCGGTCGGTACCTGGTGGTGACCACGTCCGGCAGCACGGGGGAACCGGCCGTGCTGATCCACGACCGCTACTCGTGGGTGGTGGTGAACGTGTTGGTGAGGGTCCGGGAGCGCCGGACCCTGGTCAAAGCTTCGGAAGTACGGGACTTTCTGTGCCGCGGCCTGCGGGCGGCAGCCCTTGTGGCGGGTGGCGGGCACTTCGCGGGCGTTGTCTTAACCGAAAACGCCCGACGGCGTGCCCCGGCCATTGCCCGCCGCCTCCGCGTGTTTTCGGTGCTAAGGCCGCTCCCGGAGCTGGTGGCTGAACTCAACACCTTCAAGCCAACGTTGCTTTTCGGGTATCCGAGCGCCATGATCCAGCTGGCGGCGGAGCAGGACGCCGCGCGTTTACGGATCCGGCCCGTCTTGGCGATCAGCTCCGGTGAGAACCTGTCCGCGGCCGGACGTGCCTTCATCGAAGCGGCGTTCAGCTGCCGGGTCACCGAACGCTATCTGTCATCGGAAGTCCCCGCGCTGACCAGCCAGTGCCGGCTTGGGGCGTTCCACGTCAACACGGACTGGTACATCCTTGAACCGGTGGACGCGGACTACCGTCCGGTTCCGGCCGGCACCACCTCCCATACCGCGCTCGTGACCAACCTGGCCAACCGGGTGCAGCCGCTGATCCGGTACGACCTCGGAGACCGGGTAACGCTCGCAGCAGAACCCTGCCCGTGCGGCAGTCCGTTTCCTGCCGTGACGATCGACGGCCGCAAGGGGGACCTGCTTTCCTTTGCGGCGCCTGACGGCGGCATCGTCACCGTCCTGCCGCTGGCACTTGGCACCGTGATCGAGGAGACCCCCGGCGTGCGCAGGTTTCAGGCCGTCCGGACGGGGCCCGGCAACCTGACAGTGCGGCTCGAGGCCTGGCCGGATGCCGCCGTGGCCGAGGTGCGCCAGGCGGTGACGGAACGGCTGGAGGGCTATTTCGCCGCGCTTGGCGCCGGGCCGGTCGCGATCGAGCACACGGATGAGCTGCCCCGGCCCGACCGCAGCGGCAAATTCCGGCAGGTCTGGTCCGCGGGGTGAGGTGACTGCGGCTTATGCGCGAACGGACAGTTGAGGCCCCAAACGGCGGGGCCTTAACTGTCCGTTCGCGCTGGGGCTGTGGGCCTCAACTGTCCGTTCGCGCTGGGGCTGTGGGCCTTAACTGTCCGTTCGCGCTGACTTAGCGGGCGGGCTCGGTCACCGGCTGGGCCGCCACCACGGGGTGGTCGCGGCCCAGGTTGCCCAGCGCGGAGGCCCCCTGCGGCGACCCCAGCTCCTCGAAGAACTCCACATTGGCCCGGATGTAGTCGGCCCACTCGTCGGGAACATCGTCCAAGTAGTAGATCGCCTCCACCGGGCACACCGGATCGCACGCGCCGCAGTCCACGCATTCTGACGGGTGGATGTACAGCGAGCGTTCGCCCTCGTAGATGCAGTCCACCGGGCATTCCTCGATGCAGGCCTTGTCCTTCACGTCCACGCACGGCTGCGCGATCACGTATGTCACGGCGCGCTACACACCCGTGTAGACGGTCTTGCCCCAGGTGAAGAAGTCCAGCGCGGACTTCCCCTGCTCGCGGAAGGTGTTCGTGGAGGAGTCCTTCACGCCGCCGAACGGCACGTTCAGGTCCAGTCCCGCCGTCGGCCTGTTGACCTTGACCACGCCGGCCTGGGCCCGTGCGGCGAAGTCCGTGGCGCGTGCCAGCGAATCCGTGCAAATGCCGGCAGTGAGGCCGTAGCGGGAATCGTTGATCGCGGCGAGCCCGGCCTCATAGTCGGGGACCTCGAGCACAGCCACCACCGGCCCGAAGATCTCTTCCGTCACGGCGGCGTCGTCGAACGGCAGGTCCGTGAGCACGGCCGCGGGGAAGAACAGCGGACGGTCCGCGTCGCCGTCGTACGTTTCGTCCAGGATTCCGGTGCCGGAGAGCAGCGTGGCGCCCCGTTCGACGGCGGAACGCACCGCCGCGGTGTTCTGCCCGAACTGCTGGCTGCTCACCACAGCTCCCATCGGTGAGTCCATGCCGTCACCGGGTGTGTAGGCCGCAGCTTCCTCAGTCAGCGCCCTGAGGAATGCGGAGCGGATGCCCGGAGTGACGTAGACGCGGGACGTGGCGGTGCAGGCCTGGCCGGTAAGCCCGAACGCGCCGGCGGCCACCACCCGGGCGGCTTTGCGGGCATCGGCGTCGTCCAGGACCAGGACGCCGTTCTTGCCGCCCATCTCCAGCTGCACGCGGGCGCGCCGTGCGTTCAGGATCTCCTGCAGGCCCAGCCCCACGTTGGTGGACCCCGTGAAGGACAGACCGGCGATGCGCGGATCGCGGGCCAAGGCGTCACCCACCACGCGGCCCTTGCCGTGTACCACGTTGAACACGCCCGCGGGGAGCCCGGCATCCTGCAGCGCGCGGGCCAGGTGGGTGGCGGAGAGCGGGGTGAGCTCGGCCGGCTTGATGACTACGGCGTTGCCGCTGATCAGCGCCGGGGCGGCCTTCCACGCCGGAATGGCGATGGGGAAGTTCCACGGGGTGATGAGCCCGACGACGCCGAGCGGCTCACGGCGGGTGGTGATGGTGGTGTCCGGCAGGCCGCTGGGCAACACCTCGCCGGTGGCCGCCCAGCCGAGGGAGCCGAAGAAGCGCAGCACGTCGGAGGCGCGCTTGACCTCGCCCTTGGCCTCGGCGAGGGTCTTGCCTTCTTCCCGGACCAGGTCCTCGGCGATGACTGTCTGGCGCTCGATCAGCAGGTTGCCGGCGGTGATGAGGATGGCGCCGCGGGACGGTGCGGGCAGGGCTGCCCAGCCGGGCTGCGCTGCTGCGGCGGCGGTGATGGCGGCGTCGACGTCCGCGGCGGTGCCACTGGGGGAGAGGGCCGCGACTTCGCCGGGGCGGGCGGGATTCGTTCGTTCGGTGTCGGCCTCGCCGAGCCATTCGCCGTTGATGAGGTGCCGGGCGGTGATGAGCTCGAGATCCGTTGTGGTGGAGGCATGGGTGGCGGTGGAAGTCATGGGGTTTCCTTCGGGAAGTGGGAGGGGAGCTAGAGGCTGCGGATCAGGCCGCCGTCGCAGCGGAGCGCGACGCCGGTGACGTACGACGCCGGCGCGCTGCAGAGGAAGGCGGCTGCGGCGCCGAACTCCTCCGGTTCGCCGTAGCGGCGGGCGGGAATGGTCTTGCGGGACTCCAGCTGGATTTCCTCGACGGTGGTGCCGCGTCGTTTGGCGGCGGCCTGGTCCAGTTCGGCCACGCGGTCCGTGGCGATGCGGCCGGGCAGCAGCATGTTGACGGTCACCGAATCCAGGGCAACTTCGGCCGCGAGGGTCTTGAGGTAGCCTGCCAGTGCGGCCCGCCCGGTGTTGGAGACGGCCAGGTTGGGCAGCGGTGCCGCCACCCCGCTGGAGCCGACTGCGAGGATGCGGCCCCAGCGCCGTTTCCGCATGCCCGGCAGCACCTGGGAGATGAGGGCGTGGTGCGGCTTGACGAGAAGTTCGAAGGCCGCGGCGATGTCCTCGGAGCTGAGCGTTGCCGCGGCGCCGGGTTTGGGGCCGGGACCGTTCAGCACCAGGATGTCGACGGGGCCGAGGTCCGCCACGGTCTGCTCGACGGCGGACTCGATGCCTTCCGGTGTGGTCAGGTCCGCCTCGATGGCGATGGCGCCTGTTCCGTATGCGGTGTGCAGGTCCGCGGCGATCTCCTTCGCCCGGTCGCGGCGGCGGCCGGTGACGGCCACGCGCACGCCCTCAGCGGACAAGGCACGGGCCACTGCCAGGCCGAGGCCGCCGGTGGAGGCGGCCACGAGTGCGGTTTTGCCGGCGATTCCTAGGTCCATCAGAAACTCCCTACAGAGGTGTGGTGGTGTGTTGCGTGGGCTTGGGCAGCAATGGAATCCTTGGCCGATTCCAGCGCCGCAGCAGCCTCGCGCAGGTGCGTGAGCATGCTGTAGCGCAGGTTCTCGGGAAACGCCGCGGCGGGGGACCGGACGCCGGATTCCTTGATGAGCCCGCGCTTCCGGAGGCATTCCTTGCGGACCGCGAGCGCGATTCGGGCCTGTTGCTCGAAGTTGACCAAGGGCAGGTACGGCAGGAGCTGGTCGCGTGCTGCCTCGTAGCCGTCGCGCTGCCAGGCCCGGACACAGGCGATCAGGGCCTCCGGGTAGGAGAACCCGGTCATGGCGCCCGCTGCGCCGGCCATGAGTTCGTCCAGCAGCCCCTGCCCGCCGAGGCCGCCGAAGACGGAAATGTCGACGGCGGCCGTCAGCTCCGCAATGGCCGCGCTCGTGGGCGGCGCCTCGGCCTTCACTGCCACCACGAAGCTGCACCACGTCACCACGGAAATGAGCGCCGCAGTGGTGATGTTCACGCCGCTGGCCATTGGATAGTCCTGCAGGACCACGTTGGCGCCGGTGGCACGGTGGATGGCGTCCAGGTGCGCGATGACCACCTCCGGCCGGGCCGAGTTGGCCTGCACCATCACGGCCGCCAAACGCTGGCCGGCAACTGCCTGCGCTGCCGTGATTTCGTCGATGGCGGGCCGGGTGGCCAGTGCCGTGATGCCCACCACCAGGGGGAGGTCCGTGCATTCGACGGCGATTTCGAGGACCTGGCGGCGTTCCTCGGCGGTCAGGGCCGCGGCCTCGCCGAACACGCCGAGTACGGTCAGGCCTGTGGCGCCGATGGCTTCGTAGTGCTCCACAAGTTCGGACAGGCTGTCCAGGTCGACGTCCAGGGTGCTGCCCTGGAACGGTGTTGCCACCACGCCCCAGACGCCGGGTGTCAGTGACTCCCGCATCGGATTCTCCTTCACTGGTTGTTCCTGCATCATCAGCGGCCCGGCCACACCGGCGGCCGCTTTTCCTGGAAGGCGCGGACGCCTTCTGCCGAGTCCTCGCTGTCCAGCGCGGCCATCAGGGCCGGCAGCCGCAGGCCGCGGGCTTCCTGGGCCGTCAGGTGGCCGGTCTGCGTGACCATCTGCTTCACGGCGCGGACCGAGGTGGGTGCGCAGGCCAGGATCTGGTCCACCCAGCGCTGCACGGCGGCGTCGAGCTCTTCTGCCGGGACCACCTCGTTGACCAGGCCCATGGACTGCATCTCCGCGGCGTCCGCCTTCCGTCCGGTGAGCAGCATGCCCATCGCCTGGGTGTGGGGGATGCGGCGCACCAGCTGGTGGATGCCGCCGTCGAGCGCCAGACGTCCCACCCGAGGTTCCGTCAGCCCGAACTTGGCGCTCTCCACTGCGACCACAATGTCCGCGCCGAGCACTATCTCCATGCCGCCGCCAAGCGCATAGCCGTTGACCCGGGCGATCACCGGGATGTCCAGCGTCGTGCGCAGGCTCAGGCCGCCGAAGCCATTCGGGTCCAGGCCGGCCCAGTACTCGAGGCCCGTCTTGTCCACCGCAGAGGAGGACATGTCCGCCCCGACGCAGAACGCCCGGGTGCCGGCGCCGGTGATGACCACCGCGCGCACGGAGGGGTCCTGCTCCAGCTGCTCCCAGATCTCGTTGAGCCGGGCCTGGGCGGTGCCGTCGACGGCGTTGAGGACGTGCTGCCGGTCGATGACCACAGTGGCCACGTGGTTTTCGATCGTCAGGGTGACCTGATCCACTGTGTTCGAGGCTGCGAGGGTCGCGGGGGCCTCCGAAACAGCCGTCACCGGAGCACCCCCAGCTGCTGCAGGCGTTCGATGGTTTCCTCGTCGAAGCCGTTCTCCAGCAGGACCTCCACGTTGTGCTCGCCCAGCCGCGGCGCCACGCGCCGGACGGTGGGCGGGGTGGCGGAGAGCCGGATGGGCGCGTTGAGCATGCGCACGGTGCCCACGCCGGGGTGTTCGGCTTCCACGATCATGCCGTTGGCCTCTGTCTGGGCGTCGGCCAAGGCCTGCTCCAGCGTGTGAACCGGGGCGTTGAGCAGCCCCTGGTCCTCGAGCCGGCCGGTCCAGTACTCGGTGGTGTTGGTGGCCATGCGCTCGCGGAAGATGGCCTGCAGCGCCGGCTTGTGCTTGAACTGCTGCTCCAGGTTGGCGAACTCGGGCCGCAGCGTGAGGTCCTCGTCCAGGCCAAGTGCTTCCGAGATGCGGGCCAGCGGATCCGGGGTGAAGCCGCCCACCATGCAGACGGCGCCGTCGGTTGTTTCAAACACGCCGCTCAGCGGCATGGCGCCCCAGTTGACCTCGTAGCCGCGGTTGAGCTGCATGCAGGCCTCCTGCATCTGCAGGTGCAGCATGGAGTCGTACATGGTCACCTCCACCTTCTGGCCGACGCCGGAGGTTTCGCGGGTGCGCAGGGCCAGGAGGATGCCCTGCATGAGGTGCATGCCGGTGATGTAGTCGCACAGCGTGGTGGGGTAGATGGACGGCTTCTGGTCGCCCGATTCCCGCCGCCACATCACGCCGGAGTAGGCCTGGGCGATCGCGTCCTGGCCGCCCTTGTGCGAGTACGGTCCCGCGGGACCGAAGCCGGTGCCGGAGGCCCAGATGATGCCGGGGTTCTCCGCCTTGAGTTCCTCGTAGCCGAAGCCCATCCGTTCCATCACGCCGGAGCGGAAGTTGCTGACCACCACGTCCGCGTCCGCCATGATGGCGTGCAGGACGTTCCGGCCTTCCTCGGTGCGCGTATCGATGGAGACACTGCGCTTGTTCCGGTTGATGGACAGGAAGATCGGGTTGTCCTGGCCGTCTTTGTCCGGGAACGAATTCCGCGAGATGTCCCCGGCGCCCGGGCGCTCCACCTTGATGATGTCCGCGCCATAGTCGCCCAGCAACTGGGTGCAGGACGGCCCCATGAAAACCTGGGTGAAGTCCACGATCTTGATGCCGGCCAGGGGCAGCGGGGTGGCCGCTTCCCCGGCGGCGGGCCGGGCGTCGGCGGCGGGCGCCGCCGTCGTGCGTTCTACGAGTTCGTCAACAGCGGTGCTCATGCCGGCACCGCCGCATCGGCGTCGACGGTGGCGTTCGACGACGGGACGTCGCCAGGGTCGGCGCCGTGCCGGCGCATCCCCTGCTGGATGTCCAGCGCGGAGACGTCGCGGACCAGGAGGCCGTTCTCGACGGCGAGGGCTGCTGCGACGCCCACGGCCTGGCCCATGGCCATGCAGGGCGGGATCTCGCGCGACATCTTCTGCGCTTCCGGGGTGGCGGAGTAGTGGCGGCCGGCCACCAGCAGCTGGTCCACTTCCTTGGGCAGCAGGGAGCGGTACGGGTAGTAGTAGTCGCGGCCGCGGGCCACGGTATCGGCGAAGTGCCGGCGCTGCGTGACGTCGTCCTTGGTCATGACGTACTCGCCCTGCAGCAGGCGGGTCTGGCGAACGCCCATCTGCGAGGCAACGTCCAGCATGTAGCAGTTTTCGAAGCCGGGGAGGTTGGCGCGGACGTAGTCCACGGCCTCGGAGATCCGGTCGCGGGCGGCGAACTCGGCGGCAGTCATGTCCGCCGGGTCCGTGCCGTCGAAACCGGACATGTGCGGGGCGTTGCACCAGACCACGCCGTCGATGGGGGTCTTGAGCCACCACAGTTCCCAGGCGCCGCCGAGGAGGCGCTTGATCCTGCGGTTGATGGCGCGGGCCTCCTTGGGGCTGGCCTGCTCGAAGGCTTCGGCGGCGTTGGTGTCCACATTGCCCAGCCGGAAGACGAGGGTGGTGATGTAGTTGTCCTTGGCGTAGCTGGCGCCGGCCCGGGAGGCGACGTCGATGTCGCCGGTGGTGTCGATGACCACGTCCGCCATAAACGCCTGCGGGCCCTGTTTGGTCTCGCAGATCACGCCCTTGATCACGCCGTTGTCCACGATGGGGCGGGAGAACCAGGAGTGCAGGCGCAGGTCCACGCCGGCCTCGCGGACCAGGTCGTTGGAGACGCGCTTCCAGCCGTCCGGGTCGAACGCGGCGGCGTAGCAGATGGGCTTGGGCGTGGTGTGGGAGTGGAAGTCGAAGGTGCCATAGCGGCCCCACTTGTTCCAGAGTTCCTCGGAGGTCTTGCGGTCATCGGCCGGCGGGACGATCGCCAGGCCCAGCTTCTGCAGCCGTTCGACGTATTCGGAGACGATGCCGGTGACGGTGATTTCCTGGCCGTTGATCATGTCGTCCAGCACCAGGACCATACCGCCGGAGGCGAGTCCGCCCAGGGATGAGTAGCGTTCCAGCAGTGTGACCTTGGCGCCGGACCGGGCGGCGGTGACGGCGGCGGTCACACCCGCGGGGCCGCCGCCCACTACCAGGACGTTGGAACGGGAGATGACCGGGGCGGTGAGCTCCGCCGTCGTGCTGGCGAGCTCCAGGGAGCCGGAGAAGGTGTTTTCGGGCGCGGCAAAGCCGGCCGGGTGAAGTGTGTTCATGGGGGAGGTTCCTTAGTTTCCGACGAAGAGGCCGTTGGTGCGGCGGGCGGCGAGGTAGAAGACGATGCTGAGGATGGACAGGACAGCCACGTATACGGGGAAGACCCAGCTGAGGTTCACGGACTGGAGCCAGACGAGCAGGTAGGAGGCGGTGCCGCCGAACAGGGCGACGCCGATTCCGTAGCCAAGCGCCACGCCCGTGCCGCGGCAGTTCTTGGGCATCAGGGATGTGCTGACCACGTTGTACAGGGTCATGTTCAGGACCAGGACCAGGGAACCGCCGAGGAGGACTGCCGCGAAGCCGCCGATTCCGGGCTGGACGTACATCAGCATGAGGAAAACGGAGGGGATGGCCAGGATGCGGGTAATGAGGAACCAGCGGGACATGGACCTGCCGTCGGCGAGTTTGCCGATGATCCAGCTGCCCGCCACCAGGATGACGCCGAGGACGGTGGTGAGGGCGAACACGGCGGTGGGATCTTCCTTGAACCCGCTGCGCGCTGCACTGGGAAGGCCAACGTTCCAGGCGTAGTTGTAGGCCTGGGCGGCGCCCACCACGAAGATGATGGCCAGCACGGACAGCCAGTGCTTTCGGACTCCGGTCCACACGGCCTTCGGGGTGTTGGTGACCATTTCCTCGGGCTTCATGGTTTCCGGCAGGGCGCGGCGGAGGTACAGGACCACGAAGCCGAACAGTGCGCCGATGATGAAGGGCACGCGCCAGCCCCATTCGCCCATGACGGCTGCGCCCAGGGTGAGGCTGCAGAGGAAGCTGACCAGTGAGGCCAGCAGGATGCCGATGTTCACGTAGAAGGACATGATGCCGGCCACGTAGCCTTCGCGGCCCGCCGGCACCAGTTCAACGGCATGGGAGGTGGACAGCGGGGCCTCGATGCCGGTGGAGATGCCCTGCAGGATGCGGCACACGAGCAGGATGATGCCGGCCCAGGCGCCGATCTGCTGGTAGCTCGGCGTGACGGCGATGATCAGCGTGGTGCCGGCCATGAGCATGATGGAGAGGAGCATGATGCGGCGGCGGCCGACGCGGTCTGCGAGCGTGCCCAGGAGGACGCCGCCCAGCGGACGGAAGGCAAAGCCGACGGCGAACACGGCCAGGGCGTTCAGCGTGGCGGAGAGCGGATCGGTGTTGGGGAAGAAGTTGGGGCCGATGAAGGCTGAGAGGAGGCCGAAGACCATCCAGTCGTACCATTCGAGGGCGTTGCCGAGGCCCAGGCCCAGCAGTCCCTTGCGGACCTCGGGGGTGAACTTCTCGGATGAGCGGGAGCGGGCGGGGGATGAGTGCTTGGTGCCTGGGGACGTGACAGCGTTGTCCGTCCCCTGGGGGTCCGTCGTTTGTGTATCGAGCATGGAAGTGTCCTTACGCTGACGCCGGCAAGGGCGTGGGAGGGTATGACGCATCAACGTCCCGGGAGCAGGACGGAAGATGCGAAGGATGCAAGGACTGTCGGCGGGCACGGTTATGGCCCGGACAGTGGGGAAAAACGGTAAAGGCCGGTTGGGGTCGGCGGATTTACCACGCGTGCGGTGCGTTAACCCAGATCGCTACGCATACCTCTTCGTAGCTGTTCTTGTACCAGTGCGGGATTTCCGAGGAATAGGTAATCGAATCGCCCTCGCCCAGGCTGTGGCAGACGCCGTCAAGGTAGACGTCCTTCCGGCCCGAGACGATGTAGCAGAACTCCTCGCCGCTGTGGCTGAAGGGATTGGAGCTGGTGTCATGGCCGGGCGGTGTCATGATCCACTGGGCTTCGATGCCGCCGTTGAGGCCCGGCGTAAGCAGTTCATGCACTGCCTCGCCGACGGACTCGCGGGTGACGCCCTTGAGATTGCGCCGCTCGGATTTGCGGACCACGGGGGATTTCGAGGCTTCCTGGCCGATGAAGAATTTCCCCACCGGGATATCAAGGCCGTGGGCCAGTTGCGCCAGGGTGGTGAAGGAAGGGTTGGCCATGCCGCGCTCGATCTGGCTGACAATGGCCTGGCTGAGGCCGGTGATCTCCGAGAGGGCCGCGAGGGTCATGCCTTTTTCCTTGCGCATGGCGCGGACCTTGTTACCGACAGTAGCCAGCAGCGCGCTTGTGGCGGGCGGGGCACCATTCGTCGTCTCGGTGGTCATTGGGTTTCCTTCATTGAGTGACCTGACTCACACAACTATAGTGAAGATTTTTAGCGAGTCAACGGGTTGGGCCTCATTAAATTGAAAATCTTCACAGGAGTGCGGATTTCGCGGAGGCCCCTCCAGACAAAAAGCTGGTGCAGCCGCCTGCGACTACGCAGGGCAACTGCACCAACCGGTGGTTAAAACATTCAGATTGCTATGAAGCGTTCCTCATTAGCGGCTCCTTATGTCCCGGCTACGCGATCCGGGTTACCTGCGGTCCTCGGCCAGATGCCTAGAAAGGATCCAGCCGGCGCCAATCATCAGCACGCCCAGCACCATGTGGGTCCAGTTATCCAGCGTGTTCAGCGACAGGAAATTGGCCGCCGAATCCACTCCGACACTGAGCCCGAAGATGCTGAGGACGATGTACAGCGCACCAAAGCCCATGAGGAAGTTCCGGGCGCCCATTCCACTGCGGGACATTGCCCAGCCTGTTGCACCGATGACCAGCTGCACAATGTTCAGCAGCATGGAGACCTGGAACAGGCCAAGGAACATGGCGTGCGAATCAGGCCCAAGGAACCTCAGTTCGCTGTACTGCTGGGTAATGCCCGGGATGAACCCCAGGACACCCACCAACATCAGGACAATACCTACACCCATGCCGACGTTCTGGACATCCGTACGTCCAAAGTGAACGCCGTGTGCATGTGGGGATGCGGTAGTCATTTTTCTGCCTCCAACCACTGATTGCGGACAATCCAATTTTACGGCTGAGTAACGAAAAAAGCGCTGGCGGGCGGGCACTTCTGCGGCCCCCGGGGTCCCTCCCGTGACACCATGGAACACGATGAAACTGCGCGCTGATCAGACCGGAGACCGTGGCATTCCCATGCCCTTGTGGCTGCAGGGAGCGCTCGAGTCGGCGCAGGCGGCGGTCATTTCCGCGCTGGTGGTGCTGGCGCCCATTGTCGCCGTCTGGGCCACTGCGGGGTTCCAGAACAACAACTTCGACGCCCTCGCCCGGCTCGGCGGCCAAGCGTGGCTGCTGATCCACGGTGTGCCGCTGCACCTGACAACGGTGGCCGGGGAGGCTGCGGCGCAACCCGAGTCCGGCACGCTGTCGCTGATTCCGCTGGGCCTCACGCTCATCCCGTTCCTGCTAGCGTGGCGGGCGGGCCGGCGCTTGGCCCGGGCCTCGTACACGGACCAGCTCTGGCAGGCGCTCCTCGGTTCCTGGCTGGTGTATGCCGGGTTCGGCATGGCTACGGGATTCGTGTGCCGGACGGACGACGTCGCCATTTTCCTGTGGTTTGCCGGGCTGATGCCGCTGGTGCCGTTCGGCCTGGGGATGGTGGTGGGTGCCCGCCGCGAAGCCGGATCGTGGAGCCGGCTCATCGGCGTCGACGCCGTGGACTGGATTGCCCGGACCAGCCAGCATTCCCGCTGGGCCGGCTCCTACCTGGGCTCCGCCATCAAAGCCGGCTTCGTGGCCCTGATGGCAGCCTTCTCCATGTCCGCGGCGCTGCTCGCGGTGGACCTCCTGATTCACTGGGACCTGGTGATCGCCGTGTATGAAGGGCTCGACGCCGGCGCCATGGGCGGTGCCGTCCTCACTATCGCGCAGCTCGGCTTCCTGCCCAACCTGGCTGTTTTTGCGCTCGCCTGGACGTCCGGCTCCGGCTTCGCCCTGGGCGTGGGCTCGCAGGCCGGTCCGCTGGGAACCGCTGTTGGCCCGCTGCCGTCCATTCCGGTGTTCGCCGCCCTGCCCGCCGGCCCGCTGGACTACGCCTTCGTAGCGCTGGTGGTTCCGGTCCTGGCCGGTGCGCTGGCTGGCTGGTGGTTCCTTCGCGAGGGCGAAAACCACTTTGACGAATGGCTGTCCATCAAGGTCCGTGCCCGCTGGTTTACGGCGTCGGCCTCAACACTCGTCCTCGGCGCCATCATCGGTGTGGCGGCCGGCCTGATGGCCGGAGGGCTGGCCTGGATGGCGCGGGGATCGGCCGGGATCGGCCGCCTCACGGACATCGGACCGGATCCGTTGAGCACCTCGCTGTGGGTAGCCGCGGAAGTGGCAATCGGCGTCGTCATTGGTTACGCGGCCGGCCCGTGGCTGGAACGCCAGCAGAAGCTGCGCGAAGCGGACCTGGACGCGGCCAAGCCGTAGGAGGTCCCGCCGTCGGGCGTTATTTCTGTTGACCAGACGGCTTTTGACCAGACAGCGGGTCGGCGGAGCTGTCCGGACTAGCGGAGCTGGGCGGGGAGGGACTTTTCCAGCTGAGTCTGGCACTGGGTCATGGCCTGCTGGGTGAGCGCCGTGCGGGAGCACTGCTGGAAATCCCGGACCTGATTGAAGAACACCGCGGCGACCAGGATCAGAAGCACCATCACCGCTGAGACCACCAATCCCGAAATCGTCCCGAAGAGCACCAGCTTGGATTCCTTCAGCTTGACGGCCCTGACAAGCACCATGATGCCGAGCACGATGCTCACGGCCGTCAGGATGGAGCTCAGCCACAGATGGGTGATGTCCAGCTGGTAGACGAAGAACGCCCCCAGGACGGCAACGATAAAGGCGCGGAACAGGTTGTGCGTCTTCAGCAGTGACGTCTTCGCGGCCTCGCTGAGGGGTTGCTTGGCCGGCTGGGGACGTGCGGAGTCCTTCGGGGGGTTCATGTTTTCCAGCCTACGCGAGCAGCCCCATAAGCTAGAGCCATGCGCATCGTTGTCCTCGTGTCCGGTACCGGTTCCAACCTCCAGGCTGTCATCGACGCCGTCAAGGCGGGCGAGCTGGACGTGGAAATCGCCGCCGTCGGTGCCGACCGGCCGGGGACCTACGGAGTGGAACGTTCGGCGGCTGCCGGAATCCCGACGTTCGTGGTGGACTTCAAGGCCTACGCCGACCGTGCCGACTGGAACGCTGCACTGACCGAAGCTGTGGCCGCATACCAGCCGGATGTGGTGGTGTCCTCAGGCTTTATGCGCATTGTGAGCCCGGAGTTCATCGACGCGTTCGACGGAAAATACCTCAACACGCACCCCGCCCTGCTGCCGGCCTTCCCCGGTGCCCACGGCGTCCGCGATGCCATGGCCTACGGCGTGAAGGTCACCGGCTGCACCGTTCACTGGGCCGACGCCGGCGTGGATACCGGCCCCATTATCGCCCAGGAAGTCGTGGCCATCGAGGAGTCCGACACCGAGGAGTCCCTGCACGAACGCATCAAGGTGGTGGAGCGCAGGCTCCTGGTCTCGACCCTGGCGCAGCTCGCCGCCGCCTGATTCCTACCCAACTAGGTAGCAGTTAACGTCGCGAAACGCGGTTTTGAGGACGTTAACTGCGAGTCAGTTGGGTGAACGCATGCAGATCTGTGGATAACTTCCGGGCGCCCGCCCGGGATTTGAAATCATGAGGAATGCGAGATCCGAGCCCTCTGCCCGCAGCGCTGGGCGGAGCACCCTTCACTGTCCGTGAAGCGGCCGACGCCGGGGTGAGTCCCGGGCGTCTTAGGTTCCGCGGGCTGCACGTGCCCAGCCGCGGCGTCCGTATCCCGAGCACCGACGCGCCGCTGGACCGACTCAACGTGGTCAGGCCGTACACGATAGTCACCCCGTTCTCGGCAGCTTCGCACGCCACCGCTTTTGCGCTGTGGAACTTTCCGGGGTTTCTTCCAAACCAGGATGATGAACATATACACATCTCGCGGCCTGACGTCATGGCTATCCCGCGTCGCCGAGGCGTAGTGGGACATGTCGGGCAGTTTTTTTCGGACGAGGTGGTCAGCCACGGTGGGCTGTTGATCACTAGCCGTGCACGGACCTGGCTGGACTGCTCGCGGAAGATGAGTATCAACGAGCTCACGGTCGTGGCAGACCACCTGCTGAGGCTTCCGCGGCCCGAACTCGAGGGCAGGACGGAGCCGCACGCCACGCTGGAGGAACTGGCGGACATGTTGGACCGGCACAAAGGAACCCCCGGCATTCGAAAAGCCCGGCTGGCCCTGGAGCAGGCGCGCGTCGGTGCAGACTCCGCACCGGAAACGCGGCTGCGGCTGGCACTGGAGAACGCCGGCCTGCCCGAACCGCAACTGAACGTACCCACGGAGCTGAGCCCCGGCGTCGTGCGTCAACCGGACCTGGCCTATCCGGAGCACCGCGTGGCGGTGGAGTACGAAGGCGAGGGCCATTCCGAGGCGGCGCAGATCATCCGGGACATCGCCCGCGAGGAGGATTTCAGCCGCGCAGGGTGGGAGCTGGTCCGGATCTCCAAGCGGCACATGGTGAATGATGCCCGGCTGGCGGTGGCGAAGGTCCGCGCGGCACTCGTCAGCCGCGGCTGGTTGCCCAAGTGACTGGCAGTTAACGTCGTGAAAAGCTCGTTTCGCGACGTTAAATGCGAGTCAGTTGGGGGAGGGGAGGGGAGGGGGCCTACGTCAGGGTGCGCTGCTTCGTCTCGGGCGAGAAGAACGCCATCCACAGCACGGACAGCAGCACCAGCCCGCCGGCCAGTGCGAAAGACGTCGCCAGGCCCAGCTGCGGCCACAGGACCGAGGCGAAAACCAGGGGGCCGAAGCCTGCACCGAGCCGCGAGAACGTGGACGCCCAGCCGAAGCCGGTGCCGCGCAGGTCCGTGGGGTACAGCTCGGAGACGTACGTGTAGAGCACCGGGATGGCCACCTGGACGATGAAGCCGAACACCAGCAGCCAGAACACCGCGGCCGACGGGATGTCCACCACAAACGCCACGATCACCAGGGTCAGTGCGGACAGCGGGCCGGTGATCGCCAGGATCCACTTGCGGCCCACCCGCTCCACCAGCACAGCGGCCACCACCACGCCGAGAAGCCCGACGGCGGCCATGGACGCCGTCGTGAGGAAGGCCTTGTAGTCCTGGAAGCCCGCGCCGATCAGGATCCGCGGCATCCACGTCAGCGACAGGTAGTACACCAGCAGGATGCTGAAGAACAGGGACCAGGCAGCCGCCGTGATCTTCCAGTTGAAGCGCCAGACGCGGACCAGCTGGACCCAGGCACTGCCGGCGGAGAGCCGGGGGGCATCCTGCGCATCCGGGAGGCTGTACGCGCGCGGCTCGGCGCCGGTGGCCTTGACCAGGTCGTCGATCACTTTGGCGGCCTCGTCGCGGCGGCCCTTGCGGATCAGGAACAGCGGCGATTCCGGCACGCTGCGCCGCACCCAGAACACCAGCAGGGCCGGAAGCACCATCACCAGCATCGTCAGCCGCCAGTCGCCGAAAGCGGCCACCAGCCCTGCCGAGACGAACCCGGCAAGGGCAGCACCCACCGGCCACCAGCCGTCCATGGCGGTGAGGACCTTGCCGCGTTGCTTCCGCGGAGTGAACTCGCCCACCAGGGCATAGTCCACCGGGATGCACCCGCCCAGGCCGAAGCCCGCCATGAACCGGAACACGCAGAACCAGAGGAAATCGGGGGAGAACGCACCCAGCACCGTGAAGAGGGAGAAGATCAGCAACGTGGCCGTGAAAGCTTTCTTGCGGCCGATGGTGTCCGCGATGGTGCCCCACACAAAGGCTCCGAGCGCCATGCCGATCAGGTTGGACGTGCCCACCCACGCAACCTCGCCGGGCGACAGCGCCCAGTGCGTGGACAGCAACGGAATCAGGATCCCGTTGAGCGTCACATCCCAGGCATCGAACATAAACCCCAGGCCGCCGATCAGGAAGATCCGGCCCTGAACCTTCCAGCGCCACGGCAGTTCCTGGACCACCTGTTCGCCGCTGGGCACAGTGGTGTAAGTATTCATCTCGGCCTCCTGGGAAAACTCTACGTTGCATGCGGGGTCGGCGCGGAGCCCACAGGCGGACTTCACACTCCGGCTCGCAGGGAGGGCATCCCGGCGGACGCGATAAACTTGCCACATCCCCACCAACCGCGGCTTTGATCCGCGAGATAAGACGGAGACCTTTGTGAGCTTTACGCAGCTAGACCGTGTTCCCATCCGCCGAGCCCTGATCTCGGTCTACGACAAGACCGGTCTGGAGGAGCTCGCGAAGGGCCTGCACGAAGCAGGCGTCAAGATCGTCTCCACCGGGTCCACCGCGAAGAAGATCGCAGCCGCTGGCATCCCGGTCCAGGAAGTTGAGGAAGTCACCGGTTCCCCGGAGATGCTGGACGGCCGAGTCAAGACGCTGCACCCCCGCGTCCACGGCGGCATCCTGGCGGACCGCCGTGTGCCCGCCCACATGGAAACGCTGGCCAGCATGGAGATCGAGGCGTTCGACCTCGTGGTGGTGAACCTTTACCCGTTCGTGGAGACCGTCAAGTCCGGCGCCGCGCAGGACGACGTCGTGGAGCAGATCGACATCGGAGGCCCGGCCATGGTGCGCTCCGCCGCGAAGAACCACGCCGCCGTCACGATCGTCACGGACCCCGGCTTCTACGGCGATGTTGTCCGCGCCGCCGCTGAAGGCGGCTTCGACCTGAAGACCCGCCAGCGCCTGGCCGCCAAGGCCTTCGCCCACACGGCCACGTACGACAACGCTGTGGCCACCTGGACCGCCAGCCAGTTCCTCGACGAGGACGGCGACGGCGTGATCGACTGGCCCGCCTACGCCGGCCTGGCGCTGGAGCGCTCCGAGGTCCTCCGCTACGGCGAAAACCCGCACCAGCAGGCCGCCCTTTACGTGGACAAGGCCGCTCCCGCCGGCATCGCCCAGGCGGACCAGATCCACGGCAAGGCCATGAGCTACAACAACTTCGTGGACGCCGACGCCGCCCTCCGTGCCGCGTTCGACTTCGCCGAGCCCGCCGTGGCCATCATCAAGCACGCCAACCCGTGCGGCGTGGCCGTGGGTTCCGCGGATGCAGCGGACCCCATCGCCGACGCCCATGCCAAGGCCCACGCCTGCGACCCCGTCTCCGCATTCGGCGGCGTCATCGCGGCCAACCGCACCGTCACTGCCGGCATGGCGCAGACCGTGGCCGGCATCTTCACCGAAGTGGTCATCGCGCCCGGGTTCGAGCCGGAAGCCGTGGAGATCCTGTCCAAGAAGAAGAACATCCGCCTCCTGTCCCTGCCTGAGGGCTACGGCCGGTATCCGGCCGAAATCCGCCAGGTCTCCGGCGGCGTGCTCGTCCAGATCTCGGACAAGGTGGACGCCGAAGGCGACAACCCCGCCAACTGGACCCTCGCAGCGGGGGAAGCCGCGGACGACGCAACGCTGGCAGACCTCGCGTTCGCCTGGACCGCCTGCCGCGCCGCCAAGTCCAACGCCATCCTGCTCGCCGACCACGGTGCCGCCGTCGGCATCGGCATGGGCCAGGTCAACCGGCTCGATTCCTGCAAGCTGGCCGTGGAACGCGCCAACACGCTCGGCGTGACCGTGGAGTCCGCGGTTGAGGGTGCCGGCGGTGCTTCGAATGCCGACTCCAGCGGTGCCCCGCAGCGTGCCCGCGGTGCCGTGGCTGCGTCCGACGCGTTCTTCCCGTTCGCCGACGGCCTGCAGATCCTGATCGACGCCGGCGTCCGCGCCGTGGTCCAGCCCGGCGGCTCCGTCCGGGACGACGAAGTCATCGCCGCGGCCAACGCCGCCGGCATCACCATGTACTTCACGGGCGCGCGCCACTTCTTCCACTAGGACCTGGGGTCCACCAGGACCTGCCCGCCACGTACGACGGCGACCGCCCCCGCGAAGGGGACGGTCGCCGTCGTCGTTAATTCAGTTAGTCCTCGCCAGTTCCAGCATCAGCTTCGGCGTCAGTGCGCCCCGCAGGTTCCGGAAGCCGGACCTCCCGCGGTGTCGCTTCGGCCATCCGCTCCGGAGTCCAGTACGCGATGATATCTTCCGGGGCCTGGCTGATGTCGCTGCGGCTCACGGCGCCGTAACCGGACGGACGGTCCTCGGCGGCGCCGTCGTCCGAGGGGCCGTCGTCCGAGGGGCCCGCGTTGTCAGTTCGCGGAGGAAGCACTCGAGTACGCCTGCTGGATGACGGAACCCCAGTACGGTCCGTACATGATCTCGGACCGGCTGCCGTAGCCGTAGCTGTTAACGGAGTTCTGGTAACCGCTCGAGCTGGTGCCGATGAACCACGGACCGCCCGAGGACCCGCCGGTCATGTCGCAGGGGATGCCCTGGGACTGGAACTGCGGGTTGTAGGGATCGTTGCCGGCGGGGCCGGTGCAGCTGACAAGTGAGGAGCCGTCGAACGGGGCCGCGGCGGGGTAGCCGAAGGCCTTGTAGGTCAGGCCGCGGGCGGCGTTGAACTGGACGCCGGATGCGCCCACAACATCGGCCAGGTTCTGGCCGTTGAGCTGCGAGACGACGGCGAAGCCTGTGTCGTACTGCATGTCGCCGGCCGAGCTCCACTGGGTGGGGGCGTACAGGGCCTTGGCTGCCCATTTGCCGTACGGCGCGGCACCGTCCAGGTAGGCGGGGACGAAGATGAAATTGGTGGCGAAGGCGCCGGGGCCCTCATTGAGGCAGTGGCCGGCTGTGGAAACGGTGCTCTTGTTGTTGGACGCCACGGAGTTACCGGAGCAGACATAGTTGCTGCCGCCCAGGGTGAAGAATACTTTGCCAATGTGGGACACCGGGTTCTCGTCGGTGTGAAGGGGTGCGGGCTTGCCGTTGCCTGCCTTGCCGGCGATCTTGGTGCTTGAACCCTTTTCCACCGCCGCGGCAGGGGAGGTGTTGCCGCGCTGGAGAGCCTTGCTTGCCAGCACATCGCCGGGCACCGCCGCACGCATGCGCTAGGCCGTCCAATAGCTGGCGGCGTTCGTGGCATCCACTGCCTGGCTGGCAACCTGCCCGCCGTCCTGCGGCGAGGCGGGCGCGGCACTGGCGCCGCCGGCTGCACACACAGCCAGCAGTGCTGCGGCGGACAGGCTCAGCAGGCTGGTGGCCAGAGTCTTCGATTTTGTCATGGTTGTCCTAACCAGTCGTGATGCGCCGGCCTCAGATGGTGGCCGCCGCTGGTGGAGATCAACCTACCCACTGTGACAATTGTTGTAAATAGATACACGAGTCTCGTATTGTGCGTGATGTGACCAAGGCCTGGTCTCTCCGCGACTCGGACAGTTACGGCGGCCGGGGGCATGCTACGCGTCGCTGGACGCCCCGATGGGCGCCGACGCGCCCTGCTCGGGTAAGTTAAGAATGTTGAAATAACGCCAGAGTTCCAGATGTATGTATACCTTCAGGAGACGCCCAACCAATGGCCAAGATTATTTACACCCACACTGACGAAGCGCCCATGCTGGCCACCTACTCGTTCTTGCCGATTATCGAGGCCTACGCGTCGACTGCCGGTGTGGAAGTGGAGACCCGCGACATCTCCCTCTCTGGCCGCATCATCTCCGTGTTCGGTGACTACCTCACCGAAGAGCAGCGGATCAGCGATGCCCTGGCCGAACTGGGTGACCTGGCAAAGAAGCCGGAAGCCAACATCATCAAGCTGCCCAATATCAGCGCCTCGATTCCCCAGCTGAAGGCGGCCATCGCCGAGCTCCAGTCCCAGGGGTACGACCTCCCGGACTACCCGGACAACCCGTCCTCCGACACCGAGACGGACATCCGCTCGCGTTACGACAAGATCAAGGGTTCGGCCGTTAACCCGGTCCTCCGCGAAGGCAACTCGGACCGCCGCGCGCCCCTGTCGGTGAAGAACTATGCCCGCCAGAACCCGCACTCCATGGGGGCATGGACTTCGGAGTCGAAGACCAACGTTGCCACCATGGATGCCGAAGACTTCCGCTCCAACGAGAAGTCCGTGGTCATCGAAGCCGATGACACCCTCAAGATCCAGCTGGTCAAGGAAGACGGCACGGTCAAGGTCCTGAAGCGCGGGTTCCCCGTTCTGGCCGGTGAAGTGCTGGACGGCACCGTGATGCGTGCCGCCGCCCTGGATGAATTCCTGGCTGCCCAGGTGGCCCGCGCCAAGGAAGAGGGCGTGCTGTTCTCCGCCCACCTGAAGGCCACCATGATGAAGGTCTCGGACCCCATCATCTTCGGCCACGTGGTCAAGGCCTACTTCGCCGAACTGTTCGACACGTACGGCGAACAGCTCGCCGCCGCCGGACTGAGCCCCAACAACGGACTCGCATCCATCCTGGGCGGACTCGAGGAACTTCCGGAAGATGTCCGCGAAGGTGTCCAGGCCGCCATCAAGAAGGGCCTCGAAGAAGGCCCCGCACTGGCGATGGTGGATTCGGACAAGGGCATCACCAACCTGCACGTTCCTTCCGACGTCATCGTGGACGCCTCCATGCCCGCCATGATCCGCTCCTCCGGCCACATGTGGGGCCCGGACGGCAAGGAAGCCGACACGCTCGCCGTCCTCCCGGACAGCAGCTACGCCGGCATCTACCAGGTTGTCATCGACGACTGCCGCGCCAACGGCGCCTTCGATCCCACCACCATGGGCACTGTGCCGAACGTTGGACTCATGGCCCAGGCCGCCGAAGAATACGGCAGCCATGACAAGACCTTCGAGATCCAGTCCGCCGGCACGGTCCAGCTCGTGGACAGCAAGGGCGCCGTCCTGATTGAACACCAGGTGGCACCGGGCGACATCTGGCGCGCCTGCCAGGCCAAGGACGTGCCGATCCGCGACTGGGTCAAGCTGGCCGTCACCCGCGCCCGCGCCTCCGAGACCCCCGCCGTGTTCTGGCTGGACGAAGAGCGCGCCCACGACGCCAACCTGATCGCCAAGGTCAAGGAATACCTCAAGGAACACGACACCGAGGGCCTCCAGATCGAAATCATGTCCCCGGTCAAGGCCACCGCCTTCACGCTCGAGCGCATCCGCAAGGGCGAGGACACCATCTCGGTGACCGGCAACGTGCTCCGCGACTACCTCACGGACCTCTTCCCGATCCTGGAACTGGGCACCAGCGCCAAGATGCTCTCCGTGGTTCCGCTGATCAACGGTGGCGGCCTCTTCGAGACCGGCGCCGGCGGGTCCGCCCCGAAGCACGTCCAGCAGCTGCTGAAGGAAAACCACCTCCGCTGGGACAGCCTGGGTGAATTCCTGGCCCTCGCCGTCAGCTTTGAGCACCTCGCGACCACCACGGGCAACAAGCGCGCCCAGGTTCTCGCGGACACCCTGGACCGGGCCACCGGCACGTTCCTGCTCGAGAACAAGTCCCCGCGCCGCAGCGTCGGGGAACTCGACAACCGCGGAAGCCACTTCTACCTCGCCAAGTTCTGGGCGCAGGAGCTCGCCAAGCAGACCGACGACGCCGAGCTGGCCGCCGACTTCGCCGCTGTTTCCGAGGCGCTGACCGCCAACGAGGACACCATCGTTGCCGAGCTGCTCGCAGTGCAGGGCTCCCCGGTAGACATCGGCGGTTACTACCACCCCGACGTCGCCAAGGTCGCCTCCGTGATGCGTCCCTCCGCGAAGTTCACCGAAGTACTGTCCGGTCTGGCCAAGTAGCCGGACCCGCGCACGCAAAACGCCCCGCCTCCCATCACGGGAGGCGGGGCGTTTTTGTCTGCGGCTGTTGCCTGCTGGCCTTAGCGCTGGACGTGCTTGCCGAACGGAGGCTCCGTGGCCATGTCCGGATCCGTGTTCACGGGCCGCTCCGTGGGAACGGCGTCGTACCCCACTTCTTCTTCGAGGGGGACGGCGGTGGTGGCAGCGCCCTCGCTCACGCGCTCGCGCCAGGCACCGGTCTCCACTTCGCGCTCCTCGATGAATTTCTTGAAGCGTTTGAGGTCCGAAGCCACCTGGCGGGAATCGAGCCCGACTGCGGCTCCCACCTTCTCGACGGCGGAGTCAGGCTCCCAGGCGAGTTCCACACTGACCTTGGTTTCGGTCGGATTGAGTGCTTCGAACCACACTGTTCCGGCGTTGCGCGGTTCGTCGAGGCTTTCCCAGGTGACGCGCTGGTCCGGCTGCTGGACGGTGATCCGGGCGTCGTATTCCCGCTTGACACCGGCGATGCTGGTTTGGAAGTGCACTGTGGTGTCATCGAGCTGCCGGACGGAGTCGACGCCACTCATGAAGTGCGGAAAGTCCTCGAACTGGGTCCACTGGTTGTAGGCCTGGCTCAGCGGGACGCTTACGTTGATGGATTCCTGGACAGTTGCCATGCGTACATCACTCCTTCAGCTGGCGGGCCGCTGGCCCGCGGTTCTGATCTCGTTGCGGGCTTCGTGGGCGCGCTTAAACCAACTTAGCGAGATTCCCGGCAAATAGTAAGTTTGCTGATGAAAGTTCGGCAGGTCCATTGTGATCAACCGCCAATTTCCCTAGAGTACTAAGCAGACTTAGTTTCTGGCCGGATGGCCGCCTGCGGCCAAGGACCGGACACCAGCGGCTAAGGACCGCACATCAGAGGGGAACAAAACCATGTCAGCAGACAGCAACGTCCACATTCCCGGCGCCACATCGAGCGAGCCACCCAGTGTTGCCGAGCCGACGCAACCGCGGGAACCTCTGCCGCCCAAAGCGGACCAGCAAGGACCCGAAGCGGTGTCACCCACCGGAACGCCCACAGGTGCCCCGGCCCATTCGCGGGCCCAGTCAGGGGCCTACCTCACCACGGCCCAGGGGCTCAGGCTCCAGGACACCGACCATTCGTTGAAGGCAGGACGGCGCGGTCCGGTGCTGCTCCAGGACCACCACCTGCGCGAAAAGATCACCCACTTCGACCACGAACGCATCCCGGAACGTGTAGTGCATGCCCGCGGCGCGGGGGCCCACGGCACCTTCCGGGCCTACGGCTCCGCGGCGAATATCAGCCGCGCGGGCTTCCTGGCCAAAGATGTTGAAACCCCCGTCTTTGTCCGGTTCTCCACGGTCCTGGGATCCCGAGGCTCCGCCGACACCGTCCGTGACACCCGTGGTTTCGCGACCAAGTTCTACACCGACGAGGGCACTTTCGACCTCGTCGGCAACAACATCCCTGTCTTTTTCATCCAGGACGGCATCAAGTTCCCGGACATCATCCACGCCGGCAAGCCGCACCCGGACCGCGAAATCCCGCAGGCCCAGAGCGCGCACGACACCTTCTGGGATTTTGTGTCGCTGCACACCGAGGCGCAGGCACACACCATGTGGAACATGTCCGACCGTGCCCTGCCGCGCTCCTACCGAACCATGGAGGGAATCGGTGTCCACACCTTCCGCCTGGTGAACGCCGCGGGGGACACTGTGCTGGTCAAATTCCACTGGAAGCCCAAGCAGGGTGTGCACTCGCTTGTCTGGGAGGAAGCCCAGCTCATCAACGGCATGGACCCGGACTTCCACCGGCGTGACCTTGCCGACGCCATCGAGGCAGGGGCTTACCCGGAATGGGAGCTGGGAGTGCAGGTGTTCCCGGACACCGAAGAGGAATTCTTCGAGGGAATCGACCTGCTGGACCCCACGAAGTTCGTCCCCGAAGAACTCGCGCCGGTGCAACCCATCGGACTGATGACGCTCAATGCCAACCCGGTGAACTACTTCGCCGAAACCGAGCAGGTTGCTTTCCACCCCGGGCACCTGGTGCCGGGCATCGACGTCACTAACGATCCGCTGCTGCAGGTTCGGCTCTTCTCCTACATCGACACCCAGATCTCCAGGCTGGGTGGCCCCAACTTCGGGCAGATCCCCATCAACCGGCCGCAGGCGCCCGTCAACGACATGCTCCGCGACGGCATGCACCAGCAGGCGGTGCACGGGGGAGCGGCACCGTACCACCCGAATTCGCTCGACGGCGGCTGCCCCTTCCTCGCAGGGGCCGATCTCAGTGCGTTCGTGGACGTTCCCGAGCAGTTGGCGGCGGCGGTCAAGGAACGGAAGTCCCCGGCGTCGTTCGATGACCACTTCAGCCAGGTCCGGCTCTTCTTCCGCAGCCTGAGCCCGGTGGAGCAGGACCACGTGATCCAGGCTTACACTTTTGAGCTCGGCAAATGCCGCGAGGAAGCCATCCGGGAACGCCAGCTTCAGAACTTGGCCAATGTCGATAGCAGGCTGTGTGCGGCCGTTGCCAACGGCCTCGGCATGCCGGCGCCGGCAGCTACGGTGGACGTGGCAGATACGGACCCTAGCCCAGCGCTGTCCCAGATCGGCGGTACCTGGCCGGTGAAGGGCCGCGTGGTGGGGATCGTGGCCGACGCGGGCAGCGACCTGGATGCGGTGCGTGCCGCGCGCACCGCGTTGGACGCCGCGGGAATCGTGCCGCTGGTCATCGCGCCGTCCGGAGGCTACTTGGGGGCGGAGGCCGACGGCGGGATCCCGGTTCAGAGGACATACCTCACCGCGCGATCCACAGAGTTCGACGCCGTGCTGGTTGCCGGTTCGGCCGACCCGGCCCCCGACGCCGAGCAGGGCTTGGACGCCAAGGCCGGCGAGCCCGGGGCATCCCTGGATCCGAGGGTGATTCTGCTGCTTTCCGAGAGTTTCCGCCACGCAAAGGCGATCGGGGGCTGGGGCGGAGGTGCCGCCGTCGTGGATGCTGCAAGCATTCCGCAGGATGCTCCCGGAGTAGCCGTGAGCGAAGGTGCGGACGGAGCGGTGTCGCGCATCCAGGAGCTGCTGGCAGCGCACCGGTCCTGGGAGCGTTTCCCGGCCTCAACCTCCTGACGGAAGGCTGAGGCCGGGGCGGACTGGATCCGGGGGCGATGACCCGGATTCAGTCGTCGCTCTTGCCTTTGCCTTTGTTTCCCGATCCTGAGTTGTCCTGGGCCGGGGGAAGCACGGGAGCGGGGGCCTGCTTCGCGGCTTCCTCGGCGGCCGCTTTGGCAGCAGCGGCATCCGCTTCCGCCTTCGCTGCTGCCGCCGCCTCCTTTGCAGCCGCTGCGTCCGCTTCCGCTTGGACCATGGCGGCGGTCAGGTCCGCCCGCACTGCCTCGATGGCCTTCGTAATGCTCTGGTGGCGCTTGAACGAGACGCTGCCCTCGGCGGCAGAGGCGTCCAGTTCCGCCACCAGCTCGTCGAGGGATTTGAGGGCGCCGGCATGATCGTTGCCGGCGGCTGATTGTGAAACAGTCAGCACCTTGGCTTGGAGTTTCTGAGCGGCATCCGTATCGAGGTCCGGGGCGGTGGAGCTGCAGCCGGCGAGGGCAGCGGCCAACAATGCGGCCGCGACCACCGCCCGCCACCGCTGCGGTGACCAGCGTCCGCGATTGACTGGCAATGACGTCATGGTTCCACGCTCTTCTGCAGTTGTTCCAGGTGTTCTCCCAGGGTGCCGGTGACCGCAGGGTACTGGACAGGCTCCGGGGTTGTGGGAGTGTTGGCGGACAGGAAGATTGTGGCGCTTACCGCGAGCACCGCGAATGCAGCCGCGACAGCTGCCAGCTTGCCGCGGTTGGCAGAGCGGAGGCGTTGGGCGACGCCGGTGCGCGGCGGACCGTTTTCGCCGCTTTCGCCGGGCCGCAGCTCAGCTGTGGTGCGGCCACCGGACCTCGCTTCGGTTGTCCGCATGCTTTCCGGGACAACCAGGGGAGGACGCGACGGCGGCGCAGGAAGAATGCGCGTGGGCTCGTCGGCCACGCTTCCGGGCACTGACTCGGGTGAGACCAGGGCCTGCCGAAGGGCGGTCTCAAGATCTGCCGCCGTCGGTCGGTCCATGGGGTCCAGTGCAGTCATGGAGCGGATGAGGTTTGCCCACTCCGCTGGAACGTCAGCGGGGATTTCCGGGGCGCGGTGCAGGCGCGCCACCGCCGATTCAATGGCGCTTCCCGGATATTCCACTGCTCCCTTGATGCATTCGAGCAGCACAAGGCCCAGGGAATAGATGTCGCTGGCGGGACCCAGATCGGCTCCCCGTGCCTGTTCGGGGCTCAGGTATGCGGCGGTCCCCACCATGGTCCCGGTGGCCGTCAGCCGTGTGCCGTCGACAATCCGGGCAATTCCGAAGTCTGTCAGTTTGGGGCGCAACGGTTCGCCGGGGCGGACCTGAACCAGCAGGATGTTGGCCGGCTTGATGTCACGGTGGATGATGCCCAGGTTGTGGACGTAGGCCAGGGCGTCGGCGACTCCGGCTCCGATCACCGCCACTTCATCCAGCGGGACTGTGCTGTGCCGGATCCTGCTCCGGAGGTCCTGCCCCTCAATCAGTTCCATGGTGAGGAACGGCCGGGGCTCTTCGGGGACACGCGAGTCGATCCCGGCGTCGAACAAGGTCACCAGGCTGGGGTGGTTCAGGGTGGCGAGCAGTTGAATCTCAGCTTCCTGGCGCTTCAATTCGTCCGCGTCTGCCGACTGCGGAGCAAAGAGCTTCAATGCCACGTCGCGGCCCAGGTTCTCGTCCCTGGCCGTGTAGACCGATGCCATGCCGCCGCGTCCGATGACCTCGCCAAGACGGTATCGGCCGTCCAGGACCTCAGCCGTTTCACTGGGCGAACTCTCCACGATGTCCCCATCCTTTTTAGCGTTCCCTCAGAACGCACTCTAAGAATAATACGGGGACGGGTATGCATTTTCATAAGGATGCTTGGTAGTTGAGCCTCCGGGATCGGATCTGGCGGTGGATGGAGGTGGGGCCGGGGAAGCCCTGAGCGGCTTCCCCGGCCGGCCTATTCCGCCAGCGGGCCTAAGCCTTCTTACGCCGTGCCAGCACCAGCATGATGATCATGCCACCGGCGAGGAGGAGAAGGGCTGCAATCACCACCTCAAGGTTGGCCCCCGTGGCGGCGAGCCCCGGTGACTTGCTGGCTGCCGCGGCACTGGCACTCGTGGCAACCTGCGATGCGGCCGACGGGTTCAAGCCGTATCCGGCAGCGGCACCGCCCGGGCTGGTGACAACGGGGACGCTGACGCCCGGCATGGTGCCGGTGGCGGGACCACCCGGGGTAATGACTCCGGTTGCGGGTCCGCCGGTTGACGGGACTTCAGTCGACGGTCCGCCGGTTGACGGGACGCCGGTCGTAGGGCCCCCGGTTGCGGGGCCGCCAATACCCAGATCCACGCCGAGGTCAATTCCCGTGTCGGTTCCGGTGTTGGTGCCGGTGTCGCTCGAACCGCCGACGCCGAGGTCGATTGCGGTGTCGGTTCCGGCATTCGTGCCGGCGTCAGCCGTACCCAGGTTGAGGTCGACGGCGGCGGCGAGGTCGGCGGTGGTGGTGTCCGTTCCTGCCGTGCCCGTGTCAGCGGCACCCAGGTTGAGGTCGACGGCGGCGGCGAGGTCGGCGGTGGTGGTGTCCGATCCTGCCGTCCCCGTGTCAGCGGCACCCAGGTTGAGGTCGACGGCGGCGGCGAGGTCGGCGGTGGTGGTGTCCGTTCCTGCCGTGCCCGTGTCAGCGGCACCCAGGTTGAGGTCGACGGCGGCGGCGAGGTCGGCGGTGGTGGTGTCCGTTCCTGCCGTCCCCGTGTCTGCCGTACCCAGGTTGACGTCGACGGCGGCGGCGAGGTCGCCGGTTGTGGTGTCCGTTCCTGCCGTCCCCGTGTCAGCGGCACCCAGGTTGACGTCGACGAGAGCGGCGAGGTCGGCGGTGGTGGTGTCCGATCCTGCCGTCCCCGTGTCTGCTGCACCCAGGTTGACGTCGACGAGAGCGGCGAGGTCGCCGGTGGTGGTGTCGGACCCTGCCGTGCCCGTGTCTGCTGCACCCAGGTTGATGTCGACGAGAGCGGCGAGGTCGGTGGTGCCCGTGTCTGCCGTACCCAGGTTGACGTCGACAAGGGCGGCGAGGTCGGCGGTGGTGGTGTCCGATCCTGCCGTCCCCGTGTCAGCGGCACCCAGGTTGACGTCGACAAGGGCGGCGAGGTCGCCGGTGGTGGTGTCCGATCCTGCCGTCCCCGTGTCAGCGGCACCCAGGTTGACGTCGACAAGGGCGCCGAGGTCGGCGGTGGTGGTGTCCGATCCTGCCGTCCCCGTGTCTGCCGTACCCAGGTTGAGGTCGACGGCGGCGTTGAGGTCAGTCGTGCTGTTTTCCGGCGTTGAGTCACCCAGTAGGCCCAACGACGAGTTCGCGGCTACAGCCGCTGAGACCGTGGCGGTAGTGCCGGATGTGAGACCATCCGACCCGCTTGTTGTGTCCGCGGCGCTTGCAGCGGTGCTGCCGAGGGCTATGAGTCCTCCGGCAAAGAGGGTGCTGAGCAGCCCCCTGCGCATATTTGTATGCATGGTGAAATCTCCTGAAAGTTGTGGTGGGGCGCCTTAAGGCAGCCCGGATGGCCGTTTTCCCGCGCAGAAGCGCAGGCAAGGCCTATCTAGTCAGGAGATGAACCGGGGTCGAAAGACACCGGCGCAGGGGCGTTCTGCAAGGGGCCGCTGACGGGGAATACGCCGGTCAGCGGAACGTCAAGATGGAAAGTCGAAAGCCAGGCTGTGCCGCCTGCGCCGCCGCTTGAAGACTGGCTGCTACCCGAACCGGAGCCCGGAACAGCAGGTAATTCGGATGGACCCGGGCTTCCCCCATGGGGGCCGGGTGACTCGAGGCTTCCGGCCTGAGCCGGAGCAGGCCTCAGCGTGCCTGAGACAGCGGCCGAGAATGGCGCCACTGCCTTTGCCGTGACGTCGGCGGCCGCAGGTCTGCCAGCTCGCTCAGTGTCCGCAAGAAGGGGCAATGCCACAGCCGGTGTGTTGCTTGCTGCACCCGCGGCGTCCGGCACAGTGAGGACCGGCGCTGCGATGTTGTCCGGAAGCGAATCAACGCCATCCAGCAGATTGCTGACCGGTTCCACGACGGGCTCAAGAACGGGCAGGGTATCGCCTGCCGCTGGCAGGACTTCCTGGGCGATCCCGGCGACAATGCCGTCGGCTGCGTCGATCACCGGTGCCGTGACGGCACCTACACTGCCGGTTGGGACGATCTGGTTCACCACCGGGACAGCTGCAATCACATGGTCCACGGCGCCGGTGAGGGGCTGGACAAGTCCGGCAGGTTCAGTGGAGCTTGGCTCGGCGGGCAGTACCGTGACGTCGGCCGGGGCTGCGACCGGAGTAGGGGATGAAGCCGCGCCGGCCAGGATGTCCCCAACGGGGCTGGTAGCGGCCTCCCTGACCGAAGAAACTGAAGAGCTCACGCCGCTCAACAGTGATCCAGGGTCGGATGCTCCATCGGCGCTGGCTCCAGGGGCTGACAGTGTCAGCCAAGCTGTGGCTGCTGCGCCCGCAAGCAGCAACGGCCGGAGCGCGCGCCATGACAAAAGTTCCATGCGCAGCACCCCCCGGCTCCTCGAAATTTCGACGATTGCCTACAGCCTAAACACGACCGAGAGCAGGAGTCCAGACTTTTTTGCCAATAGTCCGGCGAATTGATTATTTTCCGACGCCGGCCGACCGGCTTAGTGTGCGTCGTTCGGGTAGGTCACGCCGAGCTGCGCACGCGCGCCGTCGAACAGCCTCATGACGTTCAGCGAATCCTCAAGCGGCATCACCGGGCTCTCTGTCAGACCCTGCTGGATGCATCGCGTGACCTCGCGGAGCTCGTAGGTGTAGCCGCGGCCCACTACGTCGAAGTGCTCAACCCGCGGTTCATCCATGCCGATTCTTACCCGCAGTTCCTTGGGGTTATTGATGGAACCTACCGACTGCAAATACCCCAGGTTCCCGGCGACGGTGGCTGTTCGCGGGCCGTAGGCCATGAGCGACGACGTCAGTTGGGCCTGCGCACCGTGGTGGTATCCGAGCGTCAACGCGTTCTGGGAATCCACGCCGTCGTCGTTGACAGTGCCCGTGGCACTGACGGACTGGGGCAAGCCCAACGTTCCCAGCGCCCACAACAGAGGGTAAACGGTCAGGTCAAGGAGTGCGCCGCCGCCGTCCTTGAGGGCCCAGATGCGGGCGGAGGGGGAGTAGGGCGCCGGGAAACCGAGATCGGCGGTCACCCACTGGATGGTGCCGAGTTCGCCGGACGCCGCGATGTCGAAGGCGCGCTGCATGCTGGGCAGGAACCTGCTCCACATGGCTTCCATCAGGAAAAGCTTCCGGGAACGTGCGAGGGCCACGAGCTCGGCGGCCTCCCGCGCGTTGATGGTCAGGGCCTTTTCGCAGAGCACGTGCTTGCCGGCACTAAGTGCCGCCAGCGCGACTTCATAGTGATGGGCGTGCGGAGTAGCCACGTAGATAACATCCACCGCGGGGTCCGCCAGCAGCCGCTGGTAGCCGATCCCGCTGTCACCTTCACCGTATGCCTTGGCAAAACCGTACTTGGCCGCGAACGCATCCGCCGTCGCCTGGTTCCGGGAGCTGACCGCGTAGAGTTCCGCATCGGCGAGGTGGACGAGGTCCTGCACCACGGACTGGGCAATGCCGCCGGTGGCCACCACTCCCCACCGCAGCGTACGTCCTGTAGCGGATCGGGGATCCTGGTCGGTCTGGCTGAACAGCCACGGCTTCGCAATGGGGGCACTCATTGTGCCATCCTCTCACCCGGCTGAGAGAGCGTTCGGGAAATCCGCGCAACGGCTGAGAGAGCATCCGAATGTTTCACGCGAAAAGTGCGAGAGGATCGGCGTAAGAGCGGCAGGAACTGAGAGAGCGTCGCCTTAAAGGCCGCAGGGGCTGGGAGAGCGTCGCCTTAAAGGCCGCAGGGGCTGAGAGAGCGTTGCACGTCCCCTCAGCCCCTGCGCCTGGTCGGCCGGCCAGCTACGCGGTGGCTGCCGCTGCCACCCGCGTGCGGGCGGGCTCCTCGGTGAGGCGCCCCTGCTGGAGCCGGAAGCGGCGGTCCGTCTTGTTGGCGAGCTGGCGGTCGTGCGTGACCACCAGGACGGTGGTGTTGTGGTCGCGGCTCAGCGAGCTGAGGAGCTCGAAGATGTGTTCACCGGTCTGCTCGTCAAGGTTGCCCGTGGGCTCGTCGGCGAGGATCAGCTTGGGCTCATTGGCCAGGGCGCGGGCAATCGCAACACGCTGCTGCTCGCCGCCGGACAGCCGGTTGATGCGGCGCACGTGCTTCTCCGGATCCAACTGCACCTGCTCCAGCAGTTCCTTGGCGCGGGCAAGCCGTACGGCTTTGCGGACCCCGGCGAATTCCATCGGCAGCATCACGTTGTCCACGGCGGACAGGTTGGGAATCAGGTTGAACTGCTGGAAGACGAAGCCGATGTCGCGGCGCCGGTACTCCGTCAGCTTGCCGTCCGGCATGCTCGCCAGGCTGACGCCGTTGACGACGACGTCTCCGCTGGTGGGCTTGTCCAGAGCCCCCAGCAGGGACAACAGGGTGCTCTTGCCGCTGCCGCTCTTGCCCACGATGGAGGCGAGCGTTCCCTGTTCCAGTTCAAAGCTGACGTCGTTGACGGGTTTGATGGTGCGGTCGCCGGACTTGAAGGTGCGGACGAGGTTCTTGACTTCGATCATGGCTACTCTCCTCGGAGGACTTCGATGGGACGGATGCGGGCTGTCAGGAGTGCCGGGACCAGCGCGCCGATGATGGCCACGCCGAACACTGCGGCGATGCCGGCGGCGATCACGCCGGGGGAGGCGCTCGCAGTGACGCTCGTCAGGAGCTGGGACGCTCCGCCGAACGGCCCGTTCTGGCCGACGGGGAGACCAGCGCCGCCGCCCGGGAAGCCGGCCGCCCCGCCGGGCATGCCGCGCCCCGTGGTTGCCGCCGTCGTCGTACTGGTGTTGGAGCTGATCAGTGCGGAGGCGATGCCTCCGCTGGCGAAGGAGGCGACGGCGGCACCCACCACGCTGCCGAGCGCCACCAGGACCAGCGCCTCCAGGACGAACTGGAGCCCGATGGTGCTGTTGGGGGCGCCGATCGCCTTGAGCACTCCGATTTCACGACGGCGCTCGCGGACCAGCATCACCATGATCAGCAGGATGATCAGGCCGGCCGTTCCCAGTGCCGCGACGAACGCGATGAACGAGATGTTCTTGACGCTGTCCAGCGAGCTGACGGCGGTTTCGAGGTTCTGGCCCTGGGTGACGTCGGCCTTGTCGGTGCCGAGTGCGTCCTGGAGGGCGGTCTTCGTCGCATCGACGTTTTCCAGGGTGTCCACCGTGACGATCATCGTGGACAGTTCGCCGGGAAGTTCCGCCAGTGTCTGGGCGGAAGGAAGCGTCACGTACAAGGCGTTGTTGCCGAACGTGGTGCCCGCGTCGAACAGGCCGGCAACGGTGTAGGTCTGGTCATTGATGGTGAACGTGGAGCCCACCGACAGGCCGTTCTTTTCGGCGAGCGTGGCGCCCAGGAGGGCATTGCTGGATTCCGCGGTGTAGTCGCCCAGGCCGGTGCCGTCGGTGATGTCAAGGGCCTTGCCCGTGCTGTCCACCTCGGCGCCGATTCCGGTGGCGGTGATCGGGAGACTGCGGACCGGCTGGGTGGCACCGGTGCTGCCGGTGGTCCCATCTGCCGCCTGGTTGCGGCCGCCGAGCGTTCCGGCGTCGACGGCGGCCGTGAGGCTGGTGGTCAGCGTGGTGGTGGCCTGCCCGCCGGGTCCGCCCTGGCCCCCGCCGGGACCTGCCGCCTGGGTTCCGGAGGCCTGTGCAGCCGCTTCAGTTGCGTTCCGAAGCCGGAGCGCTTTGGTGCCGACGACGCCGGTCACGTTGGGTACAGCGGCCGCGGTTGCGGCCTGCTCTGCGGTGAGCGGCTCGCCACCGCCTTCGAAGCCCTGGCCGCCCGCCGGATTGACAGTCAGGACGGTGCCCACGGATGCGTTCAGTTCAGTGACTTTGGCGGCAACCGCCTGGTTGGCCACCAGCATGGACAGGGCCAGGCCGATCGCCACGGCCAAAACCGCCACCACGGCCCCGGTTCGGACCTTGTTTCTGAAGGCATTGCCTACACTTCGGGCGAGGACGCTCACGGTACTCCTAGGATCTCTGGCCGGACGGACTGACCGGCTGCTGATCCAACAGTGGTGCGCGCGGCTGTGCGGAGGACGGGCCGAAGCTATGTTTGCGCTGTGAAGGCGGGTGTCCCTGCGGGAACGCAAGAGCCCCGGCCCACCCTCTCGGGTAGGCCGGGGCTCTTACTGCAGTCGGAGGCGCCGCAGCGCCGACTACCGGAGATCGGCTACTTGGTGATCGGGCCGAGTACCGGATCGTCCACGTAGGCGGTCTTGACGTTCTCCTTGGTCACGATGACCGGATCCAGCAGGTAGGCCGGGACGGTCTTGACCGTGTTGTTGTAGGACTTGTCATCGTTGATCTCAGGCGTCTTGCCGGCCTGGATGTCCTTGACCATGGTGATCGCGTGCTCAACGAGCTTGCGGGTGTCCTTGTTGATGGTGGAGTACTGCTCGCCGGCCATGATGGACTTGACGGACTCAACCTCGGAGTCCTGGCCGGTGATGACAGGAAGCGGCTTGCCGGCCGCCTTGACGGAGGTCAGCACCGCACGTGCCAGGGTGTCGTTCGGGGACAGGACGCCGTCCAGGGAAGCGGTGTTGTAGCTGCCGGTCAGCAGGGTGTCTGCCCGGCGCTGGGCGTTCTCAGCCTTCCAGCCCTGGGTCACAGCCTGTTCGAACGAGGTCTGGCCGGAGACAACCTTGAGCGTGCCGTCGTCGATCTTCGGCTTGAGGACGCTCATGGCGCCGTCGAAGAAGACCTTGGCGTTGGCGTCGTCCGGGGAACCGGCGAACAGTTCGATGTTGTACGGGCCGGAGGGCTTCTTGGCCTTCATGCCGTCCAGCAGGGCCTGGCCCTGGAGCTCACCGACCTTGAAGTTGTCGTAGGCCACGTAGTAGTCCACGTTGTCGGTGTTCAGGAGCAGGCGGTCGTAGGCGATGATGGTGGCGCCGGAGTCCTTGGCCTGCTTGAGCTGGGTGCCCAGCTGGGCGCCGTCGATGGCACCCACGATGATGACCTTTGCACCCTTGGTGACCATCGCGCTGATCTGGTTCTGCTGCTCGGAGACGCCGCCGTTGGCGAACTGCACGTCAGCCTTGAAACCGGCTCCGTTCAGCCCGTCGTTGAACAGCTTCTCGGCCAGCACCCAGTTTTCACTGGTCTTCTGGGGGAGCGCGACGCCGATCGAGGAGTTCTTGGGGAATGCCTCGCCGCCGCCCGTGCCACCGCCTGTGGTGCCGGTTTCAGAGCGGCCGCAGGCTGTCAGCGCCAGTGCCGCAATAGCAGCGATTGCTGCTGCCTTTCCTGCTTTACCAATCATTTGCATTGCTTGGTTCACTTTCTATAGATGGTGTGCGGAGATTCGTGGGGAAGCGCTCAGGCTTCCTTGCGGATGACGTCCTTGGTGGCTGTCGTCTCGTCCGGCTGGAGTTCGGTGCTCTTGCCGCCGAAGTTTTTCATCATCATGCCGATGATGGATTTCTTGCCCTGGGTCTTGTTGTAGACGTCGAAGGCGACGGCGATCAGGAGGACGAGGCCCTTGATGATCTGCGTGAGGTCCGCGCCGACGCCCAGGAGCTGCAGGCCGTTGTTCAGGACGGCCATGACCAGGCCTCCGACGATCGAGCCGATCACGGTGCCCACGCCGCCGGTCACTGCGGCGCCGCCGATGAACACGGCGGCGATGGCGTCCAGTTCCCAGCCGACGCCGTCGAACGGGCCGGAGGCGGTGGAGCGGCCCACGAAGATCATGCCGGCCAGGCCGGCGAGGATGGACATGTTCATCATGACCAGGAAGTTGACCTTCTTGGACTGCACCCCGGAGAGCTCAGCGGCGTGGCGGTTGCCGCCGACGGCGTAGATGTGGCGGCCCACGATGGTCTTGGAGGAGATGAAGCCGTAGATGATCACGAGGGCTGCCAGGATCAGGCCGGGAATCGGGAAGGACGTGCCCGGGCGGCCGGTGGCGAACAGGTACGTGGCGTAGAGGATGGCGCCGCAGATCAGGACCAGCTTGAGGATCATCACCCAGGCTTCGGGGACTTCAGCACCGAGGGCAATGGCCCGGCGGCGTGAACGCACTTCGCTGAAGATCACGAATGCGACAGCCAGGATGCCGAGGATCAGGGTCCAGTTGTTGTACCCCGTGTTCGGCCCGAATTCAGGAAGGTAGCCGGAACCGATCGTCTGGAAGTCCGCAGGCACGGGGATGGTGTTGGACTTGCCGACGTACTGGTTGAAGCCGCGGAAGAGCAGCATGCCGGCGAGGGTCACGATGAAGGCGGGTATGCCCACATAGGCCGTCCAGAACCCTTGCCACGCCCCGATCAGCGCCCCGAGGGCCAGGCCGAGGAGGACGCCGGCGTACCAGGGGATGCCCCAGTCACGGATCGCCAGGGCCACGGTGACGCCGACGAATGCTGCCACGGAACCCACGGAGAGGTCGATGTGGCCGGCGATGATGACCAGCACCATGCCGATGGCCAGGATCAGGATGTAGGAGTTGCCGTTGAAGAGGTTGATGACGTTGCCCGGGGTGAGCGTGCGGCCCTCGGTGAAAATCTGGAAAAAGACGATCAGTGCAACCAGGGCGAAGATCATGCCGAATTGGCGGGTGTTGCCGCCAAATAGCTTCTTGAGCGCGTTCATTGTTTCGGTCCTTGTGTCTGGAAGGTTCTGGAGTTATCCAGAAGGTCAGGCGGCGGTCTTGCGGGCGGATGTCATGAGCTTCATCAGGCTTTCCTGGCTGGCTTCATCCTTGTTCAGGACACCGGTGATGGCGCCTTCGAAGATGGTGTAGATGCGGTCGGAGAGGCCCAGCAGTTCCGGCAACTCGGAGGAGATCACGATCACTCCCTTGCCCTGGTTGGCCAGCTGCTGGATGATGCCGTAGATCTCGTACTTGGCGCCCACATCGATGCCGCGGGTGGGCTCATCCAGGATCAGCAGGTCCGGATCGGTGAACATCCATTTGGCGAGCACCACCTTCTGCTGGTTCCCGCCCGAGAGCTTGGCGACGCCTTCTTCCACTGAAGGTGTCTTGGTGCGCAGCGACTTCCGGTACTGCTCCGCGACCGTGAATTCCTTGTTGGGATCCACGACGTTGTGCCTGCTGATCTTCTTCAGGTTCGCCGCAACGGTGGTGGTCTTGATGTCATCCAGGAGGTTCAGTCCCAGCGACTTGCGGTCCTCGGTGACGTAGCCCAGGCCCGCATCGATCGCCTGGCGGACGGTGCGGAGCGTGAGCTCCTTGCCGTCCTTATAGATGTGCCCGGAAATGAACCGGCCGTAAGAGCGGCCGAACACGGAACGGGCCAGCTCGGTACGGCCGGCGCCCATGAGCCCGGCGAAACCGACAATCTCGCCGCGGCGGACGAAGAAGCTGGAATTCTTGCAGACCAGGCGGTCCTGGATCTGCGGGTGGCCCACGTTCCAGTCCTTGACCTCGAAGAACACCTCGCCGATCTTCGGCTCGTGGTCCGGGAAACGTGATTCGAGTGTGCGGCCCACCATGCCCTTGATGATGCGGTCCTCGTCCACTCCGTCGGCCTTCACGTCGAGGGTTTCGATGGACTTGCCGTCACGGATGATGGTGATGGAATCCGCGATCTGCTCGATCTCGTTGAGCTTGTGGGAAATGATGATGGACGTGATGCCGCGGCCCTTGAGCCCCAGCATGAGGTCCAGCAGGTGCTGGGAGTCGGACTCGTTCAGCGCCGCCGTGGGCTCGTCCAGGATCAGGAGCTTCACCGATTTGCTCAGCGCCTTGGCGATCTCCACGAGCTGCTGCTTGCCGACGCCGATTTCCTTGATGGCGGTATCCGGATCCTCGCGCAGGCCCACCCGGGCCAGCAGTTCGGTGGACCGCGTCCGGGCTTCGGCCCAGTCGATGATGCCGCGCTTGGTGGGTTCGTTGCCCAGGAAGATGTTCTCCATGATGGAGAGTTCCGGGATGAGCGCGAGTTCCTGGTGGATGATCACGATGCCGGCCTGCTCGCTGGCCCGGATGTCCCGGAACTGCTGGACCTCGTTCTGGTAAACGATGTCGCCGCTGTAGGTGCCATACGGGTACACGCCGGACAGGACCTTCATGAGGGTGGACTTGCCGGCGCCGTTCTCACCGCAGATGGCGTGGATCTCGCCGGCCTTCACCCGCAGGCTTACCTCGGACAAAGCTTTAACGCCGGGAAATTCCTTGGTGATGGACCGCATCTCAAGAAGGATCGGATCGCTGTTCGTGGTCTGGGACGTCATTTGCCCTTACGCCTCCAATGCATGACTTCGTTGTCCGCCCCGCAAACCGCAGGGCCGTCTGATGAAAAAGTAAACTGGATCACAGCCCTTGTCGTCAAGTCTTTAACGCAACAGCCGGATAACGAAAAGATTCAGGAGCGGCGGATTCCCGCATGCTGGAACACCAGGGCGGCCGCCCCGAGCGCCTCCGCCCGGTCCCCGAGGGAGGACATGGTGAGCGTTGTGGTTTCCCCGATGACGGGCACGGCGTGGCGCACAAGGCCCCGCCTGATGGGATCCAGGAGGAGGTCTCCGAGCCCGGCCAGCGGACCGCCCACCACAATTACTTCGGGGTTGATGAGGTTGGCCACATTGCCCAGTGCCCGGCCCACGGCCAGGCCGGCGTCGTCGATGACACGCAGGGTGGCGGAGTCCCGCTCCAGCGCTTTGCGGACGATGTCCTCCGCGCTGAGCGGCTTCTCCTCGCCCCGGCCGAGGAGCTCGATCATGGTGGTGGTGGAGGCGATGGTCTCCAGGCACCCGCGGTTCCCGCAGCGGCAGATCAGGCCGTGTTCGTGGATGGTGGCGTGGCCTATTTCGCCGGTGATCCCCACGTTGCCGTAGTACGGGGCGCCGTTGAGGATCAGTCCGGCGCCGATGCCCGAACCGATCTTCATGAACATCAGGTTGCTGATGCCGCTGTGGGGACCCCACGTCACCTCGGCCAAGGCGCCAAGATTGGCGTCGTTGTCAATAAAGACGGGGAAATTCAGGGTCTCTTCGAGGTACTGCAGGATGTTGATTCCCACCCACTCGGGCAGGATCGCCCCCTGCGCCACGGTGCCTGTCCGGCGGTCGATGGGGCCCGGGATTCCGACGCCGGCGCCGACGATCGCGCTGCGTTCCACGCCGCTTTCGGCCAGCAGTTTGGCCAGGAGTTCGACGGCGGCGCTAATGCCTTCGTCCGCGTGGTGGCCGAGCGGCAGCAGTACTGATTCCTCAGCGATGATGTGGTAGCTCAGCGTCGCGAGGACCACACGGAGGTGGCGGCGGCCGAAGTCGATCCCCACGGCCACGGCCCCGTTGCTGTTGAGCCGGACGTTCAGTGCCCGGCGGCCGGAACTGGTGGTCGGTTCCGTGGACGCCAGCCCGGCGTCCTGCATGATTTTGACGATGTTGGAGACCGTGGCCGTGGAAAGGCCGGTCTGCCGGGCGAGTTCAGCCTGGGTTGACGGGCCGTTCAGCAGGCACTCGATGATCCGTTGCTGGTTCAGGTGCCTCAAAGCGGACTGTGAACCAGGATTTTTGGTTCGGCTCCTCGTTGAGCGCGGTGATGAGGGCATGCAATGAAGCGTGCACCATCTGCACCGTTGTAGTCAAGAAGTTAACGCAAGGCACAAGTACAATGCCCGCGCCGCGCACGCGGACGTTCCGCACTGCAGGGCCCGTTTTCCGGGTGGAAATGCACCTACGGCCCAGTCTGCACCTTGGCTACGCTGGGAGGAAGAGGCTGCAACAAGAGGCGTTCCGTGCTTCCCGCGGCCGTCCCGGAGACTATAGAGGTGGTAATGGTGCTGCTGGCACTCCTGCAAGCGAACGCCGCGGTCCTTGATGTGGAAGCAAACTGCGGGACGGTCGACGACGCTGCGCGGACCGCCGCCGCGGCCGGAGCCCGGGTCCTGCTCACCCCGGAATTGTTCCCGGTGGGATATGCGCCGCGCCGGGTCCGGGCCGAACTGGATCCCGGCACGCTCCCGTCCATCCGCTCGACGCTGGCCGGCATCGCCCGGAGGAACGGGATTGCCCTGGTCTACAGCCTGCCCGCCGTTCGCCCGGACGGGCGGTGGCAGATCACCTCCACCCTGGTGGACCATGAGGGCGCGGAGCTGTTGAACTACGCCAAAGTGCACCTGTTCGGGGCGGAGGAACGTGGGGCGTTCAGCCCGGCGGCCGAACCTCCCGCCGTCGTCGACTTCCTGGGGATCAGGACGTCCATGGTGATCTGTTACGACGTCGAGTTCCCCGAAGCGGTGCGGGCCGCCGCCGTCCGCGGCGCCGAACTCCTGCTGGTTCCCACCGCCCTGTCCCGGGGGTTCGATTCCGTACCCCAGGTCCTGCTGCGCGCCCGGGCGCTGGAAAGCCAGCTGACCGTGGCCTATGCCAACCATGCGGGGGAGGAGGACGGCCTGGAGTTCCTGGGCGGCAGCGTCATTGCGGGTCCCGACGGCGCCCTGCTGGCCGCGGCCGGTCCGGCGCCGGAGCTGCTGTTCGCGGATGTGTCCGCAGCAAGCGCCCGCGACGCGCGAGAGGTGGTGCCGTACCTTCGGGAGCGCCGGCCGGACCTCTATGGCGCTTGGGAGTCGTCCACGTACTGAAGGGCAAACCAGAGTTCCGCGCGTACCTGGGCCAGGTTGAGATCCGTGTCCAGCAGCTCAGCAAGGGCGTTGACCTGGCGGCGGACACTGTTGCGGTGCAGGCCCAAAGCCTTGGCCGTGGCGTCCCAGCTCCCGTTCTCACCCAGCCAGGTCCGCAGCACCGCCAGCTGGGCGTCCCGCCGCTCGGGATCCTCCTGGCTGAGCACCGGTTCCAGCAGCCGGGCCGCCAGCATGGTTCCGGCCTCGCGGCCGAGAAGTCCCGCCACGGACCAGGTCACCTCGTCCACCCGGGCGCTCCGGCCGGTTGCCTCTACCCGCGCCCGCAGTGACGTCACCCGCCGGTAGGCGGACGCCAGTTCCTGGAACTCCGTGGCATCCCCGACCACCAGCCGCCAGCCAAGCGCTTCCGTCTCGGCGAGCAGGGCATCGTCCACCTTCAGGCGGGTAATGGCTGTGAAGCCGTAGTCGGTGATCTCCACCAGTTTGGTGTCGAACATCCGGCGCCACTGCAGCAGTTCCCGCACGGGACTGTCGCCGGGCCCGCCGGGCTCCGCCTTCACGCCCTGGACCACCCGCAGCGGGGCCGAGCGCGTGGAGGAAATGCTCTGTGCCAGGAGGTCCCGGAGCCCGTTGACGTGCTTCGTGCCGCCCGAGGTGGCGGTGTCCGGGTGCAGCAGGAGCGCCGTCGCCAGTTGGCTCGGCGCCAGCGAGCCGCTGGTCCGCTGCCGCACCAGCAGTTCCAGGAGCCCCACCACGGAGGACACCACACTGTTCTGCGCCGGCGTGAGGGGCCCGCCGGATCCCAGGACCAGCCCGCCGAGGTTGGCATCCCGGGTGCTGCGGAGGGGATGGCCGAACACCAGGGACGAACCCGGTTCCTCGAGGGACTCCATTTCCACCCTGGGGCCGCTGCCGGCCAGTAGTCGCTTCAGCAGCGGCTGCAGGGCCGAAAGTTCGACGGCGCCGGGCGGGCTGGCGCTTCCGGCGGCCGAAGACCGGGCGCGGACCCGGCCGTCGGCTCCGACGAGCAGTGCCCAGACCGGAACCCGTTGCGCCAGTGCCGCAAGGAGTTCGTGTTCCGGCCTGGCTGAAAGGACCGCCCGCATCAGCTGCCGGTTGGTGTCCGCCAATTGCCGGAACACCCGGGCGTTGTCCGATTCCAGCAGCTGCGAAAAAGCCAGTCCGATCGCCGCAAACGGGACAGTCCTGGGGAACTCCACCAGCGTCAGGTTGTGGCGCCGGCAGGCTGCGATTAGCGCCTCGGGAACAGCATCGAAGTACGGTTCCAGCCCGAACCCCAGGGCCCCCACGCCGGCGCCGACAAGCCGCTGCACGTACGCATCCACCTTCACCGGGCTGCCGCCGTCGCCGAGGAACGGCAGCCCGGCAGTGAGGATGAACTCGCCGTCTAGCAGGTAGGGCGTGGGGTCCTCCAGTTCGCTCGGCTCCACCCAGCGCAGCATGCCGGCACCGTTGCCGCCATCGTGCAGTATTTTCAGCTCCGGCGGCAGCGTCTGCAGGAACTGCTCCAGCGTGACGAAGCCGAGCCGTTCGGCAGCGGCCTCAGGCGCCAACGGGACCACCGGCCTCCTGGTAATCCGGGCACTCGTAGGCCCGCGGCAGGCGCGGGGCGATCCGATTGATGATCTCGTCGCCGTGACTGCCGATTGCCGCGCCCCAGTCATCGGCGCTCGCCGCCCCGGTGCTCGGGTCACCAAATAGCACAGCTGTGTCACCAACGGCCACGCCGCTGGAATCCGGGCCCAGGTCCACCATGAACTGGTCCATGCAGACCTTGCCGATCACCGGAACCCGGCGGCCCCCGAGGAGGATCAGGCTGCGGCCCGAGATGCCTTTGGGGATGCCGTCCGCGTAGCCCAGCGGGATCAGCCCCAGGTACCTCGGCTCGTGGGTGATGGCCTGGTGCTCGTAGCTGACGCCGGTTCCTGCCGGGACTTTCTTGACCAGCACCACGGGCGCAGTAACGGTGAGCGCGGGGCGCAGGCCGAAGTCGGCCGGGGCAAGGTGGTCCGCGGGGGCCAGTCCGTAGAAAGCCAGGCCGGCCCGCACCATGTCGAACGCGAACTCGGGCCGGTCCAGGATGTTGGCGGAACTCGAAACGTGCCGGAGGGCGGGGTCGAGGCCGGCAGCCCGGGCCGCGCGGACGGCCTTTTCGAAAGCATCCACAGCCGCCACATTGGCAGGGTGCGCGGGAACATCGGCCCAGGCCAGATGCGTCCAGACGCCCCGGACCAGGAGCGTGCCGTCGCGCTCCGCCGCCCGGGCAGCGGTGACAAGCTCCGCCCAGTCCTCCGTCCGCGCGCCGCCGCGGCTCAGTCCCGTGTCCAGTTCGAGGTGGACGACGGCGGGGCGGCCCAGCAGGCGGGCGATACCGGCCACGACGTCGAGCTGCGCGACGCTGCCCAGCGACACATCGACGTCGTACTCCAGCGCTTCCCTGATGGTCCCGCTGGAGGCGGCCGCGAGGTAAAGCCACGACAGCACCGGGGCGGTGATTCCTGCCCGGCGCAGCGCGATCGCCTCGTGAAGCTGCGCCGTCCCCAGCCAGTCCGCGCCCGCGGACAGGGCGGTACGGGCGACGTCCACGAGTCCGTGGCCGTAGGCGTTGCCCTTCACCACGGCCATGAAGTGGGGCGCCGCTGAGCGCTCGCGGAGCGTGCGGATGTTGTCTGAAATGGCCGAGAGGTCAACGCTGACCTGCCCGGTGAGCGCCGTATTCCGCGGGCTCTTACTGTGTGCATTAAGTCTCATGCCAGATCACTATAGGTCATTTTGCACAACCGTGAGAGGTGGCTCACAAACCTAAGCTGGACCAGGGGAAAGCCGATAACTACTCACGAACGGACGTCAATGATGACTGTGCCTACACTCACCGGCCGGCCGCCGGCTGCTGCCCGCCGTCCGGGCCTGGCTGCACAACTGCTGCGCCGCAAGCCGATCGGCCAGATGGTCAGCGAGGCCGAAACCGGCCATGGCGGCACCAGGCTGGTCCGCAGTTTCGGAGTCCTGCAGCTGACCATGATCAGCGTGGGCGCCACGCTGGGAACCGGCATCCTGGTGATCCTCGGCGAGTCCGTGCCGCTGGCCGGTCCCGCCATCTGGATTTCGTTCGCCATCGCCGGCCTGGCCGCCCTGCTCTCCGCCGTCTCCTACGCCGAAATGGCCGGACTGGTCCCGGTGGCAGGCTCCAGCTACTCCTACACCTACGCCACCATGGGCGAGGGCATGGCGTGGATCTGCGGCTGGTGCCTGGTGCTCGAGTATGCCGTGTCGGTGGCCGCCGTGGCCGTTGGTGCGGGCCAGTACGTCAACGAGACCCTGGCGGTCTTCGGGCAGGTCCTTCCGGACTCCGTGTCCCAGCCGCCCGGCGACGGCGGCATCATGAACATCCCGGCCATGGTCATTGTTGTCCTCGCCACGATCCTGCTGGTCCGCGGTGCCAGGGAAAGCGCCTGGATCAACACTGCGATCGTGGTGGTCAAAGTGGGCATTCTCATCTTCTTCTGCGCCGTGGCCTTCACAGCCTTCAATGCCGGCAACTTCGAACCGCTGCTGCCGATGGGCGCCGCCGGGGTCTCCGCCGCCGCCTCCACGGTGTTCTTTTCCTACATCGGGTTCGACGCCGCATCCACCGCCGGCGAGGAAGCCCGCAATCCCAAGCGGGACCTGCCGCGCGCCATCATGCTTTCCATGCTGATCGTCACCACCATCTACGTCCTGGTGGCTGTGGCCGCCATCGGCGCCCGCCCCTGGGGCTGGTTCGACGGCACCGAGGCCGCGCTCGTCAAAATCCTCGAAGAAACCACCGGCCAGCCGTGGATTGCACTGGTCTTCGCCGTCGGCGCCGTGCTTGCCATCGCCAGCATCGTGCTGACCGTCCTCTACGGGCAGACCCGCATCCTGCTGTCCATGGCCCGCGACGGCCTCATCCCGCGGATCTTTGGCCGCGTCTCCTCCCGCACAGGCACCCCGGTTGCCGGGACCGTGATCGTGGGCGTCCTCGTGGCCCTCACCGCCGGCCTGGTACCGCTAGGGGACCTTGCGGATGCCACCAGCATCGGCACCCTGTTCGCCTTTGCCCTGGTCAACGTGGCCGTCATCTACCTGCGCCGCAACCGGCCCGAACTCAAGCGCACCTTCCGGGTGCCGCTCTTCCCGCTCACCCCGATCCTCGGCGCGCTGATGTGTGCCTTCCTCATGGCCAACCTCGGCGCGGACACGTGGGCGGTCTTCGGCATCTGGATGCTGGTGGGACTCGCCGCCTACTTCGGCTACGGCCGCAAGCACTCCAGGGTGGCGGCACTGGGCCACGAGGAATACCGTGAACTGACCGGGCGCGAAACTTCAGCACTGTCCACCACCGAACCGACGAAGGCAGACCTTTCATGACCATCGCCACCGAACTGCCGGCCAACGACCCCGCTGCGGCCCCCGGCCTCCAGCCCGCCCCAGCTCGGGGCGCGGCAGCCGATGCCCCCATCACCATGCTGAACCCGGACTTCCCGTTCAGCTATGACCATTACCTGGCCCACCCGGACGGGCTCGGCTCCGTCCCGCCCGAGCTGTACGGGACCGAGGTGGCAGTTGTCGGCGCGGGCCTGTCCGGACTGGTCACGGCCTACGAACTGATGAAGCTGGGCCTCCGCCCCGTGGTGTATGAAGCCGACCAGATCGGCGGCCGGCTGCGGACCGCCAGCTTCCCGTCGGCCCCGGGCGTGGTGGCGGACCTCGGCGGCATGCGGTTCCCCGTGTCCGGCAAGGCGTTCTACCACTACGTGGACCTGCTGGGCCTGCAGACCCAGGAATTCCCCAACCCGCTGGCACCGGCCACCTCCAGCACCGTGATTGAGCTGGCCGGCCAGAAGCACTACGCCAGCACGCCGGCGGACCTGCCGCCGTTCTTCCGCGAGGTTGCGGATGCGTGGAAGGCCGCCGTGAACGACGGCGCCAAATTCAGTGAGATGCAGGATGCCATCCGGGCGCGGGACACGGCCCGGATCAAGGAGATCTGGAACGAACTCCTGCCGCTGATGGACGAACAGACGTTCTACGGCTTCATCGCGGCCAGCGAGTCCTTCAAGAAGGCGGGCTTTGCGCACCGTGAAGCATTCGGGCAGGTGGGCTTCGGCACGGGCGGCTGGGATACCGACTTCCCCAACTCCATCCTTGAAATCCTGCGCGTCGTCTACACCGATGCCGACGACCAGCACCGCCTCATTGCCGGGGGAGCGCAGCGGCTCCCCGAGGCGCTGTGGCAGCACACGCCGTCGGGCATGGCCCACTGGCCGGAAGGGACGTCGCTGGCGTCGCTGCATTCCGGCTCCCCTCGCGGCGCAGTGGACCGCATCAGCCGGGACACCAACGGCGATCTCCGCCTCCGCGAACGCTGGGGCCGGGAGGCGAGCTATCCCGCCGTCGTCACCACGTGCCAGTCCTGGCTGCTGTCCACCCGGATCCACACCGAGGAGGCGTTGTTCCCGGCGGAGCTGTGGACGGCGATCGAGCGCTCGCACTACATGCAGTCCTCCAAGACCTTCGTCATGGTGGACCGCCCGTTCTGGAAGGACACTGATCCGGCAACGGGCCGCGATGTCCTGTCCATGACGCTGACCGACCGGCTGAACCGTGCCACCTACCTGCTGGACGACGGGCCGGACAAGCCCGCGGTGATCCTTCTCTCCTACACGTGGAACGACGACGCCCTGAAATGGCTGGCGCTCGATGCGGACCAGCGCGTGGAGCTCATGCTGCACTCCCTCGAGCAGATCTACCCGGGAGTCGACATCGCCAGCCACATCATCGGCCAGCCCATCACCGTCAGCTGGGAGGCGGACCCCAACTTCATGGGTGCCTTCAAGGCGAACCTGCCCGGCCACTACCGTTACCAGCAGCGGCTGTTCACGCATTTCAAGCAGGACAAACTGCCCGAATCCCAGCGCGGCATCTTCCTGGCCGGCGACGACGTTTCGTTCACTGCCGGCTGGGCCGAAGGTGCGGTCACCACCGGCCTCAACGCGGTGTGGGGCGTGGTGAACCATCTCGGTGGCCGGTCAGCGGCAGGGAACCCGGGGCCGGGCGAACTGCTGGACGCGCTGGGGCCGATCAGCCTGGACTGACGTTCGGTTTAGCCGGCGTGCATTTCCCGGTGCGCCTGGGCGAGTTCGCGGTAGTGCGCGGCGTTGCGCTGCACGCCGTCGAACTCTTCATCGGTGAGTTCGCGGCGGACTTTGGCCGGGACACCGGCCACCAGGGACCGCGGCGGGACCACCGTGCCTTCGAGGACGACGGCGCCGGCCGCCACCAGCGAGCCGGCGCCGATCACCGCGCCGTTCAGGATGGTGGCGCTCATGCCGATGAGGCAGTCGTCCTCAACCGTGCAGCCGTGCACGACGGCGCTGTGCCCCACACTGACACGCGCGCCGACGCTGCAGGGGAAGCCCGGGTCCGCGTGCAGCACCACGTTGTCCTGCAGGTTGCTGCCAGCTCCCACGGTGATGGCGGCGGTGTCGGCCCGCACCGAGACGCCGTAAAAGGCGCTGGCGTCCTCGGCGAGGGTGGCGTTGCCGATCACGGACGCGCTGGGTGCCACGAAGACTGAAGGGTGGACGTCCGGGCTGGTGCCGGCAAAAGGATAAAGAGGAGCCATGAGCCCAGCCTAGGAGTTTTTGTCCAGATAACGGGACCAAAGAGGTCGTTTGGGGCGATTATCTGGACAAAAACTCCCGGCCAACCTAGTGACGCCGCTGACGCGGCTCAGTCCATGCGGTCCTGACCGACGTGCCCTTCGGAGCGTGGTTTATGGCCCCGTACCTCGACTTTTTTCCGGATCCCGGGACCCAGCGGGCGGCCACGCGGCTGGTGGGGCTCGGCGTCCTGGCGGCGGCGTCCACTGCGCTGGCCGGATGGGCCGAATGGGCGCTGGCAGGCAGGACGAAGCAGCGGGTCGGAGTCGTGCATGCCGGGCTGAACGCCGTGGCCGTGCTGATCATGCTCGGGTCATGGACGGCGCGAAGGCGGGGAAACCACCGGCTCGGAGTCCGGCTGGCACGGGCCGCGGCACGCTTTTTGATCGCGGGCGGTTTCCTGGGCGGCTACAAAGGAAGCGCCCGGCGGGAGCCTAGACCCTCCCCGCTTCCCCAACTGACTCGCATTTAACGTCGTCATTCGCCGATTTCGCGACGTTAAGTGCCAGTCAGTTGGGTTCGGGCGGGGGAGTGCGGAGGACCAGGAACTGGTAATGCTGCGTCCAGTGGCCCGCACCCGGTCCGGACTCCGCGCCCGTTCCTTCCGGCCACGTCATCAGTTCCTCTACATCGCCATGTCTGCCGAAGATCCGCCGGAGCGCCGCATCGCTGCGCCGGCTGAAGAAGCGGGGCGGCTGGATCACGTCTTCGGGGTTGAGTACTTCCACGTCGTCCCCGGACCAGAGCCCGACGGCGATCGGCGCGCCGGGCGCGGCCACGCGCACGAGCTCACGGACGACGTCGTCGATGTCGCTGTTGGGGATGTGCAGCAGTGTGCTCATGGTCCACACCGCCGGGAAGACGCCGTCGGCGAACGGCAGGTTCCGCGCACTGGCAACTGAGACGTTCAGCCCCTTGGCCGTGGCCAGGCGCACGTGCTCTTCGGAGAGGTCCACACCGGTGTAGTGGATGCCGGCCTGGACGAACTTCAGCCCGTCAAGCCCCGGCCCCGAGCCGATCTCCAGCACCGCGTGCCTGCCTTCGGCCTTCAGCCGGGCAATGAAACGCTCCCGTTGCTGCTCACGCTGCGGGGTGAGCGGATGGACGGGGTGGACGACGGCGCGCTGGTTGTAGAACGCGGCCAGCCGGTCCTCGCCGCCGTGCGCGCCGCCCATCTCGCCGGCCTAGTTGAAGACGACTGTGCGGTTGCCGTCGAGTAGCACGCGGTGCTCGGCGTGCCACTGGACGGCCTGGGCCAGGGTGCGGCCCTCCACGTCGCGGCCCATCTGCACGAACTGCTCGGCCGTGCGGCGGTGGTCCACGCGGATGACTTCCTGCTCGATGATGGGCCCCTCGTCCAGGGCAGCGGTGACGTAGTGTGCGGTGGCGCCGATCAGCTTCACGCCCCTGGCATGCGCCTGGTGGTACGGCTTCGCACCCTTAAAGGACGGCAGGAACGAGTGGTGGATGTTGATGGCCTTGCCGGTGAGTTCGGTGCACAGTTCGTTGGAAAGAATCTGCATGTAACGGGCCAGGACAGTCAGTTCAATGTCTTCCTCGGCGATGATCTTGCGCAGTTCGTCCTCCGCCTGGACCTTGGTGTCCGGGGTGACCGGGATGTAATGGAACGGGATGCCGTAGAACTCCGCAAGTCCGGCCAGGTCCTCGTGGTTGGACACGATGGCGGGGATCTCGATGGGCAGCGTGCCGGAGCGCTGCAGGAACAGGAGATCGTTGAGGCAGTGGGCGGACTTGCTTGCCATCAGCAGGGTGCGGATCCTACGGCCCACGGGGTCCAGGCTCCACTGCATGCCGAAAGCCTCCGCCACGGGCTCCAGCGCAGCGTGGACGTCTGCCTGCGGAATGGTGGTGGTGGCCTCAACGCGCATGAAGAACGTGCCGGTGTCCTGGCTTCCGTACTGCTGCGAGTCCGTAATGTTGCAGCCGGCCACGAGCAGTGCTCCCGCCACGGCATGGACGATGCCGGGCCGGTCCGGGCAGGAGAGGGTCAGTACGTAGGCGGAGGTCAGCTGGTCTTCAGTCACGAAGAACAGCCTACCCGCGCCGGGAGGCTGTGCTTTCGACGGGATGCGGAAAGGTTTTGATAGTCTTAACCGGTCGCAACTGGCGTTGGATGGCTAACCATCAGGGAGCGGCATTAACGAAGACCACGGATCGTACGCCTGGGCCGAGGGTCATGTTTTGCCGGCCGGCAGTCTAACCGCTGCCGATTCCTGCTGTCTTGCCCCCCGCAACGCGGACTTGCCCGTGACCATGGGCTTTCCCGTAACCAAGGGGCAGGGCAACGTCACAGCCGGTAGCCTGACCTTAGCAGCGCCCATCCCTAGCCAGGAGTTCTTCGTGACCACTTCACCGACTTCCGTCAGCACTTCCTCCGCCGTCAGTAACCTGCCGCTGGCTGAGATCGACCCCGAGATCGCCGCCGTACTGGACCAGGAGCTCGGCCGCCAGCGCGGCACCCTGGAAATGATCGCCTCCGAAAACTTTGCCCCGCGCGCCGTGATGGAAGCGCAGGGTTCCGTCCTGACCAACAAGTACGCCGAGGGCTACCCGGGCCGCCGCTACTACGGCGGCTGCGAGTACGTGGACATCGCCGAGCAGCTGGCGATCGACCGCGTCAAGGACCTGTTCGGCGCTGAATACGCCAACGTCCAGCCGCACTCCGGTGCGCAGGCCAACGCCGCAGCACTCTCCGCCATGATCACCCCCGGCGACAAGATCCTCGGCCTCTCGCTGGCCCACGGCGGCCACCTCACGCACGGCATGAAGCTCAACTTCTCCGGCAAGCTGTACCAGGTTGCCGCTTACCAGGTGGAGCAGGACAACTTCCGCATCGACATGGACAAGCTCCGTGAGCAGGCCATCGCCGAGAAGCCGCAGGTGATCATCGCCGGCTGGTCCGCCTACCCGCGCCACCTGGACTTCGCGGCCTTCCGCTCCATCGCCGATGAAGTTGGTGCGCTCCTCTGGACCGACATGGCGCACTTCGCCGGCCTCGTGGCAGCCGGACTGCACCCGAGCCCGGTGCCGCACTCCGACGTCGTCACCTCGACGGTGCACAAAACCCTCGCCGGCCCCCGCTCCGGTGTCATCCTGGCCAAACAGGAATGGGCCAAGAAGCTCAACTCCAACGTCTTCCCGGGCCAGCAGGGCGGACCGCTCATGCACGTTATCGCAGCCAAGGCCGTTGCCTTCAAGATCGCCGGCACCGCTGAGTTCAAGGAGCGCCAGGAGCGCGTACTCGAAGGCGCCAGGATCATTGCCGACCGCCTCAACCAGGCCGACGTCGCTGAGGCCGGTGTCTCCGTGCTCACCGGCGGCACCGATGTGCACCTGGTCCTGGTGGACCTGCGCAACTCGCAGCTAGACGGCCAGCAGGCGGAAGACCTCCTGCACTCGGTGGGAATCACCGTGAACCGCAACGCCGTTCCGTTCGACCCCCGCCCGCCGATGGTCACTTCCGGCCTGCGCATCGGTACCCCGGCGCTGGCCACCCGCGGCTTCGGCGCCGAGGAGTTCACCGAGGTAGCGGAGATCATCGCCACCGCGCTGAAGGCCGGTTCCGCCACCGACGTGGACGCCCTGCAGGCCCGCGTGGACAAGCTCGCCGCCGACTTCCCGCTCTACCCGCAGCACGAGCAGTGGTGACCCCGTCCATGGCGCAGACCGCCAAGGTCCTTGACGGAAAGGCAGCCGCTGCCGCCATCAAGTCCGAGCTGTCCGAGCGTGTCGCCACCCTGAAGGCCCGCGGAGTCACTCCGGGCATTGCAACTGTGCTCGTGGGCGCGGACCCTGCCTCACAGCTGTACGTGTCCATGAAACACAAGCAGTCTGTGGAGATCGGGATGAACTCGATCCAGCGTGAGCTTCCGGCGGATGCCACCCAGGCCCAGGTTGAGGACCTCATTGACGAACTCAATGCGGACCCGGCCTGCCACGGTTACATTGTGCAGCTGCCGCTGCCCAAGCACCTGGATACCGACGCCATCCTTGAGCGGATTGACCCCGCCAAGGACGCCGACGGCCTGCACCCGACCAACCTCGGCCGGCTGGTGCTCAACGTCAATGGTGAGATCACCTCGCCGCTGCCGTGCACGCCCCGTGGCGTCATCGAGCTCCTGGAACGCAACGGCTACAGCCTCTCGGGCAAGCACGTCGTCGTGGTCGGCCGCGGTGTCACGATCGGCCGCACGATCGGCCTGCTGCTGACCCGGCGGGCAGTGAACGCCACCGTCACGCTGACGCACACCGGCACAAAGAACCTCTCGGAGCTGCTGAAGCTGGCGGACGTCATTGTGGGCGCGGCGGGTGCCAAGCACATCGTCAAGGCTGCGGACGTCAAGCCGGGTGCGGCCCTGCTCGACGTCGGTGTCACCCGTGAAACCGATCCCGAAACGGGCAAGAGCAAGGTCCACGGCGACATCGACCCCGCCGCTGCCGAGGTAGCCGGCTGGATTTCGCCGAACCCCGGCGGTGTCGGTCCCATGACCGTGGCGCTGCTTATGACCAACGTGGTCGAAGCCGCGGAACGCCAATTAGCAGCGGAAAGCCACGCAGGCTGAACGCCCGCTGACTGAAAATGCTGTAGGACTCAAATGCTGCAGGGCGCCTCCTCCCGATGGGAAGAGGCGCCCTGCTGCGCTTAACCGGTGACCTGAACCTGGGCCCTGCCCGGGGAATTCACATCGAATGGATTTTTTGAGCTCCAACTCTTTCTTTGTTCGAACGTGAGTACTAACGTTGTGTGGGTGCCTGAACTTGTGTCCAACGAAGAACTGTCAAGCAAACCATCCCGCAGCCAGAGCCGGGGCGACCAGATGCAGTACGTCATCACCGCCGAAAACCTCACCAAGACGTACGGCGACGTCACCGCCGTCGACGGCATTTCCTTCAGCGTTCCGGCCGGTGAGGCCTTCGGCCTGCTTGGCCCCAACGGGGCCGGCAAGTCCACCACCATGAAGATGATCGGCGGGGTCTCCCAGCGCACTTCCGGAAGCCTGTCCATCATGGGGCTGGATCCTGAAAGCCACGGCCCCGAAGTCCGTGCGCACCTGGGCGTCGTGCCGCAGCAGGACAACCTCGACGAGGAACTCAGGGTCCGCGACAACCTGCTGGTCTACGGGCGGTACTTCGGGCTGCCCATGAGCTACCTGCGGCCCAAGGCCGATGAGCTGCTGGAGTTCGCCCAGCTGACGGACAAGGCGAAATCCAAGGTGGACGCGCTCTCCGGCGGCATGAAGCGGCGGCTGACCATCGCGCGTTCGCTGATCAACGAACCCCGGATCCTGCTGCTGGACGAGCCCACAACAGGCCTGGACCCGCAGGCCCGGCACATCCTCTGGGACAGGCTTTTCCGGCTCAAGGAGCAGGGTGTCACGCTCATCCTGACCACGCACTACATGGATGAGGCGGAACAGCTGTGCGACCGCCTCATTGTGGTGGACAAGGGCCGGATCATGGCCGAAGGCTCACCGTCCAGCCTGATCCGTGAGTACTCCACCAGGGAAGTCCTGGAACTGCGTTTCGGTTCGGAACGCAACGCCACCATCGGCGTTGAGCTTGAGGGCATCGGCGAGCGGCTGGAGACGCTCCCGGACCGCGTGCTGATTTACGCGCACGACGGCGAGGCGGCACTTGAGCAGGTGTCCGCCCGCGGACTGCGTCCGCTCACGTCGCTGGTGCGCCGGTCGTCCCTGGAGGATGTCTTCCTCCGCCTCACCGGCAGGAGCCTCGTTGACTGAGCAATCCGCGCCCCCTGTAACGGACGACGGCGGCCGCGGACCGGCTGTGCCGGCTGCACTGCGTGCCCACTCACCGGCCGTTTCAGCGGCCCGGGCCCGCCGCTGGGGATCCTTCTACTACGCGGAGCAGGTCCTCCGCGTGATGAAGAGCTACGGCTGGACCATCGTGATGTACGGCGTGGGCCAGCCTGTGGCCTACCTGTTCGCCATGGGGGTGGGCCTGGCCACGCTCGTGGACACGGGTGGCGGGGGAGTGTTCGGCGGTGTCAGCTACCTCGCGTTCATCGCCCCTGCCCTGCTGATCTCGGCCGCCGTCATGACCGCGGCCAACGAATTCACGTTCCCGGTCATGGACGGTTTCAAGTGGCGTCGGGTCTACTACGGACCGCACGCGTCCCCGCTCACGCCTGAACAGATCGCCGCAGGCCACATCATGGCCGTGACCCTGCGGTTCCTGCTGCAATCCGCCATCTACTTCGCGGTGGTGGCGCTCTTCGGTGCGTCACCCAGCGGCTGGGGCTGGGTCTCCGTCCTGGTGGCCACGCTGGCGGGACTCTCCTTCGGCCTGCCGCTGATGGCCTATGCCGCCTCCATCAAGGAGGACAAGGGCCAGTTCGCCATGGTGATGAGGTTCATTGTGACTCCGTTGTTCCTCTTCTCCGGAACCTTCTTCCCCCTCGATTCCCTGCCGCTGGTGGTCCGGTGGATCGGCTGGATTTCGCCGATCTGGCACGGCACCGAACTGGGCCGTGTCTTCAGCTACGGTTACGACGAGCCGCCGCTGCTGACCATCCTGCACATCGTGTTCCTGGTGGGCCTCGCCGTGGCGGGCTGGATACTCACCAAGCGCCAGTTCGTCAGGAGGCTGGGGCAATGAGCACACTCACTGAAGGCCACAGCGTCACCGAGGCGGCACGGAACCGCCACTTCGGCCCGATGTACTCACGGAACGTCAAAGCGGTGATTGCCCGCGGACTCATGGCCACCAAGAGCAGCAACTGGATGGTAATGCTTTCCGGCTTCTTCGAGCCCGTGCTGTACCTGATCTCCATGGGCGTCGGCCTGGGTGCAATCGTGGGCGCAGTGCAGGGTCCCGGGGGCCAGGAAATCAGCTATGCCGCTTACATCGCCCCGGCACTCCTGGCCGTGTCCGCGATGAACGGGGCCGTCTACGATTCCACGTGGAACGTGTTTTTCAAGATGAACTTCGCCAAGCTGTACCAGGGCATGCTGTACACCTCCCTGGGACCGCTGGACGTGGCCATGGGGGAGATCTTCCTGGCCTTGCTGCGGGGCCTGCTGTACGCCACAGGATTCACCGCAGTGATGGGCGTCATGGGGCTGATCACCACCCCGTGGGCCATCCTCATGATTCCCGCCGCCGTTCTGATCGCCTTCGGCTTTGCGAGTTTCGGCATGGGGATCACCAGTTTCATGAAGACCTTCCAGCAGATGGACTGGATCAACTTCGTGATGCTGCCGATGTTCCTCTTCAGCGCCACGTTCTACCCGCTGAGCGTTTACCCGCAGTACATCCAGTGGCTCATCCAGGCCATGCCGCTGTGGCACGGGGTGGAGCTGCTCCGGCAGATCAGTGTGGGAATCTTCACCCCCGCCACAGCCGTCCACGTCGGGTACTACCTCGTGATGATCGTCCTGGGGGTCATGCTCACGGCAGGGCGCCTGCGCAAGCTCTTCCTGAAGTAGCGTTCGCCCGGGGTGGAAGCGAGCATTTTCCCGTCCCGGCGTTTGAGACAATGGACCCATGCGAACTTTGGGTAACCCTCACTCTGCGTCCAACCCGACCAAGGGCGGGTTCTCCATGCTGCGAATCAGCGGCCCGGGAATGATGCTGTTTGTCATCGCCTTTGTGGTGGCCGTCATCTTCGCCGCCAACCAGAACGACGTCGTCGGCTGGGTGGTGGCAGTCATCGCCGGCTTCTGGCTCGCGCTGGCAGCGTTCGTGGTGTTCAGCATCCAGAAGGCGGCCAAGAAGGCCACCGCCAAACTGAACGAGGCGCAGAACGCCTTCAACGCCGCGACCGGCCGCGCGCCGTCGCCGGGGAGCGCAGACCACGGCGGTACCCGCCTGGTCCGGTCGCGCAACGAAGCCGACGAAGTCCGGGACCTGAAGCTGGACCACTCCTTCAAGATCGTGCAGGTGCAGGTGCGCGTCGTTGAACAGGAACGGGCCAAGGGCGCTGCCTCGGATCAGGACACCATCCGCCGAGCACTGGAAACCATCGAGATCACGGCCACCAACGCCCGGGACATGATCAAGTCCTCCGGCGGCGCTGACGAACCTGTCAGCGGAACCATCATCGACTAGAGTGGAGCGGGTGAGCTCGGCATTGGAGAAGGACCACCTTCGCATCGCATCAGTCAACGTCAACGGTCTCCGCGCTGCCTACCGGAACGGCATGGCAGAGTGGCTGGAGCCCCGCGGGGTTGACATTCTGTGCCTGCAGGAGGTCAGGGCGCCGGACAAGATCGTCCGTGAACTCCTGGGCGAGGGCTGGTTCATCCTGCACGAGGAAGCGGAGGCCAAGGGCCGCGCCGGCGTCGCCATTGCCTCCCGCAGCGAACCGCTGGCAACTCGGTCACACATCGGCGATGACTACTTTGCCACCGCCGGGCGCTGGGTCGAAGCGGACTTCCGCGTCCGGGATGCCGCCGGTGCAGCAACCCAGCTGACGGTGGTGAGCGCCTACGTTCACTCCGGCGAAGCCGGGACCCCCAAGCAGGACGACAAGTTCCGCTTCCTGGACGTCATGACGCGCCGCCTCCCCGAGCTGGCCAAGCACAGCGACCATGCCCTCGTGGTGGGCGACCTCAACGTTGGCCATACGGAGCTGGACATCAAGAACTGGAAGGGCAACGTGAAGCGCGCCGGCTTCCTTCCTGAGGAACGCGCGTACTTTGACCGCTTCTTTGGCGAGGAGATCGGATGGAGGGATGTCCACAGGGGCCTGGCGGGAAACGTCGACGGCCCCTACACCTGGTGGTCCCAGCGCGGCAAGGCCTTTGACACGGACACAGGCTGGCGCATCGATTACCACATGGCCACCCCCGCCCTCGCTGCCGCGGCTTTTTCGGCAGTGGTGGACCGGGCACCGTCATGGGACACCCGCTTCTCCGACCACGCACCGCTGGTAGTGGACTACCAGCTCTAAGCCCGAAGGTTTTTCTCACAATGACTAGCTCGACTTCTCCGGTGACCAAGAAACGCATCCTCTCAGGCGCCAAGCCCACAGCGGACTCGCTCCACCTGGGCAACTACATCGGCGCCGTCCGCAACTGGGTTGACATGCAGGCGGAATACGACGCCGTGTTCTTCATCCCGGACCTCCATGCCATCACCGTGGACTTCGAACCCGCAGAGCTGGCCAAGCGGACCCGTGTGGTTGCCGCCCAGTACATCGCGGCGGGCATCGACCCGGACAAGAGCATCTTCTTTGTCCAGTCACATGTCCCTGAACATGCCCAGCTCGCGTGGGCGCTGAACTGCATCACCGGGTTCGGCGAGGCGTCCCGCATGACGCAGTTCAAGGACAAGACGCAGAAGTCGGGGGCGGACGCCGCAACGCTTGGCCTGTTCGCGTACCCCACCCTGATGGCAGCGGACATCCTCCTCTACCAGACGGACCTTGTCCCGGTGGGCGAGGACCAGCGTCAGCACCTGGAACTGACCCGGAACCTTGCCCAGCGCTTCAACACCCGCTTTGGCCACACCTTCACAGTGCCCGAGGCCACAATCCTCAAGGCCACGGCCAAGATCTACGACCTCCAGAGCCCGACGGCCAAGATGTCGAAGACAGGCGGATCGCCCCACGGTTCCATCCAACTCCTGGAAGACCCCAAGCTCGCGGCGAAGCGGATCAAGTCCGCAGTAACTGACGCCGGAACTGAGATCCGGTTCGACACCGAAGCCAAGCCGGGGGTTTCCAACCTGCTCACCATTTACTCAACGCTCACCGGCAAGACCGTGGCCGAGCTTGAGGCGGAATACCAGGGCAAAATGTACGGCCACCTCAAGACGGACCTCGCGGACGTGATGGTGGACTTCATTACGCCCCTCCGGAACCGGACCAACGAACTGATGGAGGACCCGGCGGAACTGGACAGGCTCCTTGCCCGCGGTGCCGAACGGGCCCGGGAAATCGCCTCCGTGACCCTCGGTCAGGTCTATGAGCGCATGGGCTTCCTGCCGTCCCTCAGCCTCGCAGGAGTCCGCTAGCCCCATGTCATCCGCCAGCAAAGTCACTGCCAACGAAAAGTCCCCTGCGTACCGCGGAGAGGGAAAATTCGTAGACGCCGATGATGAGGCTGCCACGGGCCGGGGCACGGTCCCGCGTAAGCGCAGGGACCGGACCGAGGAGATGAGCGTCGGCGTTATCCTGGGCTTCCCCCCGGATATCGCCGAGGAGCTCCAGCGCTGGCGGGCGTCCTTCGGCGACCCCATGGCCGGCGTCATTCCGGCACACATCACGCTGGTAACCACCACTCCCACCAAGGACTGGGAAGCCACCCGGAACCACGTCCGCGAAATAGCGCGTCGGCAGGAGCCGTTTACGGTGACCATCGCGGGGACCGGCTCGTTCCGGCCCGTGTCCCCGGTGGTCTTCCTGAACGTCGAAGACGGTTTCGGCCACTGCGTGAACCTGCACGAACAGCTGCAGACCGGGCCGCTGGAACGGGAACTGCCGTTTGCCTACCACCCGCATGTGACCATCGCCCACGATGTGGCGCCGGAGAGCCTGGATGAGGCCGAAACGGTGCTGAAGGATTACCGGGCCACGTTCCCTGTGGTTAGCATGGGGCTGTACGAGCACGACATCAACGGCATCTGGCAGCTACGGGAAGAGCTCGACTTTGGCATCGAAACTGACCACCTCCGAGGCACGTCCGGCTGAGTCAGCGCAGGCAGCGCAGGCGGCGGCTGAACCTCCGCTGCCGACGGAGCGCGCCCGGCTGAAGCTGGAAGTGAGCCGCAAGAAGGTTGAGTGGAGCAAGGCCCGCAGGTCAGGCGGCGGCGCCATGCCAGGGCTGCTGGCCATGCTCCAGTGGCTGCTGGCGCGACTGAACGCCTTTCGCCCCATGCGTGCGTTCCAGCACTACAACCTGCAGCACGGGCCGCTGATGGCCGCCGGCATCGGTTTCAACATGTTCTTCTCCATCACGGGCCTTCTGGCCACCGGCTTTTCCGTTGCCGGACTGCTGCTGAGCGGCCAGCCTGCACTGCTGGACCGGATTGTCAGCAGTGTCGCCGCCAGCGCGCCGGGCCTTGTGAAGGTCGACGGAGGCGACGGCCTGGTGGATCCGCAGGACCTCCTGAATCCTTCCGGCCTGGGCTGGACCGCGGTCATCGCTGCCGTCGTGACCATCGTGACCTCCCTGGGCTGGATCGCAGGCGTCCGGGAAGGGTTGCGGGGCGTGATGCGGCTCCGCCCGCTGAAGATGAACCCGGTGGTACAGAAGCTCCGGGACGCCGGCACGCTGCTGCTGCTGGGCGTTGCGCTGGTGCTCAGCGCTGGCGCCTCCCTCATTTTCGGTACCGCGGCCGGGTGGGTCACCGAGCAGCTGCAGCTGGACCCGGTGATGGCCTGGCCCCTGACCACGTCCATCAAGGTGGGCGTGCCGCTGGCGCTGGGCTGGGTGACGGCAGTGATCATGTTCCGGCTGGCGGCCGGGTTGAAACTTACGCGGCGGGCTTTGCTGGAAGGCACCATCCTGTCGGCCGTGGGAACCACAATCCTCCAGATCTTCAGCACGGAGCTGCTTGCCAACGCCGGCCGCAACCCGATTCTGGCTCCGTTCGCCATCATCATTGGGCTGCTCATCTGGTTCAACCTGGTCAGCCAGGTCTACCTGGTCTCAGCGGCGTGGTCCGCCGTCCGTGAAGAGGACCTGAAGAATGCGCCGGCCGCGAAGGCGACCGGCTGGGGTTCGCGCCAGGTCCAGCCGGGAAAAACGCCGGTGGAGCGTGAGCGGCTGTCAGTGCGGGAACGGACGCCCGCTACCGCCCGGCGTCGAGGTACTGATCGGCCCACGCGGAAATAATCTTCGCCGCCCGGGCGGCCTGGCCTTTACCGGTCAGCAGGTGGTCGCTGCCTTCCAGGGAGACGAAACTGCGCGGGTGGCGCGCCGTCTGGAAGATCGTGCTGGCGTTCTCGATCCCAACGGTGTTGTCCGTGGGGGAGTGCAGCACCATCAGGGGCTTGTGCAGCTGCTTGATGCAGTCAGTCAGGTCCGCGTTCTCCAGGTCCTCGACGAAGTGCCGGCGGATCTCCACGCGCTTGCCGCCCAGGTCAACCTCGGCGCTGCCCTCACTCAGGATCCGGTCCAAGGCTGCGTCAAAGACATGTGCCACGTGCTTGGGCGAGAACGGCGCTCCCACGGTGGCGACGGCGTCGAGCTCCGGGATCTCTTTTGCAGCCGCCAGGACCGCCGCACCGCCGAAGGAATGCCCCACCAGCAGGGAGATCGCCTTGCCTTCGGCCCGCATGAATTCCGCAGCCCTGACGGTGTCCGCCACCTTATGGCTGAAGGAGCCTTCAGACCAGTAACCGGCTGATTCGCCCAGTCCCAGGTTGTCGAAGCGCAGCATTCCCACGCCGTTGTCCGCCAACGCCTTGCACATCCGGGACGCGGAAGGGCTGTCCTTGCCCAGGGTGAAACCGTGCGAGAACACACCCCAGCCCTTGACCGGGCCTTCCGGAACGTCGATGATGCCGGAGAGCAGTTCGCCCGTGGATCCTTCGAAGCTGACTTTTTCGGAGCGGGACATGGGAGCCCTTTCGTTTCGGTACGTTCCGGAGAACGACGACGGCGCCCCCACCGGAGAGGTGGGAGGCGCCGTCGGCTGTTACATCCGTTGGGAAAACGGTACTAGATCTTACGGGACAGGATTGCCTGCTTGACCTCGGCAATGGCCTGCGTGACCTGGATGCCGCGGGGGCATGCTTCGGTGCAGTTGAAGGTGGTGCGGCAGCGCCACACGCCTTCCTTGTCGTTCAGGATCTCCAGGCGCATGTCGCCGGCGTCATCACGGGAATCGAAAATGAAGCGGTGCGCGTTCACGATTGCTGCCGGGCCGAAGTACTGGCCGTCGGTCCAGAAGACCGGGCAGGAAGACGTGCAGGCGGCGCAAAGGATGCACTTGGTGGTGTCGTCGAAGCGTTCACGGTCCTCGGCGGACTGCAGGCGTTCCTTCGTGGGCTCGTGGCCCTTGTTGATCAGGAACGGCATGACTTCGCGGAAGGACTGGAAGAACGGCTCCATGTCCACGATCAGGTCCTTCTCCACCGGCAGGCCCTTGATGGGTTCCACGGTGATGGGCTTGGTCGTGTCCAGGTCCTTCAGCAGGGTCTTGCATGCGAGTCGGTTGCGGCCGTTGATGCGCATGGCATCTGAACCGCAGACGCCGTGGGCGCAGGACCGGCGGAAGGAGACGCTGCCGTCGATTTCCCATTTGACCTTGTGCAGGGCATCCAGCACGCGGTCGGTGCCGTACATGGTGACCTTGAAGTCGTCCCAGGTGGCGTCCTCGGACACCTCGGGGTTGTAGCGGCGCACGCGCAGGGTGACGTCGAACGTCGGGATCTCCCCGCCGCCTCCGATGTGTGCGGGCAGTTCGATCTTGGAGGCTGGCTCAGCAAGTTCGGCGGACATCTTAGTACTTCCTCACCATCGGCTCGTAGCGGGTAAAGACAACCGGTTTGGTGGCCAGTCGGATGCCGGCTATTGCCTCTGCAGAGCCGTCAGCCGGGGCGTGGTCGTCCTTGTACGCCATGGAGTGCTTCATGAATTTTTCGTCGTCGCGGTCCGGGAAGTCCTCGCGGAAGTGGCCGCCGCGGGATTCCTCACGGTGCAGGGCTGCAACCGTCATGACCTTGGCCAGTTCCAGCAGGAAGCCGAGCTCCACGGCCTCGAGGAGGTCCAGGTTGAAGCGCTTGCCCTTGTCCTGGACGCTGATGTTCTTGTACCGGGCCTCGAAGGACTCGATGTCCTTCAGGACCTGGTTCAACGTGTCGGCCGTGCGGAACACCTGCATATTGGCGTCCATGGTGTCCTGGAGTTCCTTGCGGATCACGGCCACCTTCTCGTCGCCGGTGCCGTTGCGGGCGATGTCAAGCAGTTCGATGGTGTAGGCCTCCGGGTCCGCCGGAAGGTCCACGAAGTCAGCCGTCTTGGCGTACTCAGCGGCGGCGATGCCGGCGCGCTTGCCGAAGACGTTGATGTCCAGCAGCGAGTTGGTGCCTAGGCGGTTGGAGCCGTGGACCGAAACGCAGGCCACTTCACCGGCCGCGTAGAGGCCCGGCACCACGGTGTCGTTGTCCTGCAGGACCTCGGTGGTGATGTTGGTGGGAATGCCGCCCATGGCGTAGTGCGCCGTCGGGAACACCGGAACCGGTTCCGTGTACGGCTCAACACCAAGGTAGGTGCGGGCGAACTCGGTGATGTCCGGAAGCTTCGCATCGATGTGCGCCGGCTCGAGGTGGGTCAGGTCAAGGAGCACGTAGTCCTTGTTCGGGCCACAGCCACGGCCTTCGCGGACTTCGTTGGCCATGGAGCGGGCCACGATGTCGCGGGGTGCGAGGTCCTTGATGGTGGGGGCGTAGCGCTCCATGAAGCGCTCACCCTCGGAGTTGCGCAGGATGGCGCCCTCGCCGCGGGCGGCTTCCGAAAGCAGGATGCCCAGGCCGGCAAGGCCGGTCGGGTGGAACTGGAAGAACTCCATGTCTTCCAGGGGGATGCCGCGGCGGAAGGCGATGCCCATGCCGTCACCGGTGAGGGTGTGGGCGTTGGACGTGGTCTTGAACACCTTGCCGGCGCCGCCGGAGGCGAACACCACGGACTTGGCCTGGAACACGTGCAGTTCACCGGAGGCGAGGTCGTAGGACACGACGCCGGCAACGCGCTTCTGCTTGTACGGCGTGCCGTCTTCGCGGACTGCGTCTTCTTCCACCGTCAGGAGGTCCAGGACGTAGTACTCGTTGTAGAACTCAACGTTGTGCTTGACGCAGTTTTGGTACAACGTCTGCAGGATCATGTGGCCCGTGCGGTCAGCCGCGTAGCAGGCCCGGCGTACGGGAGCCTTGCCATGGTCACGGGTGTGGCCGCCGAAACGGCGCTGGTCGATCCGTCCTTCCGGCGTACGGTTGAACGGCAGACCCATCTTTTCCAGGTCCAGCACGGCGTCGATGGCTTCCTTCGCCATGACCTCGGCTGCGTCCTGGTCCACCAGGTAGTCGCCGCCCTTAATGGTGTCGAACGTGTGCCACTCCCAGTTGTCTTCCTCGACATTGGCCAGTGCCGCACACATGCCACCCTGCGCCGCACCGGTGTGCGAGCGGGTGGGGTAGAGCTTGGTCAGTACTGCTGTGCGCGCGCGCTGACCGGATTCGATCGCGGCGCGCATGCCAGCGCCACCGGCACCGACGATGACGACGTCGTACTTATGGACCTGCATACCAAGACGCTCTTTCTCTCAAAATTCGCTATAAAACCACGGGCGGGCGGAGCCCGCACCGTAAAACCGTTGACCCGCTCAGTGCGGGCACAGCTGATCCCCCTGGGGAGGAGAGGTGCCGCTTAGGCGGCGGGGCAGAAGCCGCCGGGCAGCGGTACACCGTTGACGTCGAGCGGGCACGGGTTGAAGGTGAAGATCACCAGGGTGCCCAGGATGATGATGACGGCTGTTGCGGCGTAGAGGACGATCTTCAGCCAGAAGCGTGTGGAATCCTTCTCGGCGTAGTCGTTGATGATGGTGCGGACGCCGTTGGTGCCGTGCAGCATGGCCAGCCAGAGCATGGCCAGGTCCCAGAACTGCCAGAACGGGTCGGCCCACTTGCCGGCCACGAAGCCGAAGTCGATGGCATGGATGCCTTCGCCGACGAGGAGGTTAACGAAGAGGTGCCCGAAAATCAGGACAACCAGGACAACGCCCGAAAGCCGCATGAACAGCCACGCAGCCATTTCGAAGTTGCCCTTCGACGCGCCGCTGCGGCGGTACTTGGGGGCAATAAGTCCTGCGCCCGGCTTCCCGCCGTCTTTTCCACTGCGGGGGCTCTGAATCGTTGCAGTCATGGCTTAGTGACCTCCGAAGGCGAGGGAAAGGTGGCGGATGGAGAAGCCAACCATGACGATGACCCAGAGAACCAGGACCGACCACAGCATCTGGCGCTGGTACTTTGCGCCCTTCTTCCAGAAGTCGACGGCGATGATCCGCAGGCCGTTGAAGGCGTGGAACACGATCGCTGCGACAAGGCCCGTTTCACCCAGGGCCATGAGGGGGTTCTTGTAGGCGCCGATCACGGCGGTGTATGCCTCGGGGGACACGCGCACCAATGAGGTGTCCAGCACATGGACCAACAAGAAGAAGAAAATCACTACACCGGTAATGCGGTGTCCAACCCAGGACCACATGCCTTCACGGCCGCGGTACAAGGTGCCAGCTGGTTTTGTCGGCACTGAATAAACCTCCCTGCAACACAGCGGCGCTGGCATGGGATCCACGCGGGGGGAACGCCTGCTGCGAGAGCACTCGTAAGCTCAAGCCTAAATCTAGGCTTCGCTCACAGCTTATTCAATTCAGGAACTCCTTGGTGACGCCGTCCCGCGCGGTTTTTGCGCTTTTTTGAGACGAACGCCACATCGTGTCCGCAATGGCGGTGTTTTCGCGACGGCGTTGCGTGCCGGCGTTCCGGTGCCTTCCCGGGGGCATCTGCCGGTATCAGCGCGGCAGTCAGCTAAAGTAGGCCCTGATGACTACAGACCTAGTGACAAGCCGGGATTCACCGCTGGACCGTTTTATTGCGGTAATTCCTGCAGGCGGAGTGGGGACCCGCCTCTGGCCCCTGTCACGCGCAGCAGCCCCAAAATTCCTTCACGATCTCACCGGTTCCGGCAGTACGCTGCTGCGGGCCACTTATGACCGTCTGGAGCCGCTCGCCGGAAAGGGCGTGCTCGTCGTGACCGGCGTTGCCCACCGGAACGCGGTGTGCAGCCAGCTTCCGGAGATCCAGGAGGCCGACCTTGTGCTCGAAAGCGAGCCCAAGGACTCGGGTGCGGCCATCGGCCTTGCCGCCGCCATCCTGTACCAGCGGGATCCGGAGATCATCATGGGTTCGTTCGCCGCGGACCAGGTGATCAGCCCCGACGACCTCTTCCAGGACGCCGTGCGTGAGGCCATCTACACGGCCGCGGCCGGCAAGATCGTCACCATCGGCATCAAGCCGACGCACCCGTCCACCGGGTTCGGCTATATCCGCTCGGGCCAGAATCTTGGCGTCACGAACGCCCCGAGCGCCCAGGCCGTGGTGGAGTTCGTTGAAAAGCCCAGCGAGGACGTAGCCCAGCAGTACGTGGACAGCGGAGAATACGTCTGGAATGCAGGCATGTTCGTCGCACCCGTGTCGTTGATGCTCAAGCACCTTGAGGCGAATCAGCCGGAACTCTTCAAGGGGCTCACGGAGATCGCCCAGGCCTGGGACACCCCGGAACGCGATGAGGTCACCGCCCGCGTCTGGCCCACCCTGCCGAAGATCGCGATCGACTACGCGGTGGCGGAGCCTGCCGCTGCCGCCGGGGACGTCGCCGTCGTGCCCGGTGCTTTCCGTTGGGACGACGTCGGGGACTTTGCCTCCGTTGGCCGGCTCAACAGCGCCAGGGAAGTGGACGATGTCACGGTCCTCGGCGAAGGCGCCCGGGTGTTCACCGAAAACGCCAGCGGCGTGGTGGTCACCGACACCAAGCGCGTCATTGCGCTGATCGGCATCAAGGACGTGGTCATTGTCGACACGCCGGATGCCCTGCTGGTCACCACCATGGCCCACTCCCAGCGCGTCAAGGCTGCCGTGGACGCCCTCAAGGCCAGCGGCGATACCGACGTCCTGTAGGCCGGACCGCTCCAGCCGCCGATAGAAACCGGACCCGCCCGGGGTTCCCCGCACTGGGGGATCCCCGGGCGGGGCCGTTTAACGCGCCGGGAGCGGGCTCCCGGATACGTAACCCTCCGACGCTGATGCAGGTATTCGGGGCAGCCTCGCTAGAGTTGTTTCGTGCGCAACTACACTACTGAAGCCGAGCCCACCGCCCTCGTGGGGCCGTGGCTGGAGCCCCTGCTGCCGGAACTGATCGATTTCCGCCGTGACCTCCATGCGCACCCTGAACTGTCCTTCAAGGAGTTCCGGACCACCAAGAAGCTGGCGGAACGGCTCGAGGCCGCCGGCCTGAAGCCCCGCCGGCTCGAAGGCACCGGCCTCACCGTCGACGTCGGTGAAGGACCCATTGCCACGGCACTCCGCGGCGACATCGACGCCCTTCCCATCATTGAAGAGACAGGGCTGCCGTTCGCGTCCAAGAACCACGGCGTTACCCACGCCTGCGGCCACGACGTCCACACCACCACCATGCTGGGTATCGCCCTGGTACTGCACCGCATGCACCAGGAGTCCCCGCTGGGCGGCACGGTCCGGATCATTTTCCAGCCGGCAGAAGAGACCATGCCCGGGGGGGCACACTCCTGCATCGAGCAGGGCGTGCTCGAGGGCGTGCCGCGCATCCTTGCCCTGCACTGCGACCCGCGCATCGACGTGGGCAAGATCGGCACCCGGATCGGTGCCATCACGTCAGCCTCGGACACCATCCGGATTGAACTTTCCGGACGCGGCGGCCACACGTCCCGCCCCCATCTCACCGAGGACCTCGTTTTCGCGCTGGCACAGATCGCCGTCAACGTCCCGGCCGTCCTGTCCCGCCGCGTGGATGTTAGAAGCGGCGTGTCTGTCGTGTGGGGGCACATCTCCGCCGGCTCGGCCCCCAACGCCATTCCGGGCACCGGCTACATGGCAGGAACCATGCGGTGCCTGGACCGCGACGCCTGGCACAGCGCCGGCGAGCTCCTGGACGAAGTGGTCCACCAGGTTGCTGCGCCCTACAACGTGGACGTCCGGCTGGAGCACACCCGCGGCGTACCTCCCGTAGTCAACTCCGAGCATGAGACGGCCCTGATCGAGGCGGCCGCACGCGCGGAAATCGCCGAAAGCGCCGTGGTCCTCACGCCCCAGTCCATGGGCGGAGAAGACTTCGCCTGGTTCCTGGCAGAGCTGCCCGGTGCCATGATGCGGCTGGGTACCAAGACGCCCGGCGGTGAGGAATACGACCTGCACCGGGGCGACTACATCCTCGACGAGCGTGCCCTGGGCTACGGCATCCAGGTTCTGACGGCGGCAGCCCTCCGCACGATCCGCGACCTCTAAGCTCCACCCTCCAGGCGCGAACGGACACTTAAGCCCCGCCCCGAAGCGCGAACGGACAGTTGAGTCCCCCTGACCCGGGGCCTCAACTGTCCGTTCGCGCTTCTGCTGGGGCCGGAAGTGTCCGTTCGCGCTTCTTCCAACGCAGATAAGTTGTGCACAATCTAATTGTGCGATATCGTTTTTCCCATGACCGATGCCCCCCGCCTGAACCGCCAAGTGTGCTTCGCGCTGTATTCCGCGTCCAAGGCGGCCACCGCCGTCTACCGGCCCATGCTGGACGAGCTTGGCCTGACCTATCCCCAGTACCTCGTCATGCTGGTGCTCTGGGAGGACCAGCCCCGCAGTGTCCGCGAGCTCGGGGAGGAGCTGGGCCTGGACTCGGGCACCCTGTCTCCGCTCCTGAAGCGGCTCGAATCCCTGGGCCTCGTAGAGCGGAGGCGTTCGGGCGAGGATGAGCGCCGTGTGGAGGTCTTCCTGACGGACACGGGCACTGCCCTCAGCGCCCGGGCCGGTGCCATTCCCCAGCAACTCGCCGACGCCGCAGGCCTGTCCGCGGCCGAGCTCGACCAGCTCCGCGAAACCCTGGGCAGGCTCACTGCCGCCCTCCATTCATCCCGCTAACGCCGGATTTTCCATCCAACAGAACGGAACCACGTGAAGACTCTCTACACAGCTGAAGCACTCGCCTCGGGCGAAGGTCGCGACGGGAACGCCCGCACCAAGGACGGCCGGCTTGACGTCGCGCTGGCCAGCCCGGTGGAACTTGGCGGTAACGGCCAGGGCACCAACCCGGAACAACTGTTCGCCGCCGGATACGCCGCATGCTTCCACTCCGCGCTGCGGCTGGTGGGCCGCAAGGAAAAGGCCGACCTCACGGACTCCGCCGTAGCAGCAAAGATCCACTTCGGCGCGCTGGAAGACGGCGCCGGCTATGGCCTGGCCGCTGAACTCGAAATTGCCCTGCCCGCCGTGGACCTGGCAACGGCGGAGGCCCTCGTGGCCAAGGCGCACCAGATCTGCCCCTATTCCAATGCCACCCGCGGCAACATCAATGTCGACATCAAGATCCTGGAGGTGGCCGCATGAGCGCCGGCACCGAAACCCTTCCCCGCACCACCCGCGAGATCCAGCTGGCATCCCGTCCGCACGGCCGCCCGGTCCCGGAAAATTTCCGTTTGGCCGAGTCTGAACTTCCGGAACTGCAGGACGGCCAGGTCCTGATCCGCAACCAGTTCATCTCCGTGGACCCCTATATGCGCGGCCGCATGAACAACGTCAAGTCGTACTCGGCGCCGTTTGCGCTGGATGCAGCGCTCGACGGCGGCGCTGTCGGTGAGGTGATCGCGTCCCGTTCGGATGAACGCAAGGTGGGGGACGTCGTCGTGCATTCCCTCGGCTGGCGCGAATACGCGGTTCTTGACGCGGCGGCCACGTCCGTGGCCCGCACGGACCTGGCCCCGGCGTCAGCGTTCCTCGGCGCCCTGGGCATGACCGGCCTGACCGCGTACGCGGGACTGCTGAAGGTGGCCGGGTTCAAGCCCGGAGAAGTTGTCTTCGTTTCCGGAGCCGCGGGTGCCGTCGGTTCGCTCGTGGGACAGATTGCCAAGGCGATGGGTGCTTCCAAGGTGATTGGCAGCGCCGGATCCCCGGAGAAGGTGGCGCGCCTGCTGGAACTCGGTTTCGACGCAGCGTTCAACTACAACGACGGCCCGGTGGCGGGGCAGCTCGCCGAAGCAGCAGGGGAGCGCGGGATCGACGTGTACTTCGACAACGTCGGCGGTGAACACCTTGAAGCGGCGCTTTCTGCCCTCACGGTGGGCGGGCGCGTTGCGATGTGCGGCGCCATTGCGCAGTACAACTCGACCGAGCCCACACCGGCTCCCCGGAACCTCATGCTGGCCATCGGCAAGCAACTGACGCTCAAGGGATTCCTGGTGGGCGGGTACTGGCAGCACATGGCGGAGTTCGTCGGAACCGTGTCCGCCTGGTTGGCCGACGGCACCGTGCGTTACGACGAAACAGTCGTGGACGGCCTGGAGAACGCCCCGCAGGCCTTCATGGATCTCCTCGACGGAGCCAACACCGGGAAGATGCTGGTCCGGATCTAGGAAATGGACATGACTTGCGGTGGCGGCTACCGGTAGGTAACAAGTTCTCAACAATCTCCCCGCCGGGGCGGCGGCGTGGTGTCCGGACGTGTTCCAGGCCACTACAGTAGCTGTCATCAGTGCGCCTCGGCGCAGTGCTGCGAAACCATCAGTGAAAACAGAATTTCAGTGTGGAGCATTCGAAACGGACACTCATTGAACTCCCGTCGTAGCGCCTATCTCTTTGTTCCTGGAGGAAAATTGAAGAACTCACTGCGTGCAACCCTCAAGCGCGGTTCAATGACCGGGGTTGCCACCGCCGGTGCAGCGGCACTGCTGCTGACCAGCTGTGGCGCCGCTCCGGAAGCCGGCAGCACCGCCAGCGCCACTGCCAGCGACTACACGGGCTGCATCGTGTCCGACTCCGGCGGATTCGATGACCAGTCGTTCAACCAGTCCTCCTATGAAGGCCTGAAGAAGGCTGAGAAGGACCTCGGGATCAAGGTCAACCAGGTCGAGTCCAAAACCAACAACGACTTCGAGCCGAACCTCCGCGCCATGGTCACCGCAGGCTGCGACCTGACCGTCACGGTGGGTTTCCTCCTCGGTGACGCCACGAAGGCGCAGGCCACGGCAAACCCGGACAGCCACTTCGCGATCATCGACTTCGGCTACGAAACCCCCATCAGCAACGTCAAGCCGATCATCTACGACACCGCCCAGGCTGCCTTCCTGGCCGGCTACCTCGCGGCAGGCTCCACCAAGACCGGAACGGTGGCAACCTTCGGCGGCATCAAGATCCCCACGGTCACCATCTTCATGGACGGCTATGCGGACGGTGTGAAGTACTACAACGAGCAGAAGGGCAAGGACGTCAAGGTCCTTGGCTGGGACAAGGAGAAGCAGGACGGCAGCTTCACCGGCGACTTCGAAAAGCAGGACAAGGGCAAGCAGCTGACCCAGAACTTCCTGGACCAGGGCGCGGACATCGTGATGCCCGTTGCCGGCCCGGTAGGTAAGGGTGCGGGAGCCGCACTCAAGGAAGCCAAAGCCGCAGGCAAGGACGTCAAGCTCATCTGGGTTGACTCCGATGGCTTCCTCACCGCTCCCGACTACAAGGACATCATGCTGTCCTCCGTCATGAAGCAGATGGGCGAAGCAGTTGAGACCGTTGTGAAGGAAGACAAGGACGGCAAGTTCAGCAACACGCCGTACGTCGGAACCCTCGCGAACGACGGCGTGCAGTTGGCTCCGTTCCACGAGCTTGAGTCCCAGGTTCCCGCGGAACTGAAGACCGAACTGGACCAGATCAAGAAGGACATCGTTGACGGCAAGCTGAAGGTCGAGTCGGCAGCGAGCCCGAAGGCTTAAGTCCCTCCGCAAAGCGCCACCACCCGGTTGGTCATTGACTTCCGGGCGGTGGCGCTTTTCGTTGGGCGTCAGCTTTTCCGAGGAGCGCTGCCCGCTCCGCAAAGGGCTGCAGGCACTAGGCTGGTGCTGCAGCCACATATCCCGTCCGGGCACATTTTCCGGACGCTTCGAGATTGGTCAGAGTTTTGAAACTTGAACTCAGAGGGATCACCAAACGCTTCGGCTCCCTTGTTGCCAACGATCACATCGATGTGGTTGTTGAACCCGGGCAAATTCATTGCCTGCTTGGCGAAAACGGCGCTGGCAAGTCCACGCTGATGAATGTCCTGTACGGACTCTACGAACCCAGCGATGGCGAAATCGTGGTGGACGGCAAGCCCGTCACGTTCCGCGGCCCGGGCGATGCGATGGCCGCAGGGATCGGCATGGTGCACCAGCACTTCATGCTGGTCCCGGTTTTTACTGTTGCCGAGAATGTGGCGCTTGGCGCCGAATCCACCAAGGCGGGAGGCTTCCTCAACCTGGAAGACACGCGCCGGAAGATCAAGGAGATCTCCGACAAGTACGGTTTCGACGTCGACCCCGACGCCCTGATCGAGGACCTCCCCGTGGGCGTCCAGCAGCGTGTGGAAATCATCAAGGCACTGGTCCGCGATGCGAAGGTGCTCATCCTCGACGAGCCCACCGCCGTGCTGACGCCCCAGGACACCGACGAACTCCTGGACATTATGCGGCAGCTGAAAAGCAACGGCACGTCGATCGTGTTCATTTCCCACAAACTCCGCGAAGTCAAGGCTGTGTCCGACACGATCACGGTCATCAGGCGCGGCAAAGTGGTGGGCACGGCGGATCCCGGCGCGTCCACCACGGAGCTTGCATCGATGATGGTGGGCCGCGCAGTGAACCTGACACTGGACAAGGCCCCGGCCAGGCCCCAGGAAACCACGTTCCAGGTGAAGGACCTCACCGTGATTGCCCCGACCGGCCAGCACGTTGTGGACGGCATCAGCTTCGACATTGCCCGCGGCGAAATCCTGGCTGTGGCGGGTGTGCAGGGCAACGGGCAGACGGAACTCACGGAAGCCATCCTCGGCCTGCAGGAACGCTGCCACGGATCGATCCTGCTGGACGGCGAGGAACTCCTGGGCCGCAGCGTCAAGGAAGTACTCCGTGCCGGCGTCGGCTTCGTGCCCGAAGACCGCTCGGTTGACGGCCTGATCGGAACGTTCTCGATCGCCGAAAACCTCATTCTGGACCGCTACGACCAGGCTCCCTTCGCCAAGGGCATCAGCATGAGCCCGGCCAAGGTCCTGGAGAACGCGCAGACCCGGATCGACGAATTCGACGTCCGCACGCCGTCGGGGTCGCTGGCCGCCGGAACGCTCTCCGGCGGAAACCAGCAGAAGGTTGTCATGGCCAGGGAGCTGTCCCGGCCGCTGCGCCTCTTCATCGCCTCCCAGCCCACCCGCGGCGTGGACGTGGGATCCATCGAGTTCCTGCACAAGCGCATCGTGGCTGAACGGGACCAGGGCACGCCGGTGATGATTGTGTCCACCGAACTCGATGAAGTGATCGAACTCGCGGATCGGATCGCCGTGCTCTACAAGGGCAAGCTGGTGGGTATCGTCCCGGCGGGCACCGGACGCGACGTCCTGGGCCTGATGATGGCGGGGCTTCCCCCGGAGACCGCCCACCAGGAGACCGCTCACGCCGACGCCCACACCGGAACCGCCCACACCGCCGGGGCCGGAGGGCAGGCGCCCGTACAGACTTCCACCTCCGGTGCCGAAGGAGGCGACCATGACTGAACAGGACAAGCCCAAGCACGTGGCTAACGAACAAGCTGACGAAAACGCGGCCAGAAGCCCCGAACCCCAGGCGCCCGAACCCGCCCCCGAACCCCAGGCCCCCGCCCAGGACGCGGCAGCCGTGACCGCGCTGGACACGGCGGGCGGCGCGATGCAGCCCTCGGCCGTTCCCGTCTCGGCCCAGAGCGGCACCGTTCCGGGCGGACCGGAAACGCTGGTCCGGCGGATCTTCACGGGCAGCGGCATGGTGTCGGTGCTGGCGGTCCTGCTGGCCCTGATCCTTGGCGGACTCCTCATCGCCAGTACGGACAAGCAGGTGGGAGCCACGGCGAGCTACCTCTTTGCCCGGCCGTCGGATTTCTTCTCGGCTGTCTGGACCGCTGCGACGCGTTCCTACGTGGCCCTTTTCCAGGGCTCGGTCTTCAACCCCCGCGGTTCCACGGTTGCGGTGCAGTTTGCTCCGCTGATGGAAACCCTCACCATCGCCACCCCGCTGATCACCGCGGGCCTGGGCGTTGCCCTGGCATTCCGGGCAGGCCTGTTCAACATCGGCGCCCAGGGCCAGATCATCATGGCCGGCATCCTCGCCGCCTGGGTCGGCTTCGCACTGCACCTGCCGCTGGGCCTGCACCTGCTGCTCGTCCTGGTAGCCGGGATCGTGGGCGGCGCCATCTGGGGCGGGCTCGTGGGTCTGCTGAAGGCCCGCACCGGGGCCCATGAGGTCATCCTGACCATCATGTTCAATTACATTGCGCTGTACTTCCTGCGCTATCTGCTGAATACACCGGCGTTCCAGCGGCCGGGGGAGTCCAACCCCATCTCGCCGATCCTGGATCCCACCGCGGTGTACCCGCAGATCTTCGGGACGCAGTACAGGCTCCACCTGGGCTTTGTCCTGGCTATCGCCGCCACTGTCTTTGTCTGGTGGCTGCTGAACCGCTCCACCGTGGGCTTTGAATTCCGCGCGGTCGGGGCCAACCCCAAGGCGGCACTGACCGCCGGCATCAACGTGCCCCGGGCCACTGTCCTGGTCATGGCGATCGCCGGTGCCCTGGCGGGCATGTCCGGCGTGGCGCAGGTGGCGGGAACCGAAAAGGTCCTGACCGACGGCGTCGCGGCCACCTACGGTTTCGACGCCATCACCGTCGCACTTCTGGGACGCTCGACGCCGTGGGGCACCTTCGCCGCCGGCCTGCTGTTCGGCGCCTTCCGCGCGGGAGCGGTGCAGATGCAGATCCAGACCGGAACACCGATCGACATCGTGCTCGTGGTCCAGTCGCTGATCGTCCTGTTCATCGCGGCACCGCCGCTGGTGCGGGCCCTTTTCGGGCTCAATCCGCGTAAGAAGAAGGCCGCAGCGGCCGGTAAGTCCCAGAAGGCAGCCACCACCGGAGGTGCAGCATGAGCACAACAGCAACATCGCCCGTTCCGGGACAGCCGCAGCAGGGAAAACCGCAGCCGGGAACGCCGCAGTCGGCGGAGAAAGCCCCCGCGGTATCAGCAAAGCCCGTCACCTGGAAGGTGCCGGTCCTCCTGGCCGTCCTCGGCGTCGTCGCGTTCATCTTCTTTGGCGTGATGGGACCCAACCAGACGGCCAGGTTCGGCATCTCCTCGAGCGGTGACTTCTTCCAGCTTCCGGCCATCGAGGTGCCCGCCTTCCTGGGCGGAATCGTCCTGTCAGTCCTGATGCTCGGCCTCGCCGCCTATGCGGTGTACCTCAAAACCCGGAATGAAGCCTCGCCCGGCTGGCTGCCCATCGTTTTCATGGTGCTCTTCGTAGCGGCCTTCCTGATTTGGGTGGTGGGCGGCGCCCGTACGCCCAGCATCTCCCTGGCCGGGCTCATCGCAGGTTCCGTGACACTCGCCGTGCCGCTCGTGTTCGGGTCACTGTCCGGTGTGCTCTGCGAACGCGTCGGCGTGGTCAACATCGCCATTGAGGGCCAGTTGCTCGGCGGTGCGTTCACCGCAGCGATGGTGGCCACCCTGACCAAGAGCCCCTTCGTCGGGCTGCTGGCAGCGGCAGTGGCCGGCGCCGTCGTCTCCATGGTGCTGGCTGTCTTCAGCATTAAGTACCTGGTCAACCAGATCATCGTGGGCGTGGTCCTCAACGTCCTGGTCTCCGGCCTGACCGGCTTCCTGTTCAGCACAGTGATGCAGGCCAACAAGGCCCAGTTCAACTCGCCGGGCCGGCTGCCCATCATCGACATCCCAGTACTGTCCAGCATCCCGGTGATCGGCCCGATCCTGTTCAAGCAGTCCGTGGTGGGTTACCTGATGTACATTGCGGTCATCGTGGTGTGGATCGGCCTCTTCAAGACCAAATGGGGCCTCCGCGTCCGGGCCGTCGGGGAACACCCGCAGGCCGCGGACACGATGGGTATCAAGGTCAACGCCACCCGCTTCTGGAACGTCACGCTCGGCGGTGCCGTTGCGGGCATCGGCGGTTCCTTCTTCACGCTGGTGGCCATCGACAGTTTCACCAAGGAGATCTCGGGCGGTCGAGGCTTCATCGCCCTGGCCGCGCTGATCTTCGGCCGGTGGAACCCGATCGGTGCCTTCTTCGCGGCGCTGCTGTTCGGCTTCGCGGACAACCTGCAGAGCATCGTGACCATCATCGGCACCCCGGTACCCAGCCAGTTCATGGCGATGCTGCCCTACCTGGTGACGGTGCTTGCCGTGGCCGGACTGGTGGGCCGTTCCCGGCCGCCGGCAGCCAGCGGCATACCCTACGTCAAGGGTTGACGGCCGTGGACGAGGAAATGCCGCGCGGACGCGTAAGTGCAGGCACCGGCCCGGAAGGCAGCGACATCGATTGGTCGGCCCTTGAAGCGGCAGCCGTCTCAGCCATGAAGTACGCGTATGCGCCGTATTCGAAGTTCGCGGTGGGGGCGGCCGCCCTCACCGCGGACGGCCGGATTGTCAGCGGCTGCAACGTCGAAAACGCCAGTTACGGCCTGACGCTCTGCGCCGAATGCGCCCTGGTGGGCAACCTGCAGATGACCGGCGGCGGGCTGCTGCGCGCCTTCTACTGCGTTGACGCCGGCGGCAACATCCTGATGCCGTGCGGGCGCTGCCGCCAGTTGCTGTACGAGTTCCGGGCACCCGACATGGAACTCATGACCACACAGGGAATCAAGACAATGGACCAGGTGCTACCCGATGCCTTTGGTCCCCAACACCTGGAGGAACCCCGGTGACACACACCGCAAGCAACACTGAAGCGTTCGACGCCGTCGACATCATCCGGATCAAGCGGGACAGGGGTGTCCTGAGCCCTGAACAGATCGACTGGACCATCGACGCCTACACGCGCGGCGCCATCGCCGATGAGCAGATGGCCGCTTTGAACATGGCCATCCTGCTTAACGGCATGGACCGCGCGGAAATCTCGCGCTGGACCGCGGCGATGATCGCCTCCGGCGAACGGATGGACTTCTCCGGCCTGAGGCGTGCCGACGGCGGCGTGAAACCGACGTCGGACAAGCACTCCACCGGGGGAGTGGGGGACAAGATCACGCTCCCGCTGGCACCCCTCGTGGCCGTTTTCAGGGTGGCCGTCCCGCAGCTCTCCGGCCGCGGACTCGGGCACACCGGCGGCACCCTGGACAAACTGGAGTCCATCCCCGGCTGGCGGGCAACGCTGAGCAACGACGAAATGATGGCCCAGCTGCAGGACGTCGGGGCCGTGATCTGTGCTGCCGGCGCCGGGCTGGCGCCCGCGGACAAGAAGCTCTACGCCCTCCGGGACGTCACTGGAACCGTGGAAGCCATCCCGCTCATTGCGTCCTCCATCATGAGCAAGAAAATTGCTGAAGGCACCGGTTCGCTGGTCCTGGACGTCAAGGTGGGAAGCGGCGCCTTCATGAAGGACGAGGCCCGGGCCCGGGAACTGGCAGAGACCATGGTCGCGCTGGGCAAGGACGCCGGCGTCAACACGGTGGCCCTGCTGACCAACATGAACACGCCGCTGGGCCTGACCGCGGGCAACGCGATCGAAGTGGAGGAATCCGTGGAGGTCCTGGCCGGCGGCGGTCCGGAAGACGTCGTCGAACTGACCGTGCGGCTGGCCGAGGAAATGCTGGCCTGCGCCGGAGTTCATGACGCCGACCCCCGCGCCGCACTCAAGGACGGCCGGGCCATGGACGTGTGGAACCGGATGATCGAGGCGCAGGGCGGGGATCCGCGGGCAAAGCTCCCCGTCGCCAGGGAATCCGAGGTTGTCTACGCTCCGGCTGACGGGGTCCTCGTGGAACTTGATGCCCTGTCAGTGGGCGTGGCTGCGTGGCGGCTGGGTGCCGGGCGGGCCCGCAAGGAGGACCAGGTCCAGGCCGGAGCCGGCGTCAGGCTCCACGCCAAACCCGGTGCAATGGTCCGTGCCGGCGAGCCGCTGATGACGCTGTTGACAGACACCCCGGAGAAATTCGGCCGCGCCAAGGAAGCCCTCGAAGGGGCCGTTGTTGTTGCGCCGGAAGGCTCCCGGCCGGCACAGCAGCTCATCATCGACCGCATCGCCTGATCCCGTGACCCTCTTCGGCCGGTTCCCGCGGCAGGCGCCCCTGGCGTCCCGCGCAACGGCCGGGGAGAAAACGGGCGGCCCCGGCCGTTAGGAAACTGTGCAGGCTATCAACGACTTCATTCTCGCGGCGGCAGGGCAGCCCTGGGTACTTCTCCTGGTGCTGGCCTGCTGCGTGATCGACGGGTTCTTCCCGCCGATCCCCAGCGAGTCCGTGGTGGTTGGGCTGGCGGCTGTGGCAGCGACCGCGGATGTCCCCAATCCCTGGCTGCTGATGCTCATGGCCGCGCTGGGGGCGTTCGGTGGCGACAACATCGCCTACCTGATCGGACGTCGGGTGGGCACCCGGCGGTGGCGGTGGATGCGGGGGCGGCGAATGCAGACCGCCTTCCAGTGGGCCGGAAACGAACTCCGGAAACGGCCGGCGTCGCTGGTGCTCGTGGCACGGTTTGTGCCGATTGGCCGGGTGGCCGTAAACCTCACCGCCGGCGCCACCCGCTTCCCGCATTTGCGTTTCGTGGGGCTGACCGTATTGTCCGCAGCGCTGTGGTCCTCATATTCGGTAGCCATCGGGCTGTTTTTCGGGCAGTGGTTCGAAGACAACCACCTGCTCGGCGCCACCATTGCCATTATCTGCGCCATCCTTCTCGGGATCATTGTGGACATCCTGATCAGCCGCTTCCGCGGCCGGATACCGGAGGAACCCGCGGCACCCGGGAGCACCTGACAGGCAGGCGATTTTCAGCAGGCCGTAGCGTAGCGGATCATGCCGCTGCCATGGGACACTAAATAGCGATTTCCGTCACTTCATAGGAGCAGGGCCTAGCGTGGAATTTATCAATGAGGCAGTGCTCCATGCCGCAGGCCAATGGTGGATTTATCCCATCCTGCTGGTGTTCTTTTTTGTTGACGGCTTTGCGATGGTTGTACCGAGCGAAACCCTCATCGTGGCCCTTGCGGCGTTCTCACGCCAGAGCGGTGAACCCAACCTGTGGATCCTTGGCGCCACAGCGCTGGTCGGCGCCATCGCCGGCGACAACATGGCGTACCTGCTGGGCCGGAAGATCGGGCTGGAACGCTGGCGCTGGATGCGCAAACCCAAGGTGCAGCGGGTCTTCGCCTGGGCCCACTACGAGCTGGAGAAGCGCGGCGCCGTCCTGATCTTCACGGCCCGTTACATCCCCTGGGGCCGCGTGGCGGTCAACTACGTGGCCGGCACCACCGCTTTCCCGCACCGCAGGTTCTTCATCCTGGATGCCTTTGCCTGCGTCACCTGGGTGGGTTACTCGATCGGGATAGGCCTGCTGGCGAGCTCCTTCCCCTTGCTGCACCACAATCCGCTGCTCGGCGCCGGCATTGCCGTGGTGTTCGCCATCATCCTCGGAATCATCATCGACCACCTGCTGCGGTGGTGGCACAAGCGGCTGGGACGCCACGACGAAGCGCCTGCCGGCGGGGAAGCAGGCAGCGAAGAAACCGCCAGTGAAGCCAGGGGCGAAACTGCGCCGGAACACGGCGGGCGGACCGGACGGGACGACGTCGTGGATGTCCCGGCCCTGGCTGTTCCCGGCGTCGCCGAAGCCGAAACCCGCGGCTGAACCAAGGCCGCCCGCATCCGGGTGGCGCCGGAGGGCCGCCGACCCTAAGGTTGGAACGTGACTGAGCCTATTCTTGACGCTGCCCCTGCCATCGACTTCGACCTCAAGAGCCTCCCCAAGGTTTCCCTGCACGACCACCTGGACGGCGGCCTGCGCCCGGCCACCATCATCGAACTCGCGGAGGCAGTCGGGCATACCCTGCCTTCCACCGATCCCGTGGCGCTGGGGGAGTGGTTCCGTGAATCCGCGGACTCCGGTTCCCTGGTCCGCTACCTCGAGACTTTCGACCACACCATCGCCGTGATGCAGACCAAAGAGGGCCTCTTCCGGGTTGCCAAGGAGTTCGTTGAAGACCTTGCCGATGACGGTGTGGTGTACGGCGAAGTCCGCTGGGCACCCGAGCAGCACCTGCAGAAGGGCCTGACGCTGGACGAAGTGGTCGAGGCCATCCAGGAAGGACTCGACGCCGGCGTCGACGCGGTCGCCGAAACCGGCCGGGAAATCCAGGTCGGGCAGCTCATCACTGCCATGCGCCACGCGGACCGCGGCCAGGAGATCGCCGAACTGGCAGTCCGCCACCGCAACAACGGAGCCGTGGGCTTCGACATTGCCGGGGCCGAAGACGGATTCCTGCCGGCCCGCTTCCGCGATGCGTTCACCTACCTCGCCCAGCACAACTTCCCCGCCACGGTCCACGCCGGCGAAGCCGCAGGCCTGGAAAGCATCCAGTCCGCCCTCGTTGACGGCCGCGCCCTGCGCCTGGGCCACGGCGTGCGCATCGCCGAGGACATCACCGTGGAATTCGACGACGAGGACACCCCGGAAGCGGACGAGGCCGGCGAAGCTGATGAAAACATCGGCATGGTCACCCTCGGCGAGCTCTCCAGCTGGATCCGCGACCGCGGCATCGCCCTGGAAATCTGCCCGTCCTCCAACCTGCAGACCGGTGCCATTGCCGGCTTCGGCGAGGGCATCGAAAGCCACCCGCTGGACATGCTTTACCAGCTCGGCTTCAACGTCACGATCAATACCGACAACCGGCTGATGAGCGGCGTGACCCTCACCGACGAGTTCGAACTGCTGGTGGAGACCTTCGACTACGACCTCGATGACATCCTCGAGCTGACCCTGAACGCCGCAGAGGCGGCTTTCCTGCCGCTGGAGGAGAAGGAAGCCCTCGTTGAGTACATCAACGACGCCTACGCCAACCTCGCCTAAGGACGGCACCTTTCCGGTCACCTCACTGGTGGGGGCCATCGCCGCCCTCCGGGAACACTGCCCCTGGATGGGGGCTCTGACCCACGAGTCGCTGGTGGAGTACCTCCTGGAGGAAGCCTTTGAGGTGGCCGAAACAATCGAAACCGGCGCCGACGAGGCGGAGCTCCGCGGAGAGCTGGGCGACGTCCTGCTTCAGGTGGTGCTGCACGCCCGGCTCGCGGAGGAACGCGGAAGTTTCGATTTCGACGACGTCGTCCGTGGCCTGACGGCGAAAATGATCCGCCGGAATCCGCACGTGTTCCGGCCGGACGGTTCGCTTCAGGACGCTTTCCCCGCCAGCGTGGCGGACATCGTCCGGAAGTGGGACTCCATCAAGCGGACCGAGAAGCCCGAACGCGGTGACCCCTTCGAGGGAATTCCGCAGAACCTCCCGGCCCTTGCCCGCGCCCGGAAGACCCTGGACCGGGCCGGGCGGGCAGGGCTGCCGGATCAACCGGCCGGCCCGGGGTCAGAGCTCATCGACGCCATTGACTCCGAGCAGCAGCTGGGCGAGCTCCTTCTCGCCGTCGTCGCCGCTGCCGGAAGCAAGGGCTTCGACGCCGAACGCGCCCTCCGCGGGGCAGTCAGGCGGTATCAGGACAGCCACCGCCCCGGTCACCCGGACGGGTTCCGGACGGGATCATGACGTCCGGGTGCTGGATAGGTTTCCGTAACGTGCACCACTCTCGACTACGCTAGTCCCTGACGAGGACGTCGAGTTTTTCCGCTAGTTTCCCAGTAAATCGCTTCACCATAAGGAGCATATTCATGGCGCTTATCGATGCCATTCACGCCCGCGAGATCCTCGATTCCCGTGGCAACCCGACCGTAGAAGTTGAAGTACTGCTTTCCGATGGCCAGATTGGCCGCGCAGCAGTTCCCTCCGGCGCCTCCACCGGCGAACACGAGGCCGTTGAGCTCCGTGACGGAGACAAGGGCCGCTACCTTGGCAAGGGCGTCCAGAAGGCCGTTGACGCCGTCATCGACCAGATCGCTCCGGCACTGACCGGTTTCGACGCCACGGACCAGCGCAGCATCGACCAGGCCATGATTGACCTGGACGGCACCGCCAACAAGGGCAAGCTCGGCGCCAACGCCATCCTCGGTGTTTCGCTGGCCGTCGCCAACGCCGCCGCCGCGTCCGCCGACCTGCCGCTGTACAAGTACCTGGGCGGCCCGAACGCCCACGTCCTGCCCGTGCCGCTGATGAACATCCTCAACGGCGGCTCGCACGCCGACTCCGACGTGGACATCCAGGAATTCATGATCGTCCCGATCGGCGCCGAGACCTTCTCCGAGGGCCTGCGCTGGGGTGTCGAGGTTTACCACAACCTCAAGTCCGTCCTGCAGGCCAAGGGCCTCTCCACCGGCCTGGGCGACGAGGGCGGCTTCGCGCCGAACCTGCCGTCCAACCGCGCTGCACTGGACCTGATCCAGGAAGCCATCAAGAACGCCGGCTACACCCCGGGCAAGGACATCGCCTTGGCACTGGATGTCGCCTCCTCCGAGTTCTTCAAGGACGGTGCCTACCAGTTCGAAGGCAAGGCCCTTTCCGCCACCGAGATGAGCGCATACTACGCCGAGCTCGTCGCCGACTACCCGCTGGTTTCCATCGAGGACCCGCTGGACGAGAACGACTGGGAAGGCTGGAAGACCCTCACCGACAGCATCGGTGACAAGGTCCAGCTCGTGGGCGATGACCTCTTTGTCACCAACCCGTCAATCCTGCAGCGCGGCATCGATACCAAGACCGCGAACTCGCTGCTCGTCAAGGTCAACCAGATCGGTTCGCTGACCGAAACCCTGGACGCCGTGTCCCTGGCCCAGCGTGCCGGTTACACCACCATCACCTCGCACCGCTCCGGCGAAACCGAGGACACCACCATTGCTGACATCTCCGTTGCCACCAACGCGGGACAGATCAAGACCGGTGCCCCGGCCCGCTCCGAGCGTGTTGCCAAGTACAACCAGCTGCTGCGCATCGAAGAGGAACTCGACGACGCCGCACGCTACGCCGGACGCAGCGCCTTCCCGCGTTTCAAGGGCTAGCATCCAAAAAAACAGCTGACCGGTGGCTATGGTTGAAAGACCATGGCCACCGGTTCTGTTTTTGGTTCGTTTGTGAAGGAGTGACATGGCCACCCGCCGTCCCAAGGTTCCCCGGGCCACGCCCGCGGCGCGCCAGTCCAAGGACGCCGACGACGGCGCTGAGGTCATCCGCGCGGATTTCGGTGCCACGCGGCACCTGCCCGCTGAAGGCGAAGCCACAACGTCCCCTTCGCAACGGCCCGCAGCCCAACGGCCAGCAGCCCAGGGGAAGACCTCCACGGCAGGACGCCTCGGGGCATCGGTCAAAGCCGGGGTTGCTGCCGGCAAACAGGCTGCCCGCGGGCCGGCAGGCAGCCAGGTGTCTGGCAGTTCTGCTGGTAGTGCCCCTGCCAGTGCCGGCAAGGACGGAGCGGACAGCCAGGATCCCGTGCCCGCCAAAGCCTTCTCCGGCCGGATGCTGGCCCTGGCTGTCGTCATGATTGCCATCACCATCATGCTGGCCCCCACCGTCAAGATCTTCATCGACAAAAGAGCCGAGATCGCCGCGCTGGAGGCGGACATCGCAGCCCGGCAGGCGGAGCAGGAGGGCCTGAAGCTCCAGGTCTCACGCTGGCAGGACCCCAACTACGTGAAACAGCAGGCCCGCGACCGCATTAACATGGTTATGCCGGGAGAAACCGGCTACTGGGTGTTTGGCAGCGATCTGCCGGCCGGGACCGCCAGTGGCCAGGCCGGTTCAGGATCAGCTGAGGACCCGGCCAACCTGCCATGGGTGGACTCGCTTTGGGAGTCCATCAGGCGCTCGGCAACAGACTAGAGGCGGTGCCCTCCGCCGGCTTTCCCACGGGACAGCCACCAAGGGCAGGAAGGCGGCCGCGCCAGTGGACCAGAATGCAGCAGGCTTCAACGCCCAGGGCGGACACACCGTGTCAGAAAGTGCCCCGACAGCGCCCGTGTCCAGCCACCCCTCCGCCAGGGACCTGGACGTCCTGAGCCGCCAGCTGGGGCGGCCCGTGCGCGACGTCGTTGAAATCCCGGCCCGCTGCGTCTGCGGCAACCCCCTCGTGGCGGCGACATCACCGCGGCTCAGCAACGGCACGCCGTTTCCCACCACGTTCTACCTCACCCACCCTGTCATCACGTCCGCAGTGTCGCGGCTCGAGGCCGCCGGCCTGATGAACCGGATGAACGAACGCCTGGTCGAGGACTCCGAGCTCGCAGCCAGGTACCGGGCTGCCCACGAGGCCTATCTCGTGTCCCGGGCACAGATCGGCGAGCGGTCCGGCATTGGCGCTGTGCCGGAGATCGACGGCATCTCCGCCGGCGGGATGCCCACCCGCGTGAAGTGCCTCCACGTCCTGGTGGGTCACTCCCTTGCTGCCGGCTCCGGAGTCAACCCCCTGGGGGACGAGGCCATCACCGCCATCAGTGAATGGTGGAAAGCGGACCGCTGCTATTGCGACGGCGCCTGGGACAGCGGCGGGGAAGCACCCTCAAAGGACCTCAGCCGCCACGGACCGCAGGGCCTCCCTGGCATCGTGGGCCGTCCGGCCCCCGTCCGCAAGACCCAGCAGCACGCGGATGGCAACAACGCCGATGGCAACCACGCCGAACAGAACACCGACAACTCCCCGGAGGCCGCCCAGTGACCCGAGTTGCCGCCATCGACTGCGGAACCAATTCCATCCGTCTCCTGATCGCCGACGTCGACGGAAACGGGAGCGGCGCCAAGCTGACCGACGTCGTGCGTGAGATGCGGGTGGTCCGGCTTGGCCAGGGCGTGGACGCAACCGGCGAACTGGCGCAGGAGGCTCTTGACCGGACCTTCGCGGCCACCTCGGACTACGCCGCGCTGATCCGTGAACACGGGGCCGGGAAGGTGCGCTTCGTCGCCACGTCTGCCACCCGGGACGCCGGCAACCGGAAGGTATTCGTGGACGGCATCCGCGAGATCCTCGGAGTGGAGCCCGAAGTGATCACCGGTGACGAAGAGGCGGCGCTTTCCTTTGCCGGTGCGAGCAGCGTCCTGCCGTCCCGCGGCTCCGACCCCGTGCTGGTGGTGGACCTCGGCGGCGGAAGCACCGAATTCGTACTCAGCGACGCCGGCGGCGTCATCGCCGCCAGGTCCGTGGACGTCGGCTGTGTCCGGATGACGGAACGCCACCTGCGCAGCGACCCGCCTTCGCCGGAGCAGATCGCTGCGGCGGAGGCCGACGTCGACGCCGCCATCAGCGAGGCGGGACTGGCCGTTCCGCTTGACCGCACCACCGCCGTCGTCGGCGTCGCAGGGTCCGTCACCACCATTACGGCCCATGCGCTCCGGCTTCCGGAGTACTCGCCTGCGGCGATCCACGGCAAGGAACTTCCCCTCGGCACCGTCAGCGCGGCCTGCACCGACCTGCTGGAGATGACCAAAGCCGACCGCGCGGAACTTCCCTACATGCACCCGGGCCGGGTCGACGTCATCGGTGCCGGCGGACTGGTCTGGCGCCGCGTGCTGGAGCGCCTGGCGGAGGTCACGGACGGACGGATCACTTCGGCCGTCGCCAGCGAACACGATATTCTCGACGGAATTGCCCTGAGCATCAGCTGAGGATGTGGCATCAGCTCATGACCTCGCCTGTAAAGCCGATTGGACCCGAATGACCAGAGCATCAACCCGCTGGGGCCGCACGGCCTCCGCCGTGACTGCAATGGCCCTTGCCGCCGGCAGCTTGGCAACGTCGCTGATCGCGGCACCGGAAGCCCGGGCCGATTCGTGGCGGGACAAGCAGTACTGGCTGGCCGAGTCCGGCATCACCAAGGCGTGGGAAGTTTCCAAGGGCGCCAATGTGAAAGTGGCCGTCATCGACAGCGGCGTGGATGCCAAGCACCCCGACCTGAAAGGCGCTGTCGTTGGCGGAAGCGACGCCTCCGGAGCGGGCAGCGCGGACGGGCAGAAGAGCATCGGCTCGAAGCCTGAACACGGGACCCTGGTGGCAACCATGCTGGCCGGCCGTGGCCACCAGCCGCCGAAAGCCACCGCGAGTCCCACGCCCGGCGCCACTCCGGCGCCCGGCCCCGACGGAATAGTGGGCGTCGCCCCCGAAGCGCAGATCCTGTCGGTGTCCACCTGGCTTGGGTCCCAGAACCCCGGCGGCAAGACGGACCAGGAACAGATCCCCGCGGCCGTCCGCTGGGCGGTGGACAACGGCGCACGCGTGATCAATATTTCGCTGGGCAGTACGTCGCCGGAATGGCCGCAGAGCTGGGACGCGGCTTTCCTTTATGCCGAACAAAAGGACGTGGTCATCGTTGCCGCGGCCGGCAACCGGGTGGGCGGTAACGTGCAGGTGGGAGCTCCCGCCACCATACCGGGTGTCCTGACGGTGGCAGGCCTGGACCGCGAAGGGGCAGCCAGCATCGATTCCTCATCCCAGGGGATCAGCATCGGCGTGGCAGCACCGGCCGAAAACCTGATCGGCGGCCTGCCCGGAGACGGCTATGCGGAATGGGCCGGCACGTCCGGTGCCACCCCGATCGTGTCCGGGGTCGCGGCCCTGATCCGTTCCAAATGGCCGGAAATGACAGCCAGCCAGGTCATTAACCGGATTGTCACCACGGCCAAGGATGCCGGAGCGCCGGGCAAGGACCCCATTTACGGGTTTGGCGTCCTCAATGCTGAAGCCGCCTTGAAGGACGACGTTCCCGAAACGAAAATCAACCCGCTGGGCACAGTGGCTGACTGGATCCGGATCCACCGCCGGGGCGAGGCTGCCGCAACCACTCCCGCCGCCGAGCCCGGCAACACCCCCACGAGCGCCCCGCCCACCCTGCCAGCGGCCACGATTCCGGTGGCCGAGGCGCCGTCCCAGCTGGACAGTGCCGTGCCTGCCATGGTGGTGGTCGGTTTCGGAACGCTCTTCCTGGCCATTATCGGCGGCGCCCTCTTTCAGTTGCGAAGGGCGTCCAGGAACCCCCGGAACCTGCGCGAGGGGCCGGAGACCGGAGTGCTGGACAAAGTGGACTCGACCGGAACGTAACGGGGACGATTTAGTTAGTGAAGATTTTCACAAACTACTGTATTCTTGAGTCATGGCAACAACCCCACAGCTCCAGGACCGTCCCAGGGTACTCGTCGTCGGCGGCGGGTACGTCGGCCTGTACGTAGCCCTCAAACTGCAGAACAAGATCGCGAATGCCGGTGGCATCGTCACCGTCGTTGATCCCCTGCCCTACATGACTTACCAGCCCTTCCTGCCGGAAGTTGCCGGCGGAAACATCGAGGCGCGCCACGCTGTCGTCTCCCACCGCCAGCACCTGAAGCAGACGGAACTCATCCAGGGCCGGGTCACCTCGATCGACCACGCGAACCGGACAGCCGTGGTTGCCCCGTCCGACGGCGGGCCGAACTTTGAGGTGCCGTACTTCGACGTCGTAATGGCCGCAGGTGCCATTACCCGCACCTTCCCCATCAAGGGCCTGGCGGACAAGGGCATCGGCCTGAAGACCATCGAGGAAGCCGTTGCGCTGCGCAACAAGGTCCTCGAGCGGATTGAAGCCGGTTCCACCATCACCGATCCCGCCGAGCGCGCCCGCGCCCTCACCTTCGTGGTGGTTGGCGGCGGCTTCGCCGGCATCGAGTGCATTACCGAGATGGAAGACCTTGCCCGCGCGGCTGTCAAGAACAACCCCCGCGTCAAGCAGGAGGAAGTCCGCTTCGTCCTGGTTGAAGCCATGGGCCGCATCATGCCCGAGGTCACGGCCAAGCAGGCCGACTGGGTTGTGGAACACCTGCGCAGCCGCGGCATCGAGGTGCTGCTGAACACCTCCCTGGACAACGCCGAGGGCTCCCTGAAGCTCATCAATCTTCCGGACAAGACCGCCGCCCAGGAATTCGAAGCGGACACCCTTGTCTGGACTGCCGGTGTACAGGCCAACCCGATGGTCCGCTCCACCGACTTCCCGCTGGAGCCGCGGGGCCGCGTCCGCGTTCTCCCGGACCTCCGCGTCGCAGGCGACGAAGGCATCATCGAAAACGCCTGGGCTGCCGGCGACGTCGCCGCCGTGCCGGACCTCACGGGCAGCGGCCTGCCGGACGGAACATGCGTTCCGAACGCCCAGCACGCCCTTCGGCAGGCCAAGCGCCTCGCGAAGAACCTGTGGGCTTCCCGCTGGGACAAGGAGCTCAAGGACTACAAGCACAAGAACCTGGGCGCCGTTGCCGGCTTCGGCGAATGGAAGGGTGTTGCCAACATCAACCTCCTGGGCCGGATCGGGCTCAAGGGCCCCCTGGCCTGGCTGGCGCACCGTGGCTACCACGGAATGGCCATGCCCACGTTCGAGCGCAAGTTCCGCGTTATCTTCAACTGGATCCTGAGCTTCTTCATGGGCCGCGACACCACTCAGCTGGTGGACCTGGAAAACCCGCGCGGAGCATTCGTCGCCGCGGCAGCCCCTGCCCCGAAGCCGGCAGCTGCCCCTGCCGCGCCGGTGGCTGACAAGCCTGCCGGGTCCGGCAGCAGCAGCCAGGCGAAGCAGCCTGTGTCGGCCGACACGAAGTAGCTTCCGTCCCGGCCTAGCCTGAAATTGCCGGCAACGGCGGCCGTTCCCCTTGGGAACAGCCGCCGTTGCTGTTTAATGGCTCAATGACTGGTGAAAAGGACATCCGGACCCTCCTGGCATCGATCCACCCCGTGCTCCGCGAGGGGGAGTATGTGTACGTTTTGTGGCCCTACGGCAGGCCGCTCGCTCCCGGCATTGAGGCCGCTGTCCGGGAAGCGGAGGGGCTCACCGTGGTGCTGCCCCGGGCCGAGGCGGACAGGCTTGAGCTTCGCTACGACTTTGTTGCCGCCTGGATCACGCTGCAGGTGCATTCCTCGCTCGAGGCGCTGGGACTGACGGCCGCCGTCAGTGCAGCGCTCACGGAAGCCCACATCAGCTGCAACGTACTCGCCGGATTCCATCACGACCATCTCCTGGTTCCGGTGGCCGACGCGGACCGCGCCCTGGAGATTCTGCACGAGCTCGCGGCGTCAAGCTCCGACCAGCCGGCGCCCCGGCTCGTACTGCGCACCGAGCAGCCGGAGGACAGGCCGGCGATCCTGGAGCTCACCGCGGCCGCCTTCTCGGTGTCGCCGGAGACCGGGCTGCCCGTGGACGGCGAACCCGTGGAAGTGGGTTTGTTGAAGCAGCTCTTCGACTGTGACGAGTACCTGCCGGAGTTCAGCATCGTCGCCGAACAGAACGGCGAGGTGGTGGGCCACGTCATCAGCACGCGGGGTTGGGTGGGGGAGCTGGGGCTGCTGGGCCTTGGCCCCATCAGCGTTGTGCCGCGGCTGCAGCGGCACGGCATCGGCTCGGCGCTGATGCAGGAAACCGTCGTGCGGGCGAACGCCGCGGGGGAGCGGGGCATCGCCCTGCTGGGCGGCCCGGAGTACTACTCCCGTTTCGGCTTTGTGCCCTCGGTTTCACTGGGCATCGAGCCCCCGCAGGCCGAGTGGGGGGACTTCTTCCAGCTGCTCCCGCTCGCCGTCTGGCCGGGAGGCATCCACGGCACGTTCCGGTATGCCGGGCCCTTCGAGGGGCTCTGACGGGATACCATTGACCGGGCGCCCCAGTAGCCCAATTGGCAGAGGCAGCGGACTTAAAATCCGCGTGTTGTGGGTTCGAGTCCCACCTGGGGTACTTTTCGCGCAGTCGACCTCCCAAAATGCCGCGCCTTGAACCGCCGCGCAGGCCTTCAGTCTGCCCTCTTCCGGCCGGCTTCTTCCCGCGTGTCCCCGCCTTTTCCCCGTGGTTTCCCATATGCAACGACTGTTATAAGGATGTGACCATAGTCACTTATGTTCGCCGGGAAATTGCACTAGCTTGAATCTAAATCAGGAACACCTGGTAATTCGCATCAAAGGCCGTTCGCACCTTTCGATCGAGGAGACTCTCAATGATTTCACTCCCCCAGGCGGCGCCGCGAGTCGCTAAGCTCACAGCGCTTAGCATCGGCGTCGCCCTACTGGCTACGGCTTGTGGCGGCTCGTCCACCCCGAGTTCGACAGGCTCAACCACCCCTGCAGCATCCGGAATTGCCTGCCCCGCGCCGAGCGCCACCGGCAGTGCCACCACCGGAGCAGGCGCCGGCGGTTCGGTTCCGGCCTCGACCACCACCACCGACACCCCGCTCAAGATTGGATCGCTCCTGCCGACAACGGGGTCGCTGGCGTTCCTCGGCCCGCCCGAAATTGCCGGTGTCAACCTTGGCATCAAGGAAGTCAATGACGCCGGCGGCGTACTCGGCAAGCCTGTCGAGGTGATCCACCGCGACTCCGGTGACACCAAGACCGACATCGCAACGCAGTCCACCACCGCGCTTCTGGGCAGCGGCGTCAGCGCCATCATCGGCGCTGCTTCCTCGGGTGTTTCCAAGACCGTCATCAACCAGATCACCGGCGCCGGCGTCGTCCAGTTCTCGCCGGCGAACACGTCTCCCGACTTCACCACCTGGGATGACAAGGGCCTCTACTGGCGCACGGCTCCTTCGGATGTGCTGCAGGGCAAGGTCCTCGGAAACTACATGGCTACCTGCGGTGCCCAGACCGTCGGCATGATCGTCCTGAACGACGCCTACGGCACGGGCCTGGCAAAGAACGTCAAGTCGGCGTTCGAAGCGGCTGGAGGCAAAGTGGTTGCCGAGGAGCTCTTCAACGAAGGCGACTCGCAGTTCAGCAGCCAGGTTGACAAGGTCATCGCAGCCAAGCCTGACGCCATTGCCCTGATCACCTTCGACCAGGCCAAGAGCATCGTCCCACTGATGACCGGCAAGGGCATCAAGGCAACCCAGATGTTCCTGGTGGACGGCAACACGTCTGACTACAGCAAGGACTTCCAGGCGGGCACGCTGAAGGGCGCCCAGGGCACCATCCCGGGCACGTTCGCCAAGGAGGACTTCAAGAAGAAGATGCTGGCCATTGACCCGGCCCTGAAGGACTTCAGTTACGCAGGCGAGTCCTACGATGCCGTGAACCTGATCGCACTGGCAGCCGAGGCCGCCAAGAGCACGAAGGGTACCGACATCGCCAAGCAGCTGAAGGCAGTCTCCGAGGCCGGCGACAAGTGCACCGACTTCCCGTCCTGCGTCACCCTGCTGCGCAACGGCAAGGACATCGACTACGACGGCCAGTCCGGTCCGGTGACCTTCTCGGATGCAGGCGACCCGACGGAAGCCTTCATCGGCATCTACGAGTACCAGGATGACAACACCTACAAGCCGTCCAAGGAAGAGTTCGGCAAGCTGTAAAGCCGCCTCACCCTAGACAGCACGAAAGCCCCCGTCCGGCCGGACGGGGGCTTTCTGTTGCCTGGGCGGTGGCTCCAGAGCTAAGGGCGCCTCCTCACCCTGCCTCGACCCCAGGCGCCGGGCAGGTGGCTGCGGAGGCGAACGCACCCATCCCGTGGCCCGGGCATGCAGAAGGGCCGCCACCGGACGGTGACGGCCCTTCTGCGGCTCCTGGTGGTGGTTTAGACGTCGTCCGCCAGCGTGCCGAGGTACAGCTGGATCACCTTGGGGTCCTTCATGAGCTCACGGCCGGTGCCGGTGTACGCGTCCTTGCCCTGGTCCAGCACGTAGGCGCGGTCGCAGATCTGCAGGCAGCGGCGGGCGTTCTGCTCCACCATGATCACCGAGACGCCGGCCCGGTTGATCTCGTGGACCCGCAGGAAGGTCTCATCCTGTTTGACGGGGGAGAGGCCTGCCGAGGGCTCATCGAGCAGCAGGACGGCCGGCTCCATCATCAGGGCACGTCCCATCGCCACCATCTGGCGTTCCCCGCCGGACAGTGAGCCGGCCCGCTGGGCGCGGCGCTTGCCGAGCTCAGGGAAGAGGCTCGTGACGAAATCGAACCGCTCGGCGAAGTCCTTGGGCCGCTGGAACATGCCCATCTGCATGTTCTCCTCAATGGTCAGTGTGGAGAACACGTTGTTGTTCTGCGGGACGAAGCCCACACCCTTGGAAACCAGCTTGTTGGCCTTGAGCCCGGTGATGTCCTGGCCGCGGACCACAACGGAACCCGAGTGCACCTTCACCAGGCCGAACATCGCCTTCAACAGCGTCGACTTGCCGGCGCCGTTGGGGCCGATGATGCCGATCAGTTCGCCCTTGCGGGCTTCGATGCTGCAGCCGTTAAGGATGTTGACGCCGGGGATGTAGCCCGCCACCAGGTCGGTGACCTTGACCACCGACTGGTCCGCAGCGGCTGGCGTGGCGGCCGCGGCCGCGCTGGTGGCGCTCATTCTGTGTCCTTCTTCCTGGTTTCGGGCGTCACCGTGGCAGAGTCCGTTTCGGGGGCAATGACGTCGACGGCGATGATGCCGGCGTTCTCGGTGCCCACGATTGACTCCTCGTCGGCCACGAGCTCGGCGGCCAGTTCCTTGATGCCTTCAGCGTCGCCCAGATCCACGTCGTGGTGGGCGCCCAGGTAGGCGTCAATCACGGCGGGGTTCTTCATGACTTCAACCGGCGGGCCTTCGGCGACGATCTTGCCTTCGGCCATCACCACAACCCAGTCGGCGATGTGGCGCACCATATTCATGTCGTGCTCCACGAAGAGCACGGTCATGCCCTCCGCCTTGAGGTTCTTGATGTGGTCCAGGAGGGACTGGGTCAGTGCCGGGTTGACGCCGGCCATGGGCTCATCCAGCATCACGAGCTTGGGCCTGACCATCAGCGACCGCGCCATTTCAAGAAGCTTTCGCTGACCGCCGGACAACGACGCCGCGTAGTCGTCCTTCTTCGCATCCAGTTTGAACTTCTCCAGCAGGACGTTTGCCTGGGCCGTGATCTCCTTTTCACGCCCGCCCCACATGCCCTTGAACAGTGCCTTGGAGAGCCGCTCGCCGGGCTGCTCCGAGCCGCCCAGCCGCATGTTTTCCATGACGGTAAGCTTGCCCATCACCTTCGTCAGCTGGAACGTGCGGACCATGCCCATCCGTGCGACCTTGTAGGGGGAGACGCCGGCGAGGCTGTTGCCTTCGAACTGCCACTTGCCGGAGTTCGGCGTGTCAAAGCCGGTCAGCAGGTTGAATAAGGTGGTCTTGCCGGCCCCGTTGGGTCCGATCAGCGCCGTGATCTTGTGCCGGGGGATTTCCAGGTATTCGACGTCGACGGCGTTGATGCCGCCGAAGCTCCGCGTAACGTTTTCGGCGACGACGATCGGGTCCCGCTTCTTGCAGCCGGGCGCTGTTTCGCCGGCCGCGATCGGACGCGTGTCCGTCATGTAGTCGATATTCTCGGTGTTACCGCTGTTCCTAGTGCCACTTGATGTTGGCACATTGCGTTGTTCACTCATGCGAACGCCAACTCCTTCTTGTTGCCGAAGACGCCCTGGGGCCGGAAGATCATCAGCAGCATCAGGGCAACACCCACGAGGATGTAGCGCAGCTGCCCGGCCTGGACCGTGTTCAGCCATGTCACCGCACCGGACTCAATGAGGCCGTAGAGAATGCCCTGGGTGAGCGAAAGCACCACCCAGAAGATCATGGCGCCCACCACCGGACCGAGGACCGTCCCGAGGCCGCCCAGGAGCAGGCAGGTGTACAGGAAGAACGTCAGCTCGGTGCCGTAGTTGGCGGGCTGGACCGCGCCGCGGGGAAGAGTGAAGATCATGCCGGCCAGGGCGCCCAGGACGCCGCCGATGACCAGTGCCTGCATCTTGTAGGCGTAGACGTTCTTGCCCAGCGAGCGGACAGCGTTCTCGTCCTCGCGGATGCCCTTGAGGACGCGTCCCCACGGGCTGCGCATCAGGAGCCACACCAGGGTGCAGCAGATAATGACGAGTCCCCAGCCCACAACACGGATGAAGAAGTCCCTGTTGTTCATGCCGAAGTACGAGCCCTCCGGGAACGGGTTCATGGCGTAGAAGCCGCCCTCGAAGGCTGCCAGTCCGTTGGCGGAACCCGTGACGGACGTCAGCTGGTTGGTGGTGACGATGTAGCGGACGATTTCCGCCGCCGCAATCGTCACGATGGCCAGGTAGTCGGCGCGCAGGCGCAGGGTTGGAATACCCAGCAGCAGCGCGAAGATCGCCGAGCAGATGACGGCGATGAGCAGGCCGACGAAGAACGGCACGCCGAAGGTCAGCGTGGAGATGGCGAAGCCGTAGGCGCCTACCGCCATGAAGCCCGCCTGCCCGAAGTTCAGCAGGCCGGAGTAGCCGAAGTGAACGGCGAGGCCGAGCGCGGCCAGCGCGTACGCCGCCGTCGTCGGGCTGAACAGTTCACCGGCAGCGCTGGAGAAAATGAATCCCAAGTCCATGGCTGTCTCCTAACCCACGCGCTCGCGACGGCCCAGGATGCCCTGCGGCCGGAACAAGAGGACAACAATCATGATGAACAGTGCTCCCACATATTTGAGGTCGGCTGCGAGGCCGAACACGGTGGTCAGCTCCACGAAGATGCCGACAATGATGGATCCGATCAGTGCACCGAATACCGTGCCAAGGCCGCCCAGGGTCACACCTGCGAAGATGAGCAGCAGGATCTGGGAACCCATGTCGAACGTGACGCCGGGCCGGTAGTAGGCCCAGAGGATGCCGCCGAGGGAGGCCAGCATGCCGCCCGCCACCCAGACAATCCGGATGACATTGTCGACGTCGATGCCCGAGGCTGCCGCGAGGGCCGGATTGTCGGCGACTGCGCGGGTTGCCTTGCCCAGTCGGGTCTTGAGGAGGACGAAGCCGATCAGTGCGATGACGACGGCGCTGATGACGAGCGACCACAGGTTGTTGGGCGAGATCGACACCGGCCCGATCTGGATTTCGGAGCTCTGGGCGTAGGGCAGTTGCTGGGTGGATCCGCCGAAGTAGAACTGAATGACGTAGCGGACAGCCAGTGCGAGGCCGATGCTGACGATCATCATGGGGACCAGGCCCGTGCCGCGGCGGCGCAAAGGCTTCCAGAGGCCGGCGTCCTGGACGTAGCCGAAGAGGCCGCCGCCCAGCAGGGCAAGGACCACCGCCAGCCAGAACGGCAGGCTCATGGCATTGAAGGCGAAGACCAGCACGGCGCCGAACGTGACCATTTCGCCGTGGGCAAAGTTGGTGAGGCCGGTGGTGCCGAAGATCAGCGAAAGACCCACCGAGGCCAGCGCCAGCAGGAGGCCGAAGCTCAGACCGGCCACGAGCCTGTTGAGCAGGTTCTGGCCGAAGTCCTGTTGCTGGACCACAATGCCTTTGCCGAAGGCGAAGATGACGGAGAGATTGGACGTCTGGCTGAACGTGACGGTGCGTGGATTTTCCTGTCCGTCGGCGAGCTTGATGCCTTCGGGGAGGGTGGACTCGTCAAGTTCCACTTCATAAGTGCCCTGGACCGGGACTCCGATGGTCCATGAGCCGTTGGCGCCTGATTTTGCGGTCCCGGTGAAATCGCCGCTTTTGGCGGTGATCGTAACGTCAGCGATTGGTGCACGTGCATCGTCACGAAGGAAGCCGCTGATGCTGTTCTGGAACTGCTGGTTCGACGGGGATGGTGTCGGTGAGGGGGTAGTGGCCTGCGACGCCGGGGCGACGACGAGGAGAATTGCCACGACGGCGGCAAAAACAGCCCCCACCGCCTTAAGCAATCTGCCGCGTCGTCTGTGCGACAGGCCTCTCAGTGTGCTTCTCAAAATGAAAACCTCCACATGGGGGTGGACTGGGTTGCGCCTTTACAACCACTGCGAACGGTGCGAGGGGACGTTGTCGTGGCGCCAGATAGACGGCAAATAAGCCGAATACTTTGTGATGTCAGTCACCCTGCTTGGGCTTATGTTACAGCTAGCAGGGACCAAAGAAGCCTCGTGTAGGCACGCCTAAGATAGCGATCGGATAACGACCGTGAAGCCCGGCCTAAGGATTAGTGCAGTTCTTCTAAAGAAAACTTTTGTTGATTCTGCGTATTCCTAAACAATCCCGGCAGCCTTGCCGCTGTGGCATCCGTCACGCCCGGGGGCCGGCCATGTCACGGTTGGGTTTCGGCAGCCCCTTCCGGGGAACTATCCCTGCCGCCCGTGCGTGGAAATTGGTACCTTGAACTATAAGGATCACCACCCAACCCCCTTTATATGGAGGACACCCGCAATGGCACTTGGCGGAAACCCGATCTTCAACGGAAAGAATTTCCGTGGAGCCACCCAGGCACCGCCTGTTCCGCAGGCTCAGTACGGCCAGAACCCCTACGGCCAGCCGCAGTACGGGCAGAACCCGTACGGCCAGGCACCGGGACGCACCCCCGGCCAGGTCATGGACGCTCAGGGCGGCTGGATGGCCCAGCAGCAGAACATGACCCATGACCAGCTGCAGCAGATGTACAACCAGCCGGCAGCCGGCCCGGCCGAAACCGGGCGGATGACCTTTGACGACGTCATCATCAAGACCGCAGCCTGCCTCGGCGTGCTGATGGCCGGTGCTGCCGTCACGCTCTTCGTCAGCATGCCGCTGGCGTCCCTGCTGATGATCTTCGGCGCGCTGGGCGGCTTCGTGCTGGCCCTCGTCAACACCTTTAAGAAGCAGCCGTCACCCGCACTGATCCTTGCTTACGCGGGGCTGGAAGGACTCTTCCTGGGCGGCCTGACCCGCGTCCTTGACGGCCTCTACCCGGGCGTCGGCCTGCAGGCAGTGATCGGCACCTTGTCCGTGTTCGGCGTCACGCTCCTGCTGTTCAAGAGCGGCAAGGTCCGTGCCACCCCCAAGGCCATGCGCTTCTTCATGATCGCGATTATCGGCTACGCGGTCTTCTCGCTGGTCAACATGGTGATGATGCTGACGGGTCTGCAAAACGAGATGTTCGGCCTGCGCAGCGTGGAGATCTTCGGCATCCCGCTCGGCGTCTTCATCGGCCTGCTGGCCATCGGCCTCGCTGCCTTCTCCCTGATCATGGATTTCACCAGCATCGAGGAAGGCGTCCGTAACGGAGCGCCGGAGCGGTTCTCCTGGACCGCCGCGTTCGGCCTCACCGTCACCCTCGTCTGGCTGTACGTGGAGATCATCCGCCTCCTGGCGATCCTTCGCGGCGACGATTAGCACCCACGCCGGCAAGCGCCGTCTTACGTAGTCGAACTTAGAAGAACGGGCCCCGCCACACGGCGGGGCCCATTCTTTTAAGCCGGGCGGCTCGTTAGCTGAGGCGCTCGTACACCACCGCCATGCCCTGGCCGCCGCCGACGCACAGGGTCGCCAGTCCGAGGGACCCGTCGCGTTCCCGAAGTCCGTTCAGCAGCGTGGTGGTCATCCGCGCGCCGGTCATGCCGAACGGATGCCCCAGGGCGATAGCGCCGCCATGGACGTTGAGCCGTGCGGGGTCGATGCCGAGTTCGCGGGCGCTGGCAACCACCTGCACAGCGAATGCCTCGTTGAGCTCCACAAGGTCGATGTCGCCAATACTTAGCCCGGCCCGGGCCAGTGCCCGGCGGGTCGCCTCGACGGGGCCCATGCCCATCAGCTCGGGGGACAGGGCACTGACGCCGGTGGACACAATCCGCGCCAGCGGCTCCAGCCCGAGTTCACGGGCACGGTGGTCACTCATCACCACCACCGCGGCAGCGCCGTCGTTCAGCGGGCAGGCGTTGCCGGCGGTCACCGTCCCCTCGCTGCGGAACACGGGCTGGAGCGCGGCCACTCCTTCCAGGGTGACCCCGGCACGCGGAGAGTCGTCCCGGTCCACCACGGTGCCGTCCCGGCGCGTGTACGGCGTGATGTCCCGGCCGAAGAATCCCGAGGCCAGGGCTGCTTCAGCCCGGTTCTGGCTGAGGACGGCCCACTCGTCCTGCTCGGCACGGCTGATGCCGTAGGTGGTGGCCACGTTTTCCGCGGTCTGGCCCATGGCGATGTAGATGTCCGGCATCCGTCCGCCCAGCCGGGGGTCCGTCCAGGGTGTGTTGGACGCGGCCCGTGCCTCGGTCCGCCGCCGGGCCGCTTCGAAAAGCGGATTGTGGGTGCCGGCGTCGGTTTCCCCGGCGCCCGTCCAGTCGGGATACCGGGACACGGACTCGACACCGGCAGCCACGAATGCGTCCCCTTCGCCCGCCCTAATGGCATGGAACGCCATCCGGATGGTCTGCAGGCTGGAGGCGCAGAACCTGTTGATGGTGGCGCCGGGAACGGTATCCAGCCCGGCCAGGATGGTGACCACCCTGGCCATGTTGGAACCGGCTTCACCACTCGGTTCCGCGCACCCCAGGTAGAGGTCGTCGAGGCCCGGGCCGTGCTCTCCCCGGGGATCGAACGAGGGGATCTTGTCCAGCGCGGCCGTAACCATCGCCGTGGCAAGGTCGTCCGGCCGTTCGTCCTTCAAAGACCCTTTGAAGGCACGTCCGATCGGGCTTCTGGCTGTGGAAACAATGACTGCTTCTGACATGCGCCCAGCCTACGCCGGAGCTATGCGAGCCGCATTGCTCCGGCCGCCGGGGTAACGGTGAAGATGTCCGGCTTCCGGTAGCCGCCGCGGGCGAAGGCCTGCTCGACGGCGGTGCGCACCTGCTGCTCGGCGGCCACCGGCGTCAGGGCGATCGCTGCCCCGCCGAAGCCGCCCCCTGTCATGCGGGCTCCGATGGCTCCGCTGGACCGGGAGGTGTCGACAGCCAGATCCAGTTCGGGGCATGAAATCTCGAAGTCGTCACGCATGGAACGGTGGCTGGCATCGAGGAGGGGTCCGATGGCGCCCGGCCCGGCGGAGCCGAGGAGTTCCACGGTCTGCAGGACACGGTCGTTCTCGGTGACCACGTGGCGGACCCGGCGGAACGTGACCTCATCCAGGAGGCCGCTGGCTTCCGCCAGGTCCTCCACGCCTACGTCGCGAAGCGCCTTGACGCCGAGTACTTCGGCACCGAGCTCGCATGATGCCCGGCGCGACGCATAGCCGCCGTCGGCATGTGAGTGGGAAACTTTCGTGTCGATCACCAGCAGGACCAGGCCCGCCGGCTCCGTTTCGAACGGAACGAGGCGGACGCTCTGGTCCCGGCAGTCGAGGAAGACCGCGTGGCCTTTGGCTCCGCGCAGGGAGGCCGACTGGTCCATGATGCCGGTGGGAGCCCCCACGAAGTCGTTCTCGGCGCGCTGGGTTGCCAGGACCATTTCCTCCGCTTCCAGCCCCGCGCCGGTCAGCTCATTGAGGGCTGAGATGACGGCGCACTCGATGGCGTGGGACGAGGAGAGTCCTGCGCCGAGGGGCACGTTGGAATCCAGCAGCAGGTCAAGGCCGGGTACCGCGATGCCCCGCTCCTGCAGCGCCCAGATGACGCCGAGCGGGTACTTGGTCCAGCCCTTGGCCTTCGGGCCGGTCAGCGAGGAGGTGTCCGCCGTCGTCATTCCCTGGTCGCCATACGTGGACAGCAGCCGGAGGGTCGAGTCCTGACGGACCCGGACAGCCACCCGGGCCGTCCTGTCGATGGCGAACGGGAGCACGAAGCCGTCGTTGTAGTCAGTGTGCTCACCGATCAGGTTCACGCGGCCGGGGGCCTGCCAGACGCCGTCCGGAGCGGAACCGAAGGCGTCCCGGAATCGTGCCTCAAGGTCACTGCTGCTCAGGTTGCCGTTGCTGAGTGGGGCGGTCATGCGCGTGCGCCTTCCGGGATGGGAGTGAGGGCTGGGGCGGGAACCGTGACGCTGCGCAGCCGCTCCGCCACGAGTTCCGGGGTGGTGTCGTTAATGAAAGCACCCATGGCCGCTTCGGAACCGGCCAGGTACTTGAGCTTATCCTCCGCCCTGCGGGGGGAGGTGAGCTGGAGGTGGAGGTAACCCGCAGGCCGCAGCAGCTCATCGAGCGGGGCCTGGTGCCATGCCGAGATGTAAGGGGTGGGCGTCGGGTAGAGGGCGTCGAGCCGCTTGAGCAGGTCAAGGTAGACGTGTGCCAGCTCGTCCTTCTCCTCGCCGGTGAGCGCCGCCAGGTCCGGCACCTGGCGGTGCGGGACCAGGTGCACTTCCAGGGGCCAGCGGGCCGCGAAAGGAACGTAGGCGCTGAAGTTCTCGCCTTCAAGGACCATGCGGCTGCCGTCTTCGCGTTCCGAGCGCAGCAGGGAGCCGGTCAGCGTTTGCCGGCCGTCGCCGTCGTCGTAGTACTTCCGGGCGGCGGCCCCCATCACTGCTGCGCGGGGCGTCACGTAGGGGTACGCGTAAATCTGCCCGTGCGGGTGGTGGAGGGTGACGCCGATGTCCGCGCCGCGGTTCTCGAACGGAAAGACCTGCCGGATGCCGGGAAGCGCGTTCAGGGCGCCCGTACGGTGCGCCCAGGCTTCAACAACCGTGCGGGCCCGGACCTCGCTCAGCCCGCTGAATGAACCGGTGTGCTCGGGCGTGAAGGACACTACTTCGCACCGGCCATAGGCGGTACCGGTTGTTCCCCAGCCGGCATTGTCGGGAACCGGTCCAAGCGCGGGTCCGAGCGACGGGAAACGGTTCTCGAACACCACGACGTCGTAGTCAGGTGCCGGGATTTCGGACGGGTTGGCCGGGGTCGTCGGGCAGATGGGGCACTGGTCCGCCGGAGGCAGGTGGGTGCGGCTCTGGCGGTGCGCAGCCACAGCCACCCATTCGCCGGTGAGGGCGTCGAACCTGACTTCGCCCGGTTCACTCCTTGCCGGCAGTTCGCGGAGGTCGGGGGTGTCCTCGGGCCGGCGTGTTGTTTCCGCCGCCCGGACCCCGTCTGCCGTGCCTCCACCTGTCCGGGCGCCGCCTGCCGGGGCGTCATCGAAATAGAGCAGCTCCCGGCCATCGGCGAGATTGGTGCTGGTGATGTGTGTCATGCGTCTAGTCCTTTACGAGCGGCGGCCATCGGAGCCCGCCTTCGAGGGGCGCGGCAGCAGGCTTTTCAATTCTCCCACAAAACGATCAAAAAGAAATAGTTTCGAACAAAAAATAACATGATGATGTGGCGCGGCTGCGCCGGGATGAGGTGGCGGGCCTGAACAGGTACGGTTGAGCCCATGACTCCGAGCACCCTCGATTCCGGCCACAATGGCGCTGGCGCCGCCGGCTCAGGCGAAACCGCAAGCGCGCCCCGCCGCTACGCATCCGGCCGGCAGTACGAACTCCGCCGCGGTGATGCCCTGGCCGTGGTCACGGAGCTGGCCGCGGGCCTTCGGCTGTATTCCCGGGGCGGGGTCCAGCTGACGGAAACATACGGAGACGGTGACATCCCCCCGGGAGCAACCGGAATCACGCTGGCGCCCTGGGCCAACCGGGTTGAAGACGGCGTCTGGTACTTGGACGGCAAGAAGCAGCAGCTGGACATCACCGAAGTTTCGCGAAACAACGCCAGCCACGGACTGCTGCGGAACGCGTCCTACGAGCTGGTGGACGAATCCGAGTTTTCGGTGACCCTGGAGGCGCCGATCTTCCCGCAGCACGGGTACCCCTTCCTCCTGCGGCACCGCGTCCAGTACGTTCTGGCCGAGGACCTCGGGCTCGTGGTCCGCCAGACACTCCTCAACGATTCCCAGGGGTCCGCCCCCTTCGTCCTGGGAGCGCATCCCTACCTCAGGCTCGGCGACGTGCCGGCCGCGGACCTGGTGCTCACCGTTGGCGCCGCCCGCCGGCTTGTTGCCGATGACAGGCTCATACCCCGCAGTTCAGAGCCGGTTAGCGGCGGGACGGACCTGCGGAACGGTCGGACCGTGGCCGAACTCGATATCGACGTCGCCTATACGGACCTGGTGTTCGACGGCGGCGTCGCCCGCCAAACGCTGCAGGCGTCCGACGGCCGCAGCGTAAGCCTCTGGCAGGACGACAGCTGCGCCTACGTCCACGTCTTCGTCACTGACCAGTACCCCGGCAGGGCAAAAGCCGTTGCCATTGAACCCATGACCGGCCCGGCCAATGCCTTCAACAGCGGTGACGGCCTGCGCTGGCTGCCGGCAGGGGAGTCATTCACCATCACGTGGGGTATCAGCGCGTCGCTGTAGTCCGCGACGGTTTCCCATCGGGGCGCCGCTGGGGAAGTATTAGGCTATGACGCCAGCTGAGGACGCCGCACCAAACCAGAGCCAGGATGCCCGCGACGCCGCGGCCCTGCCCGCTTCCCTGGGCGGGACAGCTGAACCTGCGGCCCCGTTGCGGGTGGTGACTGACCGCGAACTGGACCAGGACATTCCCTACGGCGTGCGGATTGCTGCCTCGTGGGCCTGGCGGCTCGGGCTGATCCTCCTCGTCGTTGCTGCGCTTGTCTGGCTGCTGAGCAAGATCAGCTTCCTGATCATCCCCGTCATGGTCGCAGCCCTGCTGGCCGGTCTCCTGAGCCCCGTTACCCGCTGGCTCAGGGCGCAGCGCGTGCCCAACGGCGGCGCGGTGGCCATCACAGTGCTGGGCTTCATCGGCCTGATCGCCGGCTCCCTGGCGCTCGTGGGGCGGCAGTTGGTCGCCGGGTTCAGCGAATTGTGGAGTGAGGCGTTGACCGGAATCCAGCAGATCCAGGGCTGGCTGGCGGAAGGCCCGCTCCACCTCACAGCGGCACAGATCGACCAGTACCTGAAGGAGGCGACGGATGCGCTGCAGAACAACAGCAGCAGCATCCTGAGCGGCGCCCTTTCCTTCGGGAGCACCGCGGGTCACTTCGCTGCGGGCCTCATCCTCGCGTTGTTTGTGCTGATTTTCTTCCTCCTCGAGGGCGACCGGATCTGGGCGTTCCTGGTGCGGCTGCTGCCCAGGAAAGCACGCGCTGCCACTTTCGGTGCCGGCCGCAAGGGCTGGGCATCCATGGTCAGCTACGCCCGCATCCAGATGTTCGTGGCTTTTGTGGACGCGGTGGGAATCGGCGCCGGTGCCGCCATCATCGGCGTTCCGCTGGCTCTGCCCCTGGGCGTGCTGGTGTTCATCGGCTCCTTCATCCCCATCGTCGGCGCGCTGGTCACCGGGGCCGTGGCCGTGCTCCTGGCCCTCGTGGCCAACGGCTGGGTCAACGCGCTGATCATGCTGGGGATCGTGCTGCTGGTCCAGCAGCTGGAAAGCCACATCCTGCAGCCGCTCGTCATGGGCAAGGCGGTGGCCCTGCACCCGGTGGCCGTTATTTTGTCCGTGGCGGCCGGTTCCTATCTCGCCGGCATCCCCGGCGCACTCTTCTCGGTGCCCATCCTTGCCGTAGCAAACTCGGCGATTCGATATATTGCTGCCAGAACGTGGGAACATGAAGGAGTGCTGGCGGCGGCAACCCCGGGTGTAACCGGGGACACCGGACCCGGCCAAGACAACACCTTCAAGGATGTCTATCTTCCCGGTGCGACTCCGGGCCGCGGCAAGGGCGCCGCACAGTCAACGGGAACTCCCGCCGGACATGCCGGCCCGGACGCCCCAGCCGAATTCCCCAAAGGAGACTAGTTCGTGAAAACCCTCAATAGCCTGCCCGTCACGTTGGACAATGTCCTGGAGGCGCAGAAGCTGCTTGAAGGGATTATTACGCGGACCCCGGTGGAATCCTCCCGGGCCTTGGGCAGCATGGTGGGCGGCGACGTCTACTTCAAGTGCGAGAACCTCCAGCGGGCCGGATCGTTCAAAGTACGCGGCGCCTACGTCCGCATGGCCAAGCTCTCCGCCCAAGAGAAAAAGCGCGGAGTGGTGGCGGCCTCGGCCGGGAACCACGCGCAGGGCGTTGCCGTCGCAGCCAAAAGCCTGGGCATCAAGGCGCGCATCTACATGCCGCTGGGCGTGGCCCTGCCCAAGCTGGCCGCCACGCGAAGCCACGGCGCCGAAGTGGTCCTGCACGGGCACAATGTGGACGAAGCCCTCGCGGAAGCCCAGCGCTACGCCGATGAGACCGGCGCCGTCTTTGTCCACCCTTTCGACAACGTCGACGTTGTGGCGGGACAGGGAACGGTGGGGCTGGAAATCCTGGAACAGATTCCCAATGTTGACACCATCCTGATGGGAGTCGGCGGCGGGGGCCTGCTGGCGGGCGTCGCGGTGGCTGTGAAGGCGAGGGCCCGGGAGCTGGGCCGCGACATCCGGATCATCGGCGTCCAGGCCGAAAACGCCGCCGCCTACCCGCCGTCGCTCGCTGCGGACGCCCTGGTGCCGCTGAAGAAGGTCTCCACCATGGCCGACGGCATCGCCGTGGGCCGCCCCGGGCAGCTGCCGTTCAGCATCATCCGCGAACTGGTGGACGACGTCGTGACGGTCAGCGAGGACTCGCTCGCGCGGGCGCTGATCTTCCTGCTGGAGCGCGCCAAGATGGTGGTGGAGCCGGCGGGTGCCGTGGGTGTTGCCGCCCTGATGGACGGCAAGATTGAAAACCCCGGCACCACCGCGGTGATCCTCTCCGGCGGCAACATCGACCCGATGCTGATGCTCAAGGTGATCCAGCGCGGTCTTTCTGCGGCGGGCCGCTACATGACGGTCCGCATGATGCTGGACGACCGGCCCGGTTCGCTGGCCACTATTGCCCGGATCATCGCAGAGAACGACGCCAACGTCACAGGCCTGGACCACACCCGGGTGGGCGGCTCCATCAGCATGGGGGACGTCTCCATCACCGTCAACCTGGAGACCAAGGGCCATGAGCACTGCGAGCAGGTCCTGGGCGCGCTCCGTGCCGAGGGTTTCCAGCCGATCGTGGTGCACTAGGGGCCATGGTGCTGGATGCTCAGGGGGGCCGGCCGCAGACGAGGCACACGCCTGCCGCCCGCGCGCAGGGCGGGCTCCTGGTTACGGGGCTGTTCGTCGTCCTCCTGTTTGCGATCGAGTTCGTCAACGCGGCCACGTTCCATGCGTTGAACAGGACGTTCGGCCTCCGCCCGCGCACCGCCGACGGACTGCTGGACATCCTCTCGTTCCCGCTGTTCCATGCCAACCTCGGCCATGTGGTTTCCAACGCGCTGCCGCTGGTCATCTTTGGCTTCCTCGTCTTTATGTCCGGGCTCAGGGTCTTCGTCACCGCTGTGGCGTTCAGCTGGCTCGGCTCGGGCCTGCTGGTGTGGCTGATCGGCGGCTGGGGGATCACGGTGGGCGCTTCCGGCCTGGTCTTTGGACTCTTTGCCTTCCTCCTGGTCCGCGGGTTCTTCAACCGCAACTGGTGGCAGATAGCGCTGTCGGTGGTCCTTTTCCTCAGCTACGGCGGCATCCTGTTCGGTATCCTGCCGGGCGTGGCGGGATTCGTTTCCTGGCAGGCGCACCTGGGCGGTGCACTGGGCGGCGTCGCCGCTGCAGTGCTGCTCAGGCCGCGGCTACCGCAAGGCTGAACTACCTTTCAGCACAACGCACGACGCCGGCCATCCCCTGGGAGGGGAGGGCCGGCGTCGTGCGTTAAAGCTTTGCCGTGGCCGGGGGAGCTGCGCTCCTAGCCCGCGTACGGCTTGGCAGAGATGATCTCCACCGTGATGTCCTTGCCGTTCGGGGCGGTGTAGCTGAGCTTGTCGCCCTCCTTGTGGCCCACAATGGCGGACCCGAGCGGGGACTTCTCGCTGAAGACGTCGATGTCGGAATCGCCTGCGATCTCGCGGGACCCGAGCAGGAAGGTCTCCTCGTCGCCGGCGATCCGGGCGACGACGATCATTCCGGGCTCGACGATTCCGTCATCCGCCGGGGACTCACCCACGTGGGCATCCCGGAGCAGAACGGTGAGCTGGCGGATGCGGGCTTCAATCTTGCCCTGCTCCTCCTTGGCGGCGTGGTATCCGCCGTTTTCCTTGAGGTCGCCCTCCTGGCGTGCTGCTTCGATCTTCTGGACGATTTCCGCCCGGCCGGCACCGGAGAGGTGGTCCAGCTCTGCCTTCAGGCGATCAAAAGCTTCCTGGGTAAGCCAAGCTGCAGTTGCGCTGTTGGTGGTAGACACGGACTTCTCCTTTTTCGTGGTCAAACAAGTTTGTGGTCAAACAAGTAAAGACCCCGCCACGGTGGCCACTTGTGGAACTCAGTAACCAGCTCAGCGGGGTAGAAGGTATTGATCCATTGTAGTCAATGCGCTGGACAAACCAAAGAAGGCCTGCGGTGTGGGTCACATGCCGGCAGCGGAAAGCAGCCGGAACAGCTGCCCGCTACTTGTCCTCGTCCGGGATCCAGCAGCTGTCCACGACCCCGGAAACCGAGAGCGATTCCGTGCGCACCACTGCGCGGTGGGCGGTGGTGCGGCCGCCGTCGGCCGTGGCATCAGCCGGGTTCGGACCGATATCAAGCACTTTCCAGCCGACCACCGCGAACTTCTCGTCCAGCGCCTTGACCGCGCATTTAACGCTGGTTCCGGGCTCCTTGGTGACCTGGAAATCGATCTCTGCCTGGGTGGCGTCCGTGGTGCTGTAGCCGATGTCCTTGAAAGACACGGTCTCGGTGTTCAGCGAGGTGGAGATCCATGCCATGAACCCGATTCCGGCAGCGAGTGCGGCGATTCCGATGTTGCGCTTGGCCTTGCGCGAGAGGGCGCGCTTTTGGCCCCCGTAACGATTAGCTAGGGTGGTAGTTGGCGGCGCCGAAGTGGCCGGCTGATCCTCGGAAGTCACCGTTCCAGTTTAGTGTGGATCCGAACGGGATATTTCCGCGTCCGCGTAGCCCTGAACCGCACGCCCAACATTCCAAGAAAGTGAGCCGTTTCAGATGACAGCGTCCGCAAGCCAGTCACAACCGCTCCGCCTGCTGGCCGTCCACGCTCACCCTGACGACGAATCGAGCAAGGGCGCAGCCACCATGGCCATGTACGCCGCGGCAGGGGTTGACGTCATGGTGGCCACCTGCACGGATGGATCCCGGGGCGACATCCAGAACCCCGCCATGGAAAGCGATCCGCACCCCAAGCGGGACATGGCCGGTGCACGCCGCCTCGAAATGAACAACGCCGCCCGCGTGCTGGGAATCCGCCAGCGCTGGCTCGGATTCGTGGACTCCGGCCTGCCCGAAGGCGACCCCCTTCCGCCGCTGCCGCCGGGTTCCTTCGCCCTCCAGCCGCTGGAGGTTGCTGCGGCCCCGCTGGTGAGGCTGGTGCGTGATTTCAAGCCGCAGGTCATCCTGAGCTACGACGAAAACGGCGGTTATCCGCACCCCGACCACATCATGGCCCACCGCGTGGCAGTGGAGGCCTTTGAGGCCGCGGGCGATCCGGAACGGTACCAGGGCATCGGCGAGCCGTGGGAACCCAGCAAGCTGTACTACGACCGCGCCTTCAGCCCTGAGCGGTTCCGCGCACTGCACTTTGCGCTCGAAGAGGCCGGCCTGCAGTCGCCCTACGCCGAGCGCCTTGCAGCCTGGCTCGAGGCTGACGCCGAAGGCCACACGCCGCCGCCTCCGACGCACCCCACCACCACCCAGGTTGACTGCGGGGACTATTTCGAAGCCCGCGACGACGCACTCCGCGCCCACCGGACCCAGGTGGACCCGCTGGGATTCTTCTTCGCCGTGTCTCCGGACATGCAGCGCCGGGCCTGGCCCTGGGAGGACTACTCCCTGATCCAGTCGCGGGTGCCCGCGGAACTGCCGGAAAAGGATCTTTTCGCGGGGCTAAGATAGAACCACGCCATGTTCTATGCCCTGTAGAAATCAGGGCCCTCAAGACGCTCCACAGAAGGTCTAACCGTGCATCACTTGCTCCTCGCCCTCGCGACAACCCCGGCGCCCAGCCCCACGCCGTCACTGCGCCCGGGCCTCTCCGAAGACCAGGTGACTCCGGGCATGTGGGGCTTCATCATGACTGCGTTCTTCGTGCTGGCCACCACGCTGCTGATCGTTGACATGGTGCGCCGAATCCGCCGGGTCCGCTACCGCGCCCAGGTGGAAGAGGAGCGCCTGGCCGCGATGGCTGCCGGGGCACAGGACATGCAGATGCCCGGCGACGGCGCGTCGGGCTCGCAAGATGGCGCGCAGGCTCCGGGCACGAGCCAGCCGGGCACGAGCCAGCCGGGCACGAGCCAGCCGGACACCCTCGGCGGCCCGCAGGGCGGCGCTGACCTCCGCACGGATCGCAACGGTGATGAAGGCCGCGGACAGCGGTAACGGCGCCGCCGGCAACGGCGGGGGAGCCTGGCCCGGTGCAGCGAATGCCCTGGCCGGGGAACCGTCGGCCTACCTGAGGCAGCATGCGGACAATCCGGTCCATTGGCGGCCCTTCGGGGATGAGGCCTTTGACTTCGCGGCGCAGCGGGACGTCCCCGTCTTCCTGTCCATTGGCTACGCCGCATGCCACTGGTGCCACGTGATGGCCCATGAATCCTTCGAAGACCAGGCCACGGCGGACTTCCTCAACGCCAACTTCGTGGCCATCAAGGTGGACAGGGAAGAGCGACCCGACGTGGACGCCGTCTACATGGCCGCAACCCAGGCGATCAGCGGTGAAGGCGGCTGGCCGATGTCCGTCTTCCTGACCCCTGACGGACGCGCCTTCCATGCCGGAACCTACTTCCCGCCCCGGCCCATGCCCGGCCGGCCTTCTTTCCGCCAGGTTCTCGAAGCTGTCCGCGAAGCCTGGCTGGAACGGCGCGACGGCGTGGAACACAACGCCGACACCCTTGCACGCGGGATGGCTGAAACGCAGCTTGCCGCTGCCGTCCGGCTGACCGGCCCGCCTGACCCCGTGGATGCCGGGCTGCTTGCCGAGGCTGTCCGGGTCCTGGCCCGCTCCGAAGACGCGCACGACGGCGGCTTCGGCGCCGCGCCGAAATTCCCGCCGTCGCCTGTGCTGGAATTCCTGGTCCGGCACGCTGCCGTGGCGTCGGACACCGCCGCCGCGGCCAGGGACATGGCCGGCCGGACGCTGGCAGCGATGTCCCGGTCCGCGCTGTTCGACCAGTTGGACGGCGGATTCGCCCGGTACTCCGTGACGCGCGACTGGTCCGTGCCGCACTTTGAAAAGATGCTCTACGACAATGCCCAGCTGCTGCGCGCCTACGTCCACTGGGTACGGCTCGGCGGCGACGCCGTATTCACGGCCGGGGAGGCCGCAGACGTCGCATCACTCACTGCGGACTGGATGATCGCCTCACTGGGCCTGCCCGGTGCAGGGGAGGCGGCAGGACAGGCGGAGGCGTTCGCGTCGTCCTTGGACGCGGACACGGTGGTGGACGGCAAGCACCTCGAGGGCGCCAGCTACCTCTGGACGCCCGACGAACTGCTGGACATCCTGGGACCGGAGGATGGCCCTCCGGTGGCGCAGCTGATGAATGTCCGTACCGCGGGCACCGTGACGCAGGCAGCGTCGCCGCTGCATCCGGGCCGGCCGTTCGACGACGCCGGGCGGCGCCTGTGGGACCGGGTGCGGCCGCGTCTGCTGGCTGCGCGCTCACGCCGTCCGCAGCCCGCCAGGGACGACAAGGTGGTGGCGGGCTGGAACGGGCTGGCGATCGCCGCCCTGGCTGAAGCAGGTGCCGTCCTGGACCGGCCCGAGCTCGTGGCCGCGGCAGTGAATGTGGCCGCTTACCTTGAACGGGTCCATTGGCGGGCCGCAGGCACCGGGGACCAGGAGGCCGGTGAGCGGCGCCCGGAACACGGCACCCTGGTGCGCGTATCGCATGCGGGCCGGGCGCGGGGGATCGGCGGGCTGCTCGAAGACTACGCTTTCTGCGTTGACGGACTGCTGGCACTGTACGGAGTGACGGGTGACGGGCGGTGGTACCGGCTCGCCGAGGACATCCTGCGGTCCGCCTGCCTGCGGTTCGCAGCGGACGGAACCCTGGTGGACACCGCCGGGGAATCATCCCAGGTGTTCAACGCCCAGGGCCAGCGGGCCGGCCTGGAGCCTTTCGACAACGCCACGCCCAGCGGTGCGGCCGCGTTCGCCGGGGCCCTGCTGGGTTATGCCGCGCTGTCCGGTTCGGCCGACCACAGGATCATGGCCGGCAATATTCTCTCGCTGCTGCCACCGCTGGCCACACGGGCACCCCGGGCGGCAGGGTGGCTCCTGGCCACGGCGCAGGCTGCCCTTGCGGGGCCCGTGGAGGCCGCCGTCGTCGGGCCTGACGGTCCGGCACGGTCCGAACTCCACCACGCCCTGCTGTTGTCCGCCAGCCCGGGACTGGTGGTTGCGGTGGCGTCCGACGCCGGGATGCCCACGGGTGATGGTGCGGGTGCCGGCGATGGTGCCGGCGCCGGGGATGGTGCCGCGGCGGCCGTGCCGCTGCTGGAAGGCAGGACTGCGGCGGCTGACGGCTCGCCACAGGTGTACTTGTGCCGCGGGATGGTGTGCGAGCGTCCGGTGGGCTCCGTGGCTGAACTGCTGGAGCGACTGGCTACGATGGCCTGATGACTTCTGTGCTGCACCCGGCGTCCGGGGCTCCGCGGGACCCCTTTGGGCTGGTCATTTTTGACTGTGACGGCGTCCTGGTCGATTCCGAGTCCATTGCCATCAGGGTTGACCAGAGGGTCCTCGCAGATCTTGGCTGGGATCTTGGCCTTGAGGAGATCGTGGAACGCTTCGTGGGCAAGTCCGATGCGCACTTCGTTGCCGAAACGGAACGGCACCTGGGCATCAGGCTGGATGCGGACTGGGAAGACAAGTACCAGCAGTGGTACCGCACCGCCTTCGAGCGGGACCTGGTGGCGGTTGACGGCATCGTCGAGGCCCTGGCCCGGCTGCAGCTCCCGCACTGTGTGGCCTCGAGCGGCACCCACGCCAAGATGGAGCGGACCCTCGGGCAGACGGGCCTGCTCCCGCGGTTTCAGGGACGGATCTTCAGTGCCACGGAGGTTGCCCGCGGCAAGCCGGCCCCGGATCTGTTCCTCCACGCGGCGGGGAGCCTGGGAGCGGAACCTGCCAACTGCGCGGTGGTGGAGGACAGTGTCTTCGGAGTCCAGGCGGCCCGGGCAGCCGGCATGCACGTCTTCGCCTATGGCGGGGGAGTGACTCCGGCGCACAGGCTGGCTGGCCCGCGAACCACGGTTTTCCGGCACATGAACGAACTCCCGGACCTCATCGCTGCGGGCCGGCCTTAAGCACTCCGGCTGAGGACTGCCAAGGCGATGGCGATGAAGTGCGCGGCGAAGGCGAACACGGTGAAGGCGTGGAAGAGTTCGTGGAAGCCGAAGTGCTTGTAGCTGAAGTTCGGCTTCTTGAGCGCATAAAAGACGGCACCGGCAATGTAGAGGGCGCCGCCCACGCAGATCAGGACGGCTGAGGCGATGCTGGCCGCGAAAAAGTCCGGCAGGTAGAACAGCGCGCCGCAGCCGAGGGCGATATAGATAGGCACATAAAGCCAGCGCGGCGCGTCGGTCCAAAGCAGCCGGAACAGTACGCCCAGGATCGCGCCGGACCAGATGACCCACAGCAGCACCACTGCCTTGGGCCGTTCCAGCAGCGCCCACGCGAGCGGCGTGTAGCTGCCCGCGATCACCAGCATGATGTTGGTGTGGTCCAGGCGCTTCAGGACGATCTTGACACCGGGCGACCAGTTCCCGCGGTGGTACACGGCACTGATGCCGAACAGGAGTACTCCGGTCACAGCGTAGACGGCCGAAGCGATTTTCAGGTCGGTCGTGGGCGCCAGCAGGATCAGGACCAGCCCGGCGGCGAAAGCCAGCGGCGCGGTGAAGGTGTGGATCCAACCGCGCCACTTGGGCTTGATCATGAGCAACTCCGCGATGCGGACTGCCGCTTCATCCATCGGGCCCGATTTCCGGCCGCGGCCTGCTCCCGGGTCCGCCGGGGGAGTGTTGCGTTCCATGGGTCAAGAATAAACTACGTTCCAGTAAGTTACTTATGGGTAACAAGCTTGTGCCCTGCAATCCGAAGCCGTGTGCACCGTGCCGCCGCCGCGGGCGGGTAGCCTAGGAATGCACTGCCGTCATACATCAAGGAAGTCAGGTGAGTCTCCGGATGGAGTTGCCCGGGATCCTCTATGGCTTCTATGAACGCAGGCTCCTGCGCTCGCTGGACACGGACCGCATCCCCAGGCACATCGGTGTGATGGTGGACGGCAACCGCCGCTGGGCCAAGCAGTTCAACGCTCCCACCAGCCAGGGCCACCAGGCCGGTGCCGACAAGATCCACGAGTTCCTCGGCTGGTGCCAGGAGCTCGGCGTCAAAGTCGTCACGCTCTACATGCTCTCCACCGACAACATGAACCGCTCCGGCGAAGAGCTGGACCTGCTGATGGGCATCATCGCCAACACCCTTGACCGGCTGGACGAGGACGAGGACATCTCGGTCCACGCCATGGGGGCGCCGGAGTTGCTTCCCGATTACCTGGCAGACCGGCTCAACAAGCTCACGGCGCGGACGCCGGCCCACGAAAAACTCCACGTCAACGTCGCCGTGGGCTACGGAGGGCGCCGTGAAATCGTGGATGCCGTCCGGGAGCTCCTCCACGACGCCGTGGCCCGGGGCAAGGACATCAGCAAGCTCGCAGATGATCTCACCGTGGACGACATCTCAAGGTTCCTGTACACCCGGGGGCAGCCGGACCCGGACCTGGTGATCCGCACTTCCGGTGAGCAGCGGCTGTCCGGCTTCCTGATGTGGCAGAGCGCCTACAGCGAGTTCTACTTCTGCGAGGCGCTCTGGCCAGCCTTCCGCAAAGTGGACTTCCTGCGGGCCCTGCGCGACTACGCGGGCCGGCAGCGGCGCTTCGGCTCCTGACGCCCGGTTCACGCGGAGTTCACGTGATCGCAACACGAATCGCCGGGAAATAGTTTGGGAAACAAAGCCGCGAGGAATTACGTTGAGCTTATTAGCAGGCACACTGCCGGCTAATCGGGGAGGCCAGTACATGGAGCGGATTTTCGCACCGGATGTATGGGAGGCCGGAACCGGCCTCGTGGCCGATCCGCCTCACCTATAAAATATCCGGGCGTGCGCCCCGGGGCTGGAGTCGATGTGGCTATTTCTGAACAACTGCCCGACGTCATTTCCGACCAGGGAGAGAAAGCTACCTCTCGCGCCAAGCGAGCAACCTCACAGACCGGTGCAGCGAATTATGACGCTGCGGCCGGTCTTGCTGTATCCGGCCAAAATGCCGGGACGGACGACACCCTGTGGACCTTCGTCATCGACACCTCGGTTTTGCTCTCGGACCCCCGCGCGCTGCTGCGGTTCGCGGAGCACGAAGTCATTGTGCCGATTGTGGTCATCACGGAGCTGGAGGGCAAACGGCACGACCCCGAGCTGGGATACTTCGCCCGCAAGGCACTGCGGCTCCTGGATGACCTCCGGGTCCAGCACGGCGGACTCGACCGTCCCATTCCTCTGGGCGACGACGGCGGCATCCTCATGGTGGAGATGAACCACATTTCCGCTGAGGTGCTCCCGGCAGGATTCCGCGGCGGAGACAACGACAGCCGCATTCTCGCCGTCGCGAAGAACCTCGCCAACGAGGGCCGGAACGTCACGGTGGTCTCCAAGGACCTGCCGATGCGTGTTAAGGCCTCCGCGATGGGGCTCCTCGCCGACGAGTACCGCAACGAACTGGTGAAGGACTCCGGCTGGACCGGGATGGCCGAGGTCGAAGCTACCGAGGAGGACGTCTCCACCCTCTACGGCCACGAGCCCGTCTTCATTCCTGCGGCGGCAGAGATGCCGGTCAACACCGGACTGGTGCTGCTCTCGAACCGGGGCTCCGCCCTGGGCAGGGTGGGCGCTGACAAGCAGGTCCGGCTGGTCAAGGGGGACCGCGACGTCTTCGGGCTCCATGGACGTTCCGCGGAGCAGCGGCTGGCCATCGACATGCTCATGGATCCGTCCGTGGGTATCGTCTCGATCGGCGGCCGCGCCGGCACCGGAAAGTCGGCGCTGGCGCTGTGTGCCGGGCTGGAGGCCGTGCTGGAACGCCGCGAACACCGCAAGGTGATCGTCTTCCGGCCGCTCTATGCGGTGGGCGGACAGGAGCTCGGCTACCTGCCCGGTTCCGAGTCCGAGAAGATGAACCCCTGGGCACAGGCCGTCTTCGACACCCTTGGAGCCCTGGTCAGCCAGGAAGTCGTTGAGGAAGTCATGGACCGCGGCATGCTGGAAGTCATGCCGCTGACCCACATCCGCGGCCGCTCGCTCCATGACGCGTTCGTGATAGTCGATGAGGCGCAGTCCCTCGAAAAGAACGTCCTCCTGACCGTGATGAGCCGGATCGGCCAGAACTCGAAGATCGTCCTGACCCATGACGTCGCCCAGCGCGACAACCTGCGGGTCGGCCGGCACGACGGCGTTGCCGCCGTCGTCGAAACCCTCAAGGGGCACCCGCTGTTCGGGCACATCACCCTCACCCGGTCCGAGCGCTCGCCGATCGCGGCACTCGTCACGGACCTGCTGGAAGGGGCGGAAATCTAGGCCTCCAGGTTGTGTGTGGGCCGTGGCCGGGTTCGCCCGGCCACGGCCCTTCGCCGTCGCCGCTAAAGTCCCAGGAACTGCGCCATGGGTTCGTGGCCTTCCACCTTCAGCGTCCAATCCGGGCGTTTGAAGGTGGCCGGGGTGACGCGGACTTTCTGGACTTCCTGCATTTTGCCGCCCCAGGATGCCCGGGTTGTGCCGTTCAGTTCGTAGCCCAGGGAGCGTGAGACGCCCAGGGATTTTTCGTTCCAGGCGGCTGCCTCTGACTCGGCAACTTCCGCTTTGAGGTAGTCGAAGGCGTAACTGACGACGGCGGCCCGCATCTCCTTGCCGAAACCTTGGCCTTGCGCGGACTTCGTGAGCCACGAGCCGCTGGACACCGTCCTGAGCGTTACGAAGTCCTTGCCCTCGAGGTCCTGGCAGCCGATAAAGCCGCCGTCTTGCCAGATGCCGAGCAGGAGCGTCCACTCCCCGGGCGACATGTTCCCGCGGCAGCGCCAGTACCACTGCGCCATGTTCGGCCCGAGCTCCCCGGCGGGCGACTCGGCCCAGGGCCGGCTGAATGGGCTCCGGCCGGGCTCATGGACGCCGCCAAGGGCAGCTTCAACCGCGGCCGGAATGTCCTCGTCCCGGATGGGGCGGAGGACCAAGCGGGGAGTGGTCAGAGTCAGGGCGAACGGGGGCCAGTAGGAGGCGGGCGCAGTCATCAGCGAAGCCTAGCCCCCGCTCCGGTGCGCATCCAGTCACATGCCGCGGGAGATGTCCCAGCTGATGTGGCGGCGGACGTCGGTGAGGTTCATGGATTCGGCGAGGAACAGGTCATCGAGCATGTATTCGTCCACGGCCAGGATCCGGAGCCAGTGGCCAAGGTCCTTCCATTCGGCCTCCAGCGAGCGGCTTGAGACGCAGACTCCGGTGCCGACGTCGATCCTTACCAGGTTCCGTCCGGGCCGGCAGAGCGGTGCCCCGGGGTCCGAAGGCCGGTAGGCGGCATTGGGGATCACGATGGTTTCCAATGCGGGGCGGCCCTGATGGTCCACGGCTGTGACGGGGCCGAGTTCCACGGCATTGAGGTTCGGGAACTCGATGGGGACGGGTGCGTTGCCCGCCAGCTCCACCGGATCCAGCGCCGCTGCAAAGCGGCCGTTCCCGAAGCAGGGTTCGCCGTAGGCGGCCTCCGGGCGGCGCCGGACCAGCCCGCCGTCGTCATAGACGGGAGTGACCAAGTGCGGCGGCAGGAGCCACGACTTCCGGGTGGAGCTGACGTAGAAGCCGTCCTTGGAGTCATTGATGCCCGTGGTGCTGTGCAGCACCACGCCGTCGGCGGACTCCAGCCGCAGGGCGCCGGGCCGGCGCAGCCACGCACGCACCGTGTTGCCGGGGTCGGGGTTGCCGGCGTCGGGCGCCGGCAGGTCGACGTATTCGAAACGGAGGCTTTGCCACTTCCAGGGCGAGGACCGGCAGAGGTTTCGGAACCGTGCGGCCGCATCTGCCGGCTGGTTCCGCGGACCGGCTTCCCCCTGGCGCCTCGCGTCCCATGTCGACATATCCACAGTTTACGCGCGGGGCTCAGCGGCGGTGGGGGAAAATCCAGTAGCATCCGAGGGTGATCCAACGACTGGGCGAACTTTGGGAATCCACCCCGCTGGCCTTCTGGCTGGTGCTGGCGGCCTGCGCCTACTTCGGGGTGATGGCCGTACGCCTGACGGTCATCGACGTCAGGCACCACCTGCTGCCCAACAGCATTGTGTTCCCGTCCTACGCTGTAGGCGGCATCCTCCTGCTGACAGCTGTTGCCGCCGTCCTGATGGCCGGTGCGGACGCGGAGGCAGTGCCCGACGGCGCTGCCCGGCTTTTCGGGCTCCCGGGAGTCCGCGTCCTGGCCGGGGGAGCAGCCCTGTGGCTCTTTTACTTCGTCCTGCGCCTGATCTATCCGCCGGGGATGGGATTCGGCGACGTGAAGCTCGCCGGTGTGCTGGGCATGTACCTCGGCTATCTCGGGTGGGGGCACGTGTTCGCCGGGACCTTCGCCGCGTTTCTCCTGGGCGGGCTCTGGAGCCTGGGCCTGCTGGCTGCCCGCCGTGGGACCCTCAAGTCCGACATCCCTTTCGGCCCGTTCATGCTGGCAGGCACGGCCGCTGCCATGCTGCTCCTGCCCGCGGGCTGATGGCGTGCGCTTGACCGTGTGAACGGCCCTTCGGCCCGCGTTGCTGCGTTTAGGCTGGAGGCATGGCAGCACCAGAATTCATCCTCAAGCTTCGCGAAAAAATAGGCCATGATCCGTTGTGGATTCCCGCCGTGCGCGGGGTGGTCTTCAACGACGACGGCCACGTCCTGCTGGGCCAACGCTCTGACAACGGCCGGTGGGCGCTGATCTCGGGAATGCTGGAGCCGGGTGAACATCCCGCGCCGGGGCTGGTGAGGGAAATCTTCGAGGAAACGGCAATCGTGGCGGAAACGGAACGGATGGTTTCCGTGGGCGTGGTGGGGCCTGTCACCTTCCCGAACGGCGACGTGTGCGACTTCCTGGACATTGTGTTCCGCTGCCGGCATGTTTCCGGTGAAGCCCGCGTGAACGACGACGAATCCCTGGCCGTGGGCTGGTTTCCACTCGAGGGGCTGCCGGACATCAGGCCCGGTGACCGGGAGTGCATCCGCCGGGCGCTGCTGCCCGAGGACGCCGTCCACTACGAACTCTGAGGGTCTCCCGGATGCGGGAGTCCCTCAGAGCGGCCTCCTAGACTGAGGCGGACTGGCGTTCGGCTTCCAAGCGCTCGGCTTCTTCGCCGCCCACAGCCTCGCCCCGGGCCACCATTCCGGCGGTATCGGAGAGCGGGATCTGCTTCAGCGTCAGCGCGAGGATCAGCGCAATGCCCAGGAACGGCAGCAGGTACCAGAACACCGGTGCCAGCGAGTCTGCATAGGCATTCACTATGGCGTCCCGCAGTTGATCCGGGAGCTGGCTCAGGGCCTGCGGGTCCAGGGTCTGGGTTGACTGCGCGGCCTGTTCGACGGACGCGCCGGCTCCCGTGAACGCACTGTTCAGGGCTTCGGCCAGCCGCGACGTGAAGATGGATCCGAACACTGCCACGCCCAGGGAGGCACCCACTTCGCGGAAGTAGTTGTTGGTGCTGGTGGCCGTGCCGATCTGTTCCGCGGGCACGGAGTTCTGCACCACCAGGACAATAACCTGCATGATGGAGCCCAGGCCGGCGCCGAACACGAAGAGCTGGACGCAGATGACCCAGATGGGCGTGTCGGCCGTCAGGGTGGTCAGCCACAGCATGGCGCCCATCGTGAGGGCAGCACCCATGATGGGAAACATCTTGTACTTGCCGGTCTTGGAGATCCGGATGCCCGAGTAGATGGCCATGCCCATCAGGCCTGCCATCATGGGCAGCATGAGCAGCCCGGATTCGGCGGCCGAGGTCCCGGAGGACATCTGCAGGAACGTGGGGACAAACGCGATGGCAGCGAACATGCCCAGGCCCAGGGTGAAACCGATGGCGGTGGAGTTCACGAAGATCCGGTTCTTGAACAGGCCCAGCGGGATGATGGGGTCCTCGGCCCGGCGTTCCACCATGACAAACGCGGCAGCGGCCACAACGAGCCCCGCGCCGAAGGCCCAGGTCAACGCTGAATCCCAGCCTTCATCCTTCTTGCTGCCGAAGTCGGTGAAGAAGATCAGGCAGGCGGTGGCCACGGAGAGCAGCAGGACGCCGAGGATGTCGATCGGCTTCTCGGCTTTCTTGTTCGGCAGGGTCAGGGTGAACCATGCAATGGCGAACGCGGCGATGCCGATGGGGATGTTGATGTAGAAGGCCCATTCCCAGGTCAGGTGGTCAACGAAGTAGCCGCCCAGGAGGGGACCGGCGACGGCGGAGAGACCGAAGATGGCACCCAGCGGACCCATGTACTTGCCGCGGTCCTTGGCCGGAACAATGTCGGCGATGATGGCCTGCGAGAGGATCATCAGGCCGCCGCCGCCGAGGCCCTGGATGGCACGGAAGACCACGAAGCCCCAGAAGTCGGTGGCGAACGCGCAGCCCACCGACGCGAGGGTGAACAGCGCGATGGCTACGAGGAACAGGTTGCGGCGGCCCAGGACATCACCGAACTTGCCGTAAATGGGCATGACGATGGTGGTGGCCAGCAGGTAGGCGGTGGTGATCCAGGCCTGGTGTTCCACGCCGCCGAGCTTTCCCACGATGGTGGGCATGGCGGTGGAGACGATGGTCTGGTCCAGGCTGGAAAGCAGCATGCCGGCGATGAGGGCGGAGAAAATGATCCAGATGCGTTTCTGGGTCAGCAGCAGCGGCTCGGCTGCCTTGGGACTGACGGCGGTGCTCATGGGCGTCCTTTAGGGTCTGCAGGTCCTGGTTGATCAAAAGGCTGGGAGAAGAGCTGGCTGGCTGCGGAAATGTTCTCCAGCAGGAGCTCCTGGTAGGGGCGGGTGTTGCCGTCGGAGAAGTAGGCCATGCTGCTTTTCCGGGCGATGGTCCCCAGCAGCACAACCGCCATCTGGACTACGGGGTGCTCCGGCGGAACGCCTTCGCGGAGGGCAACGTCCCGGGCAAACTGCGCTTCGCGTTTCTCGGTCACGCCGATAATCCGGAGGATCAGCTGCGGTTCCTTCTTGACGACGCCTATCAACTGGCGGGTCTCCTCTTCGGAGGCCGCCATGTGTTCGGAGAGTTTCAAGGAGAGCCGGACGAGGTCCCGGAACAGGGTGGGCGAGATTTCCCCCGGCGGCGATGACCTGCCGCCGGCGACGAATTCTTCCAGTACTTCCGCGGGGATTTCGTCGTCCACGTGGCCAAGGATGGCGTCTTCCTTGGTCGGGAAGTAGTTGAAGAAGGTCCGCCGCGAGATGTCCGTACGCTCGCAGACTTCTTCGACGGTATAGCCGTGGAGCCCGCGCTCGGCGGTCAGCTGTCGGGCGACGACGGTGATCGCCGCCCGCGTCGCGGCCCGCTTGCGCTCACGGAGCCCGCCATCAGTACTTGCACTATTTTCCACAAAGTGAAGTTTTGCACTAACTAGAAACTAGTGCAACTTTTGAACTGCCCTTGGAGTTTTTGTCCACGTAACGGGACTTCCGGCGCACTCAAGTCCCTTTATCTGGACAAAAACTCACGGAAGGCAGAAAAGAACGACGGCGGCCGCCCGCCTTCGCTGGGAAGGTGGGCGGCCGCCGTCGTACTAGTTGAACTTGCGGTGGGGACCTATGCCTTGTGCGGGGGGCGCGTCATGGACATGACGTCCAGGGCAGTGTCCAGCTGCTCTTCCGTCACCTCGCCGCGCTCCACGAAGCCCATGGCGACGACGGTCTCGCGGATGGTGAGCCCTTCGGCGACGGCCTTCTTGGCGATCTTGGCCGCGTTTTCGTAGCCGATGTACTTGTTCAGCGGCGTGACGATGGACGGGGAGGCCTCCGCGAGGAAGCGGGCGCGCTCGACGTTGGCGGTGATGCCGTCGATCATCTTGTCGGCCATGACGCGGCTGGTGTTGGCCAGCAGGCGCACGGATTCGAGCAGGTTGGCGGCCATGACGGGGATGCCGACGTTCAGTTCGAAGGCGCCGTTGGTGCCGGACCAGGCAATGGCAGTGTCGTTGCCGATGACCTGGGCGCAGACCATGATGGACGCCTCGCAGATGACGGGGTTGACCTTGCCCGGCATGATCGAGGAACCCGGCTGGAGGTCCGGGATGGCGATTTCACCGAGGCCGGTGTTGGGGCCGGAGCCCATCCAGCGGAGGTCGTTGTTGATCTTCATGAAGGAGATCGCAATGTTGCGCAGCTGGCTGGAGGCTTCGATGAGGCCGTCGCGGTTTGCCTGGGCCTCGAAGTGGTCGCGTGCCTCGGTCAGCGGCAGGCCCGTGTCGGTGGCGAGCAGTTCGATGACGCGCTCCGGGAAGCCGGCAGGGGTGTTGATGCCGGTGCCCACGGCCGTGCCGCCGAGGGGAACCTCGGCCACGCGGGGGAGCGAGGCGTTGATGCGCTCGATGCCGTAGCGGACCTGTGCGGCGTAGCCGCCGAACTCCTGGCCCAGGGTCACCGGGGTGGCATCCATGAGGTGCGTGCGGCCGGACTTCACGACATCCTTGAACTCAACGGCCTTGCGGTCCAGCGAATCGGCGAGATAGCCGAGGGCCGGGATGAGGTCGTTGATCAGCGCCGACGTTGCAGCCACGTGGACGGAGGTGGGGAAGACATCGTTGGAGGACTGGGAAGCGTTGACGTGGTCGTTCGGGTGGACCACCTTGTCACTGCCGGCAGCCTTGAGGGCGCGGGAGGCGAGCTCCGCAATGACCTCGTTGGTGTTCATGTTGGAGGACGTGCCGGAGCCGGTCTGGAAGACGTCGATGGGGAAGTCGCCGTCGTACTTCCCGGCAGCAACCTCATCGGCGGCGTCCGCGATCGCCTTGGCCAGCTCGCCGTCGAGCACTCCAAGTTCTGCGTTGGCCTGGGCGGCAGCCTTCTTGACCCGGGCGAGGGCCTCGATGTGCGCGCGTTCCAGGGTTTTGCCGGAAATGGGGAAGTTTTCAACTGCACGCTGCGTCTGTGCACGGTACAGGGCGTTCACGGGGACGCGGACTTCGCCCATCGTGTCATGTTCAATGCGGAATTCTTCAGTGGAAGTCATGGGGCTAGCTTAGGGCGATTGGCGGCCGGGGCTAAAACCGTGAAGCGCTTGAGTCAGCCCCGGCCGGGCGTGCGGAGGGCGGGGATTTAGAGTTCGCCGATTCCCGAAACGAGGTCGGCGCGGCCCTCTTTGAGGCTGTACGACAGGCCGATCACGGCCGCGCGTCCGGTTTCAATTGCGTCTGAAATCACACGGGAGCTGTCCACGAGCCGCTGCGAGGTCTGCTTCACGTGCTCCACCACCATGTCGTTGACTTCGGTTTCGTTGTTGCGCAGCGAGGTCAGCACCGACGGCGTGATCCGCTCAACAAGGTCGCGGATGAAGCCGGTGGGCATCTGGCCTGTCTCCACAGCGTCCTTCGTGGCGCTGACCGCGCCGCAGCTGTCGTGGCCCAGGATCACGATCAGCGGCACGCCCAAAACGCCGATGCTGTATTCGAGTGAGCCCAGGACGGCGTCGTCGATGACCTGGCCGGCGGTGCGGACCACGAAGGCGTCGCCCAGGCCGAGGTCAAAAATGATTTCTGCGGCGAGCCGGGAATCGGAGCAGCCGAAGATCACCGCGAACGGATGCTGGTTCTCCACCAGTGAGGACCGGCGCGAGGCGTCCTGGTTGGGATGGGAGGATTCGCCGGCGACGAAGCGTTCGTTTCCTTCGCGCAGTCGCCGCCAAGCCAGGGCAGGAGTCAGGTAAGTAGCCACGGGGCCACTTTACGGCGAAGGAGCGGCCGAGGGGGAAACTGTGGCGGCAGGGTTACTTTCCAAGGACTTCACGACGGCGTCTGCCAGGACGGCGAACTCGTCGAGTTGGGCCGTGCCGGTCAGGATGACGGTGGTGCCTTTGTGGTTAAGGACCATGCTTTTCTCGCCCTTGCCGGTGTCCCGGAGCTCCCAGTCCAGGCCGCCGGCGTTGCGGCTCCCGGTGACCGGGGCGCTCTTGGTCTGCTGGAGCAACCACGTCGGATTCGCCTGGGCGGTCTGGACGAGGCCGATGAACGATTCCTTCGGCGTGAGGTATCCGACCTCCCACGTGGCCACCCCGCTGCCGGTCCCGGACTCCCAGCGGGCGTAATTAGGGCTGAATGTGTCGCCGGTCGCGGGTGCAACGGGTGTGAATCCCGCCACATCGGCGGCGTTCCGGGCCACGGCGCTGACGTCAACGTTCGGCCGGTATCCGTCGGTCTTCGGCGACGGGTTCATCAAGACGATGGGGAGGAACGCGGCGACGCTCACCAGCAGCGCGATGATCATGCCGATGACCGAGGCGTTGGCCCTTTTTGCCGCAGCGGCGCGGATAACAGGCTTAACCACGGGTGCGTCCGGGGTGCCTGCCGCGGCTGCGGGGGTGCCCGTGCTGGCCGGCTGGGTTTCGGGGGTGGACTTGTCCTGCGTTTCGCTCACGCTTCTATAGTCGCCCATGTGGAAGCCGTTCTCACATTCCTGCCGGTCCGCCGGTGAGGAAACGCCGTGTTTCACGGACCGGTCATCCCATGACCTTCGGATGCTGCCGCGACTATGATCAGTAACAGAGGAATCACCGTGACGGACTGATACCGGCCGCACGGGTTCAATGATCGCCACTCGAAGAAGAGGTTCACGTGTCACCAGCGCCTATGACCCAGCAGTATTCCACGATTTCGCCGTCGCTTGCCGTAGGCATTGACGAACCGGACCGCAACCTTGCCCTGGAACTTGTCCGCGTCACCGAAGCCGCGGCCATTGCCGGCGGCCACTGGGTTGGCTTTGGCGACAAGAACAAGGCCGACGGCGCAGCTGTCGACGCCATGCGCTCCTTCCTCCAGACCGTCCACTTCAACGGTGTTGTCGTCATCGGTGAAGGCGAGAAGGACGAAGCTCCCATGCTTTTCAACGGCGAGCACGTAGGTGACGGAACCGGCCCTGAGTGCGATGTCGCCGTCGACCCCATCGACGGAACCCGCCTGACCGCCCTGGGCATCAACAACGCCCTTGCCGTCCTGGCTGTTGCCGAGCGCGGCTCCATGTTCGATCCCTCCGCCGTGTTCTACATGGAGAAGCTCGTCACGGGCCCGGAAGCTGCCGACATGGTCGACCTGCGCCTGCCCGTGAAGCAGAACCTGCACTTAATTGCCAAGGCGAAGGGCGTGAAGGTCAACCAGTTGAACGTCATGATCCTGGACCGGGACCGCCACCGTCCGCTCGTGGAGGAAATCCGCGAAGCCGGTGCCCGCACCAAGTTCATCATGGACGGCGACGTCGCCGGCGCCATCGCTGCGGCCCGTTCCGGCACCGGCGTTGACGCGCTCATGGGTATCGGCGGAACGCCGGAAGGCATCGTGGCAGCCTGTGCCATCAAATCCCTCGGCGGCGTCATCCAGGGCCGTCTCTGGCCCACCAGCGACGACGAGAAGCAGAAGGCCATCGACGCCGGCCACGACCTCGAACGGGTGCTGTCCACCAACGACCTCGTCTCCAGCGACAACTGCTACTTCGCGGCCACGGGCATCACGGACGGCGACCTCCTGAAGGGCGTGCGCTACTCCAAGGACAAGGTCCTGACCCAGTCCATCGTGATGCGGTCCAAGTCCGGCACCATCCGCTTTGTGGACGGCGAGCACCAGGCCAGCAAGTGGGAAGGCTACGCCCGCAAGAGCTAGTCCACCGTCATATAGCGCGAACGTACACTTGAGGCCCCGGTGTTGGGGCCTCAAGTGTACGTTCGCGCTTTTGTTTGCCGTTCGATGCCGCTTACCATGGCCGCTCTCACCTTCTCGAGCACGAACGGCTTGTCTCCCTCGAGATCCTCCTTGTAGACCCTGACTTCACGCCAGCCCATCCGATCTGTCAGGGACTGGCGGCGAAAATCGATGCTGACTTGGAGCGGATCGGCGTGGTGGCCGCCGTCGTACTGCAGAGCGATCCGTTGCTCCGGATAGGCCGCATCTGGCCACACGGACGGCTGTCCCCAGGTGTTCCTGATGACGTAGTTGAGGACGGGTTCGCCAGGGCCGGAGCGGGCGAGGATCAGCCGCATCCGGGTCTCCTGAGGGGAGTCGGCGCCCACACGGATTTCAGAGAGCGCCAGCCTTGCTGTCTTCATCCCCCGCATTCCAGGATGGGCACCGACCATCCGGCGGAGGTCGGGCAGCGTACAGAGGCCCTCCTTCGGCCTGGGAAAGTCAGAGCCATGGGCACAGACCAGCGAATCGCCGGCCGCGATGAGCTCATCAACGTTCATCAGCGAGGCGAGGTCAAGCCACGTCCTCGCCGGCGAGGTGACCCGGACGCCGTCGTGCATCACAACTTCGCCGACCTTGAACGTTAGCCGGTGACCGACGACGTTGCGCCGCCGCGGTTTGCTGCCGTTCCGTTCCCTGGCCACATGGATGCGCCAGTCCTCTTGCATCCATGCAGGCAATCCGCACTCCCAGATTCGGCCGCCGGAATGGTGGGTCAGAACTGAAGTGCTGTCCATTTCCGTATAGGCCCGGAGGCTTGCAGCGGGACCGCTCGCTCCGTCCAGAGGGACGCGGATGCCACGTGACGGTATGACGACGTCGGGTTGCCTCTGCCGCTTCCGGGTGACACCAAGGTCTCTGGCAGCAAGGTCAGTGAAGGAACCGGCAAGCAGTTCCTGGGGCAGGCGGGTTCGGGGCATGCTTCAGTCTGCACCTGCCAATTGCGCCGTAAGACGTTATCCACAGGTCGGATTCCCGGGCTATTCGCGAACGGACACTTGGCGCCCCAAATGACCGCGAGGGTCGAGGGGCCGCAAGTGTCCGTTCGCGCTCAGTTCGCGCTTGGCTTGCGCTGCGAGGGTGAGCGCTCCGGCTCAGCTGCGGAGGGCGCGGAGCTTTTCGCGGGCGCTCCGGGCAAGCTGGTATGCGCCGTACCGGACTTTCTTCACGGGCAGGTCCCAGGTGCCGGGGTAGGCGATTTCGCGGCCGCCGAATGACTTCTTGAACGCCGTGAACCCCGCCCACTTGTGGTTCGGCTGGTCCTCCGGGGCCACACCCCACAAATCCACGTGCTTCAGGCCCTTCTCCTTGGCATCCGCGATGAGCGTCACCAGCAAAGGTATGCCGGCGCTGAGCTTGCGGTGCGCGTCGTCCAGTGCGGCGTGTGCGTACGTGCGGGTGTCGGCGGAGTCGTAGGCCAGGGCCGCGGCGATGGGACCGCCGTGGCGTTCGGCGATGAACAGCGTAGCCGCACCGGATGGCATGAGGGAACGGGCCACCTGCGTAAGGTACTCATCGCTTTGGGGCTTGAATCCGCTCCGTTTGGCCGTCATGTGCAGGAAGTTCAGCAGCACACGGATGTCTTCGGGATCCTGCGACGCCCGGAAGGTCACGTCCTTCTTGTGGATGTTCCGGTAGAGGTTCCGGTTTACGGGCTTCATGTCGGCCAGGACGTCCTTGAAATCCCGGTCCAGGTCCACGATCCAGCTCAGTTCCGGCTGCTGGTTGACCGGAGCCGGCCGCAGGCCGCGGCCCCGCAGCACCGCGGGCGCCTCAGCCGCCAAGAATCCGGCGCTGACCGGCTCGATCCGGACAAACGCCGCACCGCACGTGCGGGCCAGCGCCGCGAGGGCGGCCAGGGCGGCGTCGAACGCTTCGAGGGAATCGGCTACCGGACCGTACGGGGCGTACAGGACCTTGCCCGCGGGGTTCTTCTCCTCCACGGCGAGGAAGCTCCAGCCCGGGCCCGACTCCTGGTGCACCGTGCGGCCAAGGGAACGCTGGAAATCGGCCCACTGCAGCGTTTGTAGGAAATACTCCACCGGATCAGGCCTCCACTGCGGTGGTCACGGCAAAGGCGACGGCGGTCCCTGCGGAGCCGGCCGCCGGGTGCACGTTCACCGGAGCCTCCGCGGCCGGGAGGAAGGCGCTCGCGCCGCGGTCCAGGTGGAGGTCGCCCTTGGGGGAGTCCAGCAAGACTGAACCGGAGACCACGATGATCACTGCCGCGCCGGACTGCGCCAGCGGAACGGGCGTGCCGTCAGGTTCCAGTTCGATCCGCTGCAGCTGGAATTCACGGAACGGCGGCCGGTAGAGTTCCTGGCCCAGCTCTGATGTCTCGGCCGCCAGCATGGGAACTCCCACCGACTCGAACTCGACGGTGGCCAGCAGTTCGGGCACGTCCACGAACTTTGGGGTCAGTCCGCCGCGAAGCACGTTGTCCGAGGACGCCATGACCTCGATGCCGAGGCCATGCAGGTAGGCGTGGACATTGCCGGCCGGCAGGTAGACAGCCTCGCCGGGAACCAGCGAGATCCTGTTCAGCAGCAGCGAGATGAGCACACCGGGGTCGCCGGGATAGTGGCCGTGCAGGCTCACCACGGTGGACAGTTCGGTCTGGTAGGGCGTCATCGGCAGCCCGGCCTTGAGGGCCGCCACGAGTTCGCGGACCGCGTGCGAGACGGCGTGGCCCCCGCCGATGAGCCTGGTGAAGGCGGCTTTCAGGGCATCGTGCTCCACCGGCGCGGCCAGGTCCTGCACAACGTCCCGGAACACGTGCGGAACGTCAAGGGACATTGCCTGCATGTACGCCGTCAGGTGCTCGAAGAGGGCGCGCGTGGACGCGGCCGGACGGAAGCCGCAGAGTGCCTCGAACGGCGTCAGGGCAAAGATCATCTCCGGCTTGTGGTTGTCATCCTTGTAATTCCGCTCCGCCGCGGAGCGGTCGACGCCGGCGGCCTCCTCGCGGGCAAAGCCCGCCCGCGCCTGGTCCAGCGTCGGGTGTACCTGAAGGGACAGGGGACTCTCGGCAGCCAGGACCTTGAGGAGGAACGGAAGGCGCGGGCCAAACTCCGCCACGCTGGCACTGCCCAGATGGTGGCCGGGATCGGAACTGATCAGTGCATCCAAAGGCAAAGGCCCGCCGTCGGCCGCTGTTGCCACCGACGGCGAGTCCGGGTGCGCGCCGACCCACAGCTCAGCCTCCGGCCCGCCGGAGGCCTGACGGCCCAGCAGCCCGGCAATGGCCGTGGTGGAGCCCCAGGCGTAGGGCCGGAGGACATTCTCGATTTCGTACAAGCCTGGTGTCCTTTACCTCAAGGCAGCCGTGCGGCTGCCGCAGTTTCATCGATGAGTGCCGACGCCGGAGGCGGCGGAAGGCGGTGGGGCCGGTGCTCAGAGCGGACGGCATTGGCCGTTGGTGGCCACAAGGTCCCGGATCGCCTGCTCGTTGCCCTCACGCTTGAACTGGTTGAGCATCGCTTCCGTGATGGGCTCGCCGTCGGGGGTGGTGGTCACCGGTGTGAAGTCCGACGACGACGGCGACGGCGACGGCGACGGCTGCGTCAGGGGCGCCGCCGGTGCGGCGGCCATCAGCGGGCCCGCGGCCGACCCTGCCTGCAGGATGGCGTCCTCCGCGGCGGGATCCCCGGCTGCACCCGCTGAACCGCCGGACTGCGCGGCAAGCAGCTGATCAACCTTGCTGTGGATCTGGTCGAAATCCGGAACCGTCGAGAACGAGGCGTCGAAGTCCGGCGGCCCGATGGTCAGCCGGCGGACTTCCGTGCCCTTGGCCTTCATGGCCAGGTCCACGAAGCTGCCGAGCTGGCTCGCTGAGATGTTGGAGTCCACCACCTTGGTGCCGGCGTTGGCGATGTCCTCGAACTTGGAGAGCAGGGTTGCCGGGTCGAGCTGCTTCAGCATCGCCTGCTGGACGCACTGCTGGCGCTGGATGCGGGCGTAGTCGTCCACGAATTCGCGGGAGCGTCCGTACCAGAGGGCGTGGTAGCCGTCCAGGTGCTGGTCTCCCGCGGGGATCCAGCCTGTGGGCATACCGTGGATGCCGTTGGCTTCGTCCACCATGTCGCCGCTCAGGGGCACCCAGCCGCCGGCCTTGATCTTGATGCCGCCCATGGCGTCAATGAGCTTGGCGAAGCCCTCCATGTCAACCAGGACGTAAGCCTGGACCGTGATGCCCAGGGAACCTGACACGGCCTCGAGCGTTGCCTGGGCGCCGGGATCGGCGACTCCGGGGTAGAGGTCGGTGTGCTCGTTGGTCACTTCGGTGTTGATCGCGTTGATCAGGCATTCGTTGCCGCAGTCGTAACCGTCCGGGTAGACCTGCCGCATGGGGGAGCCTTCACTGAACTGGGCATTCTGCAGGTTGCGCGGGACCGAGATGATGGCGGTCTGCCCGGTCTTGGCGTCGACACTCAGGACCGACAGGCTGTCCGGGCGGCGTCCCGTGCGGTCGTCACCGGCGTCCCCGCCCATCATCAGGAAGTTGTAGCGGCCGTCCACTGGATCGATTGCCGGGCCGGCGGAGAAGATGCTGCCGATCGCGTTCCGGCTTACATTCAGCAAGTACGCCGCATACCCCAGGGTGCCGCTGCTGAGCACCATGGCCAGGACCAGTGCGACGCCGACGATGGGCCTCATTCCCGGAGCGAGCAGTACCGGCCGGATGAGCCTGAGGGTGTTGATGAACAGCGCCGCCCAGCCCAGGGCAAGAGCTATCAGGATGACGATGAGGAGGAGGGAGGCCACCGGATTCGTGACGATCCCGATCAGCAGCGTGCGGTTGGCCAGCAACAGCGCCAGAGCCACGATCAGCAGCCCCCAGACGGCAAGCGTCACCCGGAGGGCAATCCTTCCCAGTTTGCGGTCACCGGCCACGATCTGTGCGCTGCCCGGGACGAGCAGGGTCAGCAGCAGGAGGACAAACGCGCGCTTCGTCCGGACGGGCGCCGGAGCATTCGCCGGGTTGCGGACTGGGTCCGTCAGAGCCTGCTTCGGCGCCTGGGGGCGGTAGTGGCTGGTGGTCATCTGCTGATTCCTAACGGCTGCCCCGGAGAACGACGTTGCCGTCGGAGAACACTTCGCTGACTTTGTGCCGCAGGTTCGCGCCCTTGCGGGTGGCGACGTCGTTGAGTTCCTGCGCGAACTCGATCAGGTCCCCGCGCAGGCGGACGGCGAGGTCGTCGGTTCCGGATGCCAGCATCCGGACGGCCAGCAGGCCGGCGTTCCGCGCGCCTGCGATCGAAACCGTGGCCACCGGAACACCGGCGGGCATCTGGACGATGGACAGCAGCGAGTCCATGCCGTCGAGCGTCTTCAGCGGGACCGGGACACCGATCACCGGCAGCGGCGTCACCGACGCCAGCATGCCGGGCAGGTGTGCCGCGCCGCCGGCGCCTGCAATGATGACGCGCAGTCCACGCTCATGGGCCGTCTGGCCGTAGCGGATCATTTCGGTGGGCATCCGGTGGGCCGAGACCACGTCGGCTTCGAACGGGATGCCGAATTCGGCCAGGGCTTCCGCCGCGGCTTCCATGACCGGCCAGTCCGAGTCGGAGCCCATGACAAGGCCCACGATGGGCGCGGCGGCGTCGGTTTCGGCCGGGCGGATTGACGCTGCAGGCGTGCTCATACTGTTCCCTCGGAGTTTCCTGGTGCTGTTCGGGCCGGGGCACGGCCGTCCCGGATGATGTTCGCTACGGTGGTGGCGCGTTGCCGGACGGAGTCGACGTCGGCCGCTGCTGCCCCCACAAGGTTGACGTGGCCGATCTTCCGGCCGGGCCGGACAGCTTTGCCGTAGCAGTGGATTTTGGCAGCCGGCTCACTGGCCATGGCCAGCGGATACGCCGAGAACAGTTCCTGGTTGTCGCCGCCAAGGAAATTCTTCATCACAACAATCGGCCCCAGCGCATCGGTGGCGCCAAGCGGGAGGTTCAATACCGCGCGCAGGTGCTGCTCGAACTGGCTCGTCACTGATCCGTCCTGGGTCCAGTGGCCGGTGTTGTGCGGACGCATGGCGAGTTCGTTGATCAGGAAACCGGACCCGACGCCGGGAGTTTCAAACAACTCCACTGCCATGACGCCCGTGACTCCCAGTTCGTTGGCGATGCGGATAGCGGCGTCTTCGGCTGCCGCTGCCACTTCCAGGGGAATGTCCTGGGCGGGGGCGATCACTTCGTCGCAGACGCCGTCCACCTGGATGGTGTGGACGACCGGCCAGGCGCGGGATTCACCGTCGGGGGTCCTGGCCACAAGCGCGGACAGTTCACGGCTGAACTCCACCTTGGCCTCGGCCAGAAGCGGGGTCATGGCCTCGAACCAGTCGGCCGTGGCAGCGGCCTCCTCTGCGGACCCGACCATGCGGACGCCTTTGCCGTCGTATCCGCCGCGGGGCGTTTTCAGCACCACCGGCCAGCCGGTCTTCTCGCCGAAGGCAACCAGGGCATCGACGTCGGCAACAGAGGCCCAGGCCGGGTTCGGAAGCTCCAGCCTGTCGATTGCCGCGCGCATCACCAGTTTGTCCTGCGCGTGGACCAGGGCGTCCGGGCCGGGCTGCACGTTCACGCCCGCCTCCTGCAGTGCCCGCAGGTGGTCGTTGGGGACGTGTTCATGATCAAACGTCATGACGTCCAGGCCCTGGGCAAACTCCAGGAGGGCGTCGAGGTCCTTGTAGTCGCCCACCGGCGACGTCGGTACGGCGGAGACCGCCGAAACGTCTTCGCCTTCGGCCAGGACACGGAGTTCAAAGCCCAAGGCCGTTGCGGCGGGGGCCATCATGCGGGCAAGCTGGCCGCCGCCAACTACACCTATTACTGGAAAAGTCACAAGAGCCAGCCTACAGAAGAGCAGGGGAGTTACGGGCTTCACCACCGTTTCGGCCGGGAATTTGCGTCATTTGGAGGGCTGCCGGCGGCTGCGCCGCGGACCCGTCGGGACTGCTTCCCGCTTACGGGCTAAAATGGGTACTTGGCCCTGTGGCCTGAAATCTCAGACGGCCATGGAGGGTCATGTTTTACACACTTGCAGAACGTTTGCGCGGACTCGCCTCGCTTTTCTGGCGCGAGGTGGCCAAGTTCGGCGCCGTCGGCGGTGTCGCCTTCGTTATAGATAACGGCCTGACCTATTACCTGATGCACGGCCCCATGACGGACAGCGAAGCGAAAGCACGGTTCGTCGGCGCCACTGTCGCCACGATCTTCTCCTGGATCGCCAACCGGTTCTGGACCTTCCGCCACCGCCGCCAGGACAACGTGATCCGCGAGTTCTTCATGTTCGTCCTGATCAACGGCATTGGCATCGGGATCTCTACGGGATTCACCGCCCTGGCCAAGTACTCATTCGGCATCACGGACAAGAACATGCTGTTCCTGGCGGGCGTGGCCGGCATCCTGGTGGCCACCGTGGTGCGCTTCTTCGCCTACCGGTTCCTGGTCTTCAACAAGGAACTCGACGAAGAGCCGGCATTCTCGCACGACCACGAAATCATCGAGCTGCACCACCACGACAAGCACCCGGTCCCTGTTCCGGGCAGCGACGTTTCCGGCAATGCGCCGGCGGCAAGGCTGCAGGATCCGGACCTCCCCGGGCCGACCCGCAACAGCTAGGCCGCCACCAAGTACTCAGTCTCCCTGCACGCGCTCGTCGCCGAGGAGTTTGTCGGTCACCGTGACGTCAGGGTGGACCAGGACGACTGAACCGTCGTTGCGCCAGGCTCCGAGGGACTGGATCAGGGCTGCCTCAAGCCCGTCGCCGGCCCGGACCAGCAGCCGTACACCGGCGTCGTGGGAGGCGGCGAAGCCGTCGAGCAGGTCTGAATGCGGGTGCGGGGTGCCGGCTGACGACACAATCGCCCGCAGGGACGCATCCGGATCCTCATGGGCCATGAAAACGTCGCCATGCGACCGCACTTCGGCGGCAAAATCAACGACGCCGGGCGGCAGCTCACCGGGCCAGCGCATGGCGAGTGCCGGAAGCGGCACTGCGATGACGGCGTCGAACCCGGTGCCTTCGGAGCCAGCCTCCGGCGACAGCGTGGCGAGGAGTTCGGCGTCCCCGGAGTCAAGGACCACTTCCATTCCGAGCTGCCAGGCGGCCAGTGCCAGGATCATGGATTTCCAATGCGCCGGCAGGTCCAGCCGCAGCCGCATCCCGGGTTCAGCGTCGAGTTCGTCCTGCAGCAAGTTACTTGTCTTTGCCACCCAGTTGTCCAGCACGCGGCCGGACAGTTCCACCCTCTCAGCGTCCGGCCCGTACCAGGTCAGTCGCGGTGAGGTGGAATGGCCGGACCGCAGTGCAGTCAACAGGTCGATCGCCGGGATGCTCATGCCAACATCTTGCCATGGTGCCCGCCGGGCCGGGAGGGGTGTCGCGGCGGCCGGGACGCAAGCGAAGTGCCGCACCCGCATCCTCCGGCCATGTGATCTTCGCCACTAGCGCGTTTGGTCACTTTGATGGCGTAAATGGCGCCCGTGGTGCGAGCGGCGCGGGATTCCCGGGAAATTCCCAGAAACTAGTCAGTATGCTGTCAAATTTCGCGGGATGGCGCGGGGCGGGGCGAAAAACCCCGGGCGTGGCGTGGCGGCGGTTTGTGCTCGCGGTTGATTATTATCCCGGCTGCCGCTTGACTCCCAACGACTTACACACGTGTAATTAGTTATCGAACGCCATTGCGCAAATACGGGCCACACAACCGAGTGTCCAGGTATTAAGTCAGGGGCAGCAATTTCAGAAGGGACGCCATAAATGGGGCAAGTTGAGCGTATCCAGGAAGATGCCGTCGTCGCCGGTCAGGCGTCGGCAAAATACCGTTCGCGGGGGGTGCCAAGTGATTGGTATGTAGATCCGGCCGATCCGGATGCTGCCGAACGGTATAACCGAAGCACTAAAGATTCACTGCAGGACCAGGCCACGGCCTTCCTGGCAGCACATGAAGCACTCCTGGCGGGCAACCCGGACCAGGACAACGATCTCGACGATCCTCCGATGGAGCTGCAGACCCTCCACTCGGAAACCACCGCCCAGCCGGTGTGGATCGGTCTCCCCTTCGAGCAGAACTTCGACGACGAAGGTGAACTCGGATGGCAGACGGACGCCTTGTGCGCGCAGACTGATCCCGAGGCATTCTTTCCCGAAAAGGGCGGCTCCACCCGCGACGCCAAAAAAGTCTGCGGCGCCTGCAACGTCCGCTCCCAGTGCCTGGAATACGCGCTGTCGAACGACGAACGCTTCGGCATTTGGGGAGGCCTCTCCGAGCGCGAGCGCCGTCGGCTGAGGAAGCGAGCGGTCTAATTCTTCAGGAAGTACATGTCACCGCCGTTGTGGTCGCCCACGACGGCGGTGACTATCTCCCCAGCACCCTGGCGGCTTTGTCTCAGCAGACCCGTCCGGTGGACGCATTCATTGGCGTTGACACCGGCTCACGCGACGATTCCCTTGTTCTGCTGAGCCAGGCTTTCGGTGAGGCCAACGTCACCACCTTCCAACAGGGGAGGAGCGGGATGGGGGATGCGGTCAAGGCCGGCCTGGCCGCGGTTGCCCCCCGGAATGCCGACCCGCGGAATCCTGACGCGCAGGGGGCAGGCACCGAATGGATCTGGCTGCTGCACGACGATGCCGCTCCTGCGCCGGAAGCCCTTGCCGAACTGCTTTATGCCGTGGAGCGGGCGCCTTCGGTGACGGTGGCAGGCTGCAAGCAACTGGACTGGGACGCCAGGCGCCGGCTGATCGACGTCGGACTGTCCACCAGCCGCTGGGCCGAACGACTGACGCTCATCGAAGCGGACGAACTCGACCAGGGGCAGTACGACGGCCGCAGTGATACTTTCGCGGTTAACTCCGCCGGCATGCTGGTGCGGCGTGACGTCTGGGAGGAATTGGGCGGCTTTGACCATGCCCTGCCCGGCACCGGGGACGATGTCGACTTCTGCTGGCGCAACCGCCTGGCCGGACACCGCGTTGTCGTGGTGCCCACCGCACGGATGTTCCACGTCTCGCACCGTCCGCATGCGCTGGGAAGTGCCGGCGCGGCCCGCAAAGCCCAGGTTTACCTGCGCCTGAAGCACTCCGTGGCGTGGAAACTGCCGCTGCACGCTGCCGGGGCATTGCTGGGGAGCCTCTTCAAGCTCGTGCTGAGCATTGCCGTCAAGGACCCTGGCTACGGATTCTCCCAGCTGGTGGCGACGTTCGTGGCGCTGGGCCGCCCCGGGGCAGTGATCTGCGGACGCCGCGACGCTGCACGGACGCGGCGGATCCGCCGTTCCGTCATCAAAGGACTCCAGACCCCGCGGCGCGAGGTCTGGGCACACCGGCGTTCCCTGATCGAGGCCCTGGGCTCCGATGATTCCGATCCTGACCCGGCAAGGACGGATCCGCTGGCCGAACAGCCCACCGGTGACTCCACGGACGACTTCGCTGCGCTTAGTACGTCGGAACGCGGCTGGGTGGGCAACGGTGCCCTGCTTGCCGTGATCCTGACTGCCGCCGCCTCGCTGATAGGACTATCCGGCTTTTTCCGCGCCGAGGCCGTCACGGGCGGTGCCCTGATCCCGGTGTCGTCGAAAGTGGCGGACATCTGGCATCACGCCACGAGCTGGTGGATCGGCCTCGGAGCGGGGCTGCCCGGTCACGGCGACCCCTTCGCCTTCCTGCTGTGGGTGCTTGGCCTGGTCGGCGGAGGGGACGCAAACGGCGCCCTCGCCTGGCTGCTGCTCCTGGCCATGCCGCTCGCAGCCTTGTTTGCCTGGTTCGCGGCCGGCGGCCTGACCACGCGGCGGCGGTTCCGCCTGGTGGCAGCACTTGTGTGGGGCGGGGCGCCCGCCCTGCAGGTTGCGCTGAACCAAGGACGACTGGGCGCGCTCGTCGCGCACGTCATGGTGCCGTTGCTGGTCCTTGCGCTGCTGCGCGCCACCGGTACCGCCCGCGGCCAGGGCCGCTTCGCTGTTCCCGAACCCGGAGACCCGCGCTTCCTGGACAACCCGCCCGCGAAGCCGGGCGTCAACGGCACGCCTTCCTGGACGGCAGCAGCGGCTGCCGGCCTGGCCCTCGCTGTTGTGGCAGCAGGGGCACCGTCGTTGCTGCTTCCGTCCGCCGTCGTGGTTGTCCTGGCCGGGGTCCTGCTGGGCAGGCGCGGCCGCACTGTGTGGTGGGCCTTGCTGCCGAGTGCCGCGCTCTTCGTTCCGTTCGGGATCTCCGTGCTCGAACGCCCGCGCGCCCTGCTGGCCGATCCCGGCGTTCCACTTGGATTTGAAGGCGCACCGTTGTGGCAGCAGATCCTGGGGCAGCCGCTCTATTTCGATGCCGACGGCGGTGTGGCCGGCCTTCCGGTCTTCGACGGATCCGCCGTCCCGTGGGCGCTGCTCCTGGCCCTCCTGATCGGGTTCCCGGTCCTGGCCCTCGCAACGGCGGGGCTTTTCGTACCGGGCAAGCGCACCCGCGTGGCACGCGCCCTGTGGGTAGCGGCCCTGATCATCCTTGCGGGCGGCTGGCTCGCGGGACACGTTGCCACCGGTGCCGGTGCAGACGCCCTCGTCACGCCCTTCACAGGACCGGCGGTGTCAGCGGCCGGATTCCTGCTGCTGGGGGCCGCCCTGATCGGGGCCGACGGCCTGCTCTGCTTCGCCGAGAAGACGGCAGCTGTCCCGGCGGCCCGCCGGATCGCCCTGCAGTCCCTGTCCGTCCTGGCAATCGTGCTGCTCCTGGCCGGACCCGTGGCCGGCATGACCGCCTGGGCCGCCGGGAACCTCCTGCAGTCGGCATCCGGGGCGGCACCCGCAGCGGAGGCGGCATTCCCCCTGGGAACCCCGCGGCAGATCGTGCCCACAGCCTCCCGCACCCTGCCGGCAACGGCCATCGACCGTGGCCAGGGTCCTGAGCAGTCCCGGACACTCGTCATCGACACGGTGGAGGACGGCAGTTTTGACGCGTCCATCGTGCGGGGCGCCGGAACCACCCTGGACGGCCTGTCCACCATTGCGGCCGCCCGGAACATCATGGGGGACCCCGGCGAGGAGACCGTCAGGGACGACGACGCCGCCACGGCAGCCCTTCGCAGTGTCGTCGCCACAGTGGTGGCGGGCCAAGGCGTTGACCCGCGACCGGAGCTGGAACGCCTGGGGGCGGGATTCGTTGTCCTGCGGGCCTCGGATACCGCTGCGCAGCTGACGGCAAGCCGGATGGATGCCGTGCCCGGGCTGGTGGCAGTGGGGCAAACCAACGTCGGCTGGCTCTGGCGGATCAGCCCGCTCAACCAGCCGGTCATCGATGCCGCCGACGTTGCCCACCGCGTGCGCATCGTGGACGGCACCGGCGCAGCGATCGGCCTGCTGCCCTCGCACCTGGAAACGGTTGATGCCGCTGTGCCGGAGGGGCCGGAAGGCCGCCTTGTGGTTCTGGCTGAGCGGGCCGACCCGGGCTGGTCCGCGTGGATGGACGGCAGGCGGCTGACGTCCACGACGTCCGGCTGGTCCCAGGCCTTCACCCTCCCGGCCCAGGGGGGCCAGCTCACCATCCGCTACGAAAACCCGTGGGCACTGTGGACCGCCATCGGGCAGGCGACGATCATTGGCCTGACCGTCCTGCTGGCCATCCCCATGCCCGCCCGCCGGCCGAACACCGGCCTGTCCCGCGACGAAGGCTCCCTGCGTAAGGAACATCAGCATGCATAAGGACGGGAACGACGACGGCGCGCCGCAGGCCGGCCAGGACGACGCCACCGCCGCGGAGCACGGGTCCGATCCCGCGGCGGCCGGGTCCGCGCCCGGGGCGCACGGGTCCGGGCGCCTGAAGGGACTTGCCGCACGCGGATGGACTGCAGGCGGGGGCTCCGGCCGTGGAACGGTTGCCGGGATCGCTTCCGCGGTGGTGATCGTGGCCACCGCGGGGAGCATGATCGCGGCAGCATCGATGGGCCCCCGGGATACCGGCGGCCGCCCGCTTGAAGCACCGCTGACCGCAGTGCCCGCCGGTAGCAGCGTAGGGATCTGCCCCGGCCCCGCACGCCTGCTGGAGGGGACCCCGGTAGGTACAGACCCGCAGTTCAGCCCGGAATCGGCCACCGCCAAAACCCTGGTCAACGCGGCCGTTCTGAGCACCAATGCAGGTATGCTGCCCGGAAGCCGTCTCGCCGAAATAAACGGCAATCCCCTCGCCGAAATCGCCAAGGATCCCGGCAGTTCCGCCCCCACCGCTGCCGCCGCCCCGCCCGCGTTGCTGGCAGGCGTCGTGTCCGAGCGGGCGGTTGATGCCGTCAGCGTCCTGAGCGCGGACGCCGTAGGAAACCAGCAGGCAACGGCCGGAGCGGTCACCAGCTATACCGCCACCGATGGTGACCTCCAGGGCGCAGCCGCAGCCGGCTGCCAGGAGCCGTCCAACGACCTGTGGCTGGTGGGAGCGAACACGTCGCTGGGGCGGACTGCCGTCCTGCACCTCAGTAACGCCTCCAGCACCCCGGCCACCGTCAGCCTTGACCTGTATGGCGCGAAGGGCCAGATCCAGGCGCCCGGCAGCAGGGGACTCCTGGTTGCACCCGGGACCACCCGTTCCATCGTGCTGGCAGGCATAGCTCCTGACCAGGCAAGCCTCAGCATCCGCGCACGCAGCGCCGGAGGGCCGGTCACCGCGATCGTCCAGCAGAGCGTTCTCCGGGGCCTCACCCCCGGCGGCGTGGACTTCATTGTGCCCGGGGCGGCCCCGGCCACTCGGCAGGTCATGTCCGGAGTGGACATCCAGGATCCGGCTTCGGCCAAGGCACTCACCGCCAAACCGGGATACGCTGACGCGGCCGCAGCGCTCCAGATCGCCGTGCCCGGACCCGCGGACGCAGTGGTGGAAATCAAGCTCTATGGACGCGACGGCCAAAAGGCCCTCCCGGGCGGCGGCGTGGTGACGGCCAAGGGCGGGTCTGTGACCGAGCTTTCGCTGGCCGGTGTACCAGCCGGGCAGTACACCGTGGCCGCCAGCTCCGACGTGTCGTTCACCGCTGCCGCGCGGGTCACCCGCGGGCTCACATCCAACAGCGCCACGGACTTCGCCTGGTCGCCGTCGTCAGCCAGGCTCGGCAGCCAGCACGTGGTCACGGTGCCGCGCGCCGGTGATCGGTACCTGGTCCTGGGCGTCCCTGAAGGGCGGGCCAAGATCACGTATACGCCCATCACTGCCGACGGCAAGGTCCGCGCTGCCGCCACTGCCGACATCGCCGGTGGCACCACGGCCCTCATCAAGGTTCCTAGCGAAGCGGACGACGCCGCCGTGTTGGGCTACATTGTTTCCGCGTCCGGCGATGCCGCCTACGGCACAGTGCTGCTGGAGGAGGACGGGCGTGCGGACATCGCGGCCGTGGCGGTGGCGCCGGGCGCAGCTGGCCAGGAGCAGGTTGCGGTGAAGCTGGGCTACTAGCGCCAGGCTAATAGCGGCGCCGGTAGACGGGGTCCAGCGTTTCCGGTGCGACCCCCAGCATTTCGGCGGTGCGCTCCACCACGACGTCGTGGACCAGGTCCTGGAGTTCCTCCCGGCTGGAACAGGCGTTCTCGATGACCCGCCGGTAGAGCGTGATCACCGGGCCTTCGTCCGCCGTGGCAGGTTCGTACAGTCCCATGGGCGCGGGGGACCGGTCCGCGACCAGCTGCTCCAGGCCCTGCGGGATCTCGTCAACAGCGAACCTGACTCCGTCCAGGGGCTTTCCCCAAATGTCGTGCAGGCGCTGGGCGGAGTCCATGACCATCTCGTCGAAGCGGTCTGATCGGGTGCGGTATCCGGGCAGGGTGGGCAGCATCAGTTCGCCGCGCAGGCCCCTGCCGTGGCGGTTCCGGCGGCGCTCCCGGAAACCCTTCCCGCGGACCGCTCCCGAGGTCGTGGCGTTGTCCGCCGTCTGGCCGGCTCCCGGGTCAGCCAACCGGACCGTAAATCCCGGAACGTGGTGCGATTGCTGCATACATTGACTCTAAACCCGCCACCTGATTTACGCGACATAACCCGAAACGCCACACTGGCCCGCTCTGCATTGCAGGACGCCATGCGCGACACCGGAGGACGCTGGGGACCGGAATGCACGGCACCGCTGCAAACGGGGAGTAGTCTGTGATGTCGTGGGTGCTATTCGTCAATGTTCAAGGTCAGCCTGCCGCAACTCTGCGGTGGCAACTCTGACGTACGTGTATGCGGATTCCACAGCCGTCCTTGGTCCGTTGGCAACGTATGCCGAGCCGCATTGTTACGATTTGTGCGAACAGCATGCGGGGTCCCTCACGGTGCCCAGGGGCTGGGAAGTGCTGCGCCTGGCCATGCCGGCGACGCCCCCGCAGCCGGGACCCGATGACCTTTTGGCCCTCGCCAACGCTGTCCGGGAAGCTGCATTGCGGCCGTCCGCTGCGGACCCCGTGCCGGGCCAGCGTTCCGCGCACGCCGCGCTCGAGGCCCCGCCGGCTGCCGAGGGCACCCGGAGGGGACACCTGCGCATCCTCCGCGAACCGTCCTGAGCCGCGGTTGCGGCGGGAAGCTTGTACGCTGGAAGCTGCAAATCCATCGGCCACCGGCGCCTGCTGCGGCGCCCATCAGGGAGCATCCACCATGCCAAAGATCAGTCCTGACCTCCTGTCTGTCCTGCGTTGCCCCGTGACCGGCTCACCGCTGGTGCAGGAAGGCGATGAACTCGTCTCGACCGCCGCCGGCGAGGCCGGGGAAAAGCTGCGCTACGCCATCGAGGACGGCATTCCGCTGCTGCTGCCGCCGGAACTTGTCTCCGCTGCGAACGCCGCGTCGTCGGACCAGCACGACGGCGGCCCGTCGGCGCCGAATAGCTTCCAGTCCGGCGCTGAATAACTCCCCGCCCGGCCCATCGCACGTCCACTTGGCGCCGAACTTCCCATAGTTCGCCGAACGGACACACCATTCCTCCGTTCCAGTATTTTCCGGATCCAACACAAGGACTCACATGACTTTCGATTACAAGGTTGCCGACATCTCCCTGGCTGAGGCCGGCCGCCACCAGATCCGCCTCGCAGAGCACGAGATGCCGGGACTGATGTCCCTGCGCGAAGAGTTCGGCGCCAGCCAGCCGCTCAAGGGTGCCCGGATTGCCGGTTCCCTCCACATGACGGTCCAGACCGCCGTACTGATCGAGACGCTCACTGCCCTGGGTGCCGAGGTCCGCTGGGCTTCCTGCAACATTTTCTCCACCCAGGACGAAGCGGCTGCCGCCGTCGTGGTAGGCAACGGCACGGTTGAGGACCCGCAGGGCGTCCCCGTTTTTGCCTGGAAGGGCGAGACCCTCGAGGAATACTGGTGGACTGCCGAGCAGATCCTCACCTGGCCCGGCGCGGACAGCAACCCGGACCTTGGCCCGAACATGATTCTCGACGACGGCGGCGACGCCACCATGCTGGTGCACAAGGGCGTGGAGTTCGAGGCACTCGGGTCCGTCCCGGCCGCGGCAGAGGACGAGTCCGATGAAGGGCGGGTCTTCCTCGATGTGCTGCGTGCCTCACTCGCAGCAGACGCGCAGAAATGGACCCGCATCGGCTCCCGCCTGCTCGGTGTCACGGAAGAGACCACCACCGGCGTGCACCGCCTCTACCAGCTGGCGGAGCAGGGCAAGCTGCTCTTCCCGGCCATCAACGTCAACGACTCGGTGACCAAGAGCAAGTTCGACAACAAGTACGGCATCCGCCACTCGCTGCCTGACGGCATCAACCGCGCCACGGACGTCCTGATGGGCGGCAAAATCGCCGTCGTCTGCGGCTATGGCGACGTCGGCAAGGGCGCCGCAGAGGCGTTCCGCGGCCAGGGTTCCCGGGTGATCGTCACCGAAATCGACCCGATCTGTGCACTGCAGGCAGCCATGGACGGCTACCAGGTGGCGAAGCTGGAGAGCGTCCTGGGTGAAGGCCACATCTTCATCACCACCACCGGCAACAAGGACGTCATCATGGCCGAGCACATGGCCGGCATGCGTGACAAAGCCATCGTCGGAAACATCGGCCACTTCGACAACGAAATCGACATGGCCGGCCTGGCCCGGATTCCCGGCATCAAGAAGGTCGAAATCAAGCCGCAGGTGCACGAGTGGGTATTCGACGAGGGAACCGACAGCGAGCGTTCCATCATCGTCCTCTCCGAAGGCCGACTGCTGAACCTGGGCAACGCCACCGGCCACCCCTCCTTCGTGATGAGCAACTCGTTCGCGAACCAGACCATCGCGCAGATCGAACTCTTCACCAAGCGGGACCAGCCTGAGGGCGAGCGGGAATACGGGAACCAGGTCTACGTGCTGCCGAAGATCCTCGATGAGAAGGTTGCCCGGCTCCACCTGGACGCCTTGGGTGTGGAGCTGACGGAGCTGTCCAAGGAGCAGGCCGAATACCTGGACCTGGACGTTGCGGGTCCGTACAAGCCGGACCACTACCGCTACTAAGGACCCGTGGCCCGCCCGGGCGGGCCACGGCGCCCGCCCGGCGTGCGGTAAAATCGTTGGGGGCTGATCAAGGGCCTGTCGGGGGACATGGAGAAGGTCATGACTGAAGTCCACAAGCGGAAAACCATGAAAATACTGGGCGTTGCGGCCATTTGCGCCGCCGTCGCTGCCGGCGGCATCGGTGTTGCCACGGCACCCAGCTGGGCCGAGCCCGCTTTCCAGTCGGAGTCGTCCGCGCCGGTCCGCAACGAACCGGGACTGGCTTCTCCGGTGGTCAAAGCCGTCGAACTCGGGGTGACTCCCACGGACGGCGCCGCGGGCGTCAACCCCGCCGTCGCGCCGTCCGTCAAAGCCATCAACGGAACAGTGAAGGACGTTGTCCTGGCAACGGCCGACGGCGGCGAGCCGGTCAAGGGCACGCTGAGCGCCGACGGTTCCACCTGGACTGCCCTGGACCCGTTGGAGTTCAACGCGGAGTACGAGTACGCCTTCACGATCGTGGACCAGGCGGGCCGCGAAACGAAGAAGAACCAGACGTTCACCACAGTGGCCACGGCCAACGAGGCCGACGCCGCCGTCTACCCGCAGAACGGTTCCACCGTGGGGTCGGGCCAGCCGATTGAAATCGTCTTCTCCGAACCCGTCCTGAACAAGGAAGCCATGGAGAAGGCCGTCACGGTTACCTCGTCGTCGGGCCAGGCCGTCGCCTGGCGCTGGTATTCGGACCAGCGCGTGCGCATAAGGCCCGAGACGTTCTGGGCCTCCGGAAGCGAGGTCACTGTCGACCTCAAGCTGTTCGGCGTGGATTTCGGGAACAAGATGGTCGGCAACATGGACACCAAGGTCAGTTTCAAGGTGGGTCCGCAGCGCGTCGCCGTGGTGGACGACGTCACCAAGACCATGAACGTCTACTTCGACGGCCAGCTGGTCAAGACAGCTCCCGTGACCCTGGGCGACGCCGAATGGCTTTCGCCTACCGGATACGCCGTGATCATGGAACAGGAACGCCACTCCAAGTTCAATGCGGGAAGCATCGGCCTGAAGCCGGGTGACAAAGGCTACTACCCGCCGCTGACTGTCGAATACGCCAACAGGCTCACCTCGTCCGGCGTCTACGTCCACCAGGCCCTTGAGTCAGCGTGGAGCTCGGTGGGCAAGGTCAACGTTTCGCACGGCTGCGTCGGGTTGCTGCCGGCGGACGCAGCCTGGTTCTTCAACAACATGAAGACCGGCGACGTCGTGCAGACCCTCAACACCGGCGCTCCGCCGGTGGAACCGCTGGAGGGCTACGGCGACTGGAACATCTCCTGGGCGCAGTACGCCAAGCGGTAGGACCCGCCGCCTACCGCTTGTCCCGGACGTAGGGTAGCCGGTTCAGCCGTTCCCCCACGCCGGTGCTCCGTGCCCGTGCCCGCGTCAACCGGCCCAGTTCCCGTTCGCGGCGTTCCACCAGCACTGCTGCGAGGTACTCTTCCGGGCCGGTGCCGCCCGGCGGCGGCGGTGCGACGAACGCCGAGACCTCCGTGGCCAGCGACACCGCCATGGAGGCGCGCGACGCCGGCGACATCCGGCCCGCCTGGCGGATGAACTGCGCCGAACGGCGGGCTACGGCGTCCGGTATCCTGCCGATGTCAGCCAGCGCGGCCCAGGATCTCAGGTGCGGCGGCACGAACGGGACAAACGGCGGTTCTGCCGGCACCCGGCGCCGCAGGGAATAGGTTCCCGCCACGACGTCGCCGAGCCGCTTGGACTTGTCGTTGAAGAGCGCGACGGCGATGGCCAGGCCACCGAAGGTCAGGTAAATCTCCAGGAAACCGATCAGGCCGCGGATCAGGGCGTGACGGAAACGGATGGCGCCGCCGTCGTCCCGGACGATCCGCAGTCCGGCCGCCAGCTTGCCCAGCGAGAGGCCGCGGGTGAGGGTTTCCACCGCCACCGGGAGGATCACGAAGCAGAAAACCACGCTGACCAGTACCAGGGCGCGCGCTGCGGCCCCGTCCAGATCATTGAAGGCGGAGGAAATCACCGCCATCATCACCAGGAGGAGCACCACGTTCGCTGCCACGTCCAGGATCAGGCCCAGCGCCCGTGCGGCGAATGACGCCGGGCGGAGCTCCAGTACAACTGCTTCGCCAGTGATGATCGAGCTCAAGCCGGGTCCCCGTTCCGTACACGCCGCCTATGGACGCTCACAGTCTAATCGGGGCGCGCTAGGGTGGTGCCGTGGACATCGATGCGTTCTCCGCGGTCAACGGGGACAAGTGGGCGCGGCTCTACGCGCTGGCGTACAAGCGGCGGCTGAACGGAAGCGAAGCCGATGAACTGCTGCGGCTCTACCAGGCGACGTCGGCGCATCTTTCCCTGCTCCGTTCCGTTGCCCCCGAAAGCGGGCTCTCCGCATCCCTGTCCGCGACGCTGGCCCAGGCCCGTACCCGCTTCACCGGGGCACGGTCCAACTTCATGGACGACCTCGCCCGGTTCTTCATCATCGCGCTGCCGGCTGCCTTATACCGGATCCGCTGGCTGACCGTCTGGTGCGGGCTGGCGTTCTGCCTGGTGGCCGGCGCGTACGCTCTGTGGATCTCGACATCCCCTGATGCGCTCCGGGCCCTGGGCTCGGACGCGACCATCAAGCAGTACGTCGAAGAGGATTTCATCGACTACTACTCGGAAAATCCCGCCGCGTCGTTCGCCGGTGCCGTCTGGACCAACAACGCGTGGATCTCCGCACAGGCGGTTGCCCTGGGAATCACCGGGTTCTGGGTTCCCATGATCCTCTTTGGCAACGCCCAGGCCCTGGGCGTGGCGGCGGGTGTCTTTGCTGCTGTCGGCAAATCCGATGTCTTCTTCAGTTTCATCCTGCCCCACGGTTTGATGGAGCTCACCGCAGTGTTCGTCGCCTGCGCGGCGGGCCTGAAAATCTTCTGGGCGCTGGTGTCACCCGGACCCCGGACCCGGGCGCAGGCGGTGGCGGCGGAAGGCCGCTCGCTGATCACCGTGGCCCTGGGGCTCGTCCTGGTGCTGTTCGTGTCCGGCCTCGTGGAAGGCTTCGTCACGCCAAGCAGTCTTCCGGTGTGGGCCAAGATCAGCATCGGCGCGGCGGTTCTGGCTGCCTTCTGGGTTTACGTACTGGTGTGGGGCAGGCGTGCGTACAGTTCCGGGGCCAGCGGCGATCTGCAAAGCGCCGACGCGGGATACACGGCTTCGGCCGCCTGAAGACATTCCGGAACGGGGTGGCACCTGCCGCCACGGAGTGCCTGACGGTAGGCTCGTCTGGAGATATGTAGCGTTGCCGGATGTGCCCGGCAACGCGGACGCCTACGGAAGTGAAACTGCAGTGACTGAGAAGACGCCCAACCCGTCGAACCGGCAGGATCCCCACCTGGATCCCGCCGACGACACCGACGAACCCGCGTTTGACTGGATGAGGCCCGCCGCTGCCGGAACAGCTACTGCGGGAACAGACACAGCCGCGACGGCAGAGCCGGCACGGGGGTCAGTTCCGGACGGCAAGACGTTCTCTGACGTAACCCCCGGGGCGCGCAAGGACCAGCCGGCAGCGTCCGCCGGCACCGCGCCAGGGCCCCGGACAGGCGTCCCTGCGCCCCAGGCCGGGAGCCGGGCCGACCGCAAGGCCGCGGAGGCCGCCGTCGAACCTGCCGCCGAACCGCAGGGGAGGGGGACGCATTTCCGGGAACCCCTGCCCACCTCCGCCCTCCAGGTGCGTCCGCCGCAGGACGAAGTGGAGCGCCGGAACGCCGAACGGGAGCTGGCGAACAATACCAAGCCCGTCCTGCCCCGCGTGATGCAGGTCCTTCTTGCCGTCTTTTACCCCCTGATCCTCCTGGTCCTCGCCGTCCGGGCCGTCACCAGTCCGTTGTTCCTCTGGGTGGAATACAACCGTCCGGGCTTTCCCGGCGACGGCTACGGCTTTAGCACGGATGACCGCATGACGTACGGCTCCTACGCGGTGGACTACCTCAGCAACTGGTCCGGCCCCCGGTATCTGGGCGAACTGGTGAACCGCAGCGGGGATGCCTTGTTCCAGGAGGGCGAAGTCAGCCATATGGCCGACGTCAAACTGGTCATACTGTCCGCTTTCGCCGGCGGCGCGCTGCTGATCCTGCTGAGCATTGTCGCCATCATCTACCTGCGCCGCCGCAGCCCCGGCGGAGTGCGCCGCGGCCTGTTCGCCGGTGCGATCGTCACCCTGGCGATCATTCTGGGGCTGGGTACGCTGGCCGCCCTGAGCTGGCAGCAGTTCTTCACCGAGTTCCACCGGATCTTCTTCGCCAGCGGGACCTGGACCTTCGCTCTGGATGACACCCTCATCCGGCTCTTCCCGGGACAGTTCTGGGTTGACGCCGGAATCGTCATCGGGGTCCTGGTGCTGGTTGCGTCCGTTGTGACCCTGATCCTCACATGGCCCACCAGGAAGCGCCGCGGGGCTGCCGGGAGCGCAGCCGCCAAAGGCGAGGTCAACAACGTTGACAAGAGCGGGGATAAGTCCGCTGACACGCACGATGACAAGACCGCAACCAGGAACGCGGAGGCCCGGGACCGCCGCGCCGGGACCGCGGAAGTACCTGCTTAGCGGTACAGGCCGTTGATGTGTGTCTCGTAGTCACGGACGACGGCGGCCCGCTTGAGTTTCAGTGACGGCGTCAAGTGACCTGACTCGACGGTGAAATCGGCATCCAGCAGGACGAAGCTGCGGATCGATTCGGCTTTCGAAACCAGCAGGTTGGCCTGGTCGACCGCGCCCTGGACGGCCTCCCGGACCCGGGCATCGGATGTTGCTTCTGCAACGCCCATCACCGGAATCCGCTGGGCCGAGCACCAGTTCTCCAGGCCCTCCGGATCGAGGTTGACCAGCGCGGAGATGAAGGGCCGGCCGTCGCCCACCACCACTGCCTGGGCCACGAGCTGATGCTCCCGGATCTTTTCCTCGAGCGGGCCGGGGGCCACGTTCTTGCCGCCGGCGGTGACGAGGAGGTCCTTCTTCCGGCCGGTGATGGTCAGGAAGCCGTCTTCGTCCAGGGACCCGAGGTCTCCGGTGCGGAAGAATCCGTCCACGAACGCTTCGGCGTTGGCGACCTCGTTGGCGTGGTAGCCCTTAAAGACACCGATGCCCCGGACCAGGATCTCGCCGTCGTCAGCCACCCGGATGGTGGTACCGGGCACGGGAATTCCCACAGTTCCCACTCTGGTCCGCGACGGCGTGTTGGCCGTGCACGGTGCAGTGGTCTCCGTGAGGCCGTAGCCTTCCAGGACAGGGGTACCGGCGCCGCGGAAGAAGTGCGCGTCGTTGGAGCTCAGCGGGCTGGCGCCGGAGACCGTGTACTTGACTTGTCCGCCGAAGGCCTGCCGGAGTTTGGGATAGAGCAGCCGGTCGAAGACGGCGTGCTTGGCCCGGAGCACGATGCCGGGTCCGTTGCCTTGTCCGCGGGCCTCAGCGTCAAGCGCCCTGGAGTAATTGACGGCCACAACGGAAGCGGCAGCGAACAGCCGTTCCTTTCCGGCCAGGGCGGCCTTGTGGCCGGCACCCGCATAGACCTTCTCGAAGATCCTGGGCACCACCAGCAGGAAGGTGGGCTTGAACGTCGCCAGGTCCTCCAGCAGCTGGGCGGCGCTGGACGTGTGGCCCAGGGTTGCCCCGGCGCTGAGGCACACCACCTGGACGGCTCGGGCCAGCACGTGGGCCAGGGGCAGGAACATCAGGGTCCGGGCGTTCTCCTGCCGCAGGATCTCGGGAAGGAACCCCACGATGTTGGTGGCAACGAGGGCAAAGTTGCCGTGGGTTATCTCGCAGCCCTTGGGCTTGCCCGTGGTCCCGGAGGTGTACACCAGCGATGCGACGTCGGCAAGGCCCGCCGCGCTGCGGTGCCGCTCCAGCTCCGCGTCGGTGACTCCGGCGCCGGCGGCGGCGAGGCTTGCCAGGTTGGGTGCCCCGCCGTCGTCGTCCATCCGCACAACGGTGACCACGGCATCGCCGAGCAGTTCGGAGTGGGCCAGGACGCCTGCCACAAGCTCAGCCTTCGCATGGTCCTCCACGAACACCCTGCGGGCGCCGGAGTCATGCAGGATCCATTCGACCTGGCTTGCCGAAGAGGTTTCATAGACCGGGACGGTCACGCCGCCGGCGAACCAGATGGCGAAGTCCACCAGCGTCCACTCGTACCGGGTACCGGACATCACAGCCACGGTGTCGCCCGGAGCCAGGCCCCCGGCGATCAGCCCTTTGGCCAGTGCCACGACCTTGTCCATGAACTGCTGGACGGAGACATCAACCCACCCGTTGGGTCCCTTGCGCGCATAGATGGCATGGGACGGGTCCTTGGCGTGCTGCGCGAGCAGCAGGTCGGTCACGTTGCTGTCCTGATCCAGCTCCACGAGCAGTTCAGTGCTTGCTTCTCTCACAGCCAGTCTCCGTTCCAGATCCGTGATTTGCTTTCCCGGCGCCCGTCCATCGCGCGCGTTCCATGGCCCGAGGCTCCCTTGCCATCCTGCCCTAGATCCAGGACGGCATCCACATCCGGAACCGCCAGTCCTGGTAGGGAATGATCTCCGCCGTCCAGATGGGATAGAAGAATGCCGAGAGCAGCACCGCTCCGGCCACAAACAGTGCCACGAGGTAGAGCCCGGATCGCCGGCGCCACACCGGATCCTGCCGCCGCCCGAGTACCAGGCCTAGACAATACGTCAGGGCGAGTACCAGGAACGGTTCAAAGGAGACGGCGTAAAAAGTGAACATGGTGCGTTCCGGATACAGGAACCAGGGGAGGTAGCCGGCGCCGACCCCGGCCAGGATGGCTCCGGCCCGCCAGTCGCGGCGCCCGGCCCACCAGAACAGCAGGATCACCAGCGAAACCGCGGCACTCCACCAGATCAGGGGATTGCCCACCGAGAGGATGGCCGACGTGCAGTTGGCAACGTCGCAGCCCGGGCTTCCCTGCTTGGGGGACTCGTAGAAGAACGACGTGGGCCGGCCCATCACCAGCCAGCTCCAGGCACTTGCCTCGTAGGGGTGGTCGGAGCTGAGTCCCTGATGGAACTTGTACGCTTCCAGGTGGTAGTGGGCCAGGGACCTCAGGGGCGCCGGGAGCCAGCCCCACTGGTCCGACGGGTTGGTGTCGGCCCAATGGCGGAAGTACGCGTCCTTCGACTGGAACCAGCCGGACCATGTGGCCACGTACACGAGGCCGGCCACCGGAACGATGCTCAGGAAAGCGGGAATTCCGTCCTTGATGATGCCGCCGCTGATCCACCCCCGGATGCCGGCGATCCGGCGCGCACTCAGGTCCCAGAACACGGTCAGGAGTCCGAAGCCGGCCATGAAAAACAGCGCCGACCACTTGGTGCCGACGGCGAGGCCCAGGCAGACGCCCGCGGCGATGCGCCACCAGCGTATGCCAAGCCAGGGCCCGGAAACCAGCTGGACCACGGATGGCCTGCCCTCCCGAGCGGCCGCGGCCAGCCGCCCCAACCTGGCGGCCAGCCGTCGTCGGCCGTCGTCGCGGTCCATCAGGAGGGCACCGAAAGCGGCGAGCAGCCAGAACATCAGGAAGATGTCCAGCAGGGAGGTCCTGGACATCACCAGGTGGTGGCCGTCCACTGCCAGCAGGAGTCCTGCCACGGCCCCCAGTGTCAGCGAGTGGAAGAGCTTCTGCGCGATCAGGGCGATCAGGAGGATGGACAGCGTCCCGGTGGCGGCGGCGCCGAACCGCCAGCCGAGCGGGTTGTCCGGGCCGAAAAGCCACATTCCTGCTGCGATCATCCACTTGCCGACCGGCGGGTGCACAACATACTCGGGGGAGGAGAGGATAACGCCGGGGTTCCCGGCAACGAAGGATTCGTTGGCCTTGTCCGGCCAGTTGCGTTCGTACCCGCTGACCAGCAGCGAATACCCGTCCTTGACGTAGTAGGTTTCGTCGAACACCAGACTCCGCGGAGTGTCGAGGCGGACGAAACGAAGGATGCCGCCGATAGCGGCGGTGATGGCCGGTATGAGCCAGAACCACAGCCGCAGCGACGGCGGATAGTCGCGCCAGGAGCGTATTCCGCCCAGCAGCCGTTCCTGGAGGGCGCTTTCCGTAAACGCTTCCTGCGGCCGGCGGATCCACCGGTGCCCCTCAAGGTTGCGTCCCGGGGTCCCCGACGCCGGCTGGTCCGGGTGGGACGGGTTGGCCTCGACAGGAGGTACGGAGGTCTGCGTCACGTGCCCATGCTACCTTTTGGCGCTGGAAGAGCCTGCCAGCAGTAGGCTGGTCGTGTGGACCAACAACTCAGCACTTCCCGCGCGGCCGGCTCCGATGATGACGGCTCTCCTTCAGAGGGAGGCCCGGCTTCGGCAACTGGTGCCACGGACGAGGCGTGGGCTCCGGCTACGGAGCCGGGGGCCGGCCCCGTGGACGGAAGGCCGGGCAGGATCGTGCTCGCAGCAACGCCCATCGGCAATGTCGGCGACGCCTCCCCGCGGCTTGTCGAACTCCTCACAACGGCTGACATCGTTGCCGCCGAAGACACCCGGCGCCTGCACCGGCTGGTGCAGAACCTCGGCATAACCGTGGCCGGAAGGATCATCAGCTACCACGAACACAACGAGGCTGCGAAGACCGCCGAACTCCTGGATCAGGTGCGGGCCGGCAAGACCCTCGTGATGGTGACCGACGCCGGAATGCCGTCCGTCTCGGATCCGGGCTTCCGGCTTGTGGAGGGTGCGGTGGCGGCCGGCCTGACGGTCACCGCCGTGCCGGGGCCGTCCGCGGTCCTGACGGCACTCGCGCTGTCCGGACTCCCCACGGACCGATTTTGTTTTGAGGGATTCCTTCCCCGCAAGGCAGGCGAACGTGCCTCCCGGCTGTCCGAACTCGACGCCGAACGCCGGACCATGGTCTTCTTCGAGGCGCCCCACCGGCTGGAACCGATGCTCCGGGCGCTCCGCGAGCGGTTCGGCGGCGACCGCCCGGCGGCAGTCTGCCGTGAGCTGACCAAGACATATGAAGAAGTCATCCGCGGCACGCTGGGGGACCTGCTCCAATGGGCGGAAAGCAACGAGGTGCGCGGCGAGATTGCCGTGGTGGTTGGCGGTGCCCCGGAGCGTGAACCGGGCAAGCCGGAGGACCATGTGGCCGCCGTCAACGGCCTGATTGCCCAGGGCATCAGGCTGAAGGAAGCCGTGGCAGCCGTTGCGGACGACGCCAAAGTCAGTAAGCGGGAACTCTATTCCGCGGTCCTGGCGGCCCGCTAAAAACCGGGCTCCGGGCTTGTGCAGCTGCACAGCAAAGTCCGGAGGGCGTAGTGCGCGCATGCATAGACGCTCCCAAGCGCCCGGCAGTACCGTGGCTGTAAAGCAGCCAAGTGCTGAACCCATCCCCAACCCGAATTGCTGACGAGGGAGTCATCGTGACTGCAACTGCACAGCCCACTGTTACTGCGGAGCGCGAGAGCGAGCTGCTGGCCTCTGTTCCCACCGGACTGCTGATCAACGGCGAATGGCGCCCGGCGGCGTCCGGAAAGACGTTCGACGTCGAGGACCCCGCCACGGGCAAGGTCCTGCTCAGCATCGCTGACGCCGGCGCAGAGGACGGCAAGGCTGCCCTCGACGCCGCCGCTGCCGCCCAGGACTCCTGGGCCAAGGTCCCTTCGCGTGAGCGCGGGGAGATCCTGCGCCGCGCCTTCGAGATGGTCACCGCCCGGGCCGAGGACTTCGCACTGCTGATGACCCTGGAAATGGGCAAGCCGCTGGCCGAGGCACGCGGCGAGGTGACCTACGGTGCCGAGTTCCTGCGCTGGTTCTCCGAGGAGGCCGTCCGCGCGTTCGGCCGCTACTCGGTCTCCCCGGACGGGAAGTCCCGGCTGCTCGTGACGAAGAAGCCCGTGGGCCCGTGCCTGCTGATCACCCCGTGGAACTTCCCGCTGGCGATGGCCACCCGCAAGATTGCCCCGGCCGTCGCTGCCGGCTGCACCATGGTGCTCAAGTCGGCCAACCTGACTCCGCTGACCTCCCAGCTGTTCGCGGCCGTGATGCAGGAAGCCGGACTGCCCGCCGGTGTGCTGAACGTCATCCCGACCTCAACGGCCGGCGCCACCACGGGCCCGCTGATCAAGGACTCCCGGCTCCGGAAGCTGTCCTTCACCGGTTCCACCGAAGTGGGCCGCCGCCTGCTCTCCGACGCCTCCGAGACGGTGCTGCGGACCTCGATGGAACTCGGCGGCAACGCCCCGTTCGTGGTCTTCGAGGACGCCGACATCGATGCGGCCGTGGCCGGGGCCATGCTGGCGAAGCTGCGGAACATGGGTGAGGCCTGCACGGCCGCGAACCGGTTCATCGTGCACGAATCCGTCGCGGACGAGTTCGCGGAGAAGTTCGCCGCGAAAATGGGAGAGATGACCACCGCCCGCGGCACCGAGCCGGAGTCCAAAGTGGGTCCGCTGATCGATGCGAAGAGCCGGGACAAGGTCCATGAGCTGGTCACCGACGCCGTGAACTCCGGCGCAACCGCGGTGGCCGGCGGCGGCCCTGTGGCCGGGCCGGGCTATTTCTACCAGCCCACCATCCTCAAGGGCGTCACCGAGGGCACCCGCATCCTGTCCGAAGAGATTTTCGGACCCGTTGCACCGATCATCACCTTCGGCAGCGAGGATGAGGCGGTCCGCCTGGCCAACAACACCGAGTACGGCCTTGTGGCCTACGTCTTCACGCGCGACCTGAACCGCGGCATCCGGATGGGCGAACGCCTCGAGACCGGCATGCTGGGCCTGAACGCCGGTGTCGTGTCCAACGCTGCCGCCCCGTTCGGCGGCGTCAAGCAGTCCGGGCTGGGCCGCGAGGGCGGCCTTGAGGGCATTGAGGAATACCTCTACACCCAGTACATCGGCATCGCCGATCCGTACGCAGGCTAGCCCTGCCGCAGCCTCCGCAGGCCGTCGCGCACCGTCCGCCAGGACCGCGCGGCGGCCTGCGCCGTGATGGCGGCGCCCCGCGCGATGGCGCGGAACGGTGCGGAGGCGCTGCGCCCCCAGCGGTTCAGGACCGACGGCGGCAGCCACTCCGCCCGTAACCGCCGGGCGGGCCGCGCGTGCCTCCGGAGGGATGCCTGGATCGCGGCGATCCTGTCCGCAGCGGACGGCCCCGAGGCGTCGGGACGCACGCCGGACCCGGCGGCCGGCCGGCCATACTGTCGGCGTTCAAAATCCGCGGTGAGTGACGCCACCGCGCGGGCGCCGGCGTCGTCCGGCCGGTCCGGTTCGCCAAGCGCACCCGAACCGCGAAGCCTGCTGGAGAAGTGCCGGGGAGTTTCACTGAGGCCGGGTGACAGGCCGTAGTCGGTGGCGAGGTCCCGCAGTTCGGCCCAGGCTGAGTCCGCCGTAGTGCCGCCGGCGTAAGGTGCACCCCTGAGCCGCCGGGTCCGCAGGTCCGCGCGCAGCAGCCGTGGCGACGCAGCGATCAGGGCGAGGACCAGGATGCCTGCGCCCGCGTACAGCGGAATCGTCAGCGGATGCCCTGCTTCTCCCGCCGAATCCAGTCCGGGCAGCGGAGCTTGTGTGGCGCCCGGCGTCGCCGGCGGCGTGGCAGCGCTGGAGGGGATGAGGTCATCGTTGTTCTCGTTGGTGCTCGCACCGCCCGGAGTGAAAGCCTGCGACGCGTAGTCCGGCACCACACCACGGGAGGGGGTGGGTTCAAAGGCAACCCAGCCGAGGCCCTGGAAGTAGAGCTCCGGCCACGCGTGGGCATCCCTGGAATCAACTTCGTATTCGGTCAGCGCGCCCTGACCGGGGACCGAAACCGTGGCACCCGTGGCCCGCCCCGGGGCGTACCCGACGGCAATGCGGCTGGGGATCCCTTCCAGCCGGGCCATGACCGCCATTGCCGACGCGAAATGGATGCAGTAGCCGCTCTTTTGGGTCAGGAAGTCCGCGAGGACGGAGAGCCCGTTGCCGTCGTAGCCGCCCTGGACCGGGGACTGCAGGGAGTACGTGAATTCGACCGAGCGCAGGTAGTTCTGGATGGCCATCGCCTTGGCATACGCGGTCCCGCTTCCCTCCGTCACGGTATCGGCCGTGCTTCGCACAATGTCCGGAACGTTGTTCGGCGGCCGGATGAACTCCTCCGGGATCCCGCGTACGGGCGCCGAGGACCGGGACAGGAGCTCCGGCGTGAGCCGGGGGGAGGTGGACTGCACCAGGTACTGCTGGTTCCGCGAGTTGGTGTCCACGCCCTTGATGCTCAGCGTGGCCGGATCCCAGCTCCAGCGTCCATCCAGGCCGTTGACCGCATCCGGAGCGTACGGCACCGGCAGGTACGGGCTGGTGAAACGGCCGGTGTTGACCGCCGTCACCTGACGGACCTGCTCGTCGGCCAGGATCTCGTTTCCGGTGTCCATCCTCCCGACCCCCACCCGGCGGGAAGCGTCGCGGTCGTCCGGCGACCACGAGTCGCCGTCGAACCGGTCCACCGTGACGGACCGCAGGTACGGGGGCCTGCTGCCGCTGGTGGCATAGGTGATGCGCCCGTCACCGGTGGGACTCCGCAAGCTGTTGCCGAGGCTGATCATGGGGTTCAGCCCCGTGGACGAACCCCACGGATTCAGCCGTGAACCTTGCGGGAAGGTGCCCTGGTCGAAGCCCGGAACGGCAAGGGGGAGGAGCAGCGTGATCACCAGAGCCATGCCGCCGGTGATGGCAGCGCGGTGGAACTGTCCCGGATTGCGGGCGGTGTCGGCAGTGGTGCGGTTATCCGGGGCGAACCACTGGCTGCAGGCGAGGATCATCAGGTAGCCGGCCGCGGCAGCGGCGAATCCCCAGAGGCCCACGCTTTGTGGTTTGACCATGGCCGGCACCACCAGGATGGCCACGAGGCCCAGCCCGCTTGTTGCCGGCAGGGCCAATGGCACAGCGAGGGCATCGACCAGGATGACCACCAGGCCCAGGACCGCGCAGGTGACCAGGACTATGCCGGCGTTGGGCGCAACCGGAGAGCTTTCGGCCAGGACGGTCTCGCTGGCCCGCCGCAGGTACCTGCCGAGCTGCTCCATGGTGTCCCCGGACGGAATGAACCCGGCAATGCTGTACCTGCGGAAGAACGTGAAGGTCAGGATGAAAACGAGGGACGCGAAGCCGCCCAGCGCCACGAGGAACGGTTGCGCGCGCAGCCACCTCAGTGCCGCCATGGCCAGGGCGACAACGCAGACCGTGGTCAGCACCGGAGGGTACCAGGCCCATCCCCTCAGCACGCCGTTCAGGGAGAGGGCCGCGCCGGCGACGGCAACGGCGACCGCGGCAGCCATGACCCACGGCTGCGCCCCGGCCCGACGCGACCGTGCGGCCGGAGTCTGTGACGGTGCAAGGACTTCAGGTCGGCGGCCGGCCTCTTGGCCGGGACCGGAATGCCGCTGCGGGGTCATGGTCATCGGGTGACTCCCGTTCCGCGGCGGACGTCTGCGGCGGCCGTGGCAGCGGCCGCATCGCGCTGGTCGAAAAAGGACCACGCCGCCGGCACTGATGTGCCGGGGGAAACGGCCACGGCCCGCCAGCCTCCCGACCTCAGCGATTCAACGGCATCCTGGCACTCGCCCGGATGGTCGGTGACGATCATCGCGAACGCGTTGGCCCCGAACCCGGCGGCGGCGGCCAGCGAGCGTGCCTCTGCCGCCGGCAGATGCCCCAGGATTGCTATGACGGGGCCGCGCTGGCGGTGTGCTGAGAGTTTGTCCATCAGCCGGTCATCGAAGGGGTGCGGCGCTGATTCGGGAGCCGCATGGTGCGTGGCATGGTGTGCGCCGGAAAGTTGAATCGCCGCCAGGCTCTCGGCAATGGACTGCAGGCCGGCGGACCCGGTGTATTCCTCGGCCTCAGGTTCGGGGGCCGAAGGCGAATGCAGGAACGCAGGCTCTCCCGCCGGATCGAGGACGCGCAGGGCATAGTTCCGTTCCGCCAGGTGGGCGCTGACAGACATGGCGGCCGTTACCGCCCATTCGAAGGTCTCACTGGTGACCAGGTCGTGGCCGTCCTCGCCGGAGGTGGCAGAATATGCGGCGCCCGGTCCGCGCGCAAACGCCGTCCACCGCTGGTCCAGGATGATGGTGGCCTCCGGCGTGGTCACGGATTCTTCCTGCCGCACCATCAGGGCGCCGTGCCTGGCCGTCGCGGCCCAGTGCACCCGCCGCATGGGGTCGCCATGGCGGTACTCGCGCGTCATGACGTCATCGTCGCTGGGATTTGCCCGGATCCGCGTGGCCGTGACGCCGTCATTGCCGCGGGCGCCGGCAAGTCCCGTTGCGGGGAGTTCGACGGCGGCGGGCGTCACCGTGAGAGTGTCGCCGTCGTCGATCGCGTGGCGGTGCAGCGAGAGGCCGAAGGGGTCGGTGAACTCTGCGGTCACCGGTCCGATAACGAACTGCCCCCGTTTGCCGGAACGGAGGTGGTACTCGTAGCGGCTGGTCCCGCCGACGGCCGAGCGGGACGGGAACCTGAACGCGGGCGATTCGCCGAAGCGGGAAGGAAGGCGTTCCTCCATCACCACCTGTCCGGCGGCAACACCGGTCCGGGCCACCGCAAGCCGAACGGTGGTTGTCGATGAAGTTTCCACGCTGGCGGGGTTGAACTCCCGGTACACCTTGAACCGGGGCTTCAGGATACGGATTCCTGCGAGGGAGACCAGCGGCAGGACTATCAGCAGGATGCCCAGCGTGAGCAGGTCCCGGCGGCCCATGACCTGCGCGGCCAGCAGGGAGACCACCCCGGCAGCCAGCATCCCCCAGCCGCGTGTGCTGAAAAGATGTCCGGGGAGCCTGTCCGTGAGGGCCATAGTGGGGCCTTTGGCTAGCGGGCGGGCCGCAGGTCCGGTCCGCCGCGCCTGCCCGGCGTCCGGGAGGGTGCGGCGGACATCTCCTGCGGTACCGGAAGCTTCCCGAGGATACTGCGGATGACGCTGTGCGGAGTCTCACCCGTGCTGGCCGCCTTGCGGTCAAGAATGATCCGGTGGGCAAGCACGGATTCGGCAACGCTGACGACGTCGTCGGGGAGCACGAAGTCCCGGCCCTCCAGCGCGGCGGTTGCCTTCGCCGCCCGCAGCAGCTGCAGCATGGACCGGGGACTGGCGCCGAGCCGGAGCATGGCACTTTCGCGGGTGGCGCGCCCGATGGACACGGTGTATTCCTTGACTGCCTGCGACACGTAGACCCGCTGGACGGTGGCGATCATGGCCGCCACATCCGCGGACGTGACGACGGCGGTGACCCTGGTCAGCGGCGATGTCGCCTGATGCGTCTCCAGCATCTCGATCTCGGAGTCCTGGTCCGGATAACCCATGGAGATCCGTGCCATGAACCGGTCCCGCTGCGCTTCCGGCAGGGGGTAGGTTCCTTCCATCTCAATGGGGTTCTGGGTAGCCACCACCATGAAGGGCTCATCCAGCTTGTAAGAGTCCCCGTCCACGGTGACCTGGTGTTCCTCCATGCACTCCAGCAGCGCGGACTGCGTCTTGGCCGAGGCGCGGTTGATCTCGTCCCCGATGACAATATTGGCGAACACGGCGCCCGGCCTGAATTCGAACAGCCGCGAGGCCTGGTTGTAGATGGAAACGCCGGTGACATCGGAGGGAAGGAGGTCAGGAGTGAACTGGATCCTGCTGACCGAACAGTCGATGGTGCGGGCGAGCGTTTTCGCGAGCAGCGTTTTGCCCACGCCGGGAACGTCCTCGAGGAGCAGGTGGCCCTGGGCCAGGAGCACCGTCAACGCCAGTTTGGCGGCTTCCGCCTTGCCGTCGATCACCGTGTTGATGGCCGACAGGATGCGCTCGCTGGCGGCATGGAAGGCCTGCGCGTCCATGGCCGGCGGCCGGGTTCCGTTCAGCTGGTTTCCCACCACTCCCGCACGTTCGGGGAAGCCCTGCTGTTCCGGGAGGGCTTCATCTACTGTGGTGCGTCTGTGGGAGTCCATCGGCAGCCTTTCAGACCTGGGGGAAGCCTGGCACGGGTTGGCAGGAAGTGCCGGCGCCCGCCGTCGGGCGTTCGCCCGTATGCCTACCAGACTACTAACACAACTGCCGGAGCTGACAGAGAGTTCCGGTATTTCCCGGCGGGATCCGGAGCGCCCGCGGGGCCCGGGCAGGAAGCTAGGGTAGGAGGATGAACACCCCGTTGACGCCAGCCCCGTTTCGCGCGCCCGGAAGCGACGGCTCCGGCAGGCATGGATATCCGCCCGCACCGGAACCGCTGCCCGTCCCGGTGATGGACAACCACACGCACCTGGACTTTCCGAACGGAGACGTGGCGGTGGACGTGTCCGCCGCCCTGGACGTTGCTGCCTCGGTGGGCGTGCAGGGAGCGGTGCAGGTTGGCTGCGACCTTGAGTCGTCAAGATTCACGGTGCAGGCCGTTGACCTGGACCAGCGGCTGCTTGGCGCGGTGGCTATCCACCCCAACGACGCGCCGGATTACGCCGCCCGGGGGGAGCTGGAGGATGCGCTGGCTGAGATCGAAGCTCTGGCGGCGCACCCCAGGATCCGCGCCATTGGTGAGACGGGCCTGGATTTCTTCCGTACCGAGGGGGAGGGGCTGAAACACCAGCGGTACTCGTTCCGGCGCCACATCGACATTGCCAGGCGCCTCGGCCTGACGCTGCAGATTCACGACCGTGACGCCCACGACGACGTCGTGCAGGTTTTGCGTGAAGAAGGCGCACCGGAACGGGTGGTGTTCCACTGCTTCTCCGGCGACGAAAAACTCGCCCGCACGTGCAATACCGAAGGCTGGTATATGTCCTTCGCAGGCACGGTGACGTTCAAGAACGCGGCTAACCTGCGCGCTGCGCTTCTGATTGCCGACCCCGCCCGCGTCCTCGTGGAGACGGATGCGCCATTCCTGACCCCGCATCCGTTCCGCGGCCGGCCGAATGCCAGTTACCTGATCCCGCATACGGTCCGGGCCATGGCCGAGTTGACAAGCACCGATTTGTCCGACATTTGTGCTCAAATAGCCCAAAATTCCCTGCAGGCGTACGGATCCTGGGACTGACGGCCCACCCGCTCAGGCGACCGTCAGGAATACCAGGTATGCACAAAATCTTGGCTGCTTTATAACGCTTCGATTACAGTGGATAACTATTAGCCGGGGTCGGGGAAGGCCTTCGGATAATTTCGCTCAGTTCCAGGTCCGTCTCGCGGCGGGTCCATTGAGTCCTGAGTGTGGCGGCGCACACGTCTGCTGCAAACAGCCGGACCGTGTCCGGAGTTGCCCTGAGGGTGTTTGCGTCGGTGGGTGATGTGCGTTTTTCCCCGTGCCCGGATGGTCCTAGAGTTACGGGCAATCGTGGTCAAGTTCTTCACTTCGGACGGCAAATTCAGTTTCGTCAAGGTCGGAGCCCAGTTGGTGGTGCTTTCTGCACTCGTGCTGGGCCTGGTGGCCTTCGTAGGCAACAACAAGACAGTCACCCTGAATGTGGACGGGAAAGTCAGCTCCGTGCAGACGTTCGGCGGGACCGTGGGCCAAGTGGTCAAGAGTGCCAAGGTGGAGCTGCAGCCCGCAGACCGGGTATCCCCGGCGGCGGACGCCCGCGTGGAGGATGGCTCTGTCATCAACGTCAACCTGGCCAAAGCCGTGAAGATCAGCCTCGACGGGGCCGAAAAAACGATCAACACCACGTCATCGAACGTCGAAGGCCTGGTCACCGAGCTCGGCGTCGCCAGTGCCTCGGAAGTCTCCGTACCCAAGGACGCCCAGCTGGCCGTCTCCGGTTCCTTCGTGGCCATCTCCACGCCCAAGACCGTGAGTATCCTGGCGGACGGCAAGGCCTCCAAGACAACCACGACGGCGGCCACCGTGGCCGAAGTCCTCAAGGACGCCGGGGTGACTGTCGGGGCCGGCGACCGCCTGTCCCAGCCCCGCAACGCGCACGTCGTCAACGACATGGCCATCAAGGTGTCCCGGGTGGATTCCTCGAAGACTGCCACCACCTCCGAAGACGTTCCCTTCGAGACCCTGAGCTCCGAAAGCGCCGAACTGTTTGTGGGCGAAAAAGAGGTCACCCAGGCGGGCGTCGCCGGCAAGGTGGACAAGAACTTCAAGCTGGTTCTGGTTGACGGCCGCGAAGCCTCACGGACCCTCGTGTCCGAGACCGTTTCCCTCCAGCCTGTGACCGAAAAGGTCCTGGTGGGGACCAAGGAAAAGCCCAAGGCCGAAGCTGCCGGTGCGAACACCGGTGCAGCGGCCCCCGCCATGATGAACGAAGCCATGTGGGACAAGATCGCGCAGTGCGAATCCACCGGTAACTGGTCCATCAACTCCGGCAACGGCTACTACGGCGGCCTGCAGTTCGACATCCAGACCTGGCTCGGCGCCGGCGGCGGGGCCTATGCACCCAACGCCAGCCTCGCAACAAAGGCACAGCAGATCGACATCGCCAACCGCGTCTACGCGCAGCGCGGCCTCCAGCCCTGGGGCTGCGGCTGGGCAGCCACCAGCTAGCAGGCACTCCAGCTGGCAGGTACTGCGACTGACTGCCGCGGCAGCTGACCACCGCCGCGGAAGTTTGAAGGCAAGGTTTGAAGGCCGGGTCCGGGATTACATCCGGACCCGGCCTTTCGCGTCTCCGGCCGAGTGCTGCACAGACCGCCGCAGCGCGGGCCAGCGGAAGCTCGAAGGCAACGGGATAGGATACCTAGGTGACTGAACCGACCCCCGCCGCCTCCGGCACCGCGCCCGCGCCACTGTTCGGCGCCTCCGATGTCCGCCGGCTCGCCGAGGAAATCGGAGTCCGCCCCACGAAGACGCTGGGCCAGAATTTCGTGATCGACGGCAATACCATCCGCCGGATCGTGGCTGCTGCGGACATTCACGCCGATGAGACCGTCCTGGAGGTCGGACCCGGACTCGGTTCCCTCACGCTCGGACTGCTCGACGCCGCCAAAACCGTTGTCGCCGTCGAAATCGATCCCGTCCTTGCAGCCAAACTACCGGGCACGGTGCAGCAGTGGCGCCCCCAAGCCGCCAAAGACTTCCACCTGGTGCTGGCAGACGCCATGAAAGTGACCGAACTGCCGGCGGAGCCCACAGCCCTGGTGGCGAACCTCCCGTACAACGTGGCGGTCCCGGTGGTACTCCACCTGCTGCAGCACTTCCCGAGCCTGCGGCACGGGCTGGTTATGGTGCAGGACGAGGTGGCGGACCGCCTGGCGGCCGGCCCCGGGTCCAAGACGTATGGCGTGCCGTCAGTGAAGGCAGCCTGGTACAGCAGCATGCGCAAGGCCGGTGTGATCGGGATGAACGTCTTCTGGCCGGCACCCAAGATCCACTCGGGGCTCGTAGCCTTCACCCGCCGTGAGCCTCCGGTGACCTCGGCAACCCGCGAACAGGTGTTCGCCGTGATTGATGCCGCCTTCGCCCAGCGCCGGAAGACCCTGCGGGCCGCCCTGGCCGGGTGGGCCGGAAGCGCGGCGGAAGCCGAACGCTGCCTGCTCGCGGCGGGCGTCGAGCCCACCGCCCGCGGCGAAGTGATCGACATCGCAGCCTTCGCACGCATTGCCGAAGCCCGCCAGGCCGCGCAGGGTTGAGGTCCGGGGCCACCGCCGCCTTCGGCGTCTCCCGGGAGTCGCATGCTTGGAGCCTGATGCCGCCATGCCATAGCTTGGACTCATGAACGCAGTGAGAGGGCGCTTTGCCGCGAGGACGGTCCGGGTCAAGGCTCCCGGCAAAATCAACGTCTCGCTGGATGTGGGCCCGCTGCGTGAGGACGGCTACCATTCCGTTGCCAGTGTCTACCTGGCGGTTTCGCTCTATGAGGAAGTGGCCGCAACCAGCACCGGCACTGAAGGCATCACGGTCAGCATCAGTCCGGCCAGCACGCTGGACCTGGCAGACGTTGACATCCCGCTCGACGAACGGAACCTCGCGTACAAGGCGGCCGCCATCATGGCCGACGTGTCCGAACACTCCACCGGCGTCCACTTGGAAATCACCAAGCGGGTCCCGGTTGCCGGCGGCATGGGCGGGGGCTCAGCCGACGCGGCAGCGACGCTGCTGGCCTGCGACGCCCTCTGGAACAGCGGGCTGTCCCGGGATGAGCTCGCCCACCTGGCGGCAGAACTCGGCGCCGATGTCCCGTTCTCCCTGCTTGGCGGCACGGCAGTCGGGCTGGGTGTGGGCGACGAGCTGTCGCCCGCGCTGGCCAAAGCGCAAATGGACTGGGTCCTGGTCACCGCTGACTACGGGCTGTCAACACCGGAGGTGTTCCGGACCCTGGACCGGCTCCGGCTTGCAGAAGGCGTCGCCGTGGAGGAACCCACCGCCGTGGATCCGAAGATCCTGCAGGCGCTGCGCAGCGGCGATGCGGATGCGCTCAGCCGGGTCCTGGTCAACGACCTCCAAAGGGCCTCCATTGAGCTGGCGCCGGGCCTCCGGGATACCCTTGGACTTGGCGAATCGTGCGGAGCCATCGCCGGTCTTGTGTCAGGCTCCGGCCCCACGGTGGCCCTGCTGACGCACAATCCCGCGGCGGCTGCCGGCCTCGCCGAGGAACTCAGCCATCATGGCCTGAATGCCCTCGCCGTCCACGGGCCGGTGCCCGGGGCGCGCATCATCTCCGATACGCTCCTTTAGTACTTCCGACTCCGGTCGCCCCCTTATGTTCAACGAATTTTCACCGAAGAAAGCAGTTCCCAGTGGCTCACCTGCTCGGCGGCGAGAACCTCACGGTCTCGTATGCAACCCGCACCGTCCTCGACGGCGTTACCCTCGGCCTTGAAGAGGGTGACCGGATCGGCATGGTGGGCCGCAACGGCGACGGCAAGTCCACCCTCATGCGCCTTCTGGCGATGCGCTCCACGCCGGATTCGGGACGGGTGACCAAGCGCAGCGAGGTCAACATCGGCTACCTGGACCAGAGCGATGTGCTCGACGGCGACCTGACGGTCGGCGCCGCCATCGTCGGGGACCAGGCTGACTACGAGTGGGCCCGCAACCCGCAGATCCGCGAGGTCATGGGCGGACTGGTGTCCGACGTCGACTGGCACGCCAACGTGCACGCGCTCTCCGGCGGCCAGAAACGGCGCGTGGCCCTGGCGAAGCTGCTGATCGAAGACCATGACGTGATCATGCTCGATGAGCCCACCAACCACCTCGACGTCGAAGGCGTCGCCTGGCTGTCACGCCACCTGAAGACCCGCTGGCGGGCCAACCAGGGCGCGTTCCTGGTGGTCACCCACGACCGCTGGTTCCTCGATGAAGTCTGCAATAAGACCTGGGAAATCCACGACGGGATCATGGACCCGTTCGAGGGCGGCTACGCGGCCTACGTCCTGGCCCGCGCCGAACGTGACCGCTCGGCCTCGGTCATGGAAAGCAAGCGCCAGCAGCTCGTCAAAAAGGAGCTCGCCTGGCTGCGCCGCGGCGCCCCGGCCCGGACGGCCAAGCCGAAGTTCCGCATCGAGGCAGCCAACGCGCTGATTGCCGATGTCCCGGAGCCCCGCGACTCGATGGCGCTCAGCAAGATGGCGACGGCGCGCCTTGGCAAGGACGTGCTGGACCTGGAGCACGTTTCACTGGACTTCCGCGGCGGCGAGCCCGGGCAGAAGCTCTTCGACAACATCACCCTCCGCCTTGCGCCGGGGGAGCGGCTGGGACTGGTCGGTGTCAACGGCGCCGGCAAGACCACCCTTCTCAAACTGCTCAACGGTGAAATCGAGCCCACCTCCGGCAAGGTCAAGCGCGGCAAGACGGTTGTCACCGCCGTGCTGACCCAGGAGGTCAAGGAACTCGACGACGTCAAGGACCTGCGCGTCATCGAAGTGATTGAGCGCGAAAAGCGTTCCTTCAACGTCGGCGGCAAGGAATTCAGTGCGGGCCAGCTCGTGGAACAGCTGGGCTTCACGAACGAGAAGCAGTGGACCCCGGTCAAGGACCTCTCCGGTGGCGAACGCCGCCGGCTTCAGCTTCTGCGCCTCCTTGTCGGTGAGCCGAACGTGCTGATGCTCGACGAGCCCACCAACGACCTCGACACGGACACCCTCGCCGCCGTCGAAGATGTCCTGGATGGCTGGCCGGGCACGCTCGTTGTGGTGAGCCACGACCGCTACCTGCTGGAGCGCGTCACGGACCACCAGATGGCGCTGTTGGGCGACGGCAAGATCCGCGCCCTGCCCCGCGGCGTGGACCAGTACTTGGAACTGCGCGAAGGCGCGCTGGCCGGCTCCACGATCACCGGCGGCGGCAACCCCGTGATCGGCGCCAGCGGCAGCGCGGCCCCCGCGGCCGCGGGCCCCTCGGAGGCCGAAAAGCGGGACGCCCGCAAGGCAAAGAACCGCATCGACCGCCAGCTGGGCAAGCTGACCCAGCAGGAAGAAAAGATCCACGCCCAGATGGTCAAGAGCACGGCCGACAACGACTTCGACGCCATGGCCGAGCTCAACAAAAAGCTCAAGGTTCTGGCCGAAGAACGCGAAGCCCTGGAACTCGAATGGCTCGAAGCCCTGGAAGTCCTCGGCGAGTAGGCATCCCGGAAGTATCGGCAATAGCGGAGCGGGGGACCTTCGCGTAGTCGCGCATCGCAGCGCATCGTGGCGTGAAGGTCGCCCAGCGACCGAAGCGTCACCTATGCGTCGTGTCTAAGCGACGGCGAAGGGCGCCTGCGCCGCGAAGGTGCGCACTAAGCCTCGCTGCGGAGTTCCGGTTCCTTCTGCAGGCCGGTGAGGCCGTTCCAGGCGAGGTTCACCAGGTGCGCGGCCACGGCACGCTTGTCCGGGGTGCGGCTGTCCTGCCACCACTGCCCGGTCATCGCCACCATTCCCACCAGCATCTGGGCGTACATTGCGCCGTCGGCGGCGCTGAAGCCGCGGCGGGCGAATTCGTCCGACAGGATGTGCTCCACCCGGGCGGTGACGTGCGAGAGCAGGGTGGAGAAAGCGCCTTCGGGCTGGGACGGCGGGGCGTCGCGCATGAGGATCCGGAAGCCGTCGGTGCGGTCCTCGATGTAGGTCAGCAGCGCCAGCGCGGCCCGCTCCACCTGGACCCGTGGCTTGGCTTCGTCCGTGAGGGCGTCGTTGATTGCTGCCAGCAGGATCCGGAACTCATGCTCCACCACCTGGGTGTACAGGCCTTCCTTGGATCCGAAGTGCTCGTAGATCACAGGCTTCGACACTCCGGCAGCAGCGGCGATCTCTTCGATCGTGGTGCCGTCCAGGCCCCGGATCGCGAATAGCCCGCGTCCGATTTCGATCAGCTGTGAGCGCCGCTGCGCCCCGGTCATGCGGAGCCGGGGCACGTATCCGGGGGCCCTGACGGGCCTGCCTGGATGGTTTCCGGCACCCTCGGGCGCACCGTTGATCTTGCTCACCGTCCCATCATGCCTTAAGGGGAATGCGTTGGCCGGTGGGCACCGAGTCGCACGCGTGCCGACCTTCGTGGCAGAATTGGTTCTCGTGCCGCCGGGCCATGGCCCGGGCACGGTCCGCTCTGGTGTAATGGCAGCACCCCGGCCTTTGGAGCCGTGGAGTATAGGTTCGAATCCTATGGGCGGAACTGCCGCTGGTGACGGGTGACGTACCCGGAACAGGCCGGCAAGGTGTGAAAGTGCGCGCAACTGAGATCCACCAAGCAAGGAGAGCCTGTACGTGAGCCCCGAGACAACCGGCCCCGCCGCCGTCATCGTCCTAGCTGCAGGGGCCGGTACCCGGATGAAATCGCGTACCCCCAAGATCCTCCACGAAATCGGCGGACTGTCGCTGGTGGGCCATGCCCTGCGTGCCGCCCGCACCATCGATCCCCGGCAGCTTGCCATTGTGGTCCGGCACGAGCGCGACCTCGTGGCAGCGCACTTGTCCTCGCTCGATCCTGCAGCCCTGATCGTTGACCAGGATGACGTGCCCGGCACCGGCCGCGCGGTGCAGGCTGCGGTGGAAGCCCTCGACGCCGGCGGCCCGCTCAGCGGCACCGTGGTGGTGACGTACGGCGACGTTCCCCTTCTCTCGGCGGAACTGCTTGCCGAACTGGTCCTGATCCACGAACACGAACGCAACGCCGTCACAGTCCTGACCGCCGTCCTGGACGATGCCGCCGGCTATGGGCGCATCCTCCGCGCCGCCGACGGCACCGTCACCGGCATCCGCGAACACAAGGATGCTTCGGACGAGGAACGCGAAATCCGCGAAATCAATTCGGGGATTTACGCGTTTGACGCCGACGTCCTTCGCGACGCCTTGGCTCATGTCACCACGGACAACGCGCAGGGCGAGATGTACCTGACCGACGTCCTGGGGCTTGCCCGTTCCGCCGGAGGGCGCGTGGCCGCCGTGGTCACCACCGACCGCTGGCAGGTGGAAGGCGCCAACGACCGCGTCCAGCTCTCCGCGCTGGGAGCCGAACACAACCGCCGCACCGTCGAAGCCTGGATGCGTGCGGGCGTCACGGTCGTGGACCCTTCCACCACCTGGATCGACTCCACGGTGACGCTGGCAGAGGACGTCCGGATCCTGCCCAATACCCAGCTGCACGGCGCAACAACCGTGGCGCGGGACGCCGTCGTCGGCCCCGACACCACGCTGACCGACGTCGCTGTGGGCGAAGGCGCCAAGGTGACCCGGACGCACGGATCCGGCGCCACGATCGGGGCCAACGCCAGCGTCGGGCCGTTTACCTACCTCCGCCCGGGAACGGTGCTGGGCGAGACCGGGAAGATCGGCGCCTTCTACGAGACGAAAAACGTGACGATCGGCCGCGGTTCGAAGTTGTCGCACCTGGGCTACGCCGGCGACGCGGAGATCGGCGAGGACACCAACATCGGCTGTGGCAACATCACAGCCAATTACGACGGCGAGAACAAGCACCGCACGGTGATCGGATCGGGCGTGCGCACGGGTTCCAACACCGTTTTCGTTGCTCCGGTCCAGGTGGGCGACGGCGCCTACAGCGGCGCCGGGGCAGTGATCCGACAGGACGTGCCCGCCGGCGCCCTGGCCATTTCGGTGGCCAAGCAGCGGAACTCGGAGGGCTGGGTCGTCTCGCACCGGCCGGGCTCCATCTCAGCAGTACTGGCCGAAGCCGCGGGGGCAACGGCGCCGGTCAGCGAAACGGCAGCGGCTCAGCCGTCCCAGGTTTCTCCAAGTACCCCGGCATCTACAGAAGAAGGCAAGCAATCATGACCGAAATTACGGCACGCGGCGAGAAGAAACTGGTTCTCGCCGCTGGGCGGGCACACCCCGAGCTTGCACGGGAGATCGCCAAGGAGCTGGGTACGGAACTGCTGCCGGTGGATGCCTACGATTTTGCCAACGGGGAAATCTACGTGCGCGCCGGGGAAAGCGTCCGCGGCACCGACGCCTTCGTGATCCAGGCGCACCCGGCGCCGCTGAACAACCACCTGATGGAACAGCTGATCATGATTGATTCGCTGAAGCGGGCATCCGCCAAGCGCATCACCGTGGTTTCGCCGTTCTACCCGTATTCCCGCCAGGACAAGAAGGGCCGCGGCCGCGAGCCGATTTCGGCCCGTCTGGTGGCCGACCTGTACAAGACCGCCGGTGCGGACCGCATCATGAGCGTTGACCTGCACACGTCACAGATCCAGGGATTCTTCGACGGCCCCGTGGACCACCTCATGGCCATCCCGCTGCTGGCTGACTACATCCGCACCCGGGTGGCAGCGGACAACATCACCGTGGTCTCGCCGGACACGGGCCGCGTCCGTGTGGCCGAGCAGTGGGCAGAGCGCCTCGGCGGTGCCCCGTTGGCCTTCGTCCACAAGAGCCGTGACCTCACGGTTCCCAACCAGGCTGTCTCCAAGACCGTCGTGGGCCAGATCGAGGGCCGCACCTGCGTCCTGATCGACGACATGATCGACACCGGCGGAACCATCTCCGGCGCCGTCCAGGTGCTGAAGAACGCCGGCGCCAAGGACGTCATCATCGCGGCGACCCACGCTGTCTTCTCCGACCCGGCTGCCCGGCGGCTGGCCGAGTCCGGTGCCCGCGAAGTGGTGGTCACCGACACCCTGCCCATTTCGGCTGACAAGCGCTTCCCGCAGCTGACGGTGCTGTCCATCGCACCGTTGATTGCACGCGCCATCCGCGAAGTGTTCGACGACGGCTCCGTCACCAGCCTTTTCGACGGCAACGCCTGAGCGCACTGACCCTCAGCCTGCCGGCGTCGGGCCCCGTTTTCAGGAACGGGGCCCGACGCTGGTAAGCTGGTCCACGATACCTTGGCGAGGGAGAGCAGTCTCCGTTATCGACTGGGTCTGAATCTCCCTTCTTGAAGGGCCGGCCACGGGCCGCCCCGGCGTTGAAGGTCGCAAACAGACCTCCGCCCTTGCTGAACACCGTTTAGATTCAAGGAGATATTCATGTCTGAGCAGAAGCTCGCAGCAGAAGTACGCACCGAATTCGGCAAGGGTTTCGCCCGCCGCGCCCGCATGGCCAACCTCATTCCGGCTGTCATCTACGGCCACGGCGCAGACCCGATCCACATCACCCTTCCGGCCAAGGCCACCACGCTGGCCGTCCGCGTGCCCAACGCCCTGCTCTCCCTCGACATCAACGGCGAAGGCCACCTGGCCATCGTCAAGGACGTCCAGCGCGACCCGATCAAGCAGATCGTTGAGCACATCGACCTCCTCACCGTCCGCAAGGGCGAGAAGGTCACCGTGGACGTCCCCGTGCACGTGACCGGTGAGCTTGCTCCGGGCAACGTCTATAACCAGGAAATGACCGTCGTTTCGCTCGAGGCCGAGGCGACGCACCTGCCCACCGCCGTCGAGGTCAGCATCGAAGGCCGCGCGGCCGGCGAGCACATCCACGCCTCCGACCTGGTCCTGCCGAAGGGCTCCGTCCTGCTGGCTGACCCGGAATCCCTGGTCGTCAACATCTCCGAGGCCACCGAGGTCACCGAGGAAGAGGCTTCCGAGGAAGCAACCGCCGTGGCAACCGAGGCCGCAGCCGAGTAATTCGGCAACCGGTTCAGCAGTGGCCGGGTCCCCGTCGGGGCCCGGCCACTGCCGTGTTAAAAGCCCGATTGTATTAACCCTAGGATTGACGCATGACTGACACCTGGCTGATCGTAGGCCTTGGCAACCCCGGCACCGAATACAGCAACAACCGGCACAACGTCGGCCAGAAGGTGCTTGATGAACTGGCCCGCCGGGTGGGCGGCAGTTTCAAAGTGCACAGGGCACGCGCCCATGTGCTTGAGGGCCGCCTCGGCATCGGGGGGCCCCGCGTCGTCCTGGCCAAGCCGATGAGCTACATGAACGTCTCCGGGGGACCGGTATCCGCGCTGGCGAAGTTCTACGACATCGATCCCGAGCACGTCGTCGCGGTCCATGACGAAATCGACATTCCCTTTAACACCGTCAAACTAAAGATCGGCGGCGGCGAGGGAGGACACAACGGCCTGCGGGACATTTCGAAGGCCCTGGCCACCAAGGAATACCTGAGGGTCCGCGTCGGGGTGGGCCGTCCGCCGGGACGGATGGACACCGCCGACTTCGTATTGAAGGACTTCTCCACCGTCGAAAAGAAGGAGCTGCCTTTCCTCCTGGACGACGCCGCCGATGCAGTGGAGGCAGTGGTCAAGGACGGGCTCGCGGCCGCACAGCAGAAATATCACACGGCACTTCAGTAACGTTGTCCCAAAACCGCTTTGAGAGGGTAACCTGCGGGTGGGGGACTGGTCACGGTTGGTGCAGTGCAATTGGTTAACCAATTGCATAAATGCGGCCTAATTGTTTAGCCATACCTGCTATGGTAATTTTCACATTCAAGGCCTTGTTGCCTCGTTTGGCGGCATCGGAAAACTGAACACCCGACGGCTCAGCCAAGTCGCATCAGCTCGAGCCACGAAGGTAGCGTGATCGATCGTGCTTGCATCACCAGGCTCTGAACATGGGGGGCTGCTGGAGACGGAACGCCGGGGCATGGGAGCCTCAGAGCGTCGTAAGTGGTCGTCTCTGGTCAGGCAGGACCTTCAGGCGTCCGTTGTATCGATCCTTGGCGATAACGATCTTCACGGCGTCGTTGTAGTAGGTGCGCAGGGCGTCGGCAAGTCCACGTTTGCACGTGCGGTGGAGTCCCAGCTGGTGGGGAAGATGCACGTCATCCACCTGCACGGAACAACCACGGATCCCGCCATTCCCTTTGGCCAACTCGCGTTTCTCGTGGCAAGGCTTCCCGGCCATGTGCTGGAATCGCCCGGCGAAATTGTCCACGGCATTTCCCGGCTCATCCGCGAGGACGCCGCCGGACGTCCGGTTCTGGTGGTACTCGAGGACCTGCCGGCCATCGACAGCATGAGCACCGCTGTCCTGATGCACCTCATCCTGAGCGGCGCTGCGAAGCTCATGGTGACCGTCCGGAACGTCACGGACATGCCGGAAGACCTGATCCGGCTCCTTCGCAACAATTCACTCGAGGAAGTCCGGCTGGAGGTCTTCACCCGGCCGGAAGTGAGCAAATTGCTTGCCGGAGTCCTCGGGCGCCCTGTGACTGCCACCGCGGCCAGTTCCCTCTACGCCGCGAGTGGCGGAAACCCGCTGGTTCTGCAGGCGATTGTCATTGAGCAACTTCGTTCGGGCAACCTCCACCTTGCCGGAAAAGTCTGGGCGCTTCGCGGCGGCATCAACCTCGCGGAAGCCGATGCCCTGGTGGACCTGGTCCGGTCCAGGCTGTCACGTGAGACACCCAAGGTCAAAGAGGGACTGGAGTGGCTGGCCCTGATCCGCCGGGTCCCCCTGTTCGTCCTGCTCGATGTCCTGGACCCCGCAGTCGTTGCCGACCTAGAAAAGGCAGGTTACCTGCAGGTGGGCGAGACGGGCCGTCGCTGGGTGAGCCTGAAAGATGAGTACGTGGGCGAAGTGATACGGGGCTGGATGGACCTGCCGCGTCGCAAGGAGCTCCACCAGCTCGTCGCGAGGGTTGTGGGTGCAACCCCTGCAGAGATGGATGTCGAAGAGCTCCTCGGTTATGTGGCCTGGACACTTGACTGCGGTGAACCCGTGGAGCCGGCGTTTGCACTGGCCGCGGCTGCTGCGGCGAACCGGCTGTTCGATCCGGTGTTCGCACTGGAGGCCCTGTCGCAGATCCACGTCGGAGACCCGCATTGGGCTGAGGCAGCCCGGCAGCGTGCGGCCGCCTACATGACCCTGGCCGAACACGAACCGGCAGTGGCAGTCCTGGAGGAAGTCACGCCCGAGCAGTTGTCTGAGCTTCCCGCGACCGCGTACGCGGGGTACGTGCAGGACTTCTGCAGTGCGCTGCTCTGGGTCCACGGCGGATACACCCGGATCGCGGGCATCCTTTCGGCGGCCCGGCAGGAGCTGGCACGGCGGGAGAGGGCATCCATCGGCAATGAAACGCCGGCCGACTTTGCCCGCGCGCATGAGCTGGTCAGGCTCGCCGAATTCGAGCAGATGATCCACCAGGGCGACTATGAAGCCGTTGCCGAGGACCTGGAGCGGGCCTACAAGGAAGACGGCGATCCGCTGTATGTCCTCAACTGCGCCTGCCTGCTGACCATGGCCTGGGCAATCTTGGGCAGGGAAGCGGACGCCATTGCCCTGGCGGCCGAGATTGAGCACCGCATGGAGCAGTCACACGTGGCGCCCGGGATGCTGGGCTGGAAGGCTGAAGGCCTGTTTGCTGCCCTGCTCTGCAGCGGCCAGTGGGAGGACTGCGTCCGGATACTCACGGAAGCCCTGGACCAGAAACCCAAAATCATGCAGTATCTCGGCGGGGCGGCCGAACTCGCGCTGGGCGTGGCCTACACCTACGCCGGCCGGGCCGACCTCGCCATCGACACGCTGCTGGGTGCCCAGGCCCAGCTGGAAATCAGGCGGAGCTATTACGGACCGTCACTGGCCTGCTCCGCGCTGGCCTTCGCCTATGCCCAGGGCGGTGATATCCAGGAATCCCGCAACTTCCTGGACCTGGCTGCCCAGGAGGAGCAGCACGTCGCCTGGTTCACCTCCTGGATGGCTGACTTCTGCGTGCGGATGGCCAAGCGGTGGCTCAAGGACCCTGGCGCCAAACAGAAGCTGATCGAGTCCGCCCACGAGGATATTTCCAAGGGGCGGACAACCACTGCCTCCATCAGCCTGTTCGGTGCTACCGTGCATGGAACGGAGGAAGAACTGGTCCTGCTGACCGAGGTTTCCTCCCGCCGGCAAGGGAAAATGGCCAGCGTCAACCGGCTGGTCGGGGAGGGGAGCAGGAAGAAGGACTCCAAGGTCCTGCTTGAGGCGGCGTCACTGGCCCACGAACTCCACCTCGACGCGGTGGAATCCAGGTGCGTGGTGCTGGCGCTGGACATCGCGAGGGAAAAGGGGGACTCCCAATCCGCACGGGCAGCCCAGCATCGTCTGGACCGCCTCGTGGAGACGCTCCCTGTGCTGCCGCTGATGCCGCACACAGTGGGACCGGAACTGACGGAACGGGAACGGCAGGTTGCCAGGATGGCCAGCCAGGGATTGAGCAACAAGGAAGTCGCCAACCGGCTGCAGCTTTCCATACGTACTGTGGAAGGCCATCTCTACCAGATCTTCACGAAAATGGGGATTTCATCGAGGAGTGAGCTTGAAGGATCCGCTCAAGTCTGACGGGAAGGCTTCGGGGCGGTCGCGCGCCGGGACCCGGCGCCAGAATGCTGATGAACCCTGGATCGACCGGGGGGATATGTTGTCGGCAGTCAAGGATGCCCTTGCGTCTGATGACTGCTGGGCCGTGTTCGTGGTGGGCGACGCCGGGCTGGGAGCGTCGTCGTTGCTGGCGCAGTTGAACAACTCCGGAAACGGCCGGCAGGCCGTCATGACTGTCCACGGAAGCCCCTCACTTTCGCCGGTTCCGTACGGGGCGTTGTCCCCCTACCTGGCTGACCTCTCCGTTGAGGACGTCACATCCAAGGTGGCCGTCCTGCGGGCGTTGTGGACGCACCTCGAAAATGTCAGGAAGAGCCCGGGACCCGCCCTGTTGCTGGTCGACGACGCCCATGACCTCGACACCGCCACGGCCGAGATGATTGCTGAACTTGTCCAGGCCGGCTGGGCCAAACTCGTGGCCACCTGCATTCCGCGGCCCGGCATACCGCAGCCGCTGCTCCGGCTCTGGCACGACGGTACGGCCGAACGTTTCGATATTGCCCCGCTGACCATGGAACAGGGGCATCGTCTCTGCGAAGCGTTGCTCCAGGGCAAAGTCCTCAACAGCACTTCGCGTGAATACTGGCAGGAGGCGGGAGGGAACACCCTGCTTCTCAAGACGCTGGTCCGCGAGGCCCAGCGTTCCGGCGACCTGATCCAGCGCAACGGGGTGTGGCTCAATGCGGGCTCGTCCCATGTCCGCACGCTGGAGCTCACCGCCGTCGTCAAGGTCCAGCTCATGCGTATTTCGGCCGACGGCCGGGAAGCACTGAACCTCATCGCGCTGGCGGAACCCGTGGACAGAACGCTCGTAGGGGAGATCGCGGGCGAGCCTGCCGTCAAGGAATTGCTGGACCAGCGGCTCGTCGTCCAATCGGTGGACAGCGAACCAACGCTCCGGCTGGTCAGCCCGGTCTACGGGGAGGTCCTGCGCCGGATCGTTCCCGCCGCCCGAAGCCTGCAGTTGCACAAGGAACTCGTGTCCCGGATGGAGATCTCCGTCGACAAGCCGGAGTCGCTGCTTCGGATAGTTTCCTGGTCCCTGGACTGCGGGGCAGAAGTGCCGGGCCGCCTGCTGATCCGGGCGGCTGTTCTGGCCTGCAAGCTCTTCCAGAGTGAAACGGCCCTGCGCATCGCCTGGGCCGTGCGGGACCCCGAACTGCAACAGACTGCACGGGCCGTGATGGCCCGCTCGCACTATAACCTCGGACACTACGACGAAGCAGCCGCCCTTCTGAACGTGAACGTGGACACCGGAAACGGTCTGGTGCATATGGCCGTAAACAGCCTCCTGAGGTCCGCCACCCGGACCGCACTCGGGCACCCCGCCGCGGATATCGCAGAGGATGCCCGCCGCCTCCGGCAGTGGGGCCAGGAAGAGGCTGCGGCCAAGCCTGCGGACTCGGCAGCCATCCTCAAGGTCACGGCGCGCAGGGCGTCCCTGGTGGAACTCATGGCGTATTCGCTCTCCGGCGATTACAGCCAGATGGGCCCCCGGCTGGATGAGCTACTCGAAGCCGGCGGGTGGGCTGGGGAACCCGACGGAGCCCTCACCAGGTCCATGGCGCTGGCACTGCAGGCCGAGCGGCTGTGCGCGCTGGGATATCCCCTTCAGGGGCGCCAACTTGCCATGGAGGCCTACGGCCAGGCCCAGCCTCCCGACAACGACATCTTCTTCCTCCCCGAGTTCATCGTTGTCCGACTTGTCGCCTGCGATCTGGCCGCCGGTGAGTGGGCCGAGGCGCAACAGCTCCTGGACGGGTACGCGGAGACGTCCTTCGGATCCGCCATGGTTTCATTCAGCGGCGCCGCCTACGTAGTGATGGGCTACATTGCCGTGCGGCAGGGAAAGCTCGCCGACGCCCTGGAGCTGCTGACCACAGGGCTCGAGGCCCTCCGCGACAGTGACCCCCAGCAGATGTTCCGGTTCTGCGCATCCATGGCCTTCTATGTGGCGGCCGCCCAGGGCCTCAAAACGGAGGCAGGCAGGCTGAAGTCTGACTACGAGGCATGGGGCGAGCGCGGCATGCATCTGGTCACAGCTTTTGCCCGGGATTTTCTGGCCGCCGGTGAGGAACACCTGGCGGGGGATGGAGCCGGCCTCGCGGCCCTGCACCGGAGTGCTGAGGAAGCCGCGGAACAGAATGCCGTCTTCCTGGAGCTGAACGCCCTCGCCATGGCCCTCGGCCTTGGCGACACCACCAGGCTCGAGCGGCTGCGGGAGCTTGCCGGCTCAGTGGAAGGAACCTGGGCGGCGGCGCTGGCGGAGTACTGTGCGGCCCTCTCGAGTGGCAGCGCTGAAATCTACCTCCGTGCAGGGGACGCCCTCTTCACTGCCTCGGCGTTCCAGTTGGCCTCTGATGCGTATGCGGCCGCGCTGGCCTCATTGGACCGGAGCCGCAACCGGGAGCTGGCTGCCTTGGCACGCGCCGGCGTCGCGCGGTGTAACGAAGAGCTGGGCCACGCCGGCACCGAAGCCCAGCCGGACACGGTGGCTCCGATCCTGACAAAGCGTGAGCGGAACATTGTTGGACTGGCGGCAACGGGACTCAGCGACCGGATGATCGCGGACAAGCTGCAAATCTCGGTCCGTACGGTGGAAGGCCACCTTTACCGTTGCTACCTGAAGCTTGGGATTGCAGGACGTGATGAACTGGCCGCGGCGGCAGGACTCGCAGAGGATCCGGGAGTGCAAGTTAAGAAAGCACCCGGGACATGAGTACCTGGTCGACCGGGTACTACCCGAAGACCCGGCTGCATCCGTTGGCCGCCGCGACTTGTTAACTATCTTGCTGCGTCCGTAGCAGCTGCCGGAACCGTTTTCGGCCCCGGATCCGCGGACCCGCGTGGCCTGACAGGGCGTCCAGGGGTACTTGCTTTCCGAGTACAGGTATGGGTGACAGGCAAATTCGAGTACTCACTACTGGTGCCCGCGGGCGTGCGAGCTGGTTAATTTGGGGTACCAGGAATCGCTCGTAATTACAGAGGTCTCACTCATGTTGACAGCCGATAATGTGGCCAGCTCGCACGCCAACAGATCCGCCGGAATGACGCGGGGTGCCGCCTGGCCATTGATCGGTCGAAAGCAGGCGGTCAGTGACATCACCCGGGCCCTGGCGGAGTCCACCGGCGGAGTCCTGGTGACCGGAACGTCGGGAACCGGGAAGACGTTCCTGACCACCCACGCGCTGAAACAATTCCGAGACGATTCCCTGGTTGTGACGCTTCGGTGCAGTGCCGCCCTTTCCCGTTCACCCTACGGCGCACTCAACATGCTGTTGAGCGACCTGGAGCCGGGGTATTTGAACCATCCGGTGCTTGTACTGTCCGGCCTCATGCGGCTCCTGCGCGAACGGGCCCACGGGAAGACCGTTTACCTCTTTGTCGACAACGCAGGCGAAGCTGATGAACTGACGGCCGTGACCATCGCGCAGTTGGCCCGCAACCGTGCAGTCCGCCTGGTTTTGACGTGTTCCGATCCGCTGCGGTTGTCGGCGGAAATCTCGGGACTGTGCGACGGCGGGTTCCTCACGCGCGTGAACCTCGAGCCGCTGTCCTTCCGCGAGGCCGTCAGCTGGCTCGAAGAAGGCCTCAGCGCCAAGGTTTCGCACTCGGCCGTCCAATCGCTCTGGGCCGCCAGCGACGGCAACCCGCACTACCTCAAGATGCTGGCCATGGAACTTGCCGACTCCGGTTCCCTGGTTGTCCGGGACGGGGTGTGGGTCCTGACGGCGGACCACCATGTCCACGGACGGGCCATCACCGACCTCATCGCCACGCGGCTCGGGCGGATGGGCGAGGCTGACCGGAGGATCCTGGAAATCCTGTCGCTGGCAGAAACGCTGCCTTTGGATACGTTGCTCACGCTGGTGGACGCCGATGACGTGGACGCACTGGAAGAACGCGGGGTCCTGGCGGTGGAGGACTCCCTGCCCCGCCGCGTCAGGATCCAGAGCCAGTTGGTGGCCGACGTGGTGCGGGAAAACGTGCCGCCGGGCCGGAGCAACGAACTCCGCGAAATGGTGCTCCTCGCAGCGGCCCCTTCACTCCGGACGCCTGCCACGGAACTGCCATTCGCGGTCTGGGCCCTTGACTGCGGTGCCTCGCTGTCACAGGAAGAATCCCTGTCAGCCGCACGCCTTGCCAACAGGCGGCTGGATGCGGCCCTCGCACTGCGTTTCGCCCGCTCCATCCCGGGCCACGAAGCACTTGCCTCGGCAGTCACCGAGGAAGTGCTGGCGCTGATGACGCTCGGCGAGGTGGATGAGGCACTGGACGTGGTCCGCCGGCATCGTCAGGCGGCGCCGGAGAACGCCGCGCTAGCCGAATGGATCGGTCTGTTGCTGGCCGAAAGTTCGGTGTTCCTGGCCACCCCGGACGCCTGGCAGGAAGCCGCGGGTTCCTTGGCCAAGGCGCGGAAAGTACTTTATGAGGACACCTCCGGTCCGGCGGCCGGAATGCCTGCACCGGAACTCCGGCGCATCCGGGAACAACTGACACTTGCCGAGGCCGAAGCCGCCAGCTACGCCGGAAGCTACCGTGAGATGGCTGCCACCCTCGCAGAGGCGTTGGACAATGTTGAGTTCCACAGCGCGGAGTTCCGTCTCCAGGCAGGCAGCTGGCTGTGTGAAGCGTGGGCAGTGACGGGACGCCAGACGGAAGCCGCCGAGCTCGCCGAGCAGTTGAAGTTGCAGTGCTTGCGGCCTGAGATCCCGGTGGCGATCGCGCAGTCGGTGATCTCCCGGCTGCGCTTCGCCTACCTCGTGGCCGGCAGATGGGATGAGGCGGCAGAGGCCCTGCCGACTGAGGACTGGCTCCCGTCATCTGTCATCTACCGGCGGTTTAGCGCGACGGAGGTTCCGGAAGCGATCTGCGCCTGCATGCAGGGGCGTGGACGGGACGGGCTTGACCTGCTTGTTCCCGGGATCAGCCAGTTGCGGATCCAGGACACCGACGGCATCCTGCCCCTCGCCTGCGCTGCGGCTGCCTACGCATCGGCACTGCAAGGCGAGCGCGAACGGGCACTTGGGTACCTTGCAGAGACGGAGTCCGGTTCCAGGCGGAAAACGTGGAAGGTCTCCCGCGCGGAAGGCTACTTCACGGCACTTGCACGGGCGGAACTGGAGGGCTCCCGGACGGGAATTGAACAATTGCTGCGCATGGCGGAGGACGACCGTGGTTCCGGAAACGTCGGACATGAGCTGCTGTGCCTCAGCTCGGCTGTCCGGCTGGGGGAGGCAGGTGCGGCGCCGCGGCTTCTGGCCAGTGCAGGTGACAGCCAGGGCCCCTTCGCGGAACTGTGCGGGCAATACGCCAAGGGCGTTATTTCAGGTGAAGCCGACGAACTCATGGCGGCCGCAAACCTTGCAGCCAGGATGCACAACGACAGGTTTGCCCTGGACATCGCCGAGTCGGTGCTGAACCTCGACCAGGCGCGGATCGAACGGAGCCTGGTCCGGCAGGCCAAGCACTTGGCGGAGACCTGCCGAAGGAGGTTGCGGACCCCGCAGGACGGAAACCACGACCGGCTCACGCTGACGGCCCGCGAACTCCAGATAGCGCAACTCGCCGCCGCCGGAGCGAGCAACAAGAGCATTGCGGCCCAGCTGCACGTTTCGGTGCGGACCGTGGAGGGCCACCTCTACCAGATTTACGGCAAGCTAAAAATCGAAGAGCGCTTGGAGCTTCCGGTGGCCCTTGGAAGTACAGGAGATGACTAGCCATGAGTGAAACCACTATCACGGCAGAGCGGCTGATCGGGAGATTCGGCATGGTCGCGTCGGTTGTCGACTGCCTCCTGGACACCAATGGTCCCGGGGCGCTGATTCTGGGCGACGCCGGCATTGGCAAGACTGCGCTCACCAACGAAGTCATTTTTGAGCTTGGCAGCCGGATCCGGACGTTTTACGTCTACGCGGGTCCGTCGCTGTCGGAGGTTCCGTACGCAGCCCTGGCGCCCCTGCTGACCGCATTGACCCCCGGACAGACCGACCAGCCGCGTGCCGTGCTCAAGGCGTTGGTCACTGAACTGAATCCGGAGGGTCTGAGGGACCAGTCCCAAGCGGTGCTGGTGGTGGAAGACGCCCAGCATCTTGATGACAGCAGTGCAGCAGTCATCGCGCAGTTGGCGGCCGCGGAGGCCGCCCGGGTGGTGTTGCTGTGCAGGCCGCACCCGTCGCCGCCGCCGGAGGTGCTGCAGATGTGGTCCGAGGGCCTGGTGGACCGTTTCGAATTGCAGCCGCTGAGCAGCGAGGAAGCCGACGAGCTGTGCACGCGGGTGCTCGGCTCGCCGCTGGTGCCCAGCGCAAGCGCGGTCCTGTTCAGGTCATCCGGCGGCAACCCGATGTTCCTGCTGGAACTGATAGCCCACGCCAAGGCGCGCGGCCACCTGCTGCAGCGAAACGACACGTGGGTCCTTTTGGGCGAACCGGGAGCAGCCACAGTCCGGCTGATGGACCTGGTCAGGAACCAGATCATGCAGCTGAACCCCCAACAGCGCCAGGCCCTGGAATCAGTGGCGCTGGCCGAGGCCATCCCGCTCAGCGTCCTGCAGCGTGCCAGCGACAGCCACGCCGTCGATGAGCTCAAGGAGCTTCAGTTCATCGCAATCTCGGCCGACGCCGCCAGGCATGTCCGCCTGGCGCAGCCACTGATCGGGGAAGTGATCAGGCAGCTTGTCCCGACCGCCCGCAGCGTCACCATCCGGCGGCGGATCGTCGACCTTCTGGATTCGAGGCCTGAGACCCTGGACGGCAGGCTCCGGCATGTCACGTGGGCCCTGGAGTCCGGGGCTACGGTCCCTGACGCCGACATCCTTGAGGCCGCCCAGTTGGCGAACCGCCTCTTCATCCCTGACTACGTGGAACGCGTAGTGGGTGCCATCAGGGAGCCTTCCCTCAAGCTTGCGGCCCAAGTGGAGCTGGCCCGCGCCAAGCTGTATGGCCGCGATCCCATCGGAGCCGGCCTGTGCCTCGAGGGCGTGGTGGAACAAGCCACCGACCTGCGCACGGTCCGGCAGGCGTCGATGCTGGCAGCCCAGCTTGCAGCAGGCAAGCGCAACGGACCGGAGTCCGTGCTGCGTGCGGCCGATGCATGGGCAGAAGCCGTCTCCAGGCTGGAAGCGGCCAAGTCCGGCTTCGATGCGAAGGAACTGGAGACAGCACGGCTGGGCAGCAGGCTCCTGGCTCTGGAGGGTTATCAGGCGGCAGGCCGCCATGTGGAAGCGGAGCCGGAACTACAGCAGATCTGGGAGACGACGGACGACGACGAGTCCCGGCTTCTGGCCGGAACGTTGCTGGCAGAGTCGCTGGCACTTACGGGACGCGCCGTGTCCGCATTGCAGATAGTGATGGTGGTTGAGGACATCCTTGCCGACAGCGGCGACCGGCGTCTCGAATATGCCGAATTCGTGATGCGGCGCTATCTGCTGGCGTTGCTTCATGCCGGTGAACTCGACGTCCTTGACAAGTACCTGCAGAACCACATCGCGCAGGCGTCGAATTCCCTGATTTACTTCGGCGGGATGCTGCACCTCGCGGCGGGCGCGGCTGACCTTCGCCGGGGGACTATCGCGGCCGCGCTGCCAAAATTGAGCCAGGCTGCCGAGGTGCTGCGTCTCTCCGACGCCGGCGGCGACCTGCCCGACGCCCTGGCGGCCACCGCATACGCGGCCTCCATCCTCAACCGGACAGAAACCGCCAAGGCGCATGCCGAGGCCTATGACGCACTGCTGCCGGACCATCGCCATGCATCACTGCTGGGGCAGGCATACACTGTTGCGGCGCTGGCTGAACGCGTCGGTGTTCCGGCCGCCGTATCCAAGCTAACGGCTCTGGCCGACGCGGCGGCATCCTCCGGATTCCTCAGTTACGAAATGGAGATTCTGTCCCTTGTGCTCCGGCTGGGCGACCTTTCCGTCGTCCCGCGCCTGGCTGCGACCGCGGAGGCCTGTGAGGGACGCAGCGCGGAATTCCTGGCCGCTTACTGCCGTGCCCTCGCTTCCAAGGACGTCAACCGGCTCGTGGAAATGAGCGACGCCGCAGCACGGGACGGTTTGGACCTTTCGGCAGCGGAATGCGCTGCCCATGCCCTGCGGATACTGGAGACGCGCGGAGACAAACCCCGTCAGTTCGAGGCCCAGAAACTCGTCAAACAGCGCAACGCGGCGCTCAACAAAACCGGGGGTTCGGCGGCCGAGATCCCACCGGATCTGCACAAGCTGACGCGGCGCGAACAGGAAATTGCCGCCCTTGTCCAGGCCGGGGCCAGCAACCGGGAAATAGCCCTTCAGCTGGGGCTTTCGCTCCGGACGGTGGAAGGCCATCTGTACCGGATGTTTGCGAAACTGGGCATCAGCCATCGGGAGGACCTGGCTTTGGTCGCCTACGGCGCCCGCCACGCCGGGCTGCACGGGACGGCCTGACCCGGCGCCGCTCAACCCGGTGCCACTTACATGGCGCCACCTAACATAGCCGCCCTCCGCCAGCAACGGCCGCCAAGCCTCCGGTGGCCTGGCGCGATCTTGTCGCGCCCGCACGCCGGACCGCCCCCTGCATTCTCCGGCTGCGTTCATGCGAGTACCGATGCGAGTGGTAGGGGCGGAACGGGCGGGTACCACCCCGTTCCCCTCAGTGATGCACCCGTAAAGACGGGTAGAGCCCACTCGCGCCCCCGCAGGTCGTTGGTTAATACGCTGTAGCTTGTTGGGCCGCAGGCATCTATTGGGGAAAGTAGTGGGTCTTTAAATGCATCAACCAGCTGACACTTGGCTTCCGGAATTTCATGTGGTTATCCACCTGGAACCCTCCTCCAGGGCGACCAGCATACCGCCAATCGCGGGCACCCCATTCGAGCCGGCGACGATCCGGGCAGCGTCTTCTGAGACCAGGATCTGCCAGACTTCGTCGCCGGCTTTCTTACAAACGGGACAAATCGAACACCGGGAGGTCGGTTTAGCATGACACCGAACACCAAACTGAAGACCCATAAGGCCGCGCTGACCAGGGCCGAGCTTCCACCGCTGCTGGAGGATTCCAGGGAGTGGCCGGAAAATGGCTCGACGGCGCCTGAGCTGGCCGGGACCGTTGAATCTGAGTCTGTGGCGAACGACGCAGACGGCCAGGACCACACGTTCACGTTCGACGTCGCAATCGTCGGACTGGGCTACGTGGGCCTGCCCACCGCGCTGGCCATCAACGCCTCCGGACGGCGGGTCCTGGGACTGGACGTGTCCGAGAACAGGCTGGCGATCATCCGGTCCCGGCAGGCAGACCTGCTGGACTCGGACAAGGTCCGGCTGGGTGAGGCGCTGGAAGATCCGTCGTTCATGATCAGCACGGACCTCTCATTGCTGGCACGGGCAGCAGCAGTGGTGGTTTGCGTCCCCACCCCTGTGGATCCTTACCTGGTGCCCGACCTCGGGATCCTTCGGGCGGCGTGCGCCTCCGTAGTCGAATTCGCAGTACCGGGCCAGCTGCTGATGCTGACGTCCACCACCTACGTGGGCTCCACCCGGGACCTGCTGGCAGTGCCGCTGGCCGCCAAGGGCCTGATCCCCGGACGGGATGTGTTCGTGGCGTTCTCGCCGGAACGCATCAACCCCGGAGTAGATGCTTTCTCGCATGAGGACGTTCCCCGGGTCGTGGGCGGCGTAACGCCGGCTTGCGGTGAAGCCGCAGAGGCGCTGCTCCAGGCCAGCACCAAGCTGGTGCACGTCGTGCCTTCCGCCGATGTGGCCGAGATGACCAAACTCGTCGAAAACACCTTCCGGGCGGTGAACATCGCCCTGGCCAACGAGTTTGCGGACATCTGCCACGAGCTGGGCATGGAGGTCATGGACGTCATCGATGCTGCCTCGACGAAGCCTTACGGCTTCATGCCCTTCACTCCGGGTCCCGGCGTCGGAGGCCACTGCATTCCCTGCGACCCGCACTACCTGCTGTGGCAGCTGAGGAAAGCCAGGGTTACAGCGCCAGTTATCGAGCACGCCATGGCAGGCATCGCCGGAAGGCCCCACCAGGTGGTGGAAAAGGCCCGCCGCATCCTGTCGGACCGGAACCACGGAATCAAGGGCGCCCGTGTCTTGCTCCTCGGCGTCGCTTACAAACCCGACGTGGAGGACCTCCGCGAGTCGCCGGCCCTGGAAATCATTGCCGCAATGGTGGCCGACGGCGCAGTCGTCGCTTACCACGATCCGTGGTGCCCCACCGCTCCCGACGGCCAGGGAAGCGCCTTGGAGTCGCTGGAGGATCCCTCGGACTGGGACGCCGATCTGGTCATCCTTCACACCAGGCACTCCGAGATGGACATCGACTGGCTGCGCGACGCGCCCGCCGTCCTTGACACCACGTACCGGCTTCCGGCCGGAAGCAACGTCACGCGGTTGTGAATCAGGGTCCTGGTTCCAGCCAGTGATTCCAGCGGCCCCGCTGAGCTCAAAAGAAAGCAGGAGAAGTGAAAACAGCAATCACCGGCGGAGCCGGCTTCATTGGGAGCCATCTCGTGGAGCACCTCCTTGCGGCCGGGGACACCGTCACCGTACTGGATGACCTCTCAACCGGGCGCCTGGAAAACCTGAGGGCTGTCATCGGCCACCGGGATTTTCATTTCGTGGAAGGCAGCATCCTGGACCGCGAGGCGGTGGACAAGGTGGTGGCCGGCGCAGACAGGGTCTTCCACCTGGCGGCCGCCGTCGGCGTAAACCTCATCGTGGAGCACCCCCTGGAGAGCCTGCGCACCAACATCCATGGCACGGAAGTGGTGCTGGACGCTGTCCTGGAATCCGGCGCCACGCTGCTCCTGGCGTCCACCAGTGAAATCTATGGGAAAAACACCTCGGACAGCCTCTCGGAGGAGTCCGACCGGATCCTCGGCTCAGCGCTCAAGTCCAGGTGGACCTACGCTGCGGCCAAGGGCATCGACGAGGCATTCGCGCACGCATACTGGCGGCAGTTCGGCCTCCCGGTTGCGATCGTGCGGCTGTTCAACACGGTGGGCCCACGGCAGACCGGCCGCTACGGAATGGTGGTGCCGCGCCTGGTCAAGCAGGCGCTCGCCGGAGAACCGTTGACCGTCTACGGCGACGGACACCAGACACGGTGCTTCTCGTACGTCGGCGACATCGTCCCGGCCATCACCAAAATCTCCGAAGAGAAATCAGCCTACGGCAATGCCTACAACCTGGGCGGCAGCTACGAGATCTCGATCCTGACGCTCGCGCAGCGGATCGTGGAGCTGCTCGGCAGCGAAAGCACGATCACGCTGGTGCCTTACGAGCAGGCGTACGCCGAGGGATATGAAGACATGCGCCGCCGTGTGCCAAACAACGGCAAGGCGAAGGATCTGGTGGGCTTCGACCCTAAAACAACACTGGACCAGATCATCTTGAACGTGGCGGCTGACCACCGCCCGGTGAAAGCACCCGATCCGCTCGGGTGGAAAGTCACGATGGCGGCCAACTAGCCGTCCGTGAGGTGCCGCGCCGTACGGGGGGCGGCAACCGTCAAAAGTTATGTGCACCTTCGACGAAAGAGTTGAGTTCCATGACGCTTCTGCAACGCTCCACTGCGGCCTCAGAGCCCCGGCACAGGGCTGAAAGGCCTCCCGGCCGGCGCAAGGCACGCTGGCTGGCAGCTTCCACAACGGTGGCCCTGGCCGCCTCCCTGCTGGGGCTCACCGCCCCGGCCGCCAACGCTGTTGGCGAAACTGTCGTGACACTGACGTTCGACGACGCCAATGCCGACCAGATTGCGGCCGCGGCCAAGATCAATGCGCTGGGCATGCCGGGCACGTTCTTCCTGCCGTCGGGCTACATGAACCGGCCGAGCTATATGACCGCCGCGCAGGCCAAGGCCCTGCAGGATGCAGGTAACGAGATCGGCGGCCACAGCGTGACCCACGCTGACCTGGCTGCGGTGGGACCCGATGAGCTGAAGCGGCAGGTCTGCTCCGACCGGGTGACGCTGGCAGGCTACGGACTGGACATCCAGAACTTCGCGTATCCGTTTGCATCGTCCAATGATGCCGCCAAGGCGGCCGTGGCAGCATGCGGCTACAACAGCGCACGCGGCCTGGGCGACATCCGGAGCAAGGTGGCGGGATCCGAGGCCTTTCCGTTTGCCGAGAGCCTGACCCCGGGCGATCTTTACTACACCGGCGCGCCCGACCAGCTCGATGAGACCTGGACGCTGGCAGACCTCCAAACCCTGGTCACCCAGGCCAAGGCCAATGGAGGCGGCTGGGTCCAGCTGACCTTCCACCACGTGGGCACCGGCATCGACCCCGTCTCGGGTGTGAAGGATCCCCTGACCGTCAGCACGGACCTCTTCAACCAGTTTGCCGACTGGCTGGCAGCTGAGGAAACCTCACCGGCAAACGCTGCCACTCCGGTGCAGGTCAAGACCGTCAAGGAAGTCATTGGCGGAACTACCAAGCCCCTGGTGGCGGGCCCGCCGGCTCCGGCACCCCGGACCACCGGCAACCTCATCAAGAATCCAAGCCTTGAGACCCCCGGACTCAACGGGTCGCTGCTTCCGCGTTGCTGGCAGGGTGGCGGTTACGGAACCAACACCCGCACGTTCTCCAACGTTTCACCCGGCCACGGCGGCACAGCCACGGCTGCACAGCAGCTGGTTGTCTCGGGGTACGCCACCGGAGACGGTAAACTGCTGCCTCAACTGGACACAGGGGAGTGCGCTCCCAGCGCGATTCCCGGACACACCTATGTGGCCAAGGCCTGGTACAAGGCAGTGGGCGGTGTGACGCAATTCGACGCCCACTACCGCACGTCTCAGGGTGCTTGGGTCTATTGGACGTCCAGTCCCTGGTTTGCCGCGTCCGACACGTGGGTCCAGGCCTCATGGGAGAGTCCGGCTGTTCCAGCGGATGCCACGGCCATCAGCATCGGCCTGAATCTCTTTGCCAACGGCACCCTGACCACCGATGACTATGAGCTGTACGACAAAGCAGGCGTCAAGACGTTCACGGACATTCCTTCGACGTTCCTCTTCTACAACGAGATCAGCTGGATGGCGAACAACCTGATCACCACGGGCTACGCCGATGGAACCTTCAAGCCGGGGCAGACCTTGGACCGCGGAATGATGGCGGCTTTCCTTTACCGCTTTGCGGGAAGCCCGGCCATACCGGCCGGTCCGCAAAGGTTCCCGGATGTTCCAACCACCCATGATTTCTACAACGAGATCCAGTGGCTTGCCTCGCAGAACATCACCAGGGGGTTTGCCGACGGCGGTTACCATCCCTACGAGCAAGTCAACCGTGACCAAATGGCGGCGTTCATGTACCGCATGAACGGCAGCCCGGCGGTTCCGGCAACGGCCCCTGTGTTCCCCGACGTCGGACCCGGTAACGGCTTCTACAACGAGGTGCGATGGCTGGCTGCCATGGGAATTACCTTCGGCTTCGCCGACGGAACCTTCAGGCCCGGCGCATCCATCAACCGCGACCAGGTGGCGGCCTTTATCTACCGCTACAACCTGAACTTCCCCAAGGGCATGTAAGACGCCCGGGTAAGTCCCAGCACGGCCGGGGCGGCCGCGCAGTCGGAGGAATCTCCTGCGCGCGGCCGCCCTCGCCGCTGTTCAGTCCGGTACAGTCCGCAACACTGAAAATTCATCGGTTCGGGGGATCATAGTGAGGGACCCAGGCTTCAAGCGCCGCCGCTTCAGCGGCCTGTTGGCGGCCGTCCTGCTGCTGGCAATGATCGCCACGGCCTGCACGCCCCAGGAACCGAAGCAAAGATCACAGGGGAAGTACCCCTGGCACACGGATATTGTGGCCACCACGTTCTGGGTTGGCGAAGTCTTTGACCCCACCGCCTCAGATGGCAGTCAGGTCTACTCCACCTATGACTCGAAGTGGATGGAGAGCTACGGCGGCTGTGACGGCCAGCTCACGTCGGACGGCTGTGAGACTGAACCTCGGTCAAGTTCCAACGGCTACGCTCCCGCCAGCATGAAGCCCAAGGAGAACCCGTTTTACCTGGACCTGCCGTACGACGACATTAATAATGCCGCTGCCTTCCGTGAACGCGCCACAGTCATTCCCTGGGCCAACGACGAAGGCTACAAAGGCCAGGCCACCAACCGTTCCTTCAGTTACATGAAGAACCGCTGGGTGAAGATCCGCAAGGACGGCAAGGAATGCTACGGCCAGATCCAGGATGCGGGCCCGGGGGAGTACCAGGACAAAGAGTACGTCTTTGGCTCAAACGATGCGCGGCCGGCCAACAAGAAATTCAACGGCGCAGGAATGGACGTTTCGCCTGCCCTCAACGGCTGCCTCGGGTTCAGCGCGCTGAACGGACAAGCGGACAAGGTCGATTGGCAATTCGTGGACCGGCAGGATGTTCCGCCGGGCCCCTGGCTGAACGTGGTCACCACCAGCCAGGTGAGGTAGCAGCCGGCGGTCAGCCCATCCTGCCCGGAAGTCCGGATCCCAGGAGATCGGAGAACCTCGTAGTTCCCTGGTCCACGCCGCTGCAGGTGAACGTGGCGCTTTCCCCCTGCTCACCGGACGCGCAGGAAGCGTCGCGGTTGAGCGACCACATCGAGAGGCGTTGGACCTCCAACTCCACCGCGTAGTCCTTCAGGGCACGGGCCGCGTCCAGTTCGAAGATCTCGCCCGGCAAATCGTTGCGGCCGATCATGGGCGTTAACCCGATTTTCTTCCAGGTCTGTTCGCGGCTGAGGTTGATGCCGGCGCGCTGGTACACGATGCCCAGCTGGTCATGCGTTGCGTCCGCCGCGGCCTTGGCGGCCTCCAGCATGCTTTGGGAACTCCCGCGGCTGGCGCCGTAGTTCATGGTCATGATGTTGACGCCGGCCAGCTGGACGCCCGCCTGGAGCATCTGCTCCACTGCCGCGATGCCGGCATCGGTCAGGCCGCGGGGAGAAGCCGGAAGCGTTAACCAGACAGCGAGCTCTTTTCCGGAGGAATTCCGGTCACCCTGCAAGGCGGCCACTGCTCGTGCCCTGCGTTCGCCGCCGGCCTGGTCTACGAGATCGGCGCCCTCAAGATCGAAATCGACGAATGCCGGCTCATAGCGTTCGACCACATCCCGGTACGCAGTACGGAGCTTCGCTTCATCCCGGCACGTGGTGGCCAGTTCACTGTTCCGGGCGCCGCCAAAGGACACGGCGGCGGATCCTCCCCGGGAACGGAGATCCGAGAGCCGCTTCTCCAGGCCCAGGGCGCCGTTCGCCTCCTCAAGGCCGTAGGCTGCGCCCCAGCTGGCCACGCAGACGTCCTCAGGGGATGCGACGAGGAATGCCAGCACCACATCCCTGGTGCCGTCCGTCGCAGCCTCTTCGAAGTCATAGGGCGGCGAGACAGTGACGTCAACGTAACCGGCAAACCAGGTGGGTTGCGGGGCCCCCGTGGCCAGTCCGGACCGCCAGGCCCAGAAAAAAATGACGACGGCCAGGATGACGGCCACGGCCAGCCCTGTCATCAGCGGCGACGAAGGCCAGCGCAGCTGTAACCCCGAACGTGTGAACCGCCGGGCCAACCGCTGGACGGCCGAGCGACGGACGGGGGACCTGCCGGCTAGCCCCGGTACGGGGGACCCCTCGGCTAGCCCCGGTGGGGCCGGGTCCGTTTCCGCCGCGGCGCCCGGATCCGAGCCGCGGTTAATGGCTGTCATCTGGATCCCACGCCCCCCTCTGGTTTACTTAGACACCATTTCACCACGGCAGCCCTGCCGGTGGCTTCTACGGGCCGGCCCCTGCGGGTGTATTCGAGTGGGCAACGAGTACCGAATCGCGTAGTGGGCGAGTGGCGCCAGGACCGCCCGTCAGCTATGGCTATGAAAGACGGGTAGGCACCACTCGTGCCGCCGGACCCCCCTCTTAATAGGCTTTGGATGTCGGATAGATTCAGAGTTCCGGGGGAGAAACGGGTCTCGAAATGGGAATGGACGCAACTTTGCGGGCGAAAGCACGCAGCCATGCCCCTGAACGGCGTTTCGTGACGGCCACGGCGGCAGGAACGCCGGGGGCAACGAAACCCGCTGTTGACTTCCCTCCCTATTCTGCCGATGCAGCTGCCTCAAGGCAGCCAGCCCTGGTGCACAAGCCCGGGGCCCATGAACGGGGGTCGGTGGCGAACAAGCCTTTGAGACCAAGGCTTCCCCCCAGTCGTCACCGACCCCTTCAAAGGGTCAATTCATGAAGTACTGCGGCCTGGGGGGATCCTCTTGCGGCCGGGCGATACGGATGTAAGAGGGGATATCTGTCATGAGCCAAAGGCATGAACTGCCGGGGGAGCAAGCCGTTCCGCCCGGAGCCGGGGTGACGAAGCAACGAAAACGGACCACGCTCCTGGCTGTCTCGTGGCTGGCCGGACTTGCACTCCTGACGGGATCCGCCGCCTTCGCCCCGAGGGGCGGGACGCCGGCGGCCGAAAACGTGCCGGGCCCACTGAAAAATTTTGCGGCCCCGGTGGACACCAGCCTGGCTCTGACCACAGTGACACTGACGTTCGACGGCGGACGTGCCAGCCAGATGGCAGCCGCCCAGACGCTTCGACGCCACGGTTTGCGCGGAACGTTCTTCGTCAATTCGGGATTCATGGGGGCAAAGGACCACCTGACTGTGGAGGACCTGCACACGCTGGCCGCCGACGGCAACGAGATCGGCGGCCACACGGCAACCCTTGCGGACCTGACGGCACTCGAGCCTGATGAAGCCACCCGGCAGGTGTGCAATGACCGGACCAACCTTAGTGACTGGGGCTTCAAGGTCACATCCTTTGCCTATCCGTTCGCCGCAACGTCGCCGGAAGCCAGGAACATGGTGGCCGGCTGCGGTTATAACAGCGCACGCGGCCAGGGCGAACTCCGCAGCCGGCTCGGTTGCGCTGATTGCGCTGTGTCCGAAACAGTACGGCCGGCCGACCCGTTCAGTACGAAGTCGACACCGGAGGTCGGCGCTGCGTGGACCCTGGCAGACCTGCAGCAGTCAGTGATGCAAGCTGAAACCACCGGGGGCTGGCTGCAGCTGAGCTTTTACGACATCGATGACAGCGGCACCCCGCGGTCCGTGGCACCGGCGCTTTTCAGCGACTTCGTCGCGTGGCTGGTGACGCGCACGGACGAGGGGACCACCGCGATCCGTACAGTGCACGATGTCATTGGTGGCGGAGCCAAGCCGGCAGTTCCGGGACCGTCTGCTCCGCCTGCGCCGCCAGGCACCAATGCGCTCCGTAACCCCGGGCTGGAAACGCCCGGCAAATACGGTCTTCCCGAATGCTGGCAGGTTTCCTCCTACGGCCAGAATTCGCACGTCCTCAGCACGCTGACTCCGGGCCGCACCGGCACCATCGCCCGGCGGCTGGACGTCACCGGTTACGCCTCCGGAGACGCGAAGCTGCTGCCTGTCCTGGATCTGGGGGCGTGCGCGCCGAGCGTTGTCCCCGGCCACAGCTACACGCTGCGGGCGTGGTACACGTCCACGGCATCCACGCAGTTCGAGTTGTACTACCGCAACAAGGTTGGCACCTGGACCTATTGGACAGCCAGCCCTTGGTTTCCCGCCAGCGTTGCCTACCGGCAGGCTGAGTGGACTGCACCACCGGTGCCGGCAGACGCCGTCGGCATCAGTTTTGGTTTGAATCTGTTCAGCGACGGGGAGCTGACAACAGATGACTACGAGATGTTCGATACGGGGGCGCCGCCGGCGCCGTAGGCCCCGCCCGTTGCCAGCGCAGACGCTCCACGGGCTCGAAAACCAGAATCGAGTCGATTCCCATGAGGGTAGAAACTTCCGGGCGATTAGCAAGTCAGTCTGACGCAGGCCCCGCCCTGCGGCGCTGGAGGAATTGGGCGCGCACGGCCGCGACGGCCATGGGCATTGTGGCCCTGGCCGTGTCCGGCCTGGCCGCAATGGCTTTTCCGGCCAACGCGGCGGCGCCCACCGTAGTGACTTTGACGTTCGACGACGGCAACGCGGACCAGATGACAGCCGCCCAGATCATGAACAACGTTGGGATCGACGGGACTTTTTACATCACGTCCGGGGTCATCAACAGCACTAACTACCTGACTGTTGCCAACCTCCAGGCCCTGGCGTCGAACGGCCACGAGATCGGCGGCCATACCGTCACCCATCCGGACCTGGTGACGCTGCCGTCGGACGAAGCCACCCGCCAGGTGTGCAATGACCGGGTCAACCTGACCAACTGGGGCTTCGCCGTGACGAGCTTCGCGTACCCCTTTGCATCGTCGAATACCGCGGCAGAGGGCATCGTGAGGAACTGCGGGTACAACAGCGCGCGCGGACTCGGTGACATCCAGACCCGGTTCAGCTGCGCCGGATGCCCGCTCGCCGAGTCCATTCCGCCGGCCAATGCCTACAACACAAGGGCGCCGGACCAGGTGGACAACACGTGGACGCTGGCCGATCTCCAGCGGTCCGTCACCCAGGCCGAGTCGGTGGGCGGCTGGATCCAGCTGACGTTCCACCACATCGCGGCCTCCAGCTCGGATCCCCTGAACGTCACCCCTACGGTATTTCAGCAGTTCGCTGCCTGGCTAAAGGCCCGGCCGGCCACCACCACAGTCAAGACGGTGAATCAGGTCATTGGCGGAACAGTGAAGCCCGCAGTCTCCGGCCCGGCCGTCCCGCCACAGCCAACGACCGGCAACCTGGTGAAGAACCCCGGCCTTGAAACCCTGGTGAACGGGGTTCCCCAATGCTGGCAGGCGGGCGGCTACGGCACAAACTCACGCACTTTCACCACGGTGAGCCCGGGCCGGACCGGCTCCAGGGCAGAACGGCTGGTGGTGACGGGCTACGTCGACGGCGATGCCAAATGGCTGCCGTCACTGGACCTCGGAGGATGTTCGCCAACCGCCACGCCGGGGCACATGTACACGCTGGGCGCCTGGTATAAATCCACCGCCAACACCCAGTTCGCGCTCTACTATCGGACCGGCATTGGGTCATGGGTCTACTGGACCTCGAGTCCGTGGTTTGGACCCGCCACAACGTACCAAAAGGCCAGCTGGACAACCCCCGCGCTGCCTGCAGGAGCAAGCGGCATCAGCTTCGGGCTCAACCTTTTCAGCAATGGAACGCTTACCACGGACGACTACGAAATGGTGGACACAGCGTCGTCCACGTCCACGCCACCGCCGCCACCCCCGCCGACCGGAACAAACCTTGTGCAGAATGCCAGCCTGGAGACGGCCGGCGCCGGCTCGGTTCCGCAGTGCTGGCAAACGGCCGGATACGGTTCCAACACCGCGGCGTTCAGCACCGTCTCGACCGCCAGGACAGGGACAAAGGCAGAACGCCTGATGGTGAGCAACTACGTCAACGGTGACGCCAAACTCCTGCAGACTCTGGACACGGGATCGTGCGCGCCGCCGGCCGTCGCCGGCCATACATATTCACTTCGCGCCTGGTATACGTCGACGACGGTAACCCAGTTCGCTGTCTATTACCGGAACTCTGCCGGTGCCTGGGTCTACTGGACGTCCAGCCCGTGGTTCGCCGCGGCCGGTTCCTACACGCAAGCCAGCTTCACCACTCCGGCGTTACCGTCCGGAGCCACCGCCATCAGCTTCGGGCTAAACCTTTTCAGGAATGGCACGCTCGTCACGGATGACTATGCCATGTACGACACGATTGGAGCGCCGTCGCTGTGATAGCCGTATACATCGTCCTTGTCCTCGGAGTCAGCACTATCTTCTGGTCGTTCGTTGGCTTGCTGCGCCTGGCCAATGAGCAGTACATCCGGCGGGTCACGCTGGGACCGCCGCTGAGCGGCCGGATGCTCCGGCTTCTCCAGCGCATGCCGCTGGCCGGCCGGGTGGGCTCAGGCGCCCATGGAGCCCACACGCTGCCGGCGCCACGGGCGCACCGGGGGAAGATCCAGCGGGAACACGGCCGTCACCGGGTAAGGGGCCCACGGATATTGCCGGCAAATGTTGCAGTGCTCATTGCTGCCCACAACGAAGCCCTGGTCATCAGGGAAACCCTCCGGGCCGCATCTGCGCTGGTGCCGCTCAGGAACATCCACGTGATCTCGGACATGTCCACGGACGACACGTCGGCCATCGCCCGCGCATGCGGGGTCAAAGTGCTCGATCTGGAAGCGAACAGGGGAAAAGCCGGAGCACTGGCCGCCGGGATTGCCCATTTCGAGCTGTGCCGGAAGTTCAAAGTGGTGCTTCTGCTGGACGCGGACACCCGGCCCACCCCGGACTACCTCGAGACCGGTTTGCCGCTCTTCCAGGATCCTTCCGTGGTTGCCGTGGCCGGCCGGGCAAAGTCCATCATGACGCCGCCTGCACCCACGGCGCTTGGCCGTTTCCTGGTGGCCTACCGTGAACGGCTGTACATCGTGGTGCAGCTGCTGCTCAAGTACGGCCAGGCGGCCAGGGGCGCAAACGTCGTGTCGATCGTGCCGGGCTTTGCCAGCATGTACCGGACAAGCGCCCTCGCGAAGATCAAGGTGCTGGCACCGGGACTGGTCATCGAGGACTTCAACATGACCTTTGAGATCCATGCCAAGAAACTGGGGCGGATAGCCTTCCACCCGTCCGCGGCTGTGGCGTATACACAGGACCCGGACAACCTGCAGGACTACACCCGGCAGGTCCGGCGGTGGCTCCTCGGCTTCTGGCAGACGGTCCGGCGGCATCGCCTGCAGGCCGGAAAGTTCTGGTTCGTGCTGGTCCTGTACATCATCGAACTCGTCCTGAGCTGCCTGTTCTTCGTGTTGTTGATTCCGGTCTTCCTCCTCTCGCTAGTGGCATCGATGCAACTCCAGGCCTTCGGGGCCAACGGCGAATCCTTCCTTTACCTGTCCGGGCTCCTGCGTCCGCAGGACGTCTTCCTGGGTGTCCTCATTCCCGACCTCGCGCTCACCGTTGTCGCGGCTATTGCCCTCCGCCGGCCGGGCATCCTGCTCATGGCGCCGTTCTTTCCGCTGATGCGGATCCTCGACTCCGTGATCTGCCTGATGGTGCTGCCCAGGGCGTTCTCCGCAGCCTCCTCGGGCGTGTGGGTCAGCCCGGTGCGGCGCATCCAAGGGGAGGCGCTCGAGTTGGAAGAAGCAACCGCGGGCGCCGGCATCACCCGGTAGGACAGAAAAACGCCCCTGGTGCACGGACACTGCGGTCCTGCACCAGGGGCGCCTCTGCGCTCAACGCGAGAGCGGTGCTACCAGTTCACGCCTGACGTGGTTTCCACCTTCAGCCACGGTCCGGCCGGAACGTCTGCGCGGTCAACAAACCTCCACGAGACATGATCGCCGCTGCCGTCCAGTTCGGCGAAGCCGAGGCAGCCGTTCAGTGCCGGGGAAACATCCATTCCCGCGCCCTGGGTGCCGTCGGCGGAGAAATCGGTGTTTGCCGGGCGGGCGTCGGCGGCGCCGAAGACGTAGTTCGCGTCATGGTATTCGGAACCACTGGAAGGACCGGCGTCCTCGATCTGGCCGTAGCAGACGTTGCCGTTCGGTCCGGTCATCTGCACCCAGCGGTTCTTCATGTATGAATAGCTGCTGTCCGCGCAGTGGTTGACACCGGTGGCGGCGTTGTCCGCCGCGGCCCACGGAATGACCTGGCAGCGCTGCTGGAACGCAACACTGTCATTCACGTCGTCGTAGGGAAGGTCAAGGTAGAACGGGTTTTCCAGCGGGGTGGGCTGGTTCTTAGGGAAGTACCCGTTGGAGGCATCGCGTGCTTCGGTGGCGCAAGTAAACGAGCTACCGGAACCGGAGCTCACGCCGTCGCACCCGCCGTAGATGCTGCCGGGGCAACCGGAAGCCGAGGCGGGCGTGGTTCCTGCATTGATACCCGTGTGCTGGAAAGCCCACTGGCCGTTGTACGTGGAGCAGACCTGGGATCCGTCAGCCAGGCTGGCGTTGAAAATTTCGCCCACCCAGAAAGTGGTGCTCACAACGTTGGTGTGCAGCGGGTATTTGCTGGCTGCCGGTGCGGCCACGGGCTCAGCTGCGGCCACGGCCACCGGCGCGGGGGCTGCGGCGGCAGGTTCGGGGGCGGAAGCCGCAGCGGGTGCAGGCTCCTCGACGGGGGCCGCGGCCGGCGTCGAACTAGGTGGCGGTGAAGCCTTCAGCGGTGCCTGCGACGCTTTGGCGCTCGCTGACGAAGGACTGGGGGAGGCCGACGGGCCGGGCGCCGATTCGGCGGCACAGCCGGCGGTCAATACTCCAATAAGGAGGATCAACACAGCCATGATGGGTGTGGTCATGTGTTTCATTTATGGGATACATATCTGTTGGGGACATTAACAGGGATGGCAGGAGCCCCATGAGGGCACGCCAAGTACGGGTCATGACCGCCGGAAGGGCGCAGCGATGGCCGCGCCCGGAATGGATGCTGATAGTGAAATCAGCTGAGCCGCTTACTCCCCAGAAGCAGCCAGCGGGACCGTCAGGAGACCCGAAGAGACCGTTAACACCCGCTCCACTTTACACGGATGCCTGTGAGTAGCCTGAACTGGCGTGAGAGCATCCGTCCGGCATATTCGAGTAGTCACTACTCACGCCAGCCGCGGCACCGGATAGGTAGCGTTGGAGTTGCTAAAGCCGGCAGATGGTTGGGGGCGGTCCGGAACTTCGCGCTCCGCGGCTAAGGAATCGACGCAACCATGGACGTTAGGGCAGGAAATTCACCTTTCCCCCCGGTAATTCGTGTGGCCGAACTTCGGAAAACAATCACTGCCCTGTCCGGTTCAGAGGGTAAAGGCGTCATTGTCACCGGTGCCGCGGGCTCGGGCCGGACCAGGCTCCTTGCCGCGGCGGCGGAGGCGCTCTCCGGGAAGCTCACCGTCATTGTCCACAGCATTCCGGAGTCCTGCCGCCGGATGAAGTTTGGCATCGGCAGTGTATTGGCGCCGGCCTTGCCCTCCGGGTCCAAAGTGTCGCCGCTGAACATCGTCCGGGCCTGCCGGGACGCACTCCGAAGCCAGGACCCGGAGGCAAACGGGATCCTGATGGTCCTGGACAATGTGGACTACCTGGACGGGACATCCCTGTGGGTCCTGAACCAACTCCTTGCCGAACCGGACATCAAGATGCTGGCAAGCCACCGCGCCGACCGGCAGCTGCAGATGGAGCTGATGGAATCCGTGGTGGCCCGGCAGCTGTCCGTCGTGACGCTTGAGGACCTGACGCTGGACCAGTTCCGGACTTTCCTCGAATACAAATTGCCTGCCAGGCCCGGCCGGACCCTGGTTCGCGACATTCACGCCGCCTCGGGGGCCAATGCGTTAACGGCAAGCTGGCTGGTCGAGGAAGCGTTGGCGTGCGGCAGCATTGTGGAGCGCAGCGGCCGGTGCGCGATGGTCCGGCCGCCGGACCCGGCGGAGGCACGCCAATTCGATCTTGCCCGCAGGCGGATTGAAGCCCTGCCCCCGGAGCAGCGCCAGATTGTCGATTTACTGGCGGCCGCCGATCCTGCTCCGCTGTCCGTCCTGGCCCGGGCCGTCCCTCCGGATGCCCTCTCTGCGTTGGAGCAGGGCCACGTCATCCGGCTCCAGATCAGGAGTGACGGCGGGGCCGACGTCATCCTGAACCATGAGGTGGAGGCCAGCGCGGCACGGAGTTTTCCGGGCGGTTCGGGCCCGCTGGACCTGCCCGGCGAAGCGGACCTGCGCGAAAGCGGGGCCGGTGCCCCCGGGCGGCCGGGCGATGAGCCGCTGTGGGATCTCCTTCGGCGGGTGGAAGCCAGCTTGGATTCCGGTGGGATTGTTGCGGACCTGGACCTCCTGGCCGTGGCCACCGCCGCAAACAACCTCTATGACAGTGACCGTGCCCTAAAGGCAGCCGAAGCGGTCAAGGCGCCGGAACTCCAGCTCCCGGCACAGACGGAGGCGGCCCGCGCGCTGTTCCATTCCCACGAGTACGGCCGAAGCGCCGAGGTGCTCCGGGGCCTCGTGGAAACCACCCCCGCAGTGCTGAGCATGGAATTCGCCAGGGCAGTGGCCCTGCTCCTGCAGGCCCTCATACCCACGAATCCGGGCCGCGACGCCCTCCAATCCGTGCTGGACAATGCAAGGCGGCGGCTGACCCTTGCGGCGGCCGCGTCCATCGGTGACGCGGCCGCGGACACATACCAGAACGCCGTCCAGGATGAGCTGGACGTCCTGCAGCTCTACCTGGAATCGAGGGAGGGAAACTGGCCGAGCCCGGGCGGGGAGCTCTTCCGCCGTCTCTGCCCGCCCGGCTTCTACGACGGCGCCCCCGGCGCGGAGGAGTCGACGGGTACCCACGCAGGCATCCTGCTTCTGGCGCTTGCCTCCCAAGGGGAGTCAGTGCAGGGAAAGCCCGCTGACGCCGTCGCCCTTTCCGCCCGCGCGCTTAACGCGGTGGAGCGCTTGCCGCGGTGCAGCGTTGATTTCCACACCACGGTGCTCACCATCCACGCCTCCAACCTGGCACGGCTGGGGCAGAGCCCTGAAGCCGGGACCCCGGACAAACGCGCCGGCCGCAACAAATGGATGAGCTACCCGGGCGGGCCGCTGCAAATCTTCCGTGCCATGATGTTCTGCCGGCACGCCGCCGCCGGCCGTGCGGGGGTGGGCGCATACGGCGCGGACGCCGGAACTGCCGGTGAACCGGATGATCCGCTGGCCCTCACTGTGGGCGCGCAGGCCACCGCGGAGTGGCTGACATGGGACCTGGCGCCGCTGCCCGGCTCTACACATTCCGCGGCGGTTGCCTTCGGGGACGACCGGACGGAACATCATCCGGCAGGGGAATATCCGGCAAGGGAACATCGGGCAGGTGCCGGCGGGGCATCCGACGGCGACGTAACGGCCCGTATGGTCGAAACGTACGCGTCGGTGGCACGTCCGGCCGTTACCGGGGCCTCCGGTCCGCCCCAGAGGTCGTCCGGAAGAACGGCCAAAGCGGCGGGCGGCGGGAGGGGCCGCCGGGCACGTGAGCTGCTGAACCTCGGCGCCGCAGCCAGGCCCGATGGTACGGCGCTTGAGCATGCCGCGGACGGGCCGCCGGACTGGCGGTGGTCGAGTGACGGGAACAGCGCGCCGTTGCCCGCCGCGTCGCCGGACCGGCCGGGCGCCGCAGATCCCGCCAGGCTCTCGCAACGGGAGCGCGAAGTGGTGACGCTTGTGGTCACCGGGATGGGAAGTGCCCGCGTGGCGGAAGAGCTCGGGATCGCCGTGAACACCGTGAATGCGCACCTGCAGAGGATCTACGGCAAGTTGGGCGTTTCCCGGCGCCAGGAGCTGGCTGAACTCTGGAACAGCCTGGACGGGCAATAGTGGGACAATTGTGGAGTAGCACCGCGGACGCAAGCGGTGTGCCTGCCCGTGGCGGCGAGCCGTCGGCAGGTCTTGCCTATCTAGGAGCTCCAGTTTGGTCATGGTATCCACTCCCGCTACCGCAGTCAGCCAGGTCGCGCTCAGTGATGTCGAGGTCCTGCGGATTCGCAACGACTTCCCCGTCCTGGACCAGGAAGTCAACGGCAGGCCCCTCGTATACCTGGATTCCGGCGCCACCTCACAGAACCCCCGAAGCGTGCTGGAAGCCGAGCAGGAGTTCTACGAGCTGAGGAATGCCGCAGTGCACCGCGGCGCCCACCACCTTGCCGTCCAGGCCACCGACGCATTCGAGGACGCCCGTGCCACCGTGGCCGCCTTTATCGGCTCGGGGGAGGACGAACTGGTCTGGACTGCCAATGCCACCGCGGGCCTGAACCTCCTGGCCTACTCTTTCTCCAACGCCAGTGTCGGCACCGTCCGGGGCGACGCCGGCCGCTTCGCCCTGGGTCCGGGGGACGAGGTAGTGGTGACGGAGATGGAACACCACGCCAACCTGATCCCGTGGCAGGAGCTTTGCCGGCGCACCGGTGCAACGCTGAAGTTCATCCCCATTGACGACGACGGCGCGCTGCGGCTTGAGGAAGCGGCGCGGCTGATCACGGGGCGCAGCAAGGTCGTTGCGTTCACCCACGCGTCAAACGTGCTCGGAACCATCAACCCAGTGTCCGAGCTTGTGCAGCTGGCACGCGAAGCGGGCGCGCTCGTGGTGCTGGATGCCTGCCAGTCTGCTCCGCACCTGCCACTCGACGTCAAGGCCCTGGACGTCGATTTTGCCGTCTTCTCCGGCCACAAGATGCTGGCGCCCACCGGGATTGGCGGCGTCTACGGGCGGCGGGAGCTGCTGAACGCCATGCCTCCGTTCCTGACCGGAGGCTCCATGATCACTACCGTGACGATGGAAAAAGCGGAATACCTTCCGGCACCCCAACGGTTCGAGGCCGGAACCCAGCCCATTTCCCAGGCGGTGGCGCTCGCCGCCGCAGCCAACTACCTGCAAGAGACCGGCATGGAACGCATCGCCGGCTGGGAAGCTGACCTGGGCCAGCGGCTGGTCACCGGGCTGGGCGCCATTGACGGAATCCGCGTTGTGGGGCCGGGGGCAGGTGTGGAACGGCTCGGTCTGGCAGCCTTCGACGTCGCCGGCGTGCACGCGCACGACGTCGGCCAGTATCTGGACAGCCTTGGTATCGCCGTCCGCGTGGGCCACCACTGTGCGCAGCCGCTCCACCGGCGGCTGGGCCTGACTGCCACCACGCGCGCGAGCACGTATTTGTACAACACCACCGAAGAAGTGGACCTCCTGCTTGAGGCTGTGGCCCAGGTCCGCCCCTACTTTGGTGTAGCGGGCACGGGGGCATCGAAGTGAGCGCACTGGATGCGATGTACCAGCAACTGATCCTGGAGCATGCAAAGACCCGCAGCGGATCCGACCTGACGGATGAAGATGCCGCGGCAATGCCTGACCAGGCGGGAGTGGGCCAGTGCCACCAGCTCAACCCGGTGTGCGGCGACGAAATTACGCTGCGCCTGGAGCTGGCGGAAGCGGGAAACCAGTCAACGGTGAAAGGCATCCACTGGAACGGTGACGGCTGCGCCATCTCAATGGCCTCGGCCTCAATACTGAGCGAACTGTCCGACGGTGCATCGCCGGATGAGCTGGCGGAAATGATCGATCACTTCAGGGAGCTCATGCGCTCACGGGGCCGGCTGGAGCCGGACGAAGAGATTCTGGGTGATGCGGCGGCCTTGGCCGGAGTCGCAAAATACCCGGCCAGGGTTAAGTGCGCCATGCTGGCGTGGGTGGCCGCAGAGGATGCGCTGCGGCAGGCCGTAGCCACCAGCCGCTAGGTCTTGCCGGCCTCCGGGTGCTCATCGTCCGAGAGGGTGGAATGGTGCTGGACGTAGTCCTCGATGGCGTGCTCGGGAACCCTGTAGGACCGGCCGAAGCGGACGGCCGGCAGGTCGTGCGCCTTGACGAGCCGGTACACGGTCATCCGGGACAGCCGCATGACTTCGGCGACTTCGGAAACTGTGAGGAAACGGGTATTGGAAAATCCTTCAGCGGCCACTGTTCTCAGCTCTCCTGGGACGTAGTTCAATCCTGGGGACGTACTTCGATCCTGAGATAAACGTCGCTGAGCCGATCGCCGATCCTACGGCTACTTTATGGCATGGTGAGCTTGATGTGAAGAGCGCACCGCAATGGGGAAAAAGACAAGTAGTGGTTACTCTAGTCGCGTTCAGGGGAGGAACGTAGCCTCGTAATATGGTCGATAGCCAGGACGAGAGCGAATGGCGGCAAACGCAGCACAGGATTCACAGGGCTGAAATTGTCTGCGTTATAGCGCTGGTGGTGCTCACGGTGCTGACGATCATGGCCGGATTCTCCGATTTTGTCCGGTAATTCCGGTTGGGCTGGGCTCGGGGGACGCAATATCCGCCGGTGCGGAAAACAAAACTCCGGCAGGTGCGACCCGCCGGAGTTTTGGTTATGGTTTGGAAATTCGGAAGATTAGTGGGGAAATACAACAATTACCCACGCGATAAGCCCCAATAGGGTCAGTGCGAAATACAGCGACCAGTTCCTGCGGTCGACTTTACGGTGGCTGCCATGCCAAACCCGTTCCATATCGTTCGCGTCCATAGCAGAAATTTACGGCTTATCACGTTCCGATAACAGCGTGTTGCACACCTCACTTATGCCCCCTCATACTCCATTCGCAGCTCCGGGTACTCGAGTGGCCGGCCGGGCCGTCCGCTAGCCGACCAGCGCGGCGACGCCGATGGCCGCCGTGGCGGCGCCAAGCACCAGCGAGACGGAGACCAGGACCACGTGGACCGTGAGGAAACGGGTGGCCTTGCCGGCCGTGTCACGTGCCCGCGGATCCTTCATCACGCGCTTAAGGAACTGCGGCCAGACCACCAGGGACCAGACGCCGGCGACGATCAGGACCCAGGCCAGGGCAACAGGAAGCTGCACCGGTCAGTGGCTTTCCAGCCAGGCCTGCGCCTGCTGGGACTGGATGTTCAGTGCCTTGCCCACCATGGGCTCAGCAGCATCGGCAATCTTGCCGCCCAGGAACGGAACCGAGGACGTCACGTTGCCCTCGAGTTCTACACGGGTGCTGCCGCCGTCGGCGACCAGCCGCTGCACGGCGCTGACGTCCAGCGGGGCACCGGCGATCTTCAGGCTGATGTTGCTCCGCCGTGAGCCGTCAGCACCAGGGGCTTCCCACGTCTCGAGCTGGGTGACAGTCAGGCGTTCGCCCACGAACTTGCGGGCAATCTCCGGCAGGCGGGTGGTGGGCAGGGTGCGCACCGAGGTGGTGCTGAAAGCGCCGGCAACATCGCCGTCGACCTTGAACGATTCAAGGGTTCCGCCCACCAGTTCACTGGTGTGGCGCTGGAAGTCTTCGTTGGCGAACACAGCGGTGACGCGATCGACGCTGTGCGGCAGGGTGGTGGAAGCACTCAGTGCCATTGTTCCTCCATGGGGTTGGGGGGTCTGGGGCATCGGTTTTTTGCCTCCCACATCCTACGTGCTGAAAGTGGCGGACTCCGATTCGGCCTCTGCCAGTTTTTGCGCAGCAGCTGAAATGTTGTGTGACATGGCAGGAAAAATGACGCTGTGGAACGGCAGCACGGCGAGCCAGTACAGTTTGCCGCTGAGACCCTTCGGGAAGAAGATGGCACGCTGCCGGTAGAGGCTGCCGGTGCCTTCCGGCTCCACTGAAAGCTCCAGCCATGCGCGGCCCGGGGCACGCATTTCCGCCCGAAGCCGCAGCAGGCGGCCCCGTTCGATCCGTTCGGCGCGCCACCAGTCCACCACTTCACCCTCGGCAAGCAGGTGCGGGTGCCGCCGGCCGCGGAGGAGCCCGGCCCCTCCGGTCAGCTTGTCCAGCCAGCCGCGGACCCGCCATGCCAGCGGAAGGGAGTACCAGCCGTTGCGGCCGCCGATTCCTTCGATGATGGTCCAGACATACTTCGGATCCACCGGGCTGGAGTAGCTTCGCTCGTCCACGTAGACCCTGTGTCCTGCCCAGTCCGGGTCACTCGGCAGAGGGTCGGCGTCCGCGCCGGCGCTGGCCCAGGTTGTTTCGACCTGGGCATCGCGTTCCTTGCCCAACGCGAGGGCCACAGCCCGCCGGTACGGCGTCAGCCCGCCCTCGGGCTGAGGTATGAAGTCGTCAATGTCGTGCTCCCGCGCAACTGCGTCGTGCTGGAGCGATTCAACGAGCGGCAGCGACATGGACAGCGGGATGGGCGTAGTCAGGGCAACCCACATGCCCGCGAGCTTCGGCGCTGGAATGGGCAGGGCGAGCACCACACGGTAGGGCAGGCCAGCCTCGGCTGCGTACTCCTTCATCATTCCCGCGTAGGTAAGAACCTGCCTGCACCCGATGTCAAAGGTGCGGTTGATGTGCCCTTCCAGGGACGCCGCGGAGACGAGGTAGTACAGCACGTCCCTGACGGCGATTGCCTCGATCCGGTTCCGCACCCAACTCGGAGCCGGCATGAGGGGGAGCGTCTCTGAAAGGTGCCGGATCATTTCGAACGATGCCGAGCCGGATCCGATCACGACGCCCGCCTGGAACACCACCGCGTCCACCGGACTCGCAAGGAAGACCTTGCCCACGGCCTCCCGGGAGCGCATGTGCGTTGAGAGTTCGGCTCCCTCCGGGTGCAGGCCGCCGAGGTAGACAATTCTTTGCACGCCGGCACCGGCCGCCGCTTTGGCTGCGGTCTCCGCCATGGCTTTCTCTTTGGCCTCGAAACCGGCACCGGCGGCCATTGAGTGGACCAGGTAGTAAAGCACGTCGACGCCGTCCAGCGCCGCCCGGAGCATATCGCCGTCGTCGAGGCTGCCCTGGATGACCTCGACCTGGTCCAGCCAGGGCACGCCGGCAATCTTGGCCGGAGTCCGGACCACGACCTTCACCGTGTGCCCGGCCTCGAGGAGCCGGGGGACCAGCCGCCCGCCGATATAACCGGTGGCGCCGGTGACAAGCACGGTTTTCGGGATGCCATTCATGTGGATCTCCTTGGAACGTCGCGGAATGCGTCGATGCACAGCCAGCTTATCAATCCAAGTTTTTCCAAAGGCGCCTGACTGAAGCTGGGGCAAGTGAACCGGGCATCCACCACGCGCACGGCGCTCCGCCGTCGCGGTAGGCTGGGAAGACCCGGGATTCTCGCGAATTTCGGGTTTTCGTGTTGCCTGCCTTCCCGTGATCATTTCAGGAGCTTCTGCCATGAGCCTCACCGGCCCGTCACTTACAGGCCTTCGCCGCGCGCTCGCCGGAGATACTACGTTTGCCCGCGTGCAGGCTGAAGCGTCCCGGAGTTTCGGAACCCGCAGCGAGGATTACCAGATCAGTGCGCCGGCAGGCCTCCGCGCTGCGCTGCTGGCGGAGATGTCCGACGGCCTTGCGGCCCTGCCCGCCGCCGCCGGCACTTCGCCCGGGACGCCCCTGGTGCTGGCCGTCACCGCCACCGGCCGCGAAGCAGAGGACCTCACCGCAGCCCTGCGCGCCTTCCTGCCCGCCGATACGGTGGCTGAATTTCCCAGCTGGGAGACCCTTCCGCACGAGCGGCTGTCCCCGCGTTCGGACACCGTGGGACGAAGGCTGTCGGTGCTTCGCCGCCTGGCGCACCCCGCTACGGCTGCCGGCGGCCCGCTCCGCGTAGTGGTGGCTCCCGTGCGCGCAGTGGTGCAGCCGATCGTGGCCGGCCTCGGCGAGCTCAAGCCCGTCACGCTGAAGGTGGGACAGGAGGTGTCCTTCACCGACGTGGTGCGCAGCCTTTCCGACGCCGCCTACGCCCGGGTGGACATGGTGACGCACCGCGGCGAATTCGCAGTCCGCGGCGGCATCCTGGACGTGTTCCCGCCCACCGAGGATCACCCGGTCCGGGTGGAGTTCTTTGGCGACGAGGTGGACCAGATGCGCTGGTTTGCCGTGGCCGACCAGCGGTCCCTCTCCTCGCCCGGGCTGCACCACCCCACCGAACTGCACGCCCCGCCGTGCCGTGAAATCCTGATCACCCCGTCCGTGATGTCCCGGGCCGCCACGCTCAAGTCGCAGCTGCCCGCCGCTGCGGACATGCTGGAAAAGATCGCCGGCGGCATCGCGGTGGAGGGCATGGAGTCCCTCGCACCGGTGCTGGTGGATGCCATGGTGCCCTTCGTGGAGCAACTCCCCGGCGGGTCCATCTCAGTGGTCATCGAACCCGAGAAGGTCCGCACGCGCGCCCATGACCTCGCCGCCACGAACGAGGAATTCCTCGAAGCGGCGTGGTCGACGGCATCAGACGGGGGCACTGCGCCGCTCGACCTCAGCTCGGCGGCGTCGGCTGCCCTGCATTCGGCCAGCTTCCGCTCCCTGACGGAGACCCGCACCTCGGCCCTGGGGCACGAGGTCTCGTGGTGGTCCATCACGTCGCTGGCCACCGACGAAGAGCTGACCCCGGACATCAACGTCCTCAACCTGCACGCCCGGGAGCCGCGCGGCTACCAGGGCGACGTGGCGGAGATGATGGAGTTCATCGGCTCGCACGTCCGCGACCAGTGGCGCATCGTGGTGGTTACCGAGGGCCCCGGCCCGGCCCAGCGCCTCGCCGAACTGTTCCACGACGCCGACATCCCGTGCGCCCGGGTGGACTCGCTGGATGACGAGCCGCAGGCGGGCATCATCGAAGTGACCACCGCCGCCGTCGGACGCGGTTTTGTCCTGGACGGGCTGAAACTCGGCCTGCTGACGGAAGCGGACCTGCTGGGACGCACTTCCGCGGGGTCCACGAAGGATATGCGCCGCATGCCGTCCAAGCGGCGGAACGCCGTGGACCCGCTGCAGCTGGTGGCCGGCGATTCCGTGGTGCACGAACAGCACGGCATCGGACGGTTCGTTGAACTGATCCAGCGCAAGGTGGCAGGTGGCGGGGACGGCGTCCGCGAATACCTCGTCCTGGAGTATGCACCGTCCAAGCGCGGCGCCCCGGGCGACAGGCTCTTTGTGCCCACCGACCAGCTGGACCAGGTGACCCGCTATGTCGGCGGGGACACCCCTGCCCTGAGCAAGATGGGCGGGGCGGACTGGGCCAGCACCAAGTCCAAGGCGCGCAAAGCGGTCAAGGAGATCGCCGGCGAACTCATCAGGCTTTACTCCGCCCGGATGGCCTCCAAGGGCTTTGCGTTCGGGCCGGACACGCCGTGGCAGCGCGAGCTCGAGGAAGCGTTCCCGTATGTGGAGACTCCTGACCAGCTGACCACCATCAACGAAGTCAAAGCGGACATGGAACGGGAAATTCCCATGGACCGGCTGGTATCCGGCGACGTGGGCTACGGCAAGACCGAAATTGCCGTGCGCGCCGCCTTCAAGGCCGTCCAGGACGGCAAGCAGGTGGCGGTCCTGGTGCCCACCACGCTGCTGGCCCAGCAGCACTACGAAACCTTCACGGAACGTTTCTCCGGCTTCCCGCTGCGGGTGAAGCCGCTGTCCCGCTTCCAGGCCTCGAAGGAAGCCAAGGAAACCGCCGAAGGCGTGAAGAACGGATCCGTGGACGTGGTGATCGGCACGCACCGGCTCCTGTCCAAGGACTTCGCGTTCAAGGACCTGGGCCTGGTGATCGTGGACGAGGAACAGCGCTTCGGCGTCGAACACAAGGAAGCGCTCAAGAAGATGCGCACCAACGTGGACGTCCTGGCAATGAGCGCCACCCCGATTCCGCGCACCCTGGAAATGTCGCTGACCGGCATCCGCGAAACGTCCACCCTGGCCACCCCGCCCGAGGAACGCCATCCGGTGCTGACCTACGTGGGCCCGTACACGGAGAAGCAGACCTCCGCCGCCATCCGGCGCGAGCTCATGCGTGAGGGCCAGGTGTTCTTCGTCCACAACCGCGTGTCCACCATCGAACGTACGGCCGCCAAGATCCGCGAGCTGGTCCCGGAAGCCCGGGTGGAAGTGGCCCATGGCCAGATGTCCGAGAGCCGGCTCGAGCAGATCATCGTGGATTTCTGGGAGAAGCGCTTCGACGTGCTGGTGTGCACCACCATCATCGAAACCGGCCTGGACATCTCCAACGCCAACACGCTGATCGTGGACGGGGCCGACAAATACGGGCTCTCCCAGCTCCACCAGCTGCGCGGGCGCGTGGGCCGGGGCCGCGAACGCGCCTACGCGTACTTCCTGTACCCCTCCGAGAAACCGCTGGGCGAAGTGGCGCTGGAACGGCTCAAGGCCGTGGCCACGCACAACGAACTCGGCGCCGGCATGCAGCTGGCGATGAAGGACCTCGAAATCCGCGGCGCCGGCAACCTTTTGGGCGGCGAACAGTCCGGCCACATCCAGGGCGTGGGCTTCGACCTCTACATCCGGCTGGTGGGCGAGGCCGTTGCGGACTTCCGCGGCGAGGCCGAAGAGAAGGCCGCCGAAATGAAGATCGAGCTGCCCGTCAACGCCCATCTGCCGCACGATTACGTGCCAGGGGAACGGCTGCGCCTCGAGGCCTACCGCAAACTCGCGTCCGCGCTCACGAACGAAGCCATCGACGAAGTCCTGGCCGAACTTGTGGACCGTTACGGCGAACCGCCGCTGCCTGCGCAGAACCTGATCGCCGTCGCCCGCTTCCGGGTGGGCGCCCGGGAAGCCGGGCTGTCCGACGTCGCCCTGCAGGGAAACTTCATCAAGTTCTCGCCGGCTCAGCTGCCCGAATCAAAGACCATGCGGCTCAACCGCATGTACCCCGGCTCGCAGTCGAAGCCTGCCCTGGACGCAGTGCTCATCCCGAAACCCAAGACCGCCCGGATCGGCGGCCGCGACCTGCAGGATGCTGAAATCCTGGAGTGGGCCAACGGCGTCATCCGCAACATCTTCTCCGACGCGGACGTTCCGCTCGAAAAAACAAGGGGCTAGCCCTTGATGGGAGGACACCACGCCGCGTCGGGAGCCGCGGCGTGGGTAGCCATTGCCTCAACGGGGCCGTACACGCTGGGCTGGTATCCGCTGGACGCCACCGGAATCCTGATCGGCGGGATGGCGACGGCGGGCACCGCGCTGGTGTGCGACTGGGACCACCGCCACAGCACCGTTGCCAACTCACTGCCGCCGTTGTCCAACGTCATTGCCGTCGGGATCGAAAATGCCAGCGGCGGGCACCGGCAGGGCACCCACTCGGTGTTGGGGGCGGCCTTCTTCGTGCTGCTGGCCACCCTTGCCGGGCAGATCCAGCTGGAGACGGACTGGGGTCTGCTGTCTGTGGGGGCAGGCCTGCTGTGCATGTTCATGATCAACATCGCCGCCAAGGCGCTCAAACTGTTTCCGAAGGCCGGATTCATCAGCAACTGGCTCTTCGCGCTGACCATGGCGGGCCTGGTGACCTGGTTCGCGCCGGACCAGTGGACGTGGCTGCCCGTTTCAATGCTGACCGGCGTGGTGGTGCATATTGTGGGAGACATGATCACCACCGGGGGAGTGCCGCTGCTGTGGCCGATCGTGATCAAGCCGCCCCGGTTCCTGCGAAAACTGCCGGTGCTCAACGACGTCTGGAGGGCCAACGGGGCGTTTTCCCTGCCGTTGCTGGGGCGGGCCGGCTCCAAGCGGGAGTGGCTCGTGCTGATCCCCGTGAGCGCCTATGCCATGGTGGGGATGTGCGTGGCCGCCTGGGGGCTGGCCAAAGTGCATTTCCCGGCCGCCCTCGCGCTCGGAAGCACCCTGGTCAACAGCCTGTTCGGCCGGCTGTTCGGCAATACCTAGCTGATCTGCTCACAGCCGCTTAAGCAGCTGAAGCCCCCGGAAGATCCGGGGGCTTCAGCTGTTTGGCTTGGAGGCTTAGTGCTCGCCGGCCGAGTCTGAACGGCCCAGGAGCGTCTGCGGGATCCAGAACGCAGCAGCGAAGAGGCCCAGGCATACGGCCATCGGCCAGGGGTTGCCCAGCGTGAGGAACGACAGGGAGTAGATGGAGCCGAGGAACAGGACCATCATGACTGCAAAAATAGCGATGCTGCCTGCAAGGCTGTTCTCGTTCTGAGGGGTCTTGGGGCTATCAACGGTCTTGGACATTCATTCCTCCTCGGCCCCGCAGGGCTCAAAACGCCCCGAAGGGCTGAAAAACTGTGGCGCTTCCGAAACAGGTCAGTACGCGGACGAACCCTGTTCGCCTTTGACGATCGCAATCCCGGAGCTGGCGCCAATACGTGTTGCACCTGCAGCAATCATAGCCTGCGCGTCGGCCAGCGAACGCACGCCGCCGGAGGCCTTGACGCCGACCTCCGGGCCTACTGTGCGGCGCATCAGCGCCACGTCGTCAACGGTGGCGCCGCCCCCGTTGAAGCCGGTGGACGTCTTGACGAAGTCCGCTCCGGCTTCCACGGCGGCCTCGCAGGCCAGGACTTTCTGGGAATCACTGAGCAGTGCGGTCTCGATGATCACTTTCAGGATGGCGTCGCCGGCGTGCACGGCCTCGGCCACTGCCCGGATGTCATCAACCAGCGCACCCTTGTCATCGGCACGTGCGGCCGCAATGTTGATGACCATGTCCACCTCGTCAGCGCCGTCCAGCACTGCACCGCGCGCTTCAAAGGCCTTGACGTCGGTGGGGGTGGCACCCAGCGGGAAGCCGACGACCGAGCAGGTCAGGACGCCTGAACCCTTCAGGGCGGTGGTCACGGTCTTGACCCACACCGGGTTCACGCAGACGGACTTGAAGTGGTACTCGGCGGCCTCGGAACAGACTTTGAGGATCTCCGCTTCGCTGGCTTCCGGCTTCAGCAGCGTGTGGTCGATGAAGGAAGCTATGTCTGCGGGTGCTGTGGCCGCGGCGGCGTCAGGCATGCCGGTGGCTTCGTTGCTCATGGTGGTCCTTCCTGGTGGCCCTGCCGGGCCTCGTGGGCAGCAGGCGCCGTGTTCTACGTGGCTTCTCAGGTGACCATCTTGCCACAACGATGCTAGGCGGCAGCCGGGACAGCTTCCTGCAGCGTTGCCTGCATCAGCCGGGCCGCGCAGGCCCCCGCCGCGGAGCCGGAAGCCACCAGCAGGCCAAGGCGGACGCCGTCGAACGAGGCGGCGTCGCCGATGGCCCAGATGCCCGGGACGGACGTCCGGAAATCCTGTCCGATGACGATCCCGCCGTTTGCCGCCGTCTCAAGGCCGGCGCTGGCCGCCAGGCCGTCCCGGGCCACCCGCTCCTCGGCGAGGACCACCAGGTCGCCGTTCATGCTGCTGCCGTCGTCGAAGACAATCCCGGCCGCGGGGAGCACCGAACCGGCCAGCGTCGGAACTACGGCGGCCGGCCGGAGCGTGGTGCGGATAGGCCGCACACCACGGGCCCGCAGCACGGCTTCCGCCTGGCCCGCTTCGGGGCCGGTCCCCACCAGGATTCCCAGCGGCCGCCGGCCCAGGACGCGGGTCACTTCCTTGACGGCGTCACCGATCCGGGCGGCGTCGTCGATGGTGGCGTAGCTCAGGCAGCGGCCCGCGCCGTCCACCGGCGCCAGTGCCGGCGCGGAACCGGTGGCAATCACCAGCTGGTCGTAGCTGAATTCCATGCCGTCCGCGGTGGTCACCATGCGGTTGGCGGCATCGATGAAGCTGGCCGGCTGGCCGAAGCGGAACGAAACTTGGGGGAGCGCCGCCAGTTCCAGGAGCTCGGACGGGGCGTCGTCGCGGTTGCTCAGCACGGTGATGCTGCCGGCAAAGCGGGACCGGTCCAGCTGGCCCACCAGGGCCCGGGCAGCCGGTCCGGCACCGGCGATGACCACGCGCGGCAGCGTGGCCGACGCCTGGAACGTGGTGGAGGAGGAGATGGACGCTGCCGGAGCGGACATGTGAAGGCCCTTTCGCTGGTGAGGCCCGTGTGAGGCCCGGGGTTGCTGTTGGAAACCAGCCTAGGCGGAGGGTTTTTCGCGGGTGTTTCCCGGTTGTTGCCGGAATGTCCCTGCCCGTTCGCTGATGTTTACCAACCGGCAACAAACGTGTTCTTCGGCTGTGGCGCACCTCACAAGTGCCGCTCAGCCGTACCGGCGAAACGCCTCCCTCAGGCCCTCTGCCACTACTTGCGCGACGACGCCGGCCCTGTCGCCGGGGCCGTGGACGCCCGCCGGCTCCACCGAGGCGATCAGGGCCGCCGCGTCCGCCAGCCCCATGGTGACCGGAACGTCCAGCAGCGAACCGACTGAGAGGCGGGCCCGCCGGGTATCGTCCCAGGCGTCCGGCCCGGGGTCGTCGTGGAAGATCCGTGCCAGCGACAAGCGATGCCAGGCCCCGCCTGCATGGACGGATGCCCGGTAGGTCACCGCGTCGCCCCGGACGTCAACCCGTCCGCCGGCCAGGAAAACCCTCGGGCCGAAGGGCGCGAAGTCCAGGAAACCGGTGAGCCGCGCGGGCGCGGCCGAACCGTCGAGCGGGAGGTGCACCGTGACGGTGAGACGGACGTCCGGGCCGCCGGACCCGCTGCCGGCCACGCCGTTTCCCTGGCCGGCAAACCGCTCAGTGAAACGGATCCCGGCGGCCGGTTCAACCATCGCCGTGCAGGAAGCGTCCTTGGGCAGGCCTTCGGCGGTCATGTCCTTGAGGTAGCGGCGGGCGTCCCGGTATCCCATGCCGATCAGGGTGTCCGCGTCGATGCGGTTCAGGTAGAACTCCGGATCCAGCGGCAGGGGATTTTCCGGCCTGACAACGTGGAGGATGAAATCCCTGCCGGCAGCCTTCGCGGCCTCGAAGTCGGCCAGGAGGGCACCCATGGCGCTCATTTCGATCATATGGACGTACTGTTCCAGCGGGCCGTCGCCCCAGTAGCCGGTGTTGCCGATGCACCAGACCAGCCACACCTCGTCCGCCCCGCGACGGAGGGCTTCAGCCACGTTGGCGTCCCGGACCCAGACCGCGTCAGTCCAGATCTTCCCGTCACGCCGCAGCGGAGTGAGGAAGATGGGCAGCGACATTCCCGCCGCCATCAGTCCGGCATCCACGTCACGGGCATCGATGGCGTGGCAGAGCTTCCCCGTGAACTCCACCACGTTGAAAGTGCCTTCGACGGCGCCCGGCAGGGCGGCACGGCGCCGGATCTCGCCGTCGTCGATCCCGAGGGCAGGAAAAACCTTGCCGAGCAGGCCATCGGCGTCCCCGAGGGCGGGCAGTGACCACGGGCCCTTTGCATAGTCTCCCGGCGGCAGCGCCGAGCCGAAGTCCTTGACGCTGACGCCGGACCAGTTCCGGCACATGTCCTCGGGCGACACCCCGGACAGCAGCATTCCCGCGGTCAGGATGCCGCCGGACGTCCCGTCCACGTGGTCGAAGTGCAGCCCCTCTTCCGCCAGTGCGCGCACCACGCCTGCCTGCCATGCCACGCGCATGCCGCCGCCGGCCAGGACCAGCGAGCGCTTCATTGCGTTGTCCCCGGTCCGGTCACCCCGCCGGCGTTCCCGGGGGTCTCCTGGCGCGTATGGAGCTGGCGGCGCAGATAGATGAGGCAGAGTGCCGCCGTCGCCAGGTCAAACGCGGCCACCGCGAGCGCCACGGGTGCGAAGACCCCGTTGAGGACCCCGACCGCGACAGCGGCGCAGGCTCCCGCTTTCTGCACGCCGGACCACAACAGCACTTCCGCCGCCGGCTGCGGGCGCAGCAGCGTGTGGAGCAGGAGTCCGCCCACCACCACCATGAACATCCCCACAGTGGCGAACAGCTGGCGCGCCGCCGTCGTCGGGTCCGCCCCCAGCAGCTCAAGGACGGGGCCTCCGAACGGTATCTGCACCGCTCCGGAAAAGCCGGTGACGACGGCGATGGCGGCCAGGACGGCGCGCAGCGGATCGGCCGCGATCCAGGCGCTGACGCCGGGAACAGCCGCCCCGGACGGGCGGACCGCCCCGCTCATGTCCACGCCTCCCACAGCCGGCCCCGGTCCACCAGCAGCCAGACGATGGCCAGCCAGGTGAGCGTGGAGACGTAGAAACGGATGTCGTTGAGCAGCATCCACCGCCGCAGCAGGGACCGCAGTTCGGCGTCGTCGGCGAAGTCGCCGCCCCGGATCCGGACGTTGACCGGGATGATCATGGCCTGGCCCACCACGGTCAGGACGATGATTCCGAGGAGGCAAAGCACCGCGGGAAGGAGCCGGAAGGTGCCCCATTCAGTCCACACCAGGACGATGCCGGAGATGAACATGGGTGGCACCACCACGGTAAAGAACTTGGTGGCCTGGCGGGTGGGGATGCCGAAATGCATGTCCACGTTGCCGCGGTCCAGGGACTCCCACGTGGGGTAGAGAAAGAATTTCAGGACCCACATGGTGCCCACGTACATCGTGGCGCCGAACAGGAAATACAGCGCGTTCAGCAGTAGGAGCCAGTTCACGGCGTGTCTCCGGTGCCGGTGCCCCCGGCGCCTCCTGTGCCCGTGCCGGCTCGGGCCGTGGTGCTGCGGTCCGGCGCCGGCAGCCATTCCTGGCCCTGGCCCAGCCCCGCCACTGATTCGAGCGGGTCGCCGCCGGGGATCCGCGCGGCCTCCTCGGCGGTCGGGGCTGTCAGGAACCAGGCCTCGTAGTGGTCGTCCAGCACGCCGTGGGCTTCGGGCAGGTAGGCAGTGAACACCGGTTTGGCCGCCGGCTGGAGGGTTTTGAGGGCGGCTACCCCGGGTGCGTCGCCCAGCACCAGCCGGGCCTTGGCGTCGCCTCCCAGGGCAATGTCTCCGGTGGCCTCGAAGTAGATGTCGGACTTCCACAGCATCCCGCGGAAGGCGCAGTAGTTGGAGGCGGCCAGCTTGAGCGGGATCCCCATCGGCGCGGGCCGCTCAATCTCGATGAAGCATCCCAGCCTGCCCCCGTCGTCGTACTGCGCGGAGACGGTGGAGCCGGTGACCACGAAGTCCAGGCTGGCCTGGTGCTTGGGCATGCCCCAGATGCCTTTGCCGCCCTTGACCGAGACCTCGGTGCTCACGGGCAGGTCCACGACGTACTGCCCCAGCCCGAACGTTTTCTGGAAGAGCAGCGGCAGGAGGGGCGGCGCGGGCCGGGAGCCGTGCGTGACGGCGATCGCCAGCGAGTATTCAATGTATTTGCCGATATCCGTAGACTTGTAGTTCACCACCGTGACCACCAGCAGCCCCTTGCCGCCGAGGCTGAAGGGCCGGAGCTCCGTGCCGGGCAGGATCGCGGCCGCCGCCCGCTTGTTGATGGGGAAGGCCGCCATCAGCACGGGTGAATCGTCGGAATTGACGGGCATGGAGTATTTGATGCCGTCCACTGTGGCGTGGTGTCCACGCAGTCGCTCCTGGCGGTGCGGCACGGGCGAGGGCACCAGCCGCAGCAGGGACGCGGCCAGCCCGATGAGTTTGTTCATCTGTTCAGCTCCTTGAGGATGATGGGATAGGTGTCCGCCCAGGCGCGGGCCCCAAAGAAGACGTCCAGGTGCCCGTATCCGGGCAGCAGATGCAGGGAATCCTTGCCGGGGCGGTGGCCCTGGAAGAAGGCAAAGGTCCGCTCCTGGCTTTCGGGCAGGAAGCAGCGGTTGTTGCGCCCGGCCAGGAAGGAGAAGCGGGCGTCGGTCTGCGGGGCCCCGGCCAGGAAGTTCGCGGGCAGTTCCGGGTGGTTTCCCGCGGCTATGATGCGCCGGGCCAGCACACTATGGCCCATCTCGGACAGGAACGTGAAGGGGACCTCGGCAAACTCCCCGCTGATCCAGTTGTGGGTGGCCTCATCGAGGTTCTCGTGCGACCAGAGGGCCGGCCGGCCGCTGCCGTAGGTGAAGCTGACCAGCCGGCACACCAGGTTGTCGCATTCATGGTGGGTGGCCTTGACCATGGACCTCAGGATCCGGGAGAGGTACCCGTTGGATTTGTAGCCCCATGCCGGGGACAGGTAGGGAGTGAACGGCTTGAGAATTTCGGCCAGGTAGGTGATCTTGATGACCGACCACAGCGGGATCACCGGATGCAGCGACACGGCGTTGGAGACCACGGTGTCCACCCGGGGAAGCAGCCCGGCAACGGCCGCCATGGTGAAGGACACCGACCCCTGGCAGTGGATCACGGCCTTCAGGGTTTCGGCGCCGGTCGCCTTGAGGACGTAGTCGACGGCGGCGGGGTGGTCGTACACGGCGGCGTCACCCAGCGTCCAGGACAGGGGTTCAAAGTCGATGGAGGCCCGCCAGTTCAGGAGCCACACGTCCCAGCCGTCCTCCAGCAGGGCATCCACCAGGGTCCGCGGCAGGGGCGGCCGGAAGAGTTCGGCCCGGACCCCGGCCCCGTGGACCAGCAGCACCGGCCCCTTCTTCGGTGTTCCGGCACCGGACGTCCCGGCCGTGGTGACGTGCAGCAGGGTCAGCGGCGTTCCGTCCCCGGCGGCAAAAGGGATCACCTCCGTGACGTGGTCCGCCCGGGTGATGGTGCGGGGGCTGCTCATGGCGGAAATCCCTCCCTGGCGACGGTGACGGGTGGTTCGAAGAGCCGGAGCGGCGGCAGTCCGTCGGCCGGCACCGGGCGGAGGCCGCCGTCGCCGTTGTCCTGCAGGTTCCAGTCCCGGCAGATGCGGTCCACTGCCACCGGATACACCGTCAGGTCGCCCTCCGGGGTGATCCGGATCCGGAGGAAACCCTTGTGGTCCTCAACGGCCTGGCCGGACATGGCCCAGGAGGCCACTTCTCCGCTCGAAGTCCTCAGGATGAAGAACGCAAACGCTTCGCTTCCGGCCGCGTACCCGGTGGCGAAGATGACGGCGAGCACCAGTGCAAGGGTGAGGAAAGGCGGCCAGGCCGCCGGCCACGGGAGGAGGAGGACGACGGCGATCCCCGCCCCGAGCGCTGAGAGCTGCCAGAGCGCGCCGCGGGCAACGGTAAACCCGGCGCCGTTTTCCCGCGGCTCCCGGGCGAGGCCGAGTGCGGTGCCGAGCGTGACCAGCAGCAACAGCAGGAGCAGGGGGACCACGAAGATTGTCAGCGCGAGCAACCCGGTATTGCCTGCCTTCAGGCTAAGCAGGCTGTCCACGAAGGAGAGGCCGCGGAAAGCGCTGAAAACCGTCCAGAGCGTCAGGGCGGCCGCCATGTGCGCCACGCCGAGCGCCGAGCCGAAGCCCGGGTTCCGCAACGGGAGCCAGAACGGCGTCAGCGGATTGGCCAGGCGTCCGCGGAACTGCCGGGACTCTGCCACGCCCGGGAACGTTCCCGGCGCCAGGGCGAAGCGGCGGCCGGCCCGGGGACTGCTCCCCGGGAGTGTCACGCCGGCAGGCAGCCACCGGGCTTCTGCCAGGAACGCGCCACCCAGGCCGCAGGTGATGAGCTGGGTCCGGCGCGGGTCGGCTCCGGCGGCGGTCGGGAGACTTTCTTCAGCCGGTCCGCCCCGCTCCGTTTCCTCGTAGCGCGAGTAGTGGTGCAGGTCCCCGGTGAGCCACAGCCGTACCGAGGCGCCCGTTTCCTCGAACGTGCCCGCTTGGTGGTTGAAGCGCCGCCGAAGGTAATCCTGCTCGAAGAAATGCACCTGCCGGAACGCGTTCTCGTCTTCCGTTTCGCGGACCCAGTAGGGGGCTGCAACGCACAGGATGACGGCGTCGCCCGGAAGCAGCCGGGTGGTCACCGTGTTGTAGAAATAATCCAGCTGCGGTTCGTCGATGTACTGCCCCAGCTGGCTGTCCAGCCCCACCAGCCACCATCCCGGGGAGTCGTCGCCCCCCGTCAGCCGGAGGGCGAAGTAGCTCCGTGTCTGGATGGTCCGCCAGCCGCCAATGTTCCGCTGCCGCGTGAACAGCCGGATGAAGGACGTCAGGCCGTCATACCAGTCGTGATTGCCGGGAAGGGCCAGCAGCACGGCGGCGCCGCCGGGGGAGCGGCCGCCGGGAAGCGCCGTCCGGTACGGACCCACCATGCGGTCCTCGTACGCGGCGGGTGCGGCCACCGGGTACACCTCGTCGCCGCCCAGCACCAGGACCTTGCCGCGGCGGAGATCATGTCCGTCAACCCGCAGCGACTCTTCGGCCAGTAACGACGCCACCGTGTAGGTGGCATCAAATCCGTCGCCCAGGTCGGCCGTGAAATCCAGCCACAGGTCGTCGGCCACGGAAGCCGTTTCAGTCCCCGCTGCCTCAGCCCCGGCTGTGTCACCCCCGGCGGCGCGAGCCCCCGCACCGGGCAGGCCGAGGTCACGGACCACCGGCTGCGCGGGCTGGCCCGCTACGGGCAGCCGCTCCAGATCGAGTTCGTAGCCGGGAAAGCCGCCCTCCAGCTCGCGTTTGTCGCCGAAGTCGGCGAAGACGGACGCAAGGACTACCCGCACGGCGGTCCTGCCCAGCTGGGCCGGGGCGAGCCAGCGCACAGCATCCCGCGGAGTGAAGCCAAGTCCGTTGCTGTGCCGCGCCAGCTCAGCCCGCTTCATCCCCGTCGCCTTCCATGGCCGTCGCTTTTCATCGCCGGGCGGGCCGGGCGTGGAGCCGGCGCCCGTACACCTGCCACAGTTCGCCCAGGAACACCCCGCCGAATGCCGCCAGGGCGCTCGCAGGGGCCGGTCCGATTGCGCGGAACGTGGTCAACTGCCGGGCGAAGTCCCACGGCCGGATGTACAGGATCCCGGCCCCCGCCACCGCTTCGGAGTTTTTGTCCACATCAAGGGGGTTCCGGGGCGCGGAAGTCCCCGTATCTGGACGAAAACTCGCTGCCGTGGCGGTGGGAGTGGCAGCGGCCGTACCCGGGGGCGGGACATGCCCGCGCAGGACGGTGACGTACAGCGTGGTGGTGTCACCCCAGACGTCGAAGCCCGCGTCATTCCGGACGTCCTTGTGGCCCACGAAAGTCAGCGGGGTGCCGCCGGGATCCCGCAGCCAGAGCCGGTAGAGCATTTTCCGCCCGGCACCGTCAGGCGCTTCCCTGACAAAGAGATTGAACCACCCCCGCTCCACCGGCAGGCGGCCGCCGAACTGGTCGGCCAGGACGTAGCCTTCCGCTGTCGCCGGATGGAGCGGATCCCGGACGAACGCGTCAATGTCAGGCGCGGTGATGGTCAGTTCGAACATCATCCGGCGGCTGCGGTCGCGGCCCAGGCTGCGCCCCTTCCCGGGGTCGTGCACGCCCGCGCTGAACCACCCGTGCATCTGCTCGGTGAAGCTGACGGAGGTGGGCCCCGTTTCGGCCAGTTCGGCCTCCTCCTCGATTTCTGCTTCCTGCAGGGCCTCGCTTTCGGGAAGTACGACGGCGGCCGGCAGCCCACGCGGGCGGCCGCCGGTCCGAACGGCGATGGTGCTCTCTTCCCGGGGTGCTTTTGCCCCTTTGGTGGCGTCCGGCACCAGGGCACGAAGCGGGCCCGGCTGGTAGCCGGGAATCCCGCCGTCGGGCGCCCCGCCGTCGAACTTTCCCGGCGGGACACCGGGGGTGCCCAGTCCGCCCCGCTGCCCGCGGAGCCGCCCGCCGTCGTCGGTTCCGGCCAGGATCCGGTGGCAGGCGCGTTCGGCAAATGCGGCAATGGTCAGGGCGGGGTTGGCTCCCACCGGCCCGGGCATCGCGGCACCGTCCACCACATGCAGGCCGGGGTAGCCAAACACCTCACCGTAGGAATCACACACTCCCTCGCTGCTGTTCCGCCCGGCCGGGGCGCCGCCCAGCGGATGCACGGTGATGACCCGCTTGCTCCACCAGAGCGGGTTCTGCTTGAAGCTGCCGCCCAGTTCCTTCGCTATCGCCTGCATTGTGTCCTGCATCCGGCCGAAGTACGCGGCGGACGTGGCGAGGGTCCAGTTGATGGCCAGCCGGCCGCCCTGGAGGGTCATCACCCCGTCCGGGATGTCCCGGCCCATGCCGAGCAGGGGAACTGACGACGCCGAGAGGCGGCCGTCCCCGAGGGCTGCGGCAAGATCCGCCGAGATGTTGGAGCGCTGGGCGTGGAAGAGCCTGTCCTTGAGGAGCTGCACCATCACTTTGCCGGCGCGCCTGGCCACTTGCCGGAACTGCCCGGTCTCCAGCAGCCAGTTCATGAACGAGGGGTAGCCGGCATCCTCGATGTAGTAGCCGCGGCCGTCGCCGCCGTCCGTGGAGTCGGGGGTACGGATGGCCGTGGTGATCACCGGACCGTTGCTGCCCGAGAGCGTGCGCGTCACGCCGTCGGGGTCCTTGGCGTCCAGGACGAAGCCCAGCAGGTCGCCGTTTCCGCTGAACCGGCTGCCCAGTGCCGGGCTCAGCGCGGGCAGCGACGCGCGGTTGCGCAGCAGCAGGAACGTGGTGCCGAAGGTCCCGGCGGCGAGGAGGAGCCGGCGGCAGTGGATCACCTGTTCGCGCAGGAGTCCGGGCGCGGCGTCGGCCGGATCGTGGACGACGTAGCGGACCTCATAGCCGCCGGCCGGAAGGGGACGGATGCCGCGGACGTCATGGTGGGTCCGGATGTCCGCCCCGGCAGCCTTGGCCGCGGACAGGTAGTTGTGGTCCAGGGTGTTCTTGGCACCGGTGTTGCAGCCGATGTCGCATTCCCCGGACAGGGTGCAGGTGGTGCGCACCGTCCCTTCGCCGTGGACGCTGCCGTAAGGCCCGGGTGGCAGCACCTGGTTCCGGGCGGGAGCTGCACCCGGCGAGGCTGAGAACGTGACGGCGATGGGCGGCCGTGTGATGCTGAGCCCGAGGGCCCGTGCGGCGGTTTCCATGGCCAGGGTCTTGGGCGTGTCCTGGTAGGGGTAGGGCACCGGACGGAGCATGGCCTCGGCGGCTTCGTAATACGGCTCGAGGTCCTGCCTGCTGAACGGCCAGCTTTCGTAGCCGCCTCCGGGAACGGGAGATTCCTGGACGAACCACTTCTCGTCCTTGCGCAGCAGCACGTTCGCGTAGATGAGGGATCCGCCGCCCAGTCCGCTGGAGACGATTCCTTCCAGGCCGCGGAAGGTCCAGGCATCAAAGAGGCCGTAGAGGCCTTTGTCCGGATCCCAGAAGTTCCGGCCCATCTCCGACGGTGTCCTGGCGAAACTTCCCGGCGGGTAGGCCCGTCCCCGTTCCATGAGGACCACGGACTGTCCGCCGGCCGCCAAACGGTAGGACGCTACCGATCCGCCGAAGCCGGAACCCACCACCACGGCGTCCACCGACTCCGCGGGTTCATCATCGCCTTGCACCACCGGTTCCACGCAATTCCCCTTGGAAGAGCAGACCCGTCCCACCATCCTGCGGCCGGCGCACCTCGGCGGTGCGAAGCGGCCACGGGGCGGTCAGACGCAAACCATAGCGACATGTTCCCACTGCGGACGGGGTCTGTCCACGGACCCGGGGGAGGAAAGCCCGGTGCAGGAACCCAAAAGGGGAGTGCTAGACCCGGATCCGGTAACCGCGCTTGACCACGGTTTCCACCATCCGGCCGTCCGGAAGGGACGAGCGCAGGCGGCTGACGGTCATATCCAGCGCATGCACGGAGCCGCGCAGTTCGAGCAGTTCGGACAGCGATTCCCGGGATAGGACCGCGCCCTCGGCACCCAGCAGGGCCCGGAGCAGGAGGAGCGGCGCGGGCGCCATTTCCACCGCTTCGCCGTCGATCCGGAGCGACCGTCCGCGGAGCTCCACGTTGCCGGACCGGGTGTCCAGGCGCCGCACATGGTTCAGGGCCAGGTGCTCGCAGACCAGCCGGATCAGGGCACCCATCCGGAAACGCTCCGGAATGAGCGGTGACAGGCCCGCGTCGAGCAGCGGCTGGGCCGTGATGGGACCCACCACGGCGGTGGTGACGGTAGTCTTCAGGGCGTCGACCAGCTGCTTGTAGAGGCCCATTTCGTGCGCTGTGCTCCACATGGCGTCGACGGCGGGCGCACTGGTGAACGTCAGGACGTCCAGGTTGCCGCTGCAGGCGGCCTCGATCAGCCGTGGCAGTTTGTCCTCGCCGTCGGGCTTGACCCAGCGGTACGGCGTCACAGTGAGTACGATGGCGCCTGACATCCTCAGCCGCTCAAGCTGGCGGACGTCCGTGTAGCCGTGCAGCTGGACGGCCACGGTCTTGCCGCGGACGCCTTCCTTCAGCAGCATGTCCACCAGGGTGGCCGTGGTTTCGTCGCTGCTGATTCCGACGTCGGCAAGTCCGGCGGCGCGGACGGCACCACGGGCTTTGGGCCCGCGGACAAACATCCTGCACGCCGCAAGGGTCTCCAGCAGTTCGTCGCCGATTCCGGACGCGTCGGCAGCCTCGCACCAGCGGCGCATGCCGTAGGCGGTGGTGGCGATGCAGAGATCGGGCCTGGCGGCGATGATGGCCCGGGTGTCGTCGATGAGCCGCATGTCCTCCTGCACCGGTGCGATCTTGAGGGCAGGCGCGTGCAGCACCTCCGCGCCGCGCCGCTCCAGGGCCTCGATCAGGTCCTGGGAACGCCGGTGCGACGTCACGCCGATCCGGAAACCCTCCAGGGGTGCATCGGGGGCGTCGGCGGCAGGGGAGTCCTGCGGGCCGGAGGCGGGGGCAATTGAGTTCAAGGCGCTCATGGTTTTACTTTCACGATTCCATCAGTGACGCTGCGAGGCGGTCGAGGTCAGCCGCCGCCTCGGCGTGCCCGCGGTTGGCTTCAGCCACCCGCACCACCTCGCCGATGACCAGCACTGCCGGGTTAGTGCAATCGGCGGCCGCAGTCACAATCGTACCCAGCTGGGCGATGGTGGTGCGCTGGCCGGGGCGGTAGCCGCGTTCGACGACGGCCATCGGCATGTCTGCAGGCATGCCCGCCCGGCGGAGGCCGGCGGCCAGCTGGTGGAGCGTCCCGATGCCCATGAGGACCACGATGGTCCCGCCCAGCCCGGCAAGGTGCGTCAGTTCCTTCTCGGTCAGCGGGGCGTGGCCGGACACCACGGTGAACATGTGGCTGACTTCGCGGTGCGTCACCGGGATGCCGGCTGCGGCCGGAACGGAGATGGCGCTGGTGACGCCGGAAACAACCTTGACGGGGACGCCGGCGGCCACGCAGGCGGCAACTTCTTCGCCGCCGCGGCCGAACACGTAGGGATCCCCGCCCTTGAGGCGGACCACGTTGTTTCCGGCCAGGGCGCTCTGCACCATGAGCTTTTCGATGTCGCCCTGGCTGACCTTGTGGTGGCCGGGCTGCTTGCCCACGTCCACCAGCTCGGCCGAGGTCAGGGACGGCAGCTCCTGGTAAGGGGCGAGCCGGTCGTAGAAGACGACGTCGGCATCGCGCAGCGCCTTGACGGCGGCAACCGTCAGCAGTTCGCCGACGCCGGGGCCGCCGCCCACCAGCGTTACGTGGCCCACTGCTCCCGCAGCCGGTTCCACCGCGACCGGGATGCCCGTCTGGCGGCAGCGGTTCAGCAGTGCGTCCCAGCCGGGCTGGCCGTCGTCGACGGCAGCCACGAGGAAGGGGCGCTCGGGCAGCGGCCCGTCGTGGCTCGCGCCCTGCGGGGTGCTGAGGCGGGAGACGACGGCGCCGGCGGCCTGGTAGCGGCGGACCGCCTGCCGTGCGGCGTGGTCGGAACCGGTAACCAGAACTTCACGGCCCGTGAGATCAATGCTGAGCTGCATGCCTATACCTCGTTCTTGTCGAGTTCCGGAGTGGAGGGACGCATCGGGATGGTGGCCCCGATCAGGACCTTGCCTTTCTCTTCCGCCGTGGCGGGACGCATCTGGCCGCGCTCGTCGGAGACGAACGTGATGGAGTCGTCCTTCTGGTCGGGGGCGTTGACGAAGGAACGGAACCGGCGGAGGCGCTCGGGGTCCTTGAGGGTGTCGGCCCATTCGTCCTGGTAGGTGTCCACGTGCTTGGCCATGGCGGCCTCGAGGTCCTCGGCGATGCCCAGGGTGTCCTTGACCACCACGTCCTCCACGTGCTTGATGCCGCCGTCGAGCTCTTCCTGCCAGCGCGCCGTGCGCTGCAGGCGGTCCGCGGTGCGGATGTAGTACATGAAGTAGCGGTCGATGTACTTGATCAGCGTCTCGTCGTCCAGGTCCTTGGCCAGCAGCTGGGCGTGCGCCGGGGTGGCACCGCCGTTGCCGCCGACGTACAGGTTCCAGCCGTCGGCCGTGGCGATCACGCCGACGTCCTTGCCGCGGGCTTCGGCGCATTCGCGGGCACAGCCGGAGACGCCCATCTTGAGCTTGTGCGGGCTGCGCAGGCCGCGGTAGCGTAGCTCGAGCTGGATGGCCATGGCCACCGAGTCCTGCACGCCGAAACGGCACCAGGTGGACCCGACGCAGGACTTCACCGTGCGAAGGCTCTTGCCGTAGGCCTGGCCGGATTCGAAGCCGGCGTCCACCAGTTCCTTCCAGATTTCCGGGAGTTCTTCCAGCCGGGCGCCGAACATATCGATGCGCTGGCCGCCGGTGATCTTGGTGTACAGGTTGTACTTCTCGGCCACGGCGGCAATGACGCCGAGCTTCTTCGGGGTGATTTCACCGCCGGCGATGCGGGGGACCACCGAGTAGGTGCCGTCCTTCTGCATGTTGGCGAGGGCGCGGTCGTTCGTGTCCTGCAGCGTTCCGCGGCCGGCGTCCAGCACGTAGGCGCTGTTCTGGCTGGCCAGGATGTTGGCGATGGTCGGCTTGCAGATGTCGCAGCCGGCGCCGGTGCCGTACTTGGCCATGATCTCTTCGAACGAGGTCAGCTCAAGGACCCGGATGGCGTCGAACAGTTCCTGCCGGGAGAGCTCGATGTGCTCGCACAGGGCCTTGGAAACCTCGACGCCGGACTTGGTCAGTTCGCTTTCCAGCAGTTTCTTGAGCATGGGCACGCAGGAACCGCAGCTGGTTCCGGCGCGGGTGCAGCCCTTCAGCTCGCCGAGTTCCTGGACGGGAGCGTTGCCGTCGCAGGCACCGCAGCCGTTGACGGTGTCGCGGATCGTTCCGGCCGTCACGTTGTTGCAGGAACACAGGATGGCGTCGTCCGGCAGTTCGGTCTCCGGGGCGTCGCCGCCGCCGGCGGCGCTGAGGAACGCGCCGGGCTCGGCGGGAAGTTCGCGGCCCAGGAGCGGGCGCAGGCTCATGTACGGTGATGCGTCGCCCACGAAGATGCCGCCCAGGAGGGTCTTGGCGTCGTCGGTGGTGACGATCTTCTGGTAAACGCCGCGCGCGGGGTCCGCATAGACGATTTCAAGGGCGTGCTCGGTCTTGGCGAACGCGTCACCGAAGCTGGCGACATCCACACCGGACAGCTTGAGCTTGGTGGCGGTGTCGAAGCCCGGGAAGGTGGCTTCTCCGCCGTGGAGGCGGTCCGCCACGATCTCGGCCATGGTGTTGGCGGGGGCCACGAGGCCCAGGCACATGCCGCCGAAGTTGGCTACCTCGCCGATGGCCCAGATACCGGGGATCTGGGTTTCGCAGCCGTCGGTGATGACGACGCCGCCGCGGGGACCGAGGTCGAACAGCTGTTCCTCGCCTTCGGCAGCGCGGAAGAGCTCATCGCGGGGCTTGACGCCGATGGCAACGATCACGATGTCTGCGGGGATGATGCGGCCGTCGGCCATGAGCACGCCGGTGACCTGTCCGTCTTCGGACAGCACCTCGGAGGGGAACACTCCGCCGTGGACGGTGAAACCCTTGGCTTCGATCAGGCGGCCGAGCGCCTGGCCGGCGCCTTCGTCGAGCTGGGTGTTCATGAGCCAGGGGGCGCCGTTGATGACGACGGGCGTCGCGCCGAGCTGCTCGGTGCCGGCTGCCGATTCCAGGCCGAGGAGGCCGCCGCCGATGGTCACGGCGTTGATCTTGCGGCCGAGCTTCTCGGTGAGCTCGGCAATGGCCTTGTTAATGGCCCAGACGTCCTCGAGCGTGCGGTAGACGTGCACGTGCTCGGCGCCGGGGATCGGCAGGCGGGCGGCGTCCGAACCGGTGGCCACCACAAGTTCGTCGAATTCATAGGTGTTGCCGGCCGCCGTCTCCACGGACTTGGCAGCGTGGTTGATCTTGATGACGCGTTCGCCGGTCTTCAGGGCCAGGGCGTCGTGGTCCCACATGGAGGCGCTGCCGAGGGTGAGGTCCACCTCGCTGTCCGTGAGCGCCTTGCTGAGGGCCACCCGGTCGTAGGGGAGGTGTGCTTCCTCAGTGAGGACCGTGACATGCCAGCCTTCGAGGCCACGGGCATGCATTGCGTCCGCAAAACGGTGGGCCGCGGGGCCGCCGCCGGCGACGACGATGCGGCGCGGAGTCTCGGTGCTTGAAGTCTGTTCGGTCACTGTGGGCCTTTCGCATGGGGCGCAGCGGTGATCTGCGACCATCTCAATCGAGGTGTCCATCCAGACTAGGTACGGGCAGTTTCGCTTCAGTTTCCCTTATGTTTCGTGAACTTAACTTCTGCATCACGAATGGATTTCCGGGCAGGTGAGTTGCCTTTTACGTGCCGGACACATTGACTGCACGCCGTCGAAACACCGGAGCCCTAGCTTGGAGATGTGGCCGCGTCGGCGGTCCGGGCCCGGCAGCCGTTCCATGGAGCGCCGGGCTGCAGGCAATGCGAGAGGGGCCGGAAATGACCGCAATACTTGAACTTGAAGACCAGACCACCGGATTTGCGACGGGCTGGAACCGCGTCTGCGCCGTGGAGGAACTGGAACTGGCATGGGGCGAGGCTGCATTGATCGGCGGCCGCCAGGTGGCGTTGTTCCGTACTGCGGCCGCCCAGGTGTTCGCCGTCGCGCAGGAAGATCCCGCCACGGGCGCCCATGTGATGGCCCGCGGCATTGTCGGTTCACGCGGAACGCGCCAGACCATTGCGTCGCCGCTGCACAAGGAGGTCTATGACCTCGAAACCGGTGAGTGCTTTGGCACTGCCGATCTCCGCCTGCCCACGTTCCGCACCCGGGTGGTTGACGGCTACGTGGAAGTTGAGCTCTAGGCCGTTGAGCTTTGGCCGGCCGCGGCTACAGCCCCAGGGCCTCCCGTACATCCCCCAGGACGCCGTCGAGAGCTGCCCGGGCCGCCTGCCGCGCCTCGGGCAGCTCTGCGGCTGAACCCACGCTTCGGATGACTTCGAGGTAGCACTTGAGTTTCGGCTCGGTGCCGCTGGGACGGATGATCACCCGGCTGAGGTCCTTGGTGACGTAGAGCAGGCCGTCGGTGGGCGGCAGGGTTTCGCTGCCTTCGGCCAGGTCCCTGAATGTTTCGACGGCGGAACCGCCGAATGACTCCGGCTGGCTGACCCGGAGCCGGTTCATCATGGCGTCCAGCAGGCCCAGGTCCGCGACGCGGATGCTGAGCTGGTCGCTGGCATGCAGTCCGTGCACCAGGTACAGCTCGTCGAGGGTATCGAAAATCGTCTTGCCGTCAGCCTTGGCCGCGGCCGCGAGTTCCGCGATGAGCACCGCGGCGGAGATGCCGTCCTTGTCACGGACCAGCTCCGGGGCCACACAGTATCCCAGCGCTTCCTCGTAGCCGTAGAGCAGGCCCGGAACCCGGGAAATCCACTTGAATCCCGTCAGCGTTTCCTCATGGGCGTAACCTGCAGCAGCGGCGATCCGCGCCAGGAGGCGCGAGGAAACAATCGAATTCGCGAAGACCCCGTGCGCCGCGCTTTCGGCGCCGGCGAGCCGGGCCACGATATGCGCACCCAGCAAGGCCCCCACTTCGTCGCCCCGCAGCATGCGCCACGAGCCCGTGTCCGGATCCTTGGCGGCAACGGCAGCACGGTCGGCGTCGGGGTCGTTGGCCAGCACAATGTCGGCATCCACGCGGGACGCAGTTTCCAGCGCAAGATCCAGCGCTCCGGGTTCCTCCGGGTTGGGGAAGTTCACCGTGGGGAAGTCCGGGTCCGGCCGCGCCTGTTCGGACACCAGAGTGACGTCTTCGAACCCTGCCGCCTTGAGGACGGCAACGGCTGTGTCGCCGCCCACTCCGTGCATGGGGGTCAGGACGATCTTCAGGTCGCGGGCCGGGAACTGTGCGGGCAGTGCCAGGGCCGCCACCGCGGCCTGGTAACCGGCTGTGATCGAGGGCTCCAGCACGGTCCAGCCGGCGGGGGCGAGGGTGATCGAGTCCAGCCCGCCCACGCGGTCGATTTCCGCGGCGATCCGGGCGTCGTAGGGCGCCACGATCTGCGCTCCGCGCCCGCTCTCCTCCACGGCATGCCTGCCGAGGTACACCTTGTAGCCGTTGTCCTGCGGAGGGTTGTGGCTGGCAGTCACCATCACACCGCCGTCGCAATCCAGTGCCCTGACAGCGTAGGCAAGCAGCGGCGTCGGGAGCGCCTGCGGCATGAGGAAAGTTTCGATTCCCGCGGCCGTGAACACGGCGGCGGTCTCCTTCGCGAAGATGTCAGAGTTGTACCGGGCGTCATAGCCGACGACGGCGCGCGGCCGGGTGCCCGGCGCGGCTTCCGCCACAGCGGCAGTCAGGAACGCGGCGAAACCTGCGGCCGCCCGCCGGACAACGACGCGGTTCATCCGGTTGGGCCCGGGGCCAAGCTCGGCACGGAGGCCTGCGGTGCCGAACTGCAGCGTGCCGCTGAAGCTGTCCTCAAGCTGCTGGCGGGCGGCGCGAACCCCGTCGCCGGAGAGCTGGATGAGTTCTGTCAAAGCGGCGGCAGTGGCGGGATCCGGATCCTGGGCGGCCCAGTCGCGGGCATCGCTCAGCAGCTGCGGAAATTCGGCATCGGAAGACGTCATAGGAACAAAGCTATCGCCTAACGCCCAGGATTCCTTGCCCGACAAGCACAGGCGGGCCGCTTGACAGTAAATTTTCCGGACACGTAATGTCTGAAAAATGAAGATGGGCCAGGGGGTGGAATGGTCGCTGCACTGCTGCGTCAACATGTCCTGGGCGCCCGCGGGGGAGGCCGTTAACAGCGCCCGGCTGGCCGAGCTCTACCAGTTGCCCGCCGCCTACCTGAACAAGCAGCTGCAGGCGCTGGTCCGCGCGGGAGTTCTGACGTCGGTCTCAGGACCCCGCGGCGGCTTCCAGCTGGCGCGGCCCGCGGAAAAAATCACGGTGCTGGACGTGGTGCTGGCCATTGAAGGTCCGGAACCCGCTTTTCGCTGCGAATCCATTCTTGCCAACGCGCCGGGAGCGGACCCCGGTGAAGACTACCTGCGCAGCTGCCTGGTGTCGCAGACCATGCGGCAGGCCGAGCTGGCCTGGCGGCAGACGTTGTCCCGGCAGACCATCGCCGGCATTGCCGCCTCGGTGGAGCGTAAGTTTCCCGGCTCCCGGAAGGACATCCTCCGCCGGCTGATGCCCGCCAGGTACTAGATGCCCGCCAGGTACCAGGGGTAGATACCCGGCGGGCGCCGCGGCAGCCGGGGTGCCGTCAGAGCTTGGCGATGATTTCCGCCAGCAGCTTGGAGATGCGCGGACCGGCCGCCTGCCCGGCTTCCAGGACTTCCTGGTGGCTCAGCGGCACCGGGCTGATTCCGGCGGCGAGGTTGGTCACCAGCGAGATGCCGAAGACCTCCATGCCCGCGTGGCGGGCGGCGATGGCTTCGAGAGCTGTGGACATGCCCACCAGGTCAGCACCGATCCGCTTGGCGTACTGCACTTCCGCCGGGGTTTCATAGTGCGGGCCGGTGAACTGCGCGTACACGCCTTCGTCGAGGGAGGGATCGACTTCGCGGGCCAGCCCCCGGATCCGTGAGGAGTACAAATCTGTCAGGTCAACGAAGGTTGCGCCTTCCAGAGGTGAGGTGGCGGTGAGGTTTATGTGATCTTTGATAAGCACGGGCGTGCCCGGAGCCCAGGCCTCGTTGAGCCCGCCGCAGCCGTTGGTCACTACCAGGACCTTGCAGCCGGCCGCCGCGGCCGTCCGGACGCCGTGCACTACGGCGCGGACGCCCTTGCCTTCGTAGTAGTGCGTCCGGGCGCCGAGCACCAGGGCCCGCTTGCCTTCCCTGGTCAGGACGGAGCGGATGGTGCCAACATGGCCTTCCACCGCCGGCGCGGAGAAGCCGGGGACCTCGTCCGCGGAGAGCGTGGCCGTGGTCTCGCCGATCAGGTCTGCGGCGTCGCCCCAGCCTGAGCCCAGCACCAGGGCGACGTCGTGACTGTCCACGCCCGTCTCCTCGGCGATGTAGTCCGCGGCCGCCCGGGCGGCATCAAAAGGGTCCGTGTTCAGGAATTCTGTATTACTCACGGGTACAAGCTATCGTGCCCGCGGTGCGGTGCACAGCTGTGGCGCAGCTCCCTTTATTGGTGTGCGGCGGCGGATGGGTAGAGAATGGATCTTTGTGACTACGCATCCGGATTTCAGCTCACCTCGCATCGCAATACTCGGCGGAGGGCCCGGCGGCTATGAAGCCGCCATGGTGGCCGCCTCACTGGGGGCGCAAGTCACCATCATCGAGCGGGCCGGCCTGGGCGGCTCCGCGGTGCTCACCGACGTCGTACCTTCCAAAACCCTGATCGCGACGGCGGACCTGATGACCCGCGTCGGTGAGGCGGGGGAGCTGGGAGTGAAGTTCGACGTCGACGGCGGCGATTTCGCCCCGGTGATGAGGGCGGACCTGAAGCACATCAACGACCGGCTGCTCACCCTCGCGCGGAAACAGTCCGAGGACATCCGGACGGGCCTCGAACACCAGGGCGTGCGCATCCTGATCGGGTCCGGCAAACTGCTGGACAGCCGCACCATCGAGGTCCTCACCGCGGACGGCACCGAGACAGTGGAAGCAGACACCATCCTGCTCGCAGTGGGCGCCCACCCGCGTGAACTTCCCACAGCGCGGCCTGACGGCGACCGGATCCTGAACTGGGCGCAGATCTACAACATGGACGAGCTCCCCGAGGAACTCATTGTGGTGGGCTCCGGCGTCACCGGTGCGGAATTTGCCTCCGCGTACAACGGCCTGGGCTCCAAGGTCACCCTGATTTCCAGCCGTGACCGCGTGCTGCCGGGCTCGGACACCGATGCTGCGGAGGTCCTGGAAGGCGTCTTTGAGCGCCGCGGCGTGACGGTGCTGTCCCGTTCCCGTGCGGAAACGGTGGAGCGGACGGACGACGGCGTGGTGGTCACCCTGGGTGACGGCTCCAAGGTCACCGGCAGCCACTGCCTGGTGTGCGTGGGTTCCATCCCCAACACGGCGGGGATTGGACTGGAGGAAGCCGGGGTGGCGCTCAGCGAGAGCGGCCACATCAAGGTGGACGGTGTCTCCCGCACCACTGCGCCGAACATCTACGCCGCCGGCGACTGCACCGGCGTCCTGGCTCTCGCGTCCGTAGCCGCGATGCAGGGCCGCATCGCCGTAGCCCACTTCATGGGCGACAGCGTGACGCCGCTGAAGCTGCACCAGGTGGCCTCCAATATCTTCACGTCACCCGAAATCGCGTCGGTGGGTGTGTCCGAGGCGGAGATCGATTCCGGCAAGTACCAGGGCGACGTGGTCAAGCTGTCGCTGCGCAGCAACGCCCGCGCCAAGATGCGCAACCACCGGGACGGGTTCATCAAGATTTTCGCGCGCAAGGGCTCCGGCACCGTGATCGGCGGCGTGGTGGTCGGCCCGAACGCGTCCGAGCTGATCTTCGCGATTTCCATCGCGGTCACCCAGAAACTGCACGTCGACGACGTCGCCAGCACCTTTACGGTGTACCCGTCACTGAGCGGTTCCATCTCGGAAGCGGCGCGGCGCCTGCACGTGCATATGTAACGTCAGGCGGGCGGGCACCGTCAGGCTGGCGCGGCCCGGAGGTGGTCCGTTGACACGGTGGTGCGGGTCATCCGGGCTGCTCCGAGGTACAACAGCCCGGTGATCAACGGGATCACGCTCATGGCGGAGAGCGAGACCACTCCTGCGAGGCTACCGAGGGCCGAAAACCCTATGGGCCCGAGTCCCAGGGCCAGCAGCAGCCAGCCCGCAACGGCCGTCCGTTTGAGGCCCAGGACGGCTGCCGGGAAGGCTACGACCAGGACCGCCACGGCGCGGACCGGGCCGTTGGCGTTCTCGAAGGTGCGCCACGACGCCGAATCCACGGCGAACCAGATGCCCGCCACCACCAGCAGTGCCGTCAGTGCCGTCAGCGCGGGGAGGGCCCACGACGGACGCAGCCAGGCGAGTGCCGCCAAGGCGGCCAGCGGCACAGTCCAGGATGTAACCAGTGCGATTCCCTCGCTGCCCCCGGGATCAGCCAGGGCGTAGCCGCTGATGAACAGGCCGGCAAGGACCGTGAAGGCTGCCATGATGGCCGTTGCCGTCCAAGTCAGTGCCTTTGCCCGGGTGGAGCGGTCCAGCTTCCGCAGGGAGACGATGCCCATCACGGCAGCAACCACGATGAGTGCGGCCGCGGCAAGGAAGATCGTGACTGCGAACATGGCAGGCCTCCCTCGGACTCACGGACTCTAGCTTCCATGACACCCCTTGCCCCGCTTTCAGGGCAAGGGGTCCAAGGTCCCTGGAAAACCGGGCGCCCTGCGCCTCTAGCGGATGACGGCCAGAATGGTTTTGAGGGCGTCCTCCGGCACGGTGCCAGGAATATTGCCGAGTGTGGCGTTGTAAATATGGCTGCCGGTGCAGACCTGGGCTTCGTGGACACCAGCTTGCTTCGTGGCGGTCCACGCGGACCACCGCCGTTCGCGGGCAAGGGTCTCGACCGTAGTCACTCCGGGGGCCAGCCCACTGTAGTTGCAGCTGGCCGCCAGCAACGCCTGCATCTCACTGGCAACAGATAAATCGGTGGCGGTCAGCACCGCAAAGGGAACAGATTCGTCCCCGGACTCAGAATAGGCGCAGCCGCCCGAGTCCGGGGACTCCGGGCGTTCGCCCTCGGGTTCATAGAGTGGCAGCCCCGGGAAGCGTGCCAAATACACCGCTCCGGCCGCGCAGAAGTCCGGCACCGGCTGCCCCGAGGAAGGAGGGCCCGCCGGGGAATCTGACGGAGGGCCGGATGCTTCCGATGACGTGGAAGACGACGTGGAAACGGTGGCCGTAGCCTGCTGGACAACTGGCTCGGTGCCGGGCTCCGCCGATCCCGCTCCAGGGGCGGCGCAACCCGAGGCCACCAGCGTCAAGACAGCAGCCAGAACCCGCGTGACAGCCTGATTCACGGCACCCCCGTCGTCGATGTTGGTTCAGGCTAGCAGGCCGGGATGCAGGAGTGGCAGGGGCCCCGGCGGGGGTCCTGCTGCTTCACGTCACGTCAGGCGGCTGCTGCCGCCTGGAAGTGTTTTTCGATGATGTCCTTGATGTCGGAGTGGCAGCCGCCGCAGCCGGTACCGGCGCGGGTGGCGCCGGAAACCTCGGCCACTGTGGAGCAGCCGTCAACTACGGCGTCCTGGATTTTGGTTCCGCTGACTCCGGCGCAGCGGCACACGGTGCGTGCCGGGTCACTGTTGCCCGCGGCAGCCAGCTGGTCCGGCCCGTCCAGTCGCAGCAGCAGCGACCGGTCCGCCGGAAGCTCGTCGCCGCGCTCAAACAGGGACACCAGTTCCGCTGCGGTGCGCTGCATTCCCACGGCCACGAGGCCTTCCAGGACTCCGCCGCGCGTGGTCATCTTGACGTAGCGGCCGTGTTCCGGGTCCGACCACTGCGCAATCTGCAGGCGCGGGCGGCCATTCACGGCACCGGCCGTCAGGACCTCGTCGTCCCACGGCTCGGCGGCGTTGTCACCGGCCACGGCCATGTTCAGGCCGCGGGCCTTGAGGACAATGACGCCCGGCTTTTCCATCGGCAGCTCCGGCAGCGAATTGGCAACGGCAGCCGAACCGGCCTCGCTGCCTTCACCGGACCCGTTCGCGGACCCCTCCGCCAGCAGAGTCAGGTACTCGGCGAGCCACTCCGCCTGGCGCCAGCCCGGGCCCACCAGGCCGGACGGGCCGGGGGCGGTGCGGCACTCGCTGCAGGACGGATCCGGGCAGCGGACCTCGGCACAGTCGCCGATCCCGAAAATGTGGGGCTCGTGGTGTGCCCGCAGCTTGTGGTCCACCAGGATGCCCGTGGCCGTGGAGAGGCCGCAGCCTTCGGCCAGCTCCACGCGCGGACGGACACCGCAGGACAGGACCAGCAGGTCGCCGTCGATCGCTGAACCGTCATCCAGCAGCAAGGCGGAGAAGCCGCCGTCGGGAGCGTTGTGTTCGAGTCCGGTGGAGCGCGCATTGCCGGCCATCCGCACGCCGCAGTTCCGCAGGCTGGCAGCCAGCACGGCTCCGCCGCCGCGGTCGATGTTCCGGCCCAGCGGGTGCGGACCGTTGTGGACCACCGTCACCGTAGCGCCCTCCTCGGCGGCGGCCAGGGCCGTCTCGAGTCCCAGGACGCCGCCGCCCAGCACCACCACGCGCTTGCCGCCGGCAACCGCCTGGCGGAGCACCTCGGCGTCGCGCAGGTCGCGCAGCGCGGTAACGCCGGCGGGCAGCACCGGATGGGCGGGGTCCGGGTTGAGGCCGGTGAGGTTGGGGATCACCGGGCGCGAACCCGTGGCGAACACCAGCCGGTCGTAGTGCGGGGTGCTGCCGTCGGTGAGGATCACCTGCTGGCGGGCGCGGTCCACCCGGCGGACGCGGACCCCGAGCCGGACATCCACGCCGTCGGCGATCAGCGCGGCGGCGTCGGAGAGTGCCAGGGCCCCGGCAGTCGTGCGGCCGACGCCGAGGTCGGCCACCAGCACGCGGTTGTATGCGGCCTCCGTTTCCTCGCCGATCACTGTCAGGCGGGCGAGCCCGCTGCGCACTGCGGGCAGCAGCTCGTCGATCAGCCGTGCGGCAACCGGACCAAAGCCAACAATTACAATCTGCTCACTCATGAGGCCTCCGATGTCTGAAGAACGCTGTGCTGAAGTCCGTTTGCGGCCGCCCGGACCCACACTTTATTGAATTTGAACTCGGGCATCCCGGAGATGGGATCGGTGGCGGCCTCCGTCAGGCGGTTGGCGCTCTCGAGCTCCGGGAAGTGGAACGGCAGGAAGACCGTCTCTGGCCGGATCGCCGTGCTGAGTTCGGCCCGGCAGAGCACCTCGCCGCGCTCGTTGGCCACGGACACGAACGAGCCGTCCGTGATGCCCATTGATGCCGCGGCCGCAGGGTGGATCTGCATTTTTGCCTCCGGCTGGGACTCCAGCAGCTCGGACACCCGGCGGGTCTGCGACCCGGACTGGTAGTGCTCCAGGAGGCGGCCGGTGATGAGCGTCATCGGCTTCGCTTCCGCGGCTGCGCTATCCCTGCCGGGGTTTGCAACGGGCGTACGACGGCGGCGGGGCGCCACCGGGGTCATGACCGCCTTGCCGTCGGCGTGGGAAAAGCCGTCCAGGAACAGCCGCGGGGTGCCTGTGCTGCCGGCGGGGTAGGGCCAGTAGGCGGCCTCGCCGCGGTCCAGCATGGCGTAGTCGATGCCCGAGTAGTCGGCGAGGCCGCCGGCAGAGGCCAGGCGCAGTTCCTCGAAGACCGTCTCGGGATCCTCGCTGTACGTGGACGGGGCGTCGAGCGCTTCGGCGATCCGGGCCATGATCCAGAGCTCACTGCGGGCGCCGGCCGGCGGCTGCAGGGCACGGCGGCGGCGCAGGACGCGACCCTCGAGGTTGGTCAGGGTCCCTTCCTCCTCAGCCCACTGGAGCACCGGCAGGATCAGGTCGGCTTCGGCCGCGGTCTCGGAGACGAAGAAGTCGCAGACCACCAGGAAGTCCAGGCTGCGCAGGCCCGCAATGACAGCGTTGGCATCGGGGGAGGCCACGGCGATGTTGGAGGCGTGCACGAAGAGGCAGTGGACGCCGCCGGGCTGTCCCAGCGACTTCAGGAGCTGGACCGCGGGGAGGCCGGGGCCGGGTATCAGCGTTTCCGGCACGCCCCATACCTTGGCCACATGCGCGCGGGCGGCGGGGTCCGTGATCTTGCGGTAGCCGGGGAGCTGATCGGCTTTCTGGCCGTGCTCCCGGCCGCCCTGGCCGTTGCCCTGTCCGGTGAGGGTGCCGTAGCCGCTGCGGGCGGAACCAGGCAGGCCCAGCAGCAGGCTGAGGTTGATGGCAGCGGTGGCGGTGTCCGTTCCGTCCACGTGCTGCTCCACGCCGCGGCCGGTCAGGATGTAGCTTCCGCCCCGGGTGGCGCCGTGGGCAAGCCTGCGGGCCGTCTCGCGGATCAGGTCCGCCGGCACTCCGGTCAGGGACTGGACGCGCTCGGGCCAGAACGCGTTGACGCTGCGGACCAGGGCTTCGAAGCCGCTGGTGCGCGCCTGGATGAAGCCGGTGTCCGCCAGGCCTTCGTGGATCACCACGTGGGAGAGGCCCAGGAGGAGGGTGAGGTCGGTGCCCGGCAGGGGCTGGAGGTGGAGGCCGCCGCCGTCGGACGTGAACGCAGCCGTGGCGGAACGGCGGGGGTCCACCACAATCAGGCCGCCGGCGTCGCGGGCTCCCTGGAGGTGCTGCACGAAGGGCGGCATCGTCTCGGCCACGTTGGAGCCGAGCATCAGGATGGTGCTGGCGCCGTCGAGGTCTTCCAGCGGGAACGGCAGGCCGCGGTCGACGCCGAAGGCCCGCATGCCGGCGGCGGCTGCGGAGGACATGCAGAACCGGCCGTTGTAGTCGATCCGGGAGGTGCCCAGGGCCAGGCGGGCGAACTTGCCCAGCATGTAGGCCTTCTCGTTCGTCAGGCCGCCGCCGCCGAATACGCCGACGGCGTCCGCGCCGTAACGGGCGCGGGTGTCCTTCACGGCTGCGGTGATGAGCTTCAGGGCGTCATCCCAGCTGACAGGGCGGTGGACGCCGTCGGAGCCTTTGAGCATGGGCTCGGTGACGCGTCCGGGGTGGTTCAGCAGCGACGCGGACGTCCAGCCCTTGCGGCAGAGTCCGCCGCGGTTGGTGGGGAAGTCCCGTCCGGAGACTTCCAGGACCGGCGCAGCCGCGGCGGTCACGTTCGGAGCCGGGGGAGCCGGCACGGGGTCTGACCCCGGCTGGACAGCCGGGGTCAGAGCCGCTGGGGACTTCAGCGTCATGGCGCACTGCAGGGCGCAGTAAGGGCAGTGCGTGTCGGCGCTTGTGGTCATGTTAGACGTGTCCCATCGCATTTCGGTTGGCGTTGCGGATGTAGCAGGCCCAGCAGACCACGAGCATCAGGACGTAGGCCCCGACGAAGCCGTAGAAAGCGGGGGTGTATGAACCGCTGGCCGTGTTGGAGGCGTTCAGCACCTGCGGGATGACAAACCCGCCGTAGGCGCCGATTGCCGAGATCAGGCCCAGGGCCGAGGAAGCCAGGCGCTGGGTTGCCACCGAGCTGGCACCGTTGCGGGCTGCCCGGCTGTTGGTGGCGAAGATGATGGGGATCATCCGGTAGGTGGCGCCGTTTCCGAAGCCGCTGGCAGTGAAGAGCATCAGGAAGAGGACCAGGAAGAGCCAGAAATTCTTCAGCGGCAGGGTCCAGATCATGGTCAGCGTAATGACCGCCATGGAGGCGAAGGCTGCCACTGTCATGCGGGCGCCGCCCATGCGGTCCGCCATGCGTCCGCCGTAGGGGCGGGCCAACGAACCCACCAGCGGGCCGAGGAAGGCGAGGGACAGTGCCACGGTGCCCACTCCGATGGAGGAGAAAGCGGGGAAGTAGTCCTTGATGAGCTTGGGGAACACACCGGCGAAGCCGATGAACGAACCGAAGGTGCCGATGTACAGCAGCGCCATGATCCACAGGTGCGGTTCCTTCAGCGCAGCCACCGAGCCGGCCACGTCACCCTTGGCGCTGGTCAGGTTGTCCATGTACTTCCAGGCGCCGAATGCAGCGACGAGGATGAGCGGGACCCACATCCAGCCGGCCATGGGCAGGTTGACGCTGCCGGCGGCCAGGAGCGTGATGGCGATGGGGACGGCAAGCTGTGCGACAGCGGCGCCGAGGTTACCGCCGGCGGCGTTCAGGCCGAGGGCCCAGCCCTTTTCGCGGGCAGGGTAGAAGAACGTGATGTTGGCCATCGAGCTCGCGAAGTTGCCGCCGCCGAAGCCGGCCAGGGCTGCCACGAGGAGCATGACGCCGAACGGAGTTTCAGGGTTGGAGACGCACAGTGCGAGTCCAATGGAGGGAATGAGCAGCAGCAGGGCCGAGACGATGGTCCAGTTGCGGCCGCCGAACCTCGGGACCATGAACGTGTAGGGGATGCGGAGGGTGGCACCCACCAGGCTGGGCATGGAGATCAGCCAGAAGATTTCGGACGTGGTGAACGTGAAGCCTGCCGCGGGGAGCTGGACCACCACGATGGACCAAAGCTGCCAGACGACAAAGCCGAGGAATTCGGCGAAGATGGACCAGTTCAGGTTGCGCCGGGCGATCGAGCGGCCCTGGGTCTCCCACTGCTCCTTGTTCTCGGCATCCCAGTTGGCGATCCAGCGGCCGGGGCGGACTTCAAGGGCGGGGGCGTGAACGGTGCGGGTAGTGCCGGGCTGTGCGCCGGCCTCTGCCGTGCGGTCAACAGTCACGGTGTACCTCCTTCGGGGGTTTGTTGTCCTTCCAAGGTAGGGAGCGCGCGTTTCGTGAAGCGTCGCCGTTTGTTAACGTGCTGTGAAGTTTGCCTATCGGGGCTTTTGGGACGGTGTGAGGCGCAGTTAGTGAGACAAATCAAAAAGTCCGCATAGTGGACCCTTTGTCCAGTCGTTGGACCGCGGGAACTATTATTGAGAGATACGTATCCCTTAGCCGGGCAGTCTTTTTGGGGCGCCCGCCCGGTTTCTCACGAAAGCGTTACTACATGTCATCCACTGCAACCTCACCGCAGCCGGGGTCAGCCAAGCAGGTTAACTCGCGCGGGCGCGTGATCGTCGCCAGCCTCGTCGGTACCACCGTTGAGTTCTACGACTTTTACGTTTACGCCACTGCCGCTGTGCTCGTATTCCCCAAGCTGTTCTTCCCGGGACAGAACGAGACCACCCAGCTGCTGAGCTCCTTCGCCGTGTTCGGCGTCGCCTTCATCGCCCGCCCGCTCGGCTCGATTGTCTTCGGCCACTTCGGCGACAAATTCGGCCGCAAGGGCACCTTGGTGGCTTCGCTGCTGACCATGGGCATCGCAACGTTCCTGATCGGCTGCCTCCCCACGGCGCTGGTTCCGGGTTGGGGCTTCTGGGCTCCGGCCCTGCTGGTGGTCATGCGTTTCGCCCAGGGCCTGGCCCTCGGCGGGGAATGGAGCGGCGCAGCGCTCCTGGCCACCGAGAACGCCCCTGCCAACAAGCGCGCCATCTACGGCACGTTCCCGCAGCTGGGTGCGCCCATCGGCTTCATCATTGCCAACGTCATCTTCCTGGTAGCCAGCTACACGCTGTCGCCGCAGGCATTCGAAGCGTGGGGCTGGCGGGTTCCGTTCCTGCTCAGCGCCGTCATGGTGATCATTGGCCTCTACGTCCGCCTCAAGCTCATTGAAACGCCGGCCTTCACCAAGGTGCTGGAAAGCAACGAGGTTGCCAAGCTCCCGCTGGCCCGCGTCTTCAAGACCAGCTGGCGTCCGCTCATCCTGGGCACGTTCATCATGCTGGCCACGTACGTGCTCTTCTACCTGATGACCACGTTCACGCTGACCTACGGCACGCGTCCGGCGACGCTGGACGCCGCCAAGGCTGCTGCCGAAAAGGCCGGGAAGCCGATGACCGAGGCCGCAGCTGCCGCGTTCGTCCCCGGCCTGGGCTACACGCGCAACGACTTCCTGTGGATGCTGATTGCCGGCGTCGTATTCTTCGGCATCTTCACCCTGGTCTCCGGACCGCTGGCGGAGAAGTACGGCCGCCGCAAGATGCTGCTTGCCGTGACCGGCGGAATCTTCGTCTTCGGCCTGCTGTTCGTCCCGCTGTTCAGCGGCGGCTTTGTGGGCACCATGGGCCTGCTGATCCTCGGCTTCTCCCTGATGGGGCTTACGTTCGGCCCCATGGGTGCCCTGCTGCCGGAACTGTTCCCCACGAACGTCCGGTACACCGGCTCCGCCGTCAGCTACAACGTCTCCAGCATCCTCGGCGCAGCGGTGGCGCCGTTTATCGCCGTCGCGCTCTGGGAACTGGCTGACGGCAGCCCCGTCCTGGTGGGTATCTACCTGACGTCCATGGCGGTGCTGACCCTCATTGCGCTCTTCATGAGCAAGGAAACCCGCGATCTGGACTACGAGAACAACGTAGCCTGACCGCGTTCCGCCTGCATAAAACATGCCCGGCACCCCTTGACGGGGTGCCGGGCATGTGTCATTTTCCGCTCCTACCTCGCGTAGCGCTGCACGAAGTTGCCGAGGATCTTCATCGGTTCCGTGGCGGTGAACTGCCGGGCGTTCTCCATGAGTGTTTCGGCCGATTCCGGCGGGAAGTAGCCTGCGTGGCGGTAGATATCGATCCTGGTGACCAGCCCGTCCGCGTCGAGTTCGGGGTGGAACTGCGTGGCGTATAGGTTGGCCTTGATCCGGAACATGTGCACCGGGCAGGCCGCCGAGCTGGCCAGCAGCACCGCGTGGGAAGGGAGGACGGTGCAGGCTTCCTTGTGGCCGGTGAAAGCCGTGAAGCTTTCCGGAAGGCCCCGAAGCACGGGATCCTGCAGGCCATCCGCCGTCAGCTTGATGGTGGTCCCGCCCAGCCCCTCACCATAGGTCCGGTCGATGACGGCGCCCTGGTGCAGTCCCAGCGTGCCCACCCCGTAGCAGGCCCCAAGGAACGGGAAATCCGCCGGCACAATGCGGTCCAGCAGCAGGCGGAGTTCATGCTCCACCCGGTGCTGGGCCGGGCTCTTCTGGTCTGCCGGGTCGCTCGAGGTGAACGGGCTGCCGCCCACAATCACGCCGGAGTAGTCGGAGAGGTCCAGCTCCGGGAGGGGGCCGGCTTCCATCCGGATGCGCCGCAACTGCGCTGGCTCGAGTCCGCCAAAGCGCAGGTAGGCCTCGTATTCCTCTTCGGCGGCCTTGTCCTCGGCGCGCGATGCAAGCAGTAGAAATGGCTTCACACGCTAAGTCTGCATGGAGCCGCCCCCGGGCGCCATGGGCGCGCCGGGGGCGGCTCGGAATGCAGACGGAGGGAAGTAAGCCCTTGGGATCAGTCCTCGATAGTGGCGATCACGGCACCGGCGGAGACTGTCTCGCCGGCGATGGCGGCCAGGCCTGTGATGGTGCCCGCCCGGTGCGCCGTGAGCGGCTGCTCCATCTTCATCGCTTCGAGCACGACGACGAGATCACCTTCGGCAACAACGTCGCCTTCGGCAACGGCCACCTTCACGATGGTTCCCTGCATGGGGGATGTCAGCGCGTTGCCGCCGGCCGCTGCAGCCGGTCCGCCGGAGCGGGAGCGCTTCTTCGCCTTGGCCGGCTTGGCGGAGCCGCCACCGGCGCTGAACGAGCCGAGCGATGCCGGCAGAACCACCTCAAGGCGCTTGCCGCCCACCTCGACGACGACGCGCTGGCGATCGCCGGCGTCGGGCGCTTCAGTGTCGGTGCCGGTCGGCGTCCACGCCGGAATATTGTTGACGAACGCCGTCTCGATCCAGCGGGTATGGACTTTGAACGGTCCCTCTGCCGGGGCGAAGTCGGGGTTGGTGACCACGGCGAGGTCGAAGGGAATGACGGTGGGGATGCCCTCGACCACCATCTCCTCCAGTGCGCGCCGGGAGCGCTGCAGCGCCTGTTCGCGCGTGGCGCCCGTGACGATCAGCTTGGAGAGCATCGAGTCGAAGTTGCCGCTGATGACGTCGCCCTGCTCCACGCCGGAGTCGATCCTGATGCCGGGGCCGGTGGGGTTTTTCAGGGTGCTGATGGTGCCCGGCGCCGGCATGAAGTTGCGGCCCGGGTCCTCGCCGGTGATGCGGAATTCGATCGAGTGTCCGCGGATCTCGGGATCGTCGTAGCCCAGCTTCTCACCGCGGGCCAGCCGGAACTGTTCGCGGACCAGGTCGATTCCGGTGACTTCCTCGGAGACGCAGTGCTCCACCTGGAGGCGGGTGTTGACCTCGAGGAAGGAGATGGTGCCGTCCTGGCCCACGAGGAATTCGCAGGTTCCGGCGCCGAGGTAACCGGCCTCTTTGAGAATGGCCTTGGACGATTCGTAGAGGCGGCGGTTCTGGTCTTCGGTGAGGAAGGGGGCCGGTGCCTCTTCCACAAGCTTCTGGTTTCTGCGCTGCAGCGAGCAGTCGCGGGTGGAAACCACCACGACGTTGCCGTAGGCGTCGGCCAGGCACTGGGTTTCAACGTGCCGGGGGGCGTCCAGGAAGCGCTCGATGAAGCATTCACCCCGGCCGAACGCGGCCACAGCCTCGCGGACGGCTGATTCGAAGAGTTCCGGGACTTCCTCACGGGTACGGGCCACCTTGATGCCGCGGCCGCCACCGCCGAAAGCTGCCTTGATGGCTACGGGCAGGCCGAACTTGTCCACGAATTCGAGGATTTCCTCGGCGGACTCCACCGGATCAGCGGTACCGGGGACCTGGGGTGCGCCCACCTTTTCGGCGATGTGCCGGGCCTGGACCTTGTCGCCCAGGGCGGAGATTGCCTCCGGGGAGGGGCCGATCCACGTGATGCCGGCGCCGATGACCATGGCCGCGAACTGCGCGTTCTCGGCGAGGAAGCCGTAGCCGGGGTGGATGGCGTCAGCGCCGCACTGGTGGGCCACCTCGATGAGTTTCTCCATCACAAGGTAGGACTCGGCAGCGGTGTTTCCGCCCAGCGCATATGCTTCGTCCGCGAGGCGCACGTGCAGGGCGTCACGGTCCGGATCGGCATAGACAGCCACGGAAGCGATGCCTTCGTCGCGGGCGGCGCGGATGATGCGCACAGCGATTTCACCACGGTTGGCGATGAGGACTTTGCTGAGCCGCTTGGAGCTCGTCAGGGCGGCACCTGCGTTCCTGGGGGCGGTGAACTGCTCTGGACTTGCGGACTGCTCCGTATTTGCTGACAAGGCGTCTCCTTCTTTCCTTCAGGGAGCCTAGCGCGATTTTGAGGGTTCCGCCGATATTACTTGCGGATTCCGCGGGTAAAGCTCCTAACCTTTGTAGGGAAGCTACAAAGAGGTGCGAATTGGCTCACTCAGCGCGGACTTCTGCGGGGTCAATGGCGCCGCCGGTCCACAGCTCGGTGATGCCCACCTGCGCCTGGGCGAGCAGCCCGCGCAGGGTGGAAATGGAGAGCCCGACGACGGTGTGCGGGTCGCCGTCGACCTTCCTGATGAAGGCCCCGCCGTAGCCGTCGATCGTGAACGAACCGGCGCACTGGAGGGGCTCGCCGGTGGCGATGTAGGCATCGATTTCGTCCCCGCTCATCTCCATGAAATGGACCTCCGCAGAGGTCACGGAACCAAGCGTGGCGCCGGAGCCGGCGGCAGGGCCGGAGCCGGCGGTGTTCTCCGAGTCGTCGGGGTCGGTGTCGCGGCAGTCCACCAGCCAGTGGCCCGTGTGCAGCACGCCCATTGCGCCGCTCATGCGCAGCATCCGCTCCTTGGCGACGTCGGCCGTGTAAGGCTTGCCGTGCGCCTCGCCGTCGAACTCAAAGACTGAATCGCAGCCGAGCACCAAGGCGCCCTCCGCTTCGGGCAGCGAGGCGACCGCCTCCGCCTTGGCGCGCGCCAGCAGCAGGGCGGTGTCGTGCGGGTCCGTCACGCCGTAGCGGGCCTGGACCGCGTCTTCATCCACATCGGAGACCAGGATCTCGTGCCGGATGCCGGCGTGGCTCAGAAGTTTGGTGCGGGCGGGGGACTGGGAAGCAAGAATCAGGCGGGTCACCGGACCAGCCTAATTCCCCGGGAGTCGTGTTGTCGCTCGGTTCTTTTTCGCTCGGCTTTATTGTCGGGGCTTTACTGTCAGGGGTCGGCGGGATAGTTGGTTCATGGACGGGAACCAGGAACGGGAATCGCTTTCATCAGTGGCAAGACGCTATGACGGCGACCTCGTTAGCTTGATCAGGATGTGCAACCGCGCGCTTCAGGACATTACTCTGCCCGTGAGCAGTGCCGGGCAAATCGAATTCTGTCGGCGGCTGGACGAGCTTAGCTCCGCACTGGCCACTGTCAGGACGCGTCTTGAAGTGGCGGCTGTCCTAAGCCGTGTGCCGATAGCTACGTCCGGGGCGGGGACCTCCCCGATGGCAGCGGAAGCGGTTGACCGGCTCTTGCTGGCCCTCATTAATGTCGTAGCCCACCAGGACACTTGAGCTATGGGCGGCAATCAGAAATCCGCGGCGGATCCGGCAGCAGCAGGGTGCGGCTGCGCCTGCACGTGCGGTCAGGAGCCCGCCACGGCGGATCCGTCTTTAGCGCTAAACGAGGGCGCGCCGGAGCTGGACGCCGCCCGTTTGATCGATGAGATCCGGACCCTGGAGGACAGGAAGTCTGCCCTGGCCGCCCGTCAGGCCCGGCTGTCTGTCGCTTTTGACCAGCTGCAGCGCCGGCAGCAGGCCGACGCCGGTATCCCTGCTGACCAGCTCGGGGCGGGCGTCGGAGCCCAGATTGCCCTGGCCCGTCGCGAATCCCCGGCCAAGGGAAGCCGGTTGCTGGGTCTGGCCAAGGCCTTGGTTCCTGAGATGCCGCGCACCCTCGCAGCACTGGAGGCCGGGCAGTTGAATGAATGGCGGGCCACGTTGCTGGTGCGCGAAACGGCGTGCCTGTCCGCGGAGGACCGTTGTAGCGTCGATGAGGAGCTCGCTGCCGACTCCGGGACCTTTGACGGTGCCGGTGACCGGGGGATCGTCGCCGCGGTCCGGAGCGCTGCCTATCGTCGCGGCCCACGGTCCGTTACACAACGAGGGGCCCACGCCGCCACGGGGAGGCACGTCAGCCTGCGGCCGGCACCGGACACCATGTGCTACCTAACCGCGCTGCTTCCGGTGGCTCAAGGAGTGGCCGTCCATACTGCCCTGACCCGGCAGGCCGACTCCCTCCGTTTAGACGGCGATCAGCGTTCGCGGGGGCAGATCATGGCTGATGGCCTCGTCGAGCGCATCACCGGCACCCCCGGCGGGATCACCGGCATCGAAATCCAGCTCGTCATGACAGACCGGACCCTCTTCCAGGGCGACGGAGAACCGGCACGCCTCCCCGGCTATGGCGTGGTTCCCGGCGGCTGGGCACGAAGCATTGTCCGCGGTGGGGCCTCCGACGCGGCCCGGGACCAAGCTTTCAAGATCTGGATCCGTCGCCTGTACACCATCCCTGCTTCGGGCGAGTTGGTGGCGATGGATTCGCGCGCCCGGCTTTTTCCTGCGGGACTCCGCCGCTTCATCGAGGCAAGGGACGACACCTGCCGCACCCCCTATTGCGACGCCCCCATCCGCCATCTGGACCACATAGTCCCCTGGAACGGTGGCGGCGCTACAACCCGGGCCAACGGCGCCGGGCTCTGCGAAGCCTGCAATCACACTAAGGAAACGCCGGGCTGGGATTCACGTGCACGGCCGGGACCCAGGCACACGATTGAGATCACCATCCCCACTGGCCACACCTACTTTTCAACAGCACCCCCGCTGCCCGGGGCAAGCTTTAGTCACGGTGTTATGCACGCAACAAAGCCGCCCAGTGATCAAAGTGATCAGCGGACGGCTTGTTGATCTGCGTGGATCGCAGTGAACTTAGCGTGCCGTGGCGACTGCGTCCTCATCTTCGACAGGGAGGGATGCCAAGGTATCGTCCTGCCGGAGTTTCGCGCCCTCCACGTCCACGTCCGGGAGGATGCGGTCCAGCCAGCGGGGCAGCCACCAGGCCTTCTCGCCGAGGAGGTACATCACCGCCGGGACGATCGTCATCCGGACCACGAAGGCATCAATCAGCACGCCGAAGGCCATGGCGAAGCCGAGCGGCCGGACCATGTTCAGGTGCGAGAAGATGAAGCCGGCGAACACGCTGACCATGATGATGGCGGCGGCGGTCACCACGGCAGCAGCATGGCTGAACCCGCTGCGGACCGCGTGCTTTGCGGATTCACCATGCATGAACGATTCGCGCATGCCGGAGGTGATGAACACCTGGTAGTCCATGGCCAGTCCAAACAGCACACCGATCAGGATGATGGGCAGGAAGCTCAGCACCGCACCCGGATTTTCGACGCCGAAGACGGCGCCGAGCCAGCCCCACTGGTACACGGCCACGACGGCACCGAACGCGGCGGCCAGCGACAGCAGGAAGCCTCCGGTGGCCAGCAGCGGCACCCAGATGGAGCGGAACACGAGCAGCAGCAGGATCAGCGAAAGGCCAACCACAATTGCCAGGTACGGGGGAAGAGCGTCGCCGAGCTTGGTGGACACGTCGACGTTGCCGGCGGTTTGTCCGGTTAGTCCGATGGTGACGCCCGTGGAGTCCCTGATCTGGCCCTTTTCGGCGCGGAGCTCGGACACGACCTGGACGGTGCTTGCGCTCGCCGGCCCTTCATTCGGGATGACCTGGAACACCGCTGTGCGGCGGTCCTCGCTCAGGGCCAGCGGAACCGCGGCAGTGACATTTCCGGTTTCACGCAGGATGTCCGCGACGTCGAACTGCTTGGCCTGAGCCTCGGTTTCGCTCAGGCCCCCGGGAAGGTCGCCCACCACGATGATCGGGCCCGTCATGCCTTCGCCGAAGCTTCGCTTGGTGACGTCATAGGCCTTGAACGCCTGCGAGGCGACCGGCTCGGAACTTGCGTCCGGCAGGGCGAGCCGGAGCTGGCTGGCGGGCAGGGCCACCACGCCAAGCAGCACCACGCCGGCCAGCAGCGCGAGCCACGGGTGCTTGGTGACAATGCCGCCCCAGCCGTGGCTGCTGCGGTACTCGTCCCTGGCGCGGTCCTCGGTTTCGTGGCCGGGCGCGGCGTTGTGCTTCTCGGCCTTGGCCCAGGCCCGCTTGGAGATCAGCTTCCGGCCCACCAGGGACAGGACAGCAGGCGTCAGGGTCAGGGCCACGACGACGGCGACGGCAACCGTCGCGGCTGCCGAGAGACCCATGACGGCCAGGAACGGAAGGCCCGGGACCACAAGGGCTGCAAGGGCGATGATGACGGTCAGGCCTGCGAAGAGCACGGCATTGCCGGACGTTCCGGTGGCCAGGGCCACGGATTCCTCCGGGTCCATGCCGGCGAGCAACTGACTGCGGTGACGGTTGACGATGAACAGGGAGTAATCAATCCCGACGGCGAGGCCGAGCATCAGCGCCAGCATCGGGGAGACGGAGCTCATGTCCATGGTGCCGCTCAGTGCGAAGGTACCGCCTACACCGACGGCGACGCCGACGACGGCCATCAGGAGGGGAAGTCCTGCCGCAACGAGGGTCCCGAGCATTATGACCAGGACCAGGGCTGCGACCGCGATGCCGATAATCTCGGCGGTGCCGAACAGCTCGGAAATGTCCTCGCTGATTTCCTTGCTGGGAAGGGCTGTCACGTTGGCGGCGGACACCTCCTTGACGATGTCCTGGACTTCCTGGCGGACGTCCGGATTCAGGCCGTTGATCGAGGTCTTGAACTGGACCTGGGCGATGGCGGCCTTGCCGTCTTCGGAGACGAAACGGAGGCCCTCAGAGGCCTGCAGCTGGCGCTCGCCGAGCGCCAGCTTTGCCTCACCTGCTTCCAGGTCCTTGGTGCCGGCGTCGAGCTTTGCCTGGCCTTCCGCCAGGGCAGCCTTCTGCTGGCCGAGCTGTGCCTCGATCGCGGCGGCCGGCATACCGGCCGCGGCCATCTGCTGTTCCGCTGCCTCCAACTGGGCCTTTCCGGCTGCCAGCTCGGCCGCTGCCTGGTCGAGCCGGGCCTTGCCGGCGGCGGACTGCTCCTGCCCGGCGGCAAGATCCGCGGATGCCTTATCAAGCTGGGCCTGGGTTGCGAACGGGTCAACTGTGCCCTGGACATCGGGAAGGGTCCTGAGCTTGGTCAGCGCAGCCGCGACGGCGTCCTTCCCGGCCTGGCTGAACCGGGCGTCGTTGGATTCGAACACCACGCTCGCGGAGCCGCCGGAGGAGGAAGGGAGCTCCTTCTTAAGCTTGTCTGCCATCTGCTGGGTTTCCGTGCCAGGGATCTGGAAGTTGTTGGACAGAGTGCCATGGAAGGCGGCTGCCGCTCCGCCGACGGCCACCATCACGGCGAGCCACACGGAGATGACAAGCCAGCGGTGCCGGTAGGAGAACTTGCCGAGGCGGTAGAGCAAAAGTGCCATGTCAGTGCCGATCTGTGGAGGGGGTGGCGGTGGGCGCAAAGCCTGAGCCGAGCAGGCTCATGGAATCGATCAGGAGTTGCCGGAGGGCAGCCAGGGATTCCGGCGTGAGGGATCCGCCGTGCTGTGCGAACCAGACGTCCATGGCAGCTTTACCGCAGGAGATCAGGGAACCAGCCAACGCGCGGAGATAGAGTTCGTTGAGTTCCGCGCCCGGGTTCCGGGCGAACCGTTCGCGGGCGGCGTCGATAATTTCGGCGGTGCAGTGGTCCCAGGCTTCGAGTTCGGAGCGGTTGAGCTGCGGATTGGACTGCGACAGGCTGTACAGCTCGGCCATGGGGGCCACGGTCATGGGGTCCGCCAGTTGGATCAGTGCCGCCCGGGCCGACTCCAGGATGGGTTCATCAGCGGGCCTCAGCCGGAATTGAGCCAGGGCGTTGTCCAGGAAACCGTGGGTCACGGAGGCCAGTGCCGCCTCCGTGCTGCTGAAGTAGTTGAAGAACGTGCGCCGCGAGATACCGGCAGCCTCGGCGATGTCCTCAACGGTGAAGTTCCCCGGCCCCTTGCTGCGCAGGAGTTGGAGGGAGGCATCGGTGATCGCTTGGCGCGTGGCGGCCTTGTTGAGCTCCCGTCGCGAGGCAGGCGCAGGGGTGGTTTGAGTGTGGGGCACGGCATTACACTACGTGCATATTTACACTCTGTGCAAGTTTCTTTCTTGGCCCCGATTCACAGCTTCCTGACAGCTTTATGACAGCTCATCCTTATGTGGCTGGCGGACCCTTGGGGAAGGTAGGCGATCTGTACCTGCCACCGGAAGCAGCCGTGTTGCCGCGGCGGATCGAGGAGACGAGCCATGTCTAGTAGAAAGAAATTGGGCCTCGGCCTGGGCGCCGTTGCCCTGGTTGCCGGGGCCGGGATCGGAGTCAGCGGAATCGCATCGGCGGCCACCACGCCCACACCCACTCCGTCGGCCAGCGCATCCGCCGATGCCAACACTGACCACCCCGACCGCGGGCACAAGGGCGGCCGGCACGGCCACGGCGGAGGTGTGCGGGCATCGGAGCTCGCTGCCAAACTTGGTGTGGACGAGGCGAAGGTCACCGAGGCCCTCAAGTCGTTCCGTGAAGCCAACAAGCCGGCTACGCGGCCGGCCGAAGGTGAGAAGCCGGACCGGGAAGCCATGGAAGCAGCCTTGGCCAAATCCCTCGCGGAGTCCCTTGGCCTTGAGGAATCCAAGGTCACCTCAGCCATTGAGGAACTGCGCGCAGAGGAACGGTCAGAGCGGGCCGCGGCCCTGAAATCCCGGCTGGACAAGGCGGTCACGGACGGCAAGCTCACCCAGGCGGAAGCGGACGCCGTCACCAAAGCCGTGGAGCAGGGCGTGATTGGCGGCGGAGGCCGCTAGGCCCGCAGCACATCGCTTTCTGGCGGGCGGTTTCTAAGCCTTGGTGCCGGCCAGCTCGCGTCCGTTCGCTCCCTTAGAAGCTCCGGCGTCGTCGGCCGAGGGGTCTGCGGCGGGCACGGCGTCCTCGTCAACGAACGGGTCACCGTTGCGCTGCGCGTTGTACAGCGTCTCGTCCAGGATGCCCTGGCGCTTGGCGACGATCGTGGGGACGAGTGCCTGCCCGGCCACGTTGACGGCCGTGCGGCCCATGTCCAGGATCGGGTCGATTGCCAGCAGGAGGCCGACGCCGGCCAGCGGCAGTCCCAGCGTGGAGAGCGTCAGGGTCAGCATGACGACGGCACCGGTGGTGCCGGCGGTGGCTGCCGAGCCCAGGACCGATACGAGGGCGATCAGCAGGTACTGGCTGAAGTCGAGCTGGATGCCGAAGAACTGGGCCACGAAGATCGCGGAAATGGCCGGGTAGATCGCGGCGCAGCCGTCCATCTTGGTGGTGGCTCCCAGCGGCACGGCGAAGGAGGCGTAGGCGCGGGGGACGCCCAGGCTGCGTTCGGTGACGCGCTGGGTCAGCGGCAGGGTGCCCACCGAGGACCGGGAGACAAAGGCGAGCTGCACGGCGGGCCAGACGCCGGAGAAGTACTGCTTGACGGACAGCCCGTGCGTGCGGACCAGAACGGGGTAGACCACGAACAGGACGAGGGCCAGACCGACATAGATGGCGAAGGTGAACTTGCCCAGCGAGCCGATGGTGTCCCAGCCGTAGACGGCCACGGCGTTGCCGATCAGGCCCACCGTGCCCAGCGGTGCAATCCGGATGATCCACCACAGGACCTTCTGGATGACTGCGAGGGCGGAGGCGTTAAGGGTCAGGAAGGGCTCTGCGGCCTTGCCCACCTTCAGTGCGGCCACGCCGACGGCAATGGCGATCACCAGGATCTGGAGGACGTTGAAGCTGACGGCGGTGGTCACAGCGCCCGACTCGGCAACGGTGGAGCTGGCGCCCAGGCCGAGGAAGTTCTTGGGGAAGAGTCCGATCAGGAAGGCCCACCAGTCGCCGGACTTGCCGGAGTACTTGGCTTCCTGGGTGATGCCGGTGCTTGCGCCGGGCTGCAGCAGCACACCCAGCCCGATGCCGATGAGCACCGCGATCAGTGATGTGATGGCAAACCAGAGCAGCGTGTTCCACGCTAGTTTGGCGGCGTTGGAGACCTGCCGGAGGTTCGAGATGGAACTCACGACGGCGGTGAAGATGAGGGGGACCACGGCGGTCTGCAGCAGCGAGACATAGCTCGAGCCGATGGTCTGCAGGGTGGCGCCGAGGGCATTGGGGCTCGCCTTTGTACTGCCCGTGTACTTGGCCAGAAGGCCAAGGCCCAGGCCCACGATCAGGGCGGCGATGATCTGGAAGCCGAACGAGCCGGCCCATGCGGGCAGCCGGAAGCCGGTCTTTCCTGCGGGGGAGGGGGTGCTGGTTTGAGTGGTCACCCGAACACGCTAGGACCGGCCGACGTATCACGACGAACAGATGTTGAGAAATGTTACGCGGCAGATTTCGGCGGCCTGCAGCAAAATCCCTGAAAGTACGCCGGAAGACTGCCCGTTTGTGAAGTTATTCCCGGGCAGCGTGTGGCAAACGTCTCGCCCCGCGCCGCCACAAACGAGTTTTTGTCCAGATAAGCCGACTTCCGGGGCGGTTTGCTCGCGTTATCTGGACAAAAACTCGTCAGGCGGAAGGCAGTTACCCCAGCAACGCCCGCTTCAGGGTGTCCAGGCCAACCGAGCCGATGTTCAGCGCCTTCGTGTGGAAGGCCTTCAGGTCGAAGCCCGGCCGGGCTTCGAGCTCGCTGCGGATCTGTTCCCAGAGGCGCTGGCCAACCTTGTAGGACGGCGCCTGGCCCGGCCAGCCCAGGTAACGTGCGAATTCGAAGTTGAGCTGGCCCTCGCTGATCGCAAGGTTCGCCTTGAGGAAGTCGTAGCCTTTGTCCGGCGTCCAGGTGCCGCTGCCCCAGCGTTCCGGGACCTCCAGCTCCAGGTGCACACCGATGTCGAACACTACGCGGGCCGCCCGCATCCGCTGCATGTCCAGCATGCCCATGTGGTCGCCCGGGTCCTTAAGGTACCCCAGCTCCTGCATCAGCTTTTCGGCGTAGAGTGCCCATCCTTCGCCGTGGCCCGATGTCCAGCAGACGTTGCGGCGCCACTTGTTGAGCAGCTCCCGGCGGTAGATGGCCGTGGCGATCTGGAGGTGGTGCCCCGGTACGCCCTCGTGGAACACCGTGGTGGTCTCGGCCCAGGTGGTGAACGTGTCCTCGCCCGGGGGAACCGACCACCACATCCGGCCCGGCCTGCTGAAGTCGTCGGAGGGGCCGGTGTAGTAGATGCCGCCTTCGTCGGTGGGGGCAATCAGGCATTCGAGGGTCTGCATGATCTCCGGGATCTCAAAGTGCACGCCGGCGAGATCCGCCACCGCCTTGTCCGAGAGTCCCTGCATCCAGGCCTTGAGGGCATCAGTGCCCTTCAGCTGGCGGGAGGGATCGCTGTTCAGGACGGCCTTGGCTTCCTCCACGGAAGCGCCGGGCCGGATTTCGTCCGCTACCCGTTCCTGTTCCGCAATGAGGCGCTCCAGTTCCTGGACGCCCCAGGCGTAGGTCTCGTCGAGGTCCACTGTCGCGCCGAGGAATACCCGCGAGGCCAGCGCATAGCGGTCCCGGCCCACCGCGTCCTTGGCCGGGGCCACGGGCAACAACTCGTCGGACAGGAAGTTCGCGAGTTTTTCGTACCCCGCGCGGGCGGCGGCAGCGCCGTCGTCGAGCTTTGCCTGCAGGTCCGCGGACAGCGGGCCGTCCGCGGTCTTTGCCCCGGCGGCCATCTTGGCGAAGAACCCGTCCTCAGCGGCGTATTTGGTGGCCTGCTCGATGACGATGGACACCTGCCGGGCGGCGGAGACCTTGCCCTGATCCTTGGCGGACCGCAGCGACTCGATGTAGCCCTCGATGGCGCCGGGAACGCTGTGGGCGCGGCCGGCGATGTGCTCCCAGTGTTCCGTGGAATCGGTGGGCATCAGGTCAAAGATGGCGCGGATGTCCTGCGCCGGCGAGGAGATATTGTTCAGGTCGGCAGCATCCCAGCCGGATTCGTGGATTTCCAGCTCCAGCCCCAGCCGTTCACGCATGGCGTCGAGGGTGACGGCGTCCACGTCGTCCACCGGCTCCAGCCCGTCCAGGGCACTGAGTGCCTCCCGCGCCGCCGCGATGAACCCTTCGATGCCGGCGGGCGAGAAATCCTGGAACTCAGTTTCGTGGCCGGGCACTCCAAGCGTGGTGGCAAAGCTCGGGTTAAGCCTGATCAGGGTGTCCGTATAGGCGTCTGCGACGGCGTCGATGGCTGTTTGGGGGCGCGCGGAGGCTGCGGTTTCGGTAGTCACCCCACGAGACTAACGGGCCAGTCCCAGTTATGAAAGACTCACTGAACTTTTCGGTGTGTCAGTGAGCCGCGGCGGTCTGGCCGCGGAGCCGCAGGCGTTAGCCCCGGCTCCGCTTCCACGCTCCCGGTCCCGGAGTCGGGGCCAGTCGCAGCTGCTGCCGCCGCACCCAATGGCGGACGCTCGGCTTTGCATCGCCTTCCGGCTCGGCACTGCCGAGGGAGAGTACGACGGCGGCCAGCGCCGCCAGTTCCACGTCCGTCGGTTCGCCCTTGACCACCGAGAACAACGGCTCCTCTGCCGTCGTGTCGCCGGCTGCTGCCGCGTTCCCGGCGGGCTCCACTTCCGGGGTCACAGCGGAATGTTCCCGTGCTTCTTGGCGGGCAGGCTGGCGCGCTTGTCCCGAAGGGCACGCAGGCCCCTGATGATCTGAACCCGGGTTTCGGACGGCGCAATGACGGCATCCACGTAGCCAAGCTGGGCCGCCTGGTAGGGGTTGAGGAGTTCTTCCTCGTACTGCCGGATGACATCGGCGCGCTTGGCCTCGACGTCGCCGCCCGCCTCCGCGACTGCGGCAAGCTCGCGGCGGTACAGGATATTGACGGCGCCCTGGGCACCCATAACGCCGATCTGGGCCGTGGGCCAGGCCAGGTTCAGGTCGGCGCCGAGCTTCTTGGAGCCCATGACGATGTACGCTCCGCCGTAGGCCTTGCGGGTGATGACGGTCAGCTTGGGAACGGTTGCCTCGGCGTAGGCATACAGGAGCTTGGCGCCGCGGCGGATGATCCCTTGGAATTCCTGGTCTTTGCCCGGAAGGAAACCGGGCACATCCACCAGGGTGATGATGGGGATGTTGAAGGCGTCGCAGTGCCGGACGAAGCGCGCGGCCTTTTCGGAAGCCGAGATATCCAGCGTGCCGGCAAACTGCATCGGCTGATTGGCTACGATGCCTACCGTATGCCCCTCGATGCGGCCGTAGCCGATCATCACGTTCGGGGCGTAGAGGGACTGCATTTCCAGGAAATGGGCGTCGTCCACGATCTGCTCAACGACCTTGCGCATGTCGTAGGGCTGGTTCGCGGAATCCGGAATCAGTGTGTCCAGGGCGAGGTCGTCGCCGTCGACCTCCAGGTCCTGCTGGTGCTCCAGTACCGGGGCTTCGGCCAGGTTGTTGGAGGGGAGGAAGTCCAGGAGTTCGCGGACAAATTCGATGGCGTCCGCCTCGTCCGCCGCCAGGTAGGTGGAGGTGCCCGTGGTGGCGTTGTGCTGCCGTGCGCCGCCGAGGGTTTCCATGTCGACGTCCTCGCCGGTGACGGTCTTGATCACGTCCGGGCCGGTAATGAACATGTGGGAGGTCTTGTCCACCATGACCACGTAGTCGGTCAAGGCAGGGGAGTACGCGGCTCCGCCGGCGGAAGGGCCCATGATGAGGGAAATCTGCGGGACGACGCCGGAGGCGTGGACGTTGTTGCGGAAAATGTCCGCGAACATGGCCAGGGAGGCGACGCCTTCCTGGATCCGGGCCCCGCCGCCGTCGAGGATGCCCACTACCGGGCAGCCGTTACGGAGCGCGAATTCCTGGACTTTGACGATCTTCTCGCCGTTGACCTGGCTGAGTGAGCCGCCGTACACCGAGAAGTCCTGGCTGTACACGGCGACGGGACGGCCGTCCACCGTGCCGTAGCCGGACACCAGGCCGTCGCCGAGGGGCTTCTTCTTTTCCATGCCGAAGGCGGTGGAGCGGTGGACGGCCAGGGCGTCGAACTCGACGAAGGATCCCTCATCCAGGAGGAGGTCAATGCGTTCGCGGGCGGTGTTCTTGCCGCGGGCATGCTGCTTTTCGATGGCCTCGGGGCCGGATGGTTGCTCGGCACGCGCCTGGCGGTCGCGGAAATCTGCAATCTTTCCCGCAGTCGTTGTCAGATCGTGGCTCATCAAGTATCTCCGGCTCTGTAGCTGATGGTCGCTGGCCTGCGTCGCGACGGCGCTTAAGTAGCTTCCGCACAAAAACAGGACCCTGCTGGCTAGTCTAGTGACGCAAATGGCCCGGACCGCTGTAGAAAACCTACAATTTTCTGCCGTCGAGGGGCACCGGGCAGTATGTTACTCGCCGGTAACATACTTCGGTTAGAGTGTCCTTATGACTTCAAGCAACGATGCTTCGGGCACCGCCGCAGGGCCGTACCAGGCCGCCGGTTCCCTTCAGGGACGCACTATTTTGATGTCGGGGGGCAGCCGCGGCATTGGCCTGGCCATTGCCCTTCGCGCCGCACGCGACGGAGCGAACATAGCGCTGATGGCAAAAACCGGCCAGCCGCACGCGAAACTCGAAGGGACCGTCTTCAGCGCTGCGGAACAGGTGGAGGCAGCAGGCGGCCGTGCGCTCCCGATCGTCGGCGATGTGCGCAATGACGACGACGTCGCCGGGGCGGTTGCCGCCGCCGTCGAACGCTTCGGCGGAATCGACATTGTGATCAACAACGCCTCCGCGATTGATCTGTCCAAGACCGACGCCGTGGACATGAAGCGCTATGACCTCATGCAGGACATCAACGTGCGGGGCACCTTCCTGCTGTCCAAGCTGGCGCTGCCCGCCCTGCGCCGGTCACCGTCCGCCCACATCCTGACGCTCTCGCCGCCCCTGAACCTTGATCCCAAATGGGCGGGAATGCACCTGGCCTACACCATGGCCAAATACGGCATGAGCCTCACCACCCTGGGCCTGGCCGAGGAACTCAAGGAAGACGGCATCAGCGTCAACTCGCTCTGGCCCTGCACCCTGATCGATACGGCAGCCATCCGCAACATGCCCGGCGGCGAGAACATCGTCAAGGCTGCGCGCGGGCCGGAGATCATGGCTGATGCGGCCCATGCCGTGTTGACGGGAAGCAACCTTGCAGGAGACGAGGGCCCACGGAGCGGCAATTTTTATACGGATGAACAGGTGCTCGCCTCGGCGGGGGTGGCCGATTTTTCCCCGTACAGCCTCGGCGCGCCGGAGGACCGGCTGGTCCCTGACATTTTCCTCTGAGAACCGCTCAGCCCGCCGCCGCGGCCCCGCCAACTCGGTAGGATTCAACTATGGACGCCCCACAGCCCGCCGACGGCCAGGACCCGATCAACCCGCAGCCTTACGAGGCCCGCGCCGGACTCAGCCGGAGTGAGCTGGGCAGTGAGGATTTCCTGGCTGCCAACGGCATCACGCAGCTCACGGTGGTGGATTCGACAGGGTCCACCAACGCCGACCTCCTGCAGGGCGTCACCGTGGACCCCCGCGCGTGGCCGGACCTGTCCGTGCTGACGGCGGAGCACCAGACGGCCGCCCGCGGCAGGCTGGACCGGCACTGGGAGGCGCCGCCCCTGAGCTCAGTTCTGGTGTCGATTGTCCTCCGCCCGGTGAACGCGGAGGGTCGGCCGCTGCCCACCCATACCTACTCCTGGTTCTCGCTGCTCGCGGCCCTCGCCCTGCGTGAGGCGCTCCTGGAAACGGCGGGCATCCCTGCCGAGATCAAGTGGCCCAACGACGTCATGGTGCGGGGCAGGAAGATTGCCGGCATCCTGGCGCAGCTGGGACCCATGGGGGACGGCACCGTTCCGCCCGTGATCCTCGGCACGGGCCTCAACGTGACCCTGACGGCCGCGGAGCTCCCGGTCCCCACGGCCACGTCTGTCCTGCTGGAAAATGCCAGGACTGTCGACCGGACCGCGCTGCTCAAGAGTTACCTTTCACGCTTTGCCGCGCTCTACCGCAGCTTCTGCAATGCCGACGGCGACCCCGCTGCAGGGCTGGGCGGCGGACCCTCGCTGCACAAGAGGGTCGAATCGGTGATGTCCACGCTGGGCAAGCAAGTGCGCGCCCAGCTTCCCGGCGACCATGAGATTATCGGCCATGCCTCCCGACTGGACGAGTACGGCTCCCTCCTGGTGGTGGACGCGGCCAGGCATGAGCACGTGGTGACGGCCGGCGACGTCGTCCACCTCCGGCCGTGGACACCGCCAGGGTCGGGCGGCGGAACGGCAGCCGAGCCAGGGACTGGCGCCTCCGAAAGCGGATATGCGTAAAGACCTCCTGCCGGGCGAACAGGTCATCACTGTCACCCGGCCACAGCCCCGGAAGCTCTTTTTTCCGGGGCTGCTGTTCATCGTCGTGCCTGCCCTCGGTGCGTACGCCAGTGCCTGGATCGTGAAAGGCGGCCCGGCCGGACTGGTTCCGGTGTTAACCGGGGAGTGGACCCTCTGGCTCGTCGCAGTGTGCGCCGGGGGAGTTGCGTGGATACTGTTGGGGTACTGCCTGCCGCGGGTGCTCAAGTGGCACGCAACGCAGTACGTGCTGACCAGCCGGCGGATAGTTGCCCGTTATGGCATGTTGCGCAGGAGGGACATGCAGATTTCCCTCGCTTCCGTGCAGCACGTGGGTGTCAGCCAGTCGTTGTGGCAGCGCATATTGCGTTCCGGGAATATATCGTTGGATACCGGGCATGGTGCCGAAGCCGTGATCCCGGATGTTCCGGAGGCTGTGAGGTTTCGAAACTTCGTCCTGGACGCCATCGATGAACTGCCCGCCGGCATGATCTTCGAGGCAGACCGGGCGGCGCAGGACATGAGCGGGAATGCGGCGCACCACCGGCCGTGGGGTGTGGGACAGACGTGGGATACGAGAGAAGGTGGAGCAGATGAGCGCTGAGAACGCCGGACCGGGTGACAACGCCGGAGCAGTGGACGAGGCAGAGCCGTCTGAGCTGCCTTCGCCGCCCGACGCCGTAGTGGAGACAGCAACCCTGGAAGCAGCCGTCCTGGATACGGCCACTTTGGACACTGCTTCGGTCGAGGAGCCGGTGCTTCAAACGACCGTGCTTCAAACGCCGGTGCAAGGTGACCCGCCCGGCGACCCTGCCGCTCCCCCCACGGGGACCCTCTCTGCAGAACGGCTCGCAGCCAAGGCGCTCGAGGCCAGGCTCCTGGGCGGTGAGCGCAAGCTGCGCCGCCGTGAAGTGGCGGCCGGCGCGGGGCTCTCCCTGCTGTCCGCGCGCAAGCTCTGGCGCGCCCTGGGCTTTCCCAATCTCGGCGACGAGGATGTTGCCTTCACTGAGCGCGACCAGGCGGCCTTGTCCACCGTCGTGGATCTGGTGCGCTCGGGGAAGCTCACCGAAGAAGCGGCAATTTCGGTGACCCGCGCCATCGGGCAAATGACTGACCGCATGGTGGTGTGGCAAATCGAAGCCCTGGTGGAGGACATGGTCCACCGGCAGGGTGTCCCGGACGCCGTGGCCCGCAAGCGCCTGGTCAACCAGCTTCCGTCCCTGGTCGATGCCCTGGAAGAGATGCTGGTCTACTCCTGGCGCCGGCAGCTCAACGCCGGTGTCCAGCGTCTTGCCGTGCGGGCCGAGGCCGGACTGCAGGCCAGCGAAGAGGGCCGCGAGGGCGACGAGGATGATGCGCCGTTGCCGTTGGCGCGCGCCGTGGGTTTCGCCGACCTCGTTTCGTACACCAGCCTGTCGCGGCGCATGAACGAGAAGACGCTCGCGCAGCTGGTGCAGCGCTTTGAGAACAAGTGCGCCGAGATCATTTCGGTGGGCGGCGGCCGGCTGGTGAAAACAGTGGGTGACGAAGTCCTCTATATCGCCGAGACACCGGCGGCCGGGGCCGAAATTTCCCTCGCCCTGTCGCAGGCCTTCACCGAGGATGAGATCCTGCCCGAAGCCAGGGTTGCGATGGTCTGGGGGCGGATCCTTTCGCGCCTGGGCGACATCTACGGGCCCACCGTTAACCTCGCAGCCCGCCTGACCGCACTTGCCGACCCCGGCACGGTGCTTGTTGATTCGATGACGGCGGCAGCGTTGGAACACGACGAGCGGTTTGTGCTGGAGCCGCAGAAGGCAGAAGAGGTCCGCGGTTTTGGTGAGATCCACCCTGTCCTGCTGCAGCGCGGCAGCGGGCGCGGCCTGGTCCTGGACTAGTTTCTAAAATTGATGGTCTTATGACATAGTCGGACTGGCCCGGCTGTGTTGCACAGCGGGTACTGGCGTGCCCGGACAGCGTTTGTGGGGGAAATACTGGTAATGAAACGGCTACTACGTTCCGCGCGGCCTGAATCCGGTTCGGTTCAAGGCCAAAGCCGGCGCCAGCGGCGCGGCAAGGTCCTCCGGGCTACCGTTTTTGCGGTGGCTGGTGCTGCGCTGGTGGCCGGTGCGGTGATTTATCCGGGGTTCAAGACCACTGAGGTGGAATTGAACGACGGCGGCGTGTGGGTGGTCAGTAAGGCCAAGAATGCTGTGGGCCGGTTGAATTATCCCTCGCGGGTGCTGGATGGTGCGGTGACGCCCGCCAGCACCACCTTCGACATCCTGCAGGACGCCGGGACGGTGTTTGTCGACGACAATGCGGGCTCCACCCTGAACCAGGTTTCCGCCGCCAACATGCGGCTGGGCGGGGACAAGAAGCTGCCCGGTGCAGCTGATGTGAGCTTTGGTTCGGATGTCATCTCAGTGACGGACGCGGCCAAGGGCAGGACGTGGGCGCTGTCGCCGTCGTCCGTTAACGGGTTCGATCCCGAAACCAGTGAGCCGGCCGTTCAAGGATCGCAGGGGCTGGTATCCGCCGTCGGGTCCGATGACCGCATCTACAGCGTGGATCCGAAGACCGGCAAGGTGACCGTCACGGAAGTGTCCGCGGACGGTGAAGCCAAGGAGTCCGAAACAGGCACGTGGGACGGGCTGAAGGGTGCGGGGGATCTGCAGCTGGCTGTGGTGGGGGATGAGCCGGTGGTGCTTGATGCCGGGCGGGGGAAGCTGTTCCTGCCGGGCGGGCGTGAGTTGGCGTTGGCGGATGCGCGGGATGCGAAGTTGCAGCAGTCCGGGCCGGAGTCGGATGTGGTGGCGGTGGCGACGCCGAAGGCGTTGTTGAAGCAGCCGCTGGATGGTTCGACGGCGAAGACGGTGTCGTTTGGTGGTGAGGGTGTTCCGGCGGCTCCGGTGCAGCTGGGCGGGTGTGTCCATGCGGCGTGGTCGGGGGCGAACACGTATGTCCGTGACTGCGTGAATGATGCTGATGACAAGACTGTGGACGTGCCGAAGGCGAGTGCGTCGCCGTCGTATGTGTTCCGGGTGAACCGGGACCTGGTGGTGCTGAATGATGTGAATTCGGGCAATGTGTGGCTGGTGAACCAGAACATGCTGCTGGTCAACAACTGGGACGATGTCATCCCGCCGCAACAGACATCCGATGATGCGGACAAGGACTCCGCCGACGAGGTGCAGCAGACCGTCCTTCCGGACCGCACCAAGCCGAACAACCCGCCTGCTGCCAAGCCGGACGCGTTTGGCGTCCGCGCAGGCAAAACCACCGTCCTGCCCGTGCTGGACAACGATACCGATCCGGACGGTGACGTCCTCACCCTGCGGAACCCCGAAGAGCTGAAGACGGGTTCCCTGTCGGCGATCTATGGAGGTACCGGATTCCAGGTGGCCGTCCCGGCCGGAAAGTCCGGAACGGAGAGCTTCAAGTACACCGTGGACGACGGCCGGGGACTGTCCGGCAGCTCAGACGTCGCGCTGACCGTGGTGCCTGACTCGGAGAATTCGGCTCCCCGGCAGAAACCGAACCGGAACAACGCGATCGTGGTCCAGTCCGGAAAGACGGTGGCCCAGAACATCCTGACCGACTGGATTGATCCCGACGGCGATGACCTTTATGCCGTCAGTGCCGCCAGCACCGACCCGCGTGACCTAGTCAAGATCAGGCCGGACGGGTTGCTGAGCTTCCAGGACTCCGGAACTGCGCCGGGCCGAAAGTCGCTGACCATCACCGTTTCCGACGGCAGGGCAACCGCCGAAGGGAAAGTCACCGTTGATGTCCGGGCCCCCGGTGCGCTTCCCCCGTTGGCCAATGCCGACCACATTATCGCGGTCGCCGGCGTGGACACCGTCATCGCACCGCTGAAGAACGACACCGATCCCCAGGGCGGCTCGCTGCGCCTGGCCCAGGCGACCCCTGATGCACAGTCCTCGGCCACCATCGGCGCAGACCAGCAGACCTTCACCTTCAATTCATCGTCACCCGGGGCCCACTACGTCACGTACCTGGTCACAAACGGTCCGGCCAGCGCCCAGCAGCTGGTCCGCGTGGACGTCGTAGAGGCCGACGGCGGCGGCGCGCCGGTCGCCGTAAGGGACATCGCGCTGTTGCCCACCGGCGGCAGCGTCCTTGTGGACGTCCTCGGCAATGACTCGGACCCCTCCGGTGGCGTGCTCGTGGTGCAGTCGGTCACCGCTGCCGACGGCCTGCCCGTCACAGTGTCAGTGCTGGATCACTCGGTGGTCAGGATCAGCGACCTCCGCGCGGAAGGGCAGCTGACCCTGAAGTACACCATCTCCAACGGCAGGGCCTCGGCCACGGGGGAGATCGCTGTGCTGATGGTGCCTGCGCCGGCGAAACTGCAGGCCCCGCAGGCGAAGCCCGACGAGGCTGTTGTCCGAACGGGGGACGTGGTCACCATCCCGGTGCTGGCCAACGATACCGACCCCAACGGCGGCAAGCTCACGCTGCTCCCGGACCTGCCGCAACAACCTGACGCCGCCGACGGCAGGATGTTCACGGCCGGAGAAGCGCTTCGCTTTATCGCCGGTGAAACACCAAAAACGGTATACGCCATCTACAAAGTGCAGAACGAGTCCGGGCAGACGGACTCCCAGCAGGTAACCATCAGGATTGCTGCCCGCGACGATGCCAGGAACGCCCGGCCGGAGCCGCACAACCTCACGGCACGGGTTGTGGCCGGGATGACGGTACGCATTCCGGTGCAGCTGGACGGCATCGACCCCGACGGCGATTCGGTCCAGCTCCTGGGGATCGGTGAAGCGCCCGCCATGGGCACCGCCGTGGTCAAGGACGGCTACGTCGAGTTCACTGCTGCCGGGGATTCCGCGGGGACCGACACCTTCACTTATGTGGTCCGGGACCGCATTGGAGCGGAGAACACCGGCACGGTCATTGTGGGCATCGCACCGCCCGAAGCCAACAACCAGAAACCGATCGCCGTTGATGACGCAGTGGAGGTGCGGCCCGGCCGCAACGTTGCCGTCGACGTGCTGCTGAACGACACCGACCCCGACGGGGACCCGATCGCACTCGTGGCCAACGGCTTCGAAGCCCGTCCCGAACTTCAGGTCAAAGCAACCGAATCTTCCAAGGTCCTGCTGACGGCTCCGGCCGCAGGAGGGAACGAGAGCATCCGGTATCTCATCCGGGACGACAAGGAGGCCTCTGCCGGTGCTGTCGTCCGCGTCCGCATCAGCCCCGCCGCGGCGCTCAAGCCGCCGGTGGCCAAGGACGACCACGTGACGCAGGCGGAAACCCTGGGGAAGTCGGCGGTTGATGTTCCGGTCCTGCGGAACGACTCGGATCCCGACGGCGTGGCAGAGGAACTGTCCATCGGCCTGCCTGACGGCAATCCCAATGCCAGGGCCGCCGCGGGCAGCGTGGTGGTCACGTTGTCGCCGCAGGACCAGTTGATTCCCTACACCGTGACGGACGCCGACGGCCAAAGTTCCACGGCAGTTATCTGGGTGCCGGGCCAGGGCCAGCAGGTCCCCACACTGGCGAAGACCGACGTCGTGGAGGTGATGGCCGGCAAGGAAATCGTCCTTAACCTCAACGACTACGTCAGGGTCCGTGAGGGGCGCACGCCGCGGATTACCGTCGCTGACCGTGTCGCCGTCCAGGGCGGCTCGAACGAAAACCTGATCGCCGGCAACGGGACGGCCCTGCGCTACCTGGCCAAGACCGATTACGTGGGCCCCGGCTCGGTGACCTTCGAGGTCACGGACGGCACCGGACCGGATGATCCCGAAGGCCTGAAATCCGTCCTGACCATCATTACCCGGGTCATTCCGGATCCGGCTGCCAACCATCCGCCCACCTTCAGCGGCGCATCGCTGGACGTTCCCAAGGCGGAGACGGCCACCCTGGAACTCGGTCCGCTTGCCGAGGACGTCGACGAACAGGACAAGGACAACCTCACATTCGAGCTGGACGGAGCCCTGCCGGCAGGGTTTACCGGCAGCCTGGACGGCAGCACGCTGAAGGTCAGCGCCGACAAATCCGTGCCGGTAGGCTTCAGCGGCAGCATCCCCGTCAAGGTCACGGATGGCAGGTCCCCGGCGGTCAGGGCCACCGTTTCGGCCCGGCACGTCGCCTCCACCCGGCCGATGCCGGTGGCCAATGACGACGTGGTGGAGAAAGCCAACGCCGCACGGCCGGAAACTGTCAATGTGCTGGCCAACGACTTCAACCCGTTCAGTGACACCGCGCTCAAAATCGTGGCAGCCACCGTGGAGACCGGATCCGCGGCCGGCCAGCCTGCCGTGTCCGGGGACTCGATCACCGTGACTCCGGCGGACGGATTCAAGGGCGTGATGGTGGTTCGCTACACGGTGGTTGACAAGACCGAGGACGCGTCACGCCAGGCCGGCGGCAGGATCCGCATCACGGTGCGGGACGAGCCTGACGCGCCGTCGGCGCCGTCCGCCACGGATGTCCGCAGCCGCACCGCCGTCCTCAAGTGGGCGCCGCCGTCGGACAACGGCGCTCCGATCACGGAGTACACCGTGCGTTCCAGCGGATTCACCCAGAAGTGCCCGACGACGACATGCACCCTCAACGGGCTGACCAACGACGTCAAGTACGTCTTCACCGTTACGGCGACCAACGAGGTGGGCGAATCCGAGCCTTCGGTGCCGTCCAACGAGATCCGCCCTGACGAAAAGCCGTCCCCGCCGGAGGCCCCCGCCGTTAAAGCCGGTGACAAGGACATGGTGATCAACTGGCCGCCGGCCAAGACCGAGGGTTCCGCCGTCAAGAGCTACAACCTGGAGATCTCCCCGCCGCCGGCCAGCGGTATTGCCGTGAAGAACGGCGTGACCGGCCTGACCTATACCTGGCCCGGGCTGACCAACGGAGTACGCTACAAGGTGCGCGCCCAGGCCGTGAATGAACTGGGCCCCTCGGACTGGGGCATTTACTCCGCCGAGGACAATCCGGCCGGGGTCCCGGCCGCGCCGGCCGCTCCCACTTCCGCGGTGGCGTCATCGGTGGGTACGCAAAACCAGCTGAAAGTAAACTGGACGGAGCCGAACACCAACGGTGACCCGATCCGGAATTACTACGTCACCATGGCCGGCGGCGGCATGGCTCCGCAGACCCAGGCCGTACCGGGCACGGTGCGCACGGCAACGTTCACGGCGGCAAACTCGGAAACGGCATACACCTTCACCGTGCAGGCGGAAAACAAGGCGGGCAAGGGCGAAGTGAGTGGCGAGTCGGCGCCACGGCGCGCCACCGGCAAACTCGGCCAGGTGACCGGTGTCTCCGTCACCGAGGCAGACACGGGCGGCGCAGGCCGGCAGGTCACCATTAACTTCAATCAACTGAGCGCCGGGCAACGGAACGGCTCCACGGCCAACGAGGTCAGCTACACGTTCAAGGCCTCCACCGGACAGTCCGGCCCGATTGCTCCAGGCCAGACCGTGGGCGGCTTCACCAACGGGAGCCAGACCCAGATCACCGTCACGGCGAATTCAAGCGTGGCACCGAGCTCCGACGCGAGTGCTCCGGCAGCGGCCACGCCGTACGGTTCACCCGGCACGCCGTCCGCCTCCGGCACCAACGGCGGCATGAACCAGAAGTCGCTGACTTTGAACTGGAGTTCGCCGTCCACCGCTACCAACGACGTTGCCTCCACCAGGATCAGCATCGACGGCAATCCCAACTGGGAGACCGTTGCGGCGTCCGGCAGCCGCGTGATCAACACCGCAGGCTTTGAGGAAAGCCACAGCATCAGGGTCCAGACGTTCAACTCGCTGGGCCAGGGCGGCCCGGTTGCGGAAGCGAGTGCGAGGTCCGGCCAGCGCGGCGAGTGGACCACCACGCTCAGCTCTGCCGATCCGAAGTTCGTCCGGTCATGCACCTACACCCTGGGCGGCGCCAACTACCGGCCGGCGCCCTACTACGACTGCGACGGCATCAATGCCCACCGGGAACCGTGGGCGTATGTGGCCGACGCCGACCGTATGGTGGTGCGCTGCTACATCGTGCAAAGCGACCACTGGACCCCCAATCCGATCCGCACGTGGTACCGGCTTGAAGCGGGATCCACCCGCAACGTGGGCCGCTACGTGGTGGCAGGTTCCACCACGCTGGGAGAACCCGGCAACGCGGGGGTGCCGCCGTGCTGAGCCCTGTTACGGACGGACTTGCGGAAGGATGCGCTGGTCAGGCGGTCGGGGAGAGCTCCCCATCGCGGTCCCGCGGATGGTTGGGTAGGCTGTCGCGGGAAACAGAGAGCCCGGTACCGGGTCTTTGGAAACGCTGCCCTGGGGGCGGCTGCGATTTTGAGGGATTTGAAAACTTGTGACAACTCTGTTTGGCAGGCTGGGTCTCAGGGAGCGCCGCAGGAAGTTGGTTACCGGCACCGTTTTTGCGGTGGCTGGTGCTGCGCTGGTGGCCGGTGCGGTGATTTATCCGGGGTTCAAGACCACTGAGGTGGAATTGAACGACGGCGGCGTGTGGGTGGTCAGCAAGGCCAAGAATGCTGTGGGCCGGTTGAATTATCCCTCGCGGGTGCTGGACGGTGCGGTGACGCCCGCCAGCACCACCTTCGACATCCTGCAGAATTCCGGGAACGTCTTCGTTGACGATGAAACCGGCTCCACCCTGAACCAGGTGTCCCCGGCCAGCATGCAGCTCGGCGGTGACAAGCAGCTGCCCGGCTCAGCCGATGTCAGCTTCGGTTCCAGTGTCATTTCCGTGACCGACCCTTCCAAGGGCAAGGTCTGGGCCCTCTCGCCGTCCACCGTCAACGGATTCGACGAGGAAGCCACCGAGCCCGCCCTGGTCGGTTCGGAAGGGCTGGTTTCCGCCGTCGGTCCGGACAACAGGATTTACAGCGCCGATCCCAAGACCGGCGCCGTCACCATCACCGCGGTGGATGCCAACGGTGCGACCACCTCCACCGACTCCAGCACGTGGGACGGGCTGAAGGGTGCGGGGGATCTGCAGCTGGCTGTGGTGGGGGATGAGCCGGTGGTGCTTGATGCCGGGCGGGGGAAGCTGTTCCTGCCGGGCGGGCGTGAGTTGGCGTTGGCGGATGCGCGGGATGCGAAGTTGCAGCAGTCCGGGCCGGAGTCGGATGTGGTGGCGGTGGCGACGCCGAAGGCGTTGTTGAAGCAGCCGCTGGATGGTTCGACGGCGAAGACGGTGTCGTTTGGTGGTGAGGGTGTTCCGGCGGCTCCGGTGCAGCTGGGCGGGTGTGTCCATGCGGCGTGGTCGGGGGCGAACACGTATGTCCGTGACTGCGTGAATGATGCTGATGACAAGACTGTGGACGTGCCGAAGGCGAGTGCGTCGCCGTCGTATGTGTTCCGGGTGAACCGGGACCTGGTGGTGCTGAATGATGTGAATTCGGGCAATGTGTGGCTGGTGAACCAGAACATGCTGCTGGTCAACAACTGGGACGACGTGGTCCCGCCCAAGAACCAGTCCGATGAGCAGGACCAGGAATCCGCGGACAACAACACCATCAACATCCTCCCGGACCGCACCAAGCCCAACCGGCCGCCGGAAACCAAACCCGACGTCGCCGGCGTCCGGCCGGGCCGCACCACCATCCTCAGCGTCCTTGACAACGACTCCGACCCCGACGGCGACGTCCTGACGGCGTCCGTCGGTGGCTCCGGCCCTGCCTCGGGCACCCTCCAGAACATCTACGGCGGCACTGCCTTCCAGATCACCGTGCCCGCCGACGCCAAGCCCGGCTCCGAAACCTTCGACTACAACGCCGCGGACGGCCGCGGCCTCTCCGCCGGCGGCCAGGTCTCGCTGAACATCGTCGGCCCGGACGAGAACAAGCCGCCGGTCTTCAAGCGCGGCGAACCCACCACCATGCTGGTGGAGCAGGGGAAAACCGTCAGCCAGAACATCCTCACGGACTGGACCGACCCCGACGGCGACGACCTCGTGCTGATGGACGCCAAGGCGGACAACGACCAGGACCAGGTCAAGGTCCGCCGCGACGGACTGCTCACCTACCAGGACTCCGGGGCAGCGCCCGGCAAGAAAACCGTCACGGTGTCCGTCTGGGACGGCCGCGACACCACCACCGGGCAGGTGGTGGTGAACGTGCAGCCGCCGGGCGCGCTGGTGCCGGTGGTCAACGCCGACCACGTGACCGCCGTCGTCGGCCAGGACCTGGTGATCGCACCGCTGAAGAACGACGTCGACCCCAACGGCGGCGCCCTCCGCCTCGCCCAGGTGGAAGCCTCCGGCCCCGCCGAACTCGGCCCCGTCACCGACGGCGGAACCTTCACCTTCCGGAGCGAGACTGCCGGCCCGGTCTACCTGACCTATATCGCCAGCAACGGTCCGCAGAGCAGCCAGGGCCTCATCCGTGTGGACGTGGAATCAGGCAAGGACACGGGCGACCCCGTGGCGGTCCATGACGTGGCACTTATGCCGACAGGCGGCAGCGTGCTCCTTGACCCGCTGGCCAACGACTCCGATCCCTCCGGCGGCGTGCTGGTGCTGCAGTCGGTCCAGCTCCCGGAAAGCACCACGGCATCGGTCAGCGTGATCGACCACAGCGTGCTGCGGATCACCGACGTGCTCGGTACGAAGGAACCCTTCCTGTTCAAGTACACGATGTCCAACGGAAAGAAGTCCGCCACCGGCAGCGTCTCCGTGGTGCCCGTGCCGGCGCCCGCACTGGTCGAAGCACCCCAGCCGAAACCGGACGAAGTGAACGTCCGCGTCAACGACGTCGTCACCATTCCGGTTCTGGCCAACGACACCCATCCTCAGGGGCAGAAGCTGACCGTGGATCCGGTGCTGCCCCAGGCGGTGGCGGCCGAGGACGGCCAGAGCTTCGTTTCCGAAAACACGCTGCGGTTCATCGCAGGTTCCACGCCCAAGACAGTCCGCGCCATCTACAACGCCGTCGATCCGCAGGGCCAGAAAAGCGCGGCCGCGGTCACCATCCACATCCTGCCGCTGGAAGGCGCCGAGAACTCCCGGCCGCAGCCGAAGAACCTGACCGCGAGGGTGGTGGCAGCCGGTACCGTCCGGATTCCGGTGGAACTGGACGGCATCGATCCCGACGGCGACTCAGTCCAGCTGACCGGCATCGACAGCACCCCGAACATGGGCACCGCCATGGTGGGCAGCAACTTCATCGACTTCACCGCGGCCGGCGACGGCGCGGGCACGGACACCTTCCGCTATCGGGTGGTGGACCGGCAGGGCGCCGTCAACACTGGCACGGTCACTGTTGGCATCGCGCCCCGCGGGGACGCGAACCAGAAACCCACCCCCGTTGACGACGACGTGCAGGTCCGGCCGGGACGCCAGATTGCGGTGGACGCAGCCGGCAACGACACCGACCCCGACGGCGACCCCATCGGCATTGTCAGCGACGGCATCGAAGCGCCTGCGGAACTCCAGGCGACCGTCAGCAAGACGAGCGGGCGCATCATTCTGCAGGCTCCTGCCAGCGAGGGCACGGTCAACGTCCGCTATGCGGTGGCCGATGACCGCGGCGCCTCGGCCCAGGCAACCATTCGGGTGAACGTGCGCAACGACGTGCCGCTCCAGGCCCCGATTGCCCGGGACGATCGCGTGACCTCCGCTCAGACCCTCGGCAAGACCGCCGTCGATGTTCCCGTGCTGAAGAACGACGAGGATCCGGACGGCGTGGGCGAGAACCTGAAGATCGCTACCGATGCCACCACCGCCCGGCCGGGCACCGAGGGCAACATGGTGGTGGAGCTGACGGAGCAGCCGCAGCTCATCCCGTACACCGTCGAAGACGTGGACGGACAGAAGTCCACCGCCATCATCTGGGTGCCCGGCATCGGCCAGCAGGTGCCGACGCTGGCGAAGGACGAGGTCCTCGAGGTCATTGCCGGCCAGTCCGTGACGGTGGACCTGAAGGAATGGGTGAAGGTCCGCGACGGACGCTCGCCCCGTCTGACGCAGACCGACCGGATCAAGCTGATCGGCTCCGACGGTGGTGATCCGGTGGCCGGCAACGGCGCTGCGATCAAATACACCGCCGGCCAGGATTACGTGGGCCCGGGCTCCATCAGCTTTGAAGTTACCGACGGCACCGGGCCGGATGATCCGGCGGGCCTCAAGTCGACGCTCAGCATCCGCACCAAGGTCCTGCCGGATCCCGACCGGAACAACGCGCCCACCTTGCTGGGAAGCTCCGTGGACGTTCCGAAGGGCGAGTCCGCCGAGACCGACCTGGGCAGGCTCACCTCGGACCCCGACAGGGACGACGTGGACAACATGAAGTATGAGTTGGTGGGGGACGGCCCGGCCGGCTTCAACGCCCGCATCGACGGCAGGACCCTCAAGACGTCGGTCGACGGCGCAACGGCCACCGGCACCGCGGGTGCCGTGCAGGTCAAAGCCAAAGATCCACGGGGGCTCGAAGCCACCGCAACATTCCAGCTGGCCGTCACGGCCTCCAACCGGCCCAAGCCGGTGGCCAGCGACGACGTCGAGCCCAACGCGGCTGCCGGCAAGACCGTGTCCGTGGACGTCCTCGCCAACGACTCCAATCCGTTCCCGGAAACTCCGCTGAAAATCGTCTCGGCAGCGACGGAGACGGGCAGCGGCAACGTGGAGGTATCCGGAAGCGACGTCAACGTGACTCCTGCTTCGGGTTTCACCGGGACGCTGGTGGTGGCCTACACCGTTGAGGACAAGACGGGGGAAAGCTCCCGGCATGCCACGGCGCGGGTCCGGCTGACCGTCAAGGACGAACCGCTGGCACCTGCCACGCCCCAGGCCCAGAGCGTGGGCGACCAGACGGCGCTGCTGAACTGGACCGCACCGGCGGACCGCGGCTCACCCATTACCAAGTACACGGTCTATGGTGAGGGCGGCTTCCAACAGGACTGCCCGGCCAACTCCTGCACGCTCACCAACCTGGTCAACAACAGCAAGTACCACTTCCAGGTCACGGCAACCAACGAGTTCGGCGAATCGGACAGGTCCCCGGCCTCGGCTGAAATCCGTCCGGACGTCAAGCCGGACACTCCGGTTGCCCCGGCGCTGAAGTTCGGCGACAAGCAGCTCACGGCCACGTGGACGGCCCCGGCCAGCAAGGGTTCGCCCGTCAAGTCCTATGACCTGGAGATCTCCCCGGCGCCTGCCGGGCAGAACGCGCAGATCCAGAACCTGACCTCGCTCAGCTATGTGTGGAAGGGGCTGCAGAACGGAGTGTCGTACAAGGTCCGGGTCCTGGCGCGCAACGATGCCAAGGAGCCGTCCGAGTGGAGTGCCTACTCCGCCGCGGAAATCCCCGCCGGTGTCCCGGTCACCCCGGCTGCGCCGACGGCTACCCAGGCCGGCTCCGTGGGTACCCAGACTCAGCTCAAGGTCAACTGGACGGCGCCGAACAACAACGGCGACGCCATCTCCGCCTACACCTTGACCACGCTGCGGGGCGGCGCCGCCGTGGCCACGCAGCAGGTCTCCGGGACGTCGCAGAACGTCACGGTGGACAACTCCGAATCGGGCTATACATTCACCGTGTCAGCCACCAACAAGGCGGGCACCTCCGGAACGAGTGCGCAATCCGCCCCCGTCCGGGCGGTGGGCAAGCCGGACATGGTGAGCAAGCCGACCGCAAGCCTCGTGGACACCAACGGCGACGGCGGCAAAATCGATGTCAGGTTCCCTGTGCTGACCGATGCCCAGCGCAACGGATCGACTCCCGGCGAGATCACCTACAAGTACCGGCTGACGTCCGGCGGCGGCAGCGGCAACATCGCAGCGGGCGGCGGCGTCGTGGCGGCAGCCAACGGCACGGATACCGCCGTGGTGGTGTGGGCGGTCTCCTCCCGTAGTTCCACTGCGGGCGACGCCAGCCCGGCCTCCAACACTGTGAACCCGTACGGGCTGGCGTTTGCCCCCACCGTGACGGGCAGCAACAGCAGCGGGGTCGGGGACAGGACGGTTTCCTGGACCTGGAACCAGCCCAGCGGCAACGGCCGGGCAGTGACCGGCTACCAGTACAGCCTGGACGGCGGAAACTGGCAGGACACCGGGCAGCGGTCATTCTCGAAGAGCGTGGGCTTCAGCGAGACGCACACCTTGCGGGTCCGCGCCATCAGTGCCAACCAGCCGGGACGCATCGGCAGCGATACGTCCCGCAGCGGCGCAGAACCGCCGCCCCCGGCGCCGACGTCGTGGGACATTCGGGCTACTCCGGTCCGAACCTGCACTGAGCCGAACAGCAGCACCAACAGCTACCGGGATACCAACCCGGACCAATGCCTCAGCCCGGGCCGGTGGTTCGACACGGGCTACACCGCGCAGGCGGACTACTACGTGGTCTGGAGCGGCCGGATCTGGTACCACCTCACCTCGGGCGCGGCCGGCGGCAACTTCGCGCGCGGCGACACCACGTCGCTGGGCACCAACCCGCCGGCCGGCATGCCGCGCCGGTAGGGATCGGTCATCAATGCACCACCAAAACAATTAGACTAATCGCTGGACTAAGCGGGCAGCGGCCCGAAGATTCACCCGAACCCGGAAGAGGATTCACCCATGACCATGACAACCGAGCAGGCCGACTGGTTTGCAGGCACGTTTGAGAAGCTCGTTGCCAACGTAGGCCAGGCCGTACTGGGCAAGTCCCACGTCATCCGCCTGACCTTCATGGCCATGCTCGCCGAAGGGCACGTCCTCTTCGAAGACGCACCGGGCACCGGAAAGACCTCCCTGGCGCGGGCACTCGCTGCCACCGTGCAGGGCTCCAACAACCGCATCCAGTTCACGCCGGACCTGCTGCCGTCCGACGTCACGGGCGTGACCATCTACGACCAGAAAACCCAGAAGTTCGAGTTCCACAAGGGCCCTATCTTCAACAACATTGTCCTCGCGGACGAAATCAACCGCGCCTCGCCCAAGACCCAGTCCGCCCTCCTGGAGGTCATGGAGGAGTCACGGGTGACCGTGGACGGCACCACGTACGAAGCCGGCCGGCCCTTCATGGTGATGGCCACCCAGAACCCGATCGAACAGGCGGGCACCTACAGGCTGCCTGAGGCCCAGCTGGACCGGTTCCTGATCAAGACGTCCATCGGCTACCCGGACCACGCGTCAACGGTGCAGCTGCTGGGCGGGGCCAACCTCAAGGACCGCTCCAAGGAACTCTCCGCCGTCATCACCACGCAGGCGGTGGCGGACATGGCCGACCTCGCCGCGACCACGCACGTGGACACCGCGGTGCTGGAATACATCTCACGGCTGTGCGAGGAAACCCGCAACGCCCCCGAGACCCGGCTCGGCGTCTCGGTCCGCGGTGCCCTGGCCATGGTCCGGGCTGCGAAGGTCTGGGCAGCAAGCCAGGGCCGCAACTTCGTCCTGCCGGACGACGTGAAGGACCTCGCGGGCGTTGTCTGGACCCACCGCTTTGTGATGGACCCGGAAGCGGAATTCTCCGGCGCTACCGCGGAGGCTGTGCTGGCCCGCGTCCTGGCCGACGTCGCTGCCCCGCAGCAGCGCGCCGCGGTCTAAGCGGTGCCCCACCACCCTTCCGGCACATTCACCGCGCGAACAAAGGCACAGATATGTCCAGCAGCACTCCGTTGACCCGGCTTGCTGAACGCCTGAAAGGGCCGTTTTCAGGTGACGGGAAGGCCACCCGGCTGCACCCCGCCGCCATGTGGTCCGAGGCCGTCAGCACCGCGGGCCTCGCCCTCGCACCCGCCTGGTCCACGGTCCGCGGGCTGTGGCTGAAGTATGTCTGGCCGGTTCTTTCGGTGGTGAGCGTCCTCGGCTGGTCCGTCCTGGCCGCCTCTGTCCTGTTGTGGAGTGTGGGCCAGGCCTACGGCTGGCAGGAAGCGAAGGCTGCCGCGGTGGCTGCCTTCGTCCTGTTCGTCCTTGCCGTCGGATTCATCCTCGGCCGCTCCTCCTACGGCGTGGTGTTGGACCTCGCCAGGACCAGGGTGGCCGTGGGGGACAGCGCCGTCGGCAGCATCGCCGTCTCCAACACCTCCGCGCGTCCCCTCCTGCCGGCCGCGCTGGAACTGCCGGTGGGAGCCGCCACCGCCGTCTTCCACCTGCCGCGGATGAAACCGCAGCAGGTCCACGAAGACCTCTTCACCATCCCCACCGCCCGCCGGGCCGTCATCGTGGTGGGCCCGGTGCGCTCGGTGCGGGCCGACCCCCTGCATTTGTTGCGGCGGCAGGTGCTCTGGACCGAGCCGGAAGACCTCTATGTGCACCCGCGGACTGTTGCCCTGGCGGGCTCCGCCGCCGGCTTCATCCGTGACCTTGAGGGGATGCCCACCACGGACCTGTCCAGTGCCGACGTATCGTTCCACGCCCTCCGCGACTACGTCCCGGGCGATGACCGCCGCCACATCCACTGGAAGACCACTGCGCGGACCAACAAACTCATGGTGCGCCAGTTTGAGGAGACACGCCGCGCCCACCTTGCCATCTCGCTGTCCATCAACACGGACGAGTACGATTCCGAGCAGGAATTCGAGATGGCCATTTCGGCCGCTGCGTCCATCGGACGCCAGGCCATCCGCGAGCAGCGGGAACTCGATGTCCTCACCCAGAAGGGTCCGCTCCGGTGCGAGACCGGCCGGAACATGCTCGACGACATGACCCGGATCGTGGGGTCCCCGATGCGGAAGACCGCCGTCGACCTCGCCCGGACACTGGCGGACACCGTTCCTAACGCCTCAGTGGTTTTCTTTGTCGTGGGCAGCCGGGTCACCCCCGCCCAGCTTCGTTCGGCCGCCGCCTCAGTGCCGCCGGGGGTCCGCAGCCTCGCTGTCCGACTCCAGTCCGGCGCCGCGCCGGCACGCGCCAACATCGCGGACCTGACAGTCCTGACGCTGGGGGACCTGTCCGACCTTGCCATCATCCTCAGAAAGGCCGCTGCATGAGCTCCGCGCCTGCTTTCCGCCAGCGCCGCCGGCCTGCGCCGACCCCGTCGTCCGCCTTCAGGGACGGCCAGCCGGCCTGGCATTTCGCGCTCGACGCCGGCGCCCTGGTTGTCCTGCTGGGGCTCGGAGTCCTCGGGTTCAGCCTCAGCTTCGGCGGTGATCCCTATTACCTGATCGCCGGTTTCGGTGGCATCCTGCTCGGCCTCGGCATCGCCGCGGCAAACGCCCATTTCAGGCTCGGGGCGCTGATCACCGCCGCGGCAACGCTCGGCTCATACCTGGTCCTGGGAACCCTCTTTGCCGTACCCGACGCCGCCATCGCCGGGTTTGTCCCCACCTTCGAGTCGTTGCGGACCCTTCTGCTGGGCGTCGTTTTTGCCTGGAAGGACATGCTGACTGTAGGCGTCCCGGTTGGAACCGCCGGCGGCATGCTCATTGTCCCGTTCCTCAGTGCGCTCATCACGGCGCTGGCCGGAGGGCTGATGACGTGGCGGCTGAAGAGTCCCTACTGGCCGCTCCTGCCCGTCCTGGTGCTCTTCGTTACCGGTATCGCGTTCAGCACCAACGCGGGCTTCCTCAACGTGGAGCGGGGAATCTCCCTGACGGTTGTAGCCGTGGCATGGGCAACCTTCCGCCGGGACGCGCACCGCCGCAACGACACCCGCAAGGTGTCCGTCAACCGCCCGGAGGCGGATGCCGCAACTGCCCGCCGAGCCAAGGTCCGCCGGCTCGGATCCGCCGCCGGCGTCATCGCAGCCTGTGTTGCCATCACGGCCGTGGCGTCGCCCCTGGTCACCGCAAGCGACAACAGGACGGTCCTTCGCAATACGATCGTTCCGCCGTTCGACCCGAAGGACTACATCACTCCGCTGGCGAGCTTCCGTAACTTCGTCAAGGACAAGAAGGACGACAACCTGTTCGTGGTGAAGGGCCTGCCCCGGGACGGACGCGTACGCCTCGCCGCACTGGACGCCTTTAACGGCACCAACTACAACATGGACCCGGACAGTTCCGGGAACTTCAGCAAGGTGGGGGATGCCAAGTCCCTGAATACGCTGGCTGACTCCGACGGCATCGTCCCCAGCAACGATTACACCCTGGACATCACCATCGAGGACTACCAGGGGTACTTCCTGCCCGGCGGACGCCGCACCACAGGCATCAGCTTCACCGGCGACTCCTCGGGAGCCGCCTCCGGGCTCTACTTCAACTCCGGAACGGACACCGCGGTGACCACCAGGGGCCTAGGGAAAGGCGATGCCTACAGCGTCCAGGTCTCCGATCCCGCCAAGCTTGAACATGGCCAGCTGACCCAGTACGACTTCGCCAAGGTGGCACTCCCGGATGCCTCGGAAGTACCGCCCGTGGTCGGTTCCCAGGCCAACGACCTGTCCGCCGATGCACCCACCGCAATCGACCGCGTCCGGCAGATCGAAGCCCATTTCCAGAAGAAGGGCGCCTTCAGCAACGGCCTGATCGACGAAGGACAACTGCCCAGCGTCTCCGGGCATGGCTCCGCACGTATACGCAGCCTCCTGACCGCGAAGCAAATGCTGGGCGACGACGAACAGTATGCCGTGGCGATGTCGCTGATGCTACGGCACCTCGGAATTCCGTCGCGGGTGGTGATGGGCTTCTATCCGGATCCGAAAAGCCCGGAGAACGGCGCCGGCGAAGTGAAGATCACCGGCAAGGATGTCCATGCCTGGGTTGAGGTGGCGTTCGACCGCGTTGGCTGGGTGTCCTTCGATCCCACGCCGCCCAAGGACAACGTCCCGATTCCGCCGGACCCCGAGAACAAATCCAAGCCGAAGCCACAGGTCCTGCAGCCGCCGCCCCCGCCGCAGGAACCGGCTGACCTGCCCCCGGATTCTTCCCCCGACGCGCTGGACGCGGACGAGAAGAAGAACAACCCGTGGCTGTTCTGGGGACCCATCCTCACGGCAATCGGCATTGCCCTGATCCCCATCGGGATCCTGGCGCTTCCGCTGCTGCTCATCGCGCTGCTCAAGAGCCGGCGGCGCAAAGCCCGCTTCTCCGACGGTCACCCGGCCCAGCGTGTCGGCGGCGGCTGGAACGAAGTGGTCAGCCTTGCCACGGACATGGGCGCGGCAGTGGACACCCGGGCAACACGGCGGGAGTCCGCCGTCGTCCTTGGTGAGGCTTTTCCCGGAACAGCCGGGACCACCACCCTGCTGGCGCACCGCGCCGACGCCTCGATTTTCGGTGCCGGCCAGCCAAGCGAAGCGGAGGTCCGGGAGTACTGGACCATCGTGGACGGCTCGCTGAAGGAAATGACGGCCACGGTGGGTTTCTGGAGGCGGCAGGCGGCCCGGTTCTCGCCGCGATCGCTCCTGTCTGACGGTCGGACTGCCCTACAGCTCAGGGGCCTGAGGCTGGTCCGGACGGGACCAGCGGCCCCCGCAGGTAGGGTGGATAGCGGTCCGGCGCCGGCAAGTCCTGCCGCCTCCGGTCCGGATAACGAACAGACCGTGCTGAGGCGCAATCTGAGAGAGAACCGCAACGAACCATGACGCATGACGCCGAGCGCTGCCAGCGCTGCCAGCAGTTGATCCGTCCGGGAGCGACGTTTTGCCCGGCCTGCGGTGCTCCGCTGAGTAACCGGGCCGCCCGCAATGACCGGAACATCGATCATTCGCAGCGCGAACTCATGGCGCGGGCCGCCGCGCAGGGCAGCCCGATTCCCGGTAGTATCCCCGTAGCGCAGGCCCGGGCGGAAGCCGTCGGTCCGCTGGCCACGGGCCAGGTCGCGCACGTACAAGGGGGAGGTGCCGGAATGGGTGGCAAGCTGGATGTGGTTCCCGCGGCGGCCGGACGGCGCCTCGGCGCCGCGGTGCTCGACTGGGTAGGGCCGGCCGCGTTGCTCGTCGTGATGCTCACCCTTGGATTCGCGAGTGTCACGCGGACGCGGAGCGGAGGCTTCATCGTCTATGACACAGCCATGCTGGTGCTGCTGGGCAGCATCGCGGCCGGCATCACTGTGGTTTACATGCTGGTACTGCTCTCCGTTGAGGGCCGCTCCGGCAACAGCATCGGCAACCGGCTCATGGGAATCCGCAGCACGGACCAGGACGGCTACGCCCCCGGCGCGGGCGCGTTGTTCCTGCGCGGCCTCATCACGGGCGCGGGCCTGCTCCTGACCGTGGTGGCTGCCGTGTTGGTGGTGGTGTTCAAGTGGTTCGAAGCCGCACTGTGGATCCTCGGCCCCCTGGCACTGCTCGGTATCGCCTGGGCCTTCGTGGTGGTGGTGTCCAACACCTGGGACAAGAACGGCAAGCTCAGGGGCTGGCACGATGCTGCGGCCAAAACCCTCATGTTTGATGTCAACGCCGGCCGGAACCCGGTGACCACCGGAGGGATCCAGGGTCCGTACAGTTTCGCGCCGCTGGATCTTCCGCCCGTGCAGCAGGTTTCCTCACCCATCGCGGGTGCGGCACCCAGGCCCGGCCAGGCAGTACCCGGGCAAACCCCGGAACCGCAACGCGCCCCCAACCAGCCGGTCGCTATTCCGCAGCCGCCACTGAATCCGAACCAGTGGCAGCCTCCCGCCATGCCGCAGCCCGCTCCCGCCCCGGTCCACGCGGCGGCGCAGCCGCAACCGCAATCGCATCCCGTGCCGGTCCAGACCAAGCCCCTGGCGGACCCCGAACCCCGGGTCCAGGAACCTCAGGTCCAGGAACCCCAAGTCCAGACGTGGGTGCTCCACCCCGACGACGACCACGACCGGACCCGCATGCGCGGTCAAACCGTGCCCGCACCGGTTGCCATGCTGCGGCTCAGGCTGGACGACGGCCGCGATTTCCAGCTGGACCAGTCGGTCCTTATCGGCCGGAACCCCAGCGGGCTCCCGGGGGAACAGGTTGCCCAGCTGCTGGCAGTGGCCGACCCCGGACGTTCCATCTCCAAGACCCACCTGCACCTGCGTGAGGACAACGGGGGAGTCTGGGTCACCGACCGCAATTCAACCAACGGCAGCGCCGTCACCACTCCGGACGGCATCCGAACTGCCTTGCAGGCCGGGGAACCCGCCTTTGTACGCCCAGGGTCCACCGTGCACTTCGGTGACCGCACCTTCCACCTAGGACAGGCATGAATCCCCAGCCGGCAGCAGCCACCTCCGCAACGGGCAGGGAGCCCGGACCCCAACTGAGCTGCGGCTACGGCACAGACCGTGGCCTCCGCCGGGAACTCAACGAGGATTCCTTCATCGCCTCCGACCCCGTATTCGCCGTCGCGGACGGCATGGGAGGCCACGAGGCAGGTGAGATCGCCAGCGGAATCTGCGTCCGGACGCTCGCCGGAATGCCGCAGCTGGCCACCGGCGAGCGGACGGCCACAGCCGCCGTCGTCCAGCAGTACCTGGTCAGCGCCGATGAACGGATCCGCACCGCCACCGGGTCCCGGGCCGGCACCACCCTGTCCGGCGTGGTGCTGGTGGAACAGCAGGGTGTCCCGTACTGGCTGGTGGTGAACATCGGCGATTCCCGGACATACCGGCTGAGCCAGGGGGAGTTCGCACAGGTCAGCGTTGACCATTCCGAGGTCCAGGAGCTTGTCGACGCCGGTGAAATCACCAGGGAGCAGGCGGCCGTGCACCCCCGAAGGCATGTGGTCACCCGTGCCCTGGGCACCGGCGACGAAACCGAAGCCGACTACTGGCTGCTGCCCGTCGAGGAAGGCGACCGCATCATGGTCTGCTCGGACGGGCTGAACGCGGAGCTTACGGACGACCACATGTTCCGCATCCTGAGCACCGTGGGCCACCCGCAGGACGCTGTGGACGCCCTGATCCAGGCGGCGCTGCGCAGCGGCGGACGTGACAACGTCACCGTGATCGTCGTGGATGCCAAAAATGTGATGAACGACGCCGGAACGGACACCGCGCCCCGGCCCGCCGTGGGAGCTGAAGACGAGGACACGCTGCCCCGCACCCACGTGATGGACACGGCTGAAGCGCCGGACAGCACGGAAGTGGACACCGAGGAACTTCCGGAGGCTCCCGGTGCCGTGCAGCCCGCCGATGCGCCGGGTTCCGCGGAGCCGACGGCGGCGGACAACGCCGAACCCCTGCATGACACCGCAGCCGACACCGAGGGCCGCCACGATGGGCTCAAGTAGCTACACCCCGGGGACCTGGCTGGGTGTTGTCCGTTCAGGCACCGCAGTTCTGCTGCCGCCCGCGACGCGGCCCGCGCTCGTGGACTCCCTGTGGGAGCTGCTGGCCCGGGAGACCGAGGTCCACGAAGTACTCCATGCGGTGACCAGCGCCTCCTCCGGCTCCCTGGCGCAGATCCCGTGGTTCGGCATTGTGGACTTCCGGGACTCACTGCGGGTGTTCCTCCGGGGCGACATCGAGCTGACAGCACACCTTGCCGCCGGTGCCGTGGAGCTGAACGGCCGCGACGTCACCACCTGGACCGAGCGCAGGCTCAGCGAACCCGAGTGGTACAGGATTGCGGTTCCCGGCGACGCGGCTGCCGCCGGCGAACTTCCGCTGGGCGAGGGCGTTGTGCTCCTGCAGAGCCTCACGGTGGGTTGCCAGGTCCCGGTCCCGGAGTCCCCGGTTGCGGACGTCCCTGTTGTTGAAGTCCCTGTTGTTGAAGTCCCGGCCCTTCAGGTTCCGGTCCCGGAAGCCCCGGTTGCTGAGCCCGAACACGGGGTATCAGCCGAAACAGTGATGGGCATTCCCGAGGACGAACTCGAATACACGGACGCCGAAATCACCGTCCTGCCGGAGTCTCCGGAGTCTCCGGGGACCGAGGCGCCTGAGGCAGTCCCGGCGAGCGAGGTGACGGGAAGCTACGACCACCTGTGGGACAAGACCGTGATGCGCCGTATCGAGGACGCCGCGGTTCGGGATGAGCCTGAAGACGTGGCTGCAGACGAGTCCGCTGCCGGGTCTGCCGCGAACCAGACCAGCGTGGATGACGCAGCAGAGAAGACCGACGATCCACAGGTAGCACCCGTACGCGAGCAGCCGCCGGCCAAGGAGGCCCCTGCACATGTCCCTGTGCAGCCCTCCGCTCCTGCCGCGCCCCTCATTCCTGCCCGGCCGCAGGACGGCCTGATCGACTCTGTCCCCTGGAACACCGGCGGCGACAAGCCCGCCCGGCCGTCCGGGCCGCCGTCGTTCGTTCCCGCCCCTGCGTCCCCGGTATCGGGTGACACACCGGACCGGTCCAGCCCGGCGGCGGTGCCGCCGGTGCTGGAAGGCGACCACGACGGCGAAACGATCATGAAGAGCGACCTTGCCGGGCTCGGAACCGCCCCGCACGAGCAGGCTGATGCGGAGGCAAACGGTCCCGCCACCGGGCCCATGGTCCTGGCGCGCGTCTGCCCCCAGGGCCACGCCAACCCGCCGACGCACTCGCAGTGCACCGGCTGCGGCGTGGCGCTGGCCGCCGACGCCGTGCAGGTGCGCCGGCCGCGGCTCGGACGCGTCCGTGTGTCTACCGGCGAACTGATCGACCTGGACCAGTCTCTGGTGATTGGCCGCCAGCCGTCGGTTTCCAGGGTGCAGGGCGGAGGCATGCCCCGGCTGGTGCAGGTGGCGAGCCCCGGCGGCGACATTTCCCGGTCACATGTTGAGGTCCGCCTCGAAGGCTGGCATGTGATGCTGTGCGACCTTAAGGCCACCAACGGGACCGTCCTGGTGCGGGAAGGGCAACCGCCCAGGCGGCTCGCCCAGAACGAAATGGCCATCCTTCTTGACGGAGATATTGCAGAACTCGGCGATAACGTGTCGTTGCGGTTCGAGGAGATTGTATGAGTACCAAGCGGCCCGTAGCACCGCCGCCCGCCATTCCCGGATTCACTTATGTGAGCCTGCTCGGTTCGGGCGGGTTCTCCGACGTCTACCTCTATGAGCAGGACAGGCCGCGGCGCAAGGTGGCCGTGAAAGTGCTGCTCTCCGACCTGAAGACCGAGGGCGCGCGGCGCCGCTTCGAATCCGAAGCAAACCTGATGGCGCAGCTGTCCTCCCATCCGTACATCGTCACCATCTTCGAAGCAGAAGTGACCGACGACGGGCATTCCTACCTGGCCATGGAGTACTGCTCCCGGCCCAGCCTGGACGTCCGCTACCGCCGCCAGCGCTTCAGCGTGGACGAAGTCCTGGCCGTCGGGATCCAAGTGGCCTCCGCCGTCGAGACCGCCCACCGCGCCGGCATCGCCCACCGGGACATCAAGCCGGCCAACATCCTGGTGACTGACTACAACCGCCCGGCGCTGACTGACTTCGGCATTTCCGGCACGCTGGGCAGCGACACGGACGAGGACGCGGGAATGTCCATTCCATGGTCCCCGCCCGAGCAGTTCCGGGACGGCCCGGTGGACGGTGTGAGGGTGGACGTGTGGGCCCTTGGCGCCACGCTGTACACCCTTCTGGCCGGGCGCTCCCCGTTCGTCCTGCCGGGCGCGGACAATTCCCAGCGTGAACTGATCTCCCGGATTACGAACTCACCCGTGCCGCGGCTGGGACGCGCGGACGTGCCAGAGTCGCTGGAACTGGCGCTGTCCACGGCGATGGCCAAGTCGGCTTCGTCGAGGTACTCCTCTGCCCACGCCTTCGCGCTGGCCCTGCAGCGGATCCAGGCGGAACTGAACCTGTCAGTCACTCCGTTCGAGGTGCTGGAGGACGCCCACGCAGAGGACAGCCACCCGGACGACGGTTTCGAGGAAACACGCGTCCGGAGCATCGCCTCCGTGGACCCCGACCAGACCGGGCATGCCCCGACGTTCCCGGCCAGGGTGCGTCCCGCGCCTCCGTCCGGGTTTACCCCGGCTATGCTTTCGGCTCCGCCTTCCGTTCCGGTCACTGGTCTTGTTTCGGGGCCTGCTGCCCGTCCGGACCACCAGGATGACTGGTCGCATGGCACCATGCTGCGGGGAAGCGTCGCCGCAGCGCCGCCGCATGGCGAGGCCGACGTGGCCGCCACGGTCCACCGGCCGGAGACAGTGGAAGAGGCTGCTCCCGACGTCCCGGCTGACCACAGCAAGCGGAATCTTTGGCTATCCGTGGCGGGCGGTGCGGTGCTGGTTGTCGCCGTCGTCCTCGGGCTGGTGCTGGGCGCGTCCCGGCCGGAGCCGGTGGTCGAACCCACCGGACAGGTGTCCACGCCGCCAGCGGATGCCTTGGACAGCGGAACCGTACCCGACGTTGAAGGTCTTGCCGGGGCGCGTGACGGCGGGGGCGGCAACATCATCGTCTTCAGGTGGACGAACCCGCAGGCAAAGGATGGTGACATCTACAAATGGCGAACCAAGACGGCAAAGTCCGAGGGCACGTACGAAACCACACTGGCGACCAACGTCTGGGTTTCCGGTAATTCCCTGCCCGTCTGCGTGCAAGTCATCATTGTCCGTGCTGACGGCGCCGCCTCGCCGGGAGGCCCTGACTCCATCGCTTGCCTGGAGCAGTAGTTGGTACATGAACAATCCCGCAACAGGCTGAGGAGGCACGGAAAATGGGGGATCTAGCAATAGATTTCTGTGGCGAATGGTATGAGCCGTCGGACGAGGACGTCTTTGACATCGGACGCGAGGGCCACCTGGAAGTAGACGACAACCCGTACCTGCACCGGCGCTTCCTCCAGATCGCCCGGTACGACGGCATCTGGTGGCTCAGCAACGTGGGAAGCATGCTCTCGGCCACCGTGGCTGACGGCAGCGGCGGGATGCAGGCATGGCTCTCACCCGGCGCCCGGATTCCGCTTGTCTTCAGCCACACAAACGTGATCTTCACCGCGGGCCCCACCACGTACGAGTTCGCCGTCCATCTCAAGACACCCTCCTTCCGGCAGGAGGCCCCCGACGAAAAGAGCGGCGGAGACACCACCATCGGACCCGTGGTGTTCACCGACTCCCAGAAGGCGCTCATCGTCGCCCTCGCCGAGCCCATGCTGCGGCGCGACGGCACCGGCTTCAGCGCCATCCCGTCGTCGGCCGCTGCCGCCAAGACCCTTGGCTGGGCGCTGACCCGGTTCAACAGAAAGCTGGACAATGTGTGCGACAAACTTGACCGCGTCGGCGTCGCCGGCCTCCGCGGCGGCGGCGGAAAGCTCGCCACCAACCGTCGTGCCCGGCTCGTGGAGCACGCCGTGACGTCGCACCTGGTGACAGCGGACGACCTGCACCTGATCGAGAAAATGAGGGGGGTCGACGAAGGGTGAAAATCAGGCTGACACTGCGCCGCGACCCGGCCGATGCCAAGGACCTCGCCGTCACTGTCGACGGCCTGGCGACGGTGGCGGACATCGCCACCCAGCTGTGGGCTGCGGACCCTGAACGGCGCGGCACGCAGCCGCCGGAGAACCTGTCGCTGAGCATCGACGAGGCGTTCGTGGCCGGCGGAATGAGGGGCAACATCCTCAACCGTGCGGACAACCTGCTCGAATCGGGGCTCAGGCCGGGATCCATCGTCTCGCTGGCACAGGTCAGCGAACAGTTCGCCGCACCGGGCGCCAACCGCGGTCCCGCTGCGGCGACCCTCCGCGTGTTGTCCGGTCCCGACGTCGGGCAGGAATTTTCCCTGCCCTTCGGCACCAGCTACATCGGCCGGGACCGGGACGTGGACGTCCGGCTTTCGGACCCGATGACCTCCAAGCGGCACGCCCGCATCACGGTGGGGGAGACCGTGGAGATCGTGGACACGAACTCCGCCAACGGGCTGATCATGGACGGGCTGCCGGTCACCCGGGCCACGCTCAACTCCTCGGATTCGGTCACGCTTGGAGACACGACTGTCTCCGTTGTGAGCCTCGGGCACCACGGCGGTGCGCCGACGTCGCCGCTGGTGGACTTCAACCGCTCGCCGCGCGTGGTGCCGCGTTTCGCTCCGCCCAAGCGTGTACTGCCGGCCGGTCCAAAACGCCAGGAACACCAGCCGTTCCCCTACATCATGCTGATCGCGCCGCTGATGATGGGTGCCATTCTGTTTGCCGTCACAGGCAACGTTCTCTCGGTCCTGTTCATGATGATGATGCCGCTGTTCATCATCGGCCATTACGTGGACCACAAAATGCAGAGCAAGCGCGAACGCAAAGAGCAGCTCAAGCAGTTCCGCGAAGCCATGGCTGCCTTCCGCAAGGACATCACCGAGCTTCAGAACATCGAACGGTCCGTTCGCCTCCAGGAAGCTCCGTCGGTCAGTGACACTGTGGACTCGATCTACAAGCTGGGCCCGCTGCTCTGGACGCACCGGCCCGAGCACAAGGGGTTCCTGGGCCTGCGCTTCGGGCTGGGGACGTCGCCGTCCCGCATCCCGTTCGAAGAGCCGGGCAACAACGAAACCGAAGCCGAATACATGCAGGAAATCCAGGCCTGCCTCAAACAGTTCCAGGACATCGAAGGCGTGCCCATCGTGTCCCAGCTCCGCTCCGCCGGAGCCTTCGGGCTGGCCGGCGCCCGCGGCCTCGTGGACGACGTGGCCCGCGGCATGGTGCTGCAGACCGTCGGACTGCATTCACCGGCCGAAGTGGTGGTCACGGCAATCACATCAGCCACATCACGGGAACGCTGGAACTGGCTTCAATGGCTGCCGCACGTCGGTTCAGGGCACAGCCCGCTCAGCGGCGACCACCTGGCGGCGGGACCTGCCGGCGGATCCTCGCTGCTGGCCCGGCTGGAGGACCTGATCGACCAGCGCGAAGCCGGCGCGCAGTCGCCGCGTCCCGTCCCGAGGCCCGGCATTGACGCCGAGAACGGCGAGATCCCCGGACCCGTCCTTCCGTCCGTGCTGGTCATCGTCGAAGACGACGCCCCGGTGGACCGCGGCCGCCTCACAAGGCTCGTTGAACGCGGCCCTGATTCGGGCGTGCACGTGATGTGGGTGGCCACGAGCGTCCAGTCGCTTCCGGCCGCGTGCCGCGACTTCATGGTGGTGGACGGCGATCACGGAACCACCACCGGCCAGGTCCGGCTTGGCCGCCACACGTACCCGGTCAGCTGCGAAAGCCTCGACGCCGAACTCGCCACCCAGCTTGCCCGGATGCTCTCTCCGGTCATCGACGTCGGCAAGCCTGTGGACGACGAATCCGACCTGCCCCGCGCCGTGTCCTACGTGAGCCTCATCGGCAAGGACTTCATGGACAACCCGCAGGCCGTGGCGGACCGCTGGAAGGAAAACAACTCGGTCCACGCCACCGCCGTGGCCAACCGCAAGGACAACGGCACCCTCCGCGCCCTGGTGGGCTCCAAGGGCATCGAACCGCTGTACCTGGACCTGAAAAACGAAGGTCCCCATGCCCTGGTGGGCGGCACCACCGGTGCCGGCAAGTCCGAGTTCCTGCAGTCGTGGGTCATGGGCATGGCCGCTGCCTACAGTCCGGACCGGGTCAGCTTCCTGTTCGTGGACTACAAGGGCGGTGCCGCCTTCGCCGACTGCGTCAACCTGCCCCACACCGTGGGCCTCGTGACCGACCTTTCCCAGCACCTCGTGCGCCGCGCCCTGACATCCCTCCGTGCTGAACTGCACTACCGGGAGCACCTGCTCAACCGGAAAAAGGCCAAGGACCTCCTGGGCCTCCAGCGCGAGGCGGATCCCGAGGCGCCGCCGTACCTCATCATCATCGTGGATGAGTTCGCGGCGCTCGCCACGGAAGTCCCCGAGTTTGTCGACGGCGTGGTGGATGTTGCCGCCCGGGGCCGGTCCCTGGGCCTCCACCTGATCCTGGCCACCCAGCGGCCCGCCGGCGTCATCAAGGAAAGCCTGCGCGCCAACACCAACCTCAGGGTGGCCCTCCGCATGGCCGACGAGGACGACGCCACCGACATTCTGGGCGTTCCGACTGCCGCGTACTTCGACCCCTCGATCCCCGGCCGCGGCGCTGCGAAGACCGGCCCGGGCCGGATCCAGGGCTTCCAGACCGGCTACGCAGGCGGCTGGACGACGGACAAACCGCAGACCCCGCAGATCGACATCGTGGAGATGGCCTTCGGCTCGGGACCCGGCTGGGCGGCCCCGGCGCCTGAAAAGCCGGTACGCGAGGAGCCTGCCGGGCCCAATGACATAGCCAGGATGACGGCCAACATCATCAAGGCAGCGGAGGCCCTTACCATCGCGCCGCCCCGGAAGCCGTGGCTCAACGAGCTGGCCAAAACCTACGATTTCTCCAAGCTCCCCAACCCGCGGACAGACGAACGGCTCCTCCTGGGCGTGGCCGACGATCCTGCCCGCCAGGACCAGCCCACCGTTTTCTATGAGCCGGACAAAGACGGCAACATGGCCATCTACGGAACGGGCGGTTCGGGTAAATCGGCCGCGCTGCGCGGCATCGCCATCGCCGCGGCGGTCACTCCGCGCGGAGGCCCGGTCCATGTTTACGGCATCGACTGCGGCTCCTCGGGGCTGAAGATGCTTGACGGGCTCCCGCACGTCGGCGAGATCATCAACGGCGACGACGTCGAACGCGTCGGCCGGTTGCTGCGCTGGCTGCGGGACGTCGCCGACGACCGCGCCGCCCGGTACGCCGAAGTCAGGGCCTCCACGATCGTGGAATACCGCAAGCTGGCCAACGATCCGGACGAGAAGCGGATCTTCATCCTGGTGGATGGCATGTCGAGCTTCCGCGAAGCCTACGAATACAGCCGCCTGTCCGCACTCTGGGACATCTTCCTGCAGCTGGCAACGGACGGCCGGCCGCTGGGCATCCACCTGGTGGTCGCCGGCGACCGGCCCAACTCGGTCCCGGCCTCGCTGCTGGCTTCCATCCAGCGGCGACTGGTGCTGCGGCTCTCCTCCGAAGACGACTACATTTCGCTCGACGTGCCCAAGGACGTCCTGAGCCAGGCATCGCCTCCGGGCCGCGGCCTGCTGGGTGCACATGAGGTCCAGCTGGCCGTGCTCGGCGGCAACTCCAACCTGGCCCTCCAGGCCCGCGAGGTGCACAAGCTCAGCGAGGCCATGCTGCGCCAGGGAGTGCAGAAGGCGCCGCAGATCGAACGGCTGCCCGAGCAGGTGGACCTGGACATCCTTCCCGCCGGGAGCCCGGACCTGCCCGTCATCGGCGTGGACGACGAGACGCTCCAGCCGGCCGAAATCATGGCCAAGGGACCGCTGCTCGTGGCGGGTCCCCCCGGAGCCGGCCGCACCGTGGCCCTGGTCACCATGGCCTATGCCCTGCGCCGGTCCAACCCCGGCACCGAGCTGGTCTACATCGGCTCCCGCCGGTCAGCCGTCGCATCGTTGAAGGTCTGGAACCGGTCTCTCGTCGGGGCCGACGACGTCGAAGAGGCAATCGACGCGCTGGTGGACTACTCCTCCGAGAACCCCGGCAGGCTGGCCATCTTCATCGAGGGCCTGACCGAATTCACGGACACCGGCGCCGAGTCCGGCATCGAGCAATTGGTGACCGCGTCCATCAAGGCCGACCAATGGGTGGTGGGAGAGTCTGAGACCTCCACCTGGTCCTCCGCATGGTCGCTGTCCCAGCCGTTCAAGTCGGGCAGGCGCGGACTGTTGATCAACCCGGGCGACATCGACGGCGACACCCTGCTCAGCACATCTTTGGGCAAGATCAGCGCCGATTTCATTCCGGGCCGCGGCTACATTGTGGGCCGGGGCAAGGTCCGCAAGCTGCAGATCGCGTTGCCGCCGGAAAACCGCAGCCAGGCCGATCCCGACCTCAGCCGGGTGGGAGCGGCGAGGTGAACCTTCCATGGGGAGCGGTGCCCATCGACAGTGGTTTGGGCCGCGGGATAGTTTCTAGGTAATGGATCTTCCGGAAGAGCCGGGGGCCGCTGGGGAGCCGATCGGATCGGGTCCGTTGACTGAAGGAGATAACTAATGGCTATTTGGGGTGCAGACATTGCCCAGCTCAAGGCGCTGGGAAGCAAGCTTCAGGCAGGTTCGTCCGAAATTGAGAAGGCGAAGTCGCAGCTGACGAAGGCTCTGGACAGCACTGACTGGAAGGGCCCGGACGCGGAGAAGTTCCGCAGCGAATGGTCCGGTTCGCATGTCACGAGCCTGACCAAGGTGGCGCAGGCGCTGGAGCAGGCCGGCAAGCAGGCAACCAAGAACGCTGCCCAGCAGGAAGAGGCTTCCCGCTAGGAACGCCGCGGCGCTCAAGTGCTGAATCAAAGGTCCCGGATGCATCATTGCGTCCGGGGCCTTTGTTTGCTGCGCACGGGACTGCTGACCAGACCGGGAGCCGGAGCGCTGGCCAGACAATGTCGGAGATCTAGGGCAGGATAGGTCTGTGAGCACAGGGAACACGGCAGCAGACACTGAAACGCAACGCACAACCGGGGCAAACTCACGTCAGGAAGGCGCCACCCGGGAAACGGTGCCTTCGGGGGCAGTGCGTGAGGAATACGAAAACCTGGTCGAAGAGGTCCGCAAGCACCGCTTCGCCTACTACCAGGAAGACACGCCCCTCATCTCGGATGCTGAGTTCGACGAACTCTTCCGGCGCCTCGAAACGCTCGAGGCCATGCACCCGGAGCTGGTGGCCAACGATTCACCCACGCAGGAAGTGGGCGGCGAGGTGTCCGCCGCGTTTGCCGCCGTCGAACACCTGCAGCGGATGTACAGCCTGGAAGACGTCTTTTCCCTCGAGGAACTTGAGGCGTGGATCGCCAAGGCGGAAGCCTCCGTGGCCAAACTGGGGAACGGAACCCCGGCCTGGCTTACAGAACTCAAGATCGACGGGCTGGCGGTGAACCTGCTCTACCGCGACGGCAAACTGGTCCGCGCCGCCACGCGGGGTGACGGCTACACCGGTGAGGACATCACCCACAACGTCCTGACCATCAAGGAGATTCCACAGCAGCTGACGGGCGGGAACTATCCGGCCGAGATGGAAGTCCGCGGCGAGGTGTTTATTCCGTCAAAGGCCTTCGCCGAATTCAACGAGGCCCTGATCGAAGCCGGCAAGGCGCCGCTGGCGAACCCCCGCAATGCCGCCGCAGGGTCGCTGCGGCAAAAGGATCCCGCGGAAACCGCCAAGCGCCCGTTGCGCATGTACGTGCACGGCATTGGCGCCCGCGAAGGGCTGGCAACCGTCAGCCAGTCCGACACCTACCGCCAGCTTGCCGAGTGGGGCCTGCCCACGAGCCCGTACTTCGAGGTCCTGGGCAGCCTCCAGGAAGTGCTCGACTTCATTAAGCGCTATGGCGACAAGCGGCACGGCCTGACGCATGAGATCGACGGCATCGTGGTCAAAGTGGATGACTTCGCCACCCAGCGTGCACTCGGGTACACCTCGCGGGTGCCGCGCTGGGCTGTCGCCTACAAGTACCCGCCGGAGGAAGTCCACACCAAGCTGCTGGACATCGCCGTGAACGTGGGCCGCACAGGCCGCGTCACCCCCTTCGGCATCATGGAACCCGTGAAAGTAGCCGGGTCCACGGTTGGAATGGCCACCCTGCACAACCAGGACGTCGTCAAGGCAAAGGGCGTGAAGATCGGCGACATTGTGGTGCTCCGGAAGGCCGGAGACGTCATCCCGGAGATTGTGGGGCCGGTGCTCGCGCTGCGGGACCAGCAGGACCCGCCCGTGCGCGATTTTGTGATGCCCACGGACTGCCCGTCCTGCGGGACGCCGCTTGCTCCCGGGAAGGAAGGGGACGTGGACATCCGCTGCCCCAATTCACGGTCCTGCCCGGCCCAGCTGCGTGAACGCGTCTTCCACGTGGCCAGCCGCGGCGCCTTCGACATCGAAGCGCTCGGCTGGGAAGCCGCCATCGCACTGACCCAGCCGGCCGAGCCGGAGACCCCGCCCCTGACCAGCGAAGCCACGCTCTTCCGGCTCGGGCGCGAAGACCTCGCCGACGTCCGGATCCGCCGTGAGAAACGCTCCAAGGGAGTGGCAACGGGCGAATTCGAACTTGTGCCGTATTTCTACACCAAGGGCACGGCCAAGGCGCCGTCCAAGCCGACGGCAACCACGGAAAAGCTCTTCGCCGAACTGGAAAAAGCCAAGACCCAGCCGCTGTGGCGGGTCCTCGTGGCGCTCTCCATCCGGCACGTCGGGCCGCGGGCGTCGCGGGCCCTGGCCACCGCCTTCGGCTCAATGGACGCCATCCGGCAGGCCTCGGAGGAGGACCTCGCCCACGTCGACGGCGTGGGCCCGGTGATCGCGGCCGCCCTGAAGGAATGGTTTGCCGAGGACTGGCACCGCGAAATCGTGGACACCTGGGCACAGGACGGTGTGCGGATGGAGGACGAGCAGGACGAGTCCACGCCGCGGACCCTCGAGGGGCTGACCATCGTGGTCACCGGCAGCCTCGAAGGCTTCAGCCGGGACGAAGCCAAGGAAGCGATCCTGATCCGGGGCGGCAAGGCCGCGGGATCCGTCTCCAAGAACACCAGCTACGTGGTGGCAGGCGAGAATGCCGGAACAAAACTGGACAAGGCCGAACAGCTCGGCGTGCCGGTGCTGGACGAGGACGGCTTCCGCGAGCTCCTGGCCCACGGCCCCGCTGTCGCCCCGGATGACGCCAGCGACGGTGATGACCCGGAGGACCGCCAGGAAGGGCAGGCGGAATGAGCGCCTTGCCCGCGGACCTGCTGGAAGTGGCCAAAGCGGCAGCCGCCGCGGGCGCCGCGGTGCTTGCCGCCCGCAACGCCGACGCACTGGACGTCAGCAACAAAGGGGACTCGGGGGACTGGGTGACGGCCTTCGACGTCGCCGCCGAGAACGCCGTCCGTGAGGTCATCGGCCGTGCCCGGCCACAGGACACCGTCACCGGCGAGGAAAACGGCACCCTCAGCCGGGACAACCCCAGCGGCTACCGCTGGTCCATCGACCCGCTGGACGGCACCACCAACTTCATCCGGAACATCGTGTACTACGGCACGTCGGTGGCGGTGGCAGATTCCGACGGCGCCTGGCTGGCCGGCGTCGTCGATGCTCCGGCCCTGGGCCGCGTCTACTACGCATCGCGCGGCGGTGGTGCGTGGCTCGAAGAGCAGGGACGCCGGACCCAGCTCACCGGACCCGTTCCGGGCCGGGCCGGGCAGATCCTGGCCACCGGCTTCAGCTATGACCCCGGTGTCCGGGCCGAGCAGGCAGCGGCCCTCGGCGGCTTCATGGAGGGTTTTGCCGATGTGCGCCGGCTGGGATCGGCCGCCCTGGACCTCTGCCTCGTGGCGGACGGGACCCATGACGCCTTCGGGGAACGCGGACTCAACGAGCACGATTTCTCGGCCGGCGCCCTCATCGCCGAGGAAGCCGGCTGCTGGGTGCGCCGGCCCCGCCTCACCAGCCCCCTCGACGGGGGACCCACGGACGAGGAACGCCTCGCCGCGTGGACATGTGCCGGGACCCTTGAGTTGTCCGGCAAGTTTCCGCTCTAGGACAGGGGTCAGGCGTGCGCGCCAGCCAGCCCGGGAGCGCCGGCCAGCCCGGGAGCGCCGGCCAGCCCGGCAGCGCCGGCCAGCCCGGCGGCGCCGGAGTACCGGTTGAGCGGCCGTTCCAGGCCGTAGTGCCCCCGCAGCGTGTCGGCCGTGTACTCCGTCCGGAACAAGCCGCGCTGGCGGAGGACCGGCACCACATGGTCAACGAAGGCTTCCAGCCCTGACGGGAGCACGGCGGGCATGATGTTGAAGCCGTCGGCCGCGCCGTTCTCAAACCAGAGCTGGATGGCATCTGCCACCTGCTCCGGAGTCCCCGAGAAGGTGCGGTGCCCGCGGCCGCCGCCCAGGCGCCCGATCAACTGCCGCACCGTGAGCTTTTCGCGGCGGCCGAGTTCGACGATCAGGGTGTAGCGGCTCTTGGCACCTTGGATGGAATCCTCGTCGGGAAGGTCTGCCGGGAGCTGCCGGTCCAGCGGGAGCTCGTCCGGGCTGACACCCAGGGTCTTGGCCAGTTCGATCCGGGCATATTCCGGCCGGATCAGCTCGTCGAGTTCAAGTTCCAGCTTTTTGGCCTCAGCTTCCGTACCGGCCAGCACGGGCACGATTCCGGGGAGGATCTTGATGCCCTCCGGGTCCCGGCCGGCCGCGGCGGTGCGGGCCTTGAGGTCGGTGTAGAACTCCTGGGCGTCCTGGAGGGTCTGCTGCGCGGTGAACACGGCCTCTGCGTAGAGTGCAGCGAGGCCCTTGCCGTTTTCGGAGGAACCGGCCTGGACAATCAGTGGGTAGCCCTGCGGGGACCGCGGAACGTTGAGCGGCCCGCGCACCCGGAAATGCTTGCCGACGTGGTCGATCGGCCTGACCTTGTCCGGATCGGCCCACACGCCCGCCTCCTTGTCGGCCACCACTGCGTCGTCATCCCAGCTGTCCCACAGCTTGCCGGCGACGTCCAGGAATTCTGCCGCCCGCTCATAACGGGTGGCGTGCGCCGGCTGGTCGTCGACGCCGAAGTTCCGTGCGGCGTCGGGCCCGGCAGTGGTGACGACGTTCCAGCCGGCACGGCCGCCGCTGACGAAGTCGACGGAGGCGAAGCGCCTTGCGAGGTTGAACGGATCGTTATACGTGGTGGACGCCGTGGCAATGAGGCCGATCTTCTCGGTCGCTGCGGCGATGGCGGTCAGCAGCACCGTGGGCTCAAGCTTCCCGGCCGGCCGGCGGCCCACATCGCCGAAGATCACTGGCGAGTCTGCGAAGAAAATGGAATCGAACTTGCCGCGCTCGGCAATCCGGGCGAGGTTGCGGTAGTGGTTGATGTCCAGGCTGGCCAGCGGATTGCTTTCGGGCAGCCGCCAGGAGGCCTCATGATGGCCGGTGCTCATGAGGAAGGCGTTGAGGTGCAGCGTGCGCTGAGGGGATGCCATGGGAGGGGTCCTGTCTGTCGGGGCGGTGTCGGTGGCCGGCGGCGGTGGTGCAAATCAACCACAGCCCGGCGGCGGTCGGCCAGCGCCGCCGACCACTGGAGCAACGCCCGGAAATACAGTGAAATACCCGGAAATACAGGGCCACGCGGGGCCACGCAGGGCCACGCGGGGCAACGCAGCGCAACGCCGCGAAACGGAGGGCAACCCGGGGCGATGCCGGGCCGCGAACGCGTAGTGATAGTTCAGTCACGGAAACGGACCTTTCGCGGGGACAGGCGTGTGCCCGCAACTACCATGGATAAGTGCATTCGCAGATCCTCATTCGCCCGGCCGTCCCGGCAGATTTCGACGCCGTGGCCCGCATTACGCGGGACGCCTACCTTGCCGCCGGCTACTTCGCGAGTGCCGACCACCCCTACATGCGTCAGATCCAGGATGTCGCCACACGGGCACGGCAGGCCACCATCTGGGTAGCCGAGCGTGCGGGGCGCATCGTCGGTTCGGTGACGCTGGCCGTCGCCGGTGAACCGTTTGCGGACATCGCGCTGGCGGACGAACTCGAATTCCGTATGCTCGTGGTGGACCCGGCCGTCCAGCGCAGCGGCGCCGGCAAGGCCATGGTCGAGGCGATCATAGCGCACGCGAAGTCGCTGGACGGAGTCACGGCCGTGGCCCTGACCACCGGCCGCACCTGGGAAAGCGCGCACGGGCTGTACCGGAAAACCGGCTTCCAGCGCGTTCCCGAGCGCGACTGGTTCGTGCCGGACACCGACATAAAGCTGCTGGTTTACCGGCTCGACGTGTAGCCGCCCTAAAGTGGTGCCGACTCAAGGCACCATCGAAAGGCACACCAATGCGCAAGACATTCGGCTCCGGCTCCTCGTGGGAGCAGACCCTCGGCTATTCCCGTGCGGTGCAGGTGGACAACACCCTGTACATCTCCGCCACCGCGGCGAGCGGTGACAACGGAATCGAGGGCGAGGACTTCTACAGCCAGACAAAGTTCATCCTCGAAAAACTGGGCGCCGTCCTGGCCGAGGCCGGGTTCGCCTACGAGGACGTAGTGCAATCGAAGCTGTACCTGACGGACATCAGCAAGTGGGAAGACGCCGGCCGGGCCCACGGTGAAGTGTTCGGCGAGATCCGCCCCACGCTGTCCCTGGTTCACGTGCTGCCGTTCCTCGACCCCAAGATGCTCGTGGAGATCGAACTGGTAGCCCAGAAGAGCGCCAGCTAACTAGCCGGCAGGCCGTAGCGGTGTTCCGGGCGTCCGGTGGTGCCGTAGCGGAGCTGGATGTCGACGGCGCCGTCGTCCGCCAGCGAGGACAGGTACCGTTGGGCGGTGGCCCGGGATACCCCTACGCGTCCGGCCACCTCGGCCGCCGAGTACTGCTCTCCGGGTTCCAAGGACTCAAGAACGGCGGCCTCGGTCGCGGAGCGGGGCTTGGCTGACGCCGTGACGTCGCCCGGGATCAGCGAGCGTTTGGCGCGCTCCACGGTGTCCTGATCCAGCGCGCCCGGCTGGGCCAGGATCCGCCGGTACCGGGCGTAGGAGCGGAGCTGCTGGGACAGGGACTCGGCCGTGAACGGCTTCAACAGGTAGCCCAGGGCGCCGCGCCGGAACGCCACGCGCAGGGAGGCCGCGTCCGAGGCCGCACTCAGGATCATCGTGTCCACGTCCAGCTGGCCGAGCAGGTCAAGGCCCGACGCATCCGGCAGGTACACATCGAGCAGCACCAGGTCCGGGCGCAGGCTGTGGATGGCCTGCAGCGCCAGCGATGCCGTGCCCGCCGGCGGCAGCGCCATAAAACCCGCCACCGAATCCACGTAGGCGGCGTGCAGCTTGGCGACGTGGAAGTCGTCATCCACAATCAGCACCCTGAGATCCTCAGCCATCGTTATCCTTTCCGATTAGTTCGTTGCTCCCGGCAGTGATTCCGGCAGTGGTTCCCGGCAGCGTCGCCATGAACACCGCGCCGGGCCCGCCGGGGGAACCGGGCTCCAGGATCCGGACGTCGCCGCCGCGGCGCCGCGCCAGCTGCCTGGCGAGGGCCAGCCCCAAACCCTGTCCGCCGCCGGCACGCGCCGGCCGTGCCGCCGTCGTGAATCCCTCCGCGAAGATGGCTTCCGCTGCGTCCGCGGCTTCCGCCGCGGATCCGTCGGCACCGGTTTCGCCCGCCCCGTCCGCACCGGCGTCGGCAGGCGGGCCGGAAGCCAGCCCGTCGCCTGAGTCCGCGACGACGATGTGCAGCGTGCCGCCGTCGGGCCCCGGTTCGTCCAGCAACTCCACTTCCACCCAGCGGTCCGGTGCCGAGCCGGCGACGGCGGCGTTCACGGCGTTGTCGATCAGGTTCCCCAGCACCGTGGTGACATCCTGCGGCTCGGTGACCTGGCCGCGGACCAGGGTTTCCGGGCCGATCCGCAGCGTGACACCGCGTTCGTCCGCTTCCACGCCCTTGGCGCCCACGAAGGCCTGCAGGTACGGGTCCTGCAGCAGCTCGGCCTGGTCCACCGGGAATTTCAGCGGACCGGTGGCGGCCAGCCGCGCCAGGTAATCGCGGGCCTGCTGATGCTGCCCGATGCTCATGAAGCCGGCAATGGTGTGCAGCTGGTTGGCGAACTCGTGCCGCTGGGCGCGCAGGGCGGTGGACATGGTGCCCACGGCATCCAGCTGGCGGGTAAGGTGCTGCAGTTCGGTGCGGTCGCGGAGCATCACCACCCAGCCCAGGTCTTCCTGCCGGTGCAGTGCCTTGCGGGCACTGGCCACCAGCACGCGGGCACCCGCAATGATTTCGACGGCGTCGCCTTCAGCCGCATCCGGCCGGGTCAGGGCCTTCAGCTGCTCCGGCACCGGGGCCCGCTCCCACGGCGAGCCGGCGAGATCCGGCCGGCCAAGCAACCGCTGGGCGGCGGCGTTGAAGACGCTGATCCTGCCGTCCGCCGCGACGCCGATCACGCCGTCGTCAACGCCCTGCAGGACCGCCACCTGGTCATGGACCAGCGTGCTGATCTCCTCCGGTTCCAGGCCCAGCGTCAGCCGCTGCAGGCGGCGGCGCAGCAGGAACGAGGCCAGGATGCCGGCCAGCAGCGAACCCGCCGCGGTGAGCGCGATGGGCGTGATGTCCCGGGCAAGGCTCTGGACGATGCTCTCGGTGGAATACCCCACGCTGACCTCGCCCACCACGGACTCCGAACCGGGAGCGAAAACCGGCACCTTGGCACCGGCGGAGGGACCCAGCGTGCCGGTGTTCCGGGTGGTGACCTCCTTGCCGGCGAGGGCCTCGGAGGGATCCGTGCTGACTTTTTCGCCCAGCCGCTCGGCGTCGGGGTGGGCCAGCCGCAGGCCGGTTTCGTCCGTGATCACCACGAACAACGCCCCGGTGCGGGTCCGCGCACCTTCGGCCACGGCCATCAGGGGGCCGGCCAGCAGCACCGGAGCCGGAGGAGTGCCCGCCTCACGGCTGATGGCCTGGACCTCCCGGCGGACCGCAGGGTCCGAGGCCACCGTCCGGGCGAGGGTGAGCGCCTGGTTCTCAGCTTCCCGGCCCAGCCGCTCGTAGGTCAGCCAGGCGTGCACGGCACCGCTGAGCAGCACCACGAGCACCACCACCCCGAGCTGGAGCAGCAGGGTCTGGGTGGAAAACCGCAGCGGCTGCCTGGGTGCCGGACGCTTCATTGCCCTCCTGACGGGGTGGCGGCTGCTGTGACGGTGTGCTGACGAGGGTGTTGAGCTAAATGAGCAAAATGCTCCCAATAAGCAGTATGCCAATCAATTGAGCCAAAGGCACGGCCGTGACGCGGGCCACTCTAACGTCTGTAGTGCGCATCACACCGGAGTGGTGCCATTGACTGACAAAGGAGCCGGCCGTGCTGGTATTACTTGGATTCGCCATGATCGCGGTATTCATGGTGCTGATCATGACGAAGAAGTTGACGCCAGTGCTGGCGCTGATCATCGTCCCCACCGTTTTCGGGCTGTTCGCCGGGGCAGGACTGGGCATCGGGGACATGGTGATGGACTCGATGAAGTCCATGACCTCCACCGCAGCCCTGCTGATGTTCGCCATCATCTACTTCGGCCTGATGATCGACGTCGGGCTGTTCGATCCGCTTGTCCGGTTCATCCTGCGAAAGCTGGGCAATGACCCCGCCAAGGTGGTTCTCGGCACCGCCATCCTGGCCGCCGCCGTGTCCCTCGACGGCGACGGCTCCACCACCTTCATCCTCACCACCGCCGCCATGTTGCCGATCTACCTGCGCCTGAAAATGAGCCCGGTGGTCCTCACCTGCGTGGCCGGCCTGGCCAACGGCACCATGAACATCGTCCCGTGGGGTGGCCCCACCGCCCGCGCCGCTACCGCGCTGAAGATCGACGTCAACGATGTCTTCGTGCCCATGATCCCGTCGCTGATCGCCGGCCTTGCCGTCGTCCTGGTGTTCGCCTGGGTGCTCGGTCTGCAGGAGCGCAACCGCCTCCGCGCCACCCAGCCCGAAATCTGGGGCGTGCCTGATACCGCTGAAGAGTTCGACGGCGGCAGCACCGCCGGCGGCTCGGGCGCCGGCCGCCGAGGTTCCGGCAGCTCATCGGTTCCCGCAACCGGCGGTCCCGCCGGCCTCTCCCCGGAAGGATCCTCCGTAGCCGTCCTGGAACGCACCGAATCGCTCGTCGACGACCACGACACCGCCATGGCCGACACCGCACTGGACCCCAACCGTAAGACCCTGCGCCCCAAGCTGCAGTGGTTCAACCTGGGACTCACCGTCGCCGTCATGGGCATGCTCATCGCCGACCTCGTGCCCCTGCCCTACGTCTTCATGGTAGGTTCGGCCATCGCCCTGCTGGTGAACTTCCCGAACGTCAAGGACCAGGGCGCCCAGCTCATTGCCCACGCACCGTCCATCGTGGCCGTGGTCAGCATGGTCATGGCGGCAGCGGTCCTGACCGGTGTCCTGACCGGCACCGGCATGGTGGAAGCCATGTCCGCCTGGCTCGTGCAGATCATCCCCGCCAGCATGGGTCCGTTCATGGCCGTGATCACCGGCGTCCTCAGCATCCCCATGACGTTCTTCATGAGCAACGATGCCTTCTACTTCGGCGTCCTCCCGGTCCTCAGCGAGACCGCCGCGCACTACGGCATCAGCGCGGCCGAGATGGCCCGCGCCTCCATCACCGGCCAGCCGTTCCACATGCAGAGCCCGCTGGTTCCTGCCATCCTGCTCCTGGTGTCCCTGGCCAAAGTGGACCTGGGCGACCACCACAAAAAGGTGCTGTGGCGCAGTGCCGTCGTCTCCCTCGTCATGCTGGGAATCGGAATGCTGACGGGAGCCATCGGTATCGGTTAGGGTAAAGCTGCCTGCGGCTGGCTGCTTGCAGCCCGGCTGCGGGTCGGTGCTGCCCGTCTGACGCCCGCTGGGGGTCGTCAGGCGGGCACACTGTTGCAACGTAGACTATGGGGGAAACCAAAACTACATTGCAGGGGAGATCCATGGCTGCGATCAACCGCGACGACGTCGCGCATCTCGCGCGTCTCGCGCACATCGAGATGAGTGCTGAAGAGCTGGACCGGATGGCCGGCGAACTCGCCGTCATCGTCGATTCAGTGAAGTCCGTAAGTGAAGCCGCCGGTGATGACGTCCCGGCCACGTCCCACCCGATTCCGCTGACAAACGTGTTCCGCGAGGACGTTGTAGGCCACACCTTCACAGCCGAGCAGTCCCTGAGCGGTGCCCCCGACGCATACGAAGGCCGCTTCAAGGTTCCGGCCATCCTGGATGAGGACTGATACATGACTGAGAACAACGTTCTGATCCGCCTCTCCGCCGCGCAGCTGGCCGCGAAGCTCGCGGCCGGCGAGGTCACCTCCGTCGAAGTTACCCAGGCCTACCTGGACCGCATCGCAGCGGTCGACGGCGGCCCCCGGGGTGTCCACGCCTTCCTGCACGTCAATACCGAGGAGGCGCTCGCCGTCGCCGCAGAGGTTGACGCCATCCGCGCCGCGGGCGGTGCCGCCGCTGCGGAACTCCACGAACTCGCCGGCGTCCCCATCGCCGTCAAGGACCTCATCGTCACCATCGGCCAGCCCACCACGGCAGGCTCGAAGATCCTCGAAGGCTGGCTCAGCCCGTACGACGCCACAGTGGTCAAACGCCTCCGCGACGCCAAAATGCCGATCCTGGGCAAGACCAACCTGGACGAGTTCGCCATGGGTTCTTCCACGGAGCACTCCGCTTATGGTCCCACCCGCAACCCGTGGGACCTGGACCGGATCCCGGGCGGCTCCGGCGGTGGCTCCGCTGCCGCCGTCGCTGCTTTCGAAGCACCCCTTGCCCTCGGCACGGACACCGGCGGATCCATCCGCCAGCCCGGCGCCGTCACCGGCACCGTGGGCGTCAAGCCCACCTACGGCAGCGTTTCGCGCTACGGCGCCATCGCGATGGCGTCCTCGCTGGACCAGATCGGCCCGGTCTCCCGTACCGTGCTGGACTCGGCCCTGCTGCACCAGGTCATCGGCGGCCACGATCCCCGTGATTCGACGTCACTGCCGGACCCGTTGGACGACCTCGTCGCGGCCGCCCGGACGGGCAATGTGGACGGCATGAAGATCGGCATCATCAAGGAACTCCACGGCGAGGGCTACCAGGCCGGCGTCGAGAACCGCTTCAACGAATCGCTGGAACTGCTCAAGCAGGCCGGCGCGGAAATCGTTGAGGTGTCCTGCCCCAACTTCAAGTACGCCCTGGGCGCCTACTACCTGATCATGCCGTCGGAAGCCTCCTCCAACCTGGCCAAGTTCGACGGCGTCCGGTTCGGCCTGCGGGTCCTGCCCAAGGACGCGCCGCTCACCATCGAGCGCGTGATGGGTGCCACCCGCGCCGCCGGCTTCGGCGACGAAGTGAAGCGCCGCATCATCCTGGGCACCTACGCCCTCAGCGCCGGCTACTACGACGCCTACTACGGCTCGGCGCAGAAGGTCCGCACCCTGATCCAGCGTGACTTCGAGGCAGCGTTCGCGCAGGCCGACGTCCTGATCTCCCCGACGGCCCCCACCACGGCCTTCAAACTGGGCGAGAAGCTGAACGACCCCCTGGCCATGTACCTGAACGACGTCGCCACGATTCCGGCGAACATGGCCGGCGTCCCGGGCCTGTCCCTGCCGGGCGGCCTGGCTGACGAGGACGGACTGCCCGTCGGTATCCAGCTTCTTGCCCCGGCCCGCCAGGATGCGCGCCTGTACCGCGTGGGCGCCGTGCTCGAATCGCTGCTCGAGGCACAGTGGGGCGGCCCGCTGCTGGACCGTGCTCCGGCCCTGACTGAAACTGTCCCGAGCCACGGAGGTTCACACTAATGACTGACGCAACCCTGAGCTTCGAAGAGGCCATGGAGAAGTACGATCCCGTCCTGGGCTTCGAGGTCCACGTGGAGCTCAATACCAAAACGAAGATGTTCTCCTCGGCGCCGAACGTCTTCGGCGATGAGCCCAACACGAACGTCAACGAGGTGGACCTCGGCATGCCCGGCGTACTGCCCGTGGTGAACAAGACCGCGATCGAGTCCTCCATCAAGATCGGCCTGGCGCTCAACTGCAAGATCGCCGAGACCTGCCGCTTCGCCCGGAAGAACTACTTCTACCCGGACACCCCGAAGAACTTCCAGACCTCGCAGTACGACGAACCCATCGCGTACGACGGCTACCTGGACATCGAACTGTCGGACGGCACCGTGTTCCGCGTCGAAATCGAGCGCGCCCACATGGAAGAGGATGCCGGCAAGCTGACGCACATGGGCGGCTCGGCAGGGCGCATCCAGGGTGCGGACTACTCGCTGGTGGACTACAACCGTTCCGGCGTTCCGCTCGTCGAGATTGTGACCAAGCCGATCCAGGGTGCCGGCAGCCGTGCCCCTGAGCTGGCCAAGGCCTATGTCGCCGCGGTCCGGGAGATCGTGAAGAACCTCGGCGTTTCGGACGCGAAGATGGAGCGCGGCAACGTGCGCTGTGACGCCAACGTGTCGCTGCGCCCGCACGGCCGCGAACGCTTCGGCATCCGCTCGGAAACCAAGAACGTCAACTCGCTGCGCGCCGTCGAACACGCCGTCCGTTACGAGATCCAGCGGCACGCCGCCGTCCTGGACTCCGGTGAGCCGGTCATCCAGGAGACGCGCCACTGGCACGAGGACACCCGCTCGACGACGTCGGGCCGGGCCAAGTCCGACGCCGACGACTACCGCTACTTCCCGGAGCCGGACCTGGTTCCGATTGTTGCCTCCCGTGAATGGGTGGAGGAACTGCGTGCCACCCTGCCCGAGCCGCCCGCCGAGCGCCGCAAGCGCCTGCAGGCCGACTGGGGCTACTCGGACCTGGAGTTCCGTGACGTGGTTAACGCCGGTGTCATGGACGAGATCGAGGAAACCATTGCTGCCGGCGCCACGGCCACGGTGGCCCGCAAGTGGTGGATGGGCGAGATCGTGGGCCGCGCCAAGAACGCGGACGTCGACCCCGGCCAGCTGGGGGTCAAGCCGGAAACCATCGTGGAACTGAACAAGATGGTGGAAGCCGGCAAGATCAACAACAAGATGGCCGCGGAAGTGCTTGACGGCGTGCTCGCCGGCGAAGGCACCCCGGCGGAGATCGTGGAGAAGCGCGGCCTGGCCGTGGTCTCCGACGACGGCCCCCTGCTGGAAGCCATCGACGCCGCGCTTGCCGCGCAGCCCGGTGTCGCGGACAAGATCCGCGGCGGCAAGCTGCAGGCTATCGGTGCGATCGTGGGCGGCGTCATGAAGGCCACCCGCGGGCAGGCCGACGCTGGCCGCGTGCGGGAACTGATCCTGCAGCGCCTCGGCGTCGAAGGCTAAGCCACCCGATTTAACCCAACTGGGTCGCAGTTAATGTCGTTTAGAACGCTCATAACGACATCTACTGCGACCTAGTTGGGTTTAAGGGGAGACCAGGCCGGCCATGATGTCCTCCAGGGCCTCGCACACCATCATCACCGAGGTGCGCTTGAGGTTTTCCGGCCGCGCCAGGATGTCGATCCGGCGCCGGGTGCTGATGCCCTGCAGCGGCCTCAGCACGATGTCCGGGTTCAGCACCGGCCGCGCGGTGTGCCGCGGCAGCAGCCCGATCACGCTGCCGGTCGCCACCAGCCCCGCAACAGTGGAGTAGTCGTTGATCCGGTGGACGATGTTCAGCTCCCTGCTGGATACGGCCGCGACGGCGGACAGCACATCCGCGGGGGAGTAGCCGGCGTGGCTGGTCACCCACGGTTCGCCCACGACGTCGTGCGCCGTCAGTGTTTCCATGCCCGCCAGCCGGTGCCCGGCGGACAATGCCACGTCCAGCGGCTCGTGTGCCAGCGGGATGACCGCCACCCGTTCCTCCGGCCAGCGCGGGCTGTGGTCCATACGGTGCGCCAGCACCAGGTCGTACCGCGCCGTCAGGGCGGGGAAGTCCTGCTGGGCCACGTCCTCGTCGGACAGCAGGACGCGGGGCTTGTCAGGCGAGTCCAGCATTCGGGCCAGGGGCGCGAACAGCGCCTGCCCGGCGCTGTGGAAACCGCTCACCGTCACCGGAGCGACGGGGGAGCCGTGATACGCGCCGATTGCCATCCGGGCATCCGCCATGGCGCTGACGACGGCGGCACCGGCGTCGGCCAGTGCCTGGCCGGCCTCAGTCAGGACCAGGTTCCGGCCCTCCTTGCGGGTCAGCGGGACATCCACGCTGCGCTGGAGTGCGGCCAGCTGCTGGGATACGGCCGAGGGGGTGACCAGGAGCGTTTCGGCCACCGCTTTGACGCTCCCGAGGGCGCCGAGTTCCCGGAGCATTTCCAGCTGATGGATTTCCATGCCTCACAGTCTATTGCTTAGCAAATCCTAAATCGTCGATTGAGAAGAATTCGGTTGTGCTAATGCTTCTTTGTGGTTCTAATGAAGGGAGTCAGCCCCGCTAACACCGCGGGCACCGCTAGACGCAATCCCGAGAGTTAGGAAGCCAATGAAGGCTCTGTACAAAGCCGGCGCACACGCCGGATTTGAGCTGGTGGACCGCCCCGAGCCGGAAACCGGCCCCGGGGACGTCAAGATCCGCGTGATGACCACCGGGATCTGCGGCACGGACCTTCATATCCAGTCCTGGGATGCCTGGGCCCAGGGCATGATCGAGGCACCCCTGATCGCCGGCCACGAGTTCTACGGCGAAGTAGTGGAAATCGGCGAGGACGTCCGCGACGTCAAGGTCGGCAACCGCGTCTCCGGCGAAGGGCACATCGTCTGCGGCATCTGCCGCAACTGCCGCGCCGGCCGCCGCCAGATGTGCATCCACACCGTCAGCGTGGGAGTCCAGCGGGACGGTGCCTTCGCCGAATTCGTGGTCATCCCCGAGACCAACGTCTGGGTCCACCAGGATCCGTCCGTCACTCCCGAACTCGGCGCCATCTTCGATCCCTTTGGCAACGCCGTCCACACCGCCCTGAGCTTCCCGCTCGTCGGCGAGGACGTACTGATCACCGGCGCCGGGCCCATCGGGCTCATGGCCATCGCCGTGGCCCGCCACGCCGGCGCCCGGAAAATTGCCATCACCGACGTCTCCGCGCCGCGCCTGGAACTGGCCCGCCGGCTCGGCGTGGACCTCGCCATCGACGTCTCGAAGATGCGCGTCAAGGACGCCCAGCGCGAACTGGGCATGCGCGAGGGTTTCGACATCGGCATGGAAATGTCCGGCCATCCCACCGCCCTGCCCGAGATGATCGACAACATGAACCACGGCGGCCGGATCGCCATGCTGGGCCTGCCGAGCCAGTCCATCGACATCGACTGGGGCAAGGTGGTCACGCATATGCTGACCATGAAGGGCATCTACGGCCGGGAAATGTTCGAGACGTGGTACGCGATGAGTGCCATGCTGTCCTCCAACCCGGTGCTGCACGCCAACATCTCGGCGGTGGTCACGGACACCCTGCCCGCCACGGACTGGGAGAAGGGCTTCGAGATTGCCCGCGCCGGCGTGGGCGGCAAGGTTGTCCTTGACTGGACCGTCTTCTAGCCCTTTTCCAGTACTGACCGGCACCAGAACAAAGAATTCACCCCAGCTGAGGAGCGCAACCCATGTATTCAGCCATCAAGGACCAGCTGCAGGACGAGCTGGATGAGATCCGCACCGCGGGCCTGTTCAAGACAGAGCGCCACATCGATTCGCCGCAGGCCAGCCACATCAGGGCCGGCCAGATCGGCGAGCAGGGGGCAGACGTGCTGAACTTCTGCGCCAACAACTACCTGGGACTTGCGGACCACCCGGACATCATCGCGGCCGCGAAGGCCGCCATGGACGAGCGCGGCTTCGGCATGGCAAGCGTGCGCTTCATCTGCGGCACCCAGGACCTGCACCTGGCACTGGAGGCACGGGTCTCCAAGTTCCTGGGCACGGAGGACACCATCCTCTTCTCCAGCTGCTTCGACGCCAACGGCGGCGTGTTCGAGTCCCTCTTCGGACCCGAGGACGCCGTCATCTCCGACGCCCTGAACCACGCGTCCATCATCGACGGCATCCGGCTCTGCAAGGCCCAGCGGTTCCGCTACGCCAACCGTGACATGGCGGACCTGGAAGCCAAACTGATTGAGGCCACCACGCAGGAGAAACCGGCCCGGCGCAAGATCATCGTGACGGACGGCGTGTTCTCCATGGACGGCTACCTGGCCCCGCTCGAGGCCATCTGCAACCTGGCCGAAAAATACGACGCCCTGGTGATGGTGGACGACTCGCACGCCGTAGGCTTCATGGGCTCCACCGGCGCAGGCACGCCCGAGCACGCCGGTGTCAGCCACCGTGTGGATATCTACACCGGCACGTTCGGCAAGGCGCTGGGCGGCGCCTCCGGCGGCTACGTCTCCGGCCGCGCCGAAGTGGTGGCCATGCTCCGCCAGAAAGCCCGTCCCTACCTGTTCTCCAACTCCCTCGCGCCGGCCATCGTGGCAGCCACGCTGAAGGCCCTGGACCTCGTGGAAAACTCCGCGGAGCTGCGCTCCACGCTGTTTGCCAACGCCGCGCTGTTCCGGACCCGGATGGCGGCCGAAGGATTCGAGCTCCTCGACGGCGAGCACGCGATCGTCCCGGTGATGTTCGGGGACGCCGTGATGGCCGCCAAGGTGGCCGACCGGATGCTCCGGCACGGCGTGTTCGTCACCGCGTTCAGCTACCCCGTGGTGCCCAAGGGAGCCGCCCGGATCCGGGTGCAGCTCTCCGCGGCGCACAGCAGCGAGGATGTCGAGGCGTGCGTCCGGGCCTTCGTCGAGAGCCGCGACGCGGTGGGCGCCTGAGGTACTGACGTGACGTCCTGACGGGTGCAAGGATGTAGTCATGTCAGCAAATTACGATGTGGTGATTGTGGGCGGCGGCATTGCCGGACTGTCCCTTGCCTCGGCCCTGGCCGGTAAATGCAGTGTGGCCCTCGTCGAGGCCGAACAGTCCCTGGCGTACCACACGTCAGCGCGCTCGGCCCGGCAACTGATCCCCAGTTACGGCCCGGTGGTGGTCCAGGAGCTCACCCTCCGCACGCTCGGGCTGATCGCGGCCCGGGATGCGGAGTTGCCCGAGCCCGTCCTGTCTCCGCGCAGCTTCATGCTGATCGGGGACGAAGACACCGTCCGGGAGGAAGCCAGCGGGCACATGCACCGGATCTCCCATGCCGAGGCCCTGGAGCTGTGCCCGGCGCTGGATCCCGGCTTCTTCACCGCGGCCGGCCTGGACACCGGCTCGTTCGCCTGCAATGCGCCCGTGCTGCTGGAAGACCACCGGCAGCGGGCCGAGGCGGGCGGAGTGGACATCATCACCGGCGCCAAGGTCCACTCGGCCCAGCGACTGGGGTCCAGCTGGGAGCTCGGGGCCGGCCAGGAAGGGTTCCAGGCCGGCGTCGTGGTCAACGCGGCCGGGGCCTGGGCAGATGAACTTGCCGTGATCAGCGGCGTGGAGAAGCTCGGCCTCCAGCCGTACCGCCGCACCGCCGCGATTGTCGACGTCGAGCATCCCTTGCCGGAGTCCTGCCCCATGGTGGCGGCGGCGGACGAATCGTTCTACTTCCGCAGGGAAGGCAACGACGTACTGATTTCGCCGTCGGAATCGGTGCCGAGCGGCCCCGAGGACGCGAAACCGTACCCCGGCGACGTCGAGGCGCTCGTGGCGCGGCTGAACGCGGTGACCACCCTGGGGATTCGGAGCGTCAAATCCGCGTGGACCGGCCTGCGCACGGAAGCTGCCGACGGCGTCCCCGTCGTGGGGTTCGACGCCGAAGCCACCGGATTCTTCTGGCTCGCCGGACAGGGCGGTTACGGCTTCCAGACGTCCTCCGGCATTGCGGAACTGGCTGCAGAGCTGATCCTGGCCGGGCCGTCCACCGGGCAGAGTGCCTGGGGCGGCGAGGCCGGGTTCAGTCCGGAATCCCGGACAGCGGCGGCCCTGGCTGCCACCCGCTGGTCCATCCGGCACTGAAGAATGGACCCATGAGCACCCTGATCACCAATATTGCCGAGCTGATGACCCAGGACGCGGAGCACCGCGTCCTCAAGGATGCCGCCGTGATGATCGAAGGGGAGCGCATCTCCTGGCTCGGTCCGGCCACGGCCGCCCCGGCCGCTGACGACTCCGTGGACGCCGGCGGCCGGGCGCTGCTCCCGGGCTGGGTGGATTCGCACACCCACCTGATCTTCGCCGGCGACAGGACCGCGGAGTTCGAGGCCCGGATGGCGGGCGAGAGCTACAGCGCCGGCGGCATCGCCGTGACGACGGACGCCACGCGGGGGACAAGCGACTTCGACCTCACCCGGCTTGCCCTGGGCCGCGTGGCCGAGGCAGTCTCCCAGGGAACCACCTACCTGGAAACCAAGACCGGTTACGGCCTGGATGTCGAGAATGAGGCGCGCAGCGCGCGCATCGCCTCCACCGTGGCTGACGAAGTGACCTACCTCGGCGCCCATCTTGTCCCGGCGGGCGCGGATGCCGGGGAATACACGGACCTGGTGTGCGGACCCATGCTGGCGGCGGTCCGGCCCTACGCCGCCTGGGCGGACGTGTTCTGCGAGCAGGGGGCGTTCAACGAGGAGCAGTCGCGCCGCGTGCTGCGGGCCTGCCGGGACGCAGGACTTGGACTGCGGGTCCACGGCAACCAGCTCGGCGAAGGGCCGGGCGTGCAGCTGGCCGTGGAGTTCGGTGCGGCGAGCGTGGACCACGTCAATTACCTGTCCGCCGCGGACGTGGACGCACTGGCAGGCAGCTGGTCCGGGTGGCAGGGCTCCGGAACGCGCGGCACCGTGGCCACGTGCCTGCCCGCCTGCGACCTGTCCACCCGCCAGCCGCTGGCACCGGGCCGCGAGCTGCTCGACGCCGGCGTGCCGGTAGCCCTGGCCTCCAACTGCAACCCAGGCACGTCCTACACAAGCTCCATGGCGTTCTGCGTCACCACCGCCGTGTTGCAGATGCGGCTCAGCGTCCACGAAGCCGTCCGCGCCGCTACGTACGGCGGCGCGCTTGCGCTGCACCGGGAGTCGGGGAACGACGTCGACGGCGAACGGGCGGTGGGTTCCATCGCCGTCGGCCACCGCGCGGACCTGCACCTGCTCAATGCCCCTTCCGCCACCCACCTGGCCTACCGGCCGGGCATCCCGCTGACCCACGCCGTCTGGCGGGCGGGAGTCCGCGCCCGCTGACCTCGCGGGAGCGGGGAAGGGCTAGAACACCATGGGAGGTGCATCCAGGACCGTCTCGTCCACGCGGCGGTCCTCCCATTGGCTGAACGGCATGTCCAGTTCATACTTGCCCACCTGCGTGCGCACCAGGGTCCGCACCTCGGCATTGTCCGGGTTGTTGAGGGACTCGAAATATTCCACGGACCAGTGGAACCAGCGCATGCAGAACAGGCGCATCGTGAGTCCGTGCGTCACGAAGAGCGCGTTGGGTGCGTAGTCCGGCCGTGCCCAGTGCCGGTGAAGCGTCTCCATGAAGGAGGAGATCCGGTCGTAGACGTCCGAGCCGGATTCGCCTTCCCGGAAGCGGTAGAAGAAGTGCCCGTACGCGTTCCGGAGTTCCTTCTGGTCCTCGATGTCCCCGGCGATCTGGAAGTTTGCCCAGTCCTGTTCACGAAGGCGGGGTTCCTCGATAACACGTTCAATGAGCGGGCCCAGGTTGAGCGCCTCGAGGGTCTGGTACGCCCTGAGGTAGGGCGAGACGTAAACACACACCTGCTGTCCGTCCAGCTGCCGGCGGATCCGCTCGCCGGCTGCCCGGGCCTGCGCCACGCCGAGCTCCGTCAGCGGTATCCGGTAATCCGGCACCCGGTTGTAGATGGAGGTGTCGAAATTGGCGGCGGACTGGCCGTGCCGGATCATGATGATTTTGTCGGGCGCACTCATAAATTCCTAGCATAGGCCCCGGCCCGCCCGGCTGGCGGAAGCGTCGTTCCATCAGCAAGGGCGGGCGTCCGGCGGCGGCGGACAGGAAAGAACCCGCAAGTGAAGGCAAGATAGGAACATGCTGGTTCCCTCCCGCCGTCGTCTGCGCATCGAAGTCTGGATTGTCCTGGGTCTGTCGCTGGGGCAGTCCGCCGTGTATTCCGTGGTGCAGTTGCTGGACAAGTTGACGCGCGCACCCCTGGCGGAGGGGACCTCCACCCTCAACCGCTCGCAGAGCAGCCGCGAATACTTCGACCTGACCTATCAACTCCTGGACATTGTGTTCGCCCTGGTGCCGGTGGTCCTGGTGATCTACTTCCTGACCGAGCACCGTCCGGCGGGGGAGTCCGGCGCCTCGGCCTTCCGTAAGCTGGGGTTCAATTTTGCCCGTCCCGGCAAGGACCTGCTGCAGGGGCTGGGCCTCGCGGCGCTGATCGGTATTCCGTCCCTGGGGCTCTATGCCGCCGGCCGGGCCCTGGGCATTACCACCGCCATCATCCCCAGCGCGCTGGACGCCTTCTGGTGGACCATTCCCGTACTGATCCTGTCTGCCGTGCGGCACGGGATCGTCGAGGAAGTCATTGTGGTGGGGTACCTGCTGGACCGGCTCGGAAAATTCGGATGGAGCGTTCCGCTGGCCATTTTCGCAAGTTCCATGCTCCGCGGCAGCTACCACCTCTACCAGGGCTTCGGCCCGTTCCTGGGCAACGCCGTCATGGGGGTGGTCTTCGCCTGGATCTACACCAGGACCCGCCGGGTGATGCCGCTGGTGATTGCCCACGCCCTGCTGGACATCGTGGCCTTCGTCGGCTTCAGCCTCTTCGGCAAGGCCATCGGGCTGGGTTAAGCCGGGTTGAATTGGGTTGAGCCGGGTTAAAAGGATTCGGCCGCTATCGGTGGGTGACGTCGTTGGCACCCGCTGATAGCGGCCGAAGTTTTTGGTGTGGCACCGTTCAGGGGCAACAGGCTGCCTGTGGTCCGGAGCGGACCACACGGTGGAACAGGATCAGATGATTACTGCCCCGGAGGCGGTTTCGAAGGTGACGGAAAGGATTCCCGGCGTCCCTTTCGGGGCGACCCATTCAACCGCGACATCCTCCAAGGGCTTCTCGACCGGCTGACCGAGCCATTCCGTGACGCGTTCGGCCGAGCCGGCGATGGTGAGGCTGGACATCTTGACGTTGCTTGGGTAGGCGTTGGACGGGTGAAGCTCCGGGTCGCCTTCCCACTTGAGCATGTAAGGCACCTGCGGGTCTGCGATGAGGCCCAGGATGCCGATCTGCTTCCAAACGAGCTCGCGGCCGTCGGGGAACTTGCGGTTGCCGTTGACAGCCGAGCGGCCAAGGCGTTCTTCGAACGGAGCCAGGTCGTCCACTTCGACGCACCAGCCCATCCAGCCGCCGCCCGCCGCGGAGCGGGCACGTACGGCCTGCCCGAATGGCGCCTTGTCGGATGCCGGGTGGTCCAGGACCTCCACGACCTCCAGGTATTTGTGCCCGGCGAGGGGGATAATCATGTTGCGGGTGCCAAAACGGGGGTGTACCCCGCCCTTCACGGCTTCGACGCCGAGGGCGGTTGCAATACGTTCGGTGGTGGCAGCCAGGCCATCTTGTTCACAGGCGTAAGAGACGTGATCCATGCGCATGCCATCATCTTGGCACTTTGTGATGGAGCTCTCAGCTAAGGGTGCCCTAACCGTGGTGGGATGTCATTGCGGTCCGGCCTGAGGGCCCGAAATAACGCGGCCGACGTCCTTCGTCACAAACCTGTTCACACGCATTCAGCCGTTCCTACACTGAGTCCGGGTCAGGACCGCCTGGCGGCACCGGCCCTGCCATGGCAGGTCCTGCCCCGGCACAGGTGCCCTCCACAGAAGGAGCTTCCCGTTGTCCAATGCATGGTCATTCGAAACCCGTCAGATCCACGCCGGCCAGGAGCCGGACAGCGCCACCGGTGCCAGGGCACTGCCCATCTACCAGACGACGTCGTTCGTGTTCCCGAGCGCTGAAAGCGCCGCCAACCGCTTCGCACTGGCCGAACTGGCACCCATCTACACCCGCATCGGCAACCCCACCCAGGACGCCGTGGAACAGCGCGTCGCCAGCCTGGAAGGTGGACTGGCCGCGCTGCTGCTCAGCTCGGGCCAGGCCGCGGAAACGTTTGCCATCCTCAACGTGGCTGAAGCCGGCGACCACGTGGTGGCCAGTCCCAGCCTTTACGGCGGCACCTACAACCTGCTGGCCCACACCCTGAAGAAGTTCGGCGTCACCGTGACGTTCGTCGAGGATCCGGACAACCTGCAGCAGTGGGAGGACGCCGTCCGGCCCAACACCAAGCTCTTCTTCGCCGAGGTGGTGTCCAACCCGCGCCAGGATGTCCTGGATATCGAAGGCGTGTCCGGCGTTGCCCACGCGGCAGGTGTCCCGCTGATCGTGGACAACACGTTGTCCACTCCCTACCTCATCCGCCCGTTGGAATGGGGCGCCGACATTGTGGTGCACTCGGCCACGAAGTACCTTGGCGGGCACGGCAGCGCCATCGCCGGCGTGATTGTGGACTCGGGGAACTTCGACTTCGGCAAGGACCCGGCGAAGTTCCCCGGCTTCAACACCCCGGACCCCACCTACAACGGCCTTGTCTACGCGCGGGATCTCGGGGCGGAGGGTGCCTTGGGCGCGAACCTGTCCTACATCCTCAAAGCCCGCGTCCAGCTGCTGCGCGACCTGGGGTCCGCGGTTTCACCGTTCAACGCCTTCCTCATCGCCCAGGGCCTGGAAACCCTGAGCCTGCGCGTTGAGCGGCACGTCGCCAATGCGGTGGGCGTCGCCGAGTGGCTGGAGTCCAGGGACGACGTCGAATCCGTCGCCTACGCGGGCCTGCCGTCCAGCCCCTGGTATGAGCGCGGCCGCAAGTACGGGCCCAAGGGCACCGGCGCGATCGTCTCGTTCAACATCGCCGGCGGCGCGGAGGCCGGCAAGCGGTTCGTGGACGCCCTGGAGCTCCACTCCCACGTGGCAAACATCGGCGACGTGCGCTCCCTGGTCATCCACCCGGCGTCGACCACGCACAGCCAGCTGACGGCGGAACAGCAGGCCGTGGCGGGCGTGACCCCCGGCCTGGTCCGCCTCTCGGTGGGGCTCGAACACATCGATGACATCATCGCCGACCTCGACGCCGGTTTCCGCGCCGCCAAGGGCGACTGACCGCACTGACTCCCGGCGTCGTCGACGCCGGGAGTCACATTGCTGTCACAATCTTCGCCATTGCGGCGACGCATTTCGTAGACTCTCTACAGGTCATGAGTGCCAGCGACAGCCCCGGCTTGCTGGCCGGCAACCCTCCTTCCGCGGCGGGGTGCCCCGGGTGAAGACCTGGCCTGCCGGCCAGTTGGCGGCAGGCAAGCGCGAAGAAGAGGTCCTCAGATGACGATTGCCGTCACCCGCAGCGGTGTACCCGGAACCAGCAGCCCCAACGAGCCGTTCACCGCCCCCGTCCCGGACGGTACCGTCAAGTTCCTGAGCGTCGGCGGACTCGACCTGGAAGCCGGCGGCCACCTCCCGGACGTCACACTCGCCTACGAAACGTGGGGAACGCTGAACCCGGACCGTTCCAACGCCGTGCTGGTGCAGCACGCCCTGACCGGCAGCACGCATGTCACCAGGGGTGCCAGCGACGAGGAAGGCTGGTGGGAGCAGCTGGCCGGCCCGGGCGCCCCGGTTGATACGGACAAGTATTTCGTGGTCTCCATCAACATCCTGGGCGGATGTTATGGCTCCACCGGCCCGTCGACCCCGGCCCCGGACGGGAAGCCGTGGGGTTCGCGCTTTCCCCTGGTGACCCTGCGCGACACCACGGCGGCCGAAGCCCGGCTGGCAGACGCACTGGGCATCGGAAGCTGGTACGCGGTACTGGGCGGCTCCCTCGGCGGAGCCCGCGCCCTGGAATGGGCCGTGACCTACCCTGACCGCGTCCGGCGCTGCGGCGTGATAGCCAGCGGCGCCAGCAGCACCGCCGAGCAGATCGCGTTCGCGCAGGCGCAGACCCTCGCCATCCGCCAGGACGCCAACTTCAACGACGGCGACTACTACGGCAGTCCGGAACCGGAGGCCGGCCTGGCCCTGGCGCGCAGGATTGCGCACATTACGTACCGCTCCGCCGACGAACTCGCAGCCCGGTTCGGCCGCAGCCCGCAAGGCGGCGAAGCCCCGCTCCAGGCAGTGTCGCTCGGGGAGCGCGGCCGCTACCAGGTGGAGAGCTACCTCGATTACCAGGGCACCAAGCTGGTGCGCCGCTTCGATGCCAACAGCTACATCGCCATCACCGAGGCCCTCATGAGCCACGATGTGGGCCGGGGACGCGGTCCGCTTACGGAAGCACTGGCGGAGGCCAAAGCTGAGTTCTTCATCGCCGCAGTGAACACGGACCGGCTGTACTTCCCTGCACAGTCCCACGAACTCGCGGCAGCGCTCCCCGGTGACGTCCCCGTCCACGTCATCGATGCGCCCATTGGCCATGACGGCTTCCTCACCGAGATCGGCCAGCTCAGCGCGCAGCTGAGGCAGAACTTCTTCGCATAGTCCGCCGGCGAAATGTGCGTTTTTGCAGAGCTGTTCTGCAGAAAATGGCGTTGAGCCTGCGGCAATGTGAGTCCATACTCTAGGGGACCGGCGCGCGTTGGTGGTGCACATCACACGCGGCCGCTACGGAATGGTCCACATGGTGTCGACGGAGACGCCGAAGGAGTTCACAATGAGCACGCACGACTCCGCCGCAAGGCGAGTAGATGAGACTGATGTCAAGGCTTCCGGGCTGAGGAAAGTAGTGACGGCCTCCATGGCCGGCACCGTCGTTGAATGGTATGAATTCTTCCTCTACGCTTCGGCGGCCACCCTGGTTTTCGGCAAGTTGTTTTTCCCCAATTCCGGTACGGAGCTGGACGGGATCATTGCCGCCTTCGTTACCTACGCTGTGGGCTTCGTGGCCCGTCCCATCGGTGGCATCGTGTTCGGCCACTTCGGCGACAAGTTCGGCCGCAAGCAGCTGCTCCAGCTCAGCATCATCCTGGTGGGTGTTTCCACGTTCCTGATGGGCTGCCTCCCCACCTTCCAGCAGATCGGCTACTGGGCCCCGGCACTGCTGGTGTTCCTGCGGTTCGTGCAGGGCTTCGCCGTCGGCGGTGAATGGGGCGGCGCCGTGCTGCTCGTGGCCGAGCACAGCCCCAGCAAGTCCCGCGGGTTCTGGTCCAGCTGGCCGCAATCAGCGGTGCCCATGGGCAACCTGCTCGCCACCGGCGTACTGTTCACGCTGTCCTCGACGCTGTCCTCGGCCGACTTCCTCAGCTGGGGCTGGCGGGTCGCATTCTGGCTCTCTGCTGTGATCGTGATCGTGGGCTACTACATCCGCACCAAGGTCCAGGACGCGCCGATCTTCCTCGAGGCACGCAAGGAAGTTGTGGTTGAGAACAAGGGCTACGGCGTTGCCGAGGTCTTCCGCCGCTACCCGCGCGGCGTCTTCACCGCCATGGGCCTGCGGTTCGCTGAGAACATCCTCTACTACCTCGTGGTCACGTTCTCCATCACCTACCTGAAGGTGGTAGTCCAGACCGACACGTCCAGGATCCTCCTGCTGCTCCTGGTGGCGCACTTCATCCACTTCTGCGCCGTTCCGATGGTCGGCAAGCTCTCGGACGCTTTCGGACGCAAGCCCGTTTACATGGCCGGCGCAGTCCTCGGCGGCACGTGGGGCTTCTTCGCCTTCCCGATGATGGACACCAAGAACGATCTGGTCATCCTGGCTGCCATCACCATCGGCCTCCTGTTCCACGCGCTGATGTATGCCGGCCAGCCTGCGATCATGGCTGAGATGTTCCCGACGCGGATGCGCTACTCCGGTGTGTCACTCGGATACCAGGTCACCTCGATCGTCGCCGGTTCACTGGCCCCGATCATCGCCACAGCGCTGCTGAGCAACTTCAAGTCCTCCGTTCCGGTGGCGATCTACCTGCTCGGTGCGTGCCTCGTCACCATGTTCGCGGTCTTCATGCTGAAGGAAACCCGCGGGATTTCGCTGCACGACGTGGATGCCGCGGATGCGCAGGGCACGGCGGACCTGCTGGCCGCATCCAAGGCAAACAGCCAAGAGATGCCGGCCAAGAAGTAGCGGCAAGGAAGGTGTCCATGCGAGCAGCAGTCCTCTATTCCACCGTCCCCGCGGGAACGAGCTACACCGAAGCCCGCCCGCTCGTGGTCCAGGAACTCGACCGGCCCGAACCCCGGGCCGGCGAGTTGGGAGTGGCCATCACCTACTCCAGCCTGTGCCACTCGGATCTTTCGGTGGTGGACGGCTCCAGGGTCCGGCCGCTGCCCATGGCGCTGGGACACGAGGCCGTGGGACGGGTCGTGGCAGTGGGGGAGGGCGTCCGGGACGTCTCGGCGGGGGACCACGTGGTGCTCGTCTTCGTTCCAAGCTGCGGCGACTGCCGGGCGTGCCGCTCCGGCCGCCCGGCCCTGTGCCACCGCGCCGCCGAGGTCAACGGCTCGGGGGACCTGCTGCACGGGGAAGCGCTGCTGCGGACGCCGTCGGGGGAGCGGATCAACCACCACCTCGGCGTCTCGGCCTTTGCCGACTACGCCGTGGTGGCGCGGGAGTCCGTGGTGGTGATCGGCGACGACGTCCCGGACACCGTCGCGGCCATGTTCGGTTGCGCCGTACTTACCGGAATGGGCGCCGTGCTGAACACGGCGGCGGTCACGTCGGGGCAGTCCGTGGCAGTCTTCGGGCTCGGCGCCGTCGGACTGTCCGCGGTGATGGCGGCGTCACTCGCGGGCGCCGCCGCCGTCATTGCCATCGACCCCAACGAAGATAAGCACCAGCTCGCCCTCGACTGCGGCGCCACGGCAGTGGGAAATCCCGACGACGCCGCCCGGCTGGTCGCCGAGGCAACCGGCGACGGTGTGGACGTTGCCGTCGAGGCGGTGGGATCCGCAGGGGTGATCGCCTCGTGCCTGGACCTCGTGACGCGGGGCGGCGCCGTCGTCTCTGTCGGTCTGCCCAAACCCTCTGCGGAACTGACGGTAAAGGCACTGCAGTTCGCCGGAGCCGGGAAGCGGCTCCTTGGGTCCTACATGGGGGATGCCGTTCCGGAGCGGGATATTCCGCTGTACCTTGACCACTGGCGGGCCGGGCGGCTTCCGGTGGAGCTGCTGCACACGGACACCCGGCCTCTGGCGGAAATCAATGAGGGCCTCGATGCCCTCGCCGCGGGCCGGGTGGTGCGCCGGCTGTTCCAGGCCTAGGACGAGGCCGGGCCTAGGATCGGGCGAGGCTAGTGTCAGTCGAGGCCAGTGTCAGGCCGCCAGGAGTTCCCGGCGGCCTGACACTTCCGCTTTAAGCGCCTCCACCACGGCAAGGACCGACGCCGAGCGCAGCGACTCCGGACGCGCCACCGCCCAGATGGGAAGCTGGCGCTGGAACAACTCGGGCAGCACGGGCACGAAGTCCGGATTGTCTGCCACCATGAAGTTCGGCAACAGGCCGATGCCCGCGCCGAGCCGGACCGCCTCCACCTGGGCGAAGATGCTGGTGGCCTGGAAGCTGAATTTCGGCGCGGGCAGCTGCGATGACCGGTGCCCGAGTTCCGCCACCTGCAGTGCTGACTCAACGTAGGAGACAAAGCCGTGATCCCGGACGTCGTCCAGGGCGGCGGGAAGTCCGCGGGCGCGGACATAGGCCGGACTGGCGTAAAGCCGCAGGAAGTAGTTGGTGAGGAAGATGGGCTGGGCGTTGGTGACCTCCATCCGGCCAACCACCACTTCCAGGTCCACGCCGGACCGGTTTTGGCTGGCCTTGCGGGTGGCACTGAGCATCTCGACGTTCAGCAGCGGATTCTCCTGCTGCAGGCGGACCAGTGCCGGGGTCACGAATTCCGCGCCGAATCCATCGGATGTGCTGATCCGGACCAGTCCGGACAGGGAATGTTCGCCGTTGCTGATGGTGCCGGCCAGGGAGCCGAGCGTCGACTCAATCGCCTCGGCGGCGGCAACGGCCTGGCTGCCCAGTTCGGTCAGTTCCCAACCGTGCGGGCTGCGCTCCAGCGTCCGTCCGCCGAGCTGCTTGTCCAGTGCCAGGATCCGGCGCGAGATGGTGGTATGCGTGGTGCCCAGCGTCTCGGCCACGGCGTTGAACCGGCCCAGCCTGGCCACTGTCAGCAGGATCAGCAGGTCATCGGGACTCGGCAGCCGGTTCAAATCCACTGGTTCTTTTCCATCGTTCAGCCTCCCGGTCAATGTGCATCCATGCACATGCGCTCTGTAGTTTTTCCCCTTGATTGCACTGTAACAGGGTGTGATCGTTGACACGGAACATCCAGCAATATCGGCTGGTACACGAAGCAAAGGAGCTTTCACCATGGCAGTAGTCGCTTGGATCGGTCTCGGAAACATGGGTGGGTCCATGTCGGCAAACCTGGCAAAGGCCGGCCATGACGTTCGCGGATTCGACCTCAACCCCGAGGCCGTGGCTGCTGCCGAAGCCGGCGGAGTGAAGCCGGTGGCGAGCATTGCCGCCGCGGTGGACGGCGCCGACGTCGTCTTCACCATGCTGCCGAAGGGCGAGCACGCCCGGGCCGTCTACCTGGGCGAGGACGGTGTTTTGGCCCATGCCGATACCCGCACGCTGCTGGTGGATTCCTCCACCATCGACATCGCGTCCGCGCAGGCACTGCACGACGCCGCCGCTGCCGCCGGCTTCCGCTTCGTGGACGCCCCGGTCTCGGGCGGCATGAGCGGGGCGAAGGCCGGAACCCTGACTTTCATGATCGGCGGGGAGGCAGGCGCCGTCGCGGACGCCACGGAATATATCCGTCCCATGGCGTCCAACATCATCCCCACCGGCGGCGCCACCACGGGGCAGGCGGCGAAGATCTGCAACAACCTGATGCTCTTCATCAATCTGGCCTCCACCGCCGAAGGCGCAGTGCTCGCCGAGCGCCTGGGCCTGGACAAGCAGGTCTTCTGGGACATCGCCTCGGTGTCGTCGGGGGACAGTTGGGCGCTGCGGACCTGGTACCCGGTGGGCGGGGTCGTTCCCACCGCTGCCTCCAACAACGACTTCGCCCCCACGTTCACCACCGAGCTCGCCAACAAGGACATCGGACTGGCCATCAGTGCCGCCCGCGACACCGGCACTCCACTGGAAATCGGCGAGCACGTGCAGACCCTCTTCCAGCGCCTCATCGACTCCGGGCAGTCCGGGAAGGACTGCTCGATGATCATCAAGCTCGTCGACGGCTCGCTCGAAGCCTCCAACTAACCGCAGCCGTTTTCACGAAAAGGACTTTCCCATGGAACGCATCCCGCACTTCATCAACGGCGCCCGGATCAGCGACGCCGACCGTTTCGGCCCCGTCTTCAACCCCGCCACCGGCGCGCAGGACAAAGAGGTGGCGCTTGCCTCGGCCTCGCGCGTGGAGGAAGCCATCGCCGCAGCCCAGGCCGCCCTGCCTGGCTGGCGGGCCACCAGCCTGGCCAAGCGCACCAACATCTTCTTCCGCGTGCGGGAACTCCTGACCCAGCGCAAGTCCGAGCTGGCGGCCATCCTGACCAGCGAGCACGGCAAGGTGCTTTCCGACGCTGAAGGCGAGATCTCCCGTGGCCTCGAAAACATCGAGTTCGCCACCGGGCTCGCGCACATGCTCAAGGGTGAACGCTCGGAGCAGGTTTCCAGCGGCGTGGACGTGCACTCGGTGCGCCAGCCGGTGGGCGTGGTCGCGTGCATCACACCGTTCAACTTTCCGGCCATGGTGCCGCTGTGGATGATCGGCAGCGCACTGGCCTGCGGCAACACCGTCCTCCTGAAGCCCAGCGAGAAGGACCCGTCGTCGGCCGTTTTCATCGCTGAGGTCTTCGCGGAGGCGGGCCTGCCGGCGGGCGTTCTCAACGTGGTCCACGGCGACAAGGAGGCTGTGGACGTCCTGCTGGAACACCCCGGCGTCAAGGCTGTCAGCTTCGTGGGCTCCACCCCGATCGCGCAGTCCATCTACAAGCGGGCGGCCGACCACGGCAAGCGCGTCCAGGCGCTGGGCGGTGCCAAGAACCACATGGTGGTCCTGCCGGACGCGGACCTGGACATGGCGGCCGATGCCGCCGTGTCGGCCGCCTACGGCTCTGCCGGGGAACGGTGCATGGCCGTCTCCGTGCTGGTGGCGGTGGGCAATATTGCGGACGACCTGGTCAAGGCCATTTCCACGCGCATGGCAGACCTCAAGATCGGTCCGGGAACGGACCCTGCCTCGCAGATGGGACCCCTGATCACCAAGGAACACCGGGACAGGGTTGCCTCCTACGTGGCCGGCGCAGCGGACGAGGGTGCCACGGTTGTGGTGGACGGCCGCGAGCACGAATTCGACTCGGACGGCTTCTTCATCGGGGTCAGCCTGGTGGATCACGTGAAGCCGGGCATGAAGGTGTACGACGACGAAATCTTCGGTCCCGTGCTGTCGGTGGTCCGGGCGGACAGCTACAGCGACGCCGTCAAGCTGGTGAACGACAATGAGTTCGGCAACGGCGTGGCCATCTTCACGCGCGACGGCGGCGCGGCGCGCCAGTTCGAGTTCGACGTCGAGGCCGGCATGGTGGGCGTCAACGTGCCCATCCCGGTTCCGGTGGGGACGTTCTCGTTCGGCGGCTGGAAGAACTCGCTGTTCGGGGACACCCACATGTACGGACCGGACAGCATCCGCTTCTACACCCGCGGCAAGGTCGTCACCACCCGCTGGCCGGACCCGTCCACTTCGGTGATCGACCTCGGCTTCCCGCAGGTGGACTAGCGTGTGTCTCTTAAATCAGGTGTTCGCTGGATGGAGCCGTGGCTGCCTATCGAAGTAACAACCGCGGCTACCGCGGCGGCCATGGCGGGGACGTAGAACCAGCCGATGCTTGCGGAGCCGATGACTACGAAGACAACAAGAACGACAGTCGTCGCGACCGATACTGGAGTCCGCGTGCGTCCTCTTGTCAGGAGAGGTAGCGCGGTCAGGGCCACGGGGATGAGCAACGGCACGAAGATGGATGGCCCTACTGTTTCAACCAGGGTCGGATGGCTAACCTGCTCTTGCCCGCCAGACGTTAGTTTTACCTGGGTGTACATGGGAACCAGTAAGAGAACCAAGGAAGCCACTATCGCGAGTGAGAGAGCAAGAACCTGGCGAACATTCTTAGAATCCAGATGACGTTTCATATGACTCTCCAGCTGTAGCTGTATAGGTCAACGAAAGCACCGTTGGGGTGATTCCACTAGAGGACAGTACGCCAATAAGGAGACATGCCCTAGCTGGTCAGCCAAGGACCGACGCAGGGCAGACTTCCCCGGGGCACTAAATTGTCGGTGGTCACTGCCAGACTTCAGTCATGGAAGGCAACTGGGGGTCGGGAGAGGCTCCGGACGAGACTGGCCGCGGGATCACGGTCAGGGACCTCATAGGTCTCTTGGCCGCGATCCGCCCCTGCAACGACAGCGCCGCCCTGATTGACCAGCTACGGGATCTGGAAGAGCTGAAGTCGGCCGCTGCCGCGATGCAGGCCCGCGACTCGGTCGCGTTCGATGTCCGGCAGCGCTGCGCCCAGACTGAGGCCGGGCTTCCGGCAGATGAACTCGGCAAAGGCGTCGCCGCCCAGATCGCTTTGGCCCGTGGTGAATCGCCCGCCCGCGGCGGACGCTTGCTCGGCATGGCGAAAGCCCTTGTAACGGAGATGCCCCACACCCTGGCGGCCCTCCGGACGGGGCAGCTCAATGAGTGGCGCGCCACCCTGCTGGTGAAGGAAACCGCCTGCCTGTCTGCGGCGGACCGGTGCGCCGTTGATGAACAGCTCGCCGCAGACACCGGCACCCTGGCAGGCGCCGGGGACCGGACCATTATCGCGGCAGCCCGGACAGCGGCCTATCGGCTGGACCCTCACTCCGTGGTCAACCGTGCCCGCAACGCCGTTTCCGACCGGCACGTGAGACTTCGTCCGGCTCCGGACACCATGTGCTATTTGACCGCACTGCTCCCGGTTACTGTCGGCGTAGCCGTCCACGCTGCGCTCACGCGGCAGGCGGACGCCCTGCGCTCGGGCGGAGACACCCGCTCCCGCGGACAGATCATGGCCGATGACCTCGTCGACCGGATCACGGGCACCTCCGGGGGGATCGGCGGCATCGAGATCCAGCTCGTGATGACCGATCGCACTCTGTTCCAAGGGGACAGCGAACCTGCGCGCTTGGCCGGGTACGGAGTCGTCCCTGCAGGCTGGGCCAGGGCCGCGGTTGCAGGGTTGCAGCAAGATGGGGGCGGCGGCCAGTGTGACGCGGCGTTGACTACCTGGCTGCGCAGGCTCTATACCGCCCCGGGGACGGGGGAGCTGGTGGCGATGGATTCCCGTGCCAGGCTCTTCCCGGACGGGCTGCGCCGTTTCATCCAAGCCCGGGATGACACATGCCGCACGCCCTACTGCGATGCGCCGATCCGCCACCACGACCACATTGTTGCGTGGCACCACGGCGGACCCACCAGCCACAGCAACGGCAGCGGGCCCTGCGAATCCTGTAACTACGCCAAAGAATCTCCCGGTTGGCATGCCGAACCAAGGCCTGGGCCACGGCACACCCTGCAGGTCCAGACTCCGACCGGGCACTCGTACCGGTCGACCGCCCCGCCGCTGCCCGGGACATCATCACCCGGCACGCCAGTGCCGCTGAGCCGTCGCCAGAGACGCGAACTTCTGCACCGCGCGAAGATCCTGAAACGCACGCGCCTCAGCCCACTGGCAGCCTGAAGAAACGGCCCAGCATGAGGAGTCGGTGCGACGGCTGCTATGCGACGGCGACTAACCGTTCATGATCTCGTCACGCCGGGCCATGTATTCCTCCATGGCGATTTCGCCGTTGCTGTACTGCTGGTCGAGCTCGGCCAGTTTCCGCGCGCGGAAACCCTGGGGGGCCGACGGCGGCGGCGGAGTTGCCGGGGCGGACGGCTGCTGCGGTTCCTGGCGTGACTGGTTGGCCGGATACTCAGGGCTGTCCTCGTAAGGGACCTGCCCGGGGCCGCCCGGAGCCGGGTAGCCCGGGTTCTGGTAGCCCGGGTTCGGGTAGCCCTGATTCGGGTAGCCGGGGGCCGGGAATCGGGGGTCCTGATACGGCTGGTCGAGCGGAGGCTGCTGCCGGCCGCCGAGTTGCCGGAAGCCGCCGCCGAAGTAATCCTGCTGGGTGTAACCGTCACGCGGCTGGTTATTCGGGCGCCCCGGCTGCTGCCCGGGAAACTGACCCGGGAACTGGCCGGGATACTGGCCGTTGAAGTCCTGGTTCTGGTTCCTGCCCACGCGCTTCCGGTACATGCGCATGGCGAAGGGAATCAGGAACGACAGGACGATGATCCAGAAGAACACGTTGTTCACGGGGGAGGGCCTCTCAGAAGTGTCCTTTCAGTTTAACCCCCGCCCCGCCGCAGGCACTCCCAGGAACGTCCCGTACTCGGCCACTGCCGCATCAATCGCGCTGTTGCCGGCAGCCCCGGGCTCCCGATCGGTGCGGATATCCAGCTCACAGCGTCCGGGACGCAGGACATGGCGCCACGAGCCGATCATCCTGCCCTCCCTAAGCACTACATGCATCGGCGTGCTGCCGTCAGGACGGGCCGGGGCACGGCCGCCCAGGAAATACCGTGACTGTGAATAGCCCATGATGTATTCGTCGTAGCACTGAACCAGGTCGATTCGGGGGTGCCCGCCCTGCCCTGCACCAGGCCCGGGAGGCACCTCGGCCAAGCTGAAGTAGAACCCCAGACCGTCAAGCACGGTTGTTTCGAGCTGGCCGGGATCGGCTTCCAGCGCCAGGCCGAGGCCCAGCCGGATGTCGGTGACGGTGAGCCCGGACCAGTCGGCACAGTCCTTCACGGTTGCCGGTCCGCGGCTGCGGAAATAGCGGCGGACCAGTTCGGCCAGCGCGGCAGGACGGTCGACGGGCCCTCCCGTTGACGGCGGGACGCGTTCCTCGAAAAGTGCGTAGGTCTGCTTCAGTGCGCCGCTTGCACTTCGCACGGGTGTTCCGCTCGTCAGGACGCCACTGACCTCCGCGTGCATGACCAGGTACGCGAGCTCCAGGCCTTTGCCCGCAAATCCGTGCCGGTGCAGTTCCGCAGCGAGCTGCTCCCGGGTTTTGTGGGCGCCGCCGGCCACCGCGGCACCCAGGACGCGCGCGCTCCGGGACGCCGCGTCCGCATCGATGCCCGTCTCGCGGTAGATGGCGCCGTTTCCCCGGTGCAGCCGGGGCGCGGAGAGCGCCAGCAGCCAGCGAAGGTCATCCCGGTGCACGAAATGCCAGGTGGGCCGCAGGATATGCGTTCGGAGGATCCGGCCGTCGGCCACTGCCTGTTCGACGTCGGCGGCGGTGGCCCCCGCCGTGCGCTGCGCCAGCGACCACCGGGCATACGCAAACTCCTGTGACTGGACAGCCAACAGGTTCTTCAGGGCGGCTTCGGCCGAAACCGCGCGCGGAGGACGGAGCTGCTGCTGCCGCAGCCGCAGCCGAACGACGTCGTCGGCGTCCACCCGCGCACTACCCCCGTTCGGACTCGAATCCCGGCGCTTCGCCCGAGCCCAGCGGCATCCCGGGACCGAACACCGGACCGGGCGTCGGCCGCTTGGCCGTGACGCCGTCGCCGGATGATTGATGGCGCAGCCGGCGGACAACCCAGGGAACGAAGTATTCGCGCGCCCACACCAGGTCCCCGGACCGCGCCTGGCGCCAGCTTCGCTGGGGCAGGGGCTTGGGGGAGAGCGGCTCCAAGGTGTGGTTGATGTTGAGCGAATCAAGCACCATCGAAGCGATGGTGTGGTGGCCCAACGGGGAGAAGTGCAGCCGGTCCTGGTCCCACATCTGCGGATTGCCGAGCTGGCGAAGGGACCACATGTCTGCGATGACGGCGTCGTGCCGGGCGGCCACGGTCCTGAGGTTCTCGTTGTAGATGGCGATCTTGCTGCGGACCCGGCCCAGGACGGATGACCCGGTGTCCGGTCCGTTGAACAGCACCACCGTGGCGCCGCCCAGGCTGAGGATGTGCACCACCGAATCCAGCTTTTCGGCCAGCGCGTCAGGGTCCCCGCCGGGCCGGATGAGGTCGTTGCCTCCGGCCGAAAGCGTCACCAGGTCCGGCTTGAGGGCCAGGCAGGGGGCCAACTGCTGGTCAACAATCTGTTCAAGCAGCCGGCCGCGCACCGCCAGGTTTGCGTAGGCAAAATCTGTGTGGCCACGGCTCAGTTCCTCGGCCACGCGGTCCGCCCAGCCGCGGTGCCCGCCGGGGCTTTCGGGTTCCGGGTCGCCGATGCCCTCGGTGAAGGAGTCTCCCATGGCAACGTACCGGCCCCAGGGGTGGGCATCAACGGTGTCCTGCGGGTTCGGAATGGCTTCAGTTTCGCTCACGTTTCCATCCTGCCTCGTGAAGCCAAAGCTACGCCACCGTAGGTTGTTACCGGGCGGTAACTGCAAGAATGGTTCCATGACTGAAGCCGAAGTTTCCACTGCCCCTGTTGTCCTGTGGTCCACTCCTGACCAAGAGCGCTCGGGTAAGCCCCTGCTGGTCCTGCTGCACGGCTACGGTGCGAATGAGAAGGACCTGCTCAGCCTGTCCGACCTGTTGCCCGGAGATTTCGCCGTGGTATCCGTCCGGGCCCCTATTGCCATGGGTCCGGGCTTTACGTGGTTCCCGCTGACGGACTCCGCGGAGTATTCGCTGGATGCGGTCAAGGACGCCGCCGCCTTTGTGCTGGACTGGCTCGACGGCGTCAAAGGCGACCACCCGTCCGTCACGTTGCTCGGGTTCTCGATGGGGATGGCGATGGCCACCACGCTGCTACGGCAGCGCCCAACGGACTTTGCCGCCGTCGTCGGGCTTTCCGGCTTTGCGGTGAACGCCGGAGGGGACCCGACTTTCCGCGACGACGAACTGGACGGCAGCGTCCCGCTGTTCTGGGGTCGCGACCAGCAGGACCCCGTCATCACCCAGGACAAGATCGAATACACCATGGGCTGGGTGCGGAAGCACGTGAAGCTGACGAAGGTCCTCTACACAGGGATGTGGCACGGGATCAACCAGCAGGAGATCGGCCACGTTTCCGAGTTCCTCACCCACGAGGTGCTGACGAAGTAGCTCAGGAGCCCGCGGGTGTCAGGATCCGCACGGTCCGGCCGTTAGCGGTGACAGTGTCGCCGTGGTGCAGCTGCCGGCCGCGGCGGTCATCGATCTCGCCGTTGACTTTGACCAGCCCGTTCTTGATCAGCTCCGTGGCCTCAACGCCGTCCTCCACGAGGTTGGCGAGCTTCAGCAGCTGGCCCAGGCGGATCATGTCGTCGCGGATGGGGATCTCTTCGATTTCCGGGGTGCTCATACAGCAATGATGCCTGACGTAAGGTGAATCCAGTGACCCATTCACCCCGTCTCCCACTCATTGCAGGACTGCCGATGGCCGTGGCCGCCGGACTCGCCATCCCCGTCCAGGGCCGGATCAACGGCGCGCTGGGCGCCCGGTTGAACGACGGCATAGCCGCCGCTGTGGTGAGTTTCACCACTGGCCTGGTGGTGATGATTGTGGTCTCGCTGGTCCTGCCGCGGGGACGCCGCGGACTGGCGCAGATCCTGCCCGCGCTCCGCGAACGCCGTTTTCCACCGGTCTACGCAATGGCCGGCGGCATCGGCGCCTTCTTTGTTTTTGCCCAGTCCTTCACTGTGGGCCTGCTCGGGGTGGCGCTGTTTACCGTGGCCACGGTCACCGGGCAGACGCTGAGCGGGCTGCTGGTGGACCGGCTCGGCATCGGCCCTGCCGGCAAGAAGTCCGTCACCGGGATCCGGGTCCTCGGCACCGTGCTGACCATCGCCGCCGTCGCGTGGGCGGTGTCCCCGCGGTTTGGCGGTGCCGGCGGCGCGGGCGACAGCGGTGCGGACCCGGGCCGGCTGCTCCTACCGGTGATCCTGCCCGTCCTGGCCGGTTTCCTGATGAGCTTCCAGCAGGCCATGAACGGGACCGCCACCGTGCACTACGGCACTCCCATTGCGGCCACCCTGGTGAACTTCGTCTCCGGCGCCACGGTGCTGTGGCTGGCGTGGCTGATCAAGGTGGCCGTTGCCGGGCCCGGCAACGGACTGCCCCCGGAGTGGTGGTACTACCTCGGCGGCCCGATGGGCTGCGCCTTCATCGGGCTTGGGGCGCTGCTGGTCAGGAGCCTGGGAGTCCTGGTCACCGGGCTGGGCATGATTGCCGGCCAGCTGCTGGGTTCGCTGGGCCTGGATTTGGCCTTTCCCGCACCCGGCACGGTGGTTGCCCTGCCCACCGTCCTCGGCACGATCCTGACCCTCGGCGCCATCGTGCTGGCCACGCTTCCGTGGCCGCGGGGCGCCCTCAAGCGGCAGCCGGGCCGGTAGGCTAGGACACGCAGCTTCCTGCACATCTTTCCTTCGCACCGCCCCGCCCGGCAACCAGCCGGGGACTGGGGCCTAGAAACCGCGCGGACCGCACCCAGCGGCCCTGTAGAAATTGGAGTTCCCATGGCAGCAAAATCCGTTCTCGACCAGGTCATCTCCCTCTCCAAGAGGAGGGGCTTCGTTTTCCAGGCCGGTGAAATCTATGGTGGCTCCCGTTCTGCCTGGGACTACGGGCCCCTCGGCGCCGAGCTGAAGGAAAACATCAAGCGCCAGTGGTGGCAGTCCGTGGTCCGCGGCCGCGAGGACGTGGTGGGCCTGGATTCCTCCGTGATCCTTCCCCGCCAGGTCTGGGAAGCGTCCGGCCACGTGGAGGTCTTTTCCGATCCGCTGGTGGAGTGCCTCTCCTGCCACAAGCGCTACCGTGCCGACCACCTCGAGGAAGAGTACGAGGAAAAGAAGGGCCGGCCCGCCGAGAACGGCCTGAAGGACATCGCGTGCGCCAACTGCGGCACCCGCGGCGAATGGACCGAACCCCAGGAGTTCTCCGGCCTGCTCAAGACCTTCCTCGGCCCGGTGGCCAACGAGGAAGGCATGCACTACCTGCGCCCGGAAACCGCGCAGGGCATCTTTGTGAACTTCAACAACGTCCTCACCACGTCCCGGAAGAAGCCGCCGTTCGGCATCGGCCAGATCGGCAAGTCCTTCCGCAACGAGATCACGCCCGGAAACTTCATCTTCCGCACGCGTGAATTCGAGCAGATGGAGATGGAATTCTTCGTTGAGCCGGGCACGGACGAGCAGTGGCACCAGTACTGGATGAAGGAACGCATGGACTGGTACACAGGCCTGGGCCTCAAAGCCGAGAACCTCCGCTTCTTCGAGCACCCGCTGGAGAAGCTGAGCCACTACTCCAAGGGCACCACGGACATCGAATACCGCTTCGGCTTCCAGGGCTCGGAGTGGGGCGAACTCGAAGGCATCGCCAACCGCACCGACTTCGACCTCTCCACGCACTCCAAGGCTTCCGGCCATGACCTGAGCTACTTCAACCAGGCCACCAACGAGCGCTACACGCCGTACGTGATCGAGCCCGCGGCCGGCCTGACCCGGTCCTTCATGGCGTTCCTCATTGACGCCTACACCGAGGACGAGGCCCCCAACGCCAAGGGCGGCGTGGACGTCCGCACCGTGCTGAAGCTGGACCCGCGCCTGGCTCCGGTCAAGGCCGCCGTGCTGCCGCTGAGCCGCAACGAGGACCTGTCGCCGAAGGCCAAGGCCCTGGGCGCCCAGCTGCGCAAGAACTGGAACATCGACTTCGACGACGCCGGCGCCATCGGCCGCCGCTACCGCCGCCAGGACGAGATCGGCACCCCGTTCTGCATCACCGTGGACTTCGACACCCTCGAGGACCAGGCCGTCACCATCCGTGAACGCGACACCATGAGCCAGGAGCGCGTTTCCCTGGACAAGGTGGAGGGCTACCTGGCCGCGCGGCTGATCGGCGCCTGAGCATGGCCATCGAATACCGTGAATGGCGCGAGGGCGATGACCTTGCGCTGCTCGAACTCTGGGGAGGCCCGGAGACTGAGCAGGCCCGGCAGTTCCGCGGCACCCTGGCGCCCTCGGGCAACTCGCCATGGCGCCGCTGCATCGTGGCCGAGGACGTCGTCGACGGCGTGGCCATTCCGGTCGCCGCTGCCGTGGTCCACGAGGCATCCCTGCACCCCGAGCGGCTCTGGGCCTACATTGAGGTCGCGAAGGACCACCGCCGCGCCGGCGTCGGCTCCACCCTGCTGACCATGCTCCGGCACGAAGCCGGCCAGGCGCCGTCGGGCGTTTCCCGGCTCCGGACCAAAGTGGAACCGGGCACGCCCGGAGCCGCTTTCGCCGAGGCCGCCGGCCTGGCCCCGATCCAGCGCTCACGGCTCGTGGTGGTGGAGCCGGGGGCACTCAAGCTTCCGGTGTTCGGCGACGGGTCCGAGGCCGCGGCGTCCGAACAGATCGAGGACCTGGCTACCGGCTCCGTGGAGCTCAGCGACGTCGTGGGCCGGTACTACACCGCCGTCCACGGCTGGGACAGCCCGGGCGAACTCAGCATCGGCACGGTGCAGCGCCTGTTCCTGGACGAACTCAGCGGTGCGCACGGCGCCATTGTGCTGCGGGCGCCGAAGGCCAGCGCTTTCGGCCAGGGCGTTCCGGCCAGCAGGAAGGGCAGGCTCGAGGCGTTCGCCATCAGCTATGCGGAGTTCGTACCCGGCGGGGAGCACCCGGCAGCGGGCGGCGAAGGTTCCGCGTCGGGCCAGCCCACGGACGTGTTCGTCGGCCATGAGCCGAAGCTGTCGGACGAGGAAGCCCGAGCCGCAGTGCGCGACCTGCTGGCACTCATTGCGTTCCAGCACCCGGTGGTGCTGGAACTGGACGACTCGATGACCGCGCTGCGCGCCGTCGTCGAACCGTTGCTGGATAACGGCAAGGCCACCCTCCGGGGTACCGAAACCCTGGTGGTTTCCGACCCGGCCTAGGCGCCGGAGAATGCCGGCCCGCAGTAGTCCGCTACTGCGGGCCGGCTTGCTTAATCCGCCTGCCTCCCGCCCGGCGCGGCCCCTCGGCCCGGTCCAGCCGCCGGCGTTCCGCTTCCGTGGGGGCGCCGCCGCCCAGGTGTGCGGGCATCCACCACGCCCCGCGCGGCGGTGTGAGCGGGAAGTCCGCGATGGCCGTGTCGATCCCGGCCTGCAGGACTGTCCTGAGTTCTTCGGTGGCAGGCTGGGCGTCCTGGGCGGGGCCGGGCAGGTGGGCGGGCAGCAGCGGCCGGCCCACATGGATCCGCACGGGCGCCCGCCAGGCGCGGCGCGGAGAGAACCCGTGATGGCGGGTCATCAGCCGGTGCGCTCCCCACACCGAGACGGGAATCAAGGGCACGCCGGCTTCGGCCGCCATCCGGACCGCTCCGGTCTTGCAGTCGCGGACCGTGAAGCTGCGGCTCACGCCCGCTTCGGGAAGGACCGCGATGATTTCCCCCTCGCGGAGTTTCGCGACGGCGGCGTCGTAGGCACCGCTGCCCGGGCCGTAGGGCACCACCACGTGCCCGGCGGCGCTGATGGCGGGACCCGCGAACCAGTGGTCGGCCGCGCCCTGCGTGACCAGGTACCGCATCTCGGCCCGGTTGTTCCACCACAGCGCCAGTTCGGCAAAGGCAAAATCGAGGTACCCGAAGTGGGTGATGGCGACGACGGCCCCCTGGCCCGGAACCACCCTGCGGGACGGTCCGTTCAGTGCTCCCGGCGGCGGCAGGTGTTCCCGGCCCGTGATGATCACACGGATCCCGAAGAGCCGGTGCAGCGCCAGCCCGGTGCGGACAATGAAGCGGTAGAAGCGGTCATTGGGCTGCGGCCGCCACGGCATGTCAGCGTCCGCCCGGCTGACCGCCAGCCGGACGGCGATGCGGCCATGGGATAAAGCCCGACGTCGATTCGACGTATTCCTTGTAGCCCGGCCGCGCGGACATCGCCTTCTCCGTGAGCGGCTTCCCTGTCTTGCCTGCCAGTGCCCACACCATCAGGGCCGGGGACAGGATGGTGAGGACACCGGGCCAGGAGTCGGCGGCAATCAGGAACAGGCCGGTCCAGACGGCGGCGTCGCCGAAGTAGTTGGGGTGGCGGGTGTAGCGCCACAGCCCCGTGTTCAGCACGGTTCCCTTGTTGGCCGGGTCCTTCTTGAACTGCGCAAGCTGCCAGTCACCCACGGTCTCGAACACAAAACCCACGACCCACAGCACCACGCCCAGAAGGGCAAGCCAGCCCAGGGAGCCGGTAGCGAACATCCCTACCTGCACCGTGAGGGAGACGAAGAACATCACGACGCCCTGGGGCAGGTAGACGCGGCGCAGTGCGTACACATTGCGGGAGCCGGGGGCATCGCTGAGCATTGCCTCATAGCGCGGGTCCTCATGGCCGCCGCGGGCGCGCCAGCCGATGTGCGTTCCGAGGCGGAGCCCCCACAGCCCCGTCAGCAGGACGAGGAGGAGGCGCCGGCCGTCGTCGCCCGTTCCGGCTGACAGCAGCCACGAGACCGCGGCCACGGCAACGAAACCGGGCCCCCAGGCCACGTCCATCACCGAGTGCCTCTTCTGGGCCACGGCCACGGCGAAGGTGACCGCCAGGACCCCTGCCACGGCCAGGGCAGTCCAGGGCAGGCTGGCCAGGAAGTCGTTCACGGGAAAATCGGCCATGGTCAGAGCACCACCGGAATGCCGGGGGAGGTGGCGGGCAGCAGCGCGTCAAAGCGTGCCGCGCCGCCCGGTTCCGCGCCGGTGGTTTCGGCGAAGGCCTTGAGGACGAAGCCGGTGGCCAGCGCATGCCACAGCCCGACCTTGCGGAACATGAAGTGCCCTGCACCGGCCAGCGAGACGTAGTGCAGCTCGTCAGCCCGGTCAGCGGCACGCCGGGCAAACTTGAGTGATTGGGCGGGGCTTGTCCAACGGTCCCTGGAGCCGTGGACAATCAGCACCTTGCGTCCGGCCACGTTCCCGGCCGGCGTCTCGGCGTTCAGCCAGGGGGCCAGGGCCACGACGGCGTCCACCTGGGGATCGTCGGCAGCGCAAATCGCAGTCAGGCCGCCCATTGAGTGCCCCAGCAGGTACACAGGAACTCCGGGGTGCTCCTCATGGATCCGGGCGAGCGCCCAGCGGGCATCCTGCAGCGGCGACATGTCCGGTCCGTTCCAGCCGCGTACGCTGTTCCGCAGCGTCCAGACTGCAAGCCCGTGTTTGGAGCCGGCGCGGTGCAGTTGCTTTGCGAAAGGCACCATGCGGGCGGGGCTGAGGTGGCGGGCCTCCACGGGCTCGTAGCTGTGCGAGCGGCCGCCGTGCAGGACCAAGGCCACGCCTCGAGTGACCCCCGCAGCCTCCTGCACGGTGAGTACAGGCTTGGTACTTCCTTCGACATTCCTGCTATTACCCATGCGGGCCTCCAGACTCCTCGTCCTACAGTTATAAACCCGCGGGTCCGGGTGTTTAGTTCCCCGCCCGGCATTCCGGCTTACACAGGGCATTCGAAGCCGCCGGGCGGGAAGATGGCCGATGGGCCGCAACCAGCAATTTGCCCTTGACGGCGCCTGCCGAGAGGAGTAGGCCGGACGCGTAAGCTCCGGTCTCCGAACCCGGATGGGAGGCGACGTGGGCGGCCGGATCCATAATCGACGAGGATCGGCGGTACTGGAAAATGAACGCACAATCGCTCGATGCGCTGCGGGAACAGGTGCGGGGGCAAGTGATCACACCGGACGACCCGGACTACGACTCTGCCCGCGCGGTCCACAACGGAATGATCGACAAGCGGCCCGCTGCCGTGGTGCGGGTATCCCAGGTGGCGGACGTCATCGCTGCCGTCAACTACGCCAGGGACAACGGCATGCCCGTCGCCATCCGGGGCGGCGGCCACAGCGGACCCGGATTTGGTACAGCGGACGATGCGGTGGTCGTCGACTTTTCCGCCACCAGGGGCGTCAGGGTCGATCCCGCCGGCAAAACGGCAAGGACGGAGGCAGGCGCAACGTGGGCCGACTTCAATCACGCCACGCATGCCTTCGGGCTGGCCACCACCGGCGGCATCGTCGGTTCAACCGGCGTATCGGGGCTGACCCTCGGCGGAGGCATCGGGTACCTGGACCGGAAATACGGCCTCAGCTGCGACAACCTCCTCTCCGCCGACGTCGTCACCGCAGAGGGGAAGTTCCTCACGGCCAGTGAAACCGAGAACGAGGATCTTTTCTGGGCGCTGCGCGGTGGCAGCGGCAACTTCGGCGTCGTGACTTCGCTGGAATTCCGCCTGCATCCCGTGGATATGGTTCACGCCGGCATCATTATCCACCCGCTGGAGCACGCCGAAACCGTCGCGAAGTTCTACCGCGAGTACATTGCGGCGGCCCCGCGGGAGTTCGGCGCTTTCCTCGCTTTCCACCAGGGGCCGCCGGTTCCGTTCCTTCCCGAGGAGTGGCACGGGAAGCCGGTCTGCATCGTCGTGGGTATGTGGACAGGCGACCCGGCCGAAGGACCGGCCCGCTGGCAGCCGTTCCTTGATGCTGCGCCGGTGGCGGGGTCGATGGTGGGGCCGATGCCCTACCCTGCTCTGAATTCGGCCTTCGACGGGATGTACCCCAAGGGGCTGCTCGCCTACTGGAAGGCGGCCTTCCTGACGGAACTCAACGACGGCGCCATCAACGCCCATGCGGAGTTCGGAAAGCGGGTGCCTAGCATACAGACCGCGGTGCACATCTACCCGATCGACGGCGCCGTGCACGATGTGGGAATTGCGGACACGGCCTTCCCCAACCGGAACGCCAGGTTCTCCCCGGTCATTGCATGCCATTGGGCGGATCCCGCGGAAAGCGCGGCGAACATCGCCTGGGTGCGGGACTTCGCGGCGGCGCTGCAGCCCTACTCAGAGACGGCGGGCTACATCAATTTCATGGATGGCGATGACTTGTCGAAGGTCGCGGAAAACTATGGACCCAATTACGGCCGCTTGCAGGAGATCAAGGGCAAGTACGATCCGGGCAACCTGTTCCGTGTCAACCAGAACATCAAGCCCCAGTAGAGTGCAGGGATGAGGTTTTACTGCTGATGAGTGCCGGACACCCGCACGGTCACACAGATCATTCGGAGCCGACACCCCGGGCCCTGGCGGCCCGCAAACGGGCCAACTGGCTTTTGGCGGCGGTGCTGATTCCGCTGACGCTCCTGACCCTGGCGGCCATGGCGATGATGTGGCCGTCCGGGAACAAGGAGGACCTGAAGCTGGCCAGCCCGTACGCGGCGGCGCCCGGCGTGACGTTCGACACCGGCACGATCCAGCGGGTGGTGGTGGAAAGCTGCACGCAGGGCAGCGCCCAGGGCGGCGCCGCCCAGCCCGGAACGGGACAGGACAGCACGGGACAGGACAGCACGGGACAGGACAGCACGGGCCAGGGCACGGCCCAGCAGGGGAGCGAGTGCACCTTCGCCTTCACTGAGCCGGACAAAGGGGGGAACCCGGTCAAGGTGGTGATCAACCCCGACGTGGTGAAATCCCACGGCGTCAAGGTGGGGGACGACATCCGCTACCTGAACCTTTCCAACGCCCAGGGCGCGTCAGCGGGGCAGGGTTCGCCCGCCTACATCTTTGTGGACTTTGTCCGCACCTTGCCCATCATCCTGCTGGCCGTTCTTTACGCCGCCGTGGTGATCGCCGTGGCGCGCTGGCGCGGGCTGCGGGCCCTGATCGGCCTCGTGGGAGCCTACGCCGTGCTGGTGACGTTCATGCTGCCCGGCCTGGTGGAAGGAAAGCCGCCGCTGCTCCTTGCCCTGGTGGGTTCCACCGTGATCATGATCGGGGTCCTCTACTTCGCCCACGGCTTCTCGGCACGGACCTCCACGGCTTTGCTGGGCACCATGTTCGGGCTGGGCATCACGGCGCTCCTGGCTGCCTGGGCCACCGACGCGGCAAACCTGGCCGGCGTCGGCAGCCATGACGCCGCCACGCTGGCGAACATTTCGGACAACATCTCCATCTCCGGCATCATCCTGTGCGGGCTGATCATTTCCGGACTCGGTGTGCTGAACGACGTCACCATCACCCAGTCCTCCGCGGTGTGGGAACTCTACGAACTCGCGCCGGAGACAAGCGCCCGCCAGCTCTTCTCCTCGGCCATGCGGATCGGCCGCGACCACATTGCGTCCACCGTCTACACCATCGCTTTTGCCTACGCCGGTGCGGCGCTGCCCATCCTCATCATCGTGATGCTGTACGACCGCCCCCTCGGCGAGGCGCTGACCAGTGCGGAACTGTCCGAGGAAGTCATCAGGACGCTCGTCGGTTCCGTGGGGCTGGTGCTGGCCATCCCGGTCACCACGCTGATCGCGGTGCTGGTGGTCAAGGCCACGGGGATCAGGCAGCCTGCCGTTCCCGAAGGGGGCGGCACCGCCTCCGGGCGTGCACCCGTAACGCCCGACGACGTCGGGGACACCGGCGCGCTCGCAGCGGCGGCGTCCGTATCGCGCGGCCAGCGGACGCGCGCAGCCGGTGTGCCCGCCCCGCGTGACGCCGGGCGGGAACCCGGCGGAGCGCCCCCGCCCGGCAGCCGGCGCGCCCGGCGCGCCGCCGAAGGGGAATAGCCGGGGGGACCTGCCGCCGTCGGACGGGCATTTCGACGGGCGGCTCGCCGATTTGCCCGGCTTTGCGACAATGGACAGGTGACTGTCGTAGCAACGCCCCCCGCCCCCAAGCTGGAACTCCCGCCCCTGAAGCTGGGACCCCTCACGGTGGATACCCCCGTGATCCTGGCCCCCATGGCGGGCATCACCAACTCCGCTTTCCGCAGGCTCTGCCGTGAATACGGCGGCGGAATGTATGTGGCGGAGATGGTCACCTCCCGCGCCCTCGTCGAACGCACGCCCGAGTCGCTGCGCATCATCTCCCATGACGACGATGAAAAAGTCCGGTCCGTCCAGCTCTACGGCGTGGACCCGGTGACCGTGGGCGCCGCAGTGCGGATGCTCGTGGAGGAAGACCGGGCCGACCACATCGACCTGAACTTCGGCTGCCCGGTGCCCAAGGTGACCCGGCGCGGCGGCGGTTCCGCACTGCCGTGGAAGATCGACCTGTTCACCTCGATCGTCCAGACGGCCGTCAAAGAGGCGTCCAAGGGAAACGTCCCGCTCACCATCAAGATGCGCAAGGGCATCGACGAGGACCACCTGACGTACCTCGACGCCGGCCGGATCGCGCGCGATGCCGGCGTCGCCGCCGTCGCCCTCCACGGCCGCACCGCGGCGCAGTTCTATTCCGGCCAGGCGGACTGGTCCGCCATCGCACGGCTGCGCGAGGCGCTGCCGGACATCCCGGTGCTGGGCAACGGCGACATCTGGTCCGCGGAGGACGCCGTCCGCATGGTCCGCGAGACCGGCGTCGACGGCGTGGTGGTGGGCCGCGGCTGCCAGGGCAGGCCTTGGCTCTTCGGGGACCTCCAGGCGGCCTTCGAGGGCAGCGACACCCGCCACAAACCGAACCTGCAGCAGGTGGCGGAAGGCGTCTACCGGCACGCGGAACTCATGGTGGAGACCTTCGGCGACGAAGGCAAGGCCCTGCGTGAAATCCGGAAGCACATGGCGTGGTACTTCAAAGGCTATGTGGTGGGCGGGGAACTGCGCACCAGGCTGGCCCTGGTCACCAGCCTGGAAGTCCTGCGAAACACGCTGGCCGAGCTGGACCAGGATTCCCCCTACCCCGGAGTGGACGCCGAGGGCCCCCGCGGCCGTGCCGGTTCCCCCAAGAAGCCGGCGCTGCCCAAGGACTGGCTGGAATCCCGGGCGCTCAACGCCGAACAGTCCCAAGACATCGCCGCCGCGGAACTGGACGTGTCAGGTGGCTGAAACACGGACCACAGCACCGGTGCTGCCGGGCTACGAGGCCCATGACTCCGCCCGGTGGGTGGAGGAACCGCCCAAAACCACATACCGCTCCGACTTCGAACGGGACCGGGCGAGGGTCCTGCACTCGTCCGCGCTGCGCCGGCTCGGCGCCAAGACCCAGGTGGTTGCCCCGGACACCGACGACTTCGTCCGCACCCGGCTGACGCACAGCCTTGAAGTGGCCCAGGTGGGCCGCGAACTGGGCCGGGCGCTGGGCTGCGATCCCGACGTCGTGGACACCGCCTGCCTCAGCCATGACCTCGGCCACCCGCCGTTCGGGCACAACGGGGAATCCGCGCTGAACGAGATGGCGCACGCAATCGGCGGCTTCGAAGGCAATGCCCAGACGCTCCGGCTGCTGACCCGGCTGGAACCCAAAGTGCTGGCTGCGGACGGAACACCGGCCGGGCTGAACCTCACCCGCGCCAGCCTGGACGCTGCCGCCAAATACCCGTGGTCGGCACTGAACGCCCCGGTGATCCACGGGCAGCGGACCAGCAAGTTCGGCGCCTACGAGGACGACCTTCCCATCTTCGACTGGATCCGCGAGGGTGCACCGGAGCGCCGGTCCTGCCTGGAAGCGCAGGTCATGGACCTCGCGGACGACATCTCCTACTCGGTGCACGACGTCGAGGACGCGATCGTGGCAGGGCACTTCCAGCTGCGCTGGATGGACAACCCGGACCACCGTGCCCGCGTGGTGGGGTACGCCAAGCAGTGGTACCTGCCGCACAACGATCCCGCAGCCATCGACGCCGCCCTGGCCCGGCTCGAGGCCACGGATGTCTGGGTGCGCGAAGCAGACGGCAGCCGCAAGGCGATGGCCGCCCTCAAGAACATGACTAGCCAGCTGATCGGCAGGTTCTGCCAGAGTGCGCTGGAAACCACGCGGGCGGTCTACGGTCCCGAAGACCTCACCCGGTACAACGCCGAGCTGATGGTGCCGGATGAAACCGTGATGGAAATCGCCGTCATGAAGGGCCTGGCCACCACCTTCGTGATGACCACCGAGCACCGCCAGCCCATCTACGAACGCCAGCGCGAGGTCCTGCACGCCCTGGTGACCGCGCTGAACGCCACCGGAGACCGCCACCTGGAGCCGATGTTCGCCGCTGACTGGCGGGACGCAGCCGACGACGGCGCCCGCCTGCGCGTGGTCATCGACCAGGTCGCCTCGCTCACCGACGGGTCGGCGCTGGCCATGTACGAACGGCTGGTCGGCAGCCTGCCGTCGCTGTGGTGACGGCCGCCATATGGCGCCTCCGGCGGTCGTACCCAAGGACTAGGATGGCTCTGTGGCCGGGCTGATCAAACGCGAAGATATTGACGAAGTACGCCAGCGCACGGACATCAAGGAAGTCGTCGACGGCTACGTGACGCTCAAGGGCGCCGGGCTGGGATCATTCAAAGGCCTGTGCCCCTTCCACGACGAGCGTTCGCCGTCGTTCACCGTCCGTCCCCAGGTGGGCAGGTACCACTGCTTCGGCTGCGGCGAGGACGGCGACGTCATCTCCTTCGTCCAGAAGCTGGACCACACGTCCTTCCATGAGGCCGTGGAGAAGCTGGCCGCCAGGATCGGCTTCGAACTGCGCTACGAGGACGGCGGCACCGGGCCCAACCGCGAGGAAGTGGGCAAGCGCCAGCGCCTTCTGGACGCGCACAAAGTTGCTGATGAATTTTTCCGGGCCCAGCTGCTGACTCCGGGGGCCGCAGAGGGCCGCAACTTCCTCCACGGCCGCGGCTTCGACCGGGCCGCCGCTGAGCAGTTCGGCGTCGGCTACGCCCCGCAAGGCTGGGACGCGCTGCTCAAGCACCTGCGCGGCCGGGGCTACACGGATGCTGAATTGAAGCTGACGGGCATGTTCTCTGAAGGCAACCGGGGAATCTACGACCGCTTCCGCGGCCGCCTGATCTGGCCCATCCGCGACATTGCCGGCGACACCATCGGCTTTGGCGCCCGGAAGCTCTACGAGGACGACCAGGGCCCCAAGTACCTCAACACGCCTGAAACCACGCTCTACAAGAAGTCCCAGGTGCTCTACGGCATCGACCTCGCCAAGCGGACCATCGCCAAAGAACGGCAGCTCGTGGTGGTGGAGGGCTACACCGACGTCATGGCCTGCCACCTGTCCGGCATCACGACGGCGGTGGCCACCTGCGGCACCGCGTTCGGCGCCGACCATATCAAGATCGCCCGGCGGCTGCTGTCCGACGACGGCACCGGGGGAGAGGTGATCTTCACGTTCGACGGCGACGCAGCCGGCCAGAAGGCTGCCCTGCGGGCTTTTGAGGAGGATCAGCGCTTCGTGGCCCAGACGTACGTCGCGGTCGAACCGACCGGAGCCGATCCCTGCGACCTGCGCCAGGCCCGCGGCGATTCCGCGGTGCGGGACCTGATCAGCAGCCGTCGTCCGCTCTTTGAATTCGCGATCAGGGCATCCCTCAAACGCCACAACCTGGACACGGTGGAAGGCCGTATTGCGGCCCTGCGGGAGTCCGCACCGGTGGTGGCCCAGATCCGCGACGCGGGAATCCGCCCCGGCTACGCCCGCGAGCTTGCCGGCTGGCTTGGCATGCCGGTTGAGGAAGTCAGCCGTGCGGTGGCTGTGGCCGCCAAGCGCGCCCAGGGCGAAACCCCGGCCACCCAGGCCGGGGGACCACAACGGGCCGGCATGACGCCGGGCGTTGCCGACCTGCCGGCGTCGGGCGTGGTGCCGTCCTTCAACCGGCCGGACCCCCGGGACCCCGTCGCGTCCATGGAGCGGCAGGCGCTGGAGGTGGCGCTCCAGGAGCCCGCCATGCTTGCGGGGGAGACGTGGGAGCGGTTCAGTGCGGCCGGCTTCAAGACACCCGCCTACCAGGCCGTCCACGACGCCATGCGGGCCTCCGGGCCCGGCCTGGCCGGCGATCCCGTCCGGTGGGTCGAACAGGTGATGAACGAGGTGCCGGAGCCGCTGCGCCCGCTGGTCTCCGAGCTCGCAGTTGTTCCGCTGCCGGCGAGCAATGCCGAAGGTGTGCTGAAGTACTGCCGCGACATCCTGGCACGGCTGTTCGAACTGCAGATCACCAGGGTCAAGGCGGACAAGATGGGGCAGTTGCAGCGGTTGGATGCCTCGGCCCATCCCGACGAGTTTCAGCGGCTGAACCGGGAATTGATGATGCTGGAAATGGAGCGCCGGTCGTTGCGCTCCGATGCCTGACCGGCCGATTTTCACTTCTGATTTCGCTTCCAGCCGGTGTGTTTGCTAGGCTAGTACCCGCTTCATTCCTCCTTAGCTCAATTGGCAGAGCATTCGACTGTTAATCGAAGGGTTGCTGGTTCAAGTCCAGCAGGAGGAGCGCGCAGTCCCCGTTCCGGGTCACCGGGACGGGGACTTTTTTATACCCGGGCGGGGTATTTGGGGGAGCCGTGGAAGCCGATTTCACATTGGGGTGAAACCTTTGCTAATGTCATACCTGCTTCATTCCTCCTTAGCTCAATTGGCAGAGCATTCGACTGTTAATCGAAGGGTTGCTGGTTCAAGTCCAGCAGGAGGAGCGGACAGGCCCCGTGGCCGGCGAACAGCCGGTTGCGGGGCCTTTTTTATTTCAGACGAAGTCCATCTCCACCTGCAGGAAGCGCTCGGCTTCGTCTATGGCGGCCCGGAACGCTTCGGCTTCCGTGGGGGACTTCCGGGGCTCCCGGGGGTGCCATTCATGCGGCGCAGAGTGCACCCTGGTGAAGCCGCTGTTGGGCGGTGCATAGAAGATGCCAAACCGCTGGACGGGCCATTCGGGGGACGTCTCGGGGGCCACGAGGAGTGCGGCGTTGAACGCGGGGTTGAACCACTGCGCGATGGGGCGGCGCCGGTCCTCCGTGAAAAGTCCCGCGGCGTAGAGCGCTGCCGACTGGGGACTTGTCTGCGAACACAGCCGTTCCCACCACAGAGGCAGGATGCCGGCGTCGCATCGCTGCCACGTGGCCGGAAGGGGAGGATGATGCTTCTGCCAGTCGGGCACAGAACAACTTTATCGCGCGGGCAATTGCCGGAACAGGGGCACAAAGCCTGTGTCCCGGGAGGTTGTCAGGGTCGGTTCCAAGGGCCGGGATTGACCCGGTAAAGCAACGCGGAGCCGGCGATCGCCCCCAGGATGATGCCCATGGCCGGGTTCCCCATCGCCCGCCCGGCGAAGTAACCGGCGACGGCGCCAATCACGGCGCCGAGGAACAGTCCCCTGCGGTTGCGGTGCGGTCTTGTGGCCATGGGTCCAGCGTACCGGGGCGGTTGCGGCCCTGGGACGGCTCAGCTAGATGGAGGGCGCCGGCGGACGTCGGCGCTAGTGGATGGAGGGAACCGTGCGCGGGCGGACCACCAGCCACAGCGCCGCCGCGGCCAGCAGGATGCTGGTGGCCTGGACGCCGCCCATGACGGTTGCCGAAATTTCGCCGAACCAGCCCACCACCGGGGAAACGAGGCCGGCCATCATGAAGGTCGCGGCTCCCAGCAGTGATGCGGCGGTTCCTGCCTGGGCGCCGTGCTTGGAGAGGGCCAGGACCTGGACGCAGGGGAACGTAAAGCCGGTGCCCAGGATGTAGAACCACAGCGGCACCATCACGCCCCAGAGCCCGAGGCCGAACTGGTCGAAAACGACGATCAGCAGCGCCATCAGGAACATCCAGGCGGTGGAACAGGCCAGGATCCACTGCGGCGGAACCCGCTTGATCACCCGCGAGCTGGTCTGCACGCCGGCCACGATGCCCAGCGAGTTGATGCCGAAGAGCAGGCCGTACTGCTGGGGGGTGAACCCGTAGATGTTCTGGAAAAGGAAGGGGGAAGCGGACAGGTAGGCGAAGAGCCCGGCAAAGTTCATGCCGCCAAGCATCAGCAGGCCCACGAACATGCGGTCTGAAAAGAGCAGTTTGTAGCGCTGACCCGCCGTCAGCCCGGACTGGCCCCGCAGTTCCGGGGGCAGGGTTTCACGCACCAGGAGGATGGCGGCGATGATCACCAGCGTGCCGTAGCCGGCCAGAAAGTAGAAGATGCCCGGCCAGGGCATGATCAGCAGTAGCTGGGAGCCGATGACCGGCGCCAGGATCGGGGCCAGGCCGTTGACCAGCGCCATCCTGGAGAACATGCGCACCATGGCGTACCCCGAGAAGAGGTCCCGCACCATGGCCATGGCCACCACGCCGCCGCCGGCCGCGCCAATGCCCATAAGCACCCGGAAAATCCCCAGCGTCGCCAGGTCCGTGGACAGGGCTGCGCCGAGCGAGGCGGTGATGTGCAGCGCCGTGGCAAGGATCAGCGGCAGCCTACGCCCGAACTTATCGCTCAGCGGTCCCACCACCAGCTGTCCCAGGGCGAAACCCACGGTTGTGCCGGTCAGCGTGAGCTGGACTTCCGCTTCGGACACCCCGAGGCTCGCCTCGAGAGCGGGAAATGCCGGCAGGTAGAGATCGATCGTAAAAGGACCGAGCGCCGTCAGGGCGCCGAGGAGGAGGATGTACAGGATTTTCCGGTTGCGGCTCAGGGAGTCGCCCGGATTGGCGGGAATGCTCACAGGGACCAATCCTAGGGCCCCCGGATCACACTTTTACAGCGTTGCAGGGCGCGCCACGGGTTATTACCCGAAGAAGGGTCCGAAGCTGAATGATAGTTTTGTCAACGGGGAGTGTGTGAAGCCGCGCAGGCCCCCGGAATCCACCGGAATCCGAATCAAAGATGGAACCAGTTAGGCGGGATCGATGAGCGGACGACACAGCGGCCGGACAACAAGCGGACTGAGCATTGGAGCGCTACCCAAAACGCTGAGGCTTGTTGCCAAACTGGCACCACGGCAGCTCAACGACGAGATCGCCCTGGCGAAGATCGAAGTCAAGCGCAAGGGCATCCAGGTCGGGGTGGCTGCCGCGTTCCTCGCTGTGGCACTGGTGTTCGTCGCCTTCCTCGTTACGGGGCTCATCGTGGCCGCCATCATGGGCCTCGCCACCATCATGCCTGCCTGGCTGGCAGCCCTCCTGGTGTGCGCAGTCTTCCTTGTCATCGCCCTCATCGGCGCCCTGATCGGCATGCGCAAGTTCAAGAAGGCCATGCCGCTGGTGCCGGAAGACACCATCCGCGGACTCAAGCACGATCTCGGTATCGTGAAGGAAGGCTCGGAATTCAACCCGGCCGTCCTTGATCCGAACTCCGAGGAGGCCAAGGCCGCCAAAGCCGCCAAGGAAGCGAAGGCAGCCAAGGAAAAGGCCGAAAAAGAAGCCAAGGCCGCTGCCGAAAAGGTTGACGTACCCGTCCCCACGGAAGCTGAACTGCGGAGCCGCCTGGACAAGCGCCGCCGGCACCTGACGGGCGTCCGCGACGAACTGGGCGAGGAGCTTGACGTCAAGACGCAGGCGCAGCTGCTGCTCGCTGTCACCGAAGCCCGGCTGAAGTCCGGCAAGGCCCGCGCCGGCCACCAGGTGGAATCCCTCAGCCACTCCGCATCGACCTTCCTGAACCGCGCCGGCGAAAGCCAGGCCGGGGCGCGCTGGAAGCCGCTGGCCGCGCTGGTCGCATCTGCGGCTGTCCTCGTTGTTCTCCTCCGCAAGCTCCTCAAGGGCTAGGACTAACCGGCGCCACCCAGGCAGCCGAAGCGGGAATCGAAGGAGGTGAGGGATGAAGTTCATTAACGCAGGAGCGCGTCCGGGCCAGCGGCACGTAGACAGTGACGCCGTCTTCACCATCCCGAACATCCTGACGGTCGTCCGCTTCATGGGCGTCCCGTTGTTCATCTGGCTGGTCCTCGGGCAAAAGGAGTACGCCCTCGCCACGATCGTGCTGGTGGTCATGGGCAGCACGGACTGGGTGGACGGATACATTGCCCGCCGCTTCAACCAGACGTCCAGGCTGGGCCGGATCATGGATCCGATAGCCGACCGGATGGCGCTCATTGCCGTGGCCGTCACCCTCGTCATCGCCGGCGTCGTGGAATGGTGGTACCTGACTGCCCTGGTGGTCCCGGACGCCATCCTGATGGCCGTTTCGCTGTACTATTTCCGCAGCCACCCGGACCTCCCCGTCAGCCGCATTGGAAAAATCCGCACCGCTCTCCTGCTCGTGGGCACCCCGTTGCTGGTGCTCGCCAAACTGCCCATTCCGCTGACCGAGGTCTATTTCGTGGCGGCATGGATCTTCCTTGGCCTCGGCCTCATCGGCCACTGGGTGGCCGCCTACAACTACTTCCGGGCCATCATCCGTAAGGGCAGGCTCAAGGCTGCGAACGACGGCGGACACGGCTGATGGTGTGGCTCGCCGTCTTCCTGGCGGTGCTGGGTGCCTTTTGCCTCGCCATCGGAGCTCAGCGGCAGGGAAGTGCGGTCAAGGCGGATACCGGCGGGCTGGCGCTCAGCACGCACGGCTTCCTGCGGCTCATCCGCAACCCGCGCTGGGTGTTCGGATTGCTGCTGCTCGGTGCCGGCATGGCCATGAACGCTGTCGCGCTCGTCTCGGCGCCGCTGACGGTGGTGCAGCCGATCGGGGCCATCGCACTGGTCATCACCACGGTGGTCAATGCCAAGGACCAGGGACTGAGCATCAACCGGGCCACGGTAGTGGCCATCTCGGCCTGCGTCACCGGCTCCGCGGCCTTCGTCCTGCTGGCGGTAAACGCAACGCAGGAAAACCATCACGTAAGTTTCGACGACGAACTCACCATCGTCCTGCTGCTCGCCCTCGCAGTGGGACTGTTCGGCACGCTGGCGCTGGTGTTCAAGCACCGCATGAGCGCCTTCATCTACATCCTGGGGGCGGGGGTACTTTTCGGCTTCGTGGCAGTGCTGACACGCATCATCGGCAAGCACTTGCTCGACCCCAACGGGCTGGCACTGCTCAACGTGCAGTGGTATTCCGTGGTGGCCATCGTTGCGGCGGGCGTGCTGGGCTCATGGTTTGTCCAGTCGGCGTACTCAGGCGGTCCGCCGGACCTTGTCATCGCCGGGCTGACGGTCATCGACCCCATCGTGGGAATCGCCATCGGCATCGCCATCCTCGGCGAACTCCGTCCGGATGTCCACGCCGTGCTGGCGATTGCCATGGGGGCGGCCGCTTCCCTTGCTATCGTGGGGGTAATCGCCCTCTCGCGGCACCATCCCGAAGTGACCAAGCGCAAGAAGGACGCGCGCAAGGCCGCAGGGCGGGTGTCCTAGGGGCGAGTGATACCCAGACTTCACCAGAAGTCCCGGCGCGACAGCGCCGGGGGCCAGCAGGCCGCCACAGCCAGCGCTGACCGCACAGTGACCACCAGGAGCTCTCCACGTGACCATGCCCGACAGCCAGCAACCACTTACTATCCTGATTGCTGCGGACACTTACCCGCCCCACGTCAACGGAGCCGCGCAATTCGGATACCGGCTGGCGAAGGGCATGACGGAGCGGGGACACGACGTCCACGTGCTGGCATGCCGGCAGGACAAGGGCAAGAGCTTCACCGAGTTCCGGACGGAGGGCACCGTCCACCGGATCCGCTCCCACTCGGTGCCCACGCACGAGTACTTCCGGATCACGTTCCCCTGGGAGATCAAGAAGGAAATCAGCCTCCTGTTCGACCGCGTCAAGCCGGACGTGGTGCACATCCAGAGCCACTACATGATCGGCGAGCATGTGCTCTACGAAGCCGAACGGCGCGGAGTGCGGATCGTGGCCACCAACCACTTCATGCCGGAGAACCTCAATCCCTTCCTGCCGTTCCCGCAGTGGTTCAAGGACATCGTGGGACGCATCTCGTGGAAGGACATGGGCAAGGTCATGGGGCGGGCCGACGTCGTCACCACTCCCACGCCGCTGGCCGCCAAGGCAATGCACCAGCATGCGTTCCTGCGCAAGGTCCTGCCGCTCTCCAACGGCATTGACTCGGCTGCGTACGAACTCCGCGAGGGCGAAGTGATCGAGCGGCACCGGCACCCCACGGTGCTGTTCGCGGGCCGCCTGGCCGAGGAGAAGCACGTCAACGTCCTCATCGACGCCGTGGCGAAGACTCCCGCGGAGCTGAACGTCCATCTGGAGATCGTCGGGGGAGGCGAGGTCCGCGCCGCCCTCGAAGCGCAGGTGGCCCGGCTGGGACTGGAACCGCGCGTGAAGTTCCTGGGCCTGGCCAGCGATGCCGAACTTCGCGAGGCCTACATCAAGGCGGACCTGTTCTGCATGCCGGGAACGGCCGAGCTCCAGTCCCTGGTCACGCTGGAGGCCATGTCCGCTTCCACCCCTGTGCTGCTGGCGGATGCCATGGCGCTGCCGCACCTGGTGCGCGACGGCGAGAACGGCTACCTTTTCACGCCCAACGACAGCGACGACCTCGCCGCCAAGATCACCAAAGTGCTGCAGCTGCCTGCTGAGGATCTGGCGGCGATGGGCAAGGCCAGCCGCTGCATGGTGGAACCGCACAGCATCCAGGGGACCCTGCAGACGTTTGAAGACCTTTACCGCGGGGCCACCTACGACGACAAAGTGGTGTAGTCCCGCGTGGTGCCGCCGGCAGCCGGAGTGCGGGTGCGCGTATCAGGCCATTACTATTGCTAGAGTGTTTTTGCCCCGGAACTGCCGAGGCTCCGTGTGGAGCCGGCAGTCCGCAGGGCGCACGGGGCTATAGCTCAGCTGGTTAGAGCGCGGGACTCATAATCCTAAGGTCCTCGGTTCAAGTCCGAGTAGCCCTACAAGATTTCCAGCCGCCGGCCCAGCCGGACCGAGATCCTGTGCCAACAGCACCTATGCCAGGGAGCCGCGGCCGATGTTCAGACATCGGACGCGGCTCTTTTTGTTGCCGCTGCGGGCTTGGCAGGGGACGGTTTTCGCTTGCCCGCCGCCGCACCCTGCGGTATGTTACTCATGAGTAACTTAAGCGCATGCGCGACACCCGCCCCTACTGGTCGCCGCTGATCACCGTGAGGAACACCATGTCCAAAGCTGCAATCGACATCAACAACCTGCCGTACGCCGACGGCGACTTCTTCGCCTTCGAGCAGCTGCTCAGCGCCAAGGAACGCGACCGGCTGGCCGAAGTCCGGGATTTCCTGGCCCGCGAAGTCAAGCCGATCGCGGTGGACTGCTGGAACCGGGCCGAGTTCCCGATGGACCTGATCCCCAAGCTGGCCGAGATCGACCTCGTCAGCCCCGTGCGGCGCCAGGGATACTCCAACCTGTTCGCCGGCATCCTGCATGCCGAAGCCACGCGCGCGGACACCTCCATCGCCACCTTCCTGGGCGTCCACGACGGACTCTTCACGGGCTCCATCGAGGCCCTCGCCTCGCAGGAACAGCAGGAAGCCTGGCTGCCTGACATCTATTCGCTGAAAAAGATCGGCGCCTTCGGCCTCACTGAACCGCTGGGCGGCTCCGATGTTGCCGGCGGCACCCGCACCACCGCCCGCCGCGAGGGCGACAGCTGGGTCCTCAACGGCGCCAAGCGCTGGATCGGCAATGCCACGTTCTCCGACTGGGTTGTCATCTACGCCCGGGACGTCGCCGACAACCAGGTCAAGGGGTTCCTTGTTGATACCCGGACCGAGGGTTACAGCGCCGCGAAGATTGAAAACAAGATCTCCCTGCGCACCGTCCAGAACGCCGACATCACGCTCGAGAACGTCGTGGTGCCGGACTTCTTCAAGCTCGCCAACGCCAACGGCTTCAAGGACACCAACAAGGTCCTGAAGGTGACCCGCCTTGCCGTGGCGTGGCAGGCTGTCGGCCAGCAGCTTGCGGCCTTTGACGTCGCCCGCCGTTACGCCGTGGAACGCAGCCAGTTCGGCCGGCCGATCGCTTCCTTCCAGCTGGTCCAGAACCAGCTCGTGCAGATTCTTGGCAACGCCGTCAGCTCCATGGGCATGATGGTCCGCCTGTCCCAGCTTGAGGACGCCGGGGAGGCCAAGGACGAGCAGTCCGCCCTCGCCAAGGCTTTTACGACGGCGCGGATGCGCGAAAGCGTGGCCATCGGCCGCAGCCTCCTGGGCGGCAACGGCATCGTCACGGACTTCGAGATGGCCAAGATCTTCTCCGACGCCGAGGCGATCTACTCCTACGAAGGCACCCACGAGATCAACACCCTGGTCACCGGCCGCGCCATCACCGGGATTTCCGCGATCGTGTAGCCGTCCCGGGCGGCCGTTCGCGGGCGCCCGCCGCTGATCCCATCGTGGCCCTTCATCCTCAGTCCGGCGCACCCATGGGCAGCAGAATGGAGGGCCGCAGGTCTGTGACAAGGGACAGCGGGTTGATGTAGTCCTCCCCCCGCCGCACACCCCAGTGCACGCACGGCGTCATCGCGCAGTGCCCCGCCACCACCGTCCCGAGGACATCCCCCTTCGATACCGCCGCGCCGGCCGGCAGGCTGCTCTCCACCGGCTCAAAACTGCTGCGCAGGCCGTTGCCGTGGTCGATGGTGATCACGGGCCGGTCCACTACTACGCCCACGAAGCTGACGGTGCCGGACTCCGGCGCGGTGACCGGGGCGCCGTCGGCCGCCGCCTGGAGGTCCACGCCGCGGTGCCCGCTCATCCATGGCTTGTCCGGGGGGTCGAACCCGCGGAGTACTGCCGGCCTGGGTGGCAGCGGCCAGTCCCAGCCGCCGGCACCGGGCGTGACCGCAGCGCCGGAGGCGGGGGCGACGGCTAGCATGGACAACAAAATGGCGGCCGGGACGGCTCGGGCTTTCATCCCTTCAGCCTGCAACCCCTGGATGACGGCCGGAAGGGATGCGCCTGGCTATGTGGACAAGCCGGGCGGCACGCTATGCGGGGACGCTTTGTTGGCGCGCATTGCGGGCGCGCATTGCGGGCGCGGCGGGGCCCGGAACTGGTCTGATTCGGCGGGGCCGCTGTAGTACACTTGATGGAGCAGTTTGCTGTGCCCTCAACGATGCCCGGCCGGCGGTTCATGCCACCTTCTGGTCGCTTGGTCCATCCGGTCGTTCTAGTCAGCACGTCTCATTCAGAGGTGCGGGGGAGCAGTGGCTGACTACGCGTATCCAGCCCTCCTCAGAAGAAGCTCCACGCTTCCGGTGCGGAGGACTGCGCCTCCTGCGGTCCCTGCCATATGGCACGGATGGGAAGCGCAGTGGATGCCAGGAGTAACGCCCGCCTGGGCGAAGCTAATCAACCGTCAACTATTGGCAGGGTAAGAGAGCCATGGGCTTTCTCATGAATGACCTGCCGGAAGGAGCGTCGGCATGCCCGTCGTAACTATGCGCCAGCTGCTTGACAGCGGCGTCCACTTTGGACACCAGACCCGTCGTTGGAACCCGAAGATGAAGCGCTTCATCTTCACGGAGCGCAACGGCATCTACATCATTGACCTGCAGCAGTCGCTGTCCTACATCGACCGCGCCTACGAGTTCGTGAAGGCCACTGTTGCACACGGCGGCACCGTTCTCTTCGTCGGCACCAAGAAGCAGGCGCAGGAATCCATCGCCGAACAGGCCACCCGCGTTGGCCAGCCGTACGTCAACCAGCGTTGGCTCGGCGGTATGCTGACCAACTTCCAGACGGTCTCCAAGCGTATCCAGCGCATGAAGGAACTCGAAGAGATCGACTTCGACGACGTCGCCGGTTCCGCGTACACCAAGAAGGAACTGCTGCTCCTTCGCCGTGAACTCACCAAGCTGGAAACCAACCTCGGCGGTATCCGCAACCTGACCAAGGCACCGTCCGTGCTCTGGATCGTGGACACCAAGAAGGAACACCTCGCCGTTGACGAGGCCAAGAAGCTGAACATCCCGGTTGTTGCCATCCTGGACACCAACTGCGACCCGGACGAAGTCGACTTCCCGATCCCGGGCAACGACGACGCCATCCGCTCCGTCAACCTGCTGACCCGCGTTGTTGCCGACGCCGTTGCCGAGGGTTTGATCGCCCGTAACCAGCGCGCAACCGGCACCACGGAAGCTCCGGAAGAGCCGCTGGCCGAGTGGGAGCGCGAGCTCCTCGAAGGCAGCAAGGCTGAAGAAGCTCCCGCTGCTGCAGAGGCACCCGCCGCAGAGGAAGCCCCGGCAGCTGCCGAGGCAACCGAAGCTGCAGCCGGCGAAGCCGACGCTGCCAAGTAGGCAGACAAGTAAATCTGGACCATCCCCGGCACTGTCCGCAGTGCCGGGGGTTTCTGACAGGATGGCCGCTCACTCGGTGAGCTGCCGTCCTGTCAGTCCGTACACCACACAAAATTTCTAGACAGAGGGGTTCACATGGCGAACTACACTGCCGCTGATATCAAGGCTCTGCGCGAGCGCACCGGCGCCGGCATGATGGATGTCAAGAAGGCTCTTGACGAGGCCAACGGTGACGCCGAAAAGGCCATCGAGATCATCCGCATCAAGGGCCTGAAGGGCGCTACCAAGCGTGAAGGCCGCTCCACCGCTGAAGGCCTGGTTGCTGCCAAGGTTGCCGGCGGCGTCGGCGTGATGATCGAGGTCAACTGCGAGACCGACTTCGTCGCCAAGGCTGACAAGTTCATCCAGCTGGCCGACAAGGTCCTGGCCGTGGCGGTCGAGTCCGGCGCAGCCGACATCGAAACCCTGCTGGCCACCGAAGTTGACGGCAAGCCGCTGTCCGAGGTTGTTGTCGAAGAAGGCGCAATCCTGGGCGAGAAGGTTGTTGTCCGCCGGATCTCCCGCATCGAGGGCGGCACGGTTGACGCCTACCTGCACAAGACCTCCAAGGACCTCCCGGCCCAGGTCGGCGTCCTGTTCGCTGTCGACGGCGAAGGCGAAGCTGCCGCGACCGCTGCACACGACGTAGCCGTCCACATTGCCGCAATGGCTCCGAACTACCTGAGCCGCGAAGACGTTCCCGCTGAGCTGGTGGAGTCCGAGCGCCGCATCGCCGAGGAAACGGCAAAGGCTGAAGGCAAGCCCGAAGCTGCCATGACCAAGATTGTGGAAGGCCGCGTGACGGGCTTCTACAAGGGTGAAGTGCTGGTTGACCAGGCATTCGCCAAGGATGCCAAGAAGTCTGTGGCGCAGGTCCTCGAAGAGGCCGGCGTCAAGGGCACCGCCTTCGCGCGTTTCCGCGTCGGTTCCTAGTTAGTCACGCAAAGGGGTGGTCACTTCGGTGGCCGCCCCTTTTGCATGCAACCGCAGCGTTGCAGGCTGCGTTTACGGCCGGGGGAAATAGCACCTTTGGCCATCCGGCACGATAACCTAGCTCAGAGCTCATTTACGGGAAGGCACCATGGAAACCGTCAACAATTCTGTCCAGTCAGAGAAGAGCCGGCGTCGCGTCCTCCTGAAACTTTCCGGCGAGGTCTTCGGCGGCGGCAAGCTCGGCGTGGACCCGGACACCGTCCGCGGAGTCGCCAAGCAGATCGCCGCAGCAGTTCCCGACGTCGAGGTTGCGATCGTCGTGGGCGGCGGTAACTTCTTCCGCGGCGCCGAACTGTCCCAGAGCGGCATGGACCGCTCCCGCGCCGACTACATGGGCATGCTGGGCACCGTGATGAACTGCCTCGCCCTCCAGGACTTCCTGGAACAGGCCGGGGTGGAAACCCGCGTGCAAAGCGCCATCACCATGGGACAGGTGGCTGAGGCATACATCCCGCGCCGCGCCATCCGCCACATGGAAAAGGGCCGCGTCGTGATCTTCGGAGCCGGCGCCGGACTGCCTTATTTCTCCACCGACACCGTGGCTGCCCAGCGTGCGCTGGAAGTGCACGCCGACGTCGTGCTGATGGCAAAGAGCGGAGTGGACGGCGTCTACACCGCCGACCCCAAGAAGGATCCCGGCGCCGAAAAGCTGGACCACCTCAGCTATGACGATGCCCTGCGCCGCGACATCCGCGTGATGGACCAGACGGCCATGACCATGTGCAAGGACAACAACCTCACCATGGTGGTGTTCGGCATGGAAGGCGAAGGCAACGTCACCCGGGCGATCCGCGGAGAGCAGCTGGGCACCGTAGTCACCCCCTAGCAACGGCTAGGATGATTTGAGGAAGGCCAGCCCGGAGGGCGGGCCGCAAAGACGGAACGAACCGTGCATTGTTCCGGCCAGCCGGAATGCACCAATTTCTGAGGAGAGACCGTGATCGAAGAAACCTTGCTCGAAGCCGGGGACAAGATGGACAAGGCAGTCGAGGTAGCCAAGGAAGACTTCGCCTCGATCCGCACCGGCCGGGCAAACCCGGGCCTCTACAACAAGGTGCTGGTGGACTACTACGGCTCACCCACTCCGCTGCAGCAGCTGGCCTCCTTCGCGATCCCGGATGCCCGGACCATCCTTATCACCCCGTTCGACAAGACCGCCCTGCGCGATATCGAACGCGCCCTCAGCGATTCCGAGGTGGGCGCCAACCCGTCCAACGACGGCAACGTCATCCGGATCACCATTCCGGAGCTGACCAAGGAACGCCGCAAGGAATACGTCAAGATCGTCAAGGCGAAGGGCGAGGACGCGAAGGTGTCCATTCGGAACATCCGCCGCAAGGCCAAGGAAACCCTGGACAAGCTCGTCAAGGACGGCGAAGCGGGCGAGGATGAGGGCGCGCGCGGCGAGAAGGAACTCGACGCCATCACGAAGGCACACGTTGACGGCATCGACGATCTGCTCAAGCGCAAGGAAGCCGAGCTGCTCGAGGTCTGATGGATCAGGCACAGCAGGGGCCCGGACCCAGGGTCCGGGCCCGGGGGAAGCAGCGCGCCAACCCAACGCCCAAGGCGGGAAGGAATCTTCCAGCCGCCACTGTGGTGGGTCTCGCGATGCTCTTCGCCGTTTTGGGGGGCCTCCTGTTCCTGCCGCTCGGCTTTGTCCTGGTCACCACCACGTTCGCCGTGTTCGGCGTCTGGGAAATCTTCCGGGCCCTTGAGGTCAGCGGCACCCGCCTGCCCATCGTTCCAGTGATGGTGGGAACGGTGGGAATGCCGCTCGCTGCGTACTTCGGCGGGCTGGAGAGTCTGCTCTTTGGGCTGGTGGCAAGCAGCGTGGCCGTGCTGCTGTGGCGGACCATCGAGAGCGCGGCAGGGTCGGCCCGCAGCATCTTTGCCGGCGTTTTCACCCTGGCATGGGTACCGTTCTTCATCAGCTTCGCGATCCTGCCGCTGCACGGGACGGGGAGCGTGGCGCCCGTGGGCCTTTGGCCGGGCGGAGTGATTCCGGCCGGAGCATGGCAAATCGCCACGATGCTCCTGCTGGTTGTTTCCAACGACACGTTCGGCTACCTCGTGGGAGCGTCCTTCGGGAAGCATCCCATGGCGCCGAAGATCAGCCCCAAGAAATCGTGGGAAGGGTTCGCAGGCTCCATCGCCGGCGCCACTGCCGTCGGCGTCCTCGCCTGCCTTTTCCTCCTGGACAAGCCGTGGTGGGTGGGCGTGGTGCTCGCCGTCGGCATGGTGGCCGCGTCCACCATCGGCGACCTGGCCGAATCCATGGTCAAAAGGGAACTCGGCATTAAGGACATGAGCAGCATCCTGCCCGGCCACGGCGGCGTGATGGACCGCCTGGACTCAATCGTCTTCGCCTCCCCGGCGGCATTTATCCTGTTCACAGCCGTTTCCGGGGCCTGAGGCTTCCTGCCCGGCAACAACTCGGCGCCGTAGACTGGTGCGGAGCAAAAACGGCTGATCAGCACTGAAGGAAAGCAACGTGACAGTGGACATTCAACGGCAGATCCCTGCGTCATTTGACCGCGTGCAGCGGAACGAATACGGCTACAACGCCAAGCAGGTGGACCAGTTCCTCCAGCGCGCACGGATTTCGTTCGAGAACCCGGGGGCAGCCGCCCAGGTCATCAAGAGCGCCGACGTCCGGGCCGTCTGCTTCGATCCCGTCAAGGGCGGTTACGCCGCGGCGGGGGTCGACGCAGCCCTGGACCGCCTGGAGGATGCCTTCGCCCGGCGCGAACGTGATGAGCTCATCGCCGCGCGCGGCGAGGACGCCTGGCTCCGTGAAATCGGCAAGCTGTCCGGCCTCCTGCGCGGCCGGCTGCACCGCCACGACGGCGAACGGTTCCGCCGGCCGGCGGGCGGCCGGGTCCGAAGCTACAACACCGTGGACGTGGACAACCTGTGCCACGACCTCATCGGCTACCTAGAGCATGACCAGCCGCTCAGCGTTGACAACGTCCGCCGCGCGGTCTTCCGCCAGGCCAAGGGCAAGGACGGCTACGAAGAAACCCAGGTGGACGCCTTCCTGGACCGCGTGGTCGAGCTCATGGCGGCCATCGACTGACGGTTGCGGGCGTTCCCCGTCGGTTCGCCGTCGGGGCAACCCCTGGCAACACCGGACCCTGGCGTTCAAAGGCCCTTAGCGTTCAATCGTGCCTTGGCGTTCGGTGGCCAGCGGGCGTTCCGGCGTGTGCAGCCTGGTCATCACCTTCGTCAGGGTCCGCGGCACGCGGCCCTTGGTGGCACGGGAGACCAGGACCATCACGGCGAAGGCGGCCGGGACTGTCCAGGCGGCCGGCTGTGCAAGCCACTGCGGCATCGCGGCCCCGGATGCGGCCGGACCGGACAGGGCCCCGGCAACCAGGGCGCCGCCGCACAGCACCCCGCCGGTCACCATGCCGGCGATGGCACCGGCATCCGTGAGGCCGCGCCACCAGATTCCAAGCAACAGGGCCGGGCAGATCGTGGAGGCAGTGAACGCGAACACCAGGCCCACGCTGCCGGCCAGCGCCAGGGAGTCGGTCATGAACGCGAAGCCCAGCGGCACGGTTGCCGAAACCAGGGCTGCCAGCCGGAAGCCGCGGACACTCCCGCCCAGCACGTCCTGGCTGATGACGCCGGCCAGGGAGACCACCAGCCCCGACGTGGTGGACAGGAACGCGGCGAACGCCCCCGCCACCACCAGCGCTGAGAGCATGTCCCCTGCGGGTCCGCCGATCAACCGGCCCGGCAGCAGCAGGACCAGCGCATCCGACCGGCCACCCTGTGCCAGGCCGGGGGCGAACATGCGGCCCAGCAGCCCGTAGGCGGTGGGAAAGAGGTAAAACACGGAGAGCAGCCCCAGCACGATCAGTGTGGTGCGGCGAGCCGAATGCCCGTCCGGGTTGGTGTAGAACCGCACCAGGACGTGCGGCAGCCCCAGCGTTCCAAAGAGCAGGGCAACCAGCAGCGAGATGTTCTGGTAGGGGCCGGTGGGGGCCAGCCCGGTGGGATTGGTGTTGGCGTCGGCCACGGCCGGGGCACCGTTGCCGGCCAGCACGAGGGCGATGAACACCACGGGCACGGCCAGTGCCGTCAGTTTCAGCCAGTACTGGAATGCCTGCACAAAGGTGATGGAGCGCATCCCGCCTGCCACCACCGTCAGGCACACGACGATGACCACCGCCACGGATCCCACCCACGACGGAAGCCCGGTGGTGATGCGGATCGTCAGGGCCGCGCCGTGGAGCTGCGGGACAATGTAGAGCCAGCCCACCACCACTACCACCAGGCTGGTGACGCGGCGGACAGCCCGTGAATCGAGTCGCACTTCCGTGAAGTCCGGGATGGTGTAGGCGCCCGAGCGCCGGAGCGGTGCGGCAACGAACAGCAGCAGCATCAGGTATCCCGCGGTGTAGCCGATGGGAAACCAGAGGGCATCCGTGCCGGAGAGCAGCACCAGCCCGGCCACACCCAGGAAACTGGCGGCGGACAAGTACTCACCGCCGATTGCTGACGCGTTCCACCACGGGCGGACTGTCCGGGAGGCCACGTAGAAGTCGCCGGTCGTGCGTGAGATCCGCAGCCCGTAAAACCCGATGACGGCGGTGGCCACGGAAACGGCCACCAACGCCGCGATGCCCACCACCGGGTTCACTGCCGCCTCACTTGTCCTCCGCCAGGTCCCGGTACCGGGCCTCGTTGCGGGCGGCCGTCCGGATGTAGAGCCACGCACTGAGGCCGATCACCGGGTAGATCCCGGCGCCGAGGAGAAACCAGCCGAAGGGGATGCCCGCGATCTTCGCCTCCGCCAGTCCGGGAACCAGTCCCAGCATGAGCGGAAAGGCGAGCAGGATCAGCAGGAACCCCGCGGCCACCACGAGCGCCAGGTGCAGCTGGGAGCGGATCAGGGACCGGACAAACACCTGGCCCACATCGGACTCCTCGGCGGCTACGCGGGAATCCATCACGGGCTTTGCCGCGGACCGCGGGGCCGTCACCCTGACGCGGGTCATGCCTGCGGCCGGATCCGGGTTGTTTCGAGCTTCTCCCGAACAGACGGCAGGTGGCGGCGGCTGATGGGCAGTTCCGCCCCGGCCACGGTAACGGTCGGCCGGGCTGAGGCGAGCTTCATGTGGCTGACGTGGTTGAGGGCGATGAGGTAGGACCGGTGGGTGCGAAGGAACCCTGCCTCGGCCCACTGCTGCTCCAGATCGGCCAGCGGGACGCGGATGAGGTAGCTGGCATCCGCTGTGTGCAGCCGCGCGTAGTCGCCCTGTGCCTGGACGTACGTAACGTCGTCGCGCCGGATCATCCGTGTGGTGCCGCCGAGGTCCACCGTGATCATTTCCGGTGTTGCGGCGCCGTCCTTCATCAGTTCGCTGATGCGTCCCACAGACCTGGCCAGGCGCTCGGCGCGGACGGGTTTCAGCAGGTAGTCGACGGCGGCAAGTTCGAACGCTTCCAGGGCGCAGTCCTCGTCGGCGGTAACGAACACGACCGCCGGGGGATTGCTGCTGCGTGAAATGGCCCGGGCAATGTCCAGGCCTGACAGGGCGGGCATGTGGATGTCCAGGAACACGGCGTCCACCGTCTCGGCGTCGAGCACCCGGAGGGCCTCCGCGCCGGAGGACGCCCGGTGGATGGCCCCGATCCGGTCGTCCCGGCCCAGCAGGAAGGCCAGTTCCTCAACAGCGGGCAGCTCGTCGTCGGCGACGAGGACGTTAATCATGGTTCTAGATTATCCCGGCGCTCCGGCCGGTGAGGCCCGTGGCGCTCAGGCATCGTGGCCGGGCTGCGACTTGGGAACGCGCATGGTGATCAGTGTTCCCTCGCCGGGTGCCGTTTCGATGACCAGGCCGTTGTCCTCGCCGTAGACCTGGCGGAGCCGGGCATCCACGTTCCGAAGCCCCACATGGTCGCCGTCGCTGTGTCCGGCCAGCATGGACCGCAGCTGTTCGGGATCCATCCCCACGCCGTCGTCCTCGATGGTTACCTCGGCGAACGCGCCGGAATCATTCGCCGCAATGGTGATATGCCCTGGACCTTCCTTGGCCTCCAGCCCGTGCCGGACTGCATTTTCCACCAAGGGCTGCAGGCTGAGGAACGGGATTACCGTGCTCAGCACCTCGGGGGCGATCCGCAGGCTCACCTGCACGCGGTCGCCGAAGCGCGCCCGTTCCAGCAGCAGGTAGCGGTCGATGCACCGGAGTTCTTCGGCGAGGGTGGTGAAGTCCCCGTGGCGGCGGAACGAGTAGCGGGTGAAGTCGGCAAATTCCACCACCAGTTCCCGGGCCCGCACAGGGTCGGTGTTGATGAAGGACGCGATGGCGTTGAGGGAGTTGTAGATGAAATGCGGGCTGATCTGGGCGCGGAGGGCGCGGACTTCGGCCTCCATCAGGAGGGTCCGGGAGGCGTCGAGTTCGGCGAGTTCAACCTGGGCCGCCACCCAGTCGGCCACTTCGCCGGTGGCCCTGACCAGCCCGGCGCCCGTTGACGGCGCGAAGGCCGCCACCACGCCCACCACCCGCGCTCCGGCCTTGATGGGGGCAATGACCACTGCGCGTTCGACGTCGGGCGTGATCGGACCGGAGGCGGTGTCTCCGGCCAGCATCTGCAGCTCGCCTGCCGGGATCACCGCCGTGTGGCCGCCGTCGAGCACTTTTGCGGCGAGGCCCATCAGGGACGGTTTCAGTTCTTCCGCGGCGCCGTCCCAGGCCAGGACCCCCGATGTGTCGGTGATGGCCAGGGCATCGCAGCCCAGGATGGTGCGGAGCTGCCTGCTGGCTTTGGCCGCGCCCGCGGGGTTCAGCCCGGTGCGCAGGTGCTGGCCGGCCCGTGAGGCCGCGTGCAGGGTCTTGTAGGTGGCCCGTTCCGCATCGGTCCCCAGTTCCCGGAAGGACCGCAGGACTTTGAGTCCCACGAAGACGACGACGGCGATCGCCATCGCGATCACGGCAACGGCCGCAGCGGTGAACAAGGGGGAGTCCGGCATGGTGCCCAGCGTAGCCTGCCCGGCGTAGCCGCGGGGTGCCGTTTGGCGCAGCAGCGGGACCGCTGAGCGACGGCCCTGCGGAGTTCTCTGGAATGTAAGCCGCATCACGGGGCACAGTGATTGCAGTCACATTGGCTGGGACTGTCTGTGGGGGACAGGGGCAGCAGGTGTGGATGGCAAGTCTCAATGAGGAGGAATGATGGGTAACGATGCCCCAACTCCGGACGCAGCGGCGTCCGTGGACTTCAAGCAAGTCCAGTCGACCAAGCAGTTCCAGGAACTGCGCAAGCGTCACCGCAGCTTTGTCTTTCCGATGGCCGTTGCGTTCCTGCTCTGGTATTTCGCATACGTCCTCCTGGCCGACTACGCAGTCGGCTTTATGTCCACCAAGGTCTGGGGCAACATCAACATCGGGCTGATCATGGGCCTGCTGCAGTTTGTGTCCACGTTCGCGATCACCGGCTGGTACGTGAGCTACTCCAACCGGCGGCTCGATCCCATCGCCGCTGAAATCCGGCACGAAATTGAAGGTCACGAGTTCGATAAGGAAGGCAACAAAATCAGCGGGGTAACGAAATGACGCTCATGATTCCCGCCGCCGTTGACGTTGCGGACCTCAAGGAAACCACCCTGCTGAACATGGGCATCTTCGGCCTGTTCGTGGCGGTCACCATGATCATCGTGATCAAGGCCAGCCGCAACAACAAGACGGCGGCAGACTACTATGCCGCCGGACGGTCGTTCACCGGCCCGCAGAACGGCACCGCCATCGCCGGCGATTACCTCTCCGCCGCCTCATTCCTGGGCATTACCGGCGCCATCGCCATCAACGGCTATGACGGCTTCATGTACTCCATCGGCTTCCTGGTCGCCTGGCTCGTCGCCTTGTTGCTCGTCGCCGAACTGCTCCGCAACACCGGCAAGTTCACCATGGCCGATGTACTCTCCTTCCGGCTGAAGCAGCGCCCGGTCCGCATCGCGGCAGCCATCTCCACCCTTGCTGTCTGCTTCTTCTACCTTCTGGCGCAGATGGCGGGAGCCGGCAGCCTGATCTCCCTGCTCCTGGGCATCAGCGACTGGGGCGGACAGGCGCTGGTCATTATCGTCGTCGGCGCCCTGATGATCATGTACGTGCTGATTGGCGGCATGAAGGGCACCACCTGGGTCCAGATCATCAAGGCCATGCTCCTGATTGCCGGCGCTGCCGTGATGACCTTCTGGGTCCTCGCCATCTACGGATTCAACCTCTCCGACCTGCTCGGCGGCGCGGTGGAGGCTTCGGGCAACCCGAACGTCCTCAACCCCGGCCTGCAGTACGGCAAGACCGAGACGTCCAAGCTCGACTTCATGTCCCTGGGCCTGGCCCTCGTGCTCGGCACCGCGGCCCTGCCCCACGTCCTGATGCGCTTCTACACTGTGCCCACCGCCAAGGAAGCCCGCAAGTCGGTGGTCTGGTCCATCTGGCTGATCGGCCTGTTCTACCTGTTCACCCTGGTCCTCGGCTACGGTGCTGCGGCACTGGTAGGCGCCGAAACCATCAAGGGGGCCCCGGGCGGCGTCAACTCGGCCGCACCGCTGCTGGCATTCCACCTCGGCGGCCCGCTGCTGCTCGGCTTTATCTCGGCGGTCGCGTTCGCCACCATCCTGGCCGTCGTGGCCGGCCTCACCATCACGGCAGCGGCGTCGTTTGCCCACGACATCTACGCCAGCGTGATTGCCAAGGGGAAGGCCGACGCCGACACGGAGGTCAAGGTTGCCCGGCGCACCGTAGTGGTCATCGGGCTCCTGGCCATTGCCGGCGGCATCTTCGCCAACGGCCAGAACGTGGCGTTCCTCGTGGCGCTCGCCTTCGCCGTGGCTGCTTCGGCGAACCTGCCCACCATCGTGTATTCGCTGTTCTGGCGTAAGTTCACCACCCAGGGCGCCATCTGGAGCATGTACGGCGGGTTGGGCTCGGCGATCATCCTGATTGCCCTGTCGCCGGTGGTCTCGGGCGCCAAGACGTCCATGATCCCGGGCGCCAACTTCGCGATCTTCCCGCTCAGCAACCCCGGCATCGTTTCCATCCCGCTCGCGTTCTTCCTGGGCTGGCTCGGTTCGGTGCTGGACAAGAAGCTGGAGGACACCACCAAGCAGGCCGAAATGGAAGTCCGTTCCCTGACCGGCGTCGGTGCCGAGAAGGCAGTGGGCCACTAGGTTCCGGGCCGACAAAAACAACAGGAGCTCCCGTCAATGACGGGAGCTCCTGCTGTGTCTACTGCTGTGTTGCGTCGCTGCGATGTGGCGTTCAGGCCTTTGGCCGGAGTTTGATGTTGATCATCTTCATATCCTTGTTGCCGTCGAAACGGTACGCGAGGTCCACGTCCTTGCCTTCGCAGTTGATGACCCCGGCGACGTCGGCAGCGTTGTTGCCGTTGTCGCTGCTGACCTTGAAGTCGTTGTACGTCGGCTTGCAGGTCTCGTCCAGTTCGAGGCTTTGGACGCCGGCGGCGAATTCCTCCTTGGAGAGCTTGTCCTGGAGGGCCGGGTCGAGGAAGTCGTCATAGGCGGTATCGGTGTCGCCGGCAATGACGAGCTGAGTGAAATCCTCCGCCAGGCCCTTGGCTTTGCTGGTTGCGCCGCCCACGAGGTTGACCAGTAGTGCGACTCCCACGATGGCGAGCAGCAGAACACCGCCCACGATGCCCAGGATGATCCATAGCTTCTTGCGGCTCTTGGCGGGCGGGTGCTGGCCGGGGACGCCGTAGGGCCCGGGATCGGTGTATTGCGGAGCGCCGTAGGGGGAGCTTCCGTACTGCGGGTGGGCGGGTTGGGAGCTTTCGTACTGCGGGGTGCCGGTCTGCGGGGTTACGTCCTCCGGCTGCCCCTCGCGGGGATCTCCGGGTTGCGGCTGACCGTGGCGGGGCTGCCCGTACTCGGGTTCGCCGTAATGCGGGATCGGCTGCTGTCCCGGAATTCCCTGCTCGCCCGGAGCCCCGTGCTCGTCCGGAGTCTTGTGCCCGGGGGACCCGTAGTGCGGTGGCGGCGTCTGCGGGCCTGAAGGGTCGTATGGCGGGACGGGAGGAGGCTGCCGCCGCCGGCGCCGCTCGCCGCCGGCATCCGGTTCGTCAGGCTGGTTCGGTTCCTGAGGATTGCTCAAGATCAAGCCTTTCCGGCAGCCGGCCTGGCCACTGCCTGATTGCACGGTCCGTTCCCGGCCGCGATTCGTTCAACTCGACCCAGCCTATAACCCCCGGCATCATCAGCCGGAAGCGGCACGTCACGCTTCGGCGGGACCCCGCTCCAGTAGCGGCTGGATCCGGAAGGGGATGAGCTCTCCCATGGCGAGCGCCGTGTCGGTCCGGTCCACGCCGTCACACGCCAGGATCTTGCCGTTGATCCGGAAAAGGTCTTCGGCGTCCAGCGCCACCACCCGCAGCAGGAGGTCGGCCGAGCCGGTCAGGCCGTAGCCTTCCAGGATTTCCGGGATGCCGGCCAGGTCCACCGCCAGCTGTCCCAGCTTCTGCTGCTGCACATGGACGGAAATAAACGCCATCAGCGGGTATCCCAGTGCGGCCGGATTAATGCGCCGTTCGAAGGACAGAAAGACATGTTTCTTCTCCAGCTGGGCCATCCGGGCCTGCACGGTGTTGCGCGAGAGCCCGAGCTTCTGCGCCAGGGCCACCACCGTTCGTTTCGGATCCTTCGCGAGGGCTGATAGGAGCCGGGTGTCAGTGCCATCCAGAGCTTGCATAATGCGCAAGATTAGCACGGAGATGGAGGCTGTTACAGGGCATTCTGCTCAGTTTCTGTTGCAGCGGTTGTACCCAATGAGCATTGTGAGTATCGTCACAATTATCCGGGGCAACGGCGCCCGGGCGGCTGGCGTGCACGGGGATCACGAGTTCCTTGAGCGCCGGTGACACGACGTATGAAGGTTGCGTGCAACTGTGTTTACAGACGAGTTGGGTCAGGGCGGCAATGCCGCGGACGGCCCGGACAGCAGTTCAGGACATCACCACGGGGCGGGCGGCACCCTGGTCCAACTGATCACGCCCGGGGGTGAGCGTGTCAGTCATCCGCAGTACGACGCCTGGGTTCGGGAAGTCACTGATGAGCAGCTGGCGTCCCTGTACGAGGATATGGTGGTCATCCGCCGGATCGATACCGAAGCCACCGCCCTCCAGCGCCAGGGGGAGCTTGGCTTGTGGCCGCCGATGCTGGGGCAGGAGGCTTCCCAGATAGGTTCCGCGAGGTCGCTCCGCGACGATGACTTCGTGTTTTCCAGCTACCGCGAGAACGGCGTCGCCTACTGCCGCGGCGTGGACCTGGCGGACATCCTCAAGGTCTGGCGGGGCAACGCGTCCTCGGGCTGGGACCCCTACACGGTCAACATGGCCACTCCCCAAATCATTATCGGCGCCCAGACCCTCCACGCGACCGGCTATGCCATGGGCATCCAGAATGACGGCGCCGACTCCGTGGCCATCACATATTTCGGCGACGGTGCCACCAGTGAGGGCGACGTCAACGAGGCGATGGTCTTCGCCGCCAGCTTCCAGTCCCCGGTGGTCTTCTTCTGCCAGAACAACCACTGGGCCATTTCCGAACCGGTCCGGCTGCAGTCGCACATCAGGATCGCCGACCGTGCGGCCGGGTTCGGCATCCCCAGCGTCCAGGTGGACGGCAATGATGTCCTGGCGGTGATGGCGGCCACGCGCGAGGCAATCGAACGGGCCCGCCACGGCGGAGGGCCCACGTTCATCGAGGCAGTCACTTACCGGATGGGACCGCACACCACTGCCGACGACCCCACACGGTACCGGGATGCCAACGAACTTGAGGACTGGGCGGCCAAGGACCCGATTGCCCGGGTCAGGGGCCTGCTGGAACGCAAGGGGCTGCTGACGGAGCAGTTGGAGGCCCGGGTGGCTGCCAAGGCCGAGGCCGTGGCCCGGGAAATGCGGGCCGGGTGCATCAACATGCCGGATCCGGAGCCGATGGACATCTTCAAGAACGTCTACAGCACCCCCAACTCCTGGCTGGACCGCCAGGAGGACCATTACTCCCGCTACCTGGCTTCCTTCGGCGATCCCGCAGGAGCCAACTCAGAAGAAGGTGCTCGCTGATGACGCAGATGACCTTTGCCCGGGCAATCAACTCCGGGCTCCGCAAGTCCCTCGAAAACGACCCCAAGGTGATCCTGATGGGCGAGGACATCGGCACCCTCGGCGGTGTCTTCCGTGTGACCGACGGGTTGCAGAAGGACTTCGGCAAACACCGCGTCGTGGACACCCCGCTCGCCGAGTCCGCGATTATGGGCACCGCCGTCGGCCTTGCCTACCGGGGTTACCGGCCGGTGGTGGAAATCCAGTTCGACGGGTTCATCTATCCCGCCTTCGACCAGATCGTGTCCCAGGTGGCCAAGATCCACTACCGCACGCAGGGCGCAGTGAAGATGCCCATCACCGTGCGAGTGCCGTTTGGCGGCGGTATCGGTTCGCCGGAACACCATTCCGAGTCTCCTGAGGCGTACTTCACCCACACGTCCGGCCTTCGCGTGGTCAGCCCTTCCACGCCGCAGGACGCCCACACCATGATCCAGCAGGCCATCGCCCTCGACGATCCGGTACTGTACTTCGAGCCGAAGCGCCGCTACCACGACAAGGGCGAGGTGGACGAGTCCATCGAACCCGCCGCCGCGCTGTCCATGGAAAAGGCGCGGGTGGTGACCGAAGGCACGGACGTCACGCTCGTTGCGTATGGTCCGCTGGTCAAAACCGCCAAGGACGCCGCCCTGGCCGCGGCGGACGAGGGCATCTCCATTGAGGTGATCGACCTGCGCTCGCTGGCCCCGGTGGACTTCGCAACGCTGGAGGCCTCCGTTCGCAAGACGGGACGGCTGGTGATCACGCACGAGGCCGGTCAGTCCGGCGGGCTCGGAGCGGAAGTGGCCGCGAGTATCACCGAACGCTGCTTCTACCACCTTGAAGCCGCCCCGGTCCGCGTCACGGGCTTCGACATCCCGTACCCCTACTCGAAAGTCGAAATGCACCATTTGCCAGGTCTGGACAGAATCCTTGACGGTGTGGACCGTGCCCTGGGCCGTCCCAACTCCCTCAGCGGGCTGGAAGGATGAGCGCCGCCATGATCAAGGAATTCAGGCTCCCGGACCTCGGTGAAGGGCTGACGGAATCAGAAATCCTTAGCTGGAAAGTGGCCGTGGGCGATACCGTGGCCCTGAACCAGGTCATTGCCGAAGTGGAGACCGCCAAAGCGGTCGTGGAACTGCCGTCGCCGTTCGCAGGTGTGATCACCGCCCTCCACGAAAAGGCGGGAACCGTGGTGGAGGTTGGCAAGCCGATCGTTTCGTTCGAGGTTGAGGGCGACGACGGCGGCCCCGCCGCCGGAGGTCCGGCCCAGGCGGAGACCGCCAAAAGGGAACCCAACCTCGTGGGGTACGGCGCCGTCGTCGAAAGTTCCGGCCGTCCGGCACGGCGTGCCCGCACGTTCGCTTCGCCGGTGGCGGAGCCCGCCACAGCCCCGGCGCGAGCGGACGCTGCCCCGGCGGCGGAGCCGGCCAAGGCCCCGGCGGCCGGACGCGTCGGCACCGCAACCCCTGCCGAACGTCCGCGGTCCACGCCGCCCGTCCGGAAGCTGGCCAAGGACCTCGGTGTTGAGCTCACGGAAGTGGCCGGCACCGGCGCCGGAGGTCTGATCACGCGCGACGACGTCCGGAACTTTGTCGGCGGGGGAGACCTTCCGGCGGCTGCCCGCGCCCTGGCCGGAGCGGGCACCGGAACCGGCGCCCCCGGAGAACGCGAAACCCGGACGCCCATCAAGGGTGTCCGCAAGCTGACCGCGGCAGCCATGGTGTCCAGTGCTTTCACGGCACCGCACGCCACGGAATTCCTGACCATCGATGTCACCCCCACCATGGAGCTGCTGGCCCGGCTCAAGGCAAGCCGGGCTTTTGAAGGCCTCAAGCTCACTCCGCTGACACTCGTGGCCAAGGCTTTGCTGATCGCCCTCCGCCGCCAGCCGTCGCTGAATTCGCGCTGGGAGGAGGCCAGCCAGGAGATCGTGCAGTTCAACTACGTGAACCTCGGAATTGCCGCGGCGACTCCCCGGGGACTGACCGTGCCGAACATCAAGGATGCGGACCGTATGTCCCTGACCGAGCTGTCCACGGCCATCACGGCCCTGACCGAGACCGCCCGGTCCGGCAAGACAAGCCCGGCCGAGCTCTCCGGCGGCACCATCTCCATCACCAACATCGGAGTGTTCGGCATCGATGCCGGCACTCCCATCCTCAACCCGGGCGAAGCAGCCATCCTCGCCATGGGTGCTGTCCGGAGGATGCCGTGGGAATACAAGGATGAAGTGGCACTGCGCCAGGTCATGACCCTGAGCCTGTCCTTTGACCACCGGCTGGTGGACGGCGAACAGGGGTCCCGCTTCCTGGCGGACATCGGGGCGATCCTGGCGGACCCGGGCATGGTCCTGGCCATGGTCTAGCCAATCCGCACGAACTGCCGGCTGCCGGTTCCGCAAGGAACGGGCGGCCGGCAGTGTTGCTTCTACTCCCCGGGCACGGGGCTGGCGGCTACCAGGAGGGCGGCGAGGGCCATGCTCTCCAGCAGCGGCCTGGCAGACTTGGCCGCGACCCGCCGCCCGTGGCTGCGGACCGAATGCGGCGTGGAGTTGATGAGGCCGAACGCGGCGTGTGCGCGCATCCGGAGCTCTGCGGTGTCCGTGCCCGCGTGCAGCGCCTGCAGCACCTCCACCCACAGCTCCACGTAGTTGCGCTGCAGCGTGCGGACCTCGGCCTGGTCGTCGTCGGACAGGTTGCTGAAGTCGCGGTCCTGGACCCGGATGACGTCGGGATTGCTCAGGGCGAAATCCACATGGAACTGAACCAACCGGGCCAGGGCGGCGGCGGGATCAGCGGCGTCCGCAACCACGCGCCGGCCGCCCTCCAGCAGCTCCTGGCTCACGCTGAGCAACAGGGCCCCGAGGACCGCCTGCTTGCCCGCGAAATGCCGGTAAACGGCCGGGCCGCTGACGCCGGCGGCGGCGCCCAGGTCTTCCAGCGAAACGCGGTTGAAGCCGTCGACGGCAAAAAGCGTGGCCGCGGAGGACAGCAGCGCCTGCCGCCGGCTTTCCTTCGCCCGGCTGCGCTGGGTGGTCTGGACCCGCTCGGTTGCATCCCCGACCCGCTGGTCCGCCGGGCTGCCGGGGCTGCGCTCAGTGATCGGCACATTTCCTCCTTGGAACTGCAAATCCTAGCAAGGCGGGCGCGTGTTGGACATCACAGTTAATAGAGACTAACCTAAATCTCAGTTATGCGGTACTAACCGAATTGCTCAGGACGGCCCCGCCGGGCGTCCGGGAACGGAAGCAGTCAATGGAGACAATCGCCAGCCTGGTGGACACCGGCAGCGCCGCCTACGCCGCGAACCGCGAGGCCCAGCTGGGGCTGGCCCGCGAGCTGAAGGAACGCCTCGCGACAGCAGCGCTGGGCGGGCCGGAGAAGTCCCGGGAGCGGCACGTGGCACGGGGCAAGCTGCTGCCCCGTGAGCGCATCGACCAGTTGCTCGACGACGGCAGCCCGTTCCTAGAGATCGCGCCGCTCGCCGCCAACGGCATGTACAACGACGATTCCCCCGGTGCCGGCGTCATTGCGGGGATCGGCCTGGTCCACGGCCGCCAGGTGCTGGTCATCTCCAACGACGCCACGGTCAAGGGCGGCACCTACTATCCGATGACGGTCAAGAAGCACCTCCGGGCGCAGGAAATCGCGCTGGAGAACCGGCTGCCCTGCATCTACCTCGTGGATTCCGGAGGGGCCTTCCTGCCGAAGCAGGACGAGGTCTTCCCGGACAAGGAACATTTTGGCCGGATCTTCTTCAACCAGGCGAAGATGTCCGCGGCAGGGATCCCGCAGATCGCCTCCGTGATGGGTTCGTGCACCGCCGGCGGCGCCTATGTCCCCGCGATGAGCGACGAAACCGTGATTGTCCGCAACCAGGGCACCATCTTCCTGGGCGGGCCGCCGCTGGTGAAAGCCGCGATCGGTGAGATCGTCACGGCCGAGGAACTTGGCGGCGGGGACGTCCATTCGAAAATCTCAGGCGTCACCGACCACCTGGCCGAGAACGATGAGCATGCCCTCCAGATCGTCCGGGACATCGTGTCCACCCTGCCCCGCCCGGCCGCCCCCGCCTGGGACATCGACGCCGCCGTCGAACCGGTCGCGGATCCGGAGGAGCTCTACGGCGCCGTCCCCACGGACGTCAATGCCCAGTACGACGTGCGTGAGGTGATCGCCCGGCTGGTGGACGCAAGCCGCTTCCACGAGTTCAAGAAGAACTACGGCACCACCCTGGTGACTGGCTTCGCGAAGCTGCACGGCCATCCGGTGGGCATCGTGGCCAACAACGGCGTGCTCTTCAGCGAGTCTTCGCTCAAGGGCGCCCACTTCATCGAGCTCTGTGACCAGCGCGGCATCCCGCTGATCTTCCTGCAGAACCTGTCCGGCTTCATGGTGGGCAAGGACTACGAGCAGGGCGGCATCGCCAAGAACGGCGCCAAGATGGTCACGGCCGTGGCCACCGCGCGCGTGCCCAAGCTGACAGTGGTGATCGGCGGCTCCTTCGGCGCCGGGAACTACTCCATGTGCGGGCGGGCCTATTCGCCCCGCTTCCTGTGGATGTGGCCGGCGTCGCGGATCTCCGTGATGGGCGGCAACCAGGCTTCCAGCGTGCTGGCCACCGTGAAGCGGGACCAGTATGAGGCCCGCGGCGAGGAATGGTCCGCCGCGGACGAGGAAGCCTTCAAGGCACCCATCAAGCAGCAGTATGAGGACCAGGGCAGCCCCTATTACTCCACCGCCCGTCTGTGGGATGACGGCGTGATCGACCCCGCGGACACCCGCACCGTCCTGGGACTGGCGCTCGACGTCGTCTCCCGCACCCCGCTGCCGGAGACCTCCTTCGGCCTCTTCCGGATGTGAGCCAGAAATGACTACCCCCTCATCGCCCCAGAAGCCGCTCTTCGGCACCGTGCTGGTGGCCAACCGCGGCGAGATCGCCTGCCGTGTCATCCGCACTTTGCGCGCCCTGGGCATCCGTTCGGTGGCCGTCTACAGCGAAGCCGACGCCGGTGCGCGCCACGTGCGGGAGGCCGACGTCGCCGTGCGGATCGGCCCCGCGGCGGCGACCGAGAGCTACCTCAAGATCGAGGCCGTCATCCAGGCCTGCCGCGACACCGGCGCCGAGGCCGTGCACCCGGGCTACGGCTTCCTCAGCGAGAATGTCGACTTCGCCCGCGCCCTGGAACAGGCCGGGATTACCTTCATCGGCCCTGGCGTTGAATCCCTGAACGTCATGGGCGACAAGATCCGCTCCAAGAACCACGTCACCGGCTACGGCGTCCCCGTGGTCCCGGGCATCGCCAAACCCGGCATGAGCGACGCGCAGCTCATCGAGGCAGCGGCCGGCGTCGGCTTCCCGCTGCTGATCAAGCCCTCCGCCGGCGGCGGCGGGAAGGGCATGCACGTGGTCGAACGCCCCGAGGACCTGGAAGCCACCCTCGCCACCGCCCGCCGGGTCGCGGCCAGCGCCTTCGGCGACGACACCCTGTTCCTGGAGCGGCTGGTCACGACCCCGCGGCATATCGAAGTGCAGGTCCTGGCGGACAACCACGGCAACGTGATCCATCTGGGGGAGCGCGAATGCTCCCTGCAGCGGCGCCACCAGAAAGTGATTGAGGAAGCGCCCTCGCCGCTGCTGGAATCACTGCCCGACGGCGCCGCCGTCCGTGCGCGGATCGGCGAGGCGGCCTGCAACGCGGCCCGCAGCGTCCACTACAGCGGCGCAGGCACCGTGGAGTTCCTGGTGTCCGACAACGCCCCGGACGAGTTCTACTTCATGGAGATGAACACCCGCCTGCAGGTGGAACACCCCGTCACCGAGATGGTCACCGGAATCGACCTGGTCGAATGGCAGGTGCGCATCGCCGCCGGCGAGGAACTCACCGTCCGCCAGGACGACGTCGTGCTTGACGGGCACTCGGTGGAAGCGCGCGTCTACGCGGAAATCCCGGAACGGAACTTCCTGCCGTCCACCGGTGAGGTCATTCTCCTGGACGAGCGCGGGGAAATTTTCACCGCCATGGACGAGCTGGACTCGTTGACTCCGGCGGCCGCCGATCCGGACATCCGCATTGACTCCGCCCTGCTCAAGGGACTCGAAATTTCCAGCGATTACGATCCCATGGTGTCCAAAGTGATCGCCTGGGGCAGGGACCGCACAGCCGCGCTGGACAAACTCGACACGGCACTTTCGCGCTACACAGCGCTGGGCATCGACACCAATGTCGAATACCTGCGCCTGCTCATCAACGAACCCGACGTCCGGGCCGGCCGGCTCGATACCGGGCTGATCGAACGCAAAATGCCGGACTTCACCTTCCGGCTGATCGGGGACGCCGAGCTCATCGCCGCCGCCATGCAGTTGTGGGTCCTGGCGGAGGCCCCGGTCACGGTGCGGTCCCCCTGGGATACCACCACCGGCTGGCGCATCGGTGCATCCGCGCCGTGGCGGATGAGCTTCGGAACGCCCGGCAGGGGACTGGCCACCGTGGCCGTCACCTGGCTGAGCAACCTCGATCTGGGCCACGCCCTTGTCCGCGTCAACGATGGTCCCGCGCACAAGGTGATTGTGATCGGTCTGTCCAGTGACAACGTCTACCTGGAAATCGACGGTGAAGAAGTCCGGTACGCGCTGGGCAGTTTCCGGGACTCCCGCCCTCCGCAGGGCAATCCCCAGACCATCTTCCTCGGCAACGAGGGCTGGTCCTGCCGGCTTGAGGTGCTCACCCGCGAATCCCGGCTCGCCCGCGTCCTGGCTGCGGTGCAGCGCGAGGAAGGCGCCGCGGACCCGGCGGTGCGCTCGCCCATGCCCGGCACGGTGGTCTCCGTCTCCGTCAGCGACGGCGACCACGTGGAGGCCGGCCAGGTCCTGCTCTCAGTGGAGGCGATGAAGATGGAGCACCAGCTCGTTGCACCGCTTGAGGGCACAGTCCACATCAGCGCCGCGTCCGGCGACCTGGTCAAGGCGGACCAGGTGCTTGCCACCGTCCACCCCGCGGCGCCGCCATCGGCGGCGGACGCAGCCGAGGACGCGGTAGGGGAATCCGTTATTGCCATGGGCGCGGCAGAGTAGCCGTCCCGCATCCCCACCTTCAGTACACCAACAGACCCGTTACAGACTTAGACAAAGGAAATCCCAATGGCTGATTTTGAGCTCAGCGAGGAATACCAGGACCTCAGCAACACCGTCCGCGAATTCGCCGACGAAGTGGTGGCACCGGTTTCCGCAAAACACGACGAGGAACACAGCTTCCCCTACGAGGTGGTCTCCCAGATGGCGGACATGGGCCTGTTCGGCCTGCCGTTCCCCGAAGAGTTCGGCGGCATGGGCGGGGACTACTTCGCCCTGGCCCTCGCCCTGGAGCAGCTGGGCCGGGTGGACCAGTCCGTGGCCATCACGCTGGAAGCCGGCGTCTCCCTCGGCGCCATGCCCGTGTACCGGTTCGGCACCGACGCCCAGAAAGAGGAATGGCTGCCCTCCCTCGCGTCCGGCAAGGCGCTCGCCGGGTTCGGCCTGACCGAACCCGAGGCCGGCTCCGACGCGGGCGGAACCAAGACCACCGCCCGGCTCGAAGGGGGTGAGTGGATCATCAACGGCAACAAGGAGTTCATCACCAACTCCGGCACGGACATCACCAGCCTGGTCACCGTGACGGCCGTGACCGCCAAGCACGAGCGCGAAGACGGCAGCATCAAGAAGGAAATCTCCACCATCCTCGTGCCCACCGGCACCCCCGGGTTCAAGGCCGAGAAGGCCTACAACAAGGTGGGGTGGAACGCCTCGGACACCCACCCGCTCACGCTCAAGGACGTCCGCGTCCCGGAGGCCAACCTGCTCGGCGAGCAGGGCCGCGGCTACGCGAACTTCCTGTCCATCCTGGACGAGGGCCGCATCGCCATCGCCGCACTCGCCACCGGAGCGGCCCAGGGCTGCGTGGACCTGTCCGTGAAATACGCCAAGGAACGCAGCGCGTTCGGGCAGAACATCGGCAAGTACCAGGCCGTCGCGTTCAAGATCGCCCGGATGGAAGCCCGGGCCCACACGGCGCGGCTGGCGTACTACGACGCGGCCGCCAGGATGCTCGCCGGGAAGCCGTTCAAGACCCAGGCGGCCATCGCTAAGATGGTCGCAGGCGAGGCAGCCATGGACAACGCGCGGGACGCCACCCAGGTGTTCGGCGGCTATGGCTTCATCAACGAATTCACCGTGGCACGCCATTACCGCGACTCCAAGATCCTTGAAGTGGGGGAGGGCACCACGGAGGTCCAGCTGATGCTGATCGCCCGCGAACTGGGACTCTAGCCGGCCTGAAAGGATCACTGATGATTAACAAGGTTGTTGCCAGCGCTGAGGAGGCCGTCGCGGACATCCCCGACGGCGCCTCGCTCGCGGTCGGCGGTTTTGGACTGTGCGGCATCCCGGTTGCCCTCATCGACGCCCTCCACCGGCACGGGACCACCGGCCTGGAAACTGTCAGCAACAACTGCGGCGTGGACGACTGGGGGCTGGGGATCCTGCTGAAGGACGGCAGGATCCGCCGCACCATCAGCTCCTATGTCGGTGAGAACAAGGAGTTCGCCCGGCAGTACCTCTCCGGCGAACTCGAGGTGGTGCTCACCCCGCAGGGCACGCTCGCGGAGAAACTGCGTGCCGGCGGCGCCGGCATCCCGGCGTTCTACACGCCGGCGGGCGTGGGAACCCAGGTGTCCGACGGCGGCCTGCCGCAGAAGTACGACGCCGACGGGACCGTCGCCATCGCCTCCGCAGCCAAGGAAGTCCGCACCTTCAACGGTGCCGACTATGTGCTGGAGGAATCGCTCACCCCGGATTTCGGCCTCGTCCACGCCTGGAAGGGCGACCGGCACGGGAATCTCGTCTTCCATGCCACGGCGATGAACTTCAATCCGCTCTGCGCCATGGCCGGGCGGATCACCATCGCCGAGGTCGAGGAACTGGTGGAGCCCGGCGAGCTCGATCCGGAGCACGTCCACGTTCCCGGCATTTTCGTCCAGCGGGTTGTCCTGGCAGCCCAGGGCGAGAAGCGCATCGAAAAGCGGACGGTCGCGGTGTCCGCGGCCGGCACCCGCGCAACCGGCCAGCAGGCAACCGACCAGGCAGGAGCATGACCGTGGAATCGAACAGCACGCCGGACGCACCGCCCCGCCCCGAAGCCGTCCGCCACGAATACCGGCCGCCCGCCGTCGGGCATCCGGAGGGGACCATGCCTGAAACGAAAGGCTGGACCCGCAACGAACTCGCCGCCCGGGTGGCCCGCGAACTCCACAACGGGCAGTACGTCAACCTCGGCATCGGGATGCCCACACTGATCCCCAACTACATCCCCGCCGGCGTCGAAGTGGTCCTGCACTCGGAGAACGGCATCCTGGGCGTGGGGCCGTACCCCGCTGAGGACCAGGTGGATCCGGACCTGATCAACGCCGGCAAGGAAACCGTCACCGTCAACAAAGGCGCCGCGTTCTTCGACTCCGCATCCTCCTTCGGCATGATCCGCGGCGGGCACGTGGACGTTGCCGTGCTCGGCGCCATGGAAGTGGCCCAGAACGGTGACCTGGCCAACTGGATGATTCCGGGAAAGATGGTCAAGGGCATGGGCGGTGCCATGGACCTGGTGTTCGGGGCCAAGAAGGTGATCGTGATGATGGAGCACGTGGACCGCAACGGCAAGCCCAAGATCGTGCAGCAGTGCACACTTCCGCTGACCGGCAAGGGGTGCGTGGACCGGATCATCACCGACCTCGCCGTGATTGACGTCGTCACCGAAAACGGATCCTCCCGGCTCGTGCTGCGCGAACTGGCCCCCAACGTGACCGCCGAGGAAGTGGCTGCGGCCACCGGAGCGGAACTCTTCGAAGAAGACCAGGAACTGACCGTATGACCAGTGCTGACGAGGTTTCGACGGGCCCAACCACCGGCCGGCCCAGGGTGGTTGAACAGCGCGGCCTTTACTTCGACGAGCTGGAGGAAGGCGTCATCTACGCCCACCGTCCGGGGCGGACGGTCACCGAGACGGACAACGTCCTGTTCACCACCATGACAATGAACACGCAGGCGCTGCACCTGGACGCTGCGTGGAGCGCCGGGCAGCCGTTCGGCCAGCGGCTGGTGAACTCCATGTTCACCCTGGCCACCGTGGTGGGGCAGTCGGTCCCGCAGCTGACCCAGGGAACCATCATCGCGCAGCTGGGACTGACAGATGTGTCGTTCCCGCATCCGCTGTACCACGGCGACACCCTGTACACGGAGACTGTCATCACCGGCAAGCGGCCGTCGGCGTCACGCCCGGGGCAGGGCATCGTGACCATGCAGCACACGGGCAGGAACCAGGACGGCACCGTGGTGGCACTTGCCTCGCGCAGCTGCCTGATGTGGACGCGGGAGGCGCACGAAGCGGCCGAAAAGGGGACAATCTAAACATGACTTTCCTGATGGGGCCCGCCCTGCTCTTCTGTCCTGCCGACCGGCCCGAGCGCTACCAGAAAGCCGCGGAACGTTCCGACGCCGTCATCGTGGACCTGGAGGACGCCGTCGCCCCTGCCGACAAGCAGCGGGCCCGGGGCGCCATCCTCGCCCAGCTCGGCGCCACCGGCGACGTTCCGGAGCTGGACCCCAGCCGGACGATCATCAGGATCAATCCGGCCGGAACGGACGAGTTCGAGAAGGACCTGCACTGCCTCAAGCACACCCCGTACCGCCACGTGATGCTGGCCAAGGCCGAAAACGCCGGCCAGCTCCGGGCGCTGGAGGGCTTCAGCGTCATCGCCCTGTGCGAAACGGCCGCCGGAATCATCAACGCCGCCGCCATCGCCGCCGAACCCAACGTGGTGGGCCTGATGTGGGGTGCCGAGGACCTGCTCGCTTCACTCGGCGGGACCTCCAGCAGGAACGACGACGGCGGCTACCGGGCAGTGGCGCTGCACGCCCGGTCCACCGTGCTGCTGGCGGCGGCGGCTTTCGGCAAGGAAGCCATCGACGCCGTCTACGTCAACATTCCGGACCTTGAAGGGCTGGCGGCCGAGTCACGCGACGCTGTCGCCTCGGGGTTCGGTTCCAAGGCCTGCATCCACCCCAGCCAGGTGGCTGTGGTCCGGGGAGCCTACGCGCCCGCCGAATCGGACGTTGCCGCGGCCAAGGAGCTCCTGGAGGCCGCCGCTGCTGCCGGTAGCGGCGTGTTCCAGTTCAACGGAAAGATGATCGACGGCCCCATCCTGAAGCACGCGGAGTCAACCCTGCGGCGGGCCGCCCGCTAGCGGTACTTGCCCGCTTTCTCCACAATGAAAAGGACTGAACCACGGCAGAGGCCGGGAGTCGAATGACTCCCGGCCTCTGGCATGTTCAGCTGTACTGCTTAGCCGGCCTTCACGGCGAGAACAGGGCAGTCCGCTTCAAGGAGTATCCGCTGGGACGTGCTGCCCATGATCAGCTTGCCGACGGGCGTGCGCCTCCGCAGCCCAATCACAATCAAATCGGCCCGGTGTGCCTCCGCCGCTTCCAGGACCTCATTGGCGGCGTCGTGGCCGCGCACCGGCTGGAGGATGATGTGCTCGATCCCTTCCTTGCCGAGACGCTGGTCGATGCCCTCGATTTCGGCTTCCCCGGCATACCGCTTGTCCACCAAGGCATCGCCCCGGGAGGAATTGATGACCACCAGCTTGGACTGCGCCTTCCGTGCCTCCTTGATGGCCTGGTCAAAGGCCGCTTCGCCCTCCGGGGTTGGTACGTAGCCCACAACGATGGTCATGGTTTCTCCTTATCGTGCTGGATGGTGTCACGGGGGACAGTGTCATGGGGGACCGTGCTGCGGTGCGCGGCGTCGCCGTCGCCGGTGGTGTCGTGGATCCCGGGTGCGGATGAATCCTGGCGCTGCCCCGTGTGGTCTGCAGCTGCGGGCCTGACTGCGGCTGCCGGCTGGACTGCAGCGGCGGGCCGGTTCCGGCGGATCAGCTTGAACAGCAGCGGCCACAGGAGAATGAGCGCCACGATGATGTAGACGGTGACGGCGATCGGCTCGCTCCAGAGGCCGGCAGGGTCGCCGGCGCTGAGCTGCAGCGTCTGGCGGAGCTGCTTTTCCAGGCGCGGTCCGAGGATGACACCGAGGATGAGCGGCAGGACGGGAAGTCCGAAGCGCCGCATCATGAAGCCCAGCGCGCCGAGCGCCAGCAGGAGGACCAGATCGAACGCCTGCAGGTTCACCGAGTAGGCGCCCAGCGTGGCGAAGAACAGGATGCCGGCGTACAGGTAAGGCCGGGGGATCTGCAGGAGCTTCGCCCACATCGGTGCCAGCGGCAGGTTGATGATCAGCAGCAGCAGGTTGCCGATGAAGAGGCTGGCGATGAGTGCCCACACCAGCGGGCCTTCGCTTTCGAACAGCTGCGGCCCGGGCTGGATGCCGTACTGCGTGAACGCCGCCAGCATCACTGCGGCCGTGGCATTGGTGGGCAAACCCAGTGCCAGCATGGGTGTCAGCGTGCCTGCAGCTGCAGCGTTGTTGGCTGCTTCCGGACCGGCTACACCCTCGATTGCGCCTTTGCCGAACTCTTCGGGGTGTTTACTGAGGCGCTTTTCCGTGACGTAGGAGAGGAACGTGGGAATCTCGGCGCCGCCGGCGGGCAGCGCACCGAAGGGGAAGCCGAAGGCGGTGCCGCGAAGCCATGGCTTCCAGGACCGCTTCCAGTCCTGCTTTCCCATCCACGGGCGCCCCACGGGAATGACCTGCAGGGGGTTGCGGCGGAGGTGAGCGGCCACCCAGAGTGCCTCGCCGACGGCGAATATGGCGACAGCCACAACCACGATGTCCAGCCCGTCCGCCAGGAGCGGCACGCCGAAGGTGAGCCGGGCCTGGCCGGTGACCACGTCCAGGCCCACCAGGCCGATGGCGAGGCCAAGGCCCAGGGATGCGAACCCCCGGAGCCGCGAGGAGCCCAGGACCGCGGTGACCGCCAGCAGGGCCAGGACCATGATGGCGAAGTAGCTCGGAGCACCCAGGCTGACGGCGAAGTCCACCACAATCGGAGCGCAGACTGCCAGGAGGGTGGTGCCGATGGTGCCGGCCACGAACGAGCCGATGGCCGCCGTCGCAAGTGCCTGTGCGGCCCTGCCGGCCTTCGCCATCTTGTTGCCTTCGATGGCGGTGACCACCGACGACGATTCGCCTGGCGTATTAAGCAGGATGGAGGTGGTCGAGCCGCCGTACATGCCGCCGTAGTAGATGCCGGCGAACATGATGAAGGCGCTGGTGGGTTCCAGGGCGTACGTGACCGGAAGCAGCAGTGCCACGGTCATGGCCGGGCCGAGGCCCGGGAGAACCCCGACGGCGGTACCCAGGACGACGCCGATGACGGCGTAGAGGAAATTCATGGGGGTCAGGGCGGTGGCAAAACCGTCCATCAGGGAGGAAAAGACATCCATCAGAGAATCCCTTCCAGGAGACCGGCGGGCAGCGCAATGCCGAGGCCAAGGTAGAAGCCATAAAAGGTCAGGAGGGACAAGGCCACGGAGATGAGGCCGTCACGGATGTACCTCCGGCCACCCAGGGCCCAGACGCTGCCCCAGAACAGGATGGTTCCCGAGATAACCCAGCCTGCCCAATCGATCAGCAGGATGTTGGCAACGAAGGCTCCCACCAGCGGCAGGATGGTCTTCCAGTCGGCGGGGTGGGTGAGGTCCACGTCCTCGCCGCCTTCGGCTTCGCCCTGGCCGCCGCGGAGCACGTTGACGGCCAGCAGGACAGAGCAGACCAGCAGCAGGCCGCCCACAATGAACGGCAGGGTTTTCGGTCCTACGGGATCAGACTGGGAATAGGGGGTGACAATGCGGGCAGCGTCCGCGATGACCAATGCCCCGGCCGCCCCGAGCAGGAGGGCAACCCCCAGCTCGGAGCGGCCTTTGAGCCGTGAGGCCAGTGTTGGTGAGGAGCTCACGCCAGGCCAAGCTTCGTGAGGACGTCCGCCACCCGCTTGTCCTGCTCGGCCAGGAAGCTTTCGAACTCAGCGCCGGTGATGAAGGCGTCGCTCCAGCTGTTGGTCTTCAGGGCTTCTTTCCAGGCTGCCGTGCCGTGCATCTTTTCGAGCGCGCCGATCAGCTTGGCCTTGTCAGCATCGGTGATGCCCGGAGGGGCCACGATCCCGCGCCAGTTGGTGAACACCAGGTCGATGTTGGATTCCTTCAGCGTGGGGGCATCCACGCCTTCGAGCCGCTTCTCGCCGCTGGTGGCCAGGACGCGGACCGCGCCTGATTCGATCTGTTTGAGGTACTCACCAGCACCGGAGGCCGCGAAGCCCACCTTGTTGCCCAGGATGGCCGGGAGGAGGTCTCCACCGCCGTCGTAGGACACAAAGTTCACCTTGGTGGCGTCGATGCCCAGGGCGCCGGCAAGCTGCATGGGCAGCAGGTGGTCAGGGCCGCCCGGCGAGGAGCCGCCGCCAACGCTGATGGAACCGGGGTCAGCCTTCCAGGCGGCAACCAGGTCGTCGATGGTCTTGTAGGGCGAATCCTTGCTGACCATGATGGCGCCGGGCTCTTCAATGAGCTTGGCCAGGGGAGTGGTGGCCGTCAGCTTGGACTCGGACTTGTTGGTGTAGCTCGCGCCCACCACGCCCAGGCCCATCAGCATGGTGAGGTCGCCGTTGCCCTTTTCGTTAACGATGCGGGCGAGGCCAACGGTGCCACCCGCGCCGGCGAGGTTGAAGACTTCGGGGTTTGTGGCGATTTTCTCGTCTTCGAGGACCTTGGCCGCCACGCGGGCGGTGGTGTCGTAGCCGCCACCCGCAGTGTTGGGGACCATGATCTGGAGGCCGGTCAGCGGGCCGGCAGGAGCGCCGGAGGTGGCGCCCTCGGTGGAGCTCTTTCCGGTGGCACCGCAGCCGGTGGCCATCAGGGCGATGCCGGCGGCGACGGCGGCAATACGCAATGCGCGGATCTGGCGCATGGTGTTCCTCTTCTCAGTAAAGTTCTCGGTAAAGCTGGTCAGCAAAACTGACTGGTGCTCTGATGCTAGGCCCGGAAGTGACGGCCATCACTCTTGTGTACGCAGAGAAAGTTAAGTTCATTTCGTTCACGTTTCCGGTGTCCCACCGGTGCTCCCTCAAGGACCCGCGAAGGAGCGGCCGCTCGTCCGCCTACCGGGGTGCGTTGGGATATAGTTCCGGTACCCCAACCACCAGAGGAAAGATCCACAGTGACTCGACGTAGAGGAATGTCCCTCGCGGGGCAGTACCTGGTTCTGCAGTTGCTGATTGTCTTCGCGGTCCTGGTGGCGGTGGTGGCGATCTCCCTGGCGCAGTCCGCTGCGGCCTTTGAGCGGATCGAAGGACGCCGCGCCCTGTCGGCCGCGGAAGCGCTGGGCAACAACCCCACAGTGCGGGCACTGCTGCCCTCCGCCGAACCACGGGCCGGTTCAGCCCTTCCTGCGGTTGCGGAGTCGGTGCGGACGGTGTCCGGATCGTCGCACGTGGCGCTCGCCAAACTGGACCGCACAGTAGTGGCATCGTCCGATCCCGGCCTGCTGGGCAAGCCGTTGGAGCTGGGCGGAAGCCGGGTGCTGGAAGGAAGGGCCTGGACCGGAGTCATTGGCGGAACCGGTGCGGAGGCGCTCTCCGCCCACGTCCCGGTCCTGGACGAGACCGGGAAAATGATCGGCATAGCCTCCATCAGCCGGAGCTACCCCTCCACCTGGGAGCGGCTGGGCGACGCCGTCCCCAACCTGCTCACGTACCTGGGCGTGGCCAGCGTGCTGGGCGTGGCAGGCTCGCTGCTGCTGGCCCGCCGCGTCAAACGGCAGACCCTGGGCATGGAACCCAGTGAAATCACCGGGCTGGTGGAGAACCGGGAAGCCATGCTGCACGGCCTGAAGGAAGGCGTGGTGGCTCTCGACCCGCACGAACGCGTTACCGTGGCCAATGACAGCGCCCGCGAACTGCTTGGCTTGCCGGCAGACTGCGTGGGCAAGGTCCTTGCGGTCCTGCCGGTGGATCCGGCGCTGAAGGACGTCCTGACCCGGGAGCAGCCCGGGCCGGACCAGCTGGTGCTGGTGGGAGAACGGCTGGTGGTGCTGAACCGTGTGCCCATCCGTTCACGGGGCCGCGACATCGGTTCCGTCACCACCCTGCGCGACCGGACCGAGCTCTCGTCCCTGGAACGGGAACTCGGCGCCACCCGGACCGCCACCGATACCCTGCGCGCGCAGGCCCATGAGTTCGCCAACCAGTTGCACGTGATTTCCGGCCTGATCCAGATCGGCGAGTACGATTCCGTGGTGCAGTTTGTTAATGGCGCCACCCTGGACAGGACCCGGCTCAACGATGAGGTGACCAGCCGCATCCAGGACCCGGCGCTGGCCGCCCTGCTGATCGCCAAGTCCAGCCTCGCCACAGAACGGGGAGTCACCCTCCAGCTTGACCCGAAGTCCGCGCTGGAGCGGGTTGACGACGAGCTCTCCCGGGACCTGACCACCGTGGTGGGCAACCTCGTGGACAACGCCCTCGACGCCGTCACCGGAGCCGCGGAGGCGTCTGTCCGGGTCCTCGTCGAGGACAGCCCGGACCAAGTGGTGGTCACCGTTCGGGACACCGGCCCGGGCATCGACGCTTCAGCCACAGAGGAAATCTTCCGGCAGGGCTTCACCACAAAGAAGCCGGGCCCCGCGGGCGGCAGGGGCTTTGGCCTGGCGCTCTCGCGCGTCGTGTGCCGGCGCAGCGGCGGCGAGCTCGCCGTTGCCAACGACGGCGGTGCGGTCTTTACCGCCCGACTGAAAAGGGCGCCGCTGAAACGAACGCCCGCCAACGGAAAGGTGGCCAGGCCATGATCAACGTCCTGATCGTCGACGACGACTTCATGGTGGCCAAAGTCCATGCCGGCTTTATCCAGCGCACGCCGGGATTCGCCGTCGTCGGCGTTGCGCATACCGGAGCCCAGGCGATGGTGGAAACCGCCCGCCTGCAGCCTGACCTGGTCCTGCTGGACATCCACCTGCCCGATATCAACGGGCTGGACCTCATGACCAAGCTGCGGGAAGCGGCGCCTGAACTGGACGTGCTGGTGATCAGTGCAGCCCGCGAGGTGGAGACGGTCCGCCGTGCGCTGCGCGGCGGGATTGTCCACTATCTGATCAAGCCGTTTTCGCAGGCGGACCTGCAGGAACGCCTGGAGCACTATCGCAGTGCCTATCAGGGCCTGGACCTCGCCAAGGACGTTGCTGAGCAATCGGACGTCAACCGTGTCTTCGGGCTGGAAAGCGCCGAACGCGCCGAACCGCACCTTCCCAAGGGTTGCAGCCCGGAAACCCTCAAGCGCGTGGTGGACGTGCTCAACTCCACCGAGGCGGACCTGTCGGCGGCCGAGGTGGCGGACCTGCTGGGCACGTCCAGGGTCAGTGCCCGCCGGTACCTCGAATACCTGCACGACGAGTCCCGGGTGGAGGTACGGCTCAAGTACGGTGCGGGCCGTCCAGAGCGCCGTTATGCGCTGAAGGCTGTGTGACACCACCCCGGCGTCAAAGCCCCGGCGTTAGCGCCCCGGCGGCAGGGACAACGGCGGAATGGCCTCATACAGCCTGGTCCTGATCCATCGCTGTCCCGTCTGCCGGTATTCCGCCCTGCTGGCGAAGCGGTACAGGTAGCTGTGGACACGCACCCAGCGGGGGCGGGCGCCGTCGAACGGGTCTTTGCGCAGGAGCCGCAGCACCCCCCGGTCAGCTTCCAGCAGCTTGGCCAGGAAGGCGTAGAACCATTCTTCGTGGACGGTGCGCAGGGGCAGGAACCACATCAGCCAGTCCAGCCGGAGGTGGTAGGGGGCCCACTGGCGCGGCAGCCGGCGGACGTCACCGGGCTTGCCGCGGAAACCGTACTCGCGCCAGTCGGAGTCGTCGTCGGGCTCGTCGTCGAGGGTGCCTTCGACCACAATCTCGATCCGCAGTTTGGTCACCGTGCCGAACGCACCGTAGGTGTTGACCAGCTGCCAGCGGTTGAAACTGGCGTTCATGAGCTGCCTGTGCTGCAGGAGGTTCCGCGCGGGCCAGTAGCTGAGCACCAGAAGGAGCACCGTCACCGCAAGCACGACGACGAGCCACCACACCGGGGTCTGCGCACTGCCGGCGCCGGAGCCGTACGAGTGCCAGTCCAGCGGGATAACGGGGAGGACGGCGTGGGCCACCGGATCGCTGACCGCGGCGAAGGCCAGCAGGATTGCCATCCAGTTCAGCCAGGCAAAGTTTCCGCTCGCCACGAGCCACAGCTGGGTGAAGATGATGATGCCCGCGGCGACACCGGCCAGCGGCTGCGGTGCGAACAGGAAGAACGGCACCAACAGCTGCGCGAAATGGTTCCCCAGGACCTCCATCCGGTGCAGGGGTTTGGGCAGGAGGTGTGCCTGCCGGCTCAAGGGACCCGGCATGGGCTGGGTTTCGTGGTGGTAATACAGTGCGGTCAGGTCGCGCCACTCGCTGCCCCCGCGGATCTTGATCATCCCTGCGCCGAACTCCAGCCTGAACAGCAGCCACGCCAGCAGGATCAGGATGGTCCGGGGCGGCGGGGTCTGGTCCGAGCCGAGGAAGGCCGCCGTGAAGCCGGCCTCCAGCAGCAGCATCTCCCAGCCGAACCCGTAGAACGTCTGGCCCACATTGACGATCGACATGTACAGCAGCCACAGGGCCAGGAAAGCGATCATCGGCAGCCAGGGCGGTCCCAACTGCGGAAGTCCCAGGATGAGCGTGGCCGAGATGGCCATGCCGCACCAGCAGACCACGTGCAGCAGGCGGTCGGTGTAGCGCCACAGGAAGAGGCTGGGCCGGCGGCGGCGCCTGAAGCTGTCCAGGTAGTCGGGGACCGGAAGGAGGCCGCGCTCGCCGAGCAGCGCCGGGAACTGGTTGCGGCAGGAAAGGAACGCCACGAAGAAGATCGTGGCAATGCCGCGCTGCAGCACCTGCCGGGCGAACTCGTACTCCGGCGCGTCGAACCATGCGGCCCACTCCACGTTGTTCACGTTACGCCTGCCGCGCACGGCGTCAACGGCAGGGGGCCTATGACGCGAAACAGCCGGCCGTTTGCCCTATTTTGTCGGATTGGGGCGGCCAATTCCGACATTTTGTGTCAAACGGCCGCAGCCGGCTCGTGCCGGGTCGCCCAGTCTTTTGACACTTTCCGCCCAGGGTACAATACACCCTCCCGCATCGTGCCGCCGTCTGCTCCGTTCCTTCGACGAGCCTCAAGCACAGGACACGTGCGGGATACTTAACGGATGCAGCCACGCAGAATCGTTCTCCTCGGATCCACCGGTTCCATCGGCACCCAGGCGATTGACGTCGTCGACGGCGCCCCGCATCTTTTCGAGGTTGTGGCGCTAAGTGCAGGCGGCGGCAACCTGGAGCTTCTTGCCCGCCAGGCCGTCCATACGAAGGCCAAGGCCGTGGGCACCGCCAGCGGGGATGCGGCCGCCCTGCAGGAAATGATCGACGACGCCGCCCGCGCGGCCGGGATCACCGGCTACCGCCCGGAGATCATCGCCGGTCCGGACGCCTCCACCCGGATTGCGGCCATAGATGCGGACGTCGTGCTCAACGGCATCACAGGTTCGATCGGCCTGGCCCCCACACTGGCTGCCCTGAAGTCCGGTGCCACGCTGGCGCTCGCCAACAAGGAATCGCTGATCGTCGGCGGCGCCCTTGTGAAGGCTGCCGCCCGGGAAGGCCAGATCGTGCCCGTCGACTCCGAGCATTCGGCCCTTGCGCAGTGCCTGCGGTCCGGGACAGCTGACGAAGTGGACCGGCTGATCCTGACGGCGTCCGGCGGCCCCTTCCGCGGCAGGACCCGAGAGGAGCTCCACGGCGTCTCCCCGCAGGATGCCCTCGCGCACCCCACGTGGGACATGGGCCTGATGGTCACCACCAACTCCGCCAGCCTGGTGAACAAGGGCCTGGAAGTGATCGAGGCGCACCTGCTGTTCGATATCCCCCTGGACCGGATCGACGTGGTGGTCCACCCGCAGTCAGTGGTGCACTCCATGGTCCAGTTCGTGGACGGCTCCATCATCGCCCAGGCCTCGCCGCCGGACATGCGCCTGCCGATCGCCCTCGGGCTGGGATGGCCGGACCGCGTCCCGAAGGCCGCCGCGCCGTGCGACTGGACCCAGGCAACCAGCTGGACCTTCGAGCCGCTCGACGCCGAGGCGTTCCCGGCCGTCGGCCTTGCCAAGGACGCCGCCAAACAGGGGAGCACCTACCCGGCCGTTTTCAACGCGGCCAATGAAGAGGCCGTGATGGCCTTCCATTCCGGCCGGATCCGGTTTACGGACATTGTGGATACCATCGAAGCGGTGCTCAGCGAACACCCAGGCTCTTCCGGGCTGACAGTTGAGTCCGTGCTGGAAGCTGAAACGTGGGCACGAGCGCGCACCCACGAACGTTTAGCAGTGAGCAGTCTCTAGGAAGCAGCAGATCTCAGCATGAGTCCCGTCATTCTTTTTATCCTCGGTGTCGTCTTTGTGGCGATCGGCATCGCCGTCTCCATCGCGCTGCATGAAGTGGGCCACCTCGTTCCGGCCAAGCTGTTCAAGGTGCGGGTCACCAAATACATGATCGGCTTCGGTCCCACGCTCTGGTCCAAGCGCAAGGGGGAGACCGAGTACGGCGTCAAGGCCATCCCGCTGGGCGGCTACGTGTCCATGATCGGCATGTACCCCCCGAACAAGGACGACGGCACCGTGCGTCCCTCCAGCACCGGCATGTTCCAGACACTCGCCACCGAGGCGCGTTCCATGGCGCACGAGGAAGTGGGACCCGGCGATGAGAAGCGGGTCTTCTACCGGCTGCCGGTGTGGAAGAAGATCATCGTGATGCTGGGCGGTCCCGTCATGAACCTGCTGATCGGCGTCGCCCTGACGGCGGTTCTGCTGATGGGGTTCGGGATCAGTACCCCCACCACCACCATTGCGGATGTTTCCAAATGCCAGGTCAAGGCAGGGGAGACAGTGGATCCGGATTCCGCCGACTGCAAGCTCACGCCCGCGGCCGCGGCACAACTCAAGCCCAACGACACCATTACCTCCTTCGACGGCAAGGCCGTGACCAGCTGGGATGAACTCACCGGCTGGATCCGTGCGTCCGCAGGCCGGGAAGTCAGCATCACCGTGGAACGTGACGGCACGCCCGTCACCACCACCGTGACCCCCGTGCTCTCCGCGCGGCCGGTCATCGGCGCCGACGGCCGCCAGGCCACCGACTCCACCGGAACCCTCCAGTACCAGGAAGTCGGCTTCCTGGGCATCGGTGCCCAGACCGCCCTGGTGCCCCAGCCGGCGTCGTCCGTCCTGCCCATGGCCGGGGAAAACATCCAGCAGGTTGCCGGCGTCGTCCTGAATCTCCCCGCGCGGGTGGTGGGCGTGGCGAAGGCGGCCTTCAGCGAGGAACCCCGGGATCCGAACGGACCCATCAGCGTGGTGGGTGTGGGCCGTGTGGCGGGTGAAGTTGCCGCCATGGAAGAAGTTCCGCTGCAGTCCAGGCTCGCCGCCCTGGTGGGACTGCTGGCCGGACTGAACTTCGCGCTTGCGGTGTTCAACCTGGTTCCGCTGCTGCCGCTGGACGGCGGCCACGTGGCCGGCGCGCTGTATGAGGGAGCCCGACGGCGGCTGGCCAAGTTGTTCGGCCGCCCCGACCCCGGAGCGTTCGACATCGCCAAGCTCCTGCCGGTGACGTACGTGGTGGCGGCGCTGCTGATGGGCATGAGTGCGCTGCTGATCTACGCGGACATTGTCAAACCGGTCAATCTCTTCGGTTAATCAGCCCTTTCTGGCTTATTTTAGTAAATCAGCCGAAAATGATTGATCTGGCATCATCAGCCAATTATGTTTGACTTATGTATGTACTGACCATCGACCAGAAGGGCAGCACGGGCGACACGGACCGCGTACCCGGGCTCCTGGCCCGGCTGCACCGGATGTCCACCGCCGGCCGGTTCGAACGCTCCGTGGGCGACGAAGTCCAGGGTGTCGTGGAAAAGCCCGCGGAAGTCGTCGAAATCGCCCTTCACAGCCTGCGCGGCGGCCAGTGGTACGTGGGTATCGGCGTGGGCGCCGTGGACCTGCCGTTGCCGGCGAGCCCGCGGGAAGGGTCCGGGGCGGCCTTCGTCGCTGCCCGGCTGGCCGTTGAAAAAGCCAAGGCCGCTGCCGCCCATGTGCCCCTGTCCGTGGTTTCGGGCGGCCTGCGCCGCGGCAGTGCGGCGCCGCCCGAAGCCGGACCCGGCATCGCGGCCTGCGCGAACGCCGAGGCTGTCCTCCGCCTCATCGGCCGGCTGGTGCAGGACCGCACGGAGGCCCAGTGGAAAGTGGTGGACGCCCTCCGTGAGCTCCAGCAGGACGCATCAGCCAGGCACGGCACCCAGAAGCTTGCGGCCGAACAACTTGGAATCACCGAACAGTCGGTGAGCCGCGCCGTCCTGAGGTCTGGTTGGCAGGAAGAATGGGCGGCAAGGCCGGCCGCCGAAGTGCTCCTGGCCCTGGCCCATGACGCAGTCCTGGAAGGACACAGGTGAACGCTCTCTGGATTACGCTCGCCCTGCTGACGGCAGGCTTCGCGGGCTGGCCCGTCACGGCGCTGGTGTTCCGGCTGGCCCGGACCATCGACGACAAAGCTGACGCGGCCAAGGCGGCCGAGGACCGGGCCGCCGGGGAGTCCGCTGACGACCCCGCTGCCGATGTCACGGTGGACAAGGCCGGCGCCGCTACGCCCGCACCCACTACGCGGATCCTTCGCGGCGGGGCCATCATCGGCGTGCTCGAAAGGCTGGCGGTGTGCCTGGCAATCCTGGGGGGCCAGCCCGTGGCCATCGCCTACGTGGTGGCTATCAAGGGCCTGGGGCGCTTCGCCGAACTGAAGGAGACCCCTGTTGCCGCCGAGAGGTTCATCATCGGTACGCTGGCATCCATGCTTTGGGCCGCGGGCGTAGCAGCCATCGCCAAGATCCTCTTCCTCAGCTGAGCGGGATACATACTCGGGCGGGCAGGGCGATAGGGTATCCGTATGACTGTTTTTGCTGTTGAGTACGTATACGCCGCCGAGTCCACCGAAGCACGCAACGCCGCCCGCCCGGCACACCGGGAATGGACCGCCCGCCTTGCCGGTGAAGGTGCGCTCCTGGCCAGCGGACCGTACGGCGATGGAGCCGGTGCGCTGCTCATCTTCAAGGCCGCCGACGAAAACGCGTTGAACGGAATCCTCAAGCAGGATCCTTTCGCTGCCGCCAACGTTATCGCGGGCACGCGCACCACGGAATGGAACCCGGTGACCGGCCTTCTGGCCGACCACGCCGCTTAGTCCGCCGGAACCATCCACCATCGACAGTTCGATATAAAGAGGAGTCCACGTGACCTCGGTCAGCCTGGGAATGCCGTCAGCACCGCCGCCCGTCCTTGCCCCGCGCAGGAAGACCCGCCAGATCAAGGTGGGTTCGGTGGGGGTCGGCTCGGATTCACCCATCAGCGTGCAGTCGATGACCACGACGCCCACCACGGATATCAACGCCACGCTGCAGCAGATTGCCGAGCTGACGGCGTCAGGCTGCGACATCGTGCGCGTCGCCTGTCCGTCCGCGGACGACGCCGAGGCGCTGCCGATCATTGCGCGGAAGTCCCAGATCCCCGTCATTGCGGACATCCATTTCCAGCCCAAGTACGTCTTCGCTGCAATCGAAGCCGGCTGCGCGGCAGTACGCGTCAACCCCGGCAACATCCGCAAGTTCGATGACCAGGTCAAGGAGATCGCCCGCGCCGCGAAGGACCACGGCACGTCCATCCGGATCGGCGTGAATGCCGGGTCCCTGGAACCCGGGATCCTGAAGAAGTACGGCAAGGCGACCCCGGAGGCCCTCGTGGAGTCTGCGGTCTGGGAAGCCTCGCTGTTCGAGGAGCACGGCTTCCACGACTTCAAGATTTCCGTCAAGCACAATGATCCCGTCATCATGGTTGCCGCCTACGAGATGCTGGCTGAAAAGGGCGACTGGCCGCTGCACCTTGGCGTCACCGAGGCCGGACCGGCGTTCCAGGGCACCATCAAGTCCGCCACGGCCTTCGGCGCGCTCCTGTCCAGGGGTATCGGCGACACCATCCGCGTGTCCCTTTCGGCTCCTCCGGTCGAGGAAATCAAGGTGGGAAACCAGATCCTGCAGTCGCTGAACCTGCGTCCCCGCAAGCTCGAAATCGTCTCCTGCCCGTCCTGCGGCCGCGCCCAGGTGGACGTCTACACCCTTGCCGAACAGGTCACGGCCGGCCTCGAAGGGATGGAGATCCCGCTGCGCGTGGCCGTCATGGGCTGCGTCGTCAACGGACCCGGCGAGGCACGTGAGGCCGACCTCGGCGTGGCATCCGGCAACGGCAAGGGACAAATATTTGTGAAGGGCGAGGTCATCAAGACTGTCCCCGAGAGCGAAATTGTTGAGACACTGATCGAAGAGGCCATGCGTATCGCTGAAGAGATGGGGGAGGCCGATGGCGAAGATGCTGTCAAGGGTAGCCCCGTGGTTAGCGTCTCGTAAGGAGACCACAGGGCCGGGGATATCGATCCGGGTCCTGTCCGGGCCGGATACCGCCACGCTGCGGGAGCTGGCCCGGACGGACGTTGTAGCCAACGTCTTCATCCTGTCGCACCTGGCGGCGACCGGGACGGCCGCGCCCACCATGGGCGGGGCCAGTATCTATGGAGTGTTCGACGGCGACGCCCTGGTGGGTGCGTGCTGGGCCGGGGCGAACCTTGTCCCTGTCCAGCTGGAACCGGAACTTGCCGGACTCGTGGCCGAGCACGCGCACCGGTCCGGCCGCCGGTTCGCCTCCATCTTCGGCCCGGCGGACACGGTCCTGGCCATGTACGGGCAGCTGGAGCAGCTCGGGCAGCCCGCCCATGAGGTCCGGGAAGACCAGCCCCTGATGACCATCACGGGGACGCCAGCGGTCCAGGCGAACACTGAATTGGGCATCAGCCAGCTCGCGGATTTCGACAGGATCCTGCCGGCCTGCGCCGCCATGTTTGAAGAAGAAGTGGGTTACTCGCCTTTCCTTGGCGGCCGCGAGTTCTACAGCAGGCGGGTGGAAGGCCTCATCCGGCAGGGCCATTCCCTCGTCCACCTCAATGCGGACGGCCAGGTCATGTTCAAGGCCGAACTGGGTGCCGTGACTCCCGACGTGACCCAGGTCCAGGGTGTCTGGATGAACCCCTCCTTCCGCGGACTCGGCCTCAGCGCCGGCTATATGGCCGCCGTCGTAGTCCTGGCGCAGCAGCTCGCGCCCGTCACCAGCCTGTACGTCAACGATTACAACGCCCGGGCCAGGGCCACCTACGAGCGTGTGGGCTTCCGCCAGGTGGGTACGTTCGCTACAGTTCTGTTCTAGCTGGCCGCAACCGGCCCGCATTCGAACTTATTGGGGGATAAATGAATACGTCCGTTGTGCGCATTTTCGGGGCATCTGCCCTTCTGGTGCTTGGCCTGTCCGCATGCGGCGGACCCGCGAACACCGCTGACGCCGGGGCCGCCTCGGAAACTCCGGCAGCATCCGCCACACCAAGCCCGACCCCCACTGAAGATCCGTTCAAAATGCTCACGTCCGACGAGCTCTCGGAGATCGCCGGAGCGGTGAAGGATTCGGACGGCGTGGCCCTGACGGTGATGCCGGCGGACAAGGTCTCGCAGGCCCTGGACCAGATGATGTCCATCATGAACGAGGTGCAGGTGGAGCCCGCCGAGTGCAATTCGATTGCTACGGGCACGGCATTCAAACCGGACAGCAACACCACCATGGCAGTGGGCGCCTCCGCGTCCTCCACGGCTGAACTGGCCCAGACGCTTTCGCTGCTGTCCGGCGTGGACAAGGAAACGCTGGACCAGACGCTCACGCAGCGCAACAGCGAAATTGGAGCGTGCGCCAACATCAGCATGAACGTCGGGGGAATGGCTATGACAGCCGCCACCACCAAGCTTGACAGCGGTTCCAGCACCCCGGGCGCCGTCGCCCTGCAGACGGACGTCACGCTGCCTACGGGTGCCACGCAAAGCACCATTATGATCTTTGCGGTCAAGGGTGGGGTCCTGATCTCCGCCCAGGTGTCGGGCACGGGAGTCACCTCCTCCGACTTGGCTTCAGCAGAATCCTTCCTGGACCAGGCGGCCGCCCTCATTGACTAGGCAGCCGTCGCCCGGGGACGCGCACCGTAACAACGAGTCAACTGCAGAAAACTGCGTGACGAGTCTTGTAATGGTGCCGTGGATCACATAGGTTCTTTCCTAACCGCGCCGATGGGGTGCGTGCGGTCTCAGGGGGGAAATCAGCAGATGGCACTGGACGTTGACCTTCCCAGCAGGCACGCCTAGCGCTCCTCCGGACTTGTAGGTCTGACGGACCGTAAGAGCCACGCCAAAACAGGATGACCAGCCGGCAACGGCCAGGGGCTTCCTTTCAGTTCTGGCGTGGCTCTTCTCCGTCCGGCGCCGGCGTCCCCGGCGCCCGGGAACCCGGCACCCGCCGCGCCACGGTAGATTAGTACCCAGACGAATTTTCCCAGCCCGTCATCTGAACAGGCACCTCCCAAGAAACGGATTCCTACCCGTGGTCCTTCGACTTTCCAAGCTGTTCCTGCGCACCCTGCGCGAAGATCCCGCCGACGCCGAGGTGGCCAGCCACCGGCTCCTGGTCCGTGCCGGGTACATCCGCAGGGCTGCGCCGGGCATCTACACCTGGCTGCCGCTGGGCCTGAGCGTGCTGCGCAAGGTGGAAAAGGTCATCCGCGAGGAAATGTCCGCCATCGGCGCCCAGGAAGTCCACTTCCCGGCGCTCCTGCCCAAGGAGCCCTACGAGGCCACGAACCGCTGGACCGAATACGGCGAGGGCATCTTCCGGCTCAAGGACCGCAAGGGCGGGGACTACCTCCTGGCTCCCACGCACGAGGAAATGTTCACCCTCCTGGTCAAGGACCTGTACTCCTCGTACAAGGACCTTCCGCTCAGCATCTACCAGATCCAGAACAAGTACCGCGATGAGGCGCGGCCCCGCGCCGGCCTGCTGCGCGGCCGCGAGTTCATCATGAAGGACTCCTATTCGTTCGACGTCGACGACGCCGGCCTGGACGCCAGCTACAACGCCCACCGCGCTGCCTACCTGAAGATCTTCGAGCGCCTCGGCCTGGAGGTCATCCCCGTGGCCGCCACGGCAGGCGCCATGGGCGGCTCCCGGAGCGAGGAGTTCCTGCACCCCACGGAGATCGGCGAGGACACGTTCGTGCGGTCCGCCGGCGGTTACGCAGCCAACGTCGAAGCCGTGACCACTGTGGTCCCCGCTGAGATCGACTTCAGCAACGCGCCCGCTGCCGAGATCCGGGACACCCCGAACACTCCCACCATCGACACGCTCGTGGACGCAGCCAACCAGCTGGTTCCCCGTGGTGAGAACGACGGCGGGGCCTGGACTGCCGCTGACACGCTGAAGAACGTTGTCCTCGCCGTCACCCTGCCCACCGGGGAACGCCAGATCGTTGTCATCGGCGTGCCCGGTGACCGCGGCGTCGACCTGAAGCGGGTGGAGGCCAACATCGGCGCCTACCTGCCTGTGGCCGGCGAGATCACCGTGGAAGCCGCGGGCGAGGAAGACCTCGCCCGCAACCCCCTGATTGTCCGGGGATACCTCGGCCCGGGCATGTCCCTGGGCACGCCGCTCCTTGGCCTGGAAGGTGCCGCCAAGCTCCTGTACCTGGTGGATCCGCGCATCGTCAGCGGCACCGCCTGGGTCACCGGAGCCAACATGGCCGGGAAGCACGTGTTCGGCCTCGTGGCCGGCCGCGACTTCGGCTGGGACGGCGTGATCGAGTGCACCGAAGTGCGCGCCGGCGACGAAGCCCCGGACGGTTCCGGACCGCTGGAGACCGCACGCGGCATTGAGATGGGCCACATCTTCCAGCTCGGCCGCAAGTACGCCGAAGCCCTCGAGCTGAAGGTCCTCGACCAGAACGGCAAGCAGGTAGTGGTCACCATGGGTTCCTATGGCGTCGGCGTCACCCGTGCCGTCGCCGCCCTGGCCGAGTCCAACCACGACGCCAAGGGCCTGATCTGGCCCCGCGCAGTGGCGCCCGCCGATGTCCACGTTGTGGCGGTCGGCCGGGGCGAGGAGATCTTTGCTGCAGCGGAGAAGCTGTCACTCGAGTTGGAAGCCGCAGGCCTCGAGGTCATCTACGACGACCGCCCCAAGGTTTCCCCGGGCGTCAAGTTCGGCGATGCCGAACTTGTCGGCGTGCCCACCATCCTCGCCGTCGGCCGCGGACTGGCGGACGGCGTCGTGGAAATCAAGGACCGGCGCAGCGGTGAGGCCGAAAACGTGGCCGTTGAGAAGGCGGTTGACTACGTGGTCAACGCCGTCCGCAGCAAGTAACCCCGCACGGCCCAAGGAGTGATCTCGGGATTCGAGTCGCTGGAGCCCGCCACGCTGGTCCTCATCATCGTGGCGGGCTTCGCCGCAGGGTGGATTGATGCCGTAGTGGGCGGGGGAGGGCTGATCCAGCTCCCGGCGCTGCTGCTGGTGCCGGGCATCAGCCCGGTCCAGGCACTGGCAACCAACAAGATGGGCTCGATCTTCGGGACCACCACCAGCGCCGTGACGTACTACAGCCGAGTCAGGCCTGACCTGCGGACGGCCATACCCATGGCCGTCATCGCGCTGGCCGGAAGCTTCGGCGGTGCGGTGCTGGCCGCCACCCTGCCGGCGAGCGTTTTCAAACCCATCATCGTGGCGGCGCTGGTCGCCGTCGCCCTCTTTACGGCGTTCAAGCCCAACGTCGGTGACCTGACCTCGCTCCGCCACGACGGCAGGACGCACTATGCGGTGGCCTGCCTCATCGGCGCGGCCATCGGTTTCTACGACGGCCTGATCGGGCCCGGGACGGGTTCGTTCCTGGTCATCGCACTGGTATCGGCTATGGGATACGCCTTCCTGGAAGCCAGCGCCAAGGCGAAAATCGTGAATATGGCCACCAACGCCGGGGCACTGATCTTCTTCCTGCCGCACGGCTCGCTGCTGTGGGGCGTGGGGCTGGTTCTGGGGCTCGCCAACATGGCCGGCGGCTACCTTGGAGCGCGGACCGCAGTGAAGCAGGGCAGCACGTTCATCCGCAACGTCTTCCTGGCCGTCGTCGGCGCCCTGATCCTCAAGCTGGGCTTCGACATCTGGCAGGACACCTTCGCCTGACCCCTTTCGCCCGGCCGCGTTTCGGACCGAAAGACCCTCCCTGGCGGGCGGGGAGCGGGCGTAGCATGCTCCTATGTCAGCAGGGGACGAACCTTTCCGGGACGCCTTGGACGCAGCAGCCCGACATGCCCGGGAATGGCTGGAAAGCCAGCCGACCCGGCATGTGGGACCCCGGGCCACAGCGGGGGAGCTGGACGCCGTCTTCGGCGGCCCGATGCCCGGGAACGGCCTCCCGGCGGGCGACGTGATCGACTATCTCGCCACCAATGCCGAACCAGGCCTGATGGCCATGCCCTCGGGCCGCTTCTTCGGCTGGGTCATCGGAGGCACCCTCCCCGCTGCCATGGCGGCCGACTGGCTGGTCAGCGCCTGGGACCAGAATACGTGCGTGCGGTTCGCCACCCCCGCCACGGCGGCCATCGAAGGGTCCGCCGGGAAGTGGCTGCTCGAGCTGCTCGACCTTCCTGCGGAGTCCGACGTCGGGTTTACCACGGGCGCGACCATGGCGAACTTCACCGGTTTGGCCGCGGCGCGGTGGCGCCTGCTGGCCGACGCCGGCTGGGACTTCGACAGCGACGGCCTCGCTGGTGCGCCCCGGATCCACTGCTTCGTGGGCCAGGAACGGCATGACACGATCGACCTCGGACTGCGGTACCTGGGCCTTGGCCGGCCCACTGTCGTCCCCTCCGACGGCCAGGGACGTATAAATCCGGCGGAGCTGGACTGCGCCCTGGACCGTGCGCTGGTCAGTGCCTCGCATGGTGCAGACGGGTCATCCCGGCCCCCGCTGCTGGTCTGCCTGCAGGCCGGAAACCTGCATTCCGGCGCCTTTGACCCGTTCCTGGAATCGATCACCGTGGCCCGGTCGCACGGTGCATGGGTGCATGTGGACGGCGCTTTCGGACTCTGGGCAGCCGCTGTGCCCGAACTGGCCGCTCTGACCGCCGGAGTGCAGGGTGCCGATTCCTGGGGAACCGACGCACATAAGACCCTCAATGTGCCCTACGACTGCGGCATTGTGGTGGTCCGGGATGCGCGCGCGTTGCGTTCGGCCATGGGACTGCACGCCAGCTACCTGGTCCAGAACGCGGACGGCGCCGCGGATCCGTTCGAGGCTGTTCCGGAACTATCGCGCCGGGCACGCGGCGTCCCTGTCTGGGCGGCGCTGAAGTCCCTCGGCCGGGATGGTGTTGCCGCGCAGGTGCGTAACCTGGTCAGCCGCGCCTCGCAGCTGGCGCAGCGGCTCTCGGTGCTGGACGGCGTCGAAATCCTCAACGACGTCCAATACACGCAGGTCTCGCTGGCTTTCGGCGATGACGCCACAACGCGGGCGGTGACGGCCCGCATCATCGAGGACGGGCTGGTGTGGATGTCCGGCTCCCGCTGGCATGGACGCGACGTCCTGCGGATTTCGGTGAGCAACTGGACTACGGACGAGTCCGACGTCGACACGGCCGTCGACGCGGTTCGGAAAGCCCTGGCGGCAGTCCGCGGCCCGGAGGGCGCCTAACCGGAAGCGTGGCCCGGTGCTGCCTGGCCAGGGGCCGCTTCCCCCGATGCTGCCTGTCCCGGTTCGGGAAGATCGTGGGCCGCAGGCAATCCCGGCAGGGTGCGTCCCGCAAGCGTGCTCGCCACCCACAGGGAGCGGGCGAGGTCGCCGTCGTGGTGCGGGCGGCCGGCATACGACAAGGCATTTTCAACTTCGCGGGCAAGGCTCCACTGCCGCGCCACCTCCGCATCCAGCCCCGCGGAGGCGCTGAAATCCCGGCACCTGTCCAGCAACCCCTGGCGGGGATCGGACCGGGGGAGGTCACAGAGACGGTTCCACAGGAGCGGGGCCACGGAGAACTCGGCTTCGCCGATCATCGGCTGCGGGTCTATGGCGGCAAAGCCGCTCACGGCAGGCGGGAGCGGCTGGTACTGCGGCCGGGCCAGGATGTTCAGGTAGTGGAAGTCCGAATTCACCAGAACGTCGGTCCCGGCCCGGCGGCCTACCGCTCCGCGCGTCTGGCAGACCTCCAGGGCGGCCTCCAGCAGCCAGCGCGGAAATGGCCTCCCGAGCTGCTCCCAGTCCGCGGGGAGATCATCGCTCCATTGTTCGGCGCGGGCAGCCACATGGTCGAATTCCTGCCACTCCGGCCGCTGGTCCGGCGCCAGGCTCAGCTGCCGCGTCAGCCCGCCCCATACCTCCACGGCCGTCTCCAGCGGGACATCCTGTAGCGAGCGGCAGGCGTCCAGCCTCTCCAGCAGCATGGAACACGTTCCGGCGTCTGATTCCAGGAGCCGCACTGCCCCCTGGCCGTCCCAGAGCCGGAGGGCGTAACGCTCAACCCGGGCTTCGTCGTGCGGGTAGGCAACCTTCAACGCAGCAGGAACACCTGCCCGGGTCACCGGGACAACCACGCCGCCATGCCCGCTCCATGGCAGCGCGCCAGGTTCGAGGTCCAGTTCAAGGCCCCACCGCTCCAGGCGTCCGCAGATCAGTCCCTGCAGGGAGCCGAGCCAGGCTCGTCCGCCGCTGGTCCGGCTGTAGCGGCGGCTGAGGTCAGGCGGGATGGGGACAGCTGCGGGTTGTTTCATCGGATCCAGCGTACCGCCGGGTAGCCGGGCCGGATCGCTTAGAGGGGCCGGATCGTTGGTAGTTCCGCCCGTCAGGCGACGACGCCGCTGGCACCCAGCAGGTTGCCGATGGCGAAGGTGGCGATGAGTGCCAGGGCGCCGCCGACCACCACCCTGAGGGCTGCCTTCGTTTTGGAGCCCCCGCCGATCCAGGCACCGAGGGCGCCAGTCAGGGCCAACGCCACGAGCACGGCCACGAAGGTCAAGGGAACCCGGATGTTTTCCGGGGGCAGCAGAATCGCCAGCATGGGCAGGATCGCGCCGACCAGGAACGCTATGGCGGATGCGAAGGCGGCGTGCCACGGGCTGACGATATCTGTTTCGTCAATGTGGAGCTCGGCCGAAAGGTGGGCGCCGAGGGCATCGTGGGCCGTGAGTTCCTTGGCGACGGTGCGTGCAGTGGCGGCGCTGAGGCCCTTGCCCTGGTAGATGGCGGCGAGCTCCTCCAGCTCTTCCTCAGGCTGTTCGGCCAGTTCGCGCCGTTCCTTTTCGATCAGCGCCTGCTGGCTGTCCTTCTGGCTGCTGACGGACACATACTCGCCCAGGGCCATGGAAATGGCGCCACCCACCACGCCCGCGGCACCGGCGATGAGGATGGGGCCCGAATCGGTGGTGACACCGGCGACACCCACCACGATTGCCGCGACGGAGACTATGCCGTCGTTCGCTCCGAGCACACCTGCGCGCAGCCAGTTCAGCCGATGGGCGATGTCGTTGTGGTGCGGTTCATTCTCGTGCTGCGTCGCAGTCCCTGCGGTATCCATGCCTATAGCAAACCATTGGTGTCCGGACCCTGCCACTAACACATGGCTAAGGAAGGTTAGGCACGCCTCGGACGGGAGCGGGGTGAACGGACCGGACGGCAACGGGCTGGACGGGAGCGGTCCTTATCCGGCGTCCGACTGCCGGGTCGACGCCGGCGGTGCCGTCGGATCCTGGCCCCGCCCGTCCTGCGGGAGGTCGGGGAGCTGCGCAGTGTTCACCACAATGCCCGGAAGGGGACCGGGGTCGGCGCCCCATAGCACGGCGCGGTTGGCGGCTGCCAGCAGACCCGAAATGGCCCATTGCCGGGTGCTGCCGTCGCTGAGCGCCACCAGGTCCCCGTACACCGGGAGGGTTCCTGCTTCAAGGCTGCCCAGGCCGGACGCGGGCGATTCGAGGAACAGCGGGCCGAGCGTGTACCCCGCCTCCCGCGGCGGAATAGCCGCACACTGTGCCCGGCTCAGCGCTTCCGCCTCGGCAAGGACTGCTTCATGCCGCGCCAAAAGCTGTGACGCCGAGTCGGCGGCAGCGCCTTCAAGGCGGGCGACGGCCACCTGATACCCGTAGACCGTTTCGGCTTCGGTTTTGACCGTCATCGCCAGGGCAGCTTCCGGAGTCGCTGTTGGTACCGCCGGTTCTGCAGCCGTTCCGGAGGCAGCCGGCGCCGCCCGGCATGAATTTCCGGCGGCCGCCTGCGTTCCGGCTGACGACGTTATTACCGGAAGGGGCGCCGTTACCGGAAGCGCGGGCGCCGGCGGTGCGGCGGCCCCCACCGCCGGCGCCAGCGAGGATGCCTGAAGAAGCTGTGCGGCGCCGACGGCGGCGAGCAGCCGTGCCATCCCGCCGTCGGACGCTTCCGCATCGGTGAGGCGCTGACCGCCGCTGGCCGACAGCGCGGCCACAAGCCCGGCGGGGGAGTCCGGCCCCGCCGTCGCACCGCCCGCTGAGTCGGAAGGAACCCCGGAAGCGGTCCCCGAAGCGGCACTTGTGGTTGATTGCCCCTGATCGGGTGCTTCCTGATCGGGGGCGTTCTGATCAGGTGCGGCCAATGCCCTGGCCTGGGTTGTCAGCAAAGTCACAGTGCGGAGCAGGGCCTGGCGCTCGGCACCGGAAACGGAATCGGCGAGTTGGCTGCCAGTCGTGCGCAGCTGCAGCGTTTCGGCAAGGGCTGCGGCCCGTGCGCGTTCAGAGAAGGCGGGTTCCGGCGCCTCAGGCGGCGGGCCCGGAGTCAGCGCGAGCCCGAGGCTGATGGCAAGCACTGCCAATGACGCCAGGATGCCGTACCGGAAATAGCGGCCCGGCCGTCGTTTTTCCTTGGTGTCGTCTTTCACAACAGACCATGTTGTCATGCCCGGCAGCAAGCGGGTGCACCACGGCGCCCATAAAATCGCTACGCTAGTACACACAACATCATCTAGCGGGAGGCGGCCGGCATCGTGAGTAATGCAGAAGCCACGACTTCATCAGACCGGACCGGGACGGGCAAGGCTGAGGCCGAATCCGTGCACAACCCGGAGGCCGAGCGCGTCCGGGCGCTGCTGGAGCCCTCGGTCCAGGCACACCGACTGTACCTGGAGGACGTTTCCATTCAGGTCGCCGGTGCCAACCGGGTGGTCCACGTAGTGGTGGACCTGCCGCAGGAGGAGACCGGCGGAGTGAGCCTGGACGTTATTGCGGAGATTTCCAAGGAGCTGTCCGGCATACTGGACAGCGATCCCAGCTACGACAGCCGCCCTTACGACCTCGAGGTTTCCTCGCCCGGTGTCGGACGGCCCCTCACCGAGCCGCGCCACTGGCACCGTGCCCGCGGCCGCATGGTCAAGGTGAACGTCATCCAAGGGGACAACATCACCGGCAGGATCCAGTCCGTTGACGACGACGGCGTGACCCTCATTCCGGAGATCGCAGCCAAAAAGGGAATGAAGCCCAAGCAGGGCGAACCCGAAAAAATTCCTTTCGACAGGATCCGCAATGGAAAAGTCGAGATAGAGTTCAGCCACCTCGATGAGGTCGGTCTGGAAGATGAACACAATGGACCTTCTGAGGAGGCCTGATGGATATTGACATGAGCGCACTGAGACTTCTGGAGCGTGAGCGTGAAATCCCGCTGGACCTCCTGATCCCCACCATCGAGCAGGCGCTGCTGGTGGCCTACCACAAGTCTCCGGGAGCCTTCGAAAAGGCCCGCGCAGAGCTGGACCGCAAGAGCGGCCACGTGACCATCTGGGCAACTGAAATTGACGACGACGGCGCCCCCATCGGCGAGTTCGAAGACACCCCGGCGGGGTTCGGCCGCATCGCTGCCAGCACTGCGCGGCAGATCATCCTGCAGCGGCTGCGCGACGCGGAGGACGACAACGTCCTGGGCCAGTTCAAGGGCCGCGAGGGTGAACTGGTGGCCGGCACCATTCAGCAGGGCAACAACCCGCACATGATCCAGGTCAACCTTGGAACGGTGGAGGCGCTGCTGCCCCCGCCCGAGCAGGTACCCGGTGAGAAGTACCTCCACGGCAACCGGCTTCGCGCCTTCGTCATCGACGTGCACCGCGGCACCAAGGGTCCGTCCATCACGCTGTCCCGTTCGCACCCCGGCCTGGTCCGGAAGCTTTTCGAACTGGAAGTTCCGGAGATCGCCGACCGCTCGGTGGAGATCGTGGCACTGGCCCGCGAGGCCGGCCACCGCACCAAGATCGCTGTCAAAGCCAACATCCCCGGCATCAATGCCAAGGGTGCCTGCATCGGTGAAATGGGTTCCCGTGTCCGGGCCGTCATGACCGAGCTCAATGACGAGAAGATCGACATTGTTGACTACAGCGAGGACCCGGCCACCTTCATCGCCAGCGCACTGTCGCCGTCGAGGGTGAATTCCGTCACGATCACGGATGAGGCAACCCGCTCCGCACGCGTTGTTGTGCCGGACTATCAGCTGTCACTCGCTATCGGCAAGGAGGGCCAGAACGCCCGTCTGGCCGCCAAGCTCACCGGCTGGCGCATCGACATCGTCTCCGACGCGGCGGCTCCGCGCGAAAACTAGGCCGCCTCGGCGGCAGCACCCCCGGATTGTCCCGCCCGGTTTTGACCCGTCATTTCGGGGCCGGGGCACCGGAGGGGCTAGAATAGACATTGACCGTGCCTTATGGCCGGTATTCGTGCGCCTTGAGCGTGCCCGCAGAATCTGCGTTCCTTTCGGATGCGTGATCAGCGGGCGGGTTCGGGGCGGCAAATTTGCAGGGGCAGGAAGATACTCACCGTGGCATTAGTGCAACACCTTGAGGATCAGCCGCAACGCACCTGCATCGGATGCCGGAAGAAGGGGCCACGGTCAGAGCTACTCCGGCTCGTCGCCGAAGGCAGCGGTTCCGCCGCTGTCGTGGTGGACGAACGACGCCGGATGGCTGGCCGGGGTGCATGGCTGCACCCCAGCGAAACGTGCCTGGCGCTGGCAATCAAGCGGCGTGCGTTCGGACGTGCCCTCCCGGGCACCACCGGAACCGCCGCCGTCGAACGCCGGATAACGGCAGGCACGCAAGCCGTGGACACTCCGGTGGCCGCAGCAACAACCGTCCAACCTGAAAGCGGGTCAGAAAACTGATGGAAACCCGATGAGTTCCCAGCGATGAGTGCGCAACGATGACAACTTTGTTGCGCTCTGCAATGGACCTTTCAGCTGCACTCGCGGCGGAGGTCCGCAGTAAGAAGTAGACGGTTCGTGCCTGGCTCGGTGCGGACCGAGACAGGAGAAATGTGGCCAAGGTCCGCGTACATGAGCTTGCTAAAGAGCTCGGTATTACTTCCAAAGATGCAGTAACCAAACTGCAGGAACTGGGCGAATTCGTTCGCTCTGCCTCTTCCACCATTGAGGCCCCCGTTGTGAGGAAACTCCGCAACGCCTACCCCGCCGCCGGCGCTTCGAAGTCCGAAGCTCCCGCTGCAGCGCCCAAGGCGCCCGCCAGCCCCGCGGCTTCCCGTCCGGCCCCCGCGCCGGGCCCGGCAGCTCCCAAGGCTCCGGAACCCAAGGCTGAAGCTCCGGCCGCAGCGCCCGCCCCGTCGGCGCCTGCTCCGGCAGCAGCACCTGCTCCCTCGACTCCGGCTGCAGCCGCGCCCTCGGCACCGGCTCCGGCCGCACCGTCCACCGGCGCGAAGCCCGGTGCCCGTCCGGCACCGAAGGCCGAAGCTCCGGCTGCCCCCTCCCGCTCCGGCGGACAGGGCGGCTCGGCGCCCCGTCCGGGCGGTCCCCGTCCCGGTAACAACCCGTTCGCCACGTCCCAGGGCATGCCCCGCGGCCGCGGCGGCGACACCGAACGTACCTCGCGTCCGGGCAACAACCCGTTCGCTCCTTCCCAGGGCATGCCGCGTCCGGGCGGAAGCCGCACCGAGGGCGAACGCCCCGGCGGCCCGCGTCCGGCAGCCGGCGCAGGAGGTCCCCGTCCGGGTGCTCCGCGTCCCGGTGGTACCCAGGGTGCACGTCCCGGTGCTCCGCGTCCGGCCGGCGCTCCCGGCGCACGCCCCGGCGCAGGTGGCGGAAACCGTCCTACTCCCGGCATGATGCCTAACCGCACCGAACGTCCCGCACCCGCTGGTGCAGGTCGTCCCGGCGGCGGCGGCCGCGGTCCCGGACGCCCCGGTGGCGCACCGGGTACCGGTGGCGCTCCCGGCGCCGGCGGCGGTGCTCCGGCCGGCGGTGGCTTCGGCAAGGGCGGCCGCGGTCGCGGTGGCACCCAGGGTGCCTTCGGTAAGGGCGGCGCAGGCCGTGGCAAGCAGCGCAAGTCGAAGCGTGCCAAGCGCCAGGAACTCGAGCAGATGAGTGCTCCGTCGCTGGGCGGCGTCAGCGTGCCCCGCGGCGACGGCAACACCGTTGTCCGCCTCCGTCGCGGCTCGTCCATCACGGACTTCGCCGACAAGATCGAGGCCAACCCCGCCGCACTGGTGACGGTTCTCTTCCACCTCGGTGAAATGGCCACAGCCACCCAGTCGCTGGATGAAGAGACCTTCGCACTGCTGGGCGAGGAACTTGGCTACAAGCTCCAGGTTGTATCGCCGGAGGACGAGGAGCGCGAGCTGCTCTCCGGTTTCGACATCGACTTCGATGCCGAACTTGAAGCTGAAGGCGACGAGGAACTCGAAGCACGTCCTCCGGTTGTCACCGTCATGGGTCACGTTGACCACGGTAAGACCCGCCTGCTGGATGCCATCCGTAACTCCGACGTCGTCGCGGGTGAACACGGCGGCATCACGCAGCACATCGGTGCTTACCAGATCACCACCGCGCACGAAGGCACCGACCGGAAGATCACCTTCATCGATACCCCGGGCCACGAGGCGTTCACCGCCATGCGTGCCCGTGGTGCGAAGGTCACCGACATCGCCATCCTGGTGGTCGCAGCGGACGACGGCGTGATGCCGCAGACCGTTGAAGCCCTCAACCACGCACAGGCGGCCAACGTGCCGATCGTCGTGGCCGTGAACAAGATCGACAAGGAAGGCGCCAACCCGGACAAGGTCCGCGGCCAGCTGACCGAGTACGGACTGGTTCCCGAAGAATACGGTGGCGACACCATGTTCGTGGAGGTCTCTGCCCGCCAGAACCTCAACATCGACGAGCTGCTCGAGGCAGTCCTGCTCACCGCAGACGCAGCCCTGGACATGCGCGCCAACCCGAACAAGGACGCCCGCGGTATCGCGATCGAAGCCAACCTGGACAAGGGCCGCGGTGCGGTTGCCACCGTCCTGGTCCAGTCCGGTACGCTGCACGTCGGCGACACCATCGTGGCAGGCACGGCCCACGGCCGCGTCCGTGCGATGTTCGACGACGACGGCAGCGTCCTGACCGAGGCCGGCCCGTCCCGCCCCGTGCAGGTGCTGGGTCTGTCCAACGTCCCGCGCGCCGGTGACACCTTCTTCGTGACCGCTGACGAGCGCACCGCCCGCCAGATCGCCGAGAAGCGTGAAGCTGCCGACCGTAACGCCGCCCTGGCCAAGCGCCGCAAGCGCATCAGCCTGGAAGACTTCGACCAGGCCGTCGCCGAAGGCAAGATCGACACCCTCAACCTCATCCTCAAGGGTGACGTGTCCGGTGCCGTGGAAGCCCTCGAAGACGCGCTGCTCAAGATCGACGTCGGCGAGGGTGTCCAGCTCCGCGTTATCCACCGCGGTGTCGGTGCGATCACGCAGAACGACGTCAACCTGGCAACGGTCGACTCCGCCGTCATCATCGGCTTCAACGTCAAGCCCGCCGAGCGTGTTGCCGAACTGGCAGACCGCGAAGGCGTGGACATGCGCTTCTACTCCGTCATCTACGCAGCAATCGATGACATTGAGATGGCCCTTAAGGGCATGCTCAAGCCGGAGTACGAAGAGGTCCAGCTTGGCACCGCCGAGGTCCGGGAAGTGTTCCGTTCCTCCAAGTTCGGCAACATTGCCGGTTCCATCGTTCGCTCGGGTGTTATCCGACGCAACACGAAGGCCCGCATCAGCCGCGACGGCAAGATCATCGGCGACAACCTCACCGTTGAGACGCTCAAGCGCTTCAAGGACGACGCCACCGAGGTCCGCACGGACTTCGAGTGTGGTATCGGCCTTGGCTCGTACAACGACATCAACGAGGGCGACATCATCGAGACCTTCGAGATGCGCGAAAAGCCGCGCGTCTAGTCGCGTGAGTTTCACAGGGTCGGGGTCGTTGGATTTTTTCCGGCGGCCCCGCCCCTTCGCTGGATGGCCAACGTCTTACGACGTCGGCCACCCAGCTTCGGCAGGCCCGATGCCACTCCCAGGCCGCCGGAAAAAATCCAACGGGAGTCCGTCGTAGACTCGCCTTAGGCGCGTGGCAATTACCAAACTTGAGTACGTAAGCCGCTAACGCGCCGTCGTACATCCAAATATTTAGGAGTGGAAATGGCTGATCCGGCACGCGCTGCCAAGTTGGCGCAGCGGATTAAGGTTGTTGTTGCAGAGGCTTTGGGCCGGAAGGTCAAGGATCCGCGGCTTGAAGGTATTACTGTTACCGATGCCCGCGTGACCAATGACCTGCAGCACGCCACGATCTACTACACCGTGTTCGGGGACCAGGTTGTCCAGGCGGATGCTGCCAAGGGCCTGGAGAAGGCCAAGGGCGTCCTCCGGCAGGAAGTGGGCCGCAACATCACTGTGCGGCTGACTCCCACGCTCGAGTTCGTGGCTGACCAGATTCCGGTCAACGCCTCCAACCTGGAGGAACTGCTCCGCGCCGCCAAGAAGCGCGACGCTGAAGTGGCCGCCCTGGCTGCCGGCGCCAAGCACGCCGGCGACGCTGATCCCTACAAGAGCGACATTCCCGACGACGTCGAAATCGACGAAGACGACTTCGACGAAGAGGATGAAGACCTCATCGACAACGAAGAACTCGACGAGGACAACAGCAAGTAGGACGTCGCACCACGAGTGTGGCCGGACCGCAATGCGGCCGGCCACACTCTTGTTTAGGGGGCTGTGTCAGTGACGGGAGTGCCTGTCAAGGTCAACGGAAACCACTTTGCCGTCGGGCGCCTGGTTCGGCGCCGGGAGGGCATCGGTGGTTGCGTACAGCTTGGAATCCCTGATGGCGACGTCGGCAGTCACCTTGCCGGCCAGCACCGTCCGCTGCTTGTGGCCGTCTATCTTGAGGACGCCCTCACCGAACAGGGACGCGACGTACACGTCGCCGTCGTCGTCCAGTGCCAGCCCGGTGGGTGACATCACGTCGTCGGCGAAGAGCCGGACACGGCCGTTGTCCGGGTTGACCCGGTACACGGCGCCGCGGGCACCGAGCGCAGGATCCTCCGGTCCGCCCGGGAGCACCGACACGTACAGCCATCCGTCGTGACCCACCGCGACATCCGTGGGAACGGGCTCAAAGTTATAAGTGAGGCCCGCAACGCAGTCCGGGAGCTGCAGGGCTGACGCCACTTCGGCCGTGACGGTGTAGGGACGCGGCGGCAGGACGGCGACGGTCTCAGTGTCACCGGAGTCGGCGTCGATGGCCACAATGCTGTTGGCCCCGGCATCTGCCACGTACACGGTGTCCCCGGACAACGCGATGCCATAGGGGTGCGAGTCGACCGTTCCGGCATACGAAGCGGGCACTTCAGGAGGGAGCAGCGCCGCGCACGCCTCCGGCAGGTCCTCAAAACCGTAAGTGACGTCGCCGTCGGCGTTCTCGTTTGTCTCCAGTGCGGCAAGGTCACCGAAGGTGGCCTGGGCTCCGTCGCGGGCAATGGTGCGGATATGACCGGCGAGCGGACGGGCATCCATGGGCCCAGCTCCCTGGCTCTCGGCGAAATAGGTGGTGCCCCGCCGGTAGGCGCTCCCGGCCACATCCCAGGCAGGGTCCGAATACAATTCCGATCTGGCGCCGTCAGAACCGATCCGGATCAGCCGCCCGGCGAATTCCTCACTGACGGTGACTGCCCCGTCGCGGGCCGTGCTGACGTGGAGCGGACTCACCAGCCCGCCCGCAAGGATAACGGGATCTGACTGTGGCGGTGCGGCAGCGCCCGCAGGGCCGGATGCCAGGAAAACCGCGGCGGTAACAGCAGCCGCGGCAAGCGAAACGTGCTTTCTCATGGTGGTCTCCAAATGGACAGGATGATTCCCAGGAATCACTGAGACCACGGATCGGGCTGGCGGAAACACCGCCGCCCCCCACAGCGCACATTCTATTTCTTCCCCGCCGGGCACGTCGATGGTTCCCGTAAACTCCGCTGTCCTTCTGCCCGGAAAGTCGCGGCTGGCTGGCTATGATCGGAGCATGGACGCCCAACCTTCCGCCGCTGACATCCAGGACTTCCTGGGCCAGGCCGTCAACCTCGCCGTGCAGAACGTGAGTGACGGCGGCGGGCCCTTTGGCGCGCTCGTGGTCACCGCCGACGGCGAGCGCTATTTTGGCGTCAACAGGGTGACGAGGGATAACGACCCCACCGCGCATGCCGAGGTGGTGGCAATCCGCACGGCCGCGGCGGAATCCGCCAACTTCGATCTCAGCGGGGCCGTGCTCTACGCAAGCTGTGAGCCCTGCCCGCTGTGCCTGGCCGCCGCGCTGTGGGCGCGGATCGGCCGCGTCTACTTTGCCGCGGACCGGCACGGCGCCGCCGCCGCCGGGTTCGACGACGCCCTGTTTTACGAGTATTTCGAGGGGACCCGGCCGGACCTCATGCCGGTCAGGCAAACCGACATCCCGGCGTCGAACCTCCCGTTTGATGCATGGCGCGACAACCCGGACCGCACCGAATACTGAACGGGCCCCGGGCTCCCGGCCCGGTGGTACGGCGGCGGGACCTTCGACTCTATCCGCCCCCGGCCGGCAGGCGTCCGATTAACGCATGACTTCAGGAGCGACGGGACGGCCGCGCGGAGCAGTGCAACCGAGGCTCATCAAGTGTCCCGGTTGTGGAAAAACGAACAGGATTCCCGCGGCTGCTCCCGGCCGTCCGCGCTGCGGCAACTGCAGCCACGACCTGCCGTGGATCGTCGACGCCGGCGACTCTGACTTCAAGCACATCGCGGAGGAGTCAACGGTGCCTGCCCTGATCGACTTCTGGGCGGAATGGTGCGGCCCCTGCCGGTTGGTCAGTCCGGTCCTGGACCAGTTGGCGACCGAGAAGGCGGGACGGATCAAGCTGGTCAAAGTCGACGTTGACCGGGCACCCGGGCTGTCAGCGCGGTTTGCCGTGCAGGCGATCCCCACGTTGATGGTGATTATCGGCGGCATGGTGGTCGCCCGGCAGGCGGGCGCCGCTCCTGCGCCGGCCCTGCGGACCTGGCTGGAACACGCGCTTTCCTCCAGCCTCAGCTGAGCACCCCACGGCTGCGCTCCCGGGATTTTAGGCACATGTTCGGCACAGTTCGGCACACGGAGGAAGCGATGACAGAGATACTGCGCTACGAAGTCGGGTCAGGCGTGGTCCTGGTGGAAGCCGAGGAGGGCAGCTTCGGGGTGGAACACCGCTCACGTGACGAACAGGGGATCCAGGACACCGGGCGCAGGTTCGAAGATGCACTCGCAGCCGTCAGACCGGCCGCCAAGGCGGCGGCCGAAGTTTTGGGGGATCTTGCTCCCGAGCATCTGGAACTTCAGTTCGGCGTGAAAATGGCGGGGGCGGCCGGGGCGATCATCGCCAGGAACGTGACCGAAGCGCACTTCATCGTCCGGATGTCCTGGTCGCCTGAGCAACCGCCGCCCGACGAGGAGCTTGAGTACTAGGGCGTATCTCCTGCAGCCTCGAAGTGATCCCGTCGCCGGGCCGACGACGGGCGACAGAAAGGAACACATCATGGGACTCATCCATATCGACCTTTTCACCACGCTCGACGGCGTCGCGCAGGCGCCCGGCGGGCCCAGTGAGGATCCCGATGGCGGGTTCACGTTCGGCGGGTGGCAGGCACCCCTCATCGACGAGGTGGTCGGCGAACAGATCGACGCCGGGATGGAGGGGATGGACGCGCTGCTGCTCGGGCGCCGGACCTACGACATTTTCGCCGGGTACTGGCCGCACGCGGACGGGGACATTGCGCGGCTGTTCAACCGCCTCCCTAAATACGTGGCCTCGCGCCGGACGCCAGCCCTCGAGTGGGCGGGCTCCACACTGCTCGGTCCCGATATCTCCGCCGCCGTGAGCGAACTGCGCGACCGCCACGCGAACATCCACGTGATCGGCAGCCTCGACTTCGTGCAGACCCTGTTCGCCGAGCGGCTCTTCGACCGGCTCACGCTCTGGGTGTATCCGATCCTCCTCGGCAGTGGAAAGAAGGTCTTCGCCCGCGGGGTGGTTCCGACGAACCTCAGGCTCATCGAGCCGGTGGTCGCCTCGCCGAAGGGTGCGGTGCTGCAGCGCTATGCCCTCGCCGAGGGCACGCCCGGCGTCGGTGATATGTCGGCTGTCGACTGATCGCGGCCCTGTAAGGCGGCCCTGTATGGCGGGGCAGGTTCGCCCTGTCCGGGGCGCTACGTTCGCGAACGGCGGCCGCCGCGGGCACCCAGCCCGCCGAGCACCGGCGATCCCATCCCCAGCAGGAAACCGAAATCATACCAGTTGCCTGCCCTGGCGGTGTTGTAGAACGGGAATTCCGCCCAGGCTCCGAACACGTGCGCGATGAGCACGATCCACGCCGTCAAACCGTTCCAGAAGCCCCACAGCAGGTCCTGCCACCACATGATGTTCCTCTCCGGTGCCGCCCCTGTGGACAGGTTAAGGCGCCGCCGGGTTCTGCACTAGGGACCGCATTGACTCATAGGAAAGGTCCGTGGAGCGGGATACGTTGCCTCACCTGAAAAGGTCCGGGAATGCCGTGGTGCGGACATCCTTGAGGGATGGGTTTGACGATGAGCCAGCGCAAGGCGGTCAC
>NZ_JAWMTH010000006.1:0-345903 GCF_033142195.1 Arthrobacter sp. B10-11
GTTACGGCGGTCATAGCGTGGGGGAAACGCCCGGTCCCATTCCGAACCCGGAAGCTAAGACCCACAGCGCCGATGGTACTGCACCCGGGAGGGTGTGGGAGAGTAGGTCACCGCCGGACAACCATTAGGTCGAGAGCCTCCAAACACCCGTTTGGAGGCTCTCCCGCTTTAACCACCCAACCAAACCCCCGAACCCGGGCCAGGACGCGGCACACCCCGACCGGCCCGCCCGCCGTCGAACACCGGCAGGAACTGAGAGAACGTCCGGGGATACCCGGCAGGAACTGAGAGAGCGTGCCGGGGATACCCGGCAGCAAGTGAGAGAGCGTGCCGGGGGAACCCCCAGGAACTGAGAGAGCGTGCCGGCGAAACCCGGCAGGAACTGCGAGAGCGTCGCAGGGGGGAGAGCGGAAGCCGGGGAGTTCTTGCCGCCGGGTAAAGTTGTTGACCATGGACAACCTTTTCAGCCACGCGTCCCCTGCCGACGGGGCGTCCGAACCCGTGGATGACCTGGACGCCGTGGTGCACACCGTGGTGGTGCCCGGTGCAGTCTCCAAGGCATTCATCGGGTTCACCGAACACACCCACCTCTGGTGGCCACTCGGGGAGCAGGGCGTGTTCGGTGCCGGCTCGTACGTTGAGTTCGAAGAGAACCTGGTCCTGGAAACCGCCGACGATGGCCGAACTGCGGTCTGGGGGACCATAGACGACTGGCAGCCACCGTTGTCATTCCACGCCAGCTGGCATCCCGGGACTACGGCGTTGTGGTCCACGGAGGTTCGCGTCGCTTTCCGCGCTGTTGAGGGCGGAACCGAAGTCCGGGTTGTGCACGACGGGTGGGAGGGCGCCGAGGACCCTGCCCTCGCCCGGGAGCAATACGACGCCGGATGGCCCGTGGTTCTGGCCCGTTTCGTCCGGTTCATGGGCGGCCGCGTTGGCTAGGGTGCGGCGCCTGACCGAAGGGGAATGGGAACTTCTGCGCGCCGTGAGGCTTGAGATGCTCGCGGACACCCCTACGGCCTATGTGGAGTCGCTGGCTTCGGCCTTGGCACAGACTGAGGGGCAGTGGCGGAGCCGCGCCGCTGCGATGACCGGCCCCGGGAGCATCACTTTCGTGGCTGAAGACGGGTCGGCGGCCAACATTTGCTGCGGCCTGATGCGCGTGGTGGTGAAACACCTCCAGGAAGCCAACCGGCCGCTTCAGGCCATGCTCATCAGCGTCTATGTGGCCGCACCTTATCGGGGTAGCGGCCTTGCGGACGGATTGCTGACGGGGGCCATGGACGCCGCAGCAGGCGACCTGGGGGCCGGCATCTTGCAGCTGGGCGTCCACCAGGACAATGCGAGGGCTCTTGCCTTCTACACACGCCACGGCTTCCGTGACACCGGCCTCCGGGTGGCCTACCCGCTCGATACGAGCAAGAAGGAAATCATCATGGAACGGCCGCTGTCGCTGGCCGTCCCGGCCGTCCAACAGTCGGGGACTGTCCAGCACTCGGGAGCCGCCTAGCAGCCGGGAGCAGCTAGCGGCCCGGAGCCGTCTCGACCGGCGGCACGGCCGTACTGGACCGCACCACGAACGTGGTGGGGTACTCCGTATCGGTTGCACCGCCGTCGGCTGCGTCTTCAAGGCCTGCGAGCAGGAGCCGGACCGCCAGGGCCCCCTGGCCGCGGGCGTCCTGGTCAATCGTGGTCAGGCCGAACACTTCACCAAGCTCGTGGCCGTCGATGCCGATGACGGACAGGTCCCGGGGGATGTGCAGGCCGAAATCGCGGGCCGCGAGGATGGTTCCGATGGCCATCTCATCCGAGGCAGCGAACACAGCGGTGGGACGTTCGGAACTACCGCCGAGGAGCTGCCTGGCACTCGAGTAGGCACCCTGGATGGTGAAATCGGCTGTGACCTGCCACTCCGGGCGGACCTGCAGACCGGCAACCGCCATGGCCTTTTCAAACCCGCCCTGACGCGTACCCGGCAACCGGAAATCCTGCTGGTACGAGGCATCACCGGTCATATGGGCGATGCGGGAGTGGCCCAGCCGTATGAGGTGGTTGGTTGCTGCCTCGGCGATGCCGGAGTCATTGATCCTGATGGTCGAGGCGCCCGGCAAAGGGCCGCCAATTCCCACGATAGGACGGTGGATGGCCAGAAGCTGTCGTATCTCGGCTTCACTGAGTTCGAGTGACACGGCGATGACCGCATCCACGCGTTTCCGCAGCAGAAAGTCGTTCAGGACACTGTGCCGCCGGTCGGGTCCTTCGCTGACGTTGTACAGGGTCAGGTCGTAGCCGGCGTCGAGCAACGTTGCCGAGACCCCTTCCACCACCGACGAGAAAAACCAGCGGTGCACGGAAGGGACCACCACCCCCACGTTGTGGTTTCGGCCGGAAGCCAGGCTGGAGGCGTGATACGACAGCACGAAACCGAGCTCCGCCGCGGCAGCCTGCGCACGTTCGCGGCTGCGGGCGGACACATTGCCTTTGCCGCTCAGCGCCCGTGAAACAGTGGCGATGGAAAGGCCCGCGCGCTCAGCTACGTCCTTGATGCCGGGCATATTCAGTTCTCCATGTTCTCAACTGCGGATTCAACGACAGCGGCGTCACCCGGCCGGAAGGCTCAGCCAGGCCGTCTCACCTGAGCCTAGCTGATGACCGCCGTCGTGCGTTCCCGGTGAGGCCGGGAGGTGCTCGGATGCCGCCGGTGAGCTACGCAGCAGCACGCGGCCCGCCGGGAGGTCCAGCGGATCCCGGCCCACGTTCATCACCACCACGGTGGTGCCGTTGACGTAGGCGAGGCACGTCTCGCTGCACCAGCTTTCCAGCCAGGCCAGCGAACCCCGGCCCAGGTCCAGCTTCCTGCGCATCGCCAGCATCCGGCGATAGAGATTCAAATGCGACGTCGGCTGTTCCGCCTGCGCATCCCGCGCCAGTTCGGTGAAGCTCTCCGGCTGGGGCAGCCAGGGAGCCTGTCCCGACCCGAAACCGGCGTGGAGTTCGGCGGCGCGCCACGGCAGGGGCACCCGGCAGCCGTCGCGGCCCAGCCGTTCTCCGCCGGTCCGTGCAAAGGTGGGGTCCTGGCGCTGGCTGTCCGGTATGTCGATGCCGTCGGGAAGGCCCAACTCCTCGCCCTGATAGAGGTACGCGCCGCCGGGCAGTCCCAGCATGAACATGGAGGCTGCCGCTGCGCGCGACCTGCCCCTGGCAATGTCGGGCTGCTGGTCGAAGGGTCCAATCCCGTCGCCGTCCCGCGGTGCGGGGCCGTCGTAACCGAAGCGGGTGGCGTGGCGGACGACGTCGTGATTGGACAGCACCCAGGTGCTGGGCGCACCGACGGCGTCAAGGGCAACCAGCGAGTCGGTGATGACGCCACGGAGCCGGTGCACGTCAAGGCCCGCGTGGAGGTACGGGAAATTGAATGCCTGGTGCATTTCGTCCGGGCGGACCCAGTCGGCCAGCCGGGGGAGTGGATCCACGTTTGCTTCGGCGCACAGGATGCGGTCCGGACCGTACTCTGCCAGGATGCGGCGCCAGGCCCGGTAAATGTCGTGCAGGGCCGGCTGGCCGAACATCGGCGCATCGTGGCCCGGGTAGCCGTCACAGCTGTTGCCGTCTGCCCTGCCGCCCCACTCCGGCAGTCCGGGAGCCTTCACCAGCGCGTGGGCAACGTCCACGCGGAATCCGGAGACACCACGGTCCAGCCAGAAGCGCAGCACCCGCTCGAATTCTTCGTGGACGGCCTGGTTGTCCCAGTTGAAGTCGGGCTGGGACGTGTCGAAGAGGTGGAGGTACCACTGCCCGGGAAGGCCGTCCGGCTCCGTGACGCGGGTCCAGGCAGGCCCGCCGAAGTGGGACTGCCAGTTGTTGGGCGGCTCCGCACCAAAGGGGCCGGTGCCGTCCCGGAAGATGAACATGTCACGCTCGGGGCTGCCGGCAGGGGAGGCGAGGGCGGCCTGGAAAGCGGCGTGCTGGTCCGAGCAGTGGTTGGGAACGAGGTCCACGATCACGCGCAGGTTCAGCCGGGTTGCTTCCGCCGTCATGGCGTCAAAGTCGGCCAGAGTGCCGAAGAGCGGGTCCACGTCGCAGTAATCGCTGACGTCGTAGCCGGCATCCTTCTGCGGGGAGCGGTAGAACGGCGAGAGCCAGATGGCATCCACGTCGAGCCGGGCCAGCTGCGGCAGCTCTGCTGTGATGCCGGCGAGATCTCCAATGCCGTCCCCGTTCATGTCCCGGAAAGACCTCGGATAGACCTGATAGATGACAGCCGACCGCCACCACCCCGAGGCTTCATCGGCGTGGTGGACCAGGGTCAGCGGGCCGGCCGCGGCGGCGGGGGCCTGGAGCATTGAGTCAACGGACATGCCGGTAATCGTAAGACGGAACCGCACGAAATTGAAAACGCTTCCAATTGTGACGTGCGCCTCATCGGGTTTCGCTCGAGATCCACTCGCGGGGTCAACTGCCGCGCGATGGCGCCCCAGCCGCCCCAAGCCCACTCTCCGCCGGTTTGGTGCAGCTAGCTACTGCCGAGTAGGGTGACTTTCCAACATGGAGCATTCCGTGTACTTTGGAAGCGCTTGCAGCTGTGAGCCACATCACCGACGATGCCACAGGGCCCGAGGGCCAACGCGTGGATGCAGTATTTTTTATGAAAGGGACACCAATGAAGGTGCAGAACACCCTCACGAGCGGGACCAGCCGCCGCGTCTTTACCGCGGGCGCGCTCTCCGTAGTGGCGGCCCTGGCGCTCAGCGCCTGCGGCGGCGCGTCAGCGACCGCACCGGCAACCGCCACCGCCAAGCCGGACCTGAAATCCGCCGGTGCCGGCACGATCACCATGTGGGTCGACGCCGAACGGTCACCTGCGCTGAAGGACATCACCGCTAAGTTTCAGGCCGATACCGGCATTGAGGTGAAGCTGGTCGTCAAGGACTTCGCCGCTGTCCGCGATGACTTCATCACCCAGGTCCCCACGGGCAAAGGGCCGGACCTGATCGTCGGACCCCACGACTGGGTAGGCAAGTTCGTCCAGAACGGTGTGATCGCTCCGATCGAACTCGGAGACAAGTCGTCGTCCTTCCAGGATTCCTCCATCAAGGCCATGACCTTCAACGGTTCCGTCTATGGCGTCCCCTACGCCATCGAGAACATTGCGCTGCTGCGCAACACCGACCTGGTGGCCGAGAGTGCGGCGACGATGGATGAGGTAGTGGCCAACGGCAAGAAGGCTGTTGCTGACGGCAAGGCCACGTTCCCGTTCCTCGTCGGCATGGACCCCAAGCAGGGCGACCCGTACCACCTCTACCCGCTGCAGGCGTCCATGGGTTCCCAGGTCTTCGGCCAGGCGGCCGACGGCGGCTACGACCCCAAGCAGCTCCTCATCGGCGACGCCGCGGGCGTCGAGTTCGCCAAGAAGCTGGTGGCCTGGGGTGACAGCGGTGAAAAGATCATCAACTCCAACATCACCGGAGACATTGCCAAGGAGAAGTTCCTGGCCGGCGAATCCCCGTACTTCCTGACAGGCCCGTGGAATGTTCCGGACGTCCAGAAGAAGGGCATCAAGTTTGCGGTTGACGCACTGCCCACCGCCGGCGACAAGCCCGCCCAGCCATTCATCGGCGTCAACGGCTTCTTCATCAGCGCCAAGAGCGCCAATGCGCTGGCCACCAACGAGTTCGTGACCAACTACCTCACCTCCGAGGACGCACAGGATTCCATGTACAAGGCCGGCGGCCGCCCGCCGGCGCTGAAGTCCTCCTTCGAGAAGGCCGCCAGCGACCCCGTCGTTGAAGCATTCGGCAAAATCGGTGCCACCGGTGTTCCCATGCCGGCCATCCCGGAAATGAGTGCCGTCTGGGCCGACTGGGGAGCCACGGAACTTGCCCTGATCAAGGGCCAGGGCGACCCCGCTGCCGACTGGGCCAAGATGGCTGCCAGCATCAAGGCAAAAATCGCCGGCTGACGCCGTCCATCAGGCTCGCTCCTGCCAGTGACAGGCCGGGCGGCTACCTCGCCGCCCGGCCTGCCCGCTGCAGCCCCGCAACGGCCCCGCTGCGGCCCCGCCGTCGCCCGCCCCGGCAGCGCCCCGAATTCTTCACGGCCCCGCTTCTCCCAAGGACCACAGACAGCCATGCCCAAAACAGACCTTTTCCAGGATTCCCCGCCGCCCCCGTCGTCGGGAGCCGAACCAACGTCGGGAGCCGAACCAACGTCCGGAGCCGCAACAACACCGGGCGGCCGCCCCCAGGGCCGGCATCCGGGACTGCCGAACCGCCGCTCCCGCCATGACTCCACCAGGGGGACCGTCGCCAAGATAGTGCTCCTGGGCCTGGTCGACGCCCTGGCTGTCTATGTCCTGATGATGCTTTTCCTGAGCCAGTCCTGGGGTGCCCTGGCGGTCTCGTCCGCCGTCGTACTGGCCATTAACTGGATTTACCTCCGCAAGGGGGGACTGCCCGCCAAATACCTGGCACCGGGCGTGCTGTTCCTGCTGGTGTTCCAGGTCTTCGTGGTGCTGTTCAGCGGCTACATTGCCTTCACCAATTACGGCGACGGGCACAACAGCACCAAGGACGACGCCATTGCGGCCATCCAGCTCACCGCCCAGAAACGCGTCCCGGACTCGCCCGCCTACAAGGCAGCGGTGCTGACCAAGGGCAGCGACTTCTACCTGCTGTTCACCGACCCGGACGGCAAGGCCTCGATCGGCCGCACCGGCACGCCCCTGCAGGAAGTCCCCGACGCCGGCACCGACTCCACCGGCAAGGCCAACTCTGTTGACGGGTACCGGACACTCAATTTCCAGGAAATCGTCGCCAACCAGCAGGAAATCCTGGCCCTCACCGTACCCGTCTCCGACGACCCGGCTGACGGCACGCTGCGCACGGCTGACGGCAGCAACGCCTACGAGTTCAAGCCGGCGCTGACGTATGACGCGGCAGCCGACACGTTCACCGACACGGACACCGGCACCGTTTATCGCGACAACGGCAAGGGCGCCTTCGCGGACAGCAACGGTGAAACCCTCACCACCGGCTGGAAGATCGACGTCGGCATGGAGAACTTCGCACGTGCCTTCACCGATCCGAGCCTCCGCGGGCCGCTGCTGGGCGTCATCCTGTGGACCTTCACCTTCGCCGTCACCTCCGTGGGCCTGACCTTTGCGCTGGGACTCTTCCTGGCCGTCACATTCAACCGCGAAGACCTGCGCGGCAAGAAGGTGTACCGGATCCTGATGATCCTGCCGTACGCGTTCCCCGCGTTCCTCTCCGGCCTTGTCTGGTCCGGCATCCTCAACCCGCAGTTCGGCTGGCTCAACCAGACGCTGCTGGGCGGTGCCACGATCGGCTGGCTGACGGACCCGTTCCTGGCCAAGATCAGCGTCCTGGTGGTCAACCTGTGGCTTGGGTTCCCCTACATGTTCCTGGTGTGCACCGGCGCCCTCCAGTCGCTGCCCACGGAACTCGATGAGGCTGCACGCATGGACGGTGCCGGACCGTGGCGGGTGTTCCGGTCCATCAAGCTGCCCCTGCTGCTGGTCTCCATCGCACCCCTCCTGATTTCGTCCTTCGCCTTCAACTTCAACAACTTCAACGTGATCTACATGCTTACCGGCGGCGGACCGCGCTTCGCGGATACAGACCGCGACATCGGGGCCACGGACATCCTGATCACGCTCGTCTACAAGGTGGCGTTCGGGCAGGGCACAGGGCGCGACTACGGCCTCGCCAGCGCGCTGGCCATCATCATCTTCATCATCGTGGCCACCGTTTCGGCCATCAGCTTCAAGCAGACCAAGGCACTCGAGGACGTGAACTCATGAACGGGTCAACGGCACGCACGGGCACGACGGCGGCATCCGCCGCAGGCTCCGTTGTCACCGCTTCCGGCACCACCGACGTCGAAAAGCTGAAGCAGCTGCAGCGGCGGCGCACCTTCGGTGCCTGGTTCAAGGACAAGGGCTGGCGGCACCTCGTGGGAATCGTGGTGACCATTTTCGCGATCTTCCCGCTGCTCTACGTGCTGTCCGCCGCGTTCAACTCCACCGGCACACTGGTGGGCTCGAACGCACTCTTCAGCAAGCTGGACTTCGGCAACTTCACCGCCCTGTTTAACGACCCGTCCCGGCCCTTCGGACGCTGGTTCGTGAACACAATGGTGGTGGGTGTCGTGACCTCGGCCGCGACGGTCTTCCTGGGTGCCATGGCCGCGTACGCATTCTCCCGCATGCGCTTCAAGGGACGCCGGATAGGACTGCTGAGCCTGCTCCTGCTCCAGATGTTCCCGCAGCTGCTGGCCGTGGTGGCTATCTTCCTGCTGCTCAGCGGAATCTCGGAGGTCATCCCTGCCCTGGGCCTGGGCAGCCAGCTAGGCCTGATCATGGTGTACCTCGGCGGTGCCCTGGGCGTGAACACCTACCTTATGTACGGCTTCTTCAACACCGTTCCGCAGTCCCTGGATGAGGCGGCAAAGATCGACGGCGCCAGCCACGTGCAGATCTTCTTCGGCATCATTCTGCGCCTCGTCACACCGATCCTCGCCGTGGTGGGCCTCCTTGCCTTCATCGGCATCTCCAGCGAATTCGTGATCGCCAGCGTGGTGCTGACAGACCCGGACAGCCAGACGCTCGCCGTCGGACTCTACTCGTTTGTCGCGCAGCAGCGCTCGGAAAACTGGGGCGTCTTTGCCGCCGGCGCCGTACTCGCAGCCGTCCCCGTGATGGCACTGTTCCTGTTCCTCCAGCGCTACATTGTCAGCGGGCTGACCCAGGGCTCGGTCAAGGGCTGACCGTGATCCCGCCAGTCCAGCGCCACCCCCTCCCGCACCACGACGGTTCGCCCCTGCACGCACCCCGGCGCACTGAACTTGGCGATACTGCCCGGCTCCGGGTAAGGGTCCCCGGAGCGTGGGGACGTGCCGCCAGGATCTGGCTCCGGTCCGTTCATGACGGTGAACCGAGATACGACGCCGCGCGCATCGTGGGGGAGTGCGACGGCTGGACATGGTGGGAAGCGGAAATGACCGTCACCAACCCGGTGGCCCGGTACCGCTTCCTGATGGAGGCCGACGGCGGGTACTGGAGCCTCAACGCGCAGGGGCTGTTCCGCCGCGACGTCTCCGACTACGCGGATTTCCGCCTGACCTCGTTCCAGCCTGCGCCGCAGTGGCTGCGGCGGGGAACGATCTACCAGGTGTTTCCGGACCGGTTCGCGCGCTCGGCAGGGGCCGGCTCGCATCCGGCGCCCGACTGGGCCGTCCCGTCCGACTGGGACCACACCCCGGTGGAGGGAGCCGGACCGGCAACACCGCTCCAGTTCTACGGCGGAGACCTTGCCGGGGTGGCGGAAAGGCTGGACCACATCCAGGAACTCGGCGCCGACGTCATCTACCTGACGCCCTTCTTCCCGGCACGCTCCAACCACCGCTACGACGCCTCAACCTTCACTACGGTGGATCCGCTGCTCGGCGGGGACGGTGCGCTCGTGGCGCTCGTGGAAGCGGCCCATGCCCGCGGGATCAAAGTGCTGGGCGACCTCACGGCGAACCATTCCGGCGACGCCCACGAGTGGTTCCGGCAGGCGCTGGCGGATCCGGAATCAGAGGATGCCGGCTACTACTATTTCAGCGCGGACCACCGGACCTACGAATCCTGGTACGGCGTGTCCTCGCTGCCCAAGCTCAACTGGTCCTCCGCAGGGTTGAAGCGCAGGTTCGTGCTGGACGACGATTCAGCGGTGGCGCGGTGGCTCAGGCCGCCGTTCAGCCTGGACGGCTGGCGGATCGACGTCGGCAATATGACCGGGCGGCTGGGTGCCACGGACCTCAACCGCGACGTGGCCCGGCTGATCGCGGAGCGGGTGCGGGCGATCAACCCCGACGCCGCGTTGCTGGCCGAAGCCACGAACGACGCCGCGCCGGACTTCACCGGCGAACACTGGCACGGGGCCATGACCTATGCGAACTTCACCCGGCCGCTGTGGTCGTGGCTTGGTGGGGACGCCGCGCACGTGAATTTCTTCGGCACGCCCCTCGCCGGCCCGAACCGGGTGGGCGCAGAGGATTTCCTTGCCACCCACCTGGACCTGGCGTCGGGCTTCAGCTGGGACCTCCGGCTGCAGAACATGAACGCCCTGAACAGCCACGACACGGCACGGGCGGCCACAGTGATGATCGACGGCGGGCAGCTGCTCGGGGCCGTCATGATGTTCACCCTTCCCGGTGTCCCGGTGGTCTTCGCAGGGGATGAATTCGGACTCAAGGGCTCCAACGGTGAAGACTCCAGGACGCCGATGCCCTGGAATGACTCCCGCCGGGTTCAGAAGGACCTTCGTGTGGCTTACGCGGCCCTCGCAGCCCTGCGGCGGGGGCAGCCGGCGCTCACCGAGGGCGGAATCCGCTGGCTGTATGCGGAAGGTGATGCGATCGCCTACATCCGGGAAAGTGCGGGAAGTGCAGTCCTGGTGTTCGTGGCCCGCGCGGCCGCACGGTCCGACGTCGCGGCCGGCTCACTGTCCCAGGCACAGCTGGCCGCCCTTGCAGGCCAACCCGCATTCGGCGTCGGAAGCGTCAGCGCCGCGGCCGGGAACGGGTGCTCCAGCATCCGTGCGGGCGAAGCAGCGGCCGCTGTCTGGGTGCTTCCGGGGACGGACGCGCCCGCCGTCTAGACTGGAGGCCGGATTCGACGGACCTGGAGGCCGCGTGGGCAATATTGTTGACGAGCTCAAAACCATTCTGGAGCCCGGCAAACTGGCCGTGGACGAGATGACCTTGGCGGCCTACGCCGTGGACCAGGCCCCGGTGGTGGACTACCAGCTGCCGCTGGCCGTCGTCCGGGCCGAAACTGTCGCGGACGTGCAGGCTGTGGTCCGCGCCTGTGCGAGACGCGGCGTGCCCATCGTTACGCGCGGGGCCGGTACAGGTGTCTCCGGCGGCGCCCATGCCAGCCCGGGGTGCATCGTGCTGGGCCTTGAACGGATGAACCGAATCCTTGCCCTGAACGCGGACGACGAGACCGCCGTCGTCGAACCCGGCGTGATCAACGCCGCCCTGAACGACGCCGCTGCCGCCCACGGGCTGATGTACGCGCCGGATCCCGCCAGCTTCCGGACGTCCACCATCGGCGGCAACGTGGCCACCAACGCGGGCGGCCTGCGCTGCGCAAAGTACGGCGTCACGCGCGATTCGGTGCTGGCCCTCGACGTGGTGCTGGCGGACGGATCCCTCGTCCACACCGGGCATCAGACGTTCAAGGGTGTTGCGGGCTACGACCTGACCGGGCTGTTCGTCGGCTCCGAGGGGACGCTCGGAATCGTGGTGGGGGCAACGGTGCGGCTGAAATACCTGCCCCGCGAAGTGCACACCATTGCCGCGTTCTACCCGGACTTCCGCAGCGCTGCGGCGGGCGTGCTGGCTGTGGGGAAATCGCGGGTGCAGCCCGCCATCATGGAGCTGCTCGACGGCGGTTCGCTGCTTCAGCTGGACGCGATCCACGGCTCGGACCTGAGCTCCCGCGGAGCCTCGCTCCTGTTGATCCAGACAGACGGCTTCGGGGCAGCTGCGGAGGCAGACGTGGTCCGCGAGGTCCTTGCCGCCGGCGGAGCCACGGTGACAACCGAGGCCAGCGCCGAAGCCGAGCGGCTGGTGGAACTCCGGCGCAACAGCCGCGGTGTGGAAGTGGACGACGAATACCGGGTGGGGGAAGACGTTGCCGTGCCGCGCTCGCGGCTGGTGGATTACGTCGGCGAACTCGAAGCCATGGCCGCGGAGCACGGCGTGCAGCTCAAAGTGGTGGCGCACGCCGGCGACGGCAACCTGCACCCCACCTTCTGGGTGGACCGCGTGGACAACGAGGTGGATGCCGACGCCATGCAGCGGCTGGGCGACTGCATGGACAGGTCAATCACGGTGGCCCTGGCCATGGGCGGCACTATCACGGGCGAGCACGGGATCGGGCAGTACAAACTGCGCTGGCTGGGCCTGGAACAGCCCGAACCCGTCCGGGAACTGCAGCGCCGGATCAAGCATCTCTTCGATCCGGCCGGCATCCTGAACCCCGGAAAAGCGATTTAGCTCGGCGGCTTAGTCGTCTGCGTCCGGGTATTCGTCGATGTCGTCGTCGCCGTAGCGGGACTGCTCGGTCTCGACTTCGAGGATCTTGAGCAGCTCCGTGTCGGGGTTGAGCATGATTGCCGCCTCGTCGCGGCGGTGCCGGAGGATGGAATCGATGTAGGACTGCACCGCTTCGGCGAGTGGAATGTGCCGTTCCTGCTTCTCGGACATGTACCAGCGGTGTTCCAGCACCTCGTGGACAGCTTCCGCGGGTTCGAGCTTGCCGGAAAGGTCGCGCGGGATTGAGCGGACAATGGGCTCGAAGATCTGGCTGACCCACAGGTGGGCGCTGTATTCCTCGTCCATCGCCGGGTTGTTGTCGGCGCGGAACGAGTCCATGTCGTTGAGCAGGCGGCGGGCCTGGTTCTCCTGGGCGTCCAGTCCGGTAAGCCGCAACAGGCGGCGCTGGTGGTGGCCCGCGTCCACTACCTTGGGCTGGAGCTGGATGGTGGAGCCGTTCTGGGTGGTCTTGATGGCGTATTCCTCGACGTCGAACCCGAGCTCGTTGAGCTTCCGGATCCGGGCGGCCACCCGCCACCGTTCGCCGATCTCGAAGGATTCCTTCTCGGTGAGCTCGGTCCAGAGCCGCCGGTAGCTGTCCATGATGAGTTCGCTGGTGGCTACCGGGTCCACCTTCTCCTCGATCAGGCCGCCGTCCAGCAGGTCCATCAGCTCACCGGCAATGTTGACCCGGGCGATCTCGAGATCGTACTCACGCTGGCCCGTGGACAGGTCCGGATACAGCTCGCCGGTCTCCGCGTCCACCAGATAGGCGGCGAAAGCACCGGCGTCGCGGCGGAAGAGGGTGTTGGAGAGCGAGACGTCGCCCCAGTAGAACCCGATCAGGTGAAGCCGCACCATCAGCAGCGCCTGGGCGTCGATCAGGCGGGTGAGCGTGTCCTTGCGCAGCATCTGGGAGAAAAGCGCCCGGTATGGCATGGAGAACTTCAGGTGCCGCGTGACCAGGACCGGGTTCAGGGGCCTGCCGTCGGGCGTGGTGCGGCCCGTGATGACGGCAACCGGCTCAACGCACGGCACGTCCAGGCGGGCCAGCTTGCGGAGCATGTGGTACTCGTGGCGCGCCACGTGTTCGGACGTTTCCTTGATGGCGATCACGGATCCGCCCAGGTGGGCGAAGCGCACGATGTGCCGGGAAATACCGCGGGGGAGCGCCGCGAGGTATTCCGCGGGCCAGTCCTCCAAGGCAATGTGCCACGGCAGGTCCAGGAGCTCGGGATCAGCCGAGGCGGCGGTGATGCTCAGGTTGCTGGAGACGCTGGAACTCTTATCGTCGTTGGCGCTGGCCGCTTCAAACCGAGGCAGTTTGCCGATCTGGCCGTAGTCGGTGGGTTCGTCGTGCCATTGGGCGTTGCTTTCCTCGGTCATGTGCCAATTCTTCCGTACGTAGGGGCGGCCCGCCTAAACATAGCGGGGATAACCGCGCTTAAATCACGACGGCGGCCCGTCCAGTGAGGAGGGGCCGCCGTCGGTTGGTGCTAAAGGCTAGTCGCCGAGGCGCAGGCCGGTCTTGGTGTCGAACAGGTGCACGTGGCCGGACTGGGGACGTACCCAGATGGACTCGCCCTTCATCGGGGGCCTGCGGCCGTCGACGCGTGCCACGATGTCGTGGTCCTTGCCGTCGAGCGTGGTGTGGCCGTAGACGTAGGCGTCGGCGCCGAGCTCTTCGACGACGTCGACCTCAACCTGGAGGCCTTCGCCCTGCGGTGCGGTCTCGAGGTCTTCCGGGCGGGAGCCGACGGTGACGGTCTGGCCGTGTGCTTCTTCGAGGACGTCGCGGGGAACCGGGTACACGGTTCCGCCGAACTGGACGCCGCCGTCGACGACGGGGAGTTCCAGCAGGTTCATGGCCGGGGAGCCGATGAAGCCGGCGACGAACACGTTCTTGGGCTTGTCGTAGAGGTTGCGCGGGGTGTCAACCTGCATCAGCAGGCCGTCCTTCAGCACAGCCACGCGGTCACCCATGGTCATGGCCTCGACCTGGTCGTGGGTCACGTAGACGGTAGTGACACCCAGGCGGCGGGTCAGGGACGCGATCTGCGTACGGGTCTGGACGCGGAGCTTGGCGTCAAGGTTGGAAAGCGGCTCATCCATGAGGAAGACCTGCGGGTTACGCACGATGGCGCGGCCCATGGCGACACGCTGGCGCTGACCGCCGGAGAGTGCCTTCGGCTTGCGGTCCAGGTAGGGCTCGAGGTCAAGAAGCTTGGCTGCTTCGCGGACACGCTCGGCGCGCTCTTCCTTGCTGACGCCGGCGATCTTCAGCGCGAAGCCCATGTTGTCCGCAACGGTCATGTGCGGGTACAGGGCGTAGTTCTGGAAGACCATCGCGATGTCGCGGTCCTTCGGGGGAACATCGGTGACGTCGCGGTCGCCAATGAGGATGCGGCCTGCGTTGACGTCCTCAAGACCTGCAAGCATGCGCAGGGAGGTGGACTTACCGCAGCCGGAGGGTCCGACGAGGACCAGGAATTCGCCATCGGCGATGTCGATGTTGAGCTTATCGACGGCGGGCTTATCTGTGCCCGGGTACAGACGTGTTGCGTTATCAAAAGTAACTGTTGCCACAGTTATCAATCCCTTCACCGGCAGGTACGTGCCGGACGATCCGTTGTGAATGGTTCATGTTTATTCAGTTGTCCACGGTTTTTCAGCCGTGTACTCCCCGGCCGAAGCCGAGGAGTATCGCGTGACGCCGCACGGTGTCTGTGCGCCACATCACAAACAGAGTATGTCAGATTTTATGCAATTGGGTGCAAATGTTACGGGCGTCACATATGAGATTCGTAACAGGTGCCGTGTGGTGCCGGGGGCTCGGCCGGGGAATTACACGGATTTACGGGGATTTACGGGGATTCGGCGAGGGCCCGGGTCCGTTCCCGGAGCAGGGTCTCCAGCAGTTCGGCGATATGCACGGGTGCCTCGACGCGGAACTGCGCCTGAGTGAAGTCCAGCCCCACCTTCACCCCTACGTCGCCCGGATACAGGCGTCCCAGTGCGTCCTCATCGGTGGTGTCGTCGCCGGCGAACACCACGGCCGTGGCGTCGGTGGCCTGGCGCAGGAAGGCCATGCCCTCGCCTTTGGACGCGTGGACCACGGACGTTTCCAGCACGCGGTTGCCGTTTTTCAGGTATACGTCCCGCCGGCCCTGCAGGGCTGCCCGGGCGGCAGCGACGGCGTCCTCGGCCACGTCGTCGGCCGCGAGGCGGGTGTGGAGCACCACCCCGGCAGGTTTGTCCTCCAGCAGCGTGCCAGGCGCCTGCTCCACGATCTCCTCAAGGATGCGGCGGACCTCCGCCAGCAGGGCAAGCTGCTCGGGGTCGAGCGTCAGCTCGGACGAGCCCGGTCCCAGCCAGGCCTCTGCCCCGTGGCTGCCGATGAGAAGGGTCTCCGGGGGCGGCGAAGCGACCGCCCGGAGGCTGTCCAGGGCCCGGCCCGAGATGAGTGCCGTCGTCGTTCGCGGAAGAGCCGCGAGGGCGGTGAAGGCGGCAGCGGAACGGGGGAGCGGGCGGGCATCGGCCGCATGGTCAACGAGGGGGGAGATGGTCCCGTCGAAATCCATGGCCACCAGAAGGTGCTCGGTGGCGGCAACTGTCTTGAGGGCGGCCAGGAGTTCGGGCTGAAGCGTCAGGGGCGCCTTGCCGGGGGCTGCATCAGGTGTCATCGCGGACCACTTTCTCTTTGAGTGCTGCAAGGAACTCGGCTGACCAGTGGTCGACGTCGTGGTCCAGGATCTGCTTGCGCATTGACCGCATCCGCCGGGCCGCCTCGGCCGGCTGCATGTTGACGGCCCTCATGATGGTGTCCTTGAGTCCGTCGATGTCATGCGGATTCATCAGCAGCGCCTGCTTGAGCTGGTCCGCGGCGCCGGCGAATTCGCTTAGCACCAGGGCGCCGTCATTGTTGGTGCGGGCGGTCACGTATTCCTTGGCGACCAGGTTCATGCCGTCCCGCAGTGCCGTGACCAGCATGACGTCGGCGGCAAGGTACAGCGCCACCATTTCGTCGATCGGGTAGCTGTGGTGGAGGTACCGGACCGCAGTGTTCTGCATGGTGTCGTAGGTGCCGTTGATGTGGCCCACGGTGCCTTCCACTTCTTCGCGGAGGAGGCGGTACTGTTCCACCCGTTCCCGGCTGGGGCTCGCCACCTGGATTAGGGCAGCGTCCTCCACCGTGACCTTGCCGTCGGCCAGCAGCTCTTCATAGGCCTTCAGCCGGTGGCGGATGCCCTTGGTGTAGTCGAGGCGGTCCACGCCGAGGAGGATGGTCTTGGGGCTGCCGAGGTCCCGGCGGATCTGGCGGGCGCGCTCGATGATCTCGGGCTTGCGGGCCAGTTCGCTGATCTGTTTGACGTCGATGGAGATCGGGAACGCCTGCGCCCGGGCAATGTGGGTGGTTTCGCCGTCGGGACCCTTGACATGGACCTGCTGCTGCTTGACGCTGGCACCCAGGAAACGCCGGGCGGAACGCATGAAGTTGCCGGCGTCGCTGCTCCGCTGGAAACCGACCAGGTCGGCACCGAGGAGGCCGTCAATGATGGCGCGGCGCCAGGGGAGCTGGGCAAAGATCTCCGGCGGGGGAAACGGGATGTGGTTGAAGAACCCGATTTTGAGGTCGGGGCGTGCTTCGCGGAGCATTTTGGGAACCAGCTGCAGCTGGTAGTCCTGCACCCAGACGGTGGCTCCGTGATCGGCGTGACGCACGACGGCGTCGGCGAACCGCCGGTTGACCTTCCGGTAGGAATCCCACCAGGTCCGGTGGAATTCCGGCGGCGCGATGACGTCGTGGTACAGCGGCCAGAGTGTGGCGTTGGAGAAACCCTCATAGAAGAGCTCGACGTCGTCGGTGCTTAGCTGCACCGGGACAAGGTCCATGCCGCCGTGGCTGAAGGGCTTGACGGTTTCATCCGGGGCACCATGCCAGCCCACCCACGCGCCGTCGGTCTTGGTCATCATGGGGGCCAGGGCAGTAACGAGGCCGCCCGGCGACCGGCGCCAGCCGTCCTCGCAACCCCTGTCTTCCGGGGAGCAGCGGTCAACCGGCAGCCGGTTGGACACCACCATGAAGTCGTAGAGCGCGGCAGCCGCGTGGCCGGCGTGGGCGGGCTTTCCTTCGGCGGTTGCTTCGGACTTTTCACGGTGCGTAGTGTGCATTGGTGTCCCTTGGGTTGCTAATGGCTCGAAGTCAACCCTAGTCGGACGGAATCTTCCGTGCTATCCATCCGTTGGGCAGACGGACGGAAACTTGAAGGCGCAAGCTCTCAGGTTTCTCCCCTAGACTGAAAAAGTTGCCACTGATGTGGTCCGCACCTGGCCGATCGACCCGAGGAACTGATGAGCGCCGCAAACGAACCCCGCAAATCCAAAGCAGAACGCACTGCCGAGGCCCGCGAGAAAGCCCGTGAGATCCGTGAGGCGCAGCTAAAGAAGGACAAGCGCAACAAGCTCCTCATCGGCTGGGGCATCGTGGTGGCGGTAGTAGCCATCCTCGCGATCGTGGCACTGGTTGTCAGTTCCAACATCCGGAACAACGCCCCGGTGGCGGACGAAGGTCCCACCCCGGCCAACGGCAACATCCACGGCGGCGTGACGCTGCTGGCCAACTCCGAGGTCGCGAAGTCCGAGCCCGCCACGGTCAACGTGAAGGACGTCCCGGCCAAGCCGGAAACGCCGCCCGCCGAGGTGACGGCTCCCGGCGCCGAGGCTGAAGCCGGCAAGCCGGTGAAGGTGGTCGTCTACATCGACTTCATCTGCCCCGTCTGCAAGCGGTTCGAGACCACCTACAACGAACAGTTGACCAGCCTCCGCAACGAAGGCAAGATCTCGGTGGAATACCGGGCCCTCGGTTTCCTGGACCAGCAGTCCACCACCAACTACTCCTCACGCGCGGCGAACGCCGCAGCCTGTGTGGTCAATGAATCGCCGGAAAAGTATGCCGACTTCGTCAATGCGCTCTTTGACAAGCAGCCCTCAGAGGGCGGCGCGGGCCTTTCGGACGACGAACTGAAGAAGATGGCCACGGACGTGGGCGCCAAGAGCATCGATTCGTGCGTGGAAGAGAAGAAATTCCGGCCCTACGTGAAGGTGGCCACCCAGGAAGCCGCGGCCATCGGCGTGACCGGCACCCCCACCGCCTTCGTGGACGGCAAGCAGTGGGGCAAGGGCGACTCTGCCAACACTGACCTGATCCCGTTCATCCAGGCTGCCATCGACGCCAAGGGCTAGGAACCACCGCCCCGCGCAACAGCCCGGCGGCCCGGCTCCGGAACCCTCCGGAGCCGGGCCGCTGCCGTTTTTACCAGCGGGGCGTCCTTGGGCTACCCTTATCTAGCACTGCACCTGGTGCCGCTGTTGAGCCGGATCCGTCCGGCAGAAACAGGAACGCCTCCTTAGCTCAGTTGGCCAGAGCACCGCTCTTGTAAAGCGGGGGTCGTCGGTTCGAATCCGACAGGGGGCTCCACGAAGGCGGCCATTCTTCCCGCCTATTGCTGGCTCCCCGTCAGGCCTACACTGTGTTGCATCCAGCGGTGCAAGGCATGGAGGAGGGCGTCATGGCGGTCATTGAGCAGGTACGTGAGGGAATGCACGTGGTTGCACCGGACGGGAAGAAGATCGGCAAGGTCGAGGACCTGAAGATGGGTGATCCGGAGGCGGTTACCTCGGACGGCCAGACCGACGCTGAAACAGGAGGCCTGGTTAGCGCGGTGATCGACCATTTCGCCGCGACCTCCAGTCTGCCCCGCCACACAGCGGAAAGGCTGCTGCGGATCGGCTATGTGAAGGTTGACAGGTCCGGTCTGTTCGCCGGGCATGCGTACATCGCCTCGGATGAGCTCGACCGGGTTGAGGGCGACACGTTGTGGCTCAAAGAGGGCGTGCGCGCCGATCACTGAGCCCCGCGGGCTGCCTGGCATGCACCCGGCCCAGGGTCCTTCGACCCTAGGCTGCAGCGTACGCGCCGCGGATGGTTGGCGTATGAGCCATGAAACCGAAATCCGCCTGGTCCAGCGCACCGAGCAGGCCACCGCCGTCGTCCGCGAAAAAGTGCCCATGAACGAGCTGCCGGAATTCTTCGGCCGCGCTTATGGCGCTGTTATGTCAGCGGCCCAACAGCAGGGCGTGCAGTTGGCCGGCCCGCCTTTTGGCCGGTATCTGAACATGCCCACCGACTCCGTCGACGTCGAGGCAGGCTTTCCGGTCTCGGCGCCGATCTCTGCGGCCGCAGGAGTGGCGGCTGGGACCCTGCCGGCGTGCCAGGCCTTCGAAGCGACCCACACCGGTCCGTACGACACCCTGAGCACAACGTACGACGCCATCCAGGAACGGATGACGGAAGAGGGGTTCAACCCGGCTGGTTCTATGTGGGAATACTATTTAAGCGACCCCGCCACGGAGCCGGATTCTTCCACGTGGAAGACCCTGGTTGTGTGGCCCGTGGCCGAGTCGTAGCGACCGGGGGCCGTGCTGAGTCCCGTCGCCTAGTCCTCGCCTAGTCCTCGGCGTCGATCTTTTCGAGCAGGTCCTTGGCGGCCTTGGCGATTTCATGGTGGTTGTGCTGGGCAGCCCGGCTTTCCAGGGAAACCACCGCGCAACGGTGGACCTTCTTGAAATCCCCGAAAGGGAAACTCACGCTGCCCTTGGTTCCTTCCGAATCGTCCGGATCCAGGCCCAGGTGCCACTTGGAGAATTCCGGAAAGCCGTGCTTGTCGATATAGGCATTTTCCTGGTCCGCCGACGGTGCGTGCTCGCTCCAGTCGTCCCGGGTATCGTGGACAACTTTTCCGTCCTTGACGAGGCTGCGGGCGTGCTCCAGTGCCTTCTTGTTGAGTTTCGTGGCCATGCCATACCTCCGGAGGTCTCGGATGCTGTGCATCAAGGCTAAATCCACGGCTCACGGGCCGCCAACACCTCTCCATCGGCGAATGTTGGAAATGTAACGCCGCGGAGACTGCGGCGAAACGTGCCCACAACATGCGGCACCTACGTTGGCCCTATGACAACGCGCCTGCTCACCAGAATTGCCTCGTGGTTCGAGGCCCGGCCCACACCGGCCGCTGCGGACCCTGCGGACCACGCCGCCTGGGAGCAAGGCAATGCCGCCATCGCAGACGTCACCAGGTGGGGCTGGCTGCCGGCCCTCAGCGGGGTGTCCTTTGCAGCCGACCACGCGGCGGTCGCGCACCGGGAAAGGGCTGCCGCGGCAAGCGAAGGATAGCCGCCGGCGTCCTGCACTGGAGGTCTGGTTGCCCTGCTGGCGGGCCTAATGTGTCGGGTTGAACACACTTTCCTTCAACTGCCGTCATAATGGCCTAAACTGCTTCACTGAGGTGCCCGAGACGGCGCTGCGCAGCAACGAAAGTGAACCACGCTATGGCTACCGATTACGACGCCCCACGCAAGACAGAAGAAGAGTCTCCCGCTGAATCGCTGGAGGCCCTCCAGGCGTCCCGCGGCGGCGGAGCCCAGACCGCCGTTATCGATGTCGACGAGAACGATACCGCCGAAGGCATTGACCTTCCGGGGGCGGATCTTTCCGGCGAGGAACTGACGGTCACTGTTGTTCCGGAGCAGTCGGATGAATTCACCTGCTCCTCCTGCTTCCTGGTCCGTCACCGGTCCCAGGTTGCCAAGGAAAAGAACGGTTTGAAGTACTGCCGCGACTGCGAAGGCTAGGAGGCCTTCGGCGCGGCCACAGTTCCACGCGCCTAACAATTCCAAACGCACGGCACGCGAGGCGCCGGCAGCCCGCAGGGGCTGCCGGCGCCTCGCTGTGTGCCGTTCCGTAACCTGCACGGCGGCAGGTTAACGGTTGGGCGCCGAAGGGACGTGGACCCTCGTCATTGCCTGTCCGGGCTCCTACGCTTGAGATATCTCATCGCTTCCAGGGGTGGCTGAAATGAAGAAATTTCACGTGTGGCTCGCAGCAATCCTGATGGCCGCCGGGCTGGGACTTGTGGCCCCGGCACCAGCGTCCGCTTCCTACTGCGGCCTGGTGTGGGGATCGCTGGCAAAATCCGACGACACCATGGGCACGGGGCAGGTCACCAACGTGCGGACCGGGCAGCACTACTGCTTCGACCGCATGGTGGTTGACCTCAACGGACCCGTGGAAGGCTACACGGTCCGGTATGTCCCCACGGTGGTGCAGGACGGTTCGGGCCTCCCGGTTCCACTGCGGGGACGGGCATTCCTGCAGATCACCGTGAACTCACCGGCCTACGACGACGGAAGTAACCCCACGTATAAGCCTGCGGACCCGAAAGAACTGACCAATGTTGGCGGCTACCAGACCTTCCGCCAGGTTGCCTGGGCCGGAAGTTTCGAGGGTTACTCGAGCATGGGCCTTGGTGTCCGCGGACGCCTTCCCTTCCGGGTGTTCACCTTGGACGGACCCGGGGCGGGATCCCGCTTTGTGGTTGACGTTGCCCATTACTGGTGAGCAGCTGGCGGGCTGCTGCTGAGCTGCCCGCTTTACTCCGGAACCACCAGGGCAGGGGTGTCCTTGCGGATGGTTTCGCCGCGGAAAAACCCGGGGCGCAGCCTGGCCATGATGAGCATGAACACCGCGCCGAGGGCCAGGATCCCCACGCCAAGGACGAACACCAGGCCCACGCCGAAGATTTCGGAGCCGCTGCCGAACTCGGGCGCCCAGCTGTCCACGGCCGTCTGCAGGAACACCACCAGCAGTCCCAGCCCGCCCAGCAGGGGGCATAGCAGCCGCAGCACGAAATTGCGGACGCTGCTGAAGACGCTGTTGCGGAAGTACCAGGCGCATGCGAACGCCGTCAGCCCGTAGTAGAAACAGATCATCAGCCCCAGGGCCAGGATGGTGTCGTTCAGGACGTTTTCGCTGACCACATGCATCACCGCATAGAACCCCGCGGAGAGGACGCCGGCAGCGATCGTTGCGAAACCCGGCGTCGAAAACTTCTTGCTCATGTGGCTGAACGGCTTCGGCAGGGCACCGTAGTGTGCCATGGCCAGCAGGCTGCGGGACGGCGAGGTGAACGTGGACTGCAGCGAAGCCGCTGAGCTGGACAGGACCGCCAGGGACATGAGGATCGCAAACGGACCCATGATGGGGGACGCCAGCGCGGTGAAAATGTTTGCGTGGTTCTCCTCGTTGTTCAGCCCGACGCCCTCCGTGCCCACGCCGGCGAACATCATGGTGGCGATGGTGACCAGGAGGTAGATGCCCAGGACCACCACGGCGGTGAGCGTGCCGGCAATGCCTGCGGTCTTCTTGCCGTTGGCCGTTTCCTCGTTCACGGTGAGGCACACATCCCAGCCCCAGTACACGAAGATGGACAGCGAAATTCCGGCGGCGATCTGCCCGAAGGTCTCGATCTTGGTGACGTCAAACCATTCCCAGCTGAACGGGATGGAGGTTTCCGAGGACGACCAGTTGGCGAAGGCCATGGCCACGAACAGGCCGAGCACCAGCAACTGGAATCCCACCAGGCCGTACTGCACGATCTTGGTGGTGTGCAGGCCGCGGTAGCTCACCCAGACGGCCAAGGCCACGAACACGAAGCACGTGGCGACATTCAGGAGTTTGTTGGCGGCGAGGTCCGCCAGTTCCGGAGCCCCGGTGAGCTGGGCTAGGAACAGGTAGAAGAAGTCCACCGCCACCGCTGCCAGGTTGGACAGCACGATGATGTTCGCCGCGAGGAGTCCCCAGCCTCCCATCCACCCCACCCACGGGCCGAAGGCCTTGGTGACCCAGGTGAAGGTGGTGCCGCTGTCCGGCGAGTCGGCGTTGAGCTCCCGGTAGGCAAGGGACACCAAAATCATGGGGATGAAACCGATGAGGAAGATGACGGGCAGCTGCAGCCCGGCCTCGTTCACGGTGGGGCCAAGGGCGCTGGTGAGCGTATAGGCCGGCGCGATGGTCGAAATGCCAAGGACGACGACGGCGAGGAGGCCCAGTTGCCCGCCCTTCAGTCCCTTTCCGGTGATGCCGTGCGCGGTGCCCGGCGCGTCAGCGCCGGTCGAACCGGCGCCGGCTGCTTTTGTGCCGGCTGCGCCGGACGTGGAGCGGCGGATGGTTTGGGTCATGTCCGGGCCTTTCTGGGAGTCAACATCTTAGGTGAGGCAGCAGGCTGCTGCTGGGTGATGCAGTGGATGCCGCCGCCCCTTGCGAACAGCTCGCGGGCGTCGATGCCCACGATCCGGCGGCCGGGGTAGGCGTCTGCAAGGATCCGCAAGGCCTTTTCGTCGTTGGCGTCGGCGAACGTGCACGCAATCACGCCGCCGTTCACCACCAGGTGGTTGATGTAGCTGTAATCCACGAAAAAGCCCTCGTGGTCCCGCAGCGTGGCGGGAGCAGGAACGTCGATGATGTTCCACTCGCGGCCGGCCGCGTCCCTGGTAGTGGACAGGTAGGCGATGATTTCGCGGCTGACCTCGAAATCGGGATGCTCCGGGTCCTGCTGCGAATGGACCAGCAGCGTTCCGGGGGAGGGGATCGCGGCCACGATGTCCACGTGCCCCCGGGTTCCGAACCGTTCGGAGTCCCTGGTCAGGCCGCGGGGCAGCCAGATGACGTGGGTGGCGCCGATGGTCCGTGCGAGTTCGGCCTCCACGTCCGCCTTGGACAGTCCGGGGTTGCGGCCCGGGTCCAGCTGCACGGTTTCGGTCACCAGCACGGTTCCCTCGCCGTCCACGTGGATGCCGCCGCCTTCATTGACCAAGGAGGAAGCACGGTGGCGGGCCCCGGATCGGCCCGCTACTTCAGCGCCGATCAGAGCGTCTTTGTCCCAGCGCGCCCAGTCCTGCCCGCCCCAGCCGTTGAAGACCCAGTCGACCGCGCCCAGGCGCCCGTCGTCGTCGAGGACGAAGGTGGGGCCGATGTCCCGCATCCAGGCATCGTTCAGGTCCGCGGTGAGCACCTCGACGGCGGGATCCAGGTAGCTTGCGGCGGTGCCGACGTCGTCGGGCGCCACCACCACGGTGACCGGCTCGAATTCGACGGCGGCATTGGCAACGGAGGCCCAGACGGACCGTGCGGCGTGTGCCTCCCCGGCGGTGTCACCGAGCGTGTAGCCGCCTGTGGGGAATGCCATCCAGATGCGTTCTTGCGGCGCCGTCTCGGCGGGCATGCGCCAGCGGCTCATCCGGTCACCTCGTGGTAGGTGCGGGCTTCGCCGCCCAGCGGCTGGTCGTGCCGCACCGGTTCGGTCAGCCGGCCGTAGGTGTCCGGGCGGCGGGTGGCCAGGAAAGGAAACAGGGTGAGCCAGTCCCTGCGCTGGTCAAGGTCCAGGTCGGCCACCAGGACGGCGGAGGCGTCGCGGGGCGCCTGGACGAGAATCCGGCCGTACGGGTCCGAGATGAAGGAGGAGCCGTAGAAATTCAAGGTTCCTTCGTTTCCCCAGCGGTTGGGGGCCACCATGTACAGGCCGTTGGCGATCCCGTTGCCCACGATCACCTGCTGCCAGAGCGGCTGGGTGTCGAACTCCGGGTGGTCCGGTTCGGAGCCGATGGCGGTTGGGTAGACCAGGATGTCTGCCCCGCCCAGGGAATACAGCCGGGCAAGTTCCGGGAACCATTCGTCCCAGCAGGTGGGCATGCCCAGCCGGGCCCCGCCCAGTTCGGCCGGGGAATGGACCTCGTAGGCACCTTCGGTGGCAGGCCCCTGGCGGAAGAACTTGTCCTCGTAGTAGCCGGCGGTCACCGGGATATGCAGTTTGTGCGTGCGGCCAACAAGTTCACCCCCCGGCGATACCAGGATTGCAGTGTTCAATCCAAGGCCGTCATCCGATCCGTCCGGGTTCTCCGCGCGCTGGTACAGGGAAGCGTGGACGGAGATGCCGTGCCGGCGGGCGGCCTTCGCGGCGAAGCGGAAGGTGGGCCCGGTCAGCAGGTCCTCAGCAAGGTCCGACGGGCGGGGGCGCGGCGCCCAGGGCCGGGCCGTATCGTTCTCCGGCCGGGTGTCCGCGGGGTAGCGGGACAGCGTGAGTTCGGGCAGGAAGACCACCGTGGCGCCCAGCCGGGCGGCGCGGCCGATGCCTTCGTCGAGTTCGGCCAGGAGGGCGTCCGGGTTTGCGTGCCAGCGGTGCTGCACCACGCCCACCCTCAGGGCGGCGCGTGCGGACGGCGTTGTCCGGGCCAGGGAAGGAGGGGAGTCGAGGCAGGAAATTTCAATCATGTGCTTACTTCCAGTGAGACGACCGTCACTAAATGAATGACGTTCATTTAGTATGAGGGTCGCAAACCGTCGGCGCAAGGGTTAAATGAATTGCGTTCTTTTATTTCGGGGAACGGCCGCGGGGAGTGGTGGCGTCGTGGGAGTGCCCGGAGCTAGGGCCGGTTGCCACCTGTCCGCAACGCCGCTCGCAGTTCCTTCCATGCCCCCGTGCACCACAGGGCCCACGCAACCAATACCGGCTGGAAGAGCAGCCGCACCAGGCGCTCGCGGTCTGTGTTCAGGCCAAACGCGTCCGTCCGGCGGCGGCCGCAAGCCAGCTGTCAGTTACTAAGCTCACTGAGAAATTTCCTGCAGCCCTCCTCCGCCGCCCCGCGTGGCTGATAGCGTCAGGACTACTGGACCAATCGAGGAGGATTCATGAAAGCTTCACCGACGCTGACCAACAATCTGCAGGCTGTGCTCGCGGACCTGATTGAACTGCACATCCAGGGCAAGCAGGCTCACTGGAACATCGTGGGAACCAACTTCCGCGACCTCCACCTGCAGCTGGATGAAATCATCGATGCCGCCAGGAACTTCGCCGATGACATGGCGGAGCGCATGCGCGCCCTCCACGCCCTGCCGGACGGCCGCAGCGCCACTGTGGCCGAAACCACCAGCCTTGCGCAGTTCCCGCAGGGACTGATCAGCACCAAGGACGCCGTTGACCGCATCGTCGCGGCCCTGGAAGCGGCTGTGGGAACCATGCGCAAGGTCCACGATGAAGTTGACGAGGAGGATCCCACCACGGCGGATCTGCTGCATGAGTTCATTTCGAAGCTCGAGCAGTACGCCTGGATGGTGGGCGCTGAGAACATGAAGGCTTCAACCAGCGTGACCACTCCCGACAGCAAGCCGAGCAGCAAGTAGGCCCGCCGGCAGTAGCACTACGGCGACTCCGGTCGCCGGCCATCGCCAGGAAGCCCGGCGCCGGACCCTGTTCCGGCGCCGGGCTTCCTGCTGTCCCGGGGATGCTGCCGCCTGCCCCTCGTAGCAGGCTGCGTCGGGCGGATCTAGGTCGCCTTGGGGACTCCGCGCAGTACGACGGCGACAAGGGCTGCCGCCCCGGCCATCAGTACCAGCGCGATGGACGCCGTCATATGGACGCCCGACTCAAACGCGGCCCTGGCCGCGGACGTCAGCGCATCGGCCAGCGGCGCCGGCAGCGTATGCGCCAGCTCCATGGCCCCCGCCAGCGTCTCCCGGGCCTGTGCGGTCCCCTCCCCGGTGCCGGCGGCGCTGACGCCCTCGGGCAGGACGAGGTTCCGCTGGTAGGACGCCGTCAGGATCGAACCGAGAATGGCCGTTCCCAGCAATGAGCCGATCTCGTAGCCGGTCTCCGAAATGGCGGCCGCTGCTCCTGATTTCTCCGGCGGCACGGATCCGAGAATCATGTCATTGGAAATCGTCTCGGCAGCGCCCACCCCCAGGGCCAGGACCAGGAGTGCACCCAGCAGCAGGGCAGGCCCGCCGGAATGATCCCCGAACGCCACGATGAAGTAGCCGGTGGCGCTGAGGGAAAGTCCGCCGGCCACAACGAATCCGGGCCTTACCCTGCGCACCAGCGGGACCACCAGCAGTCCGGCAACCACAGTGGCAAGCAGGGCGGGGATCATGGAGATCCCGGCCTCCGTGGGCCGCCGGCCCTCGAGCAGTTGGAGGTGTTGCGCCAGGAAAAGAATGAAGCCGTTGAAGGAAAACAGTGCCAGGACATTGGCCGTAATCGCCGTACTGAAAATCCTGTTGCCGAACAGGCTCATATCCAGCAGGGGGCTGCGCAGCCGTTTCTGCCGCCGGACGAAGGCATAGCCCATTAGCAGTCCGAGGCCGGTGACTGCCGCCGGCACAGCGCCGAAGCCCTCCGTTGCCAGCGCCTTGATGCCGTATACGAGCGGAACCATGGTCAGCAGCGAGAGGGCGATGCTGGCAACGTCCACTGTTCCTGGCCGGGGATCCCTGGACTCCGGAATGAGCACCGGGCCAAGGGCCAGGATGGGCAGCATGATGGGCACGGCCACCAGCAGGATGGCGCCCCACCAGAAATGCTCCACGAGCCACCCGCCGAAGATGGGCCCGAGCGCGGCGCCGCCGGAGAAGCCCGCCGCCCAGATGGCGATGGCAAGCCGGCGCCGGTTGGGATCCGGAAAGATGTTCCGGATCAGGGACAAAGTGGAAGGCATCAGCATCGCGCCGAAAAATCCGAGGGCGGCGCGCCCTGTGATCAGCCACTCCGCGCTCGGGGCAAATGCCGTGGCGGCGGACACCGCGGCGAACCCGAAGCTGCCGATCAACAGGAGCCGCCGGCGTCCGATCCTGTCGCCGAAACTTCCCATGGCAACCAGGAGGCCGGCCAGGACGAGGGGATAGGCGTCAACGATCCACAGCAGCTGAACGCCGGTGGGCTCGAGGCTGCCGGCGATGGCGGGCAGCGCGAATGTCAGTGCGGTGTTGTCTACGGCAACCAGCAATACCGGGAACATCAGCAACGCCAGTGCAAGCCAGTCCTGCCCGCGTTTCGGTGCGCGGAAACTGCCGCCGGCAACAGGGCGGCCGGGTGCAGCGGGGCTCTGTGTGAAAGTCGGCGTGACCGGCGTCGAGGATGCAAATGAATTTCCCATGACAATAACTGTACCGTCTGGACGGTACAGTTAAGAATCCAGCCCCTCCCACCGGGCATGATAGGAACCATGGCCAGAAAACCCGTTGCGCGCGAAGCTGTGCTGGACGCCTTTGAATCCCTGCTGATCGAAGTGGGCGAACGTGCCGCCACGCTGGACGCCGTTGCCCGGCGCGCCGGGGTTTCCAAGGGCGGGCTGCTGTACCACTTCCCGAACAAGGAGGCCTTGATTTCGGCATTGCTGGAACGGATGGACCTGCTCGTAGCGGGAGATCTGGACGTGATGGCAAAAGCTCCGGAAGGGGCTGCCGCCTACTTCATCCGGTCCTCGCTCTGGGCAGGAACCCCGCTGGACCGCGTGTTTGTGGCTGCCACGCGGCTCGCCGAGGTGGCCCACGCGGAAACGATGCACCGGTTTGCGGCAGTCCAGCGGAGCTGGCTGGAGCTTTTGGCCGGCGACGTCGGGCCGGCCATGGCCAAGGCTGTCCTTTACATGGGCGACGGCCTCTATTACAACGCCATGCTGGCCAGCGGCCCCGGCACGGCCCCGCCGGAAATGAGTGGCGACGTCGACAACCTCCTGGCCGCCGTCGACCGGCTCCGCGGCTGACGTCCGTCATGCGGCGCCGGGCTGGACGTCAGAGTTTGCAGACTGGACCGCCGCGTAGGACAATTGCAGCTGTGACTGTTGTCACCGCTAACTAAATATGCCTTTGATCTGCGGCGGGAGAGTTCTGCAAGTAGGTACAAGCAGGCGCCGTAGGAGCAAACCCTCCCCAGGAATCTCTCAGGCCCATGTACCGCCGCGGCAAGGCAACTCTGGAAAGCAGCAGGCTGTCCGCTGGGACGTGCCTGCTCACCGACGGTGCAAGCGGAGCCATGCGTAAGCTGGTCCCCGCGGAAACTCTCAGGTCCAATACAGAGCGGGGAGGAACCCGAACCACTGCGGCGCATCCGGCGCTGCCATTAGTAATGGAGTTCCTTCGTGACGGTTAGTTCAGTCTCCACCACCTTTGTCGACCGGCATATTGGCGCCCGCCGCCAGGCCGATATCGACACCATGCTCAAGTCTGTCGGTTACGACAGTGTCGATTCGCTGGTTGATACCGCAGTCCCCAACGACATCCGCCAGGACGTTGCCCTCCGCCTTCAAGACGCCCTCAGCGAGGTTGAAGTCCTCGGCGAGCTGCGCAAGCTGGCTGCCAAGAACAAGACGGCTGTGCAGATGATCGGCCAGGGCTACTACGACACCGTGACCCCGCCGGTGATCCGCCGCAACGTCCTGGAATCCCCGGCCTGGTACACCGCCTACACCCCGTACCAGCCGGAAATCTCCCAGGGCCGTCTCGAGGCGCTCCTGAACTTCCAGACCATGGTCCAGGACCTCGTGGGGCTGCCCATCGCCAACGCCTCCCTGCTGGACGAAGCCACCGCTGTGGCCGAAGCCGTGTTGATGATGCGCCGCGCCAACAAGAACAAGACCGCCCACGACGGCAAAACCGTCCTCGACGCCGATGTGCTGCCCCAGACCATCGCCATCGTCAAGGGCCGCGCCGAGGCACTCGGCTTCGAAGTTGAGGTTGCGGACCTGTCCCAGGGACTTCCCGACGGCATCATCAACGGCATCGTGCTGCAGCAGCCGGGCGTTTCCGGCCGGGTGTTCGACCACACCGCCGTCATCGCCGCCGCCAAGGAACGCGGCGCCCTGGTCACGGTCGCGGCTGACCTGCTCTCGCTGACCCTCATCACGCCTCCGGGCGAGCAGGGTGCGGACATCGCCGTCGGCTCCACCCAGCGCCTGGGTGTGCCGCTGTTCTTCGGCGGTCCGCACGCCGCCTACATGGCCGTCCAGAAGGGCCTCGAGCGCTCCATGCCCGGCCGCCTGGTGGGTGTGTCCAAGGACAACGCGGGAACTCCGGCCTACCGCCTGGCCCTGCAGACCCGTGAGCAGCACATCCGCCGCGAGAAGGCTACATCCAACATCTGCACCGCGCAGGCACTGCTGGCCATCGTCTCCTCCATGTACGCCGTCTACCACGGCCCCGACGGACTGAAGGCCATCGCCGAGACCGTCCACAACCACGCCCGCACCCTCGCAGCCTCCCTGCAGACCGCAGGCCTCGAAGTCCTGCACGGCAGCTTCTTCGACACCGTCACCGTCCGCGTTCCGGGCAAGGCCGCTGAAATCGTTGCTGCCGCCGAAGCCAGGGGCATCAACCTGCGCGGCATCGATGCCGATACCGTCGGCGTCTCCGTCGACGAAACCACGACGCCGGAAATCGTCGCCGCCGTCGCCGCCGTCTTCGGCGCTGAGGTGGCCGGAACGGATGCGGGCGCCGGCTTCGCCCTCGAGGCCGCCGTCGAGCGTTCCTCGGAGTACCTGCAGCACCCGGTGTTCAACACGCACCGCTCCGAAACCCAGCTGCTGCGGTACATCCGCAAGCTTTCGGACCGTGACCTCGCACTGGACCGCACCATGATCCCGCTGGGTTCCTGCACCATGAAGCTGAACGCCACCGCCGAGATGGAAGCCATCTCCTGGCCGGAGTTCGCCTCCATCCACCCCTTCGCGCCGGACTCCCAGACCGAGGGGTGGCGTGAACTGATCGAAGGCCTGGAAGCGGACCTCGCCGAGATCACCGGCTACGACCAGGTCTCCATCCAGCCCAACGCCGGCTCCCAGGGTGAGCTCGCGGGCCTCCTGGCGATCCGTGGCTACCACCTCTCCCGCGGCGATGACCAGCGCAACGTCTGCCTGATCCCCGCCTCCGCGCACGGCACCAACGCGGCATCCGCCGTGCTGGCCGGCATGAAAGTGGTTGTGGTGGCCACCGCTGCCGACGGCACGATCGACCACGCCGACTTCCAGGCGAAGATCGAGGCCAACAAGGACGTCCTGTCCGCGATCATGATCACGTACCCGTCCACCCACGGCGTGTACGACGCCGACGTGCGCGAAATCTGCGACTCGGTGCACGCGGCCGGCGGCCAGGTCTACGTTGACGGCGCCAACCTGAACGCGCTGGTGGGCCTGGCCCAACCCGGCAAGTTCGGCGGCGACGTGTCCCACCTGAACCTGCACAAGACCTTCTGCATCCCGCACGGCGGCGGCGGCCCCGGCGTCGGCCCGGTGGCAGCCAAGGCCCACCTGGCGCCGTTCATGCCGGGGGACGCGAACAAGGCCGCACACGAGGACGGTCACGGCGTGGCAATCTCCGCTTCGCGCTTCGGCTCCGCCGGTGTGCTGCCCATTTCCTGGGCTTACGTGAAGCTGATGGGCGGCGCCGGCCTGACCGAGGCCACCAAGTCGGCCCTGCTGGCGGCAAACTACATCGCGTCCCGCCTGAACGAGTTCTTCCCGGTGCTGTACACCGGCGAAGGCGGACTCGTGGCACACGAGTGCATCCTGGACCTGCGCGAACTGACGGCCAAGACCGGCGTCACCGCGGAAGATGTTGCCAAGCGCCTCATCGACTTCGGCTTCCATGCACCGACCCTCGCGTTCCCGGTTGCCGGCACGCTCATGGTGGAGCCCACCGAGTCCGAGGACCTGGTGGAGATCGACCGCTTCATCGACGCGATGATCACCATCCGCCAGGAAATTGACCAGGTGGCCAACGGTGACTTCACCGTGGCGGACTCCCCGCTGCGCAACGCACCGCACACTGCGGCCGCCGTCGTCTCTTCCGACTGGAACCGAGAGTACCCGCGCGAGCAGGCCGCCTTCCCGGTCCACCACCTCAAGCAGGACAAGTACTTCCCGCCCGTGGGCCGCATCGACGGCGCAGCAGGGGACCGCAACCTGATCTGCTCCTGCCCTCCCATCGAAGACTTCGAAAACTAAGGATTCCCCCGTTGACTGAGAACTACACCGCGCTCTACGAAGAGCACAAGAAACTGGGCGCGTCCTTCACCGATTTCGGTGGCTGGCAGATGCCCCTGAAGTACTCCTCCGAGCTGGCCGAGCACCACGCCGTCCGCAACGCCGCCGGCCTGTTCGACCTCTCCCACATGGGCGAAGTCTGGGTGACCGGCCCGGACGCTGCGGCGTTCCTGGACTATGCCCTGGTCGGAAAAATCTCCGCCATGTCCGTGGGCAAGGCAAAGTACTCGCTGATCTGCCAGGAAGACGGCGGCATCATCGACGACCTCATCACGTACCGTCGCCCTGTTGCTGAAGACGGCACGGACAAGTTCCTGGTGGTCCCCAATGCCGGCAACGCCGTCGTCGTCGCCGCTGCCCTGGCCGAACGGGCTGCAAACTTCGACGTCGTAGTGGACGACGTTTCCGCTGACACCTCGCTGATCGCCGTCCAGGGCCCCAAGGCCGAGGCCATCCTGCTTCGCCTGGTTCCCGCGGCGCTGCACGAGCTGGTGACCGGCCTGAAGTACTACGCCGCCGTGGAGGTTCCCTTCATGGTGGCCGGCAGCAGCAAGGACCTCCTGCTGGCCCGCACCGGGTACACCGGTGAGGACGGTTTCGAGATCTTCGTGGACAACGCCGACGCCGCAGCCCTGTGGCAGGCAATCTCAGCTGTGGCCGAGGAAGGCGAGCTCGTCCCGGCCGGCCTGGCCTGCCGCGACTCGCTGCGCCTGGAAGCCGGCATGCCGCTCTACGGCAACGAGCTCTCCCGCGACGGCAACCCCTACGCAGCAGGCCTCGGCCCGGTTGTCTCACTCGCCAAGGAAAGCGACTTCGTGGGCCGTGCGGCGCTCGAAGCACTCAAGGCCGGCGGAGCCGGTTCCACGAGCGGGCGCAAGCTGGTGGGCCTCAAAGGCCTGGGCCGGCGTGCCGGCCGCGGCCACTACCCGGTCCTCAAGGACGGCAACGTTGTTGGCGAAGTGACCTCCGGCCAGCCAAGCCCCACTCTGGGCTACCCTGTGGCATTGGCCTACGTCGACGTCGAGCACTCCGAGGTGGGCACCGCCCTGGACATCGACCTGCGCGGCAAGGCCGAGCCCTTCGAAGTGGTCGCACTGCCTTTCTACAAGCGCCAAAAGTAGCTTTCGGGGTGCGTTGGGGCTGGGATCCTCTGCGTGCTGCTCCCCACCGGCTCCCTAGCCTCGCAAGCTCGGCAAGGGAACCCTGCCGGCGTGGGCCCACGTCGCTCTGACGCACGCTGCCGGATCCCAGCCCCAACGCTCTCTCACTTCCTGCAGTGTTTGGGCCAACGCTCTCTCACTTTTCGCAAACCAAACTAAAGGAAAAAACACATGGCAAAAGTAGCCCCCGAACTCCAGTACTCCGACGAGCACGAGTGGGTGGCGCGGGAAACCGGGAACCTCGTGTCCATCGGGATTTCCGCCGTGGCCACGGACGCGCTCGGCGACATTGTGTACGTTGACCTGCCCGAGGTCGGCGCCACGGTGACCGCAGGGGAGACCTGCGGCGAGGTCGAGTCCACCAAGTCCGTTTCGGACCTGTACTCCCCGGTCACCGGCGAGGTCACCGAAACCAACTCCGCCGTCGTCGACGACCCCGCGCTGATCAACAGCGACCCGTACGGCGCCGGCTGGCTCTTCAAGGTCGCCGCCGAATCGGACGGCCCGCTGCTCTCCGCCGAGGAATACGCTTCCAAGAACGGCGGCGAACTGTGAGCCCGGCGGGCGCTGCAGGCACCGTCGCGTTCGAGCAGGTAGTCTCGGCGTCCCTGGACGCGGACCTGTCCGCGCTGGACCCCGAGATCGCAGCGAAGATCGACGACGAACTGGCCCGCCAGCGCAGCGGCCTGGAAATGATCGCCTCGGAGAACCACACCGCCAAGGCTGTGATGCAGGCCCAGGGCTCCGTGGTGACCAACAAGTACGCCGAAGGCTACCCGGGCAAGCGCTACTACGGCGGCTGCGAACACGTCGATGTGATCGAGCAGCTGGCCATTGACCGGGTGAAGGCCCTGTTCGGCGCCGAGTTCGCGAACGTGCAGCCGCACTCCGGGGCGCAGGCCAATGCCTCGGTGATGCATGCACTGATCAAGCCGGGCGCCACCATCATGGGCCTGAACCTTGCCCACGGCGGGCACCTGACCCACGGCATGCGCATCAACTTCTCCGGCCGCCTGTACAACGTCATTCCGTACCAGGTCCGCGAAGAGGACCACCGGATCGACATGGCAGAGGTGGAACGCCTGGCCCTGGAGCACAAGCCGCAGCTGATCGTCGCGGGCTGGTCCGCCTATGCCCGGCAGCTGGACTTTGCCGAGTTCCGCCGGATCGCCGACCTGGTGGGCGCCTACCTGATGGTGGACATGGCCCACTTTGCCGGGCTCGTCGCGGCCGGACTGCACCCGTCGCCGGTGCCGCACGCACACGTCACCACGTCCACCACGCACAAGACCCTCGCCGGTCCGCGCGGCGGCATCATCCTCTCCAACGACGCCGACATCGCCAAGAAGATCAACTCGGCGGTGTTCCCCGGCCAGCAGGGCGGCCCCCTGGAGCACGTCATCGCCGGCAAGGCCGTGGCATTCAAGATCGCCGCATCCCCGGAGTTCAAGGAACGCCAGGAACGCGTCCTTGCCGGTGCCCGGATCCTGGCTGACCGCCTGGTCCAGCCGGACGTCACCGCCAGGGGGATCAGCGTGATCTCCGGCGGAACCGACGTGCATCTGGTCCTGGTGGACCTGCGCAACTGCGAACTCGACGGCCAGCAGGCGGAAGACCGCCTCGCGGCCATCGACATCACCGTGAACCGCAATGCCGTGCCGTTCGACCCGAGGCCGCCGATGGTCACTTCGGGACTGCGCATCGGCACACCGGCCCTCGCAACCCGCGGTTTCGGCGAAGCAGCCTTTGCCGAAGTGGCGGACATCATCGCTGAGGCGCTGATCGCCGACGCCGGCGCGGACCTTTCCGGCCTGCGCTCACGGGTTGAGGCCCTCGCCTCCGCCCACCCGTTGTACCCCTCGGTTGCCAACCTGGGCTAGAGGCCGTATTACAGAAGTAACAGATCACGACGCCGGGCGGCCGCCATAAGCTGCCGCCCGTCGTCGTGCATCCGGCAGTTCAGCCGCCCACCGGCGGCTGCACCGCCCTCCGGCAGGACCATCTGCCGGACCACAGCTAGACCAAGTAAGGACCCCGGCTATGGCTGTTGGTGTGTTTGATCTTTTTTCCATTGGAATCGGTCCGTCGAGTTCGCATACGGTGGGTCCGATGCGGGCTGCCGCGGTGTTCGCCGAGGAGCTGAAGGCGTCCGGTGATCTGGACCGGGTGGCGTCGCTGCGGGTGGATCTGTACGGTTCGCTGGCTGCGACCGGGCACGGGCATGGGACCATGACGGCGATCCTGCTGGGGCTGGAGGGTTATCATCCGGAGAAGATCCTGCCGGCTGAGGTGGAGGAGCGGCTGGCGGCGATCGCGGAGACCGGGAAGCTGCAGCTGGCCGGCGCCGGTGACGGGCAGGGTGTGGCGTTGCCGTACGGGGTGAAGGACATGGTGCTGCGGCCGTTGACCATCCTGCCGCGGCACACGAACGGGATGACGTTCACGGTTTCGGACGCCGGCGGTGAGGTGCTGCACCAGGCGACGTTCTTCTCCGTCGGCGGCGGGTTCATTGTCCGTGAGGGCGAGGAGGACGCGGCCCGGCAGGAGCTGGAGGAGTCCAAGAAGGAGCTGCCGCTGCCGTTCCGGACCGCTGCGGAGTTGCTGGGCCGGTGCCAGTCCAAGGGCCTGTCCATCGGGGAGATCATGTTCGTCAATGAACGGGCGTCCCGGTCCGGGGAGGAGATCCGCGAGGGGCTGCTGCACATCTATTCCGTGATGGAGGAGTGCGTCGCGGTGTCCCTGCAGCGTGAGGGGCTGCTGCCCGGCGGGCTGAAGGTCCGCCGTCGTGCGCCTGACTGGCATGAGCGGCTGATGAAGGAGACCCGGGAGCAGGATTCCCAGGACCCGGGGTACCGGGATCCGAAGTACTGGCAGGAGTGGGTCAACCTGATCGCGCTGGCGGTGAACGAGGAGAACGCCTCCGGCGGCCGGGTGGTCACGGCGCCGACGAACGGGGCGGCGGGGATCATTCCGGCGGTGCTGTATTACGCCCTGCATTTCGCGCCGGGCATGGATCAGGCGACGCAGGCGGACCGGGATGATGTGGTGGTGAAGTTCCTGCTGACCGCCGGTGCCATTGGTGTGCTGTACAAGGAGCAGGCGTCGATTTCGGGTGCCGAGGTGGGGTGCCAGGGCGAGGTGGGTTCGGCGTCGTCGATGGCCGCGGCCGGCCTGGCCGAGGTCATGGGCGGCACTCCTGCGCAGGTGGAGAACGCGGCGGAGATCGCGATGGAACACAACCTGGGCCTGACGTGTGATCCGATCGGCGGTCTGGTGCAGATCCCCTGCATCGAGCGGAACGCGATCGCCGCGGCGAAGGCCATCAACGCCGCGAAGATGGCGCTCTGGGGTGACGGAACGCACCGGGTGTCCCTGGACGAGGTGATCGTGACCATGCGCGAGACCGGCCGGGACATGTCCTCCAAATACAAGGAAACGGCCATGGGCGGCCTCGCCGTCAACGTCGTCGAATGCTGAGCCGGTAGTCCCCGCCGGGGTTACTTCAGTTGTGCAGGGCCGCCCACCAGTTGAGGCTCGTGGCGAATACCAGCCACGAGATGTACGGCAACAGCAGAAGGCCGGCCGGTCGGCTGATAGGGCCGAAAAACAGCACGGTCACGGTCACGGCGATGACCAGGGCGATGATGATGGCCAGACCCAGCCAGAGCGCCGCGGTGCCCATCACCGGATAGAGGCCGAAAAACACGGGCGTCCACGACAGGTTCAACACGAGCTGGACGGCGTAGGCAGCCAAGGCTGGTCCCGTGCGTTCCGAGCGGCGCCGCCACACGAGCCACGCGGCAACGGCCATGGCCGTATAGAGCAGCGTCCAGGCAGGGCCGAACACCCAGTTGGGCGGTGACCACGGCGCCTTGTCCGCCGTGGCGTACCAGCCGTCCACATTGTTCAGGGTGGCCAGCGCACCCAACCAGGCGACTAAGGCCGAAGCACCGAGGAACGCAACCAGGCCCATCAGCTGGACGCCTGCGCTGCGATGCCCGGGACCGGTGCCGGACCCGCCGCGGGAACCGGACAAAGACTCTTCGTGATGGGCCTGCATGCTTCAACCCTTGCCAGTCCGGCAGGCCGAGTCAAGCCGGAGTGGACACGGGCGAATCGGTCCGGCAGCAGGTTCCCGGACCCCGTCCCGCAGCTTCCGTCGCGGGCTCTGTTCACTGTGTGACTGGAGTGCCACTATGTAACTATGACTGGGGGATATGACCGGGACTTCTTGCGGGCACGCCTTGAGCTGCCCAGTCCGCCGGCAGCAACGGTTTTGCTCGACTACATCCACTTTTCCGTCAGGCTGCGGCCGGCGCGCAAGCTAGCCGCCGTCGTCGGCGTCAACATCCACGGACGCGAGCTGGTGGCGCTGGCCCGGGAAGGGACCTGGCATTTCGATCCCCGGGTTCCCCAGGAGCACCAGGCCGGGCCGGACGTCTACAAGAACAACGCCTTTGACCGGGGGCACCTGGTCCGGCGGCTGGACCCGGTGTGGGGCGATCCGGAGACTGCCAAGGCCGCCAACCAGGACACCTTCGCCTTCACCAACGCCGCCCCGCAGGTTGACGACTTCAACCAGGGCAAGGAGCTGTGGGTGGGGTTGGAAAACCACGTCCTGAATCACGCCGACCTCAACGACGCCAAGCTCACCGTCTTCACGGGACCGGTGCTGGCAGACGACGACCTGCCGTACCGCGGCGTGCAGATACCCCGGAAGTTCTGGAAGATCGCGGCCTGGACCACGGACGGAAAACTCGCTGCTGCGGGGTTCGTGCTGGACCAGTCGCCGCTGCTGGGAAAAGTGGAGCTCAAGAAGGCTATCCGCGAACGGCTCCTGGCCGATGAGCCGCCTCCGCTGGGCCCCTTCCGCACGTTCCAGGTCCCGATTGCCCGGATCACCGAAATGACCGGACTGAGCCTGTCCAGGCTCGAAAATGCGGACCGGCTGGCAAAAAGCCAGAGATCCCTGGGCAAGGAACCACTGGCCGTCCGGCTCGAATCCCTGGAACAGCTCCGACTCTGAGCCCGGCCGTCAGGGAACCTCCGGTCAGCGTCCTCCTAGGGTGGGCCGATAGACTTGTGGCTTGCATGCCCGGCATGCACCCGAAGCACCGACCGCGAAGATTGGACACCGCGCACTTGCGAGAATTTACCGCCCGCTTTGCCTCCGCCGAGGAGGTCGCCAACTGGGACACCCACGTGACTGCGAACCCGAACGGCGGAAACCTGCTTCAGTCTGAGGCTTTTGCCGAGGTCAAACAACACTTCGGCTGGAAGCCCCTCCACCTGGTCTACGAAACCGCTGACTACACGAGCTACAACCTGGTGCTGGAGAAATCCTTCCCGGTCCTGGGCAAGCTCTGGTACCTCATCAAGGGTCCGGACGTGGCAGCAGTTGAAGATATCCCGGGCATTGCCGCGGCCAACGCGGAGTTTGTGAAGCGCGCAAGGCTGGGCGTCTTTGCCATCAAGATTGAGCCGGACATCATCCTCTCGGAGGACGCACGGCGCGTGATCGAGGGCGCCGGGCTGGTTAAGACGCCCAACCTGCAGCCCAACGACTCCACCGCACTGCTGGACATCGCGCCGGAGGAGAACCAGCTGCTTCGGAACCTGCATTCCAGGGGACGCAACGCTGTGCGCCGGGCCATCCGCGAGGGCGTGGAAGTCCACAACGTGGAGCCCACCGAAGAGAACTTCAGGGCCATGTATGCACTGATGACCACCACGGTGGAAGCGAAGTCGCAGGTCCGGGTCCGCGAGTACGACTATTACCGGCAGTTCTGGACCAACTTCATCGGTCGCGGCCAGGGGCGGCTGCTGTTCGTCTACGAGAACGGCGTCCCTTCCGTAGGGGCCTTCGTGATCAATTACGGCCGGAAAGGGACATACAAGGACGGCGGTTCCCTCCAGAAGCGCAGCCAGTACGGAGACTCCCACCTGGTGCAGTGGACTGCCATCAACCAGGTCAAGGAACTCGGCTGCACGGAATACGACTTCTGTGGCACACCGCCCAGCGACAAACTCAAGGACACGTCCAACCCGTTCCACGGCCTGGGGTTGTTCAAGACCAGCTTCAGCAAGACGGTGACCGACTTCGTGGGCTGCTACGACCAGGTCATCAGCCCGTTGAAATACAAAGCCTGGACGGCGGCCGGCGAACGTGTCGCCCGCCAGTTGTACACCCGGCGAACAGGCCGGCAGTTCTACTAAATTCCTGTGTTAAGCCCTTGAGGAGGCCGCAATGACCAAAGCACCCGACGGTCGCCGCAGGCCGCCTACGACGCCGCTGCCCCCGACCCAGCCGCTCACGGCGTCCCAGGTGCGGCAGAACGCCGCCGCCAAGCGCATGCTGCGCCGGCTGGTGCAGGGCGAGAACCCGCCGACAGCCCCCATGAGCATCGTGGACCGGCTTGCGGGCAGCCCGTACGCCAACCCCATGATCCAGGTCGGGGGAGTGGATACCTCCGCGCGCAAGACCATCGACTTCGCGCTCCACCTGGCCGAGTCCATGTTCCGTTACGGCGCCGGTGCCCTCGAAGTGGAAACCAGCATCATCGCCGTCACGGCGGCACTGGGCCTGAAGCACATCGAAGTGGACATCACCAACCAGTCGGTGGCCATCAACTATGCGCCGAAGGACCAGCCACCCATCTCGCTGCTCCGGGTGGTGCGCTCCTGGACCAACAATTACGCCGGCCTGGCCCAGGTGCACCAGCTCGTCACCGACATCGTGGCAGGCGGGGTGGGCCGGGATGAGGCAGTCCGCCGGCTGGACGAAATCGTCCGGGCGTCCAAGCCGTTTCCGCGCTGGATGGTTACGGTTGCCTTCGGCGTGTTCGCCGCGGTGTTCGTGGGTGTCCTCGGCGGCGGCCCGGGTGCCTCAGCCATCGCGTTCGGCTCGAACCTGCTGGTCAGCCTGCTGGCCCGGCAACTGGGCCGCTGGCGTGTGCCTGACTTCTTCACGACGGCGTCGTGCGCGTTCCTGGTCACGTTCATCGCCTTGCTGCTGTGGCGGTTCGGCAGCCCTATCGGCATCCAGATCGCGCCGGCGATTGTGGTGGTGGGCGGCATCCTGCTGCTCCTGCCCACCGGCCGTCTTGTCTCCTCGGTCCAGGACGCCATCAACGGCTTCCCCGTCACGGCGGCGGGCCGGTTCCTGTCCACCATGCTGACCTTCGGCGCCCTCGTCGCCGGGATCTCGGTGGCCTTCGTGTTCGGAACCATGATGGGCATGGAGGAAATCGACGTCACGGAGACATTCCCGCCCGCGTATGACTTCTGGGTTGTGGTGATCCTGATCGCCATCGCCGTCGTAGCCATCGGCGTCACCGAACAGACATCGTGGCAGCTCCTGCTACCTACCGCCGGAGTGGGCGTCGTGGGGTACATGGTGCTGCTCGGCGCTGAGCTGATCGGTATGGGTGCGAGGTTTTCGCCAGCCGTGGCGGCCGTGGTCATCGGCCTCATGGCCAGGGTGATTGCTCTGAGGATGGGAGCCCCGCAGCTGGTGGTGGCCGTTCCCGCGGCGCTGATTTTGCTCCCGGGCCTCACTATATTCCGCTCCATGTATGTATTAACCATCGAGGAGTCGGAGATCCTGGTGGGCGCCGGGGGAATGCTGAACGCCGGTGCGATCGTGCTGGGTGTGGCCGCAGGCATCGTCCTCGGGGACACGCTTGCCCGCCCGCTCACGCGGAGCCTGGCCAGTAACGAGCGCCGCCGCGCCCGGCGCCGCTAGCTGCACCTGTCCGGGGGCCGGAGGTGCAGCTACCAGCTGCGTAGCCTAGATCTGGCCGATGGGAAGCTTCTTTTCGGCCTGGAAGTCGTCCTCCACCCGCCCGGTGGCCCAGTAACCGGACAAGGACACCTGTGAGCGTTCAAGGCCCCGTTCACGGTAGAAAACCTCCCGGAGGGACTTCATGTAGCCCCGCTCGCCATGGGCGAAAACGTGTACCCGGCCGCCGGGCCACTCGGCGTCCCGGACCGCGCTGACCAGGAGTCGGCTGCTTCCGGCGGGGGTGCCGTTCCGCGCCAGCCACTGGACCTGCAGGCCGGCCGGGGCCTTGACGGGCTGGATATCGGCGTCGCTGTCCACTTCAAGGAACGCCAGGCCGCGGGAGTCCGTCGGCAGTGACTCGATGGCGGCGGCGATGGCCGGCAAGGCGGCCTCATCACCGGCGAAGAGGTGCCAGTCCGCGGCCGGGTCCGGGTTGTAGCCGCCCCCCGGACCGGTGAACACCAGGCTGTCGCCGGGGCGGGCTGTCGCCGCCCAGGGACCCGCCAGGCCCTCGTCACCGTGGATGACGAAGTCGATGGCCAGTTCCCGGGCCTCTTCATCCACCCAGCGCACCGTGTAGGTCCGGGTGTGCGGCCACTGGTCGCGGGGCATGGATTCACGGATGGCCCAAAGGTCCAGGGGTAGCGGGTACTCGATGCCGGGCTGCGGGAAGGCGATCTTCACGTAGCGGTCCACGTAATCGTTGTTCACATAGCCGGAGAAGCCGTCCCCGCCGGCCACGATCCGCACCATGTGCGGTGAGAGTTCCTCGCGCCGCAGGACCGTGAGGTTCGTCTGGGGACGTGATTTTCGGCTTGCTGACGTGGCGGCAGGGAGGGAAGTCATGAAAGTAAGCCTAGGCTAAGAAACCGGCGGAAGCTCCCAGTCGACAGGCTCCGAACCCTGTGAACGGAGCACCTCGTTCGCCTTGCTAAACGGGCGCGATCCAAAGAATCCGCGTGCGGCGGATAGCGGGCTGGGATGCGCGCTGGTGAGCACCGGAGTGTTTCCAAGAAGCGGGCGGACACCCTCGGCATCCTTGCCCCACAACACGGCCACCAGGGGCGCCGGATTGCCGTCGGCAGCGCGGCGCCCGGCCACGGCGGCGATCGCCGCCGTCGTGATCGCTTCCCAACCCTTGCCACGGTGCGATCCTGCGGCCCCGGCGCGGACAGTCAGGACCCGGTTCAGCAGGAGCACGCCCTGGTCCGCCCACCGGGTGAGATCCCCGTGGATGCGCGCTGGAAGGCCCAGGTCGGATTCGAGTTCCTTGTAAATGTTTGCGAGGCTGCGCGGGATGGGCCTGGTGTGCCCCTCCACTGCGAATGACAGTCCGATGGGGTGGCCCGGCGTCGGGTAAGGGTCCTGGCCCACGATGAGGACCTTGACAGCGGCCAGCGGCCGTTGAAAGGCGCGCAGGACGTACGACGGCGACGGCAGCACCTGGTGCCCGGCCGCCACTTCAGCGGCAAGGTATTCCAGGACGCTGCGCAGCTCCGCCTCGGCAGGAGCCAGCGCGGCGGCCCAGTCTGCCGCCATCAGGCGGTCCATCGGCAGGCCCGCCATCTCAGCGAATCCCACCGCCTCAACGGCAGGCTCCAGCTCAAACAAGGCTTCGGAATCAAACACGAGTCCATTCTCTCAGTGCTGTGCTGTGGAAGCTGGCGGGCCTCACAAGTGCACGTCACCCGGCGTAAATGACAGGCGTGTTATTCGCCCGTACCATGGAAAGTGACTTTGACCGGATCAAGTGAAGGATTTTGCCGTGGCCGAACCAGTGCGCGATGACCTCTCACTGGCGGGCATAGGCAGCGAAAATGCGGGGAACGCGTACTCCCTCCCCGCACCGCAGCCGGGCTCCAGGCTGAGCGGGCGGGACCAGCAGATGCTGGCGCTCGAACGGCAGTGGTGGAAGTATGCAGGGGCCAAGGAGCAGGCAATTCGGGAGCTGTTCGACCTCTCCGCCACGCACTACTACCAGATCCTCAACACGCTGATTGACACCGAGGACGCCCTGGCCCACGACCCCATGCTCGTGAAGAGATTGCGTAGACTACGTACGTCACGCCAACGGGCACGCACGGCGCGCCGTTTGGGTTCTGACGCTTAACAGTCAGGGCCGGGCAACCAGCGAGAACCAACAAGGACATCGTTTTACCATGACCAAATACGCTCGGGATGAATTCGACAGGGTCCCGGAGACCTCCTCACGACAGGGTGTACACCGGGTCGCCTCCGAGTCCTCCCGGCGCAGGCTGGGTCCGATCCTGGCCGTCGGCGTTGTGGCGCTGGCCATCGGACTGGTTGCCTTCCTTTTCCTGCCGAAGCTGGGAATTACTCCTTCCGGCAGCCCGCTGATGGCGGCAGGGTCGGCGCTCAGCAGCCCTTCGGCCTCCGCGGAGACGCCCCAAGGCACGGCGTCCCCGGGTGCCGAACCCAGCGCAGACCCGGGCGCGGTGCCCTCCGCCAGCGAGACGCCGTCCGCCGGCAGCCCGCCCTCGGAAGTTCCTTCTGCCGAGGCGCAAGCCGTCGATAAGTCCCAGGCAGTGGCGGTCTACAACGGAACCACCACCGCGGGGCTTGCCGGCCGTGTGAGCAGCACCGTGGCAGGCGAGGGCTGGACCCTGGGCCCGGTGGGCAACTGGGGCGGAATGCCGCAGCAATCCTCCGTCATCTACTACAGCGGCGCTGAGCAAAAAGCGAACGCCGAGGCGCTGGGGGAGCTCCTGAACATCACCTCGCTGGTGGACTCCGCCGAGTTCCAACAGCCGGTGGTCGTGGTCCTCGGGCCCGGCTTCCAGTAAGGGAATTCGGTTACGCCTGAATAACTATTGAGGGCGCGCAGGCCGCGATCCTGCGCCCGGCAAACGGCAATGGCTACAGTGATTCCGGATGCCGCACCACAGCGGACCGTCCCAACGGCGCACAGTGAGGTGGGCCGAACAAAGCAACCGGAAAGTGGGCAACATGGCAACGGGAACCGTCAAATGGTTCAATGCCGAAAAAGGCTATGGCTTCATCACCGTTGACGCCTCCGGAGACGACGTCTTCGTGCACTGGTCGGCCATCGAAGGCGAGGGCTACCGCGCCCTCGACGAAGGACAGCGGGTGCAGTTCGAAGTCGGTGAAGGCGAGAAGGGTCCGCAGGCAGAAAACGTCCGGCCGGCCTGATGCTCTCCACCGCGGCAATGCACGGCACAGGCGTCCCCGCCCGCCCCGTTCGGCCCCGGCTGCGGATATCCGCAACGCTGGTCCTTGCGGCCGGAACGGCGCTCGTGCTTGCTGGCTGCTCCGGTCCGAGCGGCAACGTCCGGGTTGATGCCGTGGACGCCGGCGGTGACGGCACGCTGCGGATAGGGCTGATGCTGGACAACACCGGGAAGCAGTCCTTCCTCAACTCCGCGCAGCTTGCCGCGGCGAAACTGGCGGTCCAGGAGATCAACGCCGCAGGGGGCCACAAGGGGCGGCCGGTGGAGCTCCTCCCCGAGAACATCAGCGAGGACACAACCGCCCAGGCGAAGGAACTCGTGGCGGCCAAGGCGGATGTCGTCATCGGTCCGACCGACTCCAGCCGGGCCCCGGGGGCAATCGACGTCCTGTCGCGGGCCAAGGTGGCCGTCATCTCTCCGGCAAACACTGCGCACGGACTGACCAGGTACCGGAGCGGCGGATACTACTTCCGCACGTCGGCGGCCGACGTTGCCCAGGCTCCCGTGCTGGTCAAGCTGGCCAAGGACAGCGGGGCCCGGACAATCGCCATCCTGCACGAGGACGGCATCTACGGCAAGGACGTTTCCGTTGCCGTCGCCGCCGCGGCGAAGGCGGCCGGCCTCGGTACCGTGGCAGAGGCCGCGTTCACGTCCGGCCAGGCGCAGCAGGCGGCTGCAGCCGCCAAAGCCGCAGGCCCTGACGCCGTCGTCCTGGTGGCCCGCGCCGGAGCCCAGGGCGCCATAGCCGAACTCAACAACGCGGGGCTGGCCGGCAGCAAACTGATCCTCAGCGACGGTGCAATCAACCAGTACGGATCGGCCCTCGGATCCAAGGCCCTCGAGGGTGCCCGCGGCATCCTGCCTGGCGTGTTCCCGTCCGCGCACTTCCAGGGCGAGCTGGTGGCGGTTGATCCCGGACTCAAGGACATGACGTTTGCCGCGGAGGCATATGACGCCGTGAACCTGGCCGCCATTGCAGCGGCCGCGGCGCAGGACGACGCGGGCTCGTCCATTGCCGCGCAGCTGGTCGGGGTCTCCGGACAGCGCGGCCCCGGCGGTGTCGACAAGGGAACTGTCCAGCCGTGCAAGAGCTACAAGGATTGTGCCGGTGCCATCAGGGCCGGCAACCCCGCGGATTACGACGGCGAGTCCGGGCCGATCAGTTTCGATAGCAACGGCGATATCACCGCCGCCAACTACATGGTGTTCACCTACGGCGCAGACAACAGGGCCCGGATGAGCGGAAGTGAAAGGTCCGCCCGTGCCGGCGGCTGATCGCTACTAGCGTAGTGCAGGCCGCAGGAGCGCTTTCCGGGCAATCCCTGCTTGCACTCTCCCCGGGGGAGTGCTAATTATTGACTTAGCACTCCCACGGACTGACTGCTAACTCGATGCCCGGTTCCGGCCGGTTGCGAAGAGGGCGGAAGGACCAGGAGCGAAAGAAATACCTTGCTGGGTGAGATCCCATCCGCGTGGCATACAGAGGCCGCCGGTGAAGGGTCGTCCGTCGCGGGCGCCGCAGCGAAGGTTCATTCTTAACGACTGTCCCGAAAGGACTACTGCCGTTATGGCCAAGATCATTGCATTTGATGAAGAGGCACGCCGCGGTCTTGAGCGGGGCCTGAACATCCTCGCCGACGCCGTCAAGGTCACCCTCGGCCCGCGTGGACGCAACGTCGTCCTCGAAAAGAAGTGGGGCGCCCCCACGATCACCAACGATGGTGTTTCCATCGCCAAGGAGATCGAGCTGGACGATCCTTACGAAAAGATCGGCGCCGAGCTGGTCAAGGAAGTTGCCAAGAAGACGGATGACGTCGCTGGCGACGGCACCACCACGGCCACCGTGCTCGCACAGGCCCTGGTCAAGGAAGGCCTGCGCAACGTCGCTGCCGGCGCTGACCCGCTGTCCCTGAAGCGCGGCATCGAGAAGGCTGTTGAAGCCGTCACCACCGAGCTGCTCGCTTCCGCCAAGGAAATCGAAACCAAGGAAGAGATCGCCGCCACCGCGTCCATCTCCGCCGGTGACGACGAAATCGGCGCGCTGATCGCTGAGGCACTGGACAAGGTCGGCAAGGAAGGTGTCATCACCGTCGAGGAGTCCAACACCTTCGGCCTCGAGCTTGAGCTCACCGAAGGCATGCGCTTCGACAAGGGCTACATCTCCGCTTACTTCGTCACCGACGCTGAGCGCCAGGAAACGGTCCTCGAGGATCCGTACATCCTGATCGTCAACTCCAAGATCTCCAACGTCAAGGAACTGGTTGCTGTCCTCGAAAAGGTCATGCAGTCTTCCAAGCCGCTGCTGATCATTGCCGAAGACATCGAGGGCGAGGCCCTGGCCACCCTGATCGTCAACAAGATCCGTGGCACCTTCAAGTCCGTCGCCGTCAAGGCTCCGGGCTTCGGAGACCGCCGCAAGGCGCAGCTCGCGGACATCGCCATCCTCACCGGTGGCCAGGTCATCTCCGAGGAAGTCGGCCTCAAGCTTGAGACCGCCGGCCTCGAACTCCTGGGCAGGGCACGCAAGGTTGTTGTCACTAAGGACGAGACCACCATCGTCGAGGGTGCCGGCGACGCCGACCAGATCGCCGGCCGCGTTTCCCAGATCCGCGCCGAGATCGAGAACTCCGATTCGGACTACGACCGCGAGAAGCTGCAGGAACGCCTGGCCAAGCTGGCCGGCGGCGTTGCAGTCATCAAGGCCGGTGCCGCAACCGAAGTTGAGCTCAAGGAACGCAAGCACCGCATTGAGGACGCTGTCCGCAACGCGAAGGCTGCCGTTGAAGAAGGCATCGTTGCCGGTGGCGGCGTTGCCCTCATCCAGGCCGGCGCCAAGGCATTCGCCAACCTGCAGCTCGAAGGCGACGAAGCAACGGGCGCCAACATCGTCCGCGTTGCCATTGACGCGCCGCTGAAGCAGATCGCCTTCAACGCCGGCCTCGAGCCGGGCGTTGTTGTTGACAAGGTCCGCGGCCTGCCTGCCGGTCACGGCCTGAACGCCGCAACCGGACAGTATGTTGACCTGCTGGCTGCCGGCATCAACGACCCCGTCAAGGTCACGCGCTCTGCCCTGCAGAACGCTGCATCCATCGCGGGCCTGTTCCTCACCACCGAGGCCGTAGTGGCCGACAAGCCGGAGAAGAACGCTCCGGCCATGGGTGGCGGCGACGAGATGGGCGGCATGGGCGGGTTCTAATCCTCCCAACCGCGCCCAACGCGCAAAAAGTGCGGCTCCCTCATTTCGAGGGGGCCGCACTTTTTTGCAGCAGGAAGGCCCGGGACTATTTGCGGGCGGAGGCCAGCATCCCTTCGACCTCCTTCTTGAACTCCTCCGCGGCGGCGGAAGGCGACTTGCGGTCGTAAAGGACCTCGTCGGTGTAGCGCTTGATGACGTTCTGCACGCTGCCCGACCCGACCGGCGGCACAGGCGGTGCCTCGGCCATGTCGGGGTTGATGTCCTGGAGGAAGCCGACCACGGTGGTGTCAGCCGCTTTGAGCTTGGGCGTGATGTCTGCGAGAACTTCTGAGTTGGCAGGGATGCCGCGGTCGGTCATCAGGATGGCTCCCGCGGCGGGGCTGTTTGCCAGGTAGTTGATGAACGTTGCGGCCGCCTCCGGGTTCTTCGACCTCGACGACGCCGACCAGAACATGGTCGGTTTGTAATACATGCCGTTGTCTGCGGCCTGCCCGTCCATGCTCGGGGCGCGAAGCATCCTGATGCTGCTTCCCGTGGTGGTCTCCAGGGACCCGAGCTGGTTGGTCCACCACCACGCCATGCCGATCCGGTTGGTGCCGAACAAGCTCTCTTCCAGTCCCGCTCCGGCGTCCTCGGTTGCGACGCTTGCCGGCGGGCTCGCTTTCGAATCGCGCTGCTTCTTCAACCGCTCCCAGAACGACGCCGCCGTCGCCGTGTCGAAGTCCAGCTTGCCGTCCGGCGAGTACAGGTTCTGGCCGTGCTGCCGAAGCCAGATGATGAGGTCGGCTTCGTTGCTGCCATAGGCAGCGCCGTAGCTGGTGCCCCCGCCCGACTCCGTGAGCTTCGTAGCGATGCTGTTGAAGTCGTCCCAGGTCCAGGTGGAGTCATCGGGCAACGGGACGTTGGCGGCCTCGAACACCTTGGTGTTAGCCATGATCACGTAGGCGTTCTTGCCGGTGCTGAGGCCGTACTGGGCGTCGTCGTACTGGCCGGAGGCGAGCTGTTCCTTGTCCATTTTGGAAAGGTCGATGCCGTCCTGCTTGGCCAGGTCCAGAAGGGCGCCGCGGCCCCCGTACTCGGCGATGTACTTTTGATCCATCTGGATCACGTCCGGCGCATCATTGGCCGCTGTGGTGGTTGCCAGTTTGTCCCAGTACCCTCCCCATTCCCCGGGCGCCGCCTTGATCTTGATGTTCGGGTGCTCTGCCTCGAATGCCTCAATGACCTTCTGGGTCTGGGCATTGAGGTATTCGTTGCCCCACCAGGCGAAGGTCAAGGTGACTTCCTTGTCTCCGCCGGAGCCTGCTGACCCCGCGCATCCCGTGACGAGCAGTGCAAGGGCAGCGGCGGTGGCTCCTATCTTCAGTCGTAGCTTGCTTCCGGACGAGATCTTCATTGATACGCCTTCCTGTGTACTGCCGGTGGAAATGGTTTGGCACGGCCGGAACCGCGCCGTGAGCTTGCAGGGCGGACTTGCAAAACATGCAAGGGAAACGAGATGAGAAAACGTTTTCTCGCTGCGAATTTCGATTCTTGCACGCGCGCTTTCCGGGTGTCAACGATTTCGGGTAAGCGTTTTCCAGTGGGTAGGAGGAAACGTTGCGGCGGAGGGCAAACCACAATGTCGGGCAGGTCTGGCAGGATAGTGCGGTGACGATTACTGCAGCAGCCGACGGTTCGGCTTTAGGAAACCCCGGTCCGGCGGGATGGGCCTGGTATGTGAACGACGATTGCTGGCGGGCGGGCGGCTGGCCGCACGGCACCAATAACCAGGGTGAGCTGATGGCCGTGCTGGATCTCTTCCGTTGCACGGAGCACCTTGCTGAAGAGGAGCTCCATATCCTGTGCGACAGCCAGTACGTCATCAACTCAGTGACCAAGTGGATGCCCGGCTGGAAGCGCAAGGGCTGGCGGAAGGCCGACGGCAAGCCCGTCCTGAACGTGGAGATCCTGCGGGAAATCGACCAGGCATTGAGTGGACGCACATACCGCTTTGAGTGGGTCCGCGGCCATGCCGGACATGATTTGAACGAGGCCGCCGACGACCGCGCGCGCGCTGCGGCCACTGCCTACCAGCAGGGCATTGCGGTACGGTCAGGGCCGGGCTTTGTCCGCGCGGCCGGCACTCCCGCAACCGCCCCTGCCAAAGTGCCGGAGCGGAAGGAATCCCTCACCCTGGCGGGAAGCCGCAGCCAGCCGGACCTCTTCGCCGAGCCGGACCTTTTCAGCGAACTGGACACGGATCCCTTCGCAACCCAGGCGGGGCCCGAAGCAGCTCCCGAGGCAGTGGTTGAGGCACTGGAACGGGAGCTGCTGAGCCCGGACACCCGGGCCGATATTGGCCGGACCGGTGTGCTGCTGCACCCGGAGTTTACTGAAATCGGCAGCTCCGGGCGGCTCTGGACGCGGGACGCCATGATGATGGCACTCGAGGAGAACCCGGGTGCGGCTGTTGAACTGGAGATCATCGGGGCGGACCGGGTAGGGCCCGAAGCAGTGCTTCTGACCTACCGCAGCAAGGACCGGACGGGATCCGCGCTCCGTAGTTCCCTCTGGGTGCTCGACGGCACCCGGTGGCGCCTGCGCTTCCACCAAGGCACGCCGGAGGCTTAATCCGGTCAGCCGCTGAACCGTTGCGTATTACCCTGTTCCGCCTGGGCGTACGTGGCGGCTGCGGAGGCCAGGGCCATGTTGATGGAAGCGAGGGAGGCCTCCACCTTCCCCTGGGTGAGGGTCCACTCCGTGATGAGTCCCTGGAAGTTGGTGGCCGCCGATCCACGCCACGTGCCCTGCAGCTCGTCCAGGCCCCTCTTCATGGCCTGGACGTCCGCGCTGATTCGGTCAACCGTGGCTTTGACGTTGGCTGATTTGAGCTGGAGCAGTTCGGTGTCAACTGAGATGATGCTCATTGTTAGTGCCCTTCGACGCTGTTCGAAAGCTTGTTCAAGCTTGCGGGGCGGCCTGCCTGTTCAAGCCGTTACGTCGAGCTTAGGAATCGGGCCGAAAACCGCGCTACAGCCGCTGCCTATATGTGGACAACTTCGCCGTCGCCGCCGCCGTCGTGCTTGGCGTCTTCTTTCTCGTCCTGGAACGGAAGGCTGACCACCATGGTGGCGCCGCCGCCATCGGTCGGGACCACACGGACGGAGCCGGAGTGCGATGCCACGATGGCAGCCACGATGGCCAGGCCAAGGCCGCTGCCGCCTGTTTCGCGGGTCCGTGAGGTATCCGCCCGGTAGAAGCGCTCAAAGATCCTGGCGGCCTCGCCCTCCGGGATCCCGGCACCGTGATCGCGGACTTCGATGACGGAGGATCGTTGGCCGACCTCCCCGGTCCGCACCCCGACCGCTATCTCTATGGGTGTCCCGGCGGGAGTGTAGCGGAGGGCGTTGCCCAGGAGGTTGCCCACCACCTGGCGCAATTTTGCCTCATCGCCCAGCGCCGGGGCCGGGGACGGGGGCCCGCCGTCGAGCCCTGTCAGCGAAATCTGCCGGTCCCGGTCGCTGGCCTGGGTGTCCACCACTGCGTCGTTGGCGAGGAGCAGGAGGTCCACAGGCTTCTGCTGCAGCGGGCGTTGCTCGTCCAGCCGGGCGAGCAGCAGGAGGTCCTCCACCATGGAGCCCATCCGCTTGGCCTCGCTCTCAATCCGTCCCATCGCCGTGGCAACGTCCTCTTCATTGGACAGCGCACCCTGGCGGTACAGCTCGGAGAAGCCACGGATCGTCACCAGGGGAGTTCGAAGCTCATGGGACGCATCGGCGGCAAAGCGGCGCATCCGCTCTTCGGAGGCCATCCGGGCCGCGAAGGCGGACTCAATGTGGCTGAGCATCGCGTTGAGCGAGCCGCCCAGCCGGCCAACTTCCGTGGCGGGGTTCTCCACATCAACGCGGCGCGAGAGGTCGCCGGCGGCGATGGCCGCCGCGGTCTTCTCCACGCGCGCCAACGGCCGGAAGGACCGGGACACCGTCCAGGTTGCGATGAAGAAGGCCAGCACCAGGGTGAGGAATCCAACACCGATGACCACCAGCGAGGCGTGTTCCATGACGGAGTCCACGGGGGCCAGCGGCAGGCCGATGATGACGACGGCATTGCGCTGGTTGCCGTCCAGTACGTTCAATGCCACGACCCGCCAGTTCCGCCCGTCGGTGCCCCGGACCTGGAAGGGGGCAAGGTCGAGCCTGTTGGCTTCTGCCGGTGACAGGCTGTCGATGTCCGGGTGGGACTCCTTGCTGCCGCCAAAGGGGAACGCCTCCTGGTCCGGGCGCAGCAGCATGAGCGAATAATCCGTGGGGATGTTCGGGTTCTGCTGCAGCAGCTGGCTGAAGGATTGCTGCTGCTTCACGGAATTGACGGCGACCTTGAGCTTGTCGTCAACCTGCCCCTGGAGATAGCTGTGCAGGAGTGTCAACGTGCCGGAACCGGTCACGGCGAGTGCCACCAGCATCAGTGCCATCATGATTGCCACGAGCTGGGAACGCAGTGAGGCCGACTTCCAACGCTGCAGCAAGGTCAGCGCTTCTCGGCTGTCCGGAGTACGTAGCCCACCCCGCGCTTGGTCTGGATCAGGGCCGGGGCAGCGGGGTCGATGTCCACCTTGCGCCGCAGGTAGGAGATGTACGACTCCACGATGGATGCGTCGCCGTTGAAGTCGTATTCCCAGACATGGTCCAGGATCTGGGCCTTGGACAGGACCCGGTTCGGGTTGAGCATCAGGTAGCGCAGGAGCTTGAACTCGGTGGGTGAGAGCTCAATGACGGTGCCGCCGCGGCGGACTTCGTGCGCGTCGTCGTCGAGCTCAAGGTCATCCACGCGAATGACGGCGTCGTCGTCGAGCAGGGGCTGGGTGCGCCTCAGCACGGCGCGGATCCGGGCCACCACCTCGTCCAGGCTGAAGGGCTTGGTGACATAGTCGTCGCCGCCGACGGTGAGGCCGGTGACCTTGTCCTCCGTGTCGTCCTTGGCGGTAAGGAACAGGACGGGGAAGTGCTTGCCGGAGGCGCGCAGCCGGCGGGTCACGGTGAAACCGTCCATGTCGGGGAGCATCACGTCCAGCACTGCAAGGTCGGGGGAGTGCAGCTCGGCGGCGGCGAGGGCGTCTCGTCCGTTGCCCGCCGAGACGACCTCAAAGCCTGCGAACCTCAGCGACGTGGAGAGCAGCTCGCGGATGTTCGGTTCATCATCGACGACGAGGAGCTTGGCTTCGGGACCGTTCTTTTTCATACTTCCCATGATGCTCCCAGAATCTGGGAGTTTTCTGAATGAAAGTTGAGTGTCCCATGAGTGGACGCCGACCTTGGCCTTCGGTGGGCGGGGGCTAGCGCTGTGATCGCCCGGGTACCACCGACTGACGCCTGGAGGGAACCCTTTTCCCAAGCAATTCGTTCACGCGGCGAAGGGTTTCCAGCGCTACCAGCCAGTACTAGAGTTGGGCCACCGAGTCCTGGGGATTCGGGACAAATCGTTCATGCGGCACCCAATGAAGGGGATCTATCACCATGACGGAAATACAGACGCCTGAGACCACCGGCACAGCAGACCGAAGCATCCGCGACTGGGCAGACCTGGCAGAGGAGATGTGGTCCTACCTGACGGGCAAGGGCGCCGCCATCAATTACAACTTCATCGACATGACTGTCGAGGTTCCGCGGGACATCGGCCCGGACGCACCGCGCGCCACCTGGAAGCTCAACGGCAGCCTCCGGGTGACCACCAGTGACAAAGACGCCTCGGGGTCAGACGAGAACCGGAGCTGAACCGGTTGTGAACGGATTCCGCCTCGACATGGATCTGGACTTTTCGTTTACCGATGAGTCCGGCGCGGTAACGCGGGGAACGGCCCGGGCCGGCGGCAGCGAAATACGCGTCGCCGTGGACGGCCTGGAGTCGTTCAGTGCTGGCGGAATCCCGTCGCTGGAGGAGATGCGTCCACTGGCGAAGACCTTCGCTGACCGGGGGCTGACCGTCGTCGTCGATGGTCCCGATGGCCACATCGTGAGCCTTGGTGCGGTCGCAAGCCCGGCCTCGCAGCGGCTCATCACCCGGTCTCCCCACATCAAGCTGGGAAAACTCGGTGCACTGGCGCCGCTCCTGAAACGCGGACGGGGTCCGGCGCGACGGTTCTCGCTGCTGCCGCCGCAGACGCCCCTGCCGTTGATGCCGACAGTCAGGCGGAGCATCGTCCGCCGCATCACCACCACCCACCACACCCGGGGGAGCGGCCGGCCGAGGCTCATCTTCGTGCAGGACTCCGCCACGTGGAACGGCCAGGTGCCGCGGGAATTCACACTCAGCAGCGAGATCGTCAGGATCGGCAGTGACGCGTCCTCGGACGTCCAGCTTGCCGGGCTGGAGGGTCTCCACGCGGAAATAGTCCACAACGCTGACGACGAGTACGTCCTGGTGCCCCACGGCAAGGTCGCCGGAAGCGTCGCGTCGACCGGGGAGTCTGTCCTCAGGACCGGCGCCCGGATCCAGATGGGGCAGTGGTGCCTGGCTTACTTCCGGGAAGAGTTCGCAGACCACGGCCGTCCTTTCGGCGGACGCAGCGGCGGCGAACTGGCCTATCAGGCTCCGCAGTTTGATCCGCGGACGGGAACTACGGAACGGGACGGATCGCGGGGGATCAGCTGACGGACCAGCGCCGCTCACCGCTCATGTCGCGCTGGGATTCCGCCCGACGTCCTTGGCGTCCATGATCCGGTAGGCGTATCCCTGCTCGGCCAGGAACCGCTGGCGTTTTGCCGCGAAGTCTTGGTCGAGCGTGTCCCGTGCCACCAGGGAGTAGAACCGGGCGGCCCGGCCGTCCTGCTTGGGGCGCAGCAGGCGGCCCAGCCGTTGTGCTTCCTCCTGCCGGGAACCAAACGAACCGGACACCTGGATGGCCACTGACGCCTCCGGAAGGTCAATGGAGAAGTTCGCCACCTTGGAAACCACCAGGGTGTGCACTTCGCCCGCCCGGAAGGCCTCGAACAGCTTCTGCCGTTCCTTCACGGACGTGTCACCCTTGATCACCGGGGCCTGGAGCCGTTCGCCCAGCTCGTTAAGCTGGTCAATGTACTGGCCGATGACCAGGAGTTGCTCACCCCGGTGTTGTTCCACCAGTTGTTCCACCACCGCGGTCTTCGTTTCGGACGTGGAACACAGCCGGTATTTGTCAGCGTCCTCGGCCATAGCGTAGGCCACGCGTTCGTCATGGGGGAGGTCCACCCTGACTTCCACGCAGTCCGCCGGCGCGATGTAGCCCTGGGCCTCGATGTCCTTCCACGGGGCGTCGTACCGTTTCGGGCCGATCAGGCTGAAGACCTCGCCTTCGCGGCCGTCCTCCCGCACCAGCGTGGCTGTCAGTCCGAGCCGCCGCCGCGCTTGCAGATCCGCTGTCATCCGGAAGATCGGCGCCGGCAGCAGGTGGACTTCGTCGTAGATGATCAGGCCCCAGTCGTGGCCGTCCACCAGCTCAAGATGGGGATACAGCCCGCCGCGTTTGGTGGTCAGCACCTGGTACGTCGCAATGGTGACCGGACGGACTTCCTTGACCGAACCGGAGTACTCGCCGATCTCGTCTGCGGTCAGCGAGGTCCGCTTGACCAGCTCGTCCTTCCACTGCCGGGCGGACACGGTGTTGGTCACCAGGATCAGGGTTGTGGTGGAGCTCGTCGCCATGGCCGCCGCGCCCACCAGCGTTTTGCCTGCACCGCAGGGAAGCACGACGACGCCGCTGCCGCCGGCCCAGAAGTTCTCCGTGGCCAGTTTCTGGTACGGCCGCAGCTTCCAGCCGGATTCGTTGAGCATGATGGGATGCGGCGTGCCGTCCACATAGCCGGCCAGGTCTTCGGCGGGCCAGCCGATCTTGAGGAGGAGCTGCTTCAGCGGGCCCCGCTGAGAGGAATGGACCACCACTGTCTCGCCGTCGATGCGCGGCCCCAGCAACGGCTGGATCTTTTTGGCCCGGGAGACCTCCTCGAGCACGGGGTAGTCACTGGTCCGCATCACCAGCCCGTGTTGCGGGTCCTTTTCCAGTCGCAGCCTGCCGTACCGTGACATCGTTTCTTCGATGTCGATCAGCAGGGAATGGGGCACGGGGAAGCGGGAGTATTTCAGCAGGGTGTCCAGGACCCGTTCCGCATCCAGCCCGGCGGCGCGGGCGTTCCAGAGTCCCAGGGGAGTGAGCCGGTAGCTGTGCACGTGTTCCGGCGCGCGCTCGAGTTCGGCGAAGGCGGCGATCGCGTGCCTGGCTTCAGTTGCCTTCTCATGGTCCACTTCGAGCAGGATGGTCTTGTCGCTCTGGACGATCAGGGGGCCGTCGCTCACGGTGCCAAAGCCCGAATGCTGCGGGGTCGCGGGGTGCTGGTCACTGCTGGAATTCCTCTTCCGCCTCAATGTCGATGATCCGGTGGATGGAGAGCACACGTTCGGTTTCGCGGGCAGGGTCGAAGACCCGGACCCGTCCGCCGTTCACAGATACCGGAACAACCGTTTCCCTGCTGGAATTCCCCTGGCTGTCCACAACGTTCATCACCACAGCCTGCCGGAGCCGGATGGCCTTTTGCAGGGTCTCGAGCCCGAGCTGTGTTGCTTCCTCTCCGGTGGCTCCCGACGGCGGCCGGTGGCCGCCGTTGGCGTGTGCACCGTGGGTATCCGCGTGGCTGCGGAGAATCGCCAGCTGGGCGTCGACGTCGGCCTCCGCCGGCGCCGTCCGCGGCGCACTGTACACGGGACGTCCACTGCCCGGAACGGCGGTTGTCCGGCGGAGCCGGATGAGTGCTGACTCCGGCTCCTCGACGGCCGGCGACAGGCCGAGCGTCCGAAGGACCTGCGCGGTTTCCTTGGTGCCCGCGCGGGAGATGAGGACCGTGGGAGCGATGCGGACCAGCCCCAGTCCGGCTGCACTGGATTCCCTGACCAGTTCCAGCAGGGCATCTTCGTCATCGCTCTGGATGAAGCTGGAGGCCACACCCACCCGCAGCCTGCCATGCCGGGCCGCGGTGTCCTCCACCAGGTATTCGAGCGGCTGCGGCACGGCAGTGGCGGAATGCTCGCGCAGGAAACCCAGCACGCTGGCGGCGTCATGGCCTGCGTCGAGGGCGCGGCGGACCGACGCCACAGAGAAGCGGTAGATAGTGGCGGGGCCCTGGCCTTCGGCGTCGGCCATCAGGAGGAGCTTTTCACTCAACTCGGGGGCCAGGTAGCCCGGCGCCACCGCGGTGAGGTCGGCCTGCAGCAAAACGTGGTTGAGGGCGGCCGGCAGATGCTCTCCGAGGATATCCAGCGCCTCGTCGGGCCGCTCCGCGGCAATGGCCGAACCCAGCTGGCTGAGCGCGCCGGAACCGATGAGCCCGAGCATTTCCGCTTCGGCCAGGACACCCCGGATCAGCGAACTGAAGCGCCTGGCCATCCGGGGCTGGGCCCAGTCAGCCCGTTGAAGCACCGCGGCAGCGTCCAGCACCGGGGCCTTGCCGTCCGCTTCCTCGGCCTCGAGGGTGAGTTCGTTGAGGATCTCCAGGATCCTCTTCCGGACCACGGGTGCGTCCGGCCGCTGGGCTTCGGCGGAGAGGGCGTTGATGGTGGTGCCGGCAGCTGCGCGGTGTGGCGCGGGCGCCGCGCCGGGACCCGTGACGGGCTGGCCCACGAGTGACGGTGCACGTTCACTGGCCAGCCAGGCGTTCACGAGCCACAGCCACTGTTCCTGGCGCGGCAGCGTCAGCCACTCCAGCTGCTCCGGCTGGACCCAGGCGGAGCTGTCAACGTCCAGCCGGATCAGTCCGGCCAGGGCGCAGAGCTCAACCAGCAGGCCGGCGCGGTTCAGTTCGATCCGGAGCGAGTCGGCCAGCCGCTTCATCTCGCGGACTCCGACGCCCCCGCTGCGCAATGTGACCAGCGGCTGCTCGCGCACGCTGTAGAGGAGTTCCCCTGTCAGGCGAAGGGTTTCGGCGATGGCGCCCAGGGCGGCGTTGCGCCGCAGCGCCGCCGTGGTCTGGCCAAGCCTGGGCACCGGGGGAGTGGTGGTGAAGTCCTCAATGACGGCGCCGCCGCGGAGGGCGATCCCCACGCTGTGGGGCAGTTCCACGTGCGCGGCGTCCAGCGGCACCAGCAGGCCCCTGGCCAGGAGCCAGTCAACAGGGCCGACGTCGGACCCTTCGTTAAGGACCGACGCCCTCCTCTGCGCCTGCGGGACCGCCCCCATGGCCCAGTTCCCGAATCGTGCAAGGAGCGCCGTGGTGCGCTCCGGTGCGGTGGCGAGGATTTGCTGCAGGGCCTCCGGAGTGGCCGTCCAGTGCTGCAGCGACAGGGCCGCTTCCATGGGTGTGGCGGCGGGATGGATGTTGGCTCCGCTGTGGTGCAGTTCGCCCACGAGTTGCACCACCCTCTGGGCGAACGCCGGCTGCAGCCGGACCAGTTCCGTGTAGCTACGCCCCAGCCCTGCCGGGTAGATTCCCACCACGTCACGCAGGCTGCCCACGGGAAGGTAGAACCGCTGGCGGGGACCTGCCGGCAGCGCGGCACCGTGCGGGGGCTCGGCACGGTGCACGAGGGCCAGCTCTTCCAGTGAGTGCAGGATCCGTTCGATGGCGGACAGGGAAGCGCCGCGGATGAGCTTCTTCAGGCCGGCGGCCGAAGCACTGTGGGCGGTGTCCGTGTTGGTACAGAGATGGAGGGTCTCCAGCACCTGCATCTGCGGCCGGTTCAGCCGCTCCAGGGCCCGTTGCACGCTGACCCTGGCACTAGCCCGGGCGGCGAGGGCAGCAAAGTCCGGAACGTTGGGCGAGACCAGGTCCGGCCGCGCGGAGAACAAGGCCCGCAACGAGTCGTCGCTGCGTGCCTCCAGTTCCTTGCTGAGCGCGCGTATAAGGGACATCAGTCCAACGTTACCGCCCGCCGGACTTTCCTGCCCGGCGTCGGGCCGCGACGCCGTCGATCACCAGGGCGATCATCAGCAGGAACGCCAGCGGCAGGCCGTACAGGGCCAGGGACGTCACCCACACGGGCGCCGTGCCGCCGCCAAAGGCTATTGCCATGACGGCGCCCACGGCAGCCAGCGAAAGGACAGCAGTAACCGCCGCAACTATCATCAGTGGCCGCCGGTAGCGCGAGGGTGTCATGGAAGTAACGCTAACAGCCCCGCTGTGCCCGTGCCGCAAAGCGGGAATCCGGGTCCCGGCAGGATAACCTTGAAGATACAGACCAACATGGTCCAGGCAGTCATACCCTGAACCCGCATATCAATGCGGATGCGGTGGCCGCCGGCCGTGTCTCAGCAAGTCCAGAACGAAGAAGGTTGATTACGTGCCTACCGGCAAGGTCAAGTGGTATGACAAGGAAAAAGGCTTCGGATTCCTCGCAGGTGAGGACGGCCAGGAAGTGTTCCTGCCCAAATCCGCCCTGCCTGAGGGCGTCACGGAGCTCAAGGCCGGCACCCGGGTGGAGTTTGGCGTGGCTGACGGCCGCAAGGGGGCCCAGGCCCTCGGCCTGCGCGTGCTGGACAAGACACCGTCCATTGCCAAGGCGAAGCGTCCCAGCGCCAAGGACCTGGCACCCCTCGTCCAGGATCTGGTGACCGTGCTGGACAACCTGTCCGGAACGCTGTCCGCCGGTAAGTACCCGGAAGGCAACAAGGCCAAGGCGATCGCCGCTGCCCTCCGTAAGGTTGCCGACGAGCTGGACGCCTAGGCATCCGCATGACTTCCCAACCTGACCAGGGCACCCCCAAACCGGCTTCGAAGCCGCGTGCCGGCGTGCCTGTATGGCGAACCGGCAAACCGGACGCAGTGCTCGCTGCCGCGGTGGACCTTGCCCGGGAAGCGGTTGAGGGCATCGCCCCGGCCGAACAGATCGGACAGCACCTGGCCGCGAAGAGTGAGGGGGACCGTGTTGTCACCCACCTCTTTGAGTCCAGGCTGGCCGGCTACCAGGGGTGGCAGTGGTACGCGGTGGTGACGCGCAACTCGCGTTCCAAAGTCATCACGGTCAACGAGCTCGGCCTGCTGCCCTCCGGCGACTCCATCCTTGCACCCGAGTGGGTGCCGTGGGCTGAACGGGTACGCCCCGAGGACGCCCAGGAAAACGAAGCGGACGCCGACGCCGCTCTTTCGGAAAGTGCCGAGGAAGCCGTGGCGGACAATGCCGGGGTTGCAACGTCCGACGCCGAAGTGTCCGAAGAGGACGACGACGACTCCCCGGAGGAAGAAGCCGACTCCACCCGCGAGGTCGACTAGCAGTTGGAACCTTGCGGGGCTAGGCACCACGGAGGCCGGAGATGACGTCCACCTTCAAGTCCCTGCAAATCCTCAACTACCGCCTCTGGTTCATTGGTGCCCTGATTTCCAACATCGGGACCTGGATGCAGCGCACCGCCCAGGACTGGCTGGTCTTTGACCACCTGACTGACCACGACGCGGGGGCCATGGGCATCACCATGGCCCTGCAGCTGGGGCCGCAGCTGTTCCTCGCACCTGTGGCCGGACTCCTGGCGGACCGCTTCAACCGCCGCCACCTCCTGCTGATGACCCAGTCCGGCATGGCGCTGCTGAGCACCGGCCTGGGCCTCCTCGTGGTCCTGGGCGCCGGTCAGCTCTGGCACGTTTACGCCTTTGCCCTGCTACTGGGCCTTGTCTCCGCCCTTGACGCCCCCGTGCGGCAGACCTTCGTCTCGGAGCTGGTGCGGGACGACTACCTGCCCAATGCGGTGGCGCTCAACAGTGCCTCCTTCAACGTGGCAAGGATGATCGGACCCGCTGTGGCCGGCGTGCTGACGGTTGCCGTCGGGCCGGGATGGGTGTTCCTGATCAACACCTTCACGTTCCTGGCACTTCTGTTCAGCCTCTGGAAGATCCCGGTTTCGTCCCTGCGCGTCCTTCCCAGGGCGGCTCCCGGCAAGGGACGGATCCGTGAGGGACTGCGTTACGTGCGCTTCCGCCCGGACATCGTGGTGGTGCTCGTGGCCGTCTTCATCGTCGGCACCCTCGGGCTGAATTTCGTCCTGTTCATAGCAGCCATGGTGGGCACCGAATTCGGGCTGGATGCCAGCGCCTTCGGGCTGATGAACTCCATCATGGCCATCGGCTCCGTCGCCGGGGCGCTGCTGTCAGCCGGGCGAAGCAAGCCCCGGCTCCGTATCATCTTCGGGGCAGCCGGTGCATTCGGCGTCACGTCCGGGCTGGCGGCTTTGGCACCGAACTACTTCTGGTTCGGGGTGGCGCTCGTGCCCGTGGGGCTCTTCGCCATCACGATGATGACCAGCGCCAACGGCTATGTGCAAACCACCACCGACCCGGTGATGCGCGGCAGGGTCATGGCCCTGTACATGGCCATCTTCATGGGCGGAACACCGATCGGCGCCCCGCTGGTGGGGTGGGTGGCCAATGTTGCCGGACCCCGCTGGTCCATGTCCGTGGCGGCCGCTTCAGGGCTGCTGGCCGCGGCAATCGGCGTGGTGTGGATCATCCGCGCCGGGCAGATGAAGCTCGCATTCAACCGCCGTGCCCGGGGACTGCGCTATTTCCGCGTGGTGCCCGGCGCGTCCAACCGCCCACGCATTGCTGAAGGAAAAGCCGAAGGAAAAGCACCGAAAGAAGAAGGCGCCGCCCGGGACCAAAGCCCGGACGACGCCGTCGAACGCTAGCGCGTCAGCGCCGCCACGGACCCGTTACTTCCGCAGTTCGCCCACAACGTAGTCGATGCTGGACAGGAGGGCGGAGACGTCGTCCGGATCGATCGCCACGAAGGTGGCGATGCGCAGCTGGTTGCGTCCCAGCTTGCGGTACGGCTCCGTGTCCACGATCCCGTTGGCGCGGAGGACCTTCGCGATGGCCGCTGCATCGATCGAGTCGTCGAAGTCGATGGTGGCGATGACGTTGGAACGGTCTTCGGCCTTGGCAACAAACGGGGTGGCGTAGTCGGAGGCCTCGGCCCAGGAGTAGATGCGCCCGGCGGAATCGGCCGTGCGTGCGGCGGCAAAATCAAGGCCGCCGCTGGCGTTCAGCCACTGGACCTGCGCGTCCAGGGTCACCAGGGTGGCCAGCGCCGGGGTGTTGTAGGTCTGGTTGAGCCGGGAGTTGTCGATGGCCGTCTGCAGGTCCAGGAAATCGGGGATCCACCGGCCGCTGGCTTTGATCCGCGCGGCACGCTCCAGGGCTGCGGGGGAGAAGAGGCCCAGCCAGAGGCCGCCGTCGGAGGCGAAGTTCTTCTGCGGGGCAAAGTAGTACACGTCTGCTTCGGACACGTCGACGTCGAGGCCGCCGGCAGCCGAGGTGGCATCCACCAGGACCAGCGAGCCTTCGTCCGCCCCTGCAACCCGCTTCACCGGGGCGGCCACGCCCGTGGATGTCTCATTCTGCGGCCACGCGTAGACATCAACGCCAGCTTCCGCCACGGCGTCGGGCCTGGTCCCCGGCTCGGCCTTGATGATCGAGGACGCATCCAGGAACGGAGCCTTGTTGGTGGCAGAGGCGAACTTGGAGCCAAACTCGCCGAACGAGAGGTGCTGGGCCTTGCTGTCCACGAGTCCAAACGCCGCAATGTCCCAGAACGCCGTGGAACCGCCCACGCCAAGGATGACTTCGTAGCCTTCCGGGGCGCGGAAGAATTCGCTGAGCCCGTTGCGGACGGACCCCACAAGGTTCTTCACCGGTGCCTGGCGGTGCGATGTTCCCAGGAGTGTGGCAGACGCGGCAGACAGGGCCTCGATCTGCTCGGGGCGGACCTTTGAAGGCCCGGCGCCGAACCGCCCGTCCTTGGGCAGGAGGTTGGCGGGGATAGTGATGCTGGTGTCGCTCACATTGGCTCCAATTTTTCGGCGTGGACGCGGAGGGGCCCGGCAGTGCACGGGGTACTGCAGGTGGAATCCCCTATATTCTGCCTGACGCGCCTGCGGGGGAAGGAACGGCATCCGTCATAGTCCAGTCACTGAGACATGGTCCGGTCCCGGAGGCGCAACGCACTGACGCGGCAGTTCACGGGTCGGCTGCCGGTGAGTCAGCCGGATGATTATCCGGAGTAATTCAAAATAGGTTAAGCTTGTCCCTGACGCAAGGACTGTGCTCGAGGAGCTGAGCTGGATGACGGATCTGATCGACACCACGGAGATGTATCTTCGGACAATCTTGGAGCTTGAGGAAGAGAGCATCGTGGCTCTCCGCGCCCGGATTGCCGAACGGCTGCGCCACTCCGGGCCCACCGTTTCGCAGACCATCGGCCGGATGGAGCGTGACGGGCTGGTGGTTGTTTCGGGCGACCGGCACCTTGAGCTTACGGAAACGGGCCGGAAACGGGCCACTGAAGTCATGCGTAAGCACCGCCTCGCTGAGCGGCTACTGGCCGATGTGATCGGCCTCGACTGGGCGTACGTCCACGATGAAGCCTGCCGGTGGGAACATGTCATGAGTGAACGGGTCGAACGGCGCATCTTCGAACTCCTGGACCACCCCACGGTGTCCCCCTACGGCAATCCCATTCCCGGGCTGGCGGCGCTCGGCGGCGAGCCGTCGCCCGCGTTCACCGACGGCGTGGTGAACCTCCTGGAGGCCATGACAGGGTACGGGGCCGACTCGCGCGTAACGGTGAGCAGGCTGGCTGAACCGATCCAGGTTGAACCCGAGCTGCTCGTGCAGCTCGATGAAGGCGGGATCAGGCCGGGGGCGTCCCTCGCCCTGGAACGCGTGGGGGAGTACATCTCGGTGCGTGTGCCCGAGATCGAGGGGGCCCTGGAATTGCCGCCCGAAGTCGCGGCCCACGTATTTGTTACGGTCAGCTGACCGCGCACCTCGTAGGACCACCTACAACTGCCTGAGACGCAGATAACGGAATTATTACCGCGCTGATTAATCACCTATAGTTGTGGACTAGCGCCGATACTAAAGCGTTACCTGATCCGAAGCCGAGCTCTGCCAGCGGATCAGCGTACGAATTACCTCCTGGCAGAGGCGGGGGAACCACAACCGGCCGTTGAAAAACGGCCTTGGGGTGAAGTCCGTCAGCGGCAAGCCATCTCCGACGAAGGATTCCCTAGGGACACCCCTGTGTCAGATGCCTTGCAGTGGCGGACCGGGTCTTTGATCTCTCTGACCCGAATCCGACAGCTAACTTCGCAGGCTCTCCAGAGAGGATAATTTTTGACCACGCAGACCGTCAGGGGCCGCCGCAGGGCGACCGGTCCCGCTTCGGAGTACCCAGTGGCCGAAGCCGTTATGACGGTCAGGCCGCGCGATGCGCACCGTGATGCGCGCCGGCGCCGCAGCCTGTTCAGCCAGGTTACGGCCTTCGCCTCGGCGAGCGGTGTGGGCCAGAAGGCAGGCATTGCCCTCGCGGCCACCGGGCTCGTCCTCACTGTGACCGTCCCGTCCACCGGCCCCGCGATGTCCACAGCGGACACGGGGAACGCTGCCGCCGCTGCGTCAGTTGCGCCCCAGCCGGAAGTGTCCGCTGCTGCGGGTGCCAAAATCGACTTCAACCGCACCTACGTCGCCACCAAGGGCGATCCGGACGGCAAGCTCAAGCAGCTTCTGAGCGCGCAGTCGGCAGGGACCATTACCCGTGCGGCCTCCGCCGGCAGCCTCGGGGCACCGCTGGAACAAATGGTTTCGGCCTCGCCGTTCGGCTTCCGGGTCAGCCCCATCACGGGCGGCGCCGGTGAGTTCCACCGCGGCCAGGACTATGCCGCCCAGTGCGGCACGAGCGTCCTCGCTGCCGCCAGCGGAACGGTGACCTTCTCGGGCTGGCATCCTTACGGCGGCGGAAACCGCGTGGTGATTGACCACGGCAACGGCCTGGAAACCACGTACAACCACCTTTCGTCTTCCAACGTCCAGGTGGGGCAGAAGGTGGGCCGTGGCGACCTCGTGGCGCTTAGCGGGACCACCGGCGCCTCCACCGGCTGCCACCTCCATTTTGAAGTCATGGTCAACGGCGAAGTCGTCGACCCCACCGGCTGGCTCTGATCCAAACGATGGACCGCTCTCGCATTCCTGTGACATGCCGTGACCTGAATGTGACATTCGTTATTAATTCCTGTACCGTTTAGAGCACGCCAACTTTTCCGAAGTTGGCGCTCTTGAGTGGATTGCCTAACTCTGCCACCGCTCAAGGTCCGTTCGCATGACATCGTCTGGCAGAGGCGGGGGAACCAATTTTGGTCTTCGCAAGAAGACCTTGGGGTTAAGTCGCAACGCTTCCCAGGAAGCCGAGCGGCCGGGTGACTCCCATCCGAATCCGACAGCTCACCTCGTAGGCATTGGGAGAGGCTACCTTCGTGTCTACACGTCACAATTCTGCGCGCCACCGTGCGCAAACGGTTCGAACGAACCCGTTGAACTCCGTGTCCCGGGCTGTTACTGCCAACGCCGGAACCGTAGGTCGCCAGGCGGCTGTCATTGCAGCCGCGTCCGGATTGATCCTCAGCGTTGGAATGCCGGCGAACGCCGCCGATACCAACCTGGGCGTTTCCGCTTCCACGGAGTCCGGCTCACAGTCGGCCCAGCTGACCGTCACCGCGGAACCGACAGCGACTGTTTCCTTCGAGCGTCCGGCAGTGACCACGAAGGCAGCGCCCAAGGTTGAAACCGTTCGGGCACAGTCCACCGGTACAGATGCCAGCGAAACGTCCACTGAGGCCGACGCGGAAGCCAAGGCAGGCAAGCTTGCCGATGCCGCTTCGTCTGCGGCAGCATCGGGCCTCGCTGCCATCGCTTACACCGGCATCGGCAGTGCCTACGTCTGGGGCGGCACCACTCCCAGCGGCTGGGACTGCTCAGGCTTCACCCAGTGGGTCTACGCCCAGGCCGGTATCAGCATCCCCCGCACCAACGCATGGACTGCCATGACGCCCACCGCCACCCCGGCGCCGGGCGATCTTGTCATGCAAAACGGCGGCGCACACGTTGGCATCTACGTCGGCAACGGCATGATGATCAGCGCGTTGAACCCGTCGCAGGGCACCCTCCTGCACGCTGTGTCCGCCACGGGCACGTCCGCGTTCTACACCATGCGCTAAATCACGCTGCGCTAAAACGCGTGCTTCCCTTCAGTGAAGCGCGCGTCCTTCGCTAAAAACCCTGTTCGGGCCGTTCCGGCTTACCCCCAAGATGCCGGAGCGTCCAAAAGCCGCGGCCTGCCATGCAGTCTGAGGAAAACGAAAGAGAGAAATAATGACTACTCGTGCCATCGCACGGCACCGCGCCGAGGTTACCAAAACCAACTCGCTTGCTGTCATTGCCAAGGCTGTCGGCGACAACGCCGGCGGCATGGGCCGTCAGGCTGCGGTTATCGCTGCTGCTTCCGGCCTGGTCCTGACGAGCGGTATCGCAGCCAACGCTGCCGACACCAATGTTCAGCGCGAAGCAACCTCTGCTTCCACCTTGGAAGTCCAGTCTTCCGCTCCGGCCAACATCTCGGCTGCATCCAGCATCGCGATCTCCTTCGAGAAGCCCGCTGTATCCACTTCGCCGGCTCCGGTCGTTGAAGAGGCCAAGCCTGTTGTTGAGGTCCAGGAAGCTGCTCCCGAGGCCGCTCCGGCAGCCACCGTTGAAACCACCGTCGCAGCGCCGGCCGCACCGGCAGCCCCCGCCGCTCCGGCCGCTGCCAGCGGTAACGGCGCTTCGATCGCAGCTGCGGCTTACGCCCAGCTCGGCGTTGCCCAGGACTGCACCGCCCTCGCCACCAACTCGCTTGCAGCCGTGGGCATCAACTACCACGGCTGGCCGGCAGGCTACCTCTCCCTGGGCCGCACCGTCAGTGCAGCCGAGGCGCAGCCGGGCGACCTCGCCTACTACCAGAACGGCGGCATGGGCATGGCTCACATCGCTGTCTACGTCGGCAACGGCCAGGCCGTGCACGGCGGCTGGAACGGTGGAACCACCTCCCTGTTCAGCGTCAACGTAGGCTCCGGCCCGGTCTTCATCCGCGTCGGCGGCTAAAGCCTCCGGCTCACGTTTGCCAAAAGAACCCCTGCCTTCGGGCAGGGGTTCTTTTGCGTTTCCGGCAGGTGAATTTTTATCGACACGGGGTGTATGGTAATGACCCGATTCGGTGATCGGCCACTTGAGTGTTTACTCTTGTGTTGTCGATCCATAGCCCGGACAAGCAGAGGGCAGCCGGCCCTCGAGCCCCTGACGGGTGCGGCCGTGAAGAGGTATGTGCATGCGCACTCTCGTTCTTAATGCTGGATATGAACCGCTGGCGGTTGTGACATTCCGCCGGGCGCTGGTTCTTGTGCTGACCGGAAAAGCTAGCGTGGTGGCCGAAGGCGACGATCCTGTCGTCGGGCCGCAGGAAATCCTGGGCCGTCCGTCCGTGATCCTCCTGAACCGCTACATCCGCCCGCGGTACAACACCATCACGGCAGTGAGCCGCCGGGGCGTGTTGCGCCGCGACGGCCACCGCTGCGCCTACTGCGGGAAAGCAGCACACACCATTGACCACGTCCACCCCAAATCCAGGGGCGGTGCCGACTCGTGGGAAAACCTGGTGGCCGCCTGCTTGAGATGCAACAACGTGAAGGGCGACCACACCCCGGCCGAGATGGGCTGGAAGCTCAGGTTCGTGCCCGCGCCCCCTCACGGCACCATCTGGCAGATCAAGGAACTGGAAAAGCCCACTCCCGCGTGGGATCCTTTCCTGCTGCCTGAATCCGCGGCCTGAGGCGTCTGCTGCACAGGGCCGGCTCGATCGCTAGGCTGGCCCTGTGGAGTTCGATGCCTTAGTCCTGGCCGGCGGCCGGTCATCGCGCCTGGGCGGCGTGCCCAAGTCCCAGTTGGTGTACGACGGCGCCACCCTCCTGTCGCGGTCGCTCGCGGCAGCCGCCGGGGCAACCGCCACAGTGGTGGTGGGACCCGATTCCGGCGCACTGCCCTCCGGCGTCCTGACGTGCCGTGAAGAGCCTGCGTTCGCCGGCCCTGCCGCGGCTATTGCTGCCGGCCTGGCTGCCCTTGACCATGCGCAGGGTCCGCTTCGGGCAGGCCTAACGCTGGTTCTGGCCTGTGACATGCCCAAAGCGGACCAGGCCGTGGCGGCCCTGCTGGCAGCCCTTACCGCGGGATCCCCGGGGAGCGCGGGCTCCGAAGGAGTCATGGCCGCCTCACCGGACGGCCGCCAGCAGCCGCTCGCGGGCTTTTATAGCACGCGCGCGCTACAACGGGCCGTCGAGGAAAAGACCAGGAGCGGAGGGCTTACGGGAGCATCAGTCTTCGCCCTCCTTGCTAGGCTTGACGTGCGGACTGTAACCGTCCCCGCCGGTGCCACGGACGACGTGGATACCTGGGACGATGCCACCGCGTTAGGGGTGTCCCGCCAGGGGTCGTGAGCCGCCGACAGCATACGCCGCCGTCGGTGGACCATGCGGTGGCACCGCAACTGAATTTTCGAGTTTGGAGGCAACAGTGAAGAGCCAGGAAGAAACGCTGGAAGACTGGTGCCGGGCGCTGCTGCAAGCATTCGAGTTGGAGGACGTCGAGGTGGACGTCAATGAAGTACTTGCGCTGGCCGGGGTGGCAGCCCACTCTGTGGTGCGCCCGGCGGCGCCGTTGACCACCTTCATCGCCGGCTTCGCGGCGGGCATGGCCACAGGCTCGGGCCAGGCCCCGGACACGGCCTCGATGCAGGCTGCCCTGGGCAGGGCACGGGCGCTGGCGATGGACTATGCGGAAGTGGACACGGCGGCCTCGACGCCGCAGACGCCATCCGGGTCGGAACCAGCCGTGTCCGGGCCGGCGACCGCCCCGGCAGCAGTGCCACCCGCCACGGGCAGGAACACCGGCGCATGACGGCTGCGCCGCCGGGCGGCGCTGACGCCGCCAGCGACGTCCTTGAAGGCGGGGATCCTGCCGGCGGCCCAGGCTCCGCCGACGCAGCCGGACCCCAGGCTGCCGATTCGCAGGGGGGCGAATCACACGGGGCCGGGCACACCCACGCGGCGCACACCTGGCAGGAGGCCCGGCAGGCGTCGTTCGACTGCGCCACACCCATCCCGCCGGGGCCGGTGCCGCTCAGGAGCGCGCTGGGCAGGACGCTCGCAGCGGATATCACGGCACTGCAGGATATGCCGCACTATGCGTCATCAGCCATGGACGGCTGGGCGGTCAACGGGACGGGGCCGTGGATCCTGGCAGAACCCGGCCAGCGGCTGGCGCCGCACCAGGCCAGCCCCATCGTCACGGGCGGTCTCATTCCCCCCGGCGCCAAGGCTGTGCTCCGCAGCGAAAGCGGCACGATCACAACGGATGACGAAGGGCTCCCGGTCTTGGCCCTTGGCGGCTCGGCGCGGCCCGGCGAACCGAAGAACGGCCAGCACATCCGGAAAGCCGGGGAGGAAGCAGCCGCCGGAGACGTCCTGGTCAAAAGCGGTGCGGTCCTCAATCCGGCCCACATGGCCCTTGCTGCGCTCGCCGGGCACGACTCCCTGCAGGTCCGGGGCAAGCCCGTGGTGAGGATCCTCCTGACAGGCTCCGAAGTGGTCACTGCAGGCCTTCCCGCACCCGGGAAGGTACGCGACACCTTCGGCCCGCAACTGGGGGCAGTGGTCGGGATGCTCGGCGGCATCTTCGCCGGGCAGGAAAAAATTGGCGACAACTACCACGAATGGCTTGCTGCCTTGGAAGACATCGGTCCCGAGGACATCGGACCGCAGGCCGGTCCGGGCATGCAGGCTGGCCAGGGCCCGGAAGCCGGTTCCGTTCCATCGCAGGGAGCGCCGGTGCCGGGCGCGGAAGAGGTGCCTGCCGACGTCGTCATCACCACCGGCGGAACCGGCCGGTCGGGGACCGACCACCTCCGCCGTGCCGTCGCGGAACTGGGCGGCCGCCTGCTGATCGACGGCATCGCCATGCGACCGGGGCATCCGGCGGTCCTCGCGGAACTGCCGGACGGCCGCTTCATCCTTGGCCTGCCCGGCAATCCCCTCGCCGCGATGATGGCGCTCTGCACGGTGGGGGCGCCGCTGCTGGCTGCCCTGGGCCACGGCACCCTGCCGCCGGTCAGCGAAGTGCCCTGCGGAACCATGATCGACGCTGAACCGGGACGGACCCGGCTCATGCCCTTCAGGCTTCTGTACGGCATGGCATCGCCGGCCCGGCATGCAGGACCCGGGATGATGCGCGGCCTTGCGGCTGCCGACGGCGTCCTTGTGGTTCCGCCGCACGGCGTTCAGCTGGGGGAGCCGGTACCGGCCTTCGCCTTGCCCTGGGGCGCACCGATCCAGACGGCGGATCCCGCTGCGGCCAAAGCGAAGGCAGCCGCCCGCAAGGCACCCCGCAAGCCCGCAGCGTCGGACGGTCCGGTGGACTGGAGCGCCCTGCTGGGCTGAAACGTCCCCGGCTGGTGAAGCCGGTCCGGGCTTGCAATGATGGTCATAACCGCACTTTAAGGAGCGCATCGTGGCCCGCATGACGCAACGCCGCAAGATCCACAAGTTTGTCCTGGACGGCTCACCCCAGTCCCGCGCGTTCCCTGTGCGGCACCGGGAGGATGTCCTGGCTGTGGAAGAGCCGCTCGAGATACGGCTGGGCTCCCTCCCGTTTACCGTCACCATGCGGACGCCCGGCGACGACTTTGACCTCGTGGCCGGATTCCTGGTCTCCGAGGGCATCATCTGGGACCCCGAGCAGCTCATCTCCCTGCGCTTCTGTGCCGGTGAGGACGAGAACGGCGTGCAGACCTTTAACGTCGTGGAAGCCCAACTGCGGCCGGATGTGGTCCTTCCTGAGCGGGGGCGCAACATCTTTACTTCAAGCTCGTGCGGCATCTGCGGCACCGATTCGATCGATGCCGTCCGCAAGTCGTCGCATTTCAGCCCGGCGGAGGATCCGCTGACAGTGCCGGTTGAGACGCTGTCAGGACTCCCGGACAAGCTTCGTGCCGCGCAAGCAGTCTTCGACACCACCGGCGGTGTCCATGCAGCGGGCCTCTTCCGGATCACCGACGACGGCGGCGCTGAGCTGCTGTGCCTCCGCGAGGACGTGGGACGCCACAACGCCGTGGACAAGGTAGTGGGCTGGGCGCTGCGCGAGCGGCTGCTGCCACTGGCCGGCACAGTGCTGCAGGTCTCCGGGCGCGCCTCTTTCGAGCTGGTCCAGAAGGCGGCGCTCGCCGGTGTTCCGGTGCTTGCGGCGGTCAGTGCGCCGTCCAGCCTGGCTGTTGAACTTGCCGACGCCAGCGGCATGACCCTGGCAGGCTTCAGCAGGGGAGCTACCCTCAACGTCTATGCCGGGCAGCACCGCATCACGGCTCCCGCACCCGTCCCCGGATAGGGAAAAGCGCTTGGCTTATGCGGCCCGGCACAGTAGATTTTATCCATCGAATGGACGCGCCGATACGCTCCTTCAGCTGAGTCCAAGGGCTAGCGCATAAGCTGAAGCCAACGCCCAGTAAACCCGCGAATCGGCTCTAAGATTCCAAACCACAGGCATTAAAGAGGACCACATTGCACGACGACCGCCGCATCACGGAAGTCCGTCTTGACCGCTTCATGCGCGAACGCGTGGACCCCGCGGTGTATGCCCGCAGCGTCCCGCTGAACCTGAGCAGCTGGGACGTTCCGGACGAGCCCGTTTCCGTCCTGGAAGCCCTGCGCCACGACTTCGTCCCGCTGGAACACGGATCGGCATGGGGGCGTCCGTGGAGCACCAAATGGCTGAGGCTGCGGGGGGAGGTTCCCGATTCCTGGGGTACCGCTCCGGACACCGCAGTCGAGATCGTGGTGGACCTCGGGTTCACCCGTGAACTCCCGGGCTTCCAGTGCGAGGGAACGGCGTGGCGGCCGGACGGAACCATCATCAAGGCCATCTCGCCGCGGAACCAGTACATACCGTTGAAGCTTCTCGGCAGCGGGATGGCAGTGGACTTCTACGTCGAGGCTGCCGCGAATCCGGACGTTGCACAGGGGTGGACATTCGCGGCCATGCCCTACGGCGACAAGTCAACGGCGGGGAGCGACCCCAAGTACCGGCTGGGCAGCATAGCCATCGCCGAACTCAACCAGACCGTCTGGGAACTGCAGCAGGATGTCTGGACCCTCAGCGGGCTAATGCACGAGCTGCCCATGGAAATGCCGCGACGCCACGAGATCCTGCGCGCCTTGGAACGGATGCTGGACGTCATGGACCCGGACGACGTTCCCGGCACCGCGGCGGCCGGGCGTGCAGCACTGGCCGAAGTACTGTCGCGCCCGGCGTACGCCTCGGCCCATCAGCTGGTGGCAACGGGGCACGCGCATATCGATTCGGCCTGGCTGTGGCCGGTCCGGGAAACCATCCGCAAGTGCGCCCGCACGTTCTCCAACGTCGTGGCACTGATGGATGAGTCTCCCGACTTCGTTTTCTCGTGTTCGTCCGCCCAGCAGTTCGCCTGGATGAAGGAGTTCTATCCGGAACTGTTCGGCCGCATCCGCGAAAAGGTCAAGGCCGGCCAGTTCGTGCCGGTCGGCGGCATGTGGGTGGAATCCGACACGAACATGCCGGGCGCCGAGGCCATGGCCCGTCAATTTATCGAAGGCAAGCAATTCTTCCTCGACGAGTTCGGCGTGGAGTGCCGCGAGGCCTGGCTGCCGGACTCCTTCGGCTACTCCGCAGCGCTGCCGCAGATCGTCAAGGCGGCCGGCAGCAAGTGGTTCCTGACCCAGAAGATCTCCTGGAACCAGGTGAACAGGATGCCGCACCACACCTTCGACTGGGAAGGGATCGACGGCACGCGCCTGTTCACGCATTTCCCCCCCGTTGACACGTACAACTCCGAGCTCAGCGGGCGGGAACTCGCGCACGCGGAGCGCAACTACCGGGACCACGGCCGTGGCACAGTCTCGCTGGTCCCGTTCGGCTACGGCGACGGCGGCGGCGGACCCACCCGGGAGATGATCGCTGCGGCCCACCGCACCGCCGACCTCGAAGGGTCGCCCAGGGTCCGGATCGGGACCGCCGCGAACTTCTTCGCCCGGGCGCAGGCCGAATACTCCCCGCTGCCGGTGTGGGTGGGCGAGATGTACCTGGAACTGCACCGCGGCACGTATACCAGCCAAGCCAAGACCAAACGGGGCAATCGGCGCAGCGAGCACCTGCTCCGGGAAGCGGAACTCTGGTGCGCCACGGCATCCGTCCGGACCGCGGGCGCGTTCGAATACCCGGCGGCCGAGCTGAAGCGACTGTGGCAACTGGTCCTGCTGCAGCAGTTCCACGACATCCTGCCCGGCAGTTCCATTGCCTGGGTCCACCAGGATGCCGAGCGGAATTATGCAGCCGTCGCGGACGCCCTGGAGGCCATCATCGCCGGCGCCGCGAACGCCGCCCTCGGTGAAGGAAACCGCGAATTCCTGCTCAACGCCGCACCGCACGAACGCAGCGGCGTGCCTGCGCTGGCAGCCGCCGAACCGGTGCGGAGCGACCACCCCGTGACGGTCACCGAATCCGACGGCGGGTACGTCCTCGACAACGGAGTGATCCGGGCCGTGCTGGACTCCACCGGACTCCTGACGTCCCTGGTGGACTACGCCAGCGGCCGCGAAGCGATTGCCCCCGGCCAGTTCGGGAACCATTTGGAACTCCATCGCGATACGCCCAATGAGTGGGACGCGTGGGATATCGACGAGTTCTACCGGCGCAACGTCACCTCCCTGACCGAAGCGCATTCGGTGACCCTCGAGCGGGGCGGCTGGGACGCCGTCGTCGTGGTGGAACGGCTGGTCGGATCGTCCGCGATCACCCAGCGGATTTCGCTGGAAGCAGGTTCAGGCTCGCTGGGGATCCTGACCTCCGTGGACTGGCAGGAACGCGAAAAGCTGCTCAAAATCGGTTTCCCGCTCGATCTGCGCGCGGACCGTTCAGCGTCCGAGACCCAGTTTGGGCACGTCTTCCGGCCCACCCACACCAACACGTCCTGGGAGGCCGCCAAGTTCGAAATCTGCGCCCACCGCTGGATCCATGTCGGGGAGCCGGGTTACGGCGTGGCCGTCTCCAACGCCTCCAGTTACGGACACGATGTCACCCGGACGGTGAGGGACGACGGCGGCACCACGACTACCGTGCGTACGTCGCTGCTGCGCGCCCCCAAGTACCCTGATCCCGGTGCCGACCGCGGCCGGCACGATCTGTTGGTGACCATCAGGCCCGGTGCGGCCATTGCCGACGCCGTGGAAGAGGGCTACCGGACTAACCTGGCCCCGCGCATGGTGAAGGGGGCACATCCCGTCAGCCCGCTGTTCACGGTGTTCAACCAGGGAATCGTGGTGGAGGCGGTGAAGCTGGCGGAGGACGGGTCCGGGGACGTCATTGTCCGCCTCTACGAATCCCTGGGGGAGCGGTCCGAAGGGATGGTGACCGCCAACTTTGAGACCACGGACGTGCAGGCAGTGGACCTGCTGGAGCGCCCCGCTGAGGCGCACGGCGTTGTGACCGGACGGGATTCCGCCAAGCTGGCGCTTCGGCCGTTCCAGCTGGTCACCCTCCGCTTTAGCCGCTGACGCGGCCATTAATTGCAGTCAGGGCCTTAACAGGCTGAGTGGTGGCGGTCCCCAACGGCCCGCCACCACTCATCCCCCCAATAGCGCTCAGTGGGGGCCCGGCGTCCACGGATTGTGCCCGTTAGCTAGCCCAGCCTGCACCACTTTCACACATTCATGATTCTCTCATGTTCTAATGATTTTGTGAAAGCGCTCAGCCTACTTTGCAGTAGATGACCTTCGCGTGGCCGGCGCGGCAGCCCGGACGCGACCACACCAGAAGGCGGCAAGGCCGAGGATGAAGCACAGGGCGGCCCCGTAATTGATGAAGAACCGCAGCGAATGAAGCTGGGGCGGGAAGAAGGGAAACAACAGGCTGCCGGCCAGGCAGACGCCGCCGACGGCAAGCAGGAACGCGCCCACCCGGACCAGCGTCGGCAATTGGCTGGCCACGGCCTTGGCCAGGGCCGGGAGCAGCACAACTGAAACGTACGCCGGATAAGCACGGCCCGCTGCGCCATAGTATTCCACCAGGGCGGCGTCCCGGGGGCTGCGCTGGGAGATGGCAACCATCCCCGCCGAGGAGCCGGACGTATCCATCATGAGGAAGACAACAACCGTGAAGGCCGAGACCAGGCCGAACACCAGCAGCCCCGGCAGCCCCAGCAGCAACCTGCGGGACTTTTGGGCGCCGAACGCCCTGAGGCTGCGCAGCCCGATGAAGAAGATGACGCCGAAGAGGACGAACCGAAGTACCAGGTTGGCGATGTTGTTGCCGCCAAGCAGGCCGTCGATGGCCACGTACGGTCCGTCAATGCTGAGGAGGATCGCCAGCGTGGCCAGTACAAAGATATAGAAGAGCGACCGGTTCTCACCCCTGATGGCACTGGGAATTCGCGCCACCGCGGCGGTGCAGCAGACGGCCAGGGTGGCCCATTGCAGGATCTCGATCATCCGAGGTTCTCCCAGATCGTTTTGGTTTGTTCGTGGTCTTGTTCCTGGCGCTTGAGGGTCTTCCCCAGCGCCTGCAGCCTCTCGCCGGCCAAGGCGGCGAGCTCGCCGTCGGACATGGCGTCCAGCGCAGCCTGCCTTGCACCGGGCGGCCAGCCCGCTTCGGACTCGGTGATCATGCCGGTGGCCACCAGCCCGCCTGTCAGGCCGACGTCGGCGGCCCTTGACGTTGCGAGGGCCAGCTCGGGGGTCAGCCGGTTGGCTGTCAGCTGCGCGGAGTAATTCTGCGGGGCGATGCCCGTGGAACTGGAAACCCGGTGCCGGAGTTCACCGTCGTCGATCGCGTCCACCCAGTTCTTGACGGATGTTGCATGCGGGGCCGGGGTGAGCGGCGGAGCCGGCGGTGTCCTGTCGGTTTCGCTGCCGGCTGCGGCGGACCGCGAAATGACTGCCTTCAGTAAATCCATGGTGGCAATCTGGCTGACGAGTTCCGCGGCAGTGGGAAGCGCGGGGCTTCCGGCGAGCTCGCTGTAGTTGTCGAAGGTGGCCAGCGCCGCCACTGGATTGATGTTGAAGGCCCGGCTGATGCTGACAACCGTGCTTTCGGACACCTTCCCGCGTACCAGTTGCTGGGCCAGGGTGGTGCGCTTGACCCCGGAGATTCTGCAGATGTCAGCGGTGCTCGCCTGGGGCGCAATTCCGTGAAGCCAGCGTTGGAACGCCTTGGCGGGGAGTGGCATGAATGGCTTCCTGCAGGGTGGGGCGGGTCTGGTCTCGTTGGCCGATTTTACGGCGGGGGGTATATGGACTATGCTAAATGGTCGAACCCGTTGGTCCGTACACCCCCCAAGTCCGGACCAGCGGGTTCTTCCATGCCCGGCGGGATTCCAGGCCGTTTTGGGCCGCAGTGAGAGGATGGACTAATGACTGCAACCCTTGTTGCCAAAGACCTTTCCGGCGGTCACGACCACCGAACACTCTTCTCAAAACTTTCCCTCACTGTGGCGCCCGGCGACGTTGTGGGCGTCGTGGGCGCCAACGGTGCCGGCAAGTCCACCCTGCTCCGCCTGCTGGCCGGTGTGGACCAGCCACTGTCCGGCTCGGTGAGCCTGGCCCCGGCAGACGCCTTTGTGGGCTGGCTGCCCCAGGAGCACGAACGCGTTGCCGGCGAAACCGTGGCGGAGTACGTGGCCCGCCGGACCGGCTGCGCCCAGGCAACGTCGGAGATGGAGTCCACGGCCGAGGCCCTGGGTTCGGGCGCCCCCGGCTCCGATGATGCCTACTCCCTGGCGTTCGACCGCTGGATGGCCTCCGGCGCGGCGGACCTTGACGAGCGGATTGCGCCGGCCCTTGCCGACCTCGGACTGGACGTGGGGCCGGACGCGCTCATGACCGGCCTGTCCGGCGGGCAGGCCGCCCGGGTGGCACTGGCCGCGCTGCTGCTGAGCCGCTTCGACGTGGTCCTGCTCGATGAGCCCACCAACGACCTTGATCTCAACGGGCTGGCCAAGCTGGAAGCATTCGTGCAGGGCCTCCGCGGCGGCGTGGTCCTGGTCTCCCACGACCGCGAATTCCTGGCACGCTGTGTCACCACCATCGTTGAACTGGACCTCGCCCAGAATTCCGTGGCAGTTTACGACGGCGGCTACGAGGCATTCCTGGAGGAACGCGCCGTGGCGCGCCGCCATGCCCGGGAGCGCTACGAAGAGTTTGCCTCCACCAAGGCGGACCTCGTCTCCCGTGCCCGGACCCAGCGTGAGTGGAGCTCCCAGGGCGTCCGCAACGCCATGAAGAAGAGCCCGGACAATGACAAGATCCGCCGTGCGGCCTCCACCGAATCCTCGGAGAAGCAGGCCCAGAAGGTGCGTCAGATGGAGTCCAGGATTGCCCGGCTCGACGAGGTCGAGGAACCCCGCAAGGAATGGCAACTGCAGTTCAGCATCGGCCAGGCGCCGCGTTCCAGTGCGGTGGTGGCAACGCTGCGTGACGCCGTCGTGCGCCAGGGCGACTTCACCCTGGGGCCGGTGAACCTGCAGCTCAACGCCGGAGAGCGCATCGGCATCACGGGCCCCAACGGGGCCGGCAAATCGACCCTGCTCCGGCTGCTGCTGGGGATCCGGCAGCCTGATTCCGGGAACGCTTCGATGGGCGCCTCGGTGGCCATCGGCGAAATCGACCAGGCCCGTGGCCTGCTGGCCGGCCACCTCAAACTGGGAGACGCCGTCGAAGCCGTCCTGACGGAGCTGACCCCGGCGGAGGTCCGGACCCTGCTGGCCAAGTTCGGCCTCAAAGCGGACCACACCTCGCGCCCGGTCGATTCGCTCTCGCCTGGGGAACGGACCCGTGCCGCGCTCGCGCTCCTGCAGGCACGCGGGGTGAACCTGCTGGTCCTGGATGAGCCAACCAACCACCTGGACCTTCCCGCCATCGAACAGCTCGAAGAAGCACTGGAAAGCTACGACGGCGCCCTGCTCCTGGTCACGCACGACCGCCGGCTGCTGGAAAACGTGCGACTGGACGTCCGATGGAACGTCGAGGAAGGCGTGGTCACCGAACAGCTCGCCGGCGCCGCAACATCTCCCGGCGCGGCAGATCGCGCCACGAAAGGCCAGTCACGATGAGCATGGACCGGGTAGCCTGGAGCTCCCTTTACAACATCACGCGGGCCTCCAGCGGCTCCAAGCCGTTCTCCAAGGCAACGCTGAAGCGCGTGTTCGGCTTCGCCCGGCCGCACCGGGGCAAACTGATCGCCTTCGTGCTGCTCTCGATCGCCATGGCAGTGCTTGCCGTAGCCACCCCGGTCCTCGCGGGGCAGGTGGTGGACGCCATCATCGCCGGAGTAGGCGCCGACGTCGTGATCGGGCTGGCCGTGCTCATCGCGGTCGTGGCCGTGGCCGAGGCCGGGCTGGGACTCGTGACGCGCTGGCTGTCCTCCACCATCGGTGAGGGCGTGATTGTGGACCTGCGCACCAAGGTGTTCGACCACGTGCAGAAGATGCCGATCGCCTTCTTCACCCGCACCCGGACCGGCGCGCTGGTCAGCCGTCTCAACAACGACGTGATCGGCGCGCAGTCCGCCTTCGCCGGAACCCTGTCCGGCGTCGTGAGCAACGTCGTGGCCCTCGCCCTGACCCTCGTGGTGATGCTGGGCAAGTCCTGGCTCGTGACCGTGCTCGCCATGATCCTGCTGCCGATCTTCCTCATCCCCGCCCGCCGGATGGGCTCCAAGCTGGCCGACCTGCGGCGTGAAGCCGCGGAGCACAACGCTGCCATGGGCACCCAGATGACCGAACGCTTCTCCGCGCCGGGTGCCACGCTGGTCAAGCTGTTCGGACGGCCCGATGAGGAATCACGTGAGTTCGCCGTCCGTGCCGGCCGCGTCCGGGACATCGGTGTGCGCACCGCCATGCTGCAGTTCACGTTTGTCACCGCGCTGACGCTTGTCTCGGCGCTGGCGCTGGCGCTGGTTTACGGGCTGGGTGGCTTCCTGGCGCTGCAGGGGCAGCTGGCCGCGGGCGACGTCGTGGTGCTGGCGCTGCTGCTCACCCGCCTTTATGCGCCGCTCACGGCCCTCTCTAACGCCCGGGTGGAAATCATGAGCGCCCTGGTCAGTTTCGAGCGGGTCTTCGAAATCCTTGACCTCAACCCCCTCATCCAGCAGAAGCCGGACGCCGTGGAGGTGCCGCCGGGCCCCGTCGCGGTGGAGTTCGACGACGTCCGCTTCGCCTACCCCTCAGCGGACAAGGTGTCGCTGGCTTCGCTGGAGGACGTGTCCACGCTGGACACCCGGGGCGGCGAAGAAGTGCTGCACGGCATCAGCTTCCGGGTGGAACCCGGCCAGACGGTGGCCCTGGTTGGTTCCTCGGGCGCCGGTAAATCCACGATCGCCCAGTTGCTGTCACGGCTGTACGACGTCGACTCCGGCGCCGTGCGCCTCGGCGGCACCGTGCCCGGGAGCGGACTGGACGTCCGTGACACCACCTTCGATTCGATGCGGGCCACGCTGGGCATGGTGACCCAGGACGGCCACCTGTTCCACGAATCCATCGCGTCCAACCTGCGGCTGGCCCGTCCGGACGCCACCGAAGAGGACATGTGGGACGTCCTGCGCCGCGCCCGGCTCGAGTACATGATCCGGTCCCTGCCGGACGGCCTGGACACCGTGGTGGGGGAGCGCGGCTACCGGCTCTCCGGCGGCGAACGCCAGCGCCTCACCATAGCCCGGCTGCTCATTGCACAGCCGCGCGTCGTCATCCTGGATGAGGCCACGGCAGCCTTGGACTCCACCAACGAGGCGGCCGTACAGGCTGCCCTGGGGGCAGCGCTCGAGGGCCGCACCGCCGTGGTGATCGCCCACCGGCTGTCCACTATCCGGGCCGCGGACATGATCCTGGTGGTGGAGGACGGCACCATCGTGGAGCGCGGAACCCACACCGAGTTGCTTGCGGCGGAAGGCCGGTACGCGGAGCTCTACCGCACGCAGTTCGCGGAAGCGAGTGCCGTGGTGGAAGAGGCCGTTCCGGAGTTCTAGTTCCGGAAACTGCGGCCCGCTGCCAGGACGGGCAGGATGTGCTCCGTCAGCAGGGGTGCAAGGTCGGACGGCAGCTCCCCGGCCAGGTCCAGCCAGCGGATTTCGGCGATCTCCGCTGAAGGGTGCGCACTCCAGGTTCCCGGGGCGGCAAAAACCGTCGCTTCGATGTCCGTTGCGGCCTCATTGGCGGCGTCGGCGAGCCAGACGCCCATGAGGTGCAGGTCTTCCGGAGCCACGGCGATGCCTACCTCTTCCAGCAGTTCACGCGAGGCGGCCTGGGCCGCGGTTTCGCCGGGTTCGGGTTTGCCGCCCGGGTGCATGAACTTGTCCGTGCCGCGCTTTCGAACGGTCAGCAGGCGGCCGGCGTCGTCGTAAACGCAGACCGCGGACACCACGATGCGGTCCCTCATGCCGCCGACCCCGGCTCATCCGATCCCGGCTCATCCGAAACCGGCCTGAGCCGGCGCAGGGTCGATTCCAGGAGCAGGTCCTTCCGCGGTCCCTGGACATCCCAGGAATAGCTGAATTCGTCGGGACCGCGGCGGGCATACGTCACGCGGTAGGTGTCCGGATCACACCAGTGCTGGTCCTGGCTGGCCGTTTCCCGGAAGCTCATCCGGTGGAACGGGCGCCCGTCAGGGAAGGCCATGTCCATCGCATCGGGGGAATCCGCAGGCTGCAGCAGGTAGTCCCGGCTGGCGGGGCCTGTAAACGTCCCGCCGTCCGGAGCAGGCCAACGCATGGTGCCTTCTTCGTGGAAGTCGAGGCCGCCGTCGTCGTCCCTTGGGGAAAAGCGGGCCACCCCGGTGAAGGTCCCGCGGGCGCCGGAGCTGCGGTCCCACAGGGTGCGTTCCACGGACCAGCTGCCCAGCAGGTAGGCACGCAGGTCGGGGAACGGCGGGAAATTCAAGTGCCCTCGATTGGAATCGAACCAACGACACCGGCTTTAGGAGAGCCGTGCTCTATCCACTGAGCTACGAGGGCGGGCGCCCGAAGCGGTTGGCACAGGCCGTCCTGTTCGGGCACGGATACAAGCATACAAGGTGACGGCCCGTACTACGCTCTTGGCATGACTGCAGCAACACCAGCAACTTCCTACCGGGCCGGATTCCTCCCGGATATCGCGTCCCGGCGCGAATATTTCGGGGCGTGGGCGGAGCTCAGCGTGCTGCAGTACTTCGTGGCCGAGTCCGCAGTGATCGCGGCCTGGGCGGGTCCGGAGCCTTATGACCGGCGGACCGGCTACATCAGCGACCTCGGGGCCGTCCATTGCGGAACCTATGAAGACCGGGACGTCTGTTCACCCTTGCACCTGCTGATGAATGCCTCGTTCGTGGTGCAGGGCCTGGGCATGCTGGTGGGGGCCCTGCTCCTCAGCTCAGCACTCCTGTGCGTCGCCGCCCGGCCCGGCGTCCGGCTCGCCGTCGGCAGCGGCCACCGCGCGCCATGGTTCACGGCCCTCGGCGCCAAAGTCCTGACATTCACCGCAGGGACAGGAACCATCATCGTGGGACTGGTGCCCGAAGACGCCGGAATGTTCGCCGTGCACCTGACCGGGGCCCTGATGTATTTCATCGGGGGAGCGCTGGCGCTGCTGTTGCTGGGGGTGCTCTGGCGAAGGCAGTCACCCCTGGGCTGGTTCATCCTTGCCTGCGGAGCGGTCTCCTTTGCGGCGCTGGTCATCGGCGGGGTCACCGGAATGGACGTCCCGGAGCCGGGCACCCTGGAGCGGTTCATGGGATATCCGGTGACCATCGGCCTGGCCGCTGCGGGGCTGGTGATCGCCCAGCGGGTGCGGCAGGAACTGAGGGCGGGAAAAACTGCGCGGGCAGCCGCCCGGGCAACTACTTCCGCGGCCTCCGGCCGATAAACACCGCAGCGCCGCCAGCCAGCAGGCTCAGGACCAGCAGCACCCAGCCGGAAACGGTGAGCGCGGACGCGAGCGCTACCTGGCCGGCGTCGGCCGTTGACGCGGACATCATCGAATCGATGGCGGCGTTCCCCCACAAGCGGACGGCTGCGAACAGGAGCGGGAGCGCCCAGAGCGCCCAGCGGAGCGCCTTGCGCGCAACGTTCGTCCCGATCAGCAGCAGCCAGGTGAAAGCGAATATCAGCGGGAACAGGGTGCCGGCCGTTTTGTGGAGGTAGTTGAGCTGGCCGCGGGCGTCCTCGTTCATGGCCGCCCTCAGCCGGTCCACGAAGCCCTGGTCAAAGCCGCCGACCAGCGAATCGGGCATGGGCAGGCCGCCGGAAAGCTGGGTGAGCTGGTTCAGCGTCAGCAGATGCAGGTACCAAAACAGGAAGAGGCTGACCACCACCCCTGCGATCAGGATCAGGCTGCTGTTGTTCTGCGCTTTTTCCGGTGTCCGTTGGGTGGTGGGGTTGATCACCGGCGGCAGGTGGTGCTGGGGAACAGACGCCTTGGCGCCGTGTTTCTTGATCCGCTGTGCTGGTGTCTTGGCCATGCGTTCATTATCGCTGGTCGTTCCCGTTCCTGTTCCCTGCCGGCGTGGCCTGTTCCATGCCAGCGGCCGCCTATAGGCTGGGACGCGTGACGGAACTTGGAAGACACAAACTTGGCAGGCACAGCGCGGCGGAACTCAACGCGGGACTGGACGACTACCAGCTGGCCGAGGCGCTGGTCCGGGAAGCCGGGATGCTGGCGCTCATGATGCGGCAGGGCGGCCTGGAAGGGCAGCAAAAGACGTCGGTTTCCGATGTGGTTACGGCCGCCGACCATGCCGCAGAAGCCTATGTGCTGGAGCAGTTGCGGCGCTGCCGGCCGGATGACGGCATCCTGGGGGAGGAAGGCGCCTCCGTCGAGGGGCGCAGCGGGCGGACCTGGGTGATCGACCCCGTGGACGGCACCTACAACTTCCTGCACGGCTCCACCTACTGGTGCTCCGCGCTCGCGCTCAAGAGCGCGGACGGCACCGTCCTTGGCGCCATTTTCCAGCCCGAAGAGGACAAACTCTGGCTCGGCGGGAGCGCCCGTCCCGCGACCCTCAACGGTGAACGGCTCACCTCCTTCCAGGACGACGGCGGAGCCAGGCCGCTGAAGCCCCTGGCCGAGCAGGGGGCGGCGACGTATATCCACCCGACGTGGCTCGCGGACCCGCTCTGCGCCATGCCCTGGCACGCGGCGGCCACCGCTGCAGCGGCGCTGCGGATGTTCGGATCAGGGTCCTGCGACCTGGGCCGGGTGGCCGACGGCGAACTTGACTGCTGGTTCCAGCACAGCTGTCCCGAATGGGACTGGCTGCCCGGGAAAGCCATTGTGCTCGCCGCCGGCGGAGCCGCCGAGACGGTCCGCGTCAACGGACTCGAATGGTTCATGGCGGGCGGAACGACGGCGGTCCGGCAGCTCCGGACCGCCCTTGAGGCCGGCTCTGTGGAGTGAGCACGCCGGGCGGCCCGGACGATAGTGTCGGCCCCACCGCCTAGACTTGTAGCACCATGGATATGTTGTTTGACCCGTATGCTGACGGACCGTTCAAGGCTGCCCCGCAAGCGGCAGCGCTCACCAAGTCGCGCCCGGGGGACGCACAAAATCCGGCAGGCTACGGCAGCGGAGGGCCGGAATCCGAAGACCACCGGCGTCCTAAGCTGCCCGGCGCGGACGAACTCCTGCAGGGCCTCAACCCGCAGCAGGAAGAGGCGGTCAAGCACGCCGGCAGCGCGCTGCTTATCGTCGCCGGAGCCGGATCAGGCAAGACACGCGTGCTCAGCAACCGGATCGCCTACCTCATCGCCACCCGGCGTGCCCATCACGGTGAGATCCTGGCCATCACCTTCACCAACAAGGCAGCTGCGGAAATGCGGGAACGCATCGAGGCCCTCGTCGGCGGCCGGGCCAAGATCATGTGGATTTCCACTTTCCACTCGTCGTGCGTGCGCATCCTGCGGCAGGAAGCGGCCAACGTCGGGCTGAAGTCCAACTTCTCCATCTACGACTCGGCGGACTCCCTGCGGCTGGTCACCCAGGTGTCAAAGAGCCTGGACCTGGACCCCAAGAAGTTCGCGCCCAAGGCCATCCAGCACAAGATCTCGGCGCTTAAGAACGAGCTCGTCGACGCCGATTCCTATGCCTTGTCCGCCAACCACAACGATCCCTTCGAATCCGCCGTGGCCGACGTCTTCAAGGGCTACACCCAGCGGCTGCGCCAGGCCAACGCCATGGACTTTGACGACCTCATTGCCGAGACCGTGTACATGTTCCGGGCCTTTCCCGCGCTCGCCGAGTCCTACCGCCGGCGCTTCCGGCACGTCCTGGTGGACGAATACCAGGACACCAACCACGCCCAGTACGCGCTGGTCCGCGAAATCGTGGGCGAAGGCCCCGGGGCGTCCGAACTCACTGTGGTGGGTGACTCGGACCAGTCCATCTATGCCTTCCGCGGCGCGGACATCCGGAACATCGTGGAGTTCGAAAAGGACTATCCCGAGGCGCGCACCATCAAGCTGGAACAGAACTACCGCTCCACCCAGAACATCCTTTCGGCCGCCAACTCGGTGATCTCCCGCAACCCCAACCGACCGGAGAAGCGGCTGTGGACGGCCGAGGGCGAAGGCCACAAGATCATCGGCTACGTGGGCGAGAACGAACACGACGAAGCGCAGTTCATCGCCAAGGAAATCGACCGGCTCCAGGACGAGGACAACCTCCGCCCCGGGGACGTCGCCATCTTCTACCGCACCAACGCGCAGTCCCGTTCCATCGAAGACGTCCTGGTGCGCGTCGGACTGCCGTACAAAGTGGTGGGTGGCACGCGCTTCTACGAGCGCAAGGAAATCAAGGACGCCCTCGCGTACTTGCGTGTTCTGGTCAACCCTGACGACGACGTCAATCTGCGCCGGGTGCTCAACGAACCCAAGCGCGGCATCGGCGACCGCGCCGAAGGCGCCGTGGCAGCACTGGCAGAGCGCGAGCGGACCTCGTTCATGGCCGCCGCCCGCCGCGCCGACCAGGCTCCCGGCATGGCCACCCGCTCCGTTAACGCAGTTCTGGGCTTCGTGAAACTCCTCGACGACCTCGCCGAAGTGGCCAGCGGGTCGGGGGCGGCAGCCGCCCTGGAAGCCGTCCTCGAGCAGACCGGCTACCTGGCCGGCCTGCGGTCCAGCACCGATCCCCAGGACGAGTCCCGGGTGGAGAACCTTGCTGAACTCGTCGCCGTCGTCCGCGAATACGAACAGGAGAACCCCGAAGGTTCCCTGGGCGCCTTCCTGGAACAGGTGTCGCTGGTGGCTGACGCCGACCAGATCCCGGACGCCCCGGGCGCGGATATCGACGCCGCAGTGGCGGAAGCCAAACGGCTGGGCGTCGTGACGCTGATGACCCTCCACACCGCCAAGGGGCTGGAGTTCCCGGTGGTGTTCCTCACCGGAATGGAGCACGGCCTCTTCCCGCACCAGCGTTCGGCCACCGACCCCAAGGAGCTCGCGGAGGAGCGCCGGCTGGCCTATGTGGGGCTCACCCGTGCCCGGAAGCGCCTCTACGTCACCCGTTCGGAAGTCCGCAGCATGTGGGGCCAGAGCCAGTACAACCCGGCCAGCCAGTTCATCGAGGAAATTCCGGCCGAGCTGGTGGAATGGCGGCGCGAAGGAACCAGCCGGCAGGTGGGCGGCTGGGGGAGCGGCGCCTCCATCGGATCCAGCCGCTACGGCGGTTCGTTCTGGGGCGCCGGCACCGCCCGCGGCAACGCGCCGAGCCCGTCGGCCGGCTTCAACGCCGATGTGCCCGCCGCCATCGCGAAGAACCGCGTCCAGCCGCAAAAGGAAGTGCTGGCCGTCAGCGTGGGGGACAAGGTCAACCACACGAGCTTCGGAAACGGCACGGTCCTGGCAGTTGAAGGCGCAGGGGACAAGACCGTGGCCAAGGTGAAGTTCAGCGTCGGCGAAAAGCGGCTCCTGCTGAGGTACGCACCCCTGACCAAACTGGACGCGTAGCGCCGACAGGCATAATGGAGCCCATGCGACGGACTGTACCGGGGATCCTGGCCGCCCTCATCCTGCTGGCCTGCACGGCGTGCACCATCACCCAGGAGGACCCGGACTACGTTCCGCCGCCGCCGCTCCCCGCGCTGGAGCAGCTCGAACAGGCTCCCGTGACGGACGCCACGCCATTCTCCGCGGGGGACGGCGTCCTCAGCTTCGTCACCGCCGATCACAGTGCCGTCTGCTCGCTGACTTCGGCGCGCGGCGAGCACCTCAACCTGCCGTACGAGCAGAACGCCTACAGCGACGCTGCCAACAACAAGCTTGCGATCGTCCCCGTGGCACACTGCGAGCTGGCCGTATATCCCAAACCCGAGGCCGCGGACGTCACGGACGACTGTGCCGGCACGGGCCTGGGCTACCTTGGCGGCGTCGCGCTGCTCACGCCGGACAAGGCGGGATACGGCGAGTGCCGCTCGGGGGTCACGCAGATGGAAGCTGAATTCGGGCCGAAGGGCAGCAGGAACGGGCCGGTGGCCGGGCTTCCCGTGCTGGAGGAGGGGCAGAACCTCGAACGCAACGGCCTGCGCTGCTCGGCGTACAACGGCGGAGTGGCCTGCGGAAACGTGTCTGCAGGGGTTGGCTTCTTCGTTTCGCGGGACCGTTACGAACTAATTTCCGACGGCGGCAAAAAGACCGCAGGGACGCACTCAGAGGCGCCAAAAACCCCGTAATCTAGGGGATTTTCTACGCTTCATAGAATAGTGTCCTTACTCACATAACGGGTACTCTGGAACGGGCCGGTCCGCAGGAAGGACTAGAGTTCCCAAAGGAGCATTGCGCCGTGTGGCTCGTTTCCAAGCCTGTCGCAGGGTGCGTTTATTCCGCAGCCCGGTAACCGCGATTACGTGGGGTCCGGCTGTACAGAAACTACTTCGACGTAGAAGGACACTAAACCGTGGACCTGTTTGAATATCAGGCGCGCGATATGTTCGAGGCGCACGGTGTACCCGTGCTTGCTGGCATCGTGGCGCACACCCCTGAAGAAGCAAAGGCAGCTGCCGAGAAGATCGGCGGCGTAACTGTCGTCAAGGCACAGGTTAAGGTCGGTGGCCGCGGAAAGGCCGGCGGCGTTAAGGTCGCAAAGACCGCCGATGAGGCGCTGGAACACTCCACCAACATCCTGGGCATGGACATCAAGGGCCACACGGTCAACAAGGTCATGATTGCCCAGGGCGCGGACATTGCCGAGGAATACTACTTCTCCGTCCTGCTGGACCGGGCCAACCGCAACTACCTGGCCATGTGCTCGGTTGAAGGCGGCATGGAAATCGAACAGCTCGCCGTCGAACGCCCCGACGCCCTGGCCAAGGTTGCCATCGATCCCGCAGTGGGCATCGACCAGGCCAAGGCTGACGAAATCGTTGCAGCCGCAGGCTTCGCTGAGGAACTGCGCGGCAAAGTCGCCGCCGTGATCCTCAAGCTCTGGGACGTCTTCAAGAAGGAAGACGCCACCCTGGTGGAGGTCAACCCGCTGGTCAAGACCGGCGCGGGCGACATCGTGGCCCTTGACGGCAAGGTCTCGCTGGACGAGAACGCCGAGTTCCGCCACGCCAAGCACGCGCTCCTGGAGGACAAGGACGCTGCAGATCCGCTCGAGGCCAAGGCCAAGGCGCAGGACCTGAACTACGTCAAGCTGGACGGCGAAGTGGGCATTATCGGCAACGGTGCCGGCCTCGTGATGTCCACCCTGGACGTTGTTGCCTACGCCGGTGAAAACCACGGCAACGTCAAGCCCGCCAACTTCCTGGACATCGGCGGCGGAGCCTCTGCCGAGGTCATGGCAGCCGGCCTCGACGTCATCCTGGGCGACGAGCAGGTCAAGTCCGTGTTCGTGAACGTCTTCGGCGGAATCACCGCCTGTGACGCCGTGGCCAAGGGCATCGTCGGAGCACTGGCCGAGCTGGGCCACTCCGCGAACAAGCCGCTGGTCGTCCGCCTCGACGGCAACAACGTCGAGGAAGGCCGCCGCATCCTGGCCGAGGCCAACCACCCGCTGGTTACCCTGGCCGCCACCATGGACGAGGGCGCCGACAAGGCCGCCGAGCTCGCCAACGCAGCTAAGTAAAGGGACGCACCATGTCTATCTATCTGAACAAGGACTCCAAGGTCATCGTCCAGGGCATCACCGGCGGCGAAGGCACCAAGCACACCGCCCTGATGCTCAAGGCCGGCACCAACATTGTGGGCGGCGTCAACGCCCGCAAGGCCGGCACCACGGTCCTGCACGGCGATGCTGAAATCAACGTTTACGGCACCGTCAAGGAAGCCATGGCCGAGACCGGCGCCGACGTCTCGATCGTCTTCGTCCCCCCGGCATTCACCAAGAACGCCGTCGTTGAAGCCATTGAGGCCGGCATCGGCCTGGTCGTTGTCATCACCGAAGGCGTGCCGGTCCAGGACTCCGCCGAGTTCTGGGCACTGGCCCAGGCCACGGTCGACGCCGACGGCAAGCAGGTCACCCGCATCATCGGGCCGAACTGCCCCGGCATCATCACCCCGGGCGAGGCACTGGTGGGCATTACCCCGAACAACATCACGGGCAAGGGCCCCATCGGCCTGGTGTCCAAGTCCGGTACCCTGACCTACCAGATGATGTACGAACTGCGCGACCTGGGCTTCTCCACCGCCATCGGCATCGGCGGCGACCCCGTCATCGGCACCACGCACATTGATGCGCTCGAAGCCTTCGAGGCCGACCCCGAAACCAAGGCGATCGTCATGATCGGCGAAATCGGCGGCGACGCCGAAGAGCGTGCCGCTGATTACATCAAGGCACACGTCACCAAGCCGGTTGTCGGCTACGTGGCAGGCTTCACCGCTCCGGAAGGCAAGACCATGGGCCACGCAGGCGCCATCGTTTCCGGTTCCGCCGGCACCGCCCAGGCCAAGAAGGAAGCCCTCGAGGCTGCCGGCGTCAAGGTCGGCAAGACGCCGTCCGAGACTGCCAAGCTCCTGCGCGAAGTCTACGCAGCCCTGTAGGTCCTGCCCCTAAGGCTAGAACTGCACAAAGTACGACGGCGTCCGGCCGCCTTCCCCAGGGAAGGTGACCGGACGCCGTCGTTCTTTAACCCGAAGTTCCTGGCCGCCCACCTCCGGGGAAGCGCGAGCGGACAGTTGCGGCCCCGGGCGGAGGGGCCCGAAGTGTCCGTTCGCGCTATGTGACGAGGAGTTCGTCCAGCTGCTCGTAACCGGCGGCAATGCCCGCTTCCATGCCGTGGGCGAGGAACCTCGCACGGGCTTCGGTGCTGGGGTACACGGACCTGCCGGTGAGTTTGGAGCGGCCGCCCGGGAGGTCTTCGAACTTAGCGAATTCCAGGGTGACCACATCCGGGTATCCCTCGTACTCGAAGGTCTGCAGCACGAACGTATTCTCGCGGACCGTATGGAAGACGCCGCGGAAGGCGTGCTGGCGGCCGTCCCTGCCCTCCTGGATAAAGCGGTACATGCCGCCGGGACGGCAGTCGAACTCATCAATCCGCGTGCTCAGTTCCCTCGGCCCGATCCATTGCCGGAAAACTTCCGGGTCGGAGTGGGCCCGGAAGACCGCCGCCGCCGGAGCATCAAACTCCCGTTCCGAGTCCACATACGGCGCATTCTCCGGGGCCACCAGTTTCAGTGCGTTGCTCATGCCGTGACCTTTCCGGCTTCCGGCTGACCGGTGGTGGAGGTGCTTGTGGCGGCGCCGCCGAGCAGTTCGTCGAGCCGCTCGTAGCCCTCCGTCATGCCGCCCTCCATGCCGGACTGCGCCATGCCGTCGCGGGCCTCCTGGCTGGGGTAGACGGAGTGGCCCGTCAGCCGGCACCTTCCGCCGCCGAGGTCCTCAAACGTCATGTACTCCAGGCTGACCACGTCCGGGTAGCCGCCGAATTCGAACGTTTGGATGGCGAACTCGTTTTCGCGCACGGTGTGGAAGACACCGCTGAATTCGTAGGCCACGCCGTCGGGCCCCGTGTGCAGGTAGCTGTAGCTGCCGCCGGTGCGGAAGTCGTAGTGGTCGATGTCCATCTTGAGTCCCCGGGGGCCGAGCCACTGGACAATCAGGTCCGGCTCCTTGTGGGCGCGGAACACGTCCGCGACGGGAAAATCGAACTCGCGCTGATAGTCGATGAAGGGCTGCCCCTCGGGAACAGTGAGTTTCAGGGAATTGCTCATCGTGATTCCTTTACCTGCGAGCCGCGTTCCGCGGCTGTGGAACGAAGCACGGCGTCAAGGCTGCGGAACTGCTCCTCGCGGACCAACCGGTACTGGTCGATCCATGCGGTGAGTGCCTCCAGCCGTGCGGGGTTCAGGTGGACGGGCCGGCGCTGGGCATCACGTGTTCGGGTGACCAGTTGTGCCTGCTCGAGGACCTGGATGTGCTTCGAGACCGCCTGCTTGGTGATCGCGAAGGGTTCCGCCAATTCGTTGACGGTGGCCGGGCCCCGGCTGAGCCGGGCGATGATGCGGCGGCGGACAGGGTCGGCAAGGGCCAGGAAAGCTGCATCGAGCAGTCCGTCGTCGCCGGTGTCCATGGCCTGCAATCACCCCTTCCCGCCGTTACCCGTCAAAGAATGCCGTGTAATCAATCAATTGCTTTATCAACCTGTTGATTGTTTAAGGCTACGCCTCAAAGCCGGCGGCGGCAAGAGGGGTTCCGTGATACCTTGCGCCGAAACTACGTACTTTGTTAGTATGTCAGGACAAACTACTTTAGGAGCTACGGTGCCGCTGGTACGAATTGATGTCAATCAGGGGCGCAGCCCCGAGGATCTGCGCCGTCTCAGCCAGGGGATCCACGATGCGATCCTGGCCGAGTACGGCATTCCCGAGCGCGACTACTTCCACGTCCTCACCGAGCACCCCCGCGGGCAGATCTTTGCCCAGGATGCGGGGCTCGGCTTTGAGCGCACGCCTGATGTCGTGATGATCCAGATCTTTACCCAGGGTGGCCGGACCCAGGAGGCAAAGCAGTCCCTATTTGCCGCAATCGCCGGGAAGCTGGCGGACTTGGGGGTGGCCGGCGAGGACGTGTTCATCGGCTATGTGGAAAACAGTGCCGGCGACTGGTCGTTCGGCTTCGGGCGGGCCCAGTATGTCACCGGCGAGCTGGCTGTGCCACGGAAATAGCACTGCTTCCGGCTCCTGATGAGCTGCCCGAAAGGGCCGGTTTGCAGCCGCTATGCCAAGTTGTAAATATGTCAGTACAAACCTTTGACAGGACAATAATTCTAGGGCAAAGTAGTGGTTGTGGCCCCGCTCACGGGGGCCCGCCAGGAACCGGAGCTCTATCTGTTCAGAGGTACAGAGTTCAAACCAGAAAGGTCCGCGATTACCGTGACCCACGAACTGCTCACGATCGGGCGCATCAGCGTTGATATCTACCCGAACGACATCGGGGTGGATCTGGAGGACGTCACGTCCTTCGGAAAGTACCTCGGCGGATCACCCTCCAACGTGGCTGTCGCAGCCGCCCGGCACGGCCGCCGGACCGGAGTGATCACACGCACCGGAGACGACGCCTTCGGAAAATACCTCCACCGGGAACTCCGGAAATTCAACGTGGACGACACATTCGTCACGCCGGTGAAGGAGTGGCCCACCGCAGTCACGTTCTGCGCGATCAAACCTCCGGAGGACTTCCCGCTCTACTTCTACGGACGTTTCCCCACGGCCCCGGACCTGCAGATCAAGGCCGCGGAACTGGACCTCGACGCCATCCGGGACGCACGGATCTTCTGGTCCACCGTGACCGGTCTGTGCCAGGAGCCCAGCCGCGAAGCGCACATCAAGGCCCACGAGGCGCGCCCGCACGCCGGCCTGAAAGAGGGCCAGTACACCATCCTGGACCTTGACTACCGTCCCATGTTCTGGGCGTCGGAAGAGGAAGCACGGGCCCAGGTCGCCAAGATCCTGCCGCACGTCACGGTTGCCATCGGCAATGACAAGGAATGCGCCGTCGCAGTGGGGGAGGGAACCCCCGACGAGCAGGCAGACCGGCTCCTGGCCGCGGGCGTCGAGATCGCCGTCGTCAAGCTCGGTCCCGAAGGCGTCATGGCCAAAACCCGCACCGAGCGCGTCGTGTCAGCCCCCGTCCCGGTGGAGACCGTCAACGGCCTCGGCGCCGGCGACTCGTTCGGCGGAGCGTTCTGCCACGGCCTGCTGTCCGGCTGGAGCCTCGCCGAGATCCTCGACTACGCGAACGCCGCCGGCGCCATCGTCGCGTCCCGCCTGTCCTGCGCCGACGCCATGCCGACGCCGGACGAGGTCACCTCGCTGCTTGCTGAACGCGGACGCCTGGTGCCCGGCCAGTTTGCCACCGAAGGAGCAGCACTGTGACCCTCACGCCCCTCGCCTCGAACAATGCCCTGGACGACGACCCCCGCCGGTACGCGCACCTGAGCACCATCCGCCTGGAGGACCCGGACGCCGTGGCCCGCGCTGCCAAGGCACGCCGCCGCCACCCCGGGCTCAAGTACGGCCGGCAGAACTTCATCGTCGCAGCGGACCACCCCGCCCGCGGGGCGCTCGCCGTCGGCAACGATCCCGTGGCCATGTCGGACCGCCGCCAGCTGCTGGACCGGCTGCAGATTGCGCTGGCCAACCCGGATGTGGACGGTGTGCTTGCCTCCCCGGACATCATGGACGATCTCCTGCTGCTCGGGGCGCTCGAGGGCAAGCTGATCTTCGGGTCGATGAACCGCGGCGGGCTCTCCGGCCTGGTCAACGAATTCGATGACCGCTTCACCGGCCACACGGCCGCTGCCCTGGAGGCACTGGGAGCTGACGGCGGCAAGATGCTCACCCGCATCTGCCTCGGAGACCCGGACACCGTCTCCCTGCTGGAGGCGACGGCCAAGGCCATCGACTCGCTCGCGGAGCGCAAGCTGATCGCGATGGTGGAGCCCTTCCTGTCCGTCCGTGAAAACGGCAAGGTCCGCAACGACCTGTCCACCAACGCGGTCATCAAGTCCATCGCCATCGCCGAAGGCCTCGGCTCCACGAGCGCCTACACCTGGATGAAGCTGCCCGTGGTGGCCGAAATGGAGCGCGTCATGGCTGCCACCACCATGCCCACCGTGCTGCTGGGCGGAGACCCGGAAGGAACCCAGGACGAAGTTTTCGCCACCTGGGAAGCCGCCCTGGCCCTTCCCGGCGTGCAGGGCCTCACCGTCGGCCGGACGCTCCTGTACCCGCAGGACGGCGACGTCGCCGGTGCCGTGACCACCGCCGCCTCCCTCCTTAACCACACGGCATCAGCCCGTACCGCAGAAGTATCGGAGTAACTTCCCATGGGGACGAATACAGGAACTGCAACACGCAGGATGACGGTCGCGCAGGCCGTCGTCGAATATCTTTCCAAGCAGTACACCGTTGATTCCGTCGGCGGGCTGGACTACCGGGAACGCCTGATCCCCGGTACATTCGGCATCTTTGGCCACGGCAACGTTGCCGGCGTCGGCCAGGCCCTGAAGCAGTACCAGCAGCTTGACCCGGCGATCATGCCGTACTACCAGGGCCGCAACGAGCAGGCGCAGTCCCACCAGGCCGTGGGCTACGCCCGCCACACCCGGCGCCGCCAGACGTTCGCCATCAGCACCTCGATCGGGCCCGGTTCCTCGAACCTGCTGACCGGTGCGGCCTTGGCCACCACCAACCGCCTGCCGGTGCTGCTGCTCCCCAGCGACACGTTCGCCACCCGTGCGGCCGATCCGGTGCTGCAGCAGCTCGAGCAGCCCTACGCCTACGACATCACGGTCAACGACGCCTTCCGGCCGCTGTCCAAGTTCTTCGACCGCGTCAACCGGCCCGAACAGCTGTTCTCCGCGTTCCACCACGGCCTCCGCGTCCTGACGGATCCGGCCGAAACCGGCGCCGTCACCATCTCGCTGCCGCAGGACGTCCAGGCGGAAGCCTTTGACGTGCCCGAGGAATTCCTGGCCGAGCGGGAATGGCGCATCCGCCGCCCCGACGCCGACGACGAGGACATCCGCCGTGCCGCCGAAGCGATCCGCGCTGCGAAGCGCCCGCTGATCATCGCCGGCGGCGGCGTCCTCTACGCCTTCGCCAACGACGAACTCGCGAAGTTCGTGGAACTCACCGGCATCCCGGTGGGCAACACCCAGGCCGGCGTCGGCGTCCTGCCGTGGGACCACAAGTTCTCCCTCGGAGCCATCGGCTCCACCGGCACGACGGCCGCCAACGCCATCGCTGCCGAGGCGGACCTGATCATCGGGATCGGCACCCGCTACGAGGACTTCACCACCGCGTCGCGCACCGCGTTCCAGAACCCGGACGTGAAGTTCATCAACATCAACGTGGCTGCCATCGACGCGTACAAGCACGGCACCACGCTGCCGATCGTGGCCGATGCACGCAAGGCACTGGTCAAGCTGAACCAGGCGCTGGGCGGCTACCGCGTCGGCGCCGATCTGGAGCGGCAGGTTGCTGCCGAGAAAAAGCGCTGGGACGCCACGGTTGACGAGGCGTTCGACACCCGGTTCACGCCGCTGCCGGCCCAGAACGAAATCATCGGGGCCACCAGCCGGGCCATGGACGCCCAGGACGTCGTCATCTGCGCGGCAGGGTCGCTGCCCGGTGACCTGCACAAGATGTGGCGCGTCCGGGACGCATTCGGCTACCACGTGGAGTACGCGTACTCCTGCATGGGCTACGAAATCCCCGGCGGCCTTGGCGTTAAGCGCGCAGCGCTGGCGGAAGCCGCAGCCGGGGGCCAGCAGCGCGACGTCGTGGTCATGGTGGGGGACGGCTCCTACCTGATGATGCACACCGAACTGGTCACCGCCGTCGCCGAGCGGATCAAACTGATCGTGGTCCTCATCCAGAACCACGGCTACGCCTCCATCGGTTCACTCTCCGAAATGCTCGGTTCTCAGCGGTTCGGCACCCAGTACCGGGCACTGAACGAGGAACAGCACAGCTTCGACGAAGGCGACACCCTGCCGGTGGACCTGGCCCTGAACGCCGAAAGCCTCGGCGTGAAGGTGATCCGGATCGAACCGGGGGAGAAGGTCATCGCCGAACTCGAACAGGCCATCCGTGACGCCAAGGCCGCCCCGGAGCGCGGAGGACCCATCCTGATCCACGTCGAATCGGACCCCCTGCTGGATGCCCCGAGCTCCGAATCCTGGTGGGACGTTCCGGTCTCCCAGGTCTCCGACCTCGACTCCACGCAGCAGGCGTACCAGACCTACACCGACCACAAGAACCGCCAGCGCAAGCTACTGGGCTAACGCCCGGACACGCCGCCCCCTTCAACCACTCAAGGAAGAGTCCCATGACTACCACCACGCATCAGAGCACCGCCACCATCAACCATTTCATCAACGGCGCCGAGACCGCCGGCGAAGGCACCCGCACCCAGCCCGTCTACAACCCGGCCACCGGCCAGGTCTCCGGCGAGCTGCGGCTGGCCAACCGGGCGGACCTGGACGCCACCGTCGCCGCCGCGCGCGCCGCCGCTGACACCTGGGGGGACATCTCCCTGGCCAAGCGCACCGCCGTTTTGTTCAAGTTCCGTGAACTCGTGGCCGCCCATGTAGACGACCTCGCTGAACTGATCACCGCCGAGCACGGCAAGGTCCTCTCCGACGCCAAGGGCGAGATCGGCCGCGGCCTGGAAGTCATCGAGTTCGCCTGCGGCATCCCGCAGCTGCTCAAGGGCGACTACTCGGACCAGGTCTCCACCGGCATCGACGTCTTCTCCTTCCGCGAACCCCTCGGCGTCGTCGCCGGCATCACCCCGTTCAACTTCCCGGTCATGGTGCCGCTGTGGATGGCTCCGATGGCCATCGCCACCGGCAACGCCTTCATCCTCAAGCCCTCCGAACGGGACCCCTCCGCGTCCATGCTGCTGGCCAAGCTCTGGAAGCAGGCCGGCCTGCCCGACGGCGTCTTCCAGGTCCTGCACGGCGACAAGGAAACCGTTGACGGCCTGCTGACCCACCCGGACGTGGACGGCATCTCCTTCGTCGGCTCCACTCCGATCGCGCAGTACGTCCACGAGACCGCCACCAAGCACGGCAAGCGCGTCCAGGCCCTGGGCGGGGCGAAGAACCACGCCATCGTGCTGCCCGACGCCGACCTCGACAACGCCGCCGACCACCTCGCCGCGGCCGCCTTCGGCTCCGCCGGCGAACGCTGCATGGCCATCTCCGTTGCCGTCGCCGTCGGCGATGCCGCCGACCTGCTGGTCAAGAAGGTCGAGGAGCGCGCCCTCGCCGTCAAGGTCAACAACGGCACCGCGCCCGACGCCGAAATGGGCCCGGTCATCACGCCCGCTTCCAAGGACCGGATCGTCAAGATCGTCACCGAAGCGGAAGCCGCCGGCGCCGCCATGGTGGTGGACGGCCGCGACCTGGTGGTCCCGGGCCACGAGGAAGGCTTCTGGGTCGGCCCCACCGTCCTGGACCACGTCAAGACCGAAATGACCGCCTACACCGAGGAAATCTTCGGACCCGTCCTCGTCGTGGTCCGCGTGGAGGACCTGGATGCAGGCATCGCGCTGATCAACTCCAACCCCTACGGCAACGGCACCGCCATCTTCACCTCCTCAGGCGCCAACGCCCGCAAATTCCAGCGCTCCGTGACCGTGGGCATGATCGGCATCAACGTGCCGCTCCCGGTACCGGTGGCCTACCACTCCTTCGGCGGCTGGAAGGCTTCGCTGTTCGGAGACAAGCACATCTACGGCCCCGAAGGCGTGTCCTTCTACACCCGTGGCAAAGTGGTTACGTCACGCTGGCCCGAGCCCACCCACGCCTCGGGTGCCTCCTACAACTTCCCGTCCAACTGATCCCCGCCGCCGGTAAGAAAAGAGAGACAACGCTGTCATGACCGACAACAAGCTGATCATCGGCACCGCACCGGACTCCTGGGGTGTCTGGTTCCCGGACGATCCCAAGCAGACCCCGTGGGAACGCTTCCTCGACGAAGTGGCCGAATCCGGCTACAAGTGGATCGAGCTCGGCCCGTACGGCTACCTGCCCACCGACCCCGCCCGCCTGGCCGAAGAACTCAAGCAGCGCGACCTGAAGGTCACCGCGGGAACGGTGTTCACCGCGTTCCACCGCGGCCTGGACCAGTGGGAGGCTGCCTGGGAGCCCGCCCGCAAGGTCGCCGAACTCACGGCGGCCATGGGCGGCGAGCACATCGTGGTCATCCCGGCCATGTGGCGCGATGACGTCACCGGCGAGGCAGTGGAAAGCGGCCAGCTCACCGAAAAGGCGTGGAGCGACCTGTTCGCCGGCCACAACCGCCTGGGCAAGACCCTGCTCAATGACTTCGGCCTGAAGCAGCAGTTCCACTCGCACGCTGATTCCCATGTCGGAGCCCAGAAAGACATCGAAACCCTCCTGGGAGCCACGGACCCGAAGTACTTGAACCTGTGCCTGGACACCGGCCACGCCGAATACTGCGGCGCGTCCAGCCTGGAGCTCATCAAGAACTACCCGGACCGCATCGGCTACCTGCACCTGAAGCAGATCAACCCGGACATCCTCAAAAAGGTCAACGAGGAGAACATGACCTGGGCCGCAGCCAACCTTGCCGGCGTCATGACCGAACCGCCGAACGGGCTGCCTGACCTGCGCGCCGTCATCGAGGCCGTGGAGGCACTGAACCGCCCCATCTTCGGCATCGTGGAGCAGGACATGTACCCGGTGGCCTTCGACGTCCCCATGCCGATCGCCAAGCGCACCCGCAACTACCTGCTGTCCTGCGGCTCCCGCACGGCAGTCAACTAACAGCCGCCCAGGCACCGAAACGTAAGGAAAGAACAATGACTGAAACCCTTCGCGTCGCCGTCATCGGCGCCGGCCGCATGGGCGCGGACCACATCCAGCGCCTCAGCAAGCGGATCCACGGCGCTGAAGTTGCCGCCGTCGTCGACGTAGACCTGGCGCGTGCGCAGGCAGCCATCGAAGGCATCCCGGGCGCAGTGGCCCTGGCCGACGCCGACGAGGCCCTCAACAACGGGGACGTCAACGCCGTCCTCATCGCCACGCCCGGCTTCCTGCACGAGGACATCCTGCTGAAGGCCCTCGAAAAGGACATCCCGATCCTCTGCGAGAAGCCGCTCACGCCCGACGCCGAGTCGGCCTGGAAGATCGTCCAGGCCGAGGAAAAGCTGGGCCACAAGCGCATCCAGGTGGGCTTCATGCGCCGGTTCGACGCCGAATACGCTGCCTTGGGCCAGGTCATTCGCGACCACGAACTCGGCGAGCTGCTGATGCTGCACCACCAGCACCGGAACCCCACCACTCCGGCAGGTTTCACCAACGAGATGCTGATCAATGACTCGGTGGTGCACGAGTTCGACGCCATCAGGTTTTTCACGGGCGAAGAAATCACCAGCGTCCAGGTCCGCCTGGGCAAGGCCACGAAGAACGCCCCGGCCGGCCAGCACGATCCCCAGCACGTCCTTGTGGAAACCGAGTCCGGCGTCCTCGCCGACGTCGAAATCTACGTCAACGCCAAGTTCGGCTACGAAGTGGCCACGCAGGCCTCCTTCGAAGACGGCATCGTCAGCATCGGCGGTGACAAGGGACCCTACACCCGCAGCGCCGGCCGCTGGGGCGGCAACGTCACCCCCGGTTTCGAAGAGCGTTTCGGTGCGGCATACGACGTCGAAATCCAGTCCTGGGTGGACGCCGCCCTCCGCGGTGAAATCGGCGGCCCCACCGCCTGGGACGGCTACGCCACCGCAGCATGCTGCGAAGCCGGCGTGGAAGCGCAGAAGAACGGCGAAAAGGTCGCCGTGAAACTGAACGCCAAGCCCGCCCTCTACAGCTAAGCCAACCCGGTTCGAAAACTGACTCATCCACAATGGAGTGTTCCACGTGAAAATCGCACTTGATCCAACGCCGTTCCACCACTCGCACAGCCTGCTCGAATTCCCCCGGGTGGTGGCGGACCTCGGCTACAAGTACATGCAGATGACCCCGCACGCCGACTTCATCCCGTTCTATAACCACCCGAAGGCTGACGACGAACTGGTGGGCCAGCTCAACAAGGCCTGCAAGGACGTGGGGATCGAGATTGCCTCCGTTCTGCCGGTGCTCCGCTGGTCCGGGCCGGATGAGGATGCCCGCGAAGCAGCTGTCCGTTACTGGAAGCGCGTCATCCAGATCACCGTGGACCTCGGCGTCGGCACCATCAACACCGAATTCAGCGGACGTCCGGAGAAGGCGGAGAAATCGGAGCGCGCCTTCTACCGCTCCATGGAAGAACTGCTGCCCATCATCGAACGCGAAGGCCTCGACGTCCTCATCGATCCGCACCCGGACGACTTCGTGGAAGAAGGCCTGGCCGCCATCCGCGTCATCCGCGGACTGAACTCCAAGAACGTGGGCCTCGTCTACGTGGCCTCGCACAGCTTCCACATGAAGAACGAGCCGCTGGACATCATGCGCGCCGCGGGGGACAAGCTCCGGCTGGTCCACGTTGCCGACACCATGAACCACCACGCCTCGCACGGCCTGCGCTACATCACCAACCCGCCCGGCAACCCGGTCCGCGTCCACCAGCACCTGAAAATCGGCGACGGCGACGTGAACTGGGAAGAATTCTTCGGCGGCCTGCAGGAAATCGGCTTCCTGGACCGTGAAGACACCGTGATGGTGTCCAGCGTGTTCGCCGAAGACGAGAACGCCGCGGAGGTTTCCCGCTACCAGCTGGACACGATGAATAACTACATCGCGAAGGCACGGTAGCGGCTGCCCTATGAAGCAAACAGAAAAGACGCTCTCCGATAGTTCGACCCGGTCCCTGGCCGGTCCGGCAGCTTCTGCGACGGCAGCTCCCAATCCCAAGGGGTTCATGCGTCGGGTGGCCCTGTTCTCGACGTTCGGCGGCCTGCTCTTCGGCTACGACACCGGTGTCATCAACGGTGCCCTGCCGTTCATGCAGCGGGACCTCGGGCTGACGCCGCTGACGGAAGGGCTTGTCACGTCCACCCTGCTGTTCGGCGCGGCCTTCGGCGCCATCACCGCAGGCCGCCTGTCCGACCGCTTTGGCCGACGCAGGACCATCATGGCGCTCGCGCTCATTTTCGCGTTCTCCACCGTTGCCTGTTCCCTCGCACCAACCACTGAGCTGCTGGTGCTGGCCCGTACGGTGCTGGGCCTGGCGGTGGGCGGGGCATCCGTGATCGTCCCCGTGTACCTTGCGGAAATGTCGCCGGCAGCCCAGCGCGGGCGGATCGTCACCCAGAACGAGCTGATGATCGTCACGGGCCAGTTCCTGGCGTTCACGTTCAACGCCGTCCTGGGCAACGCCTTCCCCGAGGCCTCCCACGTGTGGCGCTGGATGCTGGTCATCGCGACGCTGCCCGCCGTCGTGCTCTGGTTCGGCATGCTGGTCCTTCCCGAAAGCCCCCGCTGGCTGGCATCGGCCGGACGCTTTGGCGAGGTCCTGGACGTGCTGCGCAAGACCCGCGCGCCGGCGGACGTCTCCACGGAATTTGATGAAGTGCGGCAGGCGGCCAGGGAAGACTACCAGTCCAAGCTCGGAACGTTCCGGGACCTCACCGTTCCATGGATCCGCCGCATCTTCGTGGTGGGCCTGGGCATGGCGGTGATCAACCAGATCAGCGGCGTCAACGCCATCATGTATTACGGCACCTCGATCCTCTCCAGCTCAGGCTTCGGGGACCAGGGCGCGCTGCTCGCCAACGTGGTCAACGGCGTTACGTCCGTGGTCGCCGTCATCATCGGCATGTCGCTCATGACGAAGGTGCGCCGGAAGTCCATGCTGATCGTGGGCTTGGCGGGCACGGCATCGTCGCTGCTGGCGATCGGCCTGATTTCGATGCTGATCCCGGAAAGCACGCTCCGCGGCTACCTGGTGCTGCTGTTCATGGTGACGTTCCTAGCATCCATGCAGTCCTGCATCGGCACGGTGACGTGGCTGACCATGTCCGAGATCTTCCCGCTGCATGTCCGGGGCATCGGCATGGGCATCTGCGTGTTCGTGCTGTGGATGATCAACTTCCTGATCGGGTTCTTCTTCCCCCAGATGGTGGCCGGGATTGGCGTTTCAACGACGTTCTTCATCTTCGTGGCCGTCCAGCTGGCCGCCATCGTGTGGGTGAAGCGGGTGGTGCCGGAGACCAAGGACAAGAGCCTTGAGGACCTGGAGCACTACTTCAAGAACGCTGCGGTCAAGGACGCGGCGTCCGACGGCGGAACTCGGGTAAGCACCGCAGTAAAGTAACCACAACCGCCAATAGTTTTTGTCCAGATAATGCCCCTTTGAACGATTCAAAGGGGCATTATCTGGACAAAAACTCTTTAAGCGGAGCTTGGGATGTGGCTGGGGGACGGGTCTACGCGTGCGCGTGCAGCCGGGGCAGCGCGTCCACCAGCGGGGCCAGCTCGGGGATCTCCTGCGCTTCGGCGAGGGCCCGTTCCAGCGTGGCGTCGTGGGCGGGCCGTGCCTCGTCGAGCAGCCTGATGCCGCTCTCCGTCAGTTCCGTGTAAATGCCGCGGCGGTCATCCGCGCACAGGATGCGTGTGAGCAGGCCGCGGTCCTCGAGCCGGTTGACCAGCCGCGTGGTGGCGCTGGCACTGAGTGCGGTGGCGCGGGCCAGCTGCTGCATGCGCATGTGCCAGCCGTCCTGCCGGCTCAGGGCGTCGAGCACGGTGTACTCGACAACGGACAACTGGGCTTCGGCCTGCAGGGAGCGTTCCAGCTCCGACTCGATCAGGCCGTGCAGGGCTGCGAGGGTCCGCCACCCCTGCGCGCGGACTTCAACGGCGTCGTCCTTGATGCCCATCGTGTACTTCCCTTCGAATCGCGTACCCCACGGATATGAAACAGGGCACAACAAATAATAGTTGCTTGCGCGTGGTATCTGCTTGTGCAACAATAAATAACGCGTCTGCAACTAATAGCTTACGCGCCCTACCCCTTTCCGTACAGTTTTGAAGGAGCTCCGCCATGCCCATTGGCCTGTTAGCCCTCGCCCTCGGCGGGTTCGGGATCGGACTCACCGAGTTCGTCATCATGGGCCTGCTGCCCGAGGTTGCTGCCGACTTCCGCGTCAGCGAGGCCACGGCCGGCTGGCTGATCTCCGGCTACGCCCTCGCCGTCGTCGTCGGTGCCCTGCTGCTCACGGCGGCCGTGACGCGCTTTGAGCGCAAGCCCGTGCTCGCCGTCCTGCTGGTTCTGTTCATTGCCGGCAACCTGATCTCCGCCGTCGCCCCCGACTACTCCTTGATGATGATCGGCCGGATCGTTGCCGCCCTGGCCCACGGTGCATTCTTTGGCATCGGGGCCGTGGTGGCCGCGGACATGGTGGCACCCACCAGGAAAGCCGGCGCCATCGCCATCATGTTCACCGGACTCACGGCCGCCAATGTCCTGGGCGTCCCGTTCGGCACCATGCTTGGCCAGGCGGCCGGCTGGCGCTCCACCTTCTGGGCGATCACCGGCATCGGGGTCCTGGCGCTCATTGGCATCCTGGCCCTGGTGCCCCGGACCGGGCAGGGCGACGGTGCCGGCCGTGCCGCCTCCGGCGGGCTCCGCGGCGAACTGCGCGCCTTCCGGTCCGGCCAGGTCTGGCTGTCCATCCTCGTGACCATCCTGGGCTACGGCGGCATGTTCGGCGCCTTCACCTACATCGCGTTCACCCTCACCGAGGTCAGCGGGTTTGCGGCCTCCACCGTGCCCTGGCTCCTGATCCTCTTCGGCGTGGGACTGTTCATTGGCAACACCGTGGGCGGGAAGGCTGCGGACCGCAACGTGGACCGGACGCTGCTGGTTGTCCTTGCCATGCTGGTGGTCATCCTGGTGGCATTCGCGCTGAACGCCGGCAGCCAGCCCCTCACCATCGCCTCGATCGTGCTGATGGGCGGCTTCGGCTTCGCCACCGTCCCCGGCCTGCAGATGCGGGTCATGAAGTACGCCAGCAGCGCGCCCACCCTGGCCTCCGGCGCGAACATCGGCGCCTTCAACGTTGGCAACGCCCTCGGTGCCTGGCTCGGCGGCGTGACCATTACCGCCGGTCTCGGTTACACGTCGCCGATCTGGGCCGGTGCCGCCATCACCTTCCTCGGGGTCGGCGTGATGGCGTACGCCGCGGCCAGCGCCAAACGGCACGGCGAAGACCGGACGACGGCGGCAGCCTCCACTCCCGCCGCGGCCGAGGAGCCGGCAGTCGTCGGCTGACGGGAATCCGCCGGGGGGTGCATGCGGGGTGCCCTCATTGCAGCGCCGGGGACGAAGGCTGAGACTTTCATCCCCGGCGTTTTTGCCGCCCTCCAGAAGCCATTTCAAGTCAAAACATCCTAATGTCAGGACAAACTATTGACATTAGTGAGCTGAATCACCATGATCGAGGTAGACAGTGCTCCGGCGGTTGCAAAGTGGCAGCCCGGGACCTGAGATCAAAGGAGATTAAGGTGGCTAAGTTTTCCTGGCGCAAGGCGGCCCTGGTTGCAGCAGTGGTGCCGATGATGGCGTTGAGCGCCTGTTCAAGCACCGGCGGCAAGCCCGCCGAAACCGGTGGTGGCGCAGGCGGCGGCCAGGTCGCAACGACTGACCGGATCAAGATCGCCCTCATCACCCACGCCGCAGCCGGCGACACGTTCTGGGACATCGTCCGTAAGGGCGCCGAAGAGGCTGCCGCAAAGGACAACGTCGAACTGCTCTACACCTCGGATCCTGAAGGCGGCCGCCAGGCCCAGCTGATCGAGCAGGCCGTGGACCAGAAAGTGGACGGCATTGCCGTCACCCTGGCCAAGCCGGACGCCCTCAAGGACGCCCTGAAGAAGGCAACCGACGCCGGCATCCCCGTGGTCAGCCTCAATGCCGGCGAATCCGTTTCATCACAGCTTGGCGCTTTCACGCACTTCGGCTCGAATGAGCAGCTCGCCGGCCAGGCGGTAGGTGAGAAACTGGCCTCGCAAAACTTCAAGCACCCCATCTGCGTCATCCAGGAGCAGGGCCACGTTGGCCTCGAGGCGCGGTGCGCCGGCGTGAAAGCGAAGGTAGCAGGGACGGAGATCCTCTACGTCAACGGCCGTGACATGACGGAAGTGGCTTCCACCATCACGGCCAAACTCCAGGCAACCAAGGACGCCGACGCTATCATCGGCCTCGGCGCTCCCATCACCCTGACGGCACTGAAGTCCATCACGGACTCCGGCAGCTCCGCGAAGGCGGCATCGTTCGATATGAATGCCGACCTGGCACAGAAGATCGTTGACGGAACCGTCCTGTTCACCGTCGACCAGCAGCCCTGGCTGCAGGGATACGGCTCCATTGACGCCCTGTGGCAGTACAACCGCGGCGGCTTTGAACTCGGAGGCGGCCAGCCTGTCCTCACCGGCCCCACCGTCGTGGACAAGGAATCCGCCGCCGATGTCCTCAAATTCGCCCAGCAGGGCGTCCGCTAAGTCGCAGGCAGCCCCGGCCGCGGGAGGACCGGTCTCCGGTCTTCCCGCAGCCGGACCAACAAGGAGTTTTCCATGACACAGACGTTAGCCAAGCCGGCACCGCTGGCGCCGGATGAGCGGGTCGGCCGCCGCAGTCCGTTTCAAAAGCTGCTGGGACGCCCGGAAGTCGGCGCCCTGGTGGGTGCCATTGTCCTGTTCGTTTTCTTCTCAGTCGTTTCCTCCACCTTCATCCAGCCGAGTTCGTTCGCCACTGTGCTGTACGGCTCCTCCACCATCGGCATCATGGCCGTGGGGGTTTCCCTGCTCATGATCGGCGGCGAGTTCGACCTGTCCACCGGCGTCGCCGTCATCAGCTCGGCCCTGACCGCCTCCATGTTCGCGTGGTACTTCTCGCTCAACGTCTGGGTGGGTGTGGCCCTGGCCCTGGTGGTCTCACTCGGCATCGGTTTCGTCAACGGCTGGATCCTGGTGAAGACCAAGCTGCCCAGCTTCATCGTCACCCTGGCCACCTTCCTGATGCTGACCGGCCTGAACCTGGCGCTGACCCGCATGATCTCCAACGGAGTCTCCTCGCCCTCGATCGCCCAGATGGACGGCTTTGCCTCCGCACGCGCCGTCTTCGCCTCCTCAGTGAACATTGCCGGCGTCGAAGTGAAGATCACCGTGTTCTTCTGGATCATCCTCGTGGCCGTGGCCTCCTGGGTGCTGCTGCGGACCAAGGTGGGCAACTGGATCTTCGCCTCCGGCGGCGACGCCAACGCCGCCCGCGCTGTGGGCGTTCCGGTCACCAAGACGAAGATCGGTCTGTTCATGGCCGTGGGCTTTTGCGGCTGGGTCCTGGGCATGCACAACCTGTTCGCCTTCGACTCGGTGCAGTCCGGCGAAGGCGTGGGCAACGAATTCCTCTACATCATCGCCGCGGTCATCGGCGGCTGCCTCCTCACCGGCGGGTACGGCTCGGCCGTGGGCGGCGCGATCGGCGCCTTCATCTTCGGCATGGCCAACAAGGGCATTGTCTACGCCCAGTGGAACCCCGACTGGTTCAAGTTCTTCCTGGGCCTGATGCTGCTGCTGGCCACCATCGTCAACCTGATCGTCAAGCGCCGCGCGGAACTGAAGTAAGGGGCCGGAGAAATGAACGCCAAACAGATCGACCAGAAGACCCTGCTGCAGAACGAAACGGATCCGCTGACCCACACCCCGGTGCACCTGCTCTCCCTGGACAAGGTGGGCAAGCACTACGGCAACATCGTCGCCCTCACCGACGTGACCATGGCCGTGGACAACGGCCGCGTCACCTGCGTCCTGGGCGACAACGGTGCCGGAAAGTCCACCCTGATCAAGATCATCGCCGGCCTGCACCAGCACGACGAAGGCGTCCTGAAGGTCATGGGGGAGGATCGGAAGTTCACCTCCCCGCGTGACGCCCTGGACGTCGGTATCGCCACGGTGTACCAGGACCTCGCCGTGGTGCCGCTGATGCCGATCTGGCGGAACTTCTTCCTCGGTTCCGAGCTGACGTCCGGCTTTGGCCCGTTCAAGAGCCTGGATGTCCAGAAGATGAAGGACATCACCAAGCACGAACTCGCCGAGATGGGTATCGACCTCCGGGACGTGGAGCAGCCCATCGGCCAGCTCTCCGGCGGTGAACGCCAGTGTGTGGCCATCGCCCGCGCCGTGTACTTCGGCGCGAAGGTGCTGATCCTCGATGAGCCGACGGCGGCCCTGGGCGTGAAGCAGTCCGGCGTGGTGCTGCGCTACATCCTGCAGGCCCGCGACCGCGGCCTGGGCGTCATCTTCATCACGCACAACCCGCACCACGCCTTCCCCGTGGGGGACCGGTTCCTGCTGCTCAAGCGCGGCAAGTCGATCGGGTACTACGAGAAGAAGGACATCACCCTCGACGAGCTCACCGCCCAGATGGCCGGCGGAGCCGAGCTCGCCGAGCTCGCCCACGAACTCGAACAGATCGGCGGCCACGGCGATGTGGTCAAGGAAGTCAAGAGCGAAGTAGCAGACGTGGCCCAGACCACCGGCAAGGCCTACAGCAGCTAATGCCGCGGAAGGAGCAGGGCCAGCCCGTAAGGGGACCGGCCCTGCTCCGCCGTGTTGTTGGCACCGCCCACGAGGACCCGGGGCGGTTCCGCGGGCAAGCCGCCATATCCATCGAAAGGACCAACCCCTTGGCTTACATCACCCAGAATCCCGCCGGAGCTCCGGCCCCCGTGCGGATCGGACTCATCGGCTCCGGCTGGATGGGGGCGTTCCATGCAGAAAGCATCGCCCGCCGTGTCCCAGGCGCCGTCCTGGCTGCCATCGCTGACCCGAACGTTGAAGCCGCGGAGACGTTGGCCCGTTCCCTGGGCGCTGCCAAAGTGACTCCCAACGCCGAGGACATCCTGGCGGATCCCGGGATCGACGCAGTCATCATCGCGAGTCCGGTCCGATTCCACTCTTCCCTCATCGCGCAGGCGGCCGCCGCGGGAAAACACATTTTCTGTGAGAAGCCGGCCGGCCAGGGGCTTGCGGAACTGGACGCCGCCCTCGCCGCAGTGGAGGCGGCCGGCGTGCACTTCCAGATCGGCTTCAACCGCCGGTATGCGGACGATTTCCAGGCTGCCAAGAAGGACCTTGCGGCCGGTGTCGCCGGAACGCCGCAACTCCTGCGTTCGCTGACCCGGGACCCCGGGAACGGAAGCATCCCGAACGCCGCCAGGGTCCCGGCATGGACCATCTTCCTCGAAACCCTGATCCACGACTTCGACACCCTCAACTGGTTCAACGAAGGAGCAGAGCCCGTGGAGGTCTACGCCGTGGCGGACGCGCTGGTGGAACCCGGCCTTCGGGATCAGGGCTTCCTGGACACGGCAGTGGTGACCATCCGCTACAGCAACGGAGCCATTGCCGTGGCGGAAGCCAGCTTCAGCGCGCTGTACGGCTACGACATCCGCGGCGAGGTCTTCGGCTCCCGGGGAATGGTCCAGGCCGGCCGCGCCACGGAGACCGCTGCCCGCCGCTACACCGCGGAGGGCATGTCCGCCGATACGCCGCGGCTCAATGTGGAACTGTTCCGGCAGGCCTACACGGACGAACTTGCCGACTTCGCAGACGCGGTGCGTGCACAGCGCGACGGTGTGCCGTCGTCGTCCGACGTCACCCTCACCCCCGGCGCAGCGGACGCCCGGCGCGCGCTGGCCATGGCGCTGGCCTGCATCGAGTCCGTCAAGCGGGGCGCTCCCGTGGCCGTCGCGGGACTCGACGCCTTCCGGGCGGCGCCCACCGTCTATGCAGGGGAGAACGCATGAAACATGTTGTCCTTGGCCTGGTGGGTGTGGGGCGGATCGGCGTCATGCACGCCAACAACATCGCCGCGCTGAACCGTGTCCTCAACCCGGAAGGCATCAACGTCAGGCTCCGCCTCACCGACGTGGCCGCAGACCACGCCCGGACGGTCGCGGCCGGGCTCGGTGCCGAGTTCCTCCCCTCAGTGGAAGCGCTCCTGGCATCCGGGCCGGACGGCCTGGTAATCGCCACGGGAACGGCCACGCACCCGGAGCTGATCAAGGCCGGGGTGGACGCCGGGGTCCCCATATTTTGCGAAAAGCCGGTGGCCCTCAACGTGGCGGACGCACTGCCGGTGCTGGAGTACATCCGGGACAGGCACGGAGTGGTGCAGATCGGGCACCAGCGCCGCTTCGATGCAGGCTATCTGGAAGCCCGGCGGGCCTACCGGGCGGGCGAACTGGGGTGGATCCATTCGCTCCGGGCCGTCACCTGCGACATGGCGCCGCCGCCCGTGGAGTACCTGGCCAGCTCGGGCGGCCTCTTCCGGGATTGCTCCGTCCATGACTTCGACATCCTGCGATGGTTGACCGGCCGCGAAATCGTCGAGGTGTACGCCAGGGGCTCCAACAACGGCGACCCCGCCATCGGGGAGGTGGGGGACGTTGACACGGCCCTTGCACTGGTGACGTTCGACGACGGGACGGTCGGGACCGTGTCAGCCACCCGGTACAACGGGGCGGGCCACGACGTCCGCCTCGAAATCCAGGGTTCGCGCCGTTCGCTGATGGTGGGGCTGGACGATAAGACCGCGATGGACTCGGCCGAAGCCGGCGTCGGATTCCCCGCGGGCGAGCCGCACAAGACCTTCGCCGAACGCTTCGACCAGGCATACCGCTCCGAGATGGAAGCCTTCGTGGAGCTGATCCTGGGCCGCAGGGAGAACCCGTGCACCCCCGAGGACGCCGTGGCGGCATCCAGGGTGGCCGACGCCGCCCAGGAATCGCTGGTGACCGGTGTGCCGGTGCGGGTCGCGCAGAAAGTGGCGAGCTAGTACCTGGCTTGCGGCCCGGCCCGGCCCAGGCGCGGGCCGCCGGCCCCGCCCGCCCAGGCCCCGGCCCGGCCCGGCCCCCGGCAACGACGAAGCCCCTGACCATCGGTCAGGGGCTTCTGGCGTGCTGCCCGGGTGGCGGACTGCCTACGCTCCGAACGGCAGCCTCGGGTCAATGTCCTGGCTTTCCCAGGTCTGGCGGATCCAGCCGTGGTGGGGGTCATCGCTGATGAGCCAGTCCCGCACGGGTCCGGGACCGGCCATCACGTTCAGGTAGTAGAGGTCGTACCCCGGGGCTGCCATCGCCGGCCCGTGCCAGCCGTAGGGAACCAGTACGACGTCGCCCGTGCGGACCTCGGCCGAGACGTCGATGGGCCGCTCATCAGAGGCGTATACGCGCTGATAGCCGATGGCGTCACTTTGCGCCCCGGAACCGGCCGCGGCCGCCGGGCCGTCCGGTGCCACACGGGTCTCGAAGTAGTAGATCTCCTCGAGGCTGGTTTCGCCGTCCTTGTCCTCGTCGTGCTTGTGCGGGGGGTAGGAGGACCAGTTGCCTGCCGGGGTGATGACTTCGCAAACGATGAAACGGTCCGCTTCCAGCGCCGCCGGGGTGCCGAAGTTGTGGACCTGCCGGGAGCAGTTCCCGGCACCCCGCAGTTCCACGGGGGTCTCGGCGGCCGTTACCAGCCGGGTGGGGTAGGAGGTCTTCGCCGGTGCCGTTGCCACCGCAACCCTGCCGCCGTCGGCGGAGCTGATGGTGACGGCCTTGTCCGTGCCGGTGTACAGGACGTCGCTGGGGCCGTGGAAGACGCTGGCCCTGCCCGCCAGCCGGTAGTCCTGCCCGTCAACGGTGGCGGTGAAGGAACCGTTGAGCGGAACCACAATGCGTTCCTCGCCGGCGGCAGGAAGTTCGACGGCGGCGCCCGCCGCCAGCGTCGCGACCTTGAGCCCGGTGTGGGCCCAGCCGTCCACCTCGACGGCGGAGTCTGACGTTCCCAGGGAGACGTCCCATGTGCCGTCGGCAGCGGAACCCAGCGGATATACCCAGTTGGCCATAGATTTTGTTCTTTCGTTTAAGTGATTGCTGCCGCAGCGGTTAGCGCTGGCGCCTAACGCTGGACAAGGGTCATTTCAAAGCTGTACGAGTCGCCGCGGTAGACGTGGTGGCCGGTTTCAACCATGCGTCCGGTGTCGTCCACGGCGGTGCGTTCCATGGTCACCAGCGCCAGGCCGGGCTCGGTGTCCAGCAGGGGAGCCTGGTAGTCGTTGGCCACCATGGCGCCGATGCGCTGCGAGGCCAGCCGGAAATTCACGCCGCCGTTGCGCAGGATCGCGTACAGGCCCTGGGCGGCGAGCTGGGCTTCGTCGATCGGGGTGATGTCGTCGCGGACCCAGTTTTCCATCAGGGCCAGCGGCTTGCCGCCCACCTTGCGCAGCCTGGTGAAGTGGTAGACCTTGGCGCCGGCGGGAAGCTGGAGGGCTTCACGGGTGGCGGCATCGGCCTCGATGTGGGAAAAGCTGAGCACCTCGGTGGTGGGCTTGCTCCCGTTGTTGGTGAGGTCGTCGTAGAGGCTCGAGAGTTCCAGCGGCCTGCGGACCTGGCTGGAAACCACCTGTGTCCCCACGCCGCGCTTGCGCACCAGGAGGCCTGAGCGCACCAGTTCGTCCATGGCCTTGCGCATGGTGGGCCGGGACAGGTTGAGCTGCGCCGCGAGGTCGATTTCGTTGTCCAGCCGGCTGCCCGGGGGGAGTAATCCGGTGTGGATGGCGGACTCGATGCCCTGGACCACCTGGTGGTAGAGGGGCACCGGTGAAGAGCGGTCGATGCTGAGATTAAGTTGATTCGCCACTGAGCGCTCCCTTGTGCTCCGCGAGCTCCGGGGTGCCGGTGGGCCCGCGTATGTCAGCGTATGTTCTCTTGATAGGACATACTGCCTTTTTGACGATAATAGCAGGCCTCCACGAACGCCCGAAAGGGTGCCACGCGTTCATCGGCCGGGAGCTCCAGTACTTCGGGATGCCATTGAACGGACGCCACCCAGCGTGCCGGGTCCTCCAATGCTTCCACTGTGCCGTCGCCGGCAACGGCCGTCACCATGAGTCCGTCGGCAACCCGGGCAACGGCCTGGTGATGGCCGGAGGCGATCTTGACCGTGAGCCCTTCCGGCGCGCCCGCCGCGCCGTACAGGAGGCCCACCTTGGAGCCGGGAATGATGTCCACGTCGTGCCAGGCCCACGGTCCCTCGCCCGACGCCGGCTGGTGGTGCGTTACAGGGCCGGCTGCCATGTCCTGCACCAGCGTGCCGCCATAGAGGACGTTAAGGAGCTGGTGTCCGCGGCAGATCCCCAGCAGCGGCAGGCCTGCCTCGATGCTGCCGCGCGCCACGGCCAGGTCCAATGCGTCCTGCGCGAGGTTGACGTCGTAACAGTATGTGCCCTGCCTTTCGCCGTAGAGGCGCGGGTCCAGGTCTCCACCGCCGGGAAGGACGACGCCGTCGAGCGCCTTGAGCGTTTCGGCCAGCCGGCCGCCGTCGGAACCGGTCGCGCCCGAACCGTGAGCGTCGGAACCGTCGGTGAGGAGCACCGGCTCCCCGCCGCCTTCGCGGACCAGATCCACGATGTAGCCGAACAGCTCATTGGCTTCCCCGACCCGCGGGTCGGGGTCCCGGGAGCTGCTGAGCCGGACCGGAATTCCGATCCGGGGGCGTCCGTCAGCGGGCAGGGGAGGAATGCGCATGACTCATTCTGCAACAGCTGGAACGGTTAGGCTTGCCGGATGAACAGCCGATACCTTGTGTCCCGCCAGCGCTTCATCGCGGCAGGTCCGGAGGCCATTTTCGAGGTCCTTGCAACCCCTGCCCTGCACAGTGTGATTGACGGGTCGGACACCGTGAAGTCGGCGCAGCCGCGGGGCCCGGAGCGGCTGTCCGCCGGCGCCAGGTTCGGTATGGAGATGAACGTCATGGTGGATTACAAGATCCTCAATACGGTCTGTGAGTTCGAGGAAGGCAGGCGCATCGCCTGGCGGCATTTCTTCGGCCACGTCTGGCGCTACGTGCTGGAACCCTCCGCCGACGCCGCGGGAACTCCCGGCACGCTGGTCACGGAGGAGTGGGACGCCCGGAACGTCCGCGGGAAGTCCCTGCTCCGGCTGGCCGGCTACCTGCGCCGACACCCCGCCAATCTGGAAGCCACCCTGGCGAAGCTTGACCAGTATGTCGCCGGTTCGGGCCATGATGCTGATCCGGGCCGCATTCGACAGTAATGTTGAAGGACCCTAACAAGGGGGCAAGACCGACGGCAGGAGCCAGGATGGGCCGCAGGACACTCGTTGACGACCTCGTCGACGGCCTGCTCGATGACATCCTCGACGGCAAGCTGAAGCCGCACGATGCCATCCCGCCTGAAGCCGACATTGCGAAAGCCTACGACGTCAGCAGGCTGACCGTCCGCGAGGCACTCAAGGCGCTGAGGGCGCAAAACATTCTTTACGTCAAAGCCGGCCGCGGAACCTTCGTTAATCCCTCGGACAACTGGACCGGGCTGGACGCGATCTTCAAGGCTGCCTCCCACGGCAACGGTGCGGACCAGGTGTCCGTGGGGCTGATCGAGATGCGGCGCATGGTGGAAACCGGCGCGGCATCGCTGGCTGCCAAGCGGCATACGGCCGAGCACGCCGAACAGATGCGGCAGTGCATCGCGGACATGAAGCGCTTCCACCAATCCGGGGACCTGGACCGCTTTGTGGAGGCTGACATCGCCTTCCATGACGCCGTGCTGAAAGCCTCCGGCAACCCGTTCGTGCGTGCCCTGTTCGCGCAGCTCGGGCAGTTGCTCTACATGACCCGGCGGGAAACGTCGGCCGTGCCCGAGATCCAGCTGCACGCCATCGAGTATCACCAGAAGGTCATGGACAGCATCCTCAGCGGCGACGCCGAACTGTCCCGGCGCACCATGGACGACCACATGGACCAGACGTACCGCGACTATGAGCGTTACGTCCACCACTCCCAGCCCTGACCCGGGGCATTGCGCGCTCAGCCAAGCGCGCTGACCCTTGCCCAGAGCCTTGCGCGAGGCGCCTAAGCGCGCAACGCTTGACGTAACCCGGATCACGCTTCTATGATCTTTCTCATGTTCTTCCGTCAGATGTCAGACATCAGACTTAGCTAGTCAACCGACGGAATTCCCCAACAGCCCCTCGGATCCCGCCGCCGTCAAGGTGCCGCATCCGTCAGACAGAAGGTCGATGATGACTTCACTCTCCATGCACACCGCAGGACTCGGTGAGCTCGGCGAGCGCACGCTCCGTAAGGTACGCCGCCGCGTTATGCCGCTGATTGTCCTGCTTTACTTTGTTGCCTACCTTGACCGCAACAACGTGGGCTTCGCCAAACTCACCATGAGCGAGGACATCGGCCTCAGCGCCGCAGCCTACGGCCTTGGCGCCGGTATCTTCTTCCTCGGCTACGCGCTGCTGGAAGTTCCCAGCAACGCCGGAATGTACCGCTTCGGCGCACGCAAATGGCTCGCCCGGATCCTCATCACCTGGGGCATCTTCGCCACTGCCATGGCCCTGGTGAACGGCGAAAGCACCTACTACATCATCCGGTTCCTGCTGGGTGCGGCCGAGGCCGGGTTCTTCCCCGCCATCCTCTTCTACCTGACTCTGTGGTTCCCTGCCGCCCAGCGCGTCACGGTCCTGGGTATCTTCATCCTGGCCCAGCCGATTTCCAACGCGCTTGGTGCCCCCGTGTCCGGCCTGCTGCTGCAGATGGACGGCATCATGGGCCTGCACGGCTGGCAGTGGCTCTACATCATCGAGGGCATCCCCGCCATCCTTCTTGGCCTGCTGACCCCGATCCTCATGACCGACCGGCCGCGGGACGCCAAGTGGCTCAACGCTGACGAGCGCGAATGGCTGGCCACCACCATGGACGCCGAACTTGCCGCCAAGTCCAAGGGCGGAAACCACAACTTCCTGGCCGGCCTCAAGGACAAGCGGACCCTCATCTACTCGGCGCTGTACTTCGGCCTGGTCTGCGGCATCTACGGCCTGGGCCTCTGGATGCCCACCATTGTGGCTGCCCTGGGCAAGTTCTCCACCGCCGAGGTGGGCTTCATCGTCCTCATTCCCTACGCCATCGCAGCGGTCTTCGTGTACTTCTGGAGCAAGCGGGCGGACCGGACCGGCAAGCGTGCCTGGCACACTTCCGTCAGCATGGTCCTGGCCGGCATGGGCCTGCTCGCCGCGGGCTACCTGCTCCCGGTCAACCCCATCCTTGCCCTGATCGCCCTCACCGCCTCCGCCATGGGGATCTACGGCGCCATTGCACCGTTCCTGTCCATGCCGTCCGCGGCGCTCACCGGCGCGGCAGCTGCATCCGGCCTGGCACTGGTCAACTCCCTGGGCAACCTTGGCGGCTTCGTGGCACCCTACGCCGTCGGCCTGCTCAAGGACGCCACGGGCAACAACCAGAGCGGCCTGCTCTTCCTGTCCTTCTGCCTGTGTGTGACCGCCGTGGCCACCTACCTCTATGCCCGGAAGCGGCCGGAAGGTGACGCCGGCCTGGATCCCGCCGTTGCGGCCGCAGCCGCCGTGAAGGTGAACACCGGCAAAGTCCCTTCCTGATCTACCGAATTCCGACGAATCCCGACGAAAGATACACCATGACAACCAGCACATTTCCCGCCGAACGCACCGTCGTACTGACCGGGGCAGCCTCCGCCCGCGGCATCGGCCGCGCGGCCGCGGACCGGATGGCCAGCGAGGGCTGGTCCATCGCGATCCTGGACATCAACGCCGAGGACGCCAAGGCCGCCGCCGCCGAAATTGGCTCCAACCGTGCCGTGAAGGCCATCGGCGTCGGCGCTGATGTTTCCGACGCCGCCTCGGTGGACCGTGCGATCAGCGAAATCGAAGACACGCTGCCGCCGATCGTCGCCCTCGCGAACCTTGCGGGCATCAGTTCGCCCACCACGTTCATGGAGACCACGGTGGAGGAATGGGACAAGGTTTTCGCCATCAACATGCGCGGAACCTTCATCGTGTCCCAGCGTGTGCTGAAAGGCATGATCGAGCGCAAGCTCGGGCGCATCGTGAGCATCTCCTCGATTTCGGCCCAGCGCGGCGGCGGAACCTACTCCAAGGTGGCGTACAGCGCGTCGAAGGCCGGAATCATCGGCTTCACCCGGGCCCTGGCCCGTGAAGTGGGCGAATTCGGCGTCACTGTCAACGCGATTGCACCGGGCCCCATCGACACCGACATCATGGGCGGCACCCTGACCGAGGAGCGCAAGGCTCAGATGTCCGAAGGCATCATGATGGGGCGGGTGGGCACCCGTGAGGAAGTCGCCGCCCTGATCTCCTTCCTGCTCGGCCAGGATTCCGGCTACATCACCGCTGCCACGTACGACATCAACGGCGGACTGCAGGTCAGCTGACCGAAGGCCAGTCTCACAAACAGAGGGGTGCCCCCGGCGAGTTCCGCCGGGGGCACCCCTCTGTGTTTGCCGCGGACTAGGCTGGCAGCATGAACGCCGCCCGCAGCCTGAGCCCCAGTCCCAGAACCCTTGAGGTTGAAAGCCTGGACAGTTTTGACCGGCTGGTGAAGGCGGGCGTCCGCAGCATGCAGGGCTGGCACGCGCAGTCCCTGGACCTCCGCGGCCGGGCCGCTCCGCTGGAAGCGATGGACGCGCAGGGCGCCATCTTCCTGGGGTGCACGTTCGACGACGGCGTGGAGGATGCGCTTCGCAGCCGGGGCGCGCTCATCTTCCCCAAGCTGGAAACCGTGCCCTTTAATCCGTACCGGGGACAGCTCTACTCGCCGCAGGAACTCTACTTCGGTCCGCCGGGCGGCCGGTACGAATCAACGCTGGACGCCCGGATCTACCAGTGGAGCATCAGGCCCGGCCAGCGGCACCGGCTGGACTCCACGCTCGCCGCTGCCCTGCATGACCACTCGATCGGCGACGCCCTGGACGAACTGACCCGCTCCGAGCTGTGCCGCGGCCGCCCGATGGTCGGAGTCATGGGCGGCCACACCGCGAGGCGGGGCACTCCGGCCTTCGAGGAGGCGGCCATCGCCGGGAGGCTTTTAGCCAGGAGCGGCCGTGTGGTGGCCACGGGCGGCGGGCCGGGGGCCATGGAGGCCGCCAACATGGGCGCCTACCTCAGCGAACTGCCGGATGCCGACTTCCACGCGGCGTTGGCGCAACTGGAAGCCGTGCCGGGGTTCCGGCCCTCGGTGTCCGCGTGGGCGCGCACGGCAGCCGCCGTCGTCGAACGCCATCCGCACGGGACGCCGTCGCTGGGGGTTCCCACCTGGTTCTACGGCCACGAGCCGCCCAACTATTTCGCCACCCACATCGCAAAATACTTCGCCAACGCCATCCGGGAGGCGATCCTGCTGGAGTTGTGCGACGGCGGTGTGATCTTCCTGCCGGGGTCCGCCGGAACCCTGCAGGAAATCTTCCAGGACGCGTGCGAGAACTACTACGGAGCTTCCGAAACCATCAGGCCCATGGTCCTGGTGGGCCGTGAGCACTGGCAGCGCCGCTATCCGGCCTGGCCGTTGCTCCAGAGCCTGGCGGAGGGCAACGCCATGGAGGACAGGATCTTCCTGGTGGAGACGGTGGAGGAAGCCCTCGCTGTGGTGTCGCGCTAAGGGGCGGGACCGGCAGCGCCGGGCTAAAGGTCCTTGCGGCAGGCGGTCTTGCCCAGCTGGTAGAGACCGTTGAGGTCGCCGGCGGCGAGGCCGTCCGGGGCACCGATCTCGGGGTACATCAGCTGCAGCGGATCATCGACGTGTTCCAGCCCCATCACATGGGCCAGTTCGTGCAGGATGACGGCGGTGGCGTAGGCAGAACCTTGCGGCCGCTCGAGTTCGAGGGCGATCTGCGGGGCGTCGAGGTCCAGGCTTCCCGTAACGAACGTCTTCGGACCGCCGTCGAAGCTGTAGTGCGTGCTGCCTCCGGTGCCGATCACCTGCCCCTTCAGCTTGGCGGAGGCGTCCGGGGTGGTCCACGAGATGAGGAGCGGCGCCCAGCGCTCGCCGTACGCTTCAGGCTGGTACGGGTCGCGGTCCTCGGCAGGCGTCTCGGTGGAGGGACCGTCGTTGACGAACCGGATCCCGGTGGCGCGGGAAATCGTGCCGATGGCTTCTTCCACGAGGTCTTCGGATCCCGCTGGAGCCTGGCCGGCATTGACCACGTAGTGCAACGGTCGGCAGGGCGAATATCCAACGGGCGAGCCGTCGTCGTTGATGGCCAGGAACTTGAAGGAGTCACTGGCCAGGGGCGGCTCTTCCGCTGCTCCCAGCGGCGAGTCCGCTTCCTCCAGTCCGGGAGGAGGCGCGTCCGAACTGACTCCTTCCGGGGCTGTTCCCGGGTGCTGGTCCTCGGCCTGTCCGTTCGGGACGGCCGTATTGCGGAGCTGGAACAGCCCCACAAAGCGGGGATCACCGTAGAAGAGGCCGGCCGCCGTGAAGGCCGCCGCGGCGATCAGGGCGGTAAGCGCCGCCGTTCGCAGGATCCGGGCAACACCGCCCGGCCCGCCGGCATGCCGCGCACGGCGCTGCCGCCGTTGCGGATCTTCCACTAAGCGACCACGGCGCCGAAGGCCATTCCCAGCAGGTAGGTGACGGCGGCGGCCCCCATGCCGATGGCCAGCTGCCGGAAACCGCGGCTGGTCGGGGAGGTACCGGACAGCAGGCCGACGACGCCGCCGGTCAGCAGGAGAGCCATGCCCACCAGGACGGCGGAAACTACCAGCGCCGCGACACCGGTCATGCCAAGCAGGAACGGGATGATGGGAATGACGGCGCCGGAGGCGAAGAAGCAGAAGCTCGACGCCGCCGCACTCCAGGCGGTGCCCACCGCCTCATGCCGGTCCTCGGTGTCAGGGAGTTCGGGCTGGAGCGACAGGCTGGGATCGCAGTCGCAGGCCAGCAGGCCCATCCGTTCGGCCACCCGGTGTTCGGCGGCTTCCCGGGACATGCCGCGGGCCAGGTAGACCAGCAGCAGTTCGTTGTGCTCAATGTCCAGCCGCGGGGCGGCGGACAGGGTGATCTGCGTGGGCCGCGTTGCGGCCAGGAGCTCCCGCTGGGAACGGACCGAGATGAACTCGCCGGCGCCCATGGACAGTGCCCCGGCGAGGAGCCCGGCCACGCCGCTCAGAAGCACCACCTGGCTGCCGACTCCGGACGCGGCCATGCCCATGACCAGGGAGAGGTTGCTGACCAGGCCGTCATTCGCGCCGAACACCGCCGCCCTGAAGGAACCCGCCAGCCGGTTCCGGCCACGGGTGGCCAGTCCGCGGACCACTTCCTCGTGGATCTGTTCGTCGGCCACCATCGCAGGCGTGGCTGACGGGTCTGAGCCGTAGGGGGAGCGGCCCTCGGCGCGCTGTGCCAGGGCAAGGACGAAGACGGAGCCGAAATGGCGGGCCAGGAAGCCCAGCAGCTGGCTGCGGAGGGATGCCTGCCGGGGCTTGCCGGCGTGATCGCCGAGGAGCTGGAGCCAGTGGGCTTCGTGGCGGCCCTCGGCCTCGGCCAGGGCCAGCAGGATGTCCCGTTCCTCGCCGCGGCGGCTCTGGGCCAGGTCGCGGTAGACACGGGCCTCGGCACGTTCATCGGCGAGGTACTGGCGCCACCGCTTAATGTCGGCCGTGCTGGGCGAGGTGTCTGCGTTGGAGGTGTCTGCGTTGAGTCCGGCTGCGGAGGGGCTTCCGGTTGCGGGGGCTCCGGGGGCGCTGGCTGCGGGGCTGTGCGCGGGAAGGGCGTGGTTTCGGTCAGATTTAGCGTGCTGAGACACGAACACTCCTGGGCTAGATGGGGCGTGGTTCGGCCCCATTGCACCTCCAGCGTACCCCGGTTTTCCGCGGATTTTCGGCCGGTATTCCTCACCCGGAAGTTTAGGCTGACCTCAAATCTGGCCCTGGAACGGTCCCTTTCTGAGGGTTCCGGCTGAGCCAGGTGCACCGGCTCTTGACCGCGCGGGGCGCCGGTGCTGTGATGATTGCCAGGGCAGGTGCCTCCCCGGACCGGCCCCTGGCCGCATCACCAGACTGGCCGCATCACCAGGCTGGCCGCACACCAGACACGGAGGTTTGCACCATGGACACCACCGGATCACACCCCGCCCAGCCGGAACGGGACATCCTCGAATCCGATCCCGCCTATGACTTCGCCGAGGACGCGCCCATCGATGACGCCGCGGAAACCGAGGAAGAGGGGCTGCTCGAAGAAGCGGACCAGCTTGTTCCCCTGGCTGAGGAGGACTTCCTGGGCGACGAGAAACCCGTGGTGCCCCTGGGCGGGGAGGAATTCCTTGAACCGGAGGAAAACGAGTGACACATCCCCGGCGTTAGACCATCGAATCCGGCCTTAACAAACGACGGCGGTGCCTCCCGCGCAGGGGAGGCACCGCCGTCGTGCTGTGCTAGTCGACCAGGGCCGGAACCGGCTCTTCGTCGGAGGCCTTGCCGGCCACGCGGTCCCGCCAGTGCTGCATGACCCGGGGATCAGTCGGCTTGGTTGCCAGGGACACCGCGACGTACACGAGGCCTGACGCCAGCAGGCCGAAGTAGATCGGCTCGTTGGCGAAGACACCGTCCAGCGGTGCCGCGGCGTTGATCTCCAGGACGATCATGGTGCCGAGCGTGACCACAGTGCCCACGGCCATGGACGCCGCAGCCGCCACGCCGGTGCCCCTCTTCCAGACCAGGCCGCCGAGGATCGCGACCAGGAGTCCGCCCACCAGGATGTCGTAGGCGATGGTCAGTGCTGCCACGACATCCTTGGTGATGATGGCGATGAGAATGGCCACGATGCCCAGGCCCAGGACCCACATGCGGTTTGCTTTGACGTCGTGCTCGGGGTTGTCGGTGTCATCGGTGTTGATGTCCTTGCCGAACCAGCTGGCAACGAAGGGAAGCACGTCGGCGCGCGCCACTGTTGCAGCGGCGATCAGTGCTCCGGAAGCCGTGGACATCATGGCTGCAACGGCCGCTGCGAGCACCAGGCCGCCGATGCCGACGGGCAGCAGGCTCTGGGCCACCTCGGCGTAGACAACGTCCTTGCCCTCTGTTGCGACGTCGATCTCAGGGAGGGCCACCCGTGCGCCGAGTCCGATCAGGGCGCCGGCAGCGCCGTAGAGGATGCAGTAGATGCCGGCGGTGGCGCCGCCCCAGCGTGCCACACTGGGGGTTTTGGCGGTGAATACACGCTGCCAGATGTCCTGGCCGATCAGCAGGCCAAGGGTGTAGACCACGAAGTACGTGATGATGGTCTGGACGCCGATGCCGTCGATCTGGAAGAAGCTGTCCTCGACGCGGCTGCGGATGCCGTCCAGGCCGCCGGCTGCGTTGAGCGTGAAGGGCAGCATGAGGAAGAAGATGCCCACGGTCTTGATGACGAACTGGACCTGGTCCGCAAGGGTGATGGACCACATGCCTCCGATGGTGGAGTACACCAGGACAATGGCGCCGCCGATGGCAATGGCCAGGGCGCGGTCCCACCCGAACAGCACCACGAAGATGGTGGCGTAGGCGCCGGTGGAGGTGGCGCACAGCATGAGCGTGTAGGCCAGCATGACAATGCCGGAGGTCTGGGTGGCACGGCTGCCGTAGCGCAGCGTCAGCATCTGGGACACCGTGTAGATCTTCAGTTTCTGGATGGTGCCGGCGAAGAGCATGCTCAGCAGCAGCACTCCGACGCCGATGGCCACCACGAGCCACATGCCGGAGATCCCGAACTTGTAGCCGAGCCCCACGCCGCCCACCGTCGAGGCGCCGCCGAGTACGACAGCCGCCATGGTTCCCGTGTAAAGGAAGGGTCCGAGCCTGCGGCCGGCCACGAGGAAGTCGCTGTTGTTCTTGGTGCGGGATTTGCCCCACCAGCCGAAGGCCAGCATGGCGATCAGGTACACCACCACAATGGCGATGTTGACGAAGTTTGCGTCCATTAAGTGGGCTCCTTGGAGCGTGTCGGCAGCATGGCGGAGTTCGCGGGAGCGCGGTTGGGCGGCGCCGGAATTCCGCTGCTATAGAACGGGGGATGCAGGGGGAGATCCCTGAAGGTAACGAGCTGATTGCCTAATAGACAACACTTGTTGCCCGAAAGCGTATGTTGTGATCCGCGTAACAGTCAAGGCGGGCTGACACCATGGCCGGTTCCGCGTCATAAGGAAGCGCCACAGGGCGGGTATCCCGTTAGTATGGCTCCAGCAATGGGGCCGTGCGGCCGGCTGTGAAAGGTTCGTAAATGAAGGCTCTACCAGTTGAACCGAGCAACATTCCCGTTGCCATTGGTTCGCGCATCCGCGCTGCGCGCCAGTCCCAGCGGCTCACCATCGAGCAGGTGGCCGACGCCACGGGACTGACCAAAGGATTCCTGAGCCGGGTGGAACGCGACCTGACATCGCCGTCGGTGGCATCCCTGGTGACGATGTGCCAGGTGCTGTCGATCTCCATCGGAGACCTCTTTGCCGCACCGGAAACGCACCTCACCAAGAAGGACGAGGGCCCGCGGATTTCGCTCGGCGGCGAAGGCATCATTGAACGCCTGCTGACTGCACGCTCGGAACGGCGTGTCCAGATCATCCAGGCCGTGATCGAGCCCCGCGGCCGCGGTGAATCCGAGCTCTATGCCGTGGACTGCGACGTGGATGTCCTGCACGTGATCAAGGGACGCATCCGGCTGATCCTGACCAACGAGGAATACGAGCTCGGCACCGGCGATACCGTAACGTTCCCCGGCAGGGAACCGCACACCTGGGTCAACCCCACGGATGACGCTGTCGAGGTGCTCTGGGTACTGGTACCCGCCGCCAGCCGCTGAGACGGCTGGCCGGCCCGGCGGGCCAGCCGCTGAACCGGCTAGCCGGTTCAGCCCACATGGACCCAGGGCCGGCGGGTGACGTCGGGCTCGGCTTCGCGCAGGACTTCGCGGGTCACGGGGGCGATCTCACCCTCCCCGAACAGCAGGAACCGCGTCAGGTTGGTCAGCGGATTGCCCTCGGTCCAGCGGAAGTAGATGTGCGGCATCAGGCCCGTGACATCGCGCAGGTGCAGCAGCACGGCCGCCAGCGTGTTGGGCACGTTGTTGCTGTGGACTTCGAGGATGCGGAAACCGTGCCGGACCTTTCCCGTGACCAGGAGTTCCTGCTCGAAGTCCGAACTGTCGTCGACCAGGATCTCGATGAAGATCACGTCGCTGTCCGCCGGCAGGTGGTTGGCCAGCTGGGCGTGCTCCAGCTTGGCCCGGTACCGCGCGGCGCTGAGCCGCTTGGGCTCGTGCGCGATGAGCCGGATGGGCCCCTCTTCGCTGGCAGCCATGAATTCCAGGGCGCGTTCGTCCAGCCGGATATGGGTGGCCCGAAGCTCGAAGGACCGCCGGGCGCGGGATACGAAGCTGACCGCCACAATGCCGAGGATGAACATCGCCGCGATTTTCAGGCCGTCGGGGCGCTCCACCACGTTCGCCACGGTGGTGTAAATGAAGACGACGGCGATCGCACCGAATGCGGCCGTCCGGCCGCGTTGCTGCTTGCGCCGGGCGGACAGCGTGACGGCAATGGACGCGGAGGTCATCAACACCAGGACGCCGGTGGCGTACGCGCCGCCCTGTGCCTCGACGTCGGCCTCGAACACCACCGTGATGAGGAAGGCGACGGCGGTGAACACCAGTACCAGCGGCCGCACGGCCCGGGTCCAGGCCGGAGCCATGCCAAAACGCGGAAGGTAGCGCGGCACCAGGTTGAGGAGCCCCGCCATGGCGGAGGCGCCGGCGAACCAGAGGATGGCGATGGTGCTGACGTCGTAGACCGTCCCGAAACCGTCGCCCAGGTACTGGTGGGCGAGGAAGGCCAGGGCGCGGCCGTTGGCCTTGCCGCCCGGCTGGAACTCGGCGGCCGGGATGAGGAAAGTGGTGATGAAGCTGGACGCGATGAGGAACGCGCTCATGATCAGGGCGGCGGTGGTCAGCAGCTTGTGCGCGCCGCGGATCCGGCCGTCCGGCTTCGCTTCGGTATCCTCCGGGCCACCTTGGATTTGCGGCATGACGGCCACTCCCGTTTCGAAGCCGGAGAGGCCAAGGGCCAGCTTGGGGAACACCAGCAGGGCGATGCCGATCATCACCAGCGGGTTGCCGTGCTGCTGGTTGAGTGCTGCCCACCAGTCCGTGACCACGTGGGCCTCACTGAGGACATGGGCGAGGCCCACCAGCACCACCACCGCGTTGAGCAGCAGGAACACCGCCACCAAGGCCACCGCCACGTTGATGGCCTCCTTAAAGCCGCGGAGGAAGACGATGCCCAGGCCCGCAATCAGCGCCAGCGTGATGGCCACCTCCTGGCCGTGCAGGAAATCCGGAGCGAACGGGTTCTCGATGGCGTGCGCGCTGGCATCCGCGGCGGAAAGCGTGATGGTGATCATGAAGTCCGTGGCCGCGAACCCGAGAAGCGCCAGGACGAACAGCTTGCCGCCCCATCGCGGCAGGAGCCGTTCAAGCATGGCGATGGAACCCTCGCCGCGCGGGCTTTCCGCGGCCACCCTGCGGTACACCGGAAGGGCGCCGAGGAGCGTTACCGCCACCAGGATCACCGTGGCCAGCGGGGAGACCATACCTGCTGCAAGGGCGGCGATGGCGGGCTGGTAGCCGAGTGTGGAGAAATAGTCGACGCCGGTCAGGCACATGACCTTCCACCAGGGCTGGGGCGTGTGGTTGGCCTGCGGCTGTCCGTGCGGTCCCTGGCGTTTGCCTGATCCTTCGGGCATGCCCTCCAGCAGCCAGCTCCTGAGCCGGTGCGGCTTGCGGTTGAATCTGTCCGAGGGGTCGGCCGGCGGCCTGGTCAGCGTGGTCACGGTATCCTTTCACGCAGCGTGCCGTCGGCCGGTGCGGCCCCGTGTACTGCTCCTGCTTGGAGCGTAGGCCCGCGAAAGTGCCCGCGATGCGGGCCTTAACGAAACCTTTACGGCCTGTGTGACTGTGGTCACTGAATGGTGAGATGTACGTCACATTCTCGAAACCTGCCGGAAACCCAGGATTCATGCCCGGCCCTGCTGTTTAACATCCCCGAAAAGCATCTCGGCTATGACGGAAACACCGCCGTTGTAGCGTCGGATTTGGGGAACGCAGCGGCTCCCGCGTCCAGGGGGCTTGTTTCGTCGTTTTGAATGGTCTCGCCGCAGTCGGCGCCCAGGAGCGCCGCTTCTAGAGGAAGGCTCCCGTAATGAAGATCTCGCAACTCAATGTGGGAATGGCGGTGGATCCCACGGCTCTTGATCCCGGCGCCACAGCCTGGATGCTGGCGGCTTCCGCCTTGGTTTTGCTGATGACACCGGGCTTGGCGTTCTTCTATGGGGGCCTCGTGCGGATGAAATCCGTCCTGAACATCATGATGATGAGTTTTGGCGCCATGGGAGTTGTCGCCGTGGTCTGGGCGCTGTGGGGTTACGGGCTGGCGTTCGGTCCCGACGCCATGGGCGGGCTGGTCGGGGATCCGTTCGCCAACCCCGGGCTGAGCGGACTGACCAGCACCATCGGGGGCAAGGCGCCAGGGCTCCCGGACATGGTGTTCATCGGGTTCCAGGCCACGTTCGCCATCATCACGGTCGCGCTGATCAGCGGGGCAGTGGCCGAAAGGGTCAGGTTCGGGCCGTGGCTGCTTTTTGCCGCGTTTTGGGTGACCCTCGTTTACGCCCCGATCGCCCACTGGGTCTGGGGCGGCGGCCTCTTCGGCGCGACGGGCATCGTGGGCAGCAAGATCTCCGCGCTCGATTTCGCCGGCGGCACCGTGGTGCACATGAACGCCGGCATCGCCGGGCTGATGCTCGCCGTCGTGCTTGGAAAACGCCTGGGATTCATGAAGGATCCCAACATCCGTCCGCACAACCTTCCGTTCGTGATGCTCGGTGCGGGACTCCTGTGGTTCGGATGGTTCGGCTTCAACGCCGGCTCTGAACTTGCCGCCGATGCCACCGCCGGCCTCGCTTGGACCAACACCCTGCTGGCCACGAGCGCGGCTCTTTTGGGCTGGCTGTTGGTCGAGCGGCTCCGGGACGGCCACGCAACATCCCTCGGTGCAGCATCGGGAGCCGTTGCCGGCCTCGTTGCCGTCACCCCGGCCTGCGGATTCGTCGACCCTGTCGGCGCCATCGTGATCGGGGCTGTCGCCGGAGCGGTCTGCGCGCTCGCGGTGGGCCTCAAGTTCCGGCTCGGCCTCGACGACTCGCTGGACGTGGTGGCCGTGCACTTTGTCGGCGGTCTGTGGGGGACCCTCTCCCTGGGCTTCTTTGCCGTGCCGTCGGCCAAGACCGAGGGCGGGCTGTTCTACGGCGGCGGCCTGACCCAGTTCTGGCCCCAGATCCTCACGGCCCTCATCGTCACGGCCTGGAGTGCCATCATGACCACGCTGATCGGATACGCCATCCATAAGACGATGGGAATGCGGGTGTCCGAAGCCAACGAGCGGTCCGGAATCGACGTCACCGAGCATGCGGAAACGGCCTACGAGCTGCTCATGGTGGGGGGAACCTTCCACCCCGGCGAGCACCACGGCAAGCCGGCTCCAGCCGGCGCGGCCGGTGCGGTTGAAGCTGCGGAGGGCGGGCCGGACAAGGCTGGGGCGGTTGCCGAGCCGGACCGCAGCGGGGCCCGGAGATGAAACTCATCACGGCCATCATCCGGCCGGAAAAAGTCGAGTTGGTGCGGGCCGCCCTGGAAGGTTTTGGAGTCAGCGGCATGACGGTCAGCCAGGCAAGCGGCTACGGCCAGCAGCGCGGCCATGTGGAGGTCTATCGCGGAACGGAATACAACTCGGACCTTCTGCCGAAGGCCCGGGTGGAAGTCCTGGTCAACGAGGACGCCATGGACGGCGTCATGGCCGCCATCGAAGCCGGCGCCAGTACGGGACGATTCGGTGACGGCAAAATCTGGACCATCTCCGTTTCCGACGCCGTCCGGGTACGGACCGGGGAGAGGGGCCGGTCAGCCATCGATTGAGGACGCGGGGGATGGATTGGTAAACACTTGATGCACATTGGGAAACCGCGGTGTATGATGGGTGTCACACTACCGACCCATCCTCGAAGGAGAGGCGTCCCTTTGGAAGAGCTGCGCATCGAGGCCAACGGCAACCTTGGCCCCATCGATTCATCCCGTATTCCCCGCTACGCAGGGGCCGCAACCTACGCCCGCCTCCCGCGGCTGGACCAGGTGGCCAAGGCGGACATCACGGTGGTGGGAGTTCCCTTCGATTCCGGCGTCTCCTACCGGCCGGGGGCCCGCTTCGGCGCCAACCATGTCCGCGAGGCCAGCCGGCTGCTGCGCCCCTACAACCCCGCCTGGGATGTCAGCCCCTTCGAGAACGTCCAGGTGGCCGACGCCGGGGACATGGCCGTCAACCCCTTCAACATCAACGAGGCCATCGAAACCATCCAGCAGAACGCCTTGGACCTGACGGCCGGCGGCAGCAAGCTGGTCACCCTCGGGGGTGACCACACCATTGCGCTGCCGCTGCTGCGGGCCGCCGCCGAGCGCGCCGGCGAGCCGGTGGCCATGCTGCACTTCGATGCCCACCTGGACACCTGGGACACCTACTTCGGGGCTGAATACACCCACGGCACCCCGTTCCGCCGCGCCGTCGAAGAGGGCATCCTCGACACCGAGGCCATCAGCCACATCGGCACCCGCGGCCCGCTGTACGGCAAGAAGGACCTCGACGACGACCACCGTTTCGGCTTTGGCATCGTCACCTCCGCTGACGTCTACTACCAAGGCGTGCTGGAGACCGTGGCCAAGGTCCGGGACCGCATCGGAAACCGCCCGCTGTACATCTCGGTGGACATCGACGTGCTGGACCCCGCGCACGCCCCGGGCACCGGAACGCCGGAAGCCGGCGGCATCACCAGCCGTGAACTGCTGGAGATCATCCGCGGCTTCCGCGGCATGAACCTTGTGGGCGCGGACATCGTCGAGGTGGCCCCGGCGTACGACCACGCTGAAATCACCGGTGTCGCGGCCAGCCACGTCGCCTACGAACTCGTGACCCTCATGGCGGACTCCGCAGTGGAGGGCAGCAGGTTCGGCACTGCCAACGGCTACGCCGCGCAGGCGCTCGGACAGGGAGCCCCCGGACAGGGATCCCTGCACCAGGCCGGCTTCGCCGCCGCTGCACGGCCCGTCGCGACCGGCGTCTCCCGGTGACCGGCGTCCGCAACGGCGGGGATCTCGTCGTCGAGACCCTTGAAGCGCTGGGGGCGAAGACGGTCTTTGGCATACCTGGCCAGCACGCGCTGGGCCTGTTTGATGCGATGGGCCGGGGCAACCTGCACTTCGTGTCGTCGCGTGTGGAAAACAACTCGGCGTTTGCAGCCGACGGGTATTCACGTGCCACCGGAGAGGTGGGGGTGCTGTTCCTGTCCACCGGCCCCGGAGCGCTGACGTCCCTGGCCGGGCTGCAGGAAGCGTACGCCACCGGTGTGCCCATGGTGGTGGTGGCCAGCCAGATCCCGCTCGACGGTCTGGGCGCACGCCGCAAGGGCATGCTGCACCAGCTCGATGACCAGAAGGCGTCCGCCGCCAACGTCACCAAGAGCCAGCGGCTGATCCAGCACGCCTCGGGCATCCCCTCGGCCATCCAGGATGCCTGGACCGAGGCCATTTCCTCGCCGCAGGGCCCGGTCTGGCTGGAGATCCCGCAGAACGTCCTCCTGGATCCCATCCTGGTCCCGCCGGTGGAGGACGCGCTCGCCGAAGCGGCGGACAACCCGCCGCGGGTGGAGCTTGTCAGGGAAGCCGTGAAATGGCTGTCGACGGCGGAACGTCCCGCCATCATCGCCGGCGGCGGCACGCGCCGCGGCCGGGCGGAAAAGTCGCTGCTGTCGATCGCGGAGAAGCTGCGGGCGCCGGTGATCTGCACTCCGGGCGGCAACGGCGCCTTCCCGTGGAACCATGAGCTGTCGCTGCAGTCCTGGATTGAGGACCGGTACATGACGGACCTGCTCGAGGACGCGGACGTGCTGATCGTCATCGGATCCTCCCTTGGCGAGGTGACGTCCAACTACTTCACGTTCGAGCCGCGGGGACGGATCATCCAGATCGACGCCGAACCCCGGGTCCTGGAATCCAACCGGCCGGGCCTGGGCATCCGCGCCGACGCCGGCCAGGCCCTCGCCGCGCTGGACGAGGCACTGACCGAGCCGCACGGCGAGCGGGCCGACTGGCACGGCACCTCCCCGGAAGCACTGGTCAAGGAGTCCCTGGCCAAAGTCAGGGCCCGGCTTGAGTCCCAGGACCTCGGCAAAGAGCTGAAGTTCATGGCGGACATCCGCGAGGCAGTCCCCGCGGACATGCAGACCTTTTGGGACATGACCATTTCCGCGTACTGGGCCTGGAGTTGCTGGGACGCACGCGAGGGCCAGTTCCACTCCGCCCAGGGTGCCGGCGGGCTGGGCTTCGGCTTCCCCGCGGCCATCGGCGGGGCCGTAGGCCTGGAAACCACCGGCCGGCCCGGCAGTTCAGCGCGGGTGCTGGCTGTCTCCGGTGACGGTTCGGCCATGTACTCCATCTCCGAACTGGCCACGGCCAAACAGCACAACGTCCCGGTCACCTGGCTGATCGTAGACGACGGCGGCTATGGCATCCTGCGCGAGTACATGGTGGGTGCCTTTGGCAAGGCCACCGCCACCGAACTGGCCCGCCCGGACTTCGTCAAACTCGCCGAAGCCTTCGGTGTCCCGGCCGTGCGGGTTGCGCCGGAAGACGTGGGGGAGGCCCTGAAGGCGGGGTTCGCCGCAGACGGCCCGAACGTCGTCGTCGTCGAAACCCTGCTGAAGATGTTCGGCCCCACGCACCTGGACGTCTGACAGCCACTAGCCGCACCGCCTAACCTAACCCGCACCACCTAACCCGCACCACAACAAGCGCGAACGGACAGTTGCGGCCCCAAACCCCGGGGCCTCAACTGTCCGTTCGCGCTTGGCGTTTAAGGCAGCCCGGCACCCCGGTCCGCACCCTCCCTGCTGGTTAGTTTCCTAAAGCAACCATTTTCGGATATAGTTGCCTAAGGCAAACAAAGGGGATATCCATCATGGCAGTCGCACCGGAAACCGCCGCCGACCTCGTCTACCAGATCTTCGACCTCCAGCGGGCAGTCCGGTGTGTGGCAGTCGCCGGCCTGCGCGGGCAGGACACCGGGGTGGCGCTCCAGGGCGTCCTGAGGTTCGTGGGGGAGGGGGAGTCCCGCGCCACGCATCTCGCCGCCCGGCTCGGCGTCAGCGCTCCGGTCCTAAGCCGGCACATTGCCGACCTGGAAGAGCAGGGCCTGGTGGTCCGCCGTCCTGATCCCGAGGACGGACGGGCCCAGTTGGTGGCGCTCTCCGAAGCCGGAGCGGGAAAGTTGCGCGAAATAGAACAGCAGCGCACGGCAACCCTCCAGGGGTACCTCCAGGACTGGAGCCAGTACGACGCCGAAGAGACCGCGAAAATCCTCAAGAAACTTGCTGAATCCCTGAGGGACTCAGCCCGGGCAAAGACGGCCGGACCCACCGAAATCATTCCAACCGTTTAGGAGCTGCCCATGGCAAGCCACGCCACAGCCACCGGTCCGTCCCGGGCCATGTCCACGACACCACAGCAGTCGTCACCGTCCTCCCGGCAGCCACCTGCCCAGTCACCCCAGCCTGCGATGAGCCACCGCCAGATCATGGAAGCCCTCACCGGCCTGCTGGCTGCATTCTTCACAGCGATCATCAGCAGCACCATCGTGGCCAACGCGCTGCCCACCATCATGTCCGAGCTCAAGGGCACGCAGACCGACTTCGCCTGGGTCATCACGGCAGCGCTGCTGGCAAACGCAGCGACCACGCCGATCTGGGGCAAGCTCGCCGACCTCTTCGACAAGAAGCTGCTGGTCCAGCTGAGCATTGTGATCTTCGTAGCCGGGTCCGTCATGGCCGGCCTGTCGGAGACAATCCCGCTGCTGCTGACCGCCCGCGTGATCCAGGGCGTCGCCATGGGCGGCCTCACGGCGTTGGCGCAGGCCATCATCGGCTCCATCATTCCGCCCCGGGACCGCGGCAAATACTCCGGTTACATGGGCGGCGTCATGGCCGTAGGTACCGCCGGCGGTCCGCTGCTGGGCGGATTCATCGTGGACAGCCCGCTGGGCTGGCGCTGGACCTTCTTTGTCTGTGTCCCGCTGGCCGTCGTCGCGCTCATCCTGCTGCAGATCACGCTGAAGCTTCCGCACGTCAAGCGCCCCGCCAAGATCGACTGGCTCGGTTCCATCCTGCTCACGTCGGGCGTCAGCCTGCTGCTGATCTGGGTGTCGTTCGCCGGAAACCCGGAATACTACGACTGGTGGTCCTGGCAGACCGCCGCCATGGTGGGCGGCGGCGTGCTTCTCCTGGCCCTGCTCGTTGTGGTGGAGTCCAGGGTGGAACAGCCCATCATTCCGCTCAAGATCATCAGCGAGCGCACCACCGCACTGGCCATCCTGGCCTCCGTCGCGGTTGGCGTCGGCATGTTCGGATCCTCCGCCTTCCTGGGCCAGTACTTCCAGGTGGCCCGCGGGGCCACCCCCACGGAAGCGGGCCTGCTGACCCTGCCCATGATCGCAGGCAACCTGATCGGCTCGGTCCTGTCGGGCCAGCTCATCAGCCGGACCGGGAAATGGAAGCGCTACCTGGTTGCCGGCTCCATCCTGCTGATCGGCGGCCTGGGACTGGCCGGAACCATCGACCACACCACCGAACTCTGGCTGACCGGCCTCTACACCGCGGTCCTCGGGCTGGGTCTCGGCCTGTTGATGCAGAACCTCGTGCTGGCGGTCCAGAACACTGTCCGGGCCACGGACATCGGCACTGCAAGCGCCTCCGTGGCCTTCTTCCGCTCGGTGGGCGGCGCAATCGGTGTGTCCGTGCTCGGCGCCGTGCTGGCCAACAGGGTCAAGGAACTGGCAGCTGACGGCCTCGCTGCTGCCGGCATTCCCGCTGGCGGATCAGCGGGTGCCAGCATGGACCTCCAGGACATGCCCGCACCCATCCGGGACATCATGCGGGCGGCCTACGGCGACGCGACGGCCGAGATTTTCCTGATCTCCGCGGTCGTTGGCATCGTCGCGCTCGTCGCGATCCTGTTCATCAAGGAACAACCGCTGCGCCGGACCGTGGACATCGTGCCGGCTGCCGCACCGGCGGCCGCCGGGAATGACGACGGCGGGCTTTCCGCGGCGGGCCGGTCCGGGATTGTGGACCTCGACCGGGAGTTCATCGAGGTCCTCAGCCGGCAGCGCGAGATCGCCGCCGAACAGTCACGCATCAGCGGGGAGCTGGCCACCCTCCGACGGCAGCTGGCCAAGGAGCGGAAGCTGCAGCGCGCTGCAGCTGACTACATCGCAACGCACGGACGGCACCGGAGCGAGTAATCCGCGCCCACCGAACGGCAAGGAGCAGACGACGACGGCGGCTGGGTGCCGCCGTCGTCGTCTGCTCCTTATGGTCAAAGCTCCGTGACGGTCAGGGCTCGGGGACAGGTGACGCAACCACGACCACGTTCTTTCCCCACGGGTCTTCCGTATAGCAGCTGATCAGGACGAGGCGGTTGGGAAAGCCGGTCCAGATCGGGCTGTCCTTCAGGCTTGACTTCAGGTAGGTATCCACTGAATCCACCCGGTAACGCATGGTTCCCGTGGCCGTTGTGGCCTCGAAGACGTCGCCGGGGGCGCTGGCCGCGCTCAGCCTGTTGAACGGGGCGTCGCGGTCCTCCCAGCTGTGGCCGAGGATGTAGGTGGTGTTGGTGGACCCCGCGCCGGGCATGCCGAGGCTGGACACCCAGTAGCCGTCCACGGTGATGGGCGGCACGATCGCCTGGGACTCGAGTTCCTCCGGCGTCGGTGTGAGTGGATGAATGGTGACATCCAGGCCGGCCGCGGGATAGACGATGCGGGTGGGCGCCGCGGCGGGCGGATAGTTGGGAAGGCTCGGCGGCTGCTGGGCCGGCGGTGCAACGGCGGCGCCCTTGACGGCCTCCGCGGCCGAGCCCTTGCCGCTCCAGGGGAACGTGTCAGGCGGGGCATAGGCGGTGGACGGAGTGTCGGCCCGCGAATATGGCGCAGTTGCCAGGTGAAGTCCGGCTCCGCCGGAGGTGTTCCCGGCAGTGACGATGCCGGGCAGGAACGTGAGAAGGAAAAAGGCCACGACGCCGGCGAGCAGCAACAGCCGGTCACCGCGGTTCAAGGAGAGCCGGTTCAGTGGCACTCGCAGAAGGGACATGCGCCGCAGGAACCGGCGCACGAATGACGGCCGCTCCAATGAAAGGTGCTTGGGGGACGGGTCGCTTGGGGCTGCGTCCTCGGGTGCTGCGGGCTTGTAGCCGGACAAGGACATCGGAACTCCTCCGTGGAGTGTGGTGTGGACGGGCATCGCGCCGTGGCGGCGGATGCCCGTCCTCACCGCAGGATCGGCCTTACTTGGACCCGGGCACCTGCAGGCGTCCCCGCTGCCTCAGGGCAATCAGCCCCGTTGCCCCCAGGAGTGCTGCCAGGCCACCGAACCAGGCCGGCATGCCGTCAGGCTGGCTGCCGGCCGCCGTCTGGGCGTTGAACCCCCGGTTGACCACCGGTACTACTGCTGCCGCCGCTCCGACGGGTGCCGCTGCGGCTCCCACGGGTGCTGCCGCCGCTCCGACGGGTGCCGGCGGGGTGACTGCAGGCGGTGTCACGACTGGCGGCGTCACAACGGGCGGGACGACAACCGGCGGGACGACAACCGGCGGCTTTTCCTCTTCTTCCTCTTCTTCAGCGACGCAACCACCGGCCGGGACCGGATAGATGTCGGCGCGGCCGTTGTGGCCGTCCTTGTGGCCGTGCCACCAGGCCTTCTCCGGAATGGTGATGACGACGTAGGGATTCTTCTCAGATCCCGTGGCATGGCAGATCGTGATCTTGTCCGGGCCATGGTCATCATCTTTGCCCCCGCCCCCGCCGCCGCCGTGGCCGCCGCCTGGGCAGCCGGCCGCCGGTGCCGGAATCATGTCACCCTCATGCGAGGCATGGCCGCTTCCGTTGAGCGCGTTTTCGTTGACCGTGATGTGGACGTAGGGGTTTGTTTCCGAGCCGGTGGCGTGGCAGATGCTGACTTTGTTGTCGCCGTTTGCACCGTTGTTGTTGTCTTTGTCGCCGGCATTCGCCGGGGCCGTGACGCCTACTAACGCAATGCCGGCGATCCCGGCAGTTGCGAGGATTCTCTTCATGGGATTCTCCTGGATCATTGTGGACTGACCAGACTGCGGGAGCGGGGCCCACGGGGGAGCTGACCGATGGTCGCGGATGCCCAGATCACCTGCGACTCTCCTGCAGAGTTGTCATTGACTGACCACTTCACGCTAATCCCCAGGCACGGGGGCGGTCGCGAGTAACCGATACTTGACTCGCCACTCGTTTTTCACAGGTTGCTCCGCAGGGGGTCGCCGGCTAACACCCGTTCCACCTGTAACAGGGTGCACGTGGGAAGCTATAGCCACCCTGAGTCGCTACGCCCTTAGGATGATATTCACCGGGCGTTGTTTCGCTGAGGCAACAGATTTCGTAGAGTGGGAAAGCTAAGAGTGTCGGCCCTCGCTGGTATTACTTTCTTGCACTCACATCGCACCTCCCAAAGGACCCCCGGGCATGCTTGTCACTTTGATACGGCGCTACTCGAAGCCGTATTTGCCGTATATCGCGGCAGTCATTCTTTTCCAGCTGGCTTCCACCATTGCGGCCCTCTACCTACCAAGCCTGAACGCCCAGATCATTGATGAGGGAGTGTCCCGAGGGGACACGGACTACATCTGGAGGACAGGCGGCCTCATGCTCGGGGTTGCGCTGATCCAGGTGGCCACCGCCATTGCCGGCGTGTACTTCGGTTCCAAAGCCGCCATGGCCTTCGGCCGCGACCTTCGGCGCGGGGTCTTCCGCAAAGTCACGAGCTTTTCGGCCAAGGATGTCAACATCTTCGGCGCCCCAACCCTGATCACGCGCGGCACCAACGATGTCCAGCAGGTGCAGATGCTCGTGCTGATGGGCCTGAACTTCATGGTGGCAACACCCATCATGTGCATCGGCGGCATCTTCATGGCGCTGCGCGAGGACCTGAGCCTGTCCTGGCTGGTGTGGGTGTCCGTTCCGGTGCTTGTGGCCGTCGTCGGATACCTCGTGGTCCGCCTGATGCCGCTCTTCCGCTCGATGCAGACGAAAATCGACCGTATCAACGGCATTCTCCGCGAGCAGATCATCGGCATCCGCGTGGTCCGCGCCTTTGTCCGGGAACCGCACGAATCGGAGCGTTTTGGCGAGGCCAACCGCGAACTCACGGACGTCTCCCTGAAGATCGGCGCCCTGTTCGTCCTGATGTTCCCGGCCATCGGCATGATCCTGCATGTCTCCACTGCAGCCGTCCTGTGGTTCGGCGGCCAGCGCGTGGAGGCGGGAGAGATGCAGGTCGGCTCCCTGACGGCCTTCCTGCAATACCTCCTGCAGATCCTCATGGCGGTGATGATGGGAACGTTTATGGCCATGATGATTCCGCGCGCCTCCGTCTGTGCGGACCGCATCGGTGAAGTGCTCGACGTCGAGCCCTCCATCCATGAACCGGCGGCGCCGGTGGCGCCCGCCCACCGCACCGGCCGCGTGGAGTACCGCAACGTGTCGTTCGCCTATCCCGGAGCGGAAGAGCCTGTCCTGAGCGGCATCAGCTTCACGGCCGAGCCCGGCCAGACCGTGGCCATCGTCGGTTCAACCGGTGCCGGCAAGACCAGCCTGCTGTCGCTGCTGCCGCGGCTTTACGACGTCGCGTCCGGCGAGGTACTGCTCGACGGCGTCCCGGTCACCAACCTTGACCGGTCCGAAATCACCGGCCGTGTCGCCATGGTGCCGCAGCGGCCCTACCTCTTCTCCGGGACCATCGAGCACAACCTGCGCTTTGGCAAGACGGAGGCCACAGACCAGGAACTGTGGGACGCCCTCACGGTGGCCCAGGCCGCTGACTTTGTCCGGGAGAAGAAGAACGGACTCGGTTCCCGGATCGCCCAGGGCGGCACCAACGTCTCGGGCGGCCAGCGCCAGCGCCTGTGCATCGCCCGGGCCCTGGTCACCAAGCCCAAGGTGTACCTGTTCGATGACTCCTTCTCGGCGCTGGACGTCGCCACCGACGCCCGGCTCCGCCGCGCACTCAAGGCAAAAACGGCGGACGCCACGGTGATCATTGTGGGCCAGCGGGTGTCCACCATCGCCGGCGCCGACCAGATCCTGGTGCTGGACAACGGCCGGATCGTGGACCGGGGAACGCACGAGGAACTGCTGCACAGTTCCACCACCTACCAGGAAATCGTCGAGTCCCAGCTGACCGCGGAGGAAGTGGCATGAGCACCGACCAGAAACCCGCCGCCGGCCAGGAAACCGTTCCCCCGGACGATGACGACTTCTACGAAGAGGAGTACAAGCCCACCGAGGCCGACGGCGACATGTTCGGCGGTACGCCTGCGAAGAAGGCGGAGCATTTCTGGCCGTCCGCCAAGCGCCTGATGGGCCTGCTGAAACCCGAGTCCGCCGGCATCGCCGTGGTGCTCGCCATGGTGACGGTGGCCGTCGTCCTCAACGTCGTGGCTCCCAAAATCCTGGGACAGGCCATGGATGTCATCTTCGGGGGCGTCGTGGGAAAGCAACTGCCCGCGGGGGTGAGCAAAGACCAGTTCGTGGACGGGCTGCGCGCCCAGGGCGAAAACAACTTTGCAGACATGGTCGCCAAAATGGAACTCGTCCCGGGTTCGGGCATCGACTTCCAGAAACTGTCGTTCCTGATCAGCGTGGTGCTGGTGATGTACTTCGTGGCGAACATCTTCACCTGGCTGCAGGGCTACGTCCTGAACGTGCTCGTGATGCGCGTGGTCCGCAAACTGCGTGACGACACCGAGAAAAAGCTCAACCGCCTCCCGCTGAACTACTTCGACACGCGCCAGCGCGGCGACACCCTCTCCCGCGTCACCAACGACGTCGACAACATCCAGCAGGCGCTGCAGCAGGCCTTCGCGCAACTGGTCAGTTCGGCGCTGACGGTCATCGGCATCGTCATCATGATGTTCATCGTGTCGTGGCAGCTGGCCCTCATCGCCCTGGTCGCACTCCCGCTGTCCGGCGTGGCCGCCGGCATCATCGGCTCGCGCAGCCAGAAGCTGTTCGCAGCGCAATGGAAGAACACCGGCCAGCTCAACGGCCAGATCGAGGAATCCTTCTCCGGCCACGACCTGGTGCGTGTCTTCGGCCGCGACGCTGACATCCTGGAACGCTTCGACGAACGGAACGAAGCCCTGTACAAGGCCAGCTTCGGGGCCCAGTTCGTCTCCGGCATGATCATGCCCGTCATGCAGTTCGTCTCCTACCTGAGCTACGTGGGCATCGCGGTGGTGGGCGGCCTGCGGGTGGCGTCCGGCGGCATGAGCCTGGGCGACGCCACCGCTTTCATCCAGTATTCCCGCGAGTTCACGCAGCCGCTGGGACAGATGGCCGGCATGGCCAACATGCTGCAGTCCGGCGTTGCCTCGGCTGAGCGGGTGTTCGAGTTCCTGGATGCCGAGGAGCAGGATGCCGAGACTGCCACCGAGCACCTGCCTGCCAAGACAGACGGGCATGTCGAGTTCAAGCACGTCACCTTCAGCTACTCCGAGGACAAACCCCTGATCGAAGACCTGTCCTTCACCGCCGAGCCGGGCCACACCGTGGCAATCGTCGGCCCCACCGGAGCAGGCAAGACCACCCTGGTCAACCTGGTGATGCGGTTCTACGAGCTGAATTCGGGAAGCATCACCCTGGACGGTGTGGACATCACCCACCTGAGCCGCTCTGAACTGCGTGCCAAGGTGGGCATGGTCCTGCAGGATGCGTGGCTGTTCGGCGGCAGCATCTACGACAACATCAAGTACGGCAACCTCAACGCCACCGAGGACCAGGTCATGGAAGCGGCACGGGCAACGTTCGTCGACCGGTTCGTCCGGGCGCTGCCTGACGGTTACGACACGGTCATCGATGAGGAAGGCAACAACGTCAGCGCGGGCGAGAAGCAGCTCATCACCATCGCACGGGCCTTTGTGGCCAACCCGTCCCTGCTCATCCTGGATGAGGCAACAAGCTCCGTGGACACCCGCACGGAAGTCCTGGTCCAGAAAGCCATGGCTGCCCTCCGGACGGACCGCACCAGCTTTGTGATTGCGCACAGGTTGTCCACCATCCGCGACGCCGACACCATTCTGGTGATGGAAGCCGGACGGATCGTTGAACAAGGCAGCCACCACGCCCTCCTGGAACTCAAGGGCGCCTACCACCGCCTCTACATGTCCCAGTTCGCGGGCGAAGACGCTGACGCGGCCGTGGAGAATTCCGCGGATAACGTGACGGCGGTGCACAGTTGAGCGCCGCCCCGTCGGCCGCCCGGCGCATCGAGGTCCTCGTACCGATGCGCTGGGGAGACATGGACGCTTACGGCCATGTCAACAACGTCCAGGTGGTGCGGATTTTGGAGGAAGCCCGCATCGCGGCCTTTGGACCTCCCCGCGGCGCCGGACTGCCTGGCGTCGAACCGCAGGTATCCCTTTTCAACGACGTCGAAGAGGGCACCATGGCCTTGGTGGTGGAGCACAAAATCCGCTATGTCAGGACGCTCGAATACCGGAATGTTCCGGCAGTGGTCCAGCTGTGGATCGGCGCCGTCAAAGGCGCCAGCTTCGACATCCACTACCTGCTGCAGGACCCGGTGACCCGGGAGGACTGCGTCAAGGCCACCACCCACCTGGCCTTCGTGGATGAGGGCACCGGCAGGGTGCTCCGCCTGACTCCGGAGCAGAAGGAGCGGATGGCCCCGTTCACGGCCTGAGCCCAAAGCCCCTACCCCGGGGCGGGCTGCGTCCCTATGATCGTCACTAGGTGACCGCCAGCACGAAGCACCAACCAACGGAAGCAAGGAGCACCGGCCATGGCCACGAAGAAGGACACCAGGAAAAAGAAGAAGTCTTGGAAGGACCTGCCGCCGCTGGCACGCGTCGGGACCGTCATTGTGGGGGCGGTGCAGCTTTCACTCCTGATTGCGGCCCAGCGTGACATTTCCAAGCGGCCGGCAGAACAGATCCGCGGCAGCAAGGCGTTGTGGCGCATGGTCACGCTGATCAACTTTGTGGGTCCGGGAAGCTATTTCGCGTTCGGGCGGAAGAACCTGCCCCGGCGCTCGGCGGCAACTGCCCGCTAGCTCTGCCGGCTGTACCGGCGCCGGTGCCACCGGCCCAGGACTTCTATGACGGCGCTCCCGGCGGCTCCCACGCCGAGGGACGCGGCCAGCAGGTCCGGCGGCAGGGCAGGCAACTCGAAGAAGTCGGTGGCGGCCTGCAGGGTCAGCAGCCCCGCCAGTCCAGTGAACATGGCGGCAATGACCAAGAGCCGCCAGGCGTTTAGCGGCCGTGACCGCACTGCCAGCACCCACAGGGCAATCACCGAAAGGGCAAGCACCGAGCCCGTCCGGGTGACGTCCGGGGCCGCCCCGGTCAGGGCGGCAACGACATTCACCGCCAGCACTGCTGCGGCAACAACCAGCCCCGCCGGAACGGAAAATGCCAGTGAACGCCTCAGGAACCCGGGCACGTAGCGTCCGGCGTTGGGCATTAAGGCCAGGAAGAACGCCGGGATCCCAATGGTGAGGGCATCGGTGATGGACATCTGGCGCGGCAGGAACGGGAAGCCCCACAGCAGCGCTCCGAACACTACGGACAGCAACACGGCGTAGGCCGTTTTTGTCAGGAAGATCATCGCTACCGTCTCGGTGTTCGCAATGACCCGCCTGCCCTCCGCCACGATCTCCGGCAGCCGGGAGAAACTGCCGTCCAGCAGCACCAGCCGTGATACTGCCTTCGTGGCGGCAGCGGCTGTGTTCATGGCGATCCCGATGTCCGCTGCCTTCAACGCCAGGGTGTCGTTCACGCCGTCCCCGGTCATGGCCACAACATGGCCCTGATCCTGCAATGCTTTGACCATGGCCTGCTTCTGGGCGGGCGTGACGCGGCCAAAGACGTGGTGTTCCGCCAAGACGCCGGCCAGGGCAGCGGGGTCCGCGGGGAGCGTTCGCGCATCGTAACCGTCCGCCGCGAGGCCCACGTCCCGGGCAACGGACTCCACGGTCCGAGGATCGTCGCCGGAGAAAACCTTCACCTGGACACCCTGCCGCCGGAAGTAGGCCAGGGTCTCTGCGGCGTGCGGCCGAACGGTTTCGCGGAGGGTCAGCAGCGCCGCAGCCGTCACAGACCGCGGAGGGCTGTCCTGCCCCGCTTCCTGGGGCGTGAGTGCGGCGGCGCGGTGGGCGAGGAGCAGGGTCCGCAGTCCGCTCGCCGCCAGCTCGGCAGCCTGTTCCAGCGCCTCGCTGTTACCCGGTGCCCCTGCATCCAGCACCAGCTCCGGAGCGCCAAGGACCCAGGTCCCCGGTGCCGGAGTGCCGCGGCCAAGGCTCAGGGCGCTCCATTTGCGGGCTGACGAGAAGGGCACCGACACCAGTGGCCGAAGCCTGCCGTCATCGCCAAACACCACGGCGAGGCTGCCGGCGGTGGCATTGCCTCCGGTGGCGGCCAGCCTGCCCAGGGCCAGTTCCAGACCGTCAGGCAACGCCGCTCCCACCGGGTGCAGGGCATCGAAGCTCATGCCTCCCTCGGTGAGGGTTCCGGTCTTATCAATGCAGAGTATGTCCACCCTGGCCAGGACCTCCACGGCAGGCAGTTCCTGGATCAGGACCATGTTCCGGCTCAACCGGACGGCCCCCATGGCGAACGCCAGGCTGGTCATCAGAACGAGGCCCAGCGGAATCATGGCGGTGACGCTGGCCACCGCGCCCACCAGCGCCTCCCGCCACGTGCCGCTGGCAAAGGCCGGATCCCAGCCGCCGGCGGCTTGGATCTGACCATTGGCCACCACCGCCATGATGGGCAGCAGCGCCCAGGCGATCCATCGGAGCACACGGTTCAGGCTGCTGCGGATCTCAGAGTTGACCAGCGAAAAGCGCCGGGCTTCGGCGGTCAGGCGGCCCGCGAAGGAATCGTCGCCCACCCTCACGACGTGTGCCGTGCCGGAGCCTGCCACCACGCTTGACCCGGAGAGGATTTCAGCGTCGGCGGCCTTGTCAACCGGCTTGGATTCGCCGGTCAGGAGGGACTCATCCAACTCCAGGCCCTCTGCGCTGAGCACCACGGCGTCGGCCACCACCTGATCGCCCGCGCGGAGCAGCAGCACGTCGTCCCGCACCACTGCAGCGAACGGGATGTCCGTGACTGCCCCGTCGCGGACCACCCGGGCACGCGGCGCCGTGAGGACGGCCAGCCGGTCCAGGGCCCGTTTGGCCCTGTACTCCTGGACGATTCCGATGAAGGCGTTCGCGGTGGCCGAGAAGCCGAAGAGCGCATCCTTCCACTCGTTGAGCAGCAGCATGATCAGGAAACATGCGGCAATGATTCCGTTAAAAAGTGTCAGGACATTTGCCCTGAAGATATGCCAGAGCGTCCGCGACGGTCGCGTGGAAGACTCGTTGGTGTATCCCGCTTCCGTCCGTGACTGCACCTCGCGGGAACTGAGTCCGGTCAGCGGGCCGTAACTGCGGGGCGGGGCGCCAGCATGTTCAGTGCCCGTCCGCGCCGGATCTGCCTGCGTCACGTCGCGGCTCAGGTGACGGAGTCGTTACTCAGCCAGGATTCGAGGTAGATGCGGCCTGTGGTGCTGTCCGGCAGGAGGATCCAGGCCCAGATGTAGAAGGTGAGGGCCGGGCCCGGCACCAGGGCCAGAACCAGGAACACGATCCTCGCTGCATTGGGGTCCACGCCAAGCTTGGCTGCTATTCCGCCGCACACGCCGCCGAGCCACCTGTCCGGTCCTCGGCTGAGCCCGGTGCGCCGTATGGCTGTAAACATCTTCTGGGTGACGTCTTGGAAAGTCATGGCACGCTCCTTTGGTGCCGCCAGCCTATGGCCGGCGCTCCCGGGTTCATAGGGCCGAAAGCCACGGTGGCTGCCAAGTAAACATACATAATGCCTAAAGAGCTACCAGGCAGTAACCTGTGGTGTCCCGTGGTGCTGCCGCTCAGGTTAACCCTGTAAATTTGAACGCATGACCCCCACCGCGAAGCCTGCCATGACCCGCGCCCCCGGTATCTCCAAGGAGATCGAGGACGCGGCGTGGTTTGTCCTCGGGGCCGGCCTGCAGGGCAAGCCGTCGGCGCTGGACGGACGGACCCAGACGTGGACCACCGCGGCAGCCTCGGAACTCCTTGAGCGGCTGGAACGGGGTGTGGCCGATTCCAAGGCGCCCATGATGACCAACCTCCGGCAAAACCTGTCGGACGCTTCCCGCGCCGCCAAGCAGCTGGCCGTTGAGCTATTGTTCCTCCAGTCGCTGCCGCTGGCACACGAGGTCAAGTCACTGAAAGTCAAGCGTGCCCGGGTGGCTGAGGCGGCCTCCTGGCTGGAGCCGCCGCTGGAACTTCCGGACGAGCTCTACGAAGGCATGACGGACCACGGCGTCATCCGCGACCGGACTGCCGAATTCAACTGGACGATCTGGGACCACCTGAAGTGGCTGTGCCGCTTCGTGCAGCACGTGGACCAACAGTCCACGAATGCCATGACCAAGGCGTTGAAGGATCCGCTCGCCTTCCATCAGCTCGCGTCCGGGACGCCGGATGACCAGCCGGCGATCCGGCGCAGCCTCGAGTACCTTGCGTGGCCCAGCTACTTCGAACCGGTGGTGGCCGACGTGGAGCGGCAGGAAATCCGGGATGCCTTCGCGTCGTTGGTGGGCGGCGCCAAGGGTGACAGCGAAGCGGAAATCACCGCTGACATCCACCGGATCCGGCTCTACCTGGACAAGCAGGCGGGCCAGCGCATCGACTGGTACGCCCGCCAGCTGGTGAGCCAGTGGCGCAAGGTGGGGGATCCGGGCCGCCGCGCCTGGCTCCTGCGCACGCACCATGACGTGAAGGACCTCCTTGCGGCGTGGCACGGCGAGGAGAAGGTGACGCTCGACGTCGAACATCTGCGGCTCCTGGACCCCGGAGTCACGGCGGGCGTCGTACAGCACGCCGTGGACGAGGACTACAAGCACCTGGGCTATGTGGAGCGTGAGGACAACAAGACAGCCGTTTTTGCGTTCCTGACGGTGATGAAGCCGGGCGACCTGGTCCTGTACCAGCACGCCGGCACCGTCCGCCTGGGCGGGGTCCTGGGCGAACCGGAGCACAACGAGGACAACCGCCGGATGCGCCGCAAGGTCCGCTGGTTCGACGAAGCACACAACATGGCCGACCTTCCCCGCCACGTCCAGCGCCAGCTGGCCACGCCGGGGGTCATCGTGGACGTCACCCGGGTGGTGCAGGCGCTGCAGGCGCTGCTGCCCGCCGAAGCGGAGGCGGAGGACGACGACGCCGCCACGCCGGCCGCCGTCGTCGAACCGGTTCCGGAGGGGTTCCGTCCGCTGACGGAAGAGTTCGCCGCGTCCCTGCACATGGACCTCGAACCGCTGCAGGAAATCGCCGAACTCCTGGAGGAGAACCGGCAGCTGGTGCTCTACGGTCCGCCCGGAACCGGCAAAACCTACCTCGCCAAGCACCTGGCGGCCGAGCTTGCCGGGGACAGCACCGACGAACGCGTCAAGCTGGTGCAGTTCCACCCGTCGTACGCCTATGAGGACTTCTTCGAAGGCTTCCGGCCGGACAAGACCGACGAGGGGCAGGTGTCCTTCAAGCTCGTGGCCGGACCGCTGCGCCGCCTCGCGGAAGAGGCTGCCAAGCCCGGAAACGAAAACAAGCCCTACTTCCTGATCATCGATGAGATGAACCGCGCCAATCTGGCCAAGGTATTCGGAGAGCTGTACTTCCTGCTGGAATACCGTGACGACCGCATTTACCTGCAGTACAGCCCGAACGAGCCGTTCACGCTCCCGGACAACCTGTACATCATCGGCACCATGAACACCGCAGACCGCTCCATCGCCATGATGGACGCTGCCATCCGCAGGCGGTTCTCGTTCATCGAGCTGCACCCCAAGACGGAACCGGTGAAGGGCTCCCTGCTCCGCTTCCTGCAGGCCCGGAACCTGGACACCACCCCGGCCCTCCTCCTCGACGCCCTCAATGATGCGATTGACGAGTGGGACCGCGACCTCATGATCGGGCCGTCCTACTTCATGAAAAAGGCAGCCCAGACTCCCTCCGGCCTGCGCCGGATCTGGAAATACGAGCTCATGCCGCTCCTGGAGGAGCACTACCACGGCCAGCTGAACCGGGCACAGCTCCAGGAGCGCTTCGGGCTTGAGCAGCTGCTGGGGCGCCTTGCGTCCCGCTAACGGGCTGCTCCCCGGCAAGGGAACAACGCCGGTGGTCGTGCCGCCGCGGCCGGCGCGGCAGCCTTCCAGTGCCGGCAAGGCTGTGCGCCACATCGTCCTGGACGAGCTGTCCGGCGGCGTGGTGGACAAGCTGGACGCTGCAAGTGCGGCGTTTGTGAACGCCAGCGGCCTGGCCAAGGCGTCGCCCATGGGCATGGGCCTGTTCAGGATCGAACCGGTGGGCATGGTGGGGTCGGTGCGGACACCCACGGTGCAGCTGGAAGTGCGGCCCAAGGACCGGCTCGGCCTTAACCGGCTGCTGTTCCTCCTCAGTTATGCGGGGAACCAAGGTTTCCGGGACGATCCCGTGGCCGCCGTCGAAGACTCGGACCTGTGGAGTGCGCTGGCGGAATCCCTGGCACAGCTGGCGGACCGCGCGCTGAGCCGCGGCGTTCTGCAGGGATACCTCACCGTCGACGAATCGCTGCGTACGGTGAAGGGCAGGATCCGGATTTCGGACCAGATCTCGCGCCGGCCCGGAATGCTGGTGCCGCTGGAAGTTTCCTACGACGAATTCACCGAAGACATCGCAGAGAACCGCATCCTCCGGGCCGCCCTGGAACGCATGGCCCAGGTTCCGCGAGTGCGGCCCGACGTCCAGAGCCGCCTGCGGCAGCTGAAGGGAAAGCTCGACGCCGTCACGCGCCTCCAGTCCGGGGCGCCGCTGCCGTCGTGGCAGGCCACCCGGATGAACACCCGGTACCACGCAGTGCTCCGCCTCTCCGAGGTGATCCTGCGCAACGCCTCAGCCGAGGCGGGCGACGGAAAGCAACAGACGGCGTCGTTCGTGGTAGACATGGGGCAGGTGTTCGAGGATTTTGTGGGAACCGCCCTCCGCGAAGCCATGGCCGCCCATCCCGGGGAGATGCGGCTGCAGTACAACGCACTGCTGAACGAGGCCGTGCGCGACTCCGACCGGCTGACGGTGAATCCGGACGCGGTGCACCTGCTCGGCGGGCGCCCGGTGGTGGTCTACGACACGAAATACCGGGCGGCCACGGACCAGGGCGCGTCCCTGTCCGCAGACCATTTCCAGATGCTGGCTTACTGCACGGCCCTACGTGTCCCCACCGCCTGGCTTGTGTACGCAGGCGCGGGGGAAATGAAGCTCCGCCGCATCCTGAACACTGACATCGACGTGGTGGAGTACCCGCTTGATCTGTCCCTGCCGCCGGCGGACATCCTGGCAGCTGTTGCCGACCTTGCACAGCAGTCCTGGGGCGAAGTGGTGCGGCAGGCAGGACTTAATCAACGATGACGGGCTCGGAGCGGCCCGGCATTGACATGAGGTGCATGAGCAAAGCCCTCTCAGGGTTGCCTTGGTTCCTGTCAAGGCAACGGCGCAGCTGATTGCGGATTTCGGACCCTTCCGGATCGGTGTCCATCAGGATTGCATTGATGATTTCCCACGACTGGTGACGAATCGGCTCAAGATTCACGCGCCCGCGTGCGGGCCCCCCAACGGCATGGATCCCGGACCGCGCCTGCCGTGAAATGCCCTGATGGGGTTCAACGGTTGACAACAATTTCTTCGGCATCTCTTACCTTCCTGTGGCACAAGCGCTCTGGCTCAAACGCCTGGGAATTCGACCGACCGGAATGTAGAGAATTTTATCTCAGACAGACAAGTCTGTCTCCCCTCTGCGCTAGACTATTTGTAATGAATCCCACGCCAGATAACGCAGCGGTAGAGGCTGCAGTGGAAGAGCACGCAGTGGTAGTGGCTGCCCCGGTTATGCCCGCCCCGGAGGGCGAGGCTGCCATCAGTGGCGCCGACGCGAGGCAGCGGATCGTTGATACGGCCTACGAGCTCTTCGCCCGCCGCGGGATCCGGGACGTGGGCGTCAACGAGCTGATCAGCCGCGCGGGTGTGGCCAAGGCAACGTTCTACCGGCACTTTTCATCCAAGGACGAACTGGTGCTTGCCTTCCTTGAACAGCGCGACCGCCAGTGGACGGTAGACCTGATCGTCGCTGACGCGCGCCGCCGCGGAGGAACACCCGCGGAGCAGCTGCTGGCCATCTTCGATGTGTTTGGTGACTGGTTCCGGCGCGACGACTTTGAGGCGTGCTCCTTCATCAACATTCTGTTGGAAATGGGCGCCAACCATCCGCTGGGGCGGGCAAGCATCGACTACCTTGCCCGGATCCGCGGCCACGTCCAGCAGCTCGCCGAGGAAGCGGGGCTCAGGGACACCGAGGATTTCTCCCGGTCGTGGCACATCCTCATGAAGGGGTCCATCATCTCCGCGGCTGAGGGCGATGCGGACGCCGCCAAGCGTGCGCAGGCGATGGCGCGGACATTGATTGAGCAGTACCGGCCGCAAACCTGACGGCGGGGGCCGACGGCGCCCGCAAACCGACGGCGGGCCGGCGGGCCACCGGCCGGAACCTAGGCCGGCACCCTGACGGTGAAGGTGGTGCCTTCGCCCAGCGCGCTGCGAAGGTGGATGCTCCCGCCGTGCGCTTCAACGATGGCTTTGGAGATGGACAGGCCAAGCCCCACGCCCGGGATGGATGTGTTCCGCACATTGCCGGTCCGGAAGAACTTCGTAAACACTTCCGCCTGGTCCTTGTCGCTCATGCCCATGCCTGTATCGCGTACCTCGCACACCACGTCCTGCCCCTCAGAGTCCAGTGACACCAACACGTCTCCGCCGTCGGGCGAGTACTTGATGGCGTTGGACACGAGGTTGTCCAGTACCTGCGACATGCGCCCGGAATCCACGTGGGCCTCCAGCCGTTCGGGAACATCCGCCCGGAGCCGCACCTTCGCGGCGGCTGCGCGGGGGAGCGCGGCACTGATGCTGGCGCGCACGAGTTCGGCCACATTCACCGCCTGCGGGCTGACGATGAGCTGCCCGCTCCGGCTGGCCAGCAGATCCGACACCAGCCCCAGCAGCCGCTCCGAATTGCGGCGGATGATCAGGAGGGGTTCACGATGGGATTCGGGCACTCCGTCACGGTCGTCCAGCAGCAGTTCCGCATAGCCGAGGATTGAGGTCAGCGGCGTCCGGAACTCGTGGGACACGTTGGCTACGAAGTCGTCCTTGGCAGCCAGGGCGTTGACCAGGTCGGTGACGTCGCTGAACACGATCACCGAGCCGGCGAAGGCGCCGTCCTGGTCCCGCATCGCGCGGGCGCTGGTGGTGATGGCGCGCTGTGCGCTTCCGCTGCCAAGCCACACCAGGTTGTCCGTGAAGCTTTCGCCCAGCACGGCACGGCGGACCGGCCGTTCTTCGACCGGTACCTTGGTGGTCCGGTCAGGCTGGAACACCAGGAGCTGTGATTCATTCGGATCGTCGTTTCCCGGAGGCGTGGCGAGCCGGTGGTTCTCCCGTTGCTTCCGGTTCATCAGGACGTCGTGACCGTCTGCGTCCACTGCCAGGACGCCCAGATGGACGGTTTCCAGCACGGAATTCAGCAGGCCTTCCTGCCTTTTGCTCTCTTTCAATGTGAGCCGCAGTTGAGCGTCCTTTTCTTCCAGGTCCCGTTGCTGGCGGACCATGCTGAGCGTCAGCACGCTCACCGATACGCCGATCCCCAGCATCATCATCGGGAGCAGCAGGGTCCGCGCCAAATCCTGGCCGCTGATGTCGCCGCGGAGGAAGAGGGGCACCCAGATGATGCCCAGGGGTGCGAGGAAGGAAACCAGCAGGGAAGCCCGGGGATACAGCCCCGACGCGCAGAGCCAGATGACGGGGAAGACGGCCAGCAGGCTGATCCCGGTCAGGCCCTCCTGCCCGCCCTCCCTTCCCAGGGCGATGGAGACGAAGTCAAGGACGGGAATCACCAGGAAGCTCCCGAACGGAAGCCGTTCCCATGGCATGAGGTAGCACAAGCCCAGGATCACTACCTGCGAGGCCAAGAACGCGACGAACAGGGGATTACCCAGCGTCCCGGGGAAGAACAGCAGCATCAGCACGGCGGTGAGCCCTGCAGTGATGGACAACGGCATCTGGCTGAGGGTGACACGCCCCCGCAGCGAGTACTCGTGGAATGGCCGGCGGAAGAAGAGTATCCGGCCGGATGCAAGGTCCCACGTGACGTTGCGGCTCATGGCAGGGTAATTAAAGACGTGCGGTTTACTGGGCGCATACCTCCCACGATATCCGCCGAGCGCTATACTTCTGACGGTATCGAGCGGACTGAGGGGGCTGCGATGAGTGAATCACGTGTGGGTCTGGTAATCGAGGACGATCACGATATCCGTGAACTGGTCCGGGTGGTGCTCGTCCAGGCCGGATTCGATGTCCAAGTGGCCAGCAGCGGGGCGGCAGGAGTGATCGCAGCCAAGGACCTCAATCCCGCCGTCATCACCCTTGACCTGGGCCTCCCGGACATCGACGGCTTCGAAGTGGCCCGCCAGATCAGGGAATTCTCCGACGCTTACATCGTGATGCTGACCGCCCGAGCTGAGGAACTGGATACCCTCATCGGCCTGGAATCCGGGGCGGACGACTACCTGACCAAGCCCTTCCGTCCCCGCGAACTGCGCGCACGGGTTGCCGCCATGATGCGGCGTCCGCGTTCGACGTCGGACGCCGCCGCCGGGGGCAAGGCCCCCGCCGTCGCTGCCGGCACGGGCCGGACGCTGACGCACAACGGCCTTGAGTTCAGCTACGACGCGCGCACCGTGAGCGTGGACGGGCGTGAATTGCACCTGACGCGAACCGAGTTCGACCTGCTGCACGCCCTCCTGGAAGCGGGCCGGATGGTGCGGACCAAATCGGAACTGGTGAGACGGCTTCGGGACGAACCCTACGACGTCGGAGGCTACATTTCGGAAGCCGATGAGCGTTCCGTCGAGGTGCACATGGGAAACCTCCGCAAGAAACTCGGCGATAGCCCGCAGAACCCGCGCTGGCTGCAGACGGTCCGCGGTGTCGGCTACCGGTTGGCTCCTGCTGAACGCTGATCCCGGGGTGGGGCCCGGCCGCTGGCTGTCGGAGGTCTAGGTGGCCGGCTACATCCTAGGCCGCGGCGGCTGCCGAGAGGCCGGCCACGGTCTGGTCGGTGCACGCGTCCATGCTTTCCAGAAGCGCCAGTTGAAGCCTGGGCGGCTGTTCAGCCACGGTTTCCGGGTGCGACTCCAAATGCCTCAGGATTGTTTCGAGCTCATCCGCGAGCCGTCCCAGGTACGCCGCACCCACCATCATGCTGGAGGTCTTGACGCTCAGGACGGCGTCCATGGCGGCATCCAGGTCCATGGCCTCCACGGCGTGGCGAAGCTTATCGAGCCGTCTCGGCAGCTGCTGGATGTAACTGTTGACGAACACGGCGCAGTACTCGGCGTCGGGCTCGAGTTCACAGCGAAGGGTCTCCAGCACGGAGGGGTCGACGTACGGGTGGCTGGCGCCATCCTGTCCATCCATTGGACACCCCTTCCCTTGGCCCTGCACAACCGGGATAACGGGTGCGGACACATCCTTGCCTCTTTTACAGTAGGGCTCGCCCGCGCATGGAATACGCTTTCCGGAAAAATTTGCGCCAATCTTGATCAGAGTGGGCCGGTTGAGCTTTAGGATCGGGACAAGTGTCTGCCGGCACCGAACTGACCTGTGGCTGTCCGGGCCACCAGCCGATTGCGGGGACCGCTGTGTTCAGGATCGTTAGGACTGTTGTTGCTGCCCTGGTGGTGGGGGTAGGCCTGGCCGTGGCGGCCGTCCAGCCCGTCCAGGCGGCGCCGGCTGCGGCGGCCGCGGCAGCCCAGGTCTACCTCAACCCGAACACCGGCCCGGCAGGTTCGGCGGTGACCGTCAGCGGAACGGGATTCAAGGTTTCCACAACGGGCACCGTCATAGTCGGGTCCGCCACTTTTTCCTTCAAAACGGCGGCCTCCGGTGCCTTCAGCACGTCCATCACCATCCCGGTTGCGGCTCCTGGACCGCTGACCATCACAGCGAAGACGTCCTCCATCAAAGCCTCATCCGTTTTCACCGTCACTTCCTCCGCTCCCGCCATCCCTCCCGTCAGCACGGCTGCGCTCCGCTTCGGGGTGGCAACGGCGGGCGGCCCGCTGGCCGGTGCCGAACTGGATGAAGTCTCACAGCTTGCGGGGGAAAGCCCGTCAAGCGTGCTGTTCTACAAGGACTTCCTGCAGGCTCCGCCCATCACCGAGATGAATGCCGTGCGGGCGCGCGGAGCCGTCCCGCTGGTCACGTGGGAGCCGTGGGCATGGGGCAGCGGGCTCACGCAGCCTGCCTACGCCCTGGACCGGATCGCGGCCGGCGACTTTGACGCCTACCTTACGCAGTGGGGGCAGGCGCTGGCGTCCTGGGGCCAGCCCGTCCAGTTGAGGTTCGCGCACGAGATGAATGGCAACTGGTACCCGTGGGCGGAGGGCGTGAACGGCAACCAGTCCGGTGACTATGTGCAGGCCTGGCGGCACGTGCATGATGTGGTTGCGTCCACCGGCGCCAGCAATGTGTCCTGGGTATGGAGCCCGAATGTTCCGTACTTTGGCTCCACCGACATTGCGGGGCTGTTCCCGGGCGCCAGCTACGTGGACGTCGTGGCCCTCGACGGGTACAACTGGGGTACCTCCGCGTCGTGGAGCAGCTGGATTTCGCCCCAGGACCTCTTCGCACCCGGGATAGCCCAGCTGCGGACACTCGCGCCCGGCGTCCCCATCCTGATCGCCGAGACCGCATCCGCTGAGGCCGGCGGCTCCAAGGCGCAGTGGAACACCGATCTGGTGAGCTACCTGGCAGCCCAGCCGGATGTGGTGGGCTTCGTCTGGTTCCACCTACAGAAGGAAACGGACTGGCGCATCAACAGCAGCGACTCATCGGCGGCAGCGTTCAAAGCCGCGCTGGGGTCCCGTCGGGTGTCGTAGCTGCCGGGTCGCGGTCAGGCCAGGAACTGCTCCAGCTGCTCTTCAAGGGCAGAGGCGTCCTTCAGCTCGCATTCCCAGACGGTGAGCACCTTCCAACCGGACGCCTCGAGGAGCCGGCGCTGTTCGGCGTCGCGGTTCCTGGTGCGCGTCCGCTTCGCTTCCCAGAACTCCGCGTTGGCCTTGGGCGCGTGCTGCCCCGCCTTGCAGTCGTGGAAATGCCAGAAACAGCCGTTGACGAAGATGACCTTGTGCCGTCCCGCGAACACCAAATCAGGATTGCCCGGGAGTTTGCCGCCGCGCGCGCTGCCGTGCAACCGGTAGCGGTAGCCTTTCGCATGCAACAGGCTCCGCACCAGCAGTTCCGGCTTTGTGTTCTTGCCCCGGATCCTGGACATGTTCCAGCTGCGCCGTTCGGGAGTCAGCTGGTCAGCCATGAATCAAGTCTAGGCGGCCGCCATCCTAGATTTCCCGCTCCGGATGTTCCCCGAACTGGAAGTGCCGTCCGCTGACCGAAACCGGCTCGATCTCGACGTAGAAGTCCTTCAGCGTGGGCACCCAGGGCTTCAATCCGAGTGATTCCGCGGCCGCGATATCCGCGGACTGGTCAAGGACCCGCGCCGTTCCGCGAAGAACCACTGACCAGGCCTCGTCGGACATGATGCCGTCCGTCTCAAAGAGGACTTTGGCATTGATCGTTAGCTCCGCAAGCTTGTTTCCCGGAGCGGTCCGAAGGTAGAGCTTCCGGTCGCTCACGGCGTAGTTGACCGGAAAGATATCCGGTTCACCGGCTACGGTCACTACCAGCCGACCATGCTTGGTGCCCTCGATGAGCTTCCACGACTGGTCATCGTCAAGGTTGAGAATGGGATTGCCGTCTGCGTGTGTGAACATCATGTGCTCATTGTTCAGTCAGTGGCAGGCGTTGGCCAGTGTCTTAAGGACGCATTCTCATTTCGGTGGAGCCGTGCCGGGAGCATTCAGCGGTCCAGCCTGTCGGGGTGACCTGGACTTTCATGCGGCGCCGGCAGGCGGCGCAGTAGCGCGGCGGTTCCAGCATGAGGCGCTCGCCGCAGCGGCGGTGAACGTCCGACGTCGGGCCGGCGCCGCCGTCGGACGGCTCACCGCAGTGCCCGCAAAACGCAGCGGGGGTTGAGTCTTGGGAAACTCCGGTCATAGCGTTTTCTGGAGTTCCTTGATGGGCATGTTCAGCTCGACAAGGAGGTTGAGGTCCGCGGTGGCGGGGCGGCCCAAGGTGGTGAGGTAGTTGCCGACGATGACGGCGTTGATGCCGCCTAGGAGTCCTTCGCGGGTGCCGAGGTCGCCGAGGGTCAGTTCGCGGCCGCCGGCGTAGCGGAGCACGGTGCGGGGCATGGCGAGGCGGAAGGTTGCGATGGCCCGCAGGGCGTCCTTGCCGTCCATGATGCCCTGGTTCTCGAGCGGTGTGCCGGGGCGGGGGTTGAGGAAGTTCAGGGGGACTTCGTGGGGTTCGAGGGCGGCGAGCTGGGCGGCGAGTTCGGCGCGCTGTTCCAGGGTCTCGCCCATGCCGATCAGGGCTCCGCAGCACAGTTCCATGCCGGCGGCCTTGACCATGTTGCAGGTCTCGAGGCGTTCTTCGTAGCTGTGGGTGGTAACCACTTCGGGGAAGTAGCTGCGGGCGGTTTCGAGGTTGTGGTTGTAGCGGTGCACCCCCCAGTCTTTGAGCTGGTCCACCTGGCGCTGGGTGAGCATGCCCAGGGAGCAGGCGATGTTGATGTCCACGGCTTCGTTGATGCGGTCGATCGCGAATTTGATCTGGTTCATGAGCTTGATGTCGGGGCCGCGGACGGCGGCGACGATGCAGAATTCGGTGGCTCCGGTGGCGGCGGTTTCCTTGGCGGCTTTGACGAGTTCGGGGATGTCGAGCCAGACGCCTCTTACAGGGGAGTCGAACAGGCCGGACTGGCTGCAGAAGTGGCAGTCCTCGGGGCAGCCGCCGGTCTTGATGGAGATGATGCCTTCGACTTCGACGTCCTCACCGCAGTGCCTGAGCCGGACTTCGTGGGCCAGTTGGAGGGCGGCGGGAAGGGCTGCGTCCGGGAGTCGGAGGACTTCCTCGAGCTGCGCCTGGGTCAGGCCGATGCCGTCCTCCAGGACCTGCCGGCGGGCTGTTTCGAGGATTGGGTAGGTTGTGTTGTCGCTTGCGGCGAGGCTTGCCTGAATCGTCATTGATGGGATCCTTTTGCGGGTTCGGCTGGTCTTCTCTGACGCTAGTTTGGCTTTTTGTTGCCGGTTTTGTGGGGAATCAACAAAGGGGTGGCGTTGACGTTGAGGGGAAAGGGCAGCTGTGGCCATTCCGGCGATATGACTTTTCATCGGTGGCCCTGAGTGGTAAACCGGGAAAGTTGCCTGTGGATAACTTTGAGCAGCAAAGTGTGACCTCAGTTACCCTTTAATCGTTGTCCGGAATTGGTGCCGGGCGGCTCGGACGTCTTGAAACTATCGGGGGAATAGCTGCCCATGACATCTCGTACTTCTGCTCTCGCGCAGTGGCGCTATTCCGCCGCCGCAGTTTTCGCCGCTTCGGTGCTGGTGCTCTCGGCGTGCAACGGGGGCGGCAATCCCCAGGGAACTGGCGGAGCTTCGGAGTCTGCGTCCGCGTCAGCGTCGGCAAGCCCCTCGCCGAGCCCCACGCCCACCCCGTCCGCCGCGTACAAGCCGGCCGACGCCAGCGGCAAGGCGCAGAACGTTCCCGTTCCGGTGCTGCCAGAGGCGGCCAAGGCGGAGACGAAGGAGGGGTTGGAGGCTTTCGCGAAGTACTGGTACGCGACCCTTAGCTACGCATATGAAACGGGCGACGTGACACCCCTACAAGCTGTGTCCGCCACGACATGCGCATCATGCCACCGAGTAAAAGAAGTGGTGGAAGCATGGCATTCTGAAGGGCGCTGGCTGGCTGGCGGCAAGATGGTTGTGCAGGGAGTCCAATCCAAATTCGTAGAAACCGCACCCGGTGAATATCAAGTATTGATTCAGGTTTTTCAAGAACCACTTTCCTATTACCGCTCCGATAAGACGCTCGATGAGAAGACGGAGCAAAAACCTGCAGCCGGCGACATAATGCTGGCTTCCTACGATGGGGGAGCCTGGCGGGCGAATACCGTCGAGCACCTTGCAAACAGTCAATGAGCAAGGTAGCCCTCAGAATATTTGCATGTTCGGTCTGGGTTCTGCTCAGCTTCGGCCTAACCATGGTTGGCGGCCAGGCGGCTTCCTCGGACTCGCCAATTAAAGGGGATTGGGACGAGAGCGGAGCCAACGTTGGTGGGAGCTGGAACCAAGATCCCGAAACGGGCGCCTGGACGCAGCTACCTATCGGTATACCGAGTGATCCCTATCGATATAAGTACAAGCTACTTTGCAGAAATGATCCCGTACTCGACGGATCGAACTGCACAGGGCCAGAAGTTGCCTGCGGGGACGGGGATGGAGGGCGTAGCGTCAATTGGTACCGATCGCTCAAAGACTTCGATCCGCCAGTTTGGAGCTTCTTTGAAGGACCCACCTGTATTTACGATGCGAAACCAGAGGACATATTGGATCGCATCGCGGCGATGATTCAGAGCGAGTTCCAGAAGCTTCCCGTAGCCGCAGGAACCGTCACGGCCCAGCCGAGTCCCCACACCCTGCGCGGAGCCGAGACGAATTTCTTCGCGGACTCGGCAGAACAGCAGTTCGACATCACGATCCTGGCCCAGAAGGTCCATGTGGTGGCGACCCCTGTCCAGTACACGTGGAACTACGGCGATGGGACAACGTTTGGACCGCAGCAGTCGGCAGGCGGCCCGCTCCCGCAGGACCGGTGGGGCGAGAAGACCCGGACCAGCCATGTCTACACGCAGACCGGTGACTACCAAGTGGTGCTGACAACCCATTTCCAGGGAACGTACTCCGTCAACAACGGCCCGCCGCTGCCCATCCCCGGCCAAGGACAGTTCAGTTCGCCGCCGCAGACCATCAGCGTGTGGCGGTCCATCACGCGAAACTACGCCGATGACTGCATCGCGAACCCCCAAGGCCAGGGCTGCCCGGGAGTCACAGCCCCCGCCCCGTGAACAACTTGCCGGTTCAGGATTGCAGTTCCCGGTCCACGCGTTCCATCCGCGCCCGCACTAACTGAAACCGCGGATCGCCCGGTCCGATGAGGCCCGCCATTGCCGCGGCCGCTTCGGTGTCCGACGCGCCCATGTCGCTCGCGCACCACCGCAGGATGAGCTGGGCGTCTCCGCTGGAGCGGACCGAGGCGCCAACAGCTTCGTTGAGTTCGTCCCGCATCAGCTCGACAGGCAGGTTGGTCGAACGGTTGAGCAGCTTCGCGGGGTAGGCGGCCAGCGCTTCGGCCACCCTTCCGTTTCGCAAATGGTCGGCGACCACTGACACGTCCGTGACCACGCGGATGGCCGGCGAGAAACGGTAAGGGTTGGGTTCCACCACGTTGCCCAGGACGCTTCGGATCCGATGCATTTCAGTCCTGATCGCCGTGGCGGCGCCGTCCTCGCCATGAAGCTGATACGCCAGTTCATCGGCGCTCCACCCTTGGGTCCGGGAGGCCAGCAGCGCCAGGATCTCGGCGCGGCGCAGGGTCAGCGGAAGCCGCTCGCCGCCGTCGAGCTCGGCGCTCGGTTTGTCGCCCAACAAAGTCAGCAGCAGCGTGGAACGCACGGCGGCGCTCTGTTGCCTGGCGGCTGGACCACCGGAAGACTTCAGCAGCTCCTCCGCCAGCCGCACCCCGCAACGCACCATTCGCAGGCTGTCCGGTGTCACCGATTCGAAGGGGCCGGAAACGTCCAGCACCCCCACCACTTCTCCGGTGTTCGGATCGCGGATGGGTGCAGCCGTACATGCCCAGTCGTGATGGGTGCGCACCAGGTGTTCGGCAGAAAACAACTGCGCCTGCAGGCCGGTCACCAGGGCCTCACTGATGGCGTTGGTCCCGACTCCCGCTTCGGACCAGTCGGCCCCCTCGACGAACTCCAGGGAGTCGGCCAGCCTCAGCGCTTGCCGGCTCCCCACCCGCCACAGCACTTCGCCCTGCCGATCGGTGACGATCAGCAGGTGGCGGCCCGCGGCGGACTCGTCAGCCAGCAACTGGGACAACGCCGGCATCACGGTGGCCAGGCGGTGCCCGGCGCTGAGCGAGCGCGCCTCGGACACGTCGTGCCGGTGAACCGGCCTGTGCTGGTCAGGGTCGATGCCCAGCGCCATCGAACGCTGCCAGGACTTGATCAGGGACGGAGAAATTGACGGATCAGGACTGCCCGAAATCGTGGCTTCATGGGCCTTGCGCAAGGTGCGGGCGTACTCCGCAGGAGCAGTAAACCTCAGGTCGGGAAGATGGGTGGTCGCGCCGGTGCCCGTCCGCATCCGCAGTCTCCCAACTCGTCATCGAATCGTGCCGGACCGCCCGAAAAACCGGGAAGGGGGCCGTGTCACTCGATTGTAACCCCCGGCGCACTTTACTTGTGATGCGGGTCACGGGCCGGTCATCGCGAGGCGGACCGGGCACGGCCCACTGTCAGCAACGAAAAGAGGAATCATGCCTGAGACACCAAACGGCATCGTGGAGGCCTGGCTGGCGCAGTTCGACGAGGCGCTGCGCAGCAAGGACACCGATGCCGCACTACAGCTGTTCGAGGACGAACCGTATTGGCGCGACTTTGTCTCCTTCACCTGGAACCTCAAGACGATCGAGGGCAAGGACGACATCAAGCGCATGCTGGATGCCACGCTCGCGGACGTCCGGCCAAGCAACTGGGCACTCGCCGAGGATGCACCGGCGACGCCGCGAACACTGAGGCCTGGGTAGACTTCGAAACCGCCCAGGCGCGGGGCTACGCCCATGTGCGCCTCCGCGGCGGCAAATGCTGGACGCTGCTCACCACCATGAAGGAGCTCAAGGGCTTCGAGGAGAAAAAGGGCCCCAACCGCGAGAAGGGCATGGCGCACCAGATCAGCAAGGGCCGCAAGTCGTGGCTGGAGCTCAAGGAGGAGCAGGAAGCCCGCCTGGGATACGAAGACCAGCCTTACACCGTGATCATCGGCGGCGGCCAGGGCGGAATCGGGCTGGCAGCGCGGCTGCGCAGGCTCGGCGTGCCCACCATTATCGTCGAGAAGAACGAACGGCCCGGCGACTCCTGGCGGAACCGCTATAAGTCACTCCACCTGCACGATCCCGTCTGGTACGACCACCTTCCCTACATGAAGTTCCCGGACGACTGGCCTGTATTCGCCGCCAAAGACAAAATCGGCGACTGGCTGGAGCACTACACGCGGATCATGGAGCTCAACTACTGGTCCAAGACAGAATGCACCAACGCCCGCTTCGATGAAGCGTCCCGGGAATGGATCGTGCAGGTAATGCGCGACGGCGAACCGGTCACCCTGCGGCCCAAGCAGTTGGTCTTCGCACTGGGTGTCTCCGGATACCCGAACGTTCCCGCGTTCGACGGCGCCGAGTCCTTCCTGGGGCAGCAGTACCACTCGTCCAAGCACCCGGGCGGCGGGGACTGGACGGGCAAGAAGGCCGTGGTGATCGGTTCCAACAACTCGGCCCACGATATCTGCGCGGACCTGTGGGAACACGGCGCGGAGGTCACCATGGTCCAGCGGTCTTCCACTCACATTGCGCGCAGCGAATCGCTGATGGACCTTGCGCTCGGCGACCTCTACTCGGAGAAGGCACTGGCCAACGGCGTCACCACGGAGAAGGCGGACCTCCTGTTCGCATCGTTGCCGTACCGGATCCTGCCGGAAGCCCAAATCCCTGTCTACGAGGAGATGGCCAGGCGTGACGCCGGATTCTACTCCCAGCTCGAGGCGGCCGGCTTCGACCTGGACTTCGGCGTGGACGGTTCGGGCCTGTTCCTGAAGTACCTCAGGCGCGGCTCCGGCTACTACATCGACGTCGGCGCCTCCCAGCTGATCATTGACGGCCGGGTCAAGCTCGCCAACGGGCAAGTCACCAAAATCACCGGAAACGCTGTGGTCATGGACAGCGGAGCGGAGCTCGAGGCAGACGTCATCATCTATGCCACCGGCTACGGGTCCATGAACGGCTGGCTTGCCGACCTGGTCTCGCCTGAGGTGGCGGACGCCGTCGGCAAATGCTGGGGCTTCGGCTCGGACACGCCCAAGGATCCTGGGCCGTGGGAGGGGGAGCTGCGCAACATGTGGAAGCCCACCAACGTTGAGAATCTGTGGATTCACGGCGGCAACCTGCACCAGAGCCGCCACTATTCCAACTACCTGGCGCTGCAGCTCAAGGCACGGATGGAGGGACTGCCCACTCCGGTGTACGAGCTCCAGCCCACCCACCACAAGCGCTGATCAACGACATGCCGTGGATGCGCCGCCCCGGTGCATCCACGGCCCCTCATGCGAAGGAAAACACCATGAAAGCAGCACGATTCCATGCCCGCGAGGATCTTCGGATCGAAGACATTCCGGAGCCGGAGTTGCGGCCTGGTGCCGTAAAGATCGCCGTCGCGTGGTGCGGGATCTGCGGCACGGACCTCCATGAGTTCCTGGAAGGGCCCATCTTCACCCCGCCGCCCGGCCACCCCCACGGGCTGTCGCACGAGGAGGCCCCGGTCACCCTGGGACACGAGTTTTCCGGCACTGTGGAGGAACTGGGCGACGGTGTGACCGGACTGTCAGTCGGAGACAGCGTGGTGGTGGAGCCCTACTTTGTCTGTGACGAATGCGGTCCGTGCAAAGCGGGCAATTACAACCTGTGCACCAAGTCGGGCTTCATCGGGCTTGCCGGCGGCGGCGGGGGACTCAGCGAAAAGATCGTGGTCGACTCGCGCTGGGTCCACCCGGTCGGCGACATCCCGTTGGACGAAGCTGCGCTCATCGAACCCCTCGCCGTTGCCTATCATGCAGTGGGCCGCAGCGACGTCAAAGCCGGGGACGTCGCCGTCGTCGGCGGTGCGGGTCCCATCGGGCTGCTCACGGCGGCGGTCCTGAAAGGACTGGGCGTCACCACTGTGGTGACCGAACTGTCCGCCGCGCGGAAGGAGAAGGCCACCTCATCCGGCGTCGCGGATCACGTGCTTGACCCCAGCGCGGTCGACGTCAAGGCGCGGGTGCTGGAACTGACCGGGGGAGCAGGTGCGGACGCAGCGTTCGAATGTGCCGGGGTGAACGCGGTGCTGGACACCATGCTCGACGTCGTCAAGCCCGCCGGAGTGGTGGTCAACGTGTCCATCTGGGGCCGCCCCGCCACCGTGGACATGCAGAAGATCGTCCTCAAGGAAATCGACCTGCGCGGAACGATTGCCTACCGCGGCGATCACGCGGCCGCGATCAAACTGGTCCAGGAGGGAAAAGTCGACCTCAAGCCGTTCATCACGGGACGCATTGCCTTGGACGATCTGGTGGACAAGGGCTTCGACACCCTGATCCACCACAACGACACGGCGGTGAAGATCATCGTGCATCCGTAGTTATCCGGGTCTCATCCGGAATAGTTGCAGGCGCCTCGCAGTTGGCCTCAGTGGACCCAATCCGCTGTGAAAGGAAATGCGCATGCTGTTTTCCCCGTTGACCCTCGGTGAGCTTGAACTGCCCAACCGCCTGGTGATGGCGCCGTTGACCCGTCTCCGCTCCGGCGAAGCGGGCGTACCCGCCCCGATCGTCGCCGAGCACTACCGCCAGCGCGCATCGCTCGGCCTGATCGTCAGCGAGGGCACGTACCCGAGCCCGGCCGGACGCTCGTACCCGGGGCAGCCCGGCATTGTCACCCCGGAACAGATCGCCGGCTGGAAGAAGGTCACGGAGGCTGTTCACGCCGAAGGCGGCCGGATCTTCGCGCAGATCATGCACGGTGGCCGGGTTTCGCACGAGGACATCAACGGCGGACACCAGGTGGTCGCGCCGAGCGCCATCGCCGTCGAGGCAGAGACCCGCACGTACAAGGGCAAGCAGGCGCACCCCGTGCCGCACGCCCTGACCACTGACGAACTGCCCGGCGTCCTCCAAGAAATTGTGCAGGGATCGCTGAACGCGATCGAAGCAGGGTTCGACGGCGTGGAGCTGCACTCCGCCAACGGGTACCTGCTGCACGAATTCCTTGCCCCGTCGTCGAACCAGCGCGAGGACATCTACGGCTGCTCACCCGAGAACCGGGCGCGCTTCGTCATCGAGGTTGTACAGGCTGTGGTTGCGGCCGTCGGTGGCGACCGCGTCGGCATCCGGATCTCTCCGGAACACAACGTCCAGGGCGCCCTCGAAACGGACGCCGCAGACGCCCGCGCGACCTACTCGCAACTGGTGGACGCCATCTCGCCGCTGAAGCTGGCCTACCTGAGCATCCTGCACAAGGAGCCCGCCGGCGACCTGGTCCAGTACCTGCGTTCGCGGTTCAACGGACCCTTCCTGGTCAACACCGGGTTCGGCGTCATCACCACCCGCGACGAGGCCATCGCGCTCGTGGCTGACGGCCATGCCGATGCCGTGGTGGTGGGCCGTCCGGCAATCGCCAACCCGGACCTGGTACGCCGCTGGCGCGAAGGCCTGCCGGTCAACGAACCGGACCAGTCCACCTTCTATGCCGACGGCGCGGAGGGCTACACGGACTACCCGTTCTACGAGGAGTCCGCGAACTAACGACTTCCGGAACAGGGCTTTCAGGGTCTTCGGGTGAAGGCGGGCGCAATCCAATTGCGCCCGCCTTCACCCGTATTGTGACCGGTCAACTCTGCTGCTCCCGGCCAGCCCTATAGGATCTGAACATGCAGCGCCCCTCCCAGATCAACAGTCCCGGCAGCCGCAAGGGCCGGCCCGTGAGCCGCCAGGTGCTTGCCGACCACGTCTACGAGGAACTGCTGGAATCCCTGATGGACGGACGGCTCGAACCGGGCGCCACCGTCAGCATTGACGGGACAGCGCGGGACCTCGACGTCTCGCCCACCCCGGTCCGGGAAGCCCTGGCCCGGCTGGAGCACACCGGCATGGTCCGCCGGGTGGCCCTCAAGGGGTACCGGGTGGCGCCTGTTTTCACCCGCGAGGACTTCGCCGAGTTGATGGAAGCGCGGCTCGCCATTGAGCCGGTGAATGCCCGGCTCGCCTGTGCGCGGCTCACTCCGGAGCGGCTCGCGGAGCTGGAGCAGGCGGTGACCGATTTGAAGACTGCGCCGCGGGGGCCGTCGTTCGCTGAGTACCGGGACTACCTCGAAGCGGATGAGCGGTTCCACAGGCTCATCGCCGAACAGACCGGTAACCAGTTCATGGTGGCCGCGTATGCTGCCCTCGGTGGCCAGGTTCAGCGGTTCCGGTTGTTCGGCGGCGTGGGAATCACGGACGCGGAAAACGCCATCGCCGAACACCAGGCCGTCCTCGACGCCCTGGCCACAGGGGACCCCGAGCAGGCCGCGTCAGCGATGGCCGAGCACGTCCGCAAGGTCCGCGGACGTGCGATCGCGGACGCCCCGGAAGGCTGACCCTGCCCCGCAGCGCCTCCCACCCAACAACTAGGTAGCAGCAGATGTCGTTTTGGAGGCCCATAACGACATCTGCTGCTACCTAGTTGGGCTGACACCACCTGAAATGTGACCTTGACAACTCTTTGTCGATAGTAAATCCTATAGGAAACAGGATTCGCACAAAGGAGTGAACACCATGGCCTACACAGCCGAGAACTGGCCCATTACTGCGGCCCTGCTTCAGTTCCCGGGCACCGATGCCCAGGGAACCCACATCAACGACGCCGGCCCCGCCGCTTGGGCAGAGGTGCTCACCGAGGTCAAGGAAGCCGGGTTCGCCAACGCGGACCTCACCGACAGCTGGGTGCGCCCCGGCGACTTGGACAAGGACCGCCTGGCGGAGTTCAAGCAGACGGCGGACAGTGTGGGGATCGGCGTCCCGGTCATCTCCGCCATCCGCCGCAGCGTCATCGAAGAAGGCCGCTGGGAAGCCAACCTGGCCTACAGCCACCGCACCATCGACGCCGCCGCCGAACTGGGCTGCGAAGTTGTCTCCTTCGGCCTCCACCAGGCCATCACGCCCGAGCAGCAGAAGCAGCTCTGGTTCTGGACGGTCGAGGGATACAAGGACCCGGCGGGCAACAAGGAAGCCTGGGGCAACGCCGTCAGCCGCCTCCGCGAACTGGGCCGGCACGCCGCCGAAGTAGGCGTGCTGCTCTCCCTCGAAATGTACGAGGACACCTTCCTGGGCACCGCGGATTCGTCCGTGCAGCTGGTCCAGGACATCGGCCTCGCCAACGTCGGCCTCAACCCGGACCTCGGCAACCTGATCCGCCTTCACCGGCCCATCGAAGACTGGCGCGAGATGGTGGCCAAAACCCTGCCGTACTCCAACTACTGGCACATGAAGAACTACATCCGCGACGAGGACACCGCGCGCGACATGTATGTCGCCATGCCCGCGCCGATGGAAAGCGGCCTCATCAACTACCGCGAGGCCTTCAAGCTGGCACTGTCCGTCGGCTTCCAGGGCATCCTCTGCACCGAGCACTACGGCGGCGACGGCCTCAGCGTGACGGCCAGCAACCAGGACTACCTCCGCCGCCACGTCCTCCCCAAGACGGACGGCTACGCGCTGGGCCAGAGCCAGGTGGCCCAGGGCCGGCAGCAGCCGGCCGCCGTCGAACTCGCCAGCGCCTGACCGGAGGCGGCGTAACCACAGCCCGTCGGCAACCCAACACCGCATTTCCAACACGGATTCGATGAGGAAACCATGACCCAGATCTTCGACAACCCCGCATATTTCGCGGATGAGGCACTGGACGGCTTCGTAGCAGCCAACCGCGGGTATGTTGCCCGGGTGGACGGCGGCGTGGTCCGCTCCACCGAGGTGCCCGCCGGCCAGGTAGCACTGGTGGTGGGCGGCGGCTCCGGCCACTACCCGGCGTTCGCCGGGCTGGTGGGACCGGGCCTCGCCACCGGCTCCGCTTGCGGCAACATGTTCGCCTCCCCGGCGGCCGGCCAGGTCTACCGGGTGGCCAAGGCATCCAACGCGGGCGGCGGCGTGCTGCTGAGCTACGGCAACTACGCAGGCGACGTGCTCCACTTCGGCCAGGCCCAGCTGCGGCTCAACGCGGAGGGCATCGAAACCCGCACCGTCCTGGTCACGGACGACATCGCCAGCGCCCCGCTGGACCAGATCGAGAAGCGCCGCGGCATCGCCGGAGACCTGACTGTCTTCAAGATCGCCGGCGCCGCAGCCGAAGCGGGACTGGACCTCGACGCCGTCGAACGGCTCGCCATCCGGACCAACTACCGCACCCGTTCGCTGGGCGTGGCCTTTGACGGCTGCACGCTTCCGGGAGCGGACGCGCCGCTGTTCCACGTGCCCGCCGGCCAGATGTCGCTGGGCCTGGGGATCCACGGTGAGCCAGGCATCTCCGAACACCCCATGCCCACCGCCTCCGAACTCGCCGAACTGCTGGTCTCCAGGCTGCTCGCGGACAAGCCCGACGACGCCGGAAACCGCGTGGTGGCCATCGTCAACGGGCTGGGCACGGTCAAGTACGACGAACTGTTCCTGCTGTTCGGCAAGATTGAAAAGCTCCTCACCGGTGCCGGCCTGACCGTGGTGGAACCGGAATGCGGCGAGCTGGTCACCAGCCTGGACATGTCCGGACTCTCCCTCACGCTGCTCTGGCTGGACGACGAACTGGAGCAGTTCTGGGCCGCCCCGGCCGACACGCCGGCGTTCCGCAAGGGCAGCCTGGCCCCGCGGGCCCGCCGCGAACTGGCCGGACCGGATGACGCCGTGGCCGGCGAGGTGGAAAGCACGACGCCGGCAGCAGCTGACCTGGGCCGGCTGGCAGCCGCCGTGCTCGCGCAAGTACAGGGCGTCGTCGTCGAGAACGAAGAGGAACTGGGCAAGCTGGACGCCATTGCGGGCGACGGCGACCACGGCATCGGCATGCGCCGCGGCGTGGACGCGGCGGCCGCGGCAGCCCACGAAACGTCGGCAGCAGGGGCTTCGGTGGAGCGCGTACTCACCGCGGCGGGGGAGGCCTGGAGCGAACGCGCCGGCGGAACCTCCGGGGCTTTGTGGGGATCCGCGGTGATTGCCGCCGGACTCGCGCTCGGCAACAGGGACACGTACCGCGGCGAGGACGCCGCTGCCGCCGTGACCGCCTTCGTGGACGCCATCACCGCCCTGGGCAAGGCCGAACCGGGGGACAAGACCATGGTGGACGCACTGCTTCCGTTCCGGGACGCCTTCCTGGCCGCGTTCGACGGCGGCACTCCGGTGACGGGGGCGCTCGCCTCGGCAGCGGCTGCTGCGCAGTCCGCCGCGGAAGCCACCGCGTCGCTCCGGCCGCTCAAGGGCAGGGCGAGGCCGCTCGCCGAAAAGAGCCTGGGCCACCCGGACCCCGGCGCGGTTTCCTTCGCGCTGATTGCCGCCCGGATCTCCGGCTACCTCGATTCCGACCTGACAGATTTTCCACAGACTGATTCCCCGCTGGCCGCCTCCGCGGCCGGAAATGGAGCAAACTCATGAGCACCACCCCCGGCACCACGGCAGGATGGCGCATTGTCATCGGCAACGATGAAGCAGGCGTCGAATACAAGGAAGCGCTGAAGGCGCTGCTGGAAGCGGACAGCCGCGTGGCGTCCGTTGAGGATGTGGGCGTCGGAGCGAACGACTCGACCGCCTACCCGCACGTCGCCGTCGATGCCGCACGCAAAGTGGCCGACGGCGAAGCGGACCGCGCCCTGCTGATCTGCGGCACCGGGCTGGGAGTGGCCATCGCGGCCAACAAGATTCCCGGGATCCGCGCCGTCACGGCCCACGACGGCTACTCCGTGGAGCGGTCCGTGCTGAGCAACAACGCCCAGGTCCTCACCATGGGCCAGCGGGTGATCGGCCTGGAACTGGCCAAGAAGCTGGTGGGCGAATGGCTCGACTACCGGTTCGACGAGACTTCCTCCTCCGCCGCCAAGGTGGACGCCATCTGCTCCTACGAGCCCGACTACACGAAGGCAGTCTGATCATGACCGAAACAGTCAGCACGTCCGCCGCGGCAGCACCCAACAGCGCCCGCAGGATCGCCGTCGTCGGCTCCGGCTACATGGGCGGCGGGATCGCGCAGGTCCTGGCCCTCGGCGGAGCCCGCGTGGCACTCGCCGACGTGTCCGCCGAAGTGGCGCAGAGCAACTACGACCGCCTCCTGGCCGAATCAGACCAGTTCGTGGCCGACGGACTGTTCCCCGCCGGTTCCACCGAAATCCTGAAGCAGAACCTCTGGGCCGCCAAGGACATCGAGGAAGCCGTGGCGGACGCGGACTTCATCGAGGAAGCCGTCCCCGAAGTCATCGCCATCAAGCACCAGACGCTGGCCCGCATCAGCGCCGCCGCCCGGCCGGACGCCATCATCGGCTCCAACACCTCCACCATCTCCATCGCCGAATTGTCCGAGCCGGTCACCAACCCGGAGCGGTTCCTCGGCGTGCACTTCTCCAACCCGTCACCGTTCATCCCGGGCGTCGAAATCATCCCGCACGCCGGGACCTCGGCCGCCACCGTGGGCGCAGCCCGCGACCTGGTCCATGCCGCCGGCAAGCAGACCGCCGTCGTCAAGGACGTCACCGGCTTTGTCCTCAACCGGCTCCAGTACGCGCTGTTCCATGAAGCAGCGCAGCTGGTGGAGCAGGGCATCGCGACGGCGGACGACGTGGACACCCTGGTCCGCACCACCTTCGGCTTCCGGCTGCCGTTCTTCGGCCCGTTCGCCATTGCGGACATGGCCGGCCTGGACGTTTACAACTTCTGCTACAAGTCCCTTCAGACCGACTTCCCCGAGCGGTTCGCCACCCCGAAGATCCTCACGGACCTGGTGGACGCCGGAAAGCTGGGCACCAAGACCGGTGCAGGCTTCCTCAACGTTCCCGCCGAGCGCACGCCCGAGCTGATCGCATACCGCAACAAGGCCTACGTGGCCATGCAGCAGCTGCTCGAGGACCTGGGCCCCGCGCCCGTCAACTAACACAGGAGCAACCATGAGCACTTTCCCCGCGGAACGCACCGCCATCGTCACCGGAGCCGTCTCCGAGCGCGGCATCGGCCGGGCCACCGTCAACTACCTGGCCGCGCAGGGCTGGAACATCGGCATCATCGACCTCGACGACGCCCTGTGCAAGGCTGCCGCGAAAGAACTTGCCGCGGAGTACGGCATCAAGGCCCACGGCGTCGGCGCCAACGTTGCGGACGAATCCTCCGTCCGGGCTGCGATCGACTCCATCGAGGCGGAGCTGCCGCAGATCGTGGCCCTGGCCAACGTGGCCGGCGTCAGCTCACCGGTTCCGTACCTGGAACTGGACGCAGCGGAATGGGACCGGGTGCTGAATATCAACCTCAACGGCGTCCACTACGCCACCCGCCGCGTGGCCGAGTCAATGGTGAAGAACCGGATCGGACGCATCGTCAACATCTCCTCCGTGTCCGCCCAGCGCGGCGGCGGCACGTTCTCCAAGACGCCCTACTCGGTGGCGAAGGCCGGCGTGATCGGGCTGACCCGTTCCACCGCCCGCGAACTGGGGGAGTACGACATCACGGTCAACGCCATCTCCCCGGGCCCCATCGACACGGACATCATGGGCGGCACGCTCAGCCCGGAACGCAAGGAGGAACTCACCAGGGACCTCGTGGTCAACCGGGTCGGATCCACGCGCGACATCGCAGCAGCCATCGCCTTCCTCATCAGCGAGGACGCCGGATACATCTCCGGCCAGACGCTGAATGTGGACGGCGGACTCTACATGCACTAGGGAAGGCCAGCCATGGCACAGCACCAACCAGCAACATCCCGGGCCACCGGACTCCGCTCCTGGAGCCGCGAACGCCGGATCTACCTCGCCGTCGGCATCCTGGCCTGCATCGCCGGGATCATGATCATCGCGTTCTCCCGCTAGGACCTGAAGTACCCCCTTCGTGTGCAACTGATTTACTCAAAGAGGAGTTTTGATGTCCCTAACAGCAACTTCCACCAAGGAGCTCCTGGATTCGCCGATCCTCAAATCGGCGATCTCCAAGGCCTCCTTCCGGCTCATGCCGATGCTGGTCATCCTGTACATCGTGGCGTTCCTGGACCGCACCAACGTGGGCTTCGCCGAAGCCGCGCTCGGTGTGGACCGGGGAGTTACGGCCGGCGCCTACGCCCTCGGCGCCGGGATCTTCTTCATCGGCTACGCACTGTTTGAAATTCCCAGCAACCTGCTGCTCACCAAGTTCGGCGCCAAGGTGTGGCTGGCCCGCATCGCCATCACCTGGGGCATCGTGTCCGCGTGCTTCGCGTTCGTCCAGGGCGAGACCTCCTTCATCATCCTGCGCTTCCTGCTGGGTGTGACCGAAGCCGGCCTGTTCCCGGGCGTCATCATGTTCCTTGCGGCGTGGTTCCCGAACAAGGTGCGCGTGAAGATGTTCGCCATCTTCTACCTGGCGCAGCCGTTCTCCCAGATGATGGGCGCCCCGCTCTCCGGCTGGCTGATCAACATCGGCGACCAGGTTCCCGGCGTGGCCGGCTGGCAGGTCATGTTCTTCGTCGAAGGCATGCTCGCAGTGGTGGCCGGCATCGCCGCGTACTTCTTCCTGATCAACAGCCCGCAGGACGCCAAGTTCCTCAACCCCGGTGAAAAGAAGGCGCTGCTGGATGTCATGGCGCTGGAGGACACCGTGAAGGAAGAAACAGGCCCCCGCGGCGTGCTCGCGGCCATGAAGAACCGCAAGGTCTGGTACTTCACCGTCATCTACTTCTGCCTGCAGGTGGCGGTGTACGGCGTGACGTTCTACCTGCCGCAGCAGGTGGCACAGCTGACCGGCCAGAAGGTGGGCTTCATGGTGGGCCTGCTGGCCGCCATCCCGTGGTTCTTCGGCCTCTTCGCCTGCTACTTCATCGGCAAGGCGGCCAACACCATCGTCCGCCGCCGCGTCTGGGGCACCGGGCTGTTCATCTCCACGGGCCTGTGCATCTTCGGCTCGGCCTGGGCCGGAGCCAACCACGTGCCCGCACTGGGCATCATCTTCATCACCCTGGCGGTGTGCAGCTTCCTGTCGATCGGCCCCATCGCCTGGTCCTACCCGACGGCGTTCCTCACCGGAACGGCCGCCGCTGCGGGCATCGGCCTGATCAACTCGCTGGGCAACCTGGGCGGTTTCGTGGCCCCGATCCTGCGCACCACGGTCAACCAGGTCACGGCATCCGACACCGGCACCATGGGCGTCTACGCCCTCGGCGTGCTGCCGTTCCTGGCCGCCGCGATGATGTTCGCGACCAAGCGGTTCCGGAACAAGGCGGACGAACTGCTGGAGAAGTAAGTGGGCACAGCCAAAGACAAAGTCACCGACACAGTCACCGACTCAGTCACCGACTCGGTCATTTACGTCGGCGTCAGCACCAAGATGTACCTGGGCTACCGGGACACCCTGGACTGGCTGGGGCGTCTGCGGCACGAAGTGGACTCCCGCCCGGCCCTCGCGGCCGGGCGGGTTGTCCCGTTTGTGATTCCGTCCTTCCCGGCGCTCCCGGCGGCCGCGGCTCTCCTGGAGGGGTCGCCGATGGTGCTGGGTGCGCAGGACTGCGGCTGGGCTGACGGCCCGTGGACCGGGGAAGTGGCACCGTCCATGCTGGCCGAACTGGGCGTCCGCCTGGTGGAGATCGGCCATGCCGAACGCCGCGCGCACTTCGGCGAAACTGATGCCGTGGTGGCGCTCAAGATCCGGGCAGCGGACGACGCCCGGCTGACGCCGCTGCTCTGCGTGGGAGAAGACTCAGCGGGAGAAGCCGCCATTGGCGAAAACCCGGTGGGGGACGGGTCCGCCCGTGACGCCGCCGTGGTTGTGTACCGGCAGATCCAGGCCGCCGTGAGGGGCGACTGGGGGCTGGCCTCGCGCCTGGTCATTGCCTACGAGCCTGTCTGGGCCATCGGCGCCGCCGAGCCTGCGAACGCCGGGTACGTGTCCGACGTCGTCAGTCACCTCCGCGCGCTGCTCGCCGGGCATGGGCTCCGGGAACTTCCGATCATCTACGGCGGGTCAGCCAAGCCCGGCCTGCTTCCCATGCTCGGCGGCGTTTCCGGGCTGTTCCTGGGCCGCTTCGCGCATGACGCGACGAACTTCGGCGCGGTGCTGGATGAGGCGCTGCTGACCGTCCCTAGGACGGAACAGACCGCTGGCACAGCCCGATGAAGCCGCCCAGCTGCTCGAGGCCTTCGGGGTGGGTGGGCAGGTAGTTGGTCAGTTCCGGTGCGCGCACCACCACTGCGCGCCATTTGCCGCGGGACACCGCCACGTTGATCCTGTTGCGGGAGAGCAGGAATTCCATGCCCCGCGGAGCCTCCGCCACCGCGGAACAGGCCATGGACACCACCACAACGGCAGCCTCCTGGCCTTGGAACTTGTCCACGGTGCCGACGCGGACCGCCGCGTGCCCGGCGGAGTCGAGGGCGTCCCGGATCAGGTTCACCTGCGCGTTGTAGGCCGCGACCACCAGGATGTCTCCCGGCCCCAAGGGCCGGCGCCCCGCCTCATCGTGCCAGGTCAGGCCCAGGTGCCGGCCGACCTGGCGCACCACTTCGGCGGCTTCCTCCGGCGAGGACGTGATGTTGCCGCTGTGGGGCACCATGACGGTTTCTATTCCGGCGGGAACACCGGCCAGGAACCGCAGGTCCGCAGCGCTGGCTGACTGCAGCCTGCCTTCGTAGGAGAGTTCCGAAACGGCGGCGCACAGCGGCGACGCCATCCGCCACGAATCCGCCAGGAAGTAGCCGAGTTCAGGCGGAAGGGTAGCGTGGCCCGCCGAAATCCAGCCCAAGGCGGATTCATTGACCGGCTCCGGGTGGGTGCCCTGGCTGACCTGGGGGAGCTGCTGCGGATCGCCGAGCAGCAGCAGCCGCGGGCTCGCCTGCGCTACGGCAAGTGTGTTGGCGAGCGAGAACTGCCCGGCTTCGTCGATCACCAGCAGATCCAGGGAGCCTGCAGGTACGGTGGCGCCGGTCATGGTCCAGGCGGTGCCACCCACCAGGGCGCCGCCGGGGGAACTGAGCAGCCGGTCCACGTCGGCGGCCGCCCGGTGGTCCCAGGGCAGGGAACCGTCGTGCTTCACGTCCTTGGCGACCCTCAGCGGGTCCACTCCCGCTTTTTCCACGGCGGTGCACAGCAGGTTCTCCACCACCGCGTGCGACTGGGCAACGACGCCCACTTTCCAGCCGCGGGCCACCAGCCGCGCGATGACGTGCGATCCGACGTGCGTCTTGCCGGTGCCCGGAGGCCCCTGGACGGCAAGGTACGAATGGTCGAGCGCCTCAACGGCCGCGGTGATGGCGTCAATGAAGCGGTCAGGGCCGCCGGCAGGTGCGGGGAGCGGGCCGCCTGTCACCAGCCTCGGTGGGATCCGGCGCACCAGGTCCAGCGCCGGATGCTTCCGGAAAGCCGGCTTACCCGGAGCCTCTGCCGAGCCGTCCGGAAGGCCGGCAGCGACCTGGTCAGCCAGCCGGGCCAGTGCTTCCTCCAAGCTCTTGGTGGCCACGGGCTGGTCCTCCGTGAGCGCGATGGGCAGGTGGTTATGCGGTTCGATCTTCCGGTGCAGCCTGTCCCGGATCACCACGGTATCCCTGCCGTCCTCATGGCCGAGCTCCAGGACCTCCGTACCGAACCACCCGTTACGTCCGGAGCCGTCGCTGCCCGTGCCCTCAAGTCCGGCAGGCAACGGGCGCTCATACATTCGGAACCACTTGCTGCCCTCGCGCAGGTCCGAACCGGCGCTCACCGTGCCCGTCAGCTGCACCCTTCGCTCCGGGAGCCTGGTGCCCACCCTGTGCCAGTCGTTAAGGATGCGGGCCTCCTCCACGAGGAAAACGTTGCGGTCCTGCTGGTGGGTGTCGGGGCCGCTTTCGCAGCGGTCAAAGTGGGCCCACCAAAAGGCCTTGCGCTCGCGGCGGTGGTAGCTCACGGCGGCATCCACCATGGCAACAGCTTGAACGTCGGGATCCTGGCCGCCGAGACCGGAAGCCGCACGGAACTCCGTTGCCCGGCCGAGGAAATTCCTGATGGCGACTTCCGAAGGCCGGACCACGGCATCGTCGTCGGAATCAGAACCCGCCCGGCCTAAATTTCCCGCAGGACCGCCAGTTCCGGTACGCCCGGCCCGTGCCGCGACGATTCCGCGCTCGGTTGCCAGCCGCAACAGCCAGTTCCGGAGTTCCAGCGTGGAGAGGCAGTCGTATTCGTTGTAGTCGGAGATGCCGGCGAGGATGGTCGCAGCCTCCTCAGCCAGCCCGGCGTCGCGCGCTTCGCAGTAATCGGCGTACGCCACCACCGAGGCTCCGGCGTCCTTCACGTCCCCGGAGCGCAGGTTGCCCCCCATATAGAGCGGCTCGAGCTTCTTGATGCTGTACGAGTTTTCGGAGATCCGGATGCTGTTCCGTACGGTCTGGTAGAGGTCGACGAGGAGCCCGTCCCGCAGCCAGTTGTCCACGACGTCCTCGCCGGCGACGTGCATGACTGACAGCTTGCGGAGTGCGGTCTTCTCGTAGGCGGCGTAGTGGTAGACGTGCATGTCCGGGTAGCGGTGGCGTCTGTCCTCGACGTAGTCCAGGAAATCGAGGAAGGCTTCCTTCTCCGCCGCGCGGCTGTGGGCCCAGAACGGCTTGAACGTGGTTCGGCCATCCGGTTCCTGAGGCGTTTCGATGACCCCGAACAGGTACTCGAGGCCCCAGACCCCGGTGGCGCTGTCCTGCCACAGCGGATCCCCCTCGAAATCGAAGAAGATGTCCCCCGGACTCGGCGGGGGCAGTTCCGCCAGGGTGTTCTCCGGGATCACCCGGTAGCTGATGGTGTGCTGCTCACCCTCCTTGACGTAGCTGACGGAGCCCTCAGCCGTGCCGGAGTTGCTTTGCATCCTGGCTTGATCCTGCATCCGCAGCAGGGACGGGGTGGCGCCAGGCAGGGTTGCGTCGGCCAGCTGTTTGACGGTGAAGATCTCCATTTCGTGAAGTTTCTTCCGCTGCGCCGAGTTCATCCGCGCCACCAGGAGGAGATCGTCCGTGGCCTTGCCCTGTTCCTGGCAGTAGTCGCACCGGCCGCAGGCCACGACGCCCGCCGCGCCCCAGCTGACGGCGTCGGGCTGGTTGCGGTGGCCGGCCGTCAGGGCAAGGAACCTGTCCCGCCGCTCACGGAAGACCGGGAGGATATCGGCCAGGCTGTGGCTGCTCCGGACGTAGTCGAAGCCCCCTTCGGCGGTCTCCACCGTGGCACCCAGGATCAGGGTCACGGCAGGGTCCGGAGTAATTCCGGCCGCCAGCAGCTGGTCGCCGTAGGCGGCAAGCTGGAGCAACGCCGTCACTTTGGCGTGGCGTGCCAGTTTGGTGTCAAACACGGCGTAGCTGCCGTCGTGTTGTTTGACCAGGAAGTCGGAACGGCCGTGGAAGCGGCCGTCAAAGAAGGCCGCCTGGAACACGACGTCCGCCCCGGCACGCAGCGCATCAATGGATTCGGCATGCTTGGCCTGCAGCGTGGCACGGTCCATTGCGGTGGCGGCCGCGACGTCGTATACGCCGCGTCCGGTGGCGGGATTCCAAGGGCCGAACTCATCAAGGAACTTGTCCAGGACCTTGTGCTCGTGGATGTCACCAAGTTTAGCTGTGCGGGCCAGCATCTCGTCGGGCTCGAATTCGGCCTTGGCGGCCCTGCCCAGTTTTTCGTCGAGCTTGCGCAGCACCTGGTATTCGCACGTGGCCGCGATCACCAGATCGCTCGCGGAGAAGACCAGATCCTGTGCCAGATCCGGTACGTCCGGTTCAAGAAGAAACACTGTGCCTCGTTGCCCTAGAAGTTGGTCTGCTGTTGCTCTGATGGTGCCGTTGATGTCCTATTGCCAAGCTACCAAAGGCCCCTGACAGTAATGATGCTTCGGCGCTGATGCTTCGGCGCTGACACGGACCTCTGGCCCGGGCAGGCCCGTGCGGCGTAAGGTCTGAGGAACATGACTGAACAGCAGCCTTTTGACGTCGTCCAGCAGTTCCCGGATTTCGAAGTGCGCCGCTACCCGGCGCACGCCGTTGCCGAAGTAACGGTGAACGCCCCGTTTGATAGCGCGGGGAACACCGCATTCCGGCTTCTTTTCGGGTACATCAGCGGCCAGAACACTGCACGTGCATCCGTGTCCATGACCGCCCCGGTTCTGCAGAGTCCCGCGTCGTCCCGGAAACTGGCCATGACCGCGCCGGTGGTCCAGCGCGGTGTGCTCGGCGACAGCGAGTTCGTCGTGGCCTTCGTGCTTCCGGCCGGCATCACGGCGGAGACTGCCCCGGTGCCCGGCAATCCGGAAGTGAAAATCCGGGCCGTGCCCGGCTCCGTGGCCGCGGTCCTGGGATTTTCCGGCAGGGGGTCGGAAGCGGCGTTCGGGAAGCGGAACCATGACCTGCAGGAAGCACTGGCGCAGGCCGGCCTTCGGCCAGTCGGGGCGCCCCGGTTCGCGCGCTTCGACCCGCCCTTCAAACCGTGGTTTCTCAGGAAGAATGAAGTGGTCCAGGACATCGAGGAGTCGGCAGGACTCGCCGGCAAGGGGGAAGGGGCCTCATGAACGGTCAACCACGTGAGCGCACCGCCACGTATAACGAGGCCGCTTTCGAAGCGGCGGTCCAGGCTGCGCAGCAGAGCCTCAGCGAAGGCGGCATCCCCATCGGGGCCGCCCTGGTGCGGGGGAGCGAACTGCTCGCCAGCGGCCACAACAAGCGTGTGCAGCACGGCGACCCCATCGCTCACGGCGAGATGGCGGCGCTCCGTGCGGCCGGCCGGCAGAAGAGTTACCGGGACACCACGCTGTACACCACCCTCGCACCATGCGCGATGTGCACCGGGACCATCATCCAGTTCAAAATTCCCAGGGTAGTGGTGGGAGAGGCCAGGACGTTCCCGGGCGAATTCGAGCTCCTGCGCTCGCGGGGAGTGGACGTGCTGGTGCTGGACGACCAGCGCTGCGTGGACATGATGGTTGGTTTCCAGCGCGACAACCCGGAACTGTGGGCGGAAGACATCGCCGAGTAGTCGGACCCCTGCGGCAGCCCTGTTTGAACTCCAAAATGGAGTCCGAACCGGCCCCGGCGCGCCGTCCGGTCCCGCCGTGCGACGAGCCATCATTGAACCTAGTCAGGGCGTTTGACCGGGCGTAGGCTGACAGCATCGGCGCCGGAGCCGAAGGCCCCTGCGTCGAATCCCAACCGATGAAGGAGGACTGATGAGCGTCGTACGTGAATTCATGACTACCAACGCCCAGTGCGTCAGGGAAGACCAGACACTGCAGGAAGCGGCAGTAATGATGCGCGACCTTGACTGTGGTTCGCTGCCGATCTGTGGCAGCGAAGGCAAACTCAGGGGACTCATCACGGACCGCGACATCGTACTCAGGTGCGTTGCCGAGGGCTTGGACGCCAGGGAGGTCAGGGCCATCGACCTCGCCCAGGGCAATCTACGCTGGATCGATGCTGACGCCAACATCGACGAAGCCATCGCAGTGATGGAGCAGTACCAGATCAGGCGCCTGCCTGTCATTTCCGACCACAAGCTGGTGGGCATCATCAGCCAGGGCGACATTGCACGCAACTACTCGGAAGAGCGCGTCGGCGAACTGGTGGAACACATTTCGGCAAAGAAGCCCATGGAGAACATGGCCTAGTGCCAAAGTTAAGCAACTACTGTCCCACTGACCCAAGCAACAAGCGCCGCGAACCATTTGCGGCGCTTGTTTCGCGCCTGCCGTCAGCTCGTTGCACCGGTCTCCGATTGACCGCAAGGGTTGACCGCAGGCTACAGGACGGCCTCGCGGCCGGTTCCCTCACGCAGCAGGAGTTTGCCGTCTTCGATGGAAACGAGGAGGCTCTTCGGTTTTCCGCTGAGCTTCACGCCCCCGGACAAGCCCCGGCTGGTGACGTCGACGCCGATGAGGGCACCGCGCGCCGGAAGCTCGATCGCAACTTCTTCCGCTATGCCCAGCAGCGGGTTGGTGGAGAGAGCGGTGTCGCGCCTGGCCTGCTTGCCGTTGACGAAAACAGTGACGTTGTCCTCCTCAAAGCCGCCCTGAAGGATGATGAGCAACTCCTGCATGATGGACCGCCTCCGTTGATCGACCGGCTCCCCCAACTGCCACTACACCACTTCTTTTCCCTCGTGGGTAGCCCCAGTTTCGGCCGTGTGTGACTGCGCTGTCATGTTGCGGCAACACATACTGTCGGTCCGGTAAGGCAAAATGTTCTGGGTGAACCACATCCCGCAACGCCCGTCCGCATCCCCTGCCACCCACGTCACCGCGACCGGTAAACCCGCCGGCAAGGCTCCCGCCGGCAAGACAGCAGACACCGCCGCGGAACAGATTGCGGTCCAGATCGCCGGCGAACTGGGTGTGAAGGCTTGGCAGGTGAAGGCCGCGGTGGAACTGCTCGACGGCGGGTCGACGGTTCCCTTCATCGCCCGGTACCGCAAGGAAGCCACCGGGACGCTGGATGACACCCAGCTCCGCGAACTCGAGGAGCGGCTCCGGTACCTCCGCGACCTGGAGGACCGCCGTCGGACGGTCCTTGAAGCGATAGCCGCGCAAGGCAAGCTGACACCTGAACTGCAGGCCGCCGTCGTCGGTGCTGACACCAAATCCCGGCTGGAAGACATCTACCTTCCGTTCAAGACCAAGAGGCGGACCAAGGCCCAGATCGCCCGTGAGGCGGGGCTGGAACCGCTCGCGGATGCCCTGCTCAAGCGTCCGGACCTGGATCCGGAGCGCGAGGCCGCCAAGTTCCTGAACGCTGGCCATTCCATCGACGATGCCGCGGCAGCACTGGCAGGCGCCCGGTCCATCCTGGTGGAGCGGGTCGCCCAGGACCCTGATCTTGCTGCGACCCTGCGGGAACGTCTCTGGACCCAGGGCCGCATGGTGTCGCGGGTGAAGAAGGGCCAGGAGGCCGAGGGGCAGAAGTTCAAGGACTATTTCGAGTTTTCGCAGTCGCCGTCCGGGATGCCTTCGCACCGGGTCCTGGCGCTCCTCCGCGGGGAAAAGGACGGGGTGCTGGAGCTGGACCTCGCCGAAGCGGAGCCGTCCGACGACGACGCACTGGCCGCCGCCCGCGGCCGGTTTGAGTCCGCCGTGGCCAGGTTCCTCGGGGTGGCGGACCGCGGCCGGCCCGCCGATGAGTGGCTGCTGCAGACAGCGCAGGTTGCGTGGCGCTCGCGGGTGCTGGCACGGCTGACGGCCGACCTGCGGGGGAGGATGTTCGCCGCCGCCGAGGACGAGGCGGTGCGGGTCTTCGCCGCCAACCTTCGCGACGTGCTGCTTGCCGCCCCGGCCGGGAACCGGGCAACGCTCGGACTCGACCCGGGACTGCGCACCGGTGTGAAGGTGGCAGTGGTGGACGGGACAGGCAAGGTGGTGGCAACGGACACCGTCTACCCGCACGCCCCGGCGCGGAAGTGGGACGAAGCACTGGCCACGCTGGTACGGCTGGCGCGGCAGCACGCCGTCGAGCTCGTGGCCATCGGCAACGGTACGGCGTCCCGGGAGACCGACAAACTGGCCTCGGAACTGATCAAGAAGCTGTCCGCGGAGAAATCGGCGGGAACTGCGGCGCCGGAAAAGCTCGTGGTGTCCGAGGCCGGAGCGTCGGTGTATTCGGCGTCGGCGCTGGCTGCAGCTGAACTGCCCGGCATGGACGTCTCGTTGCGCGGGGCGGTGTCGATCGCCCGGCGCCTCCAGGATCCGCTGGCCGAGCTGGTGAAGATCGAGCCGAAGTCGATCGGCGTCGGGCAGTACCAGCACGATGTCACGGCAGCGAAGCTCGACCGCAGCCTGGACGCGGTGGTGGAAGACTGCGTGAATGCTGTGGGCGTGGACGTGAACACGGCGTCGCCCGCTTTGCTGAGCCGGGTGGCCGGCGTGGGACCGCTGCTGAGCGAGAACATCGTGGCGTACCGCAACGAGCACGGCCCGTTCGCTAAGCGCAGTGACCTGAAGAAGGTGCCGCGGCTAGGTGCCAAGGCGTTCGAACAGTGCGCGGGCTTCCTGCGGATCACGGGCGGAGCGGAACCGCTGGATGCTTCCAGTGTGCACCCGGAGGCGTACCCGGTGGCGCGGAAGATCCTCGCCGCCGCAGGTGGCAAGTCAACAGGCGGCGAGTCAGCTGCCGGTGCGTCCATTGCCGGAAGCCTCGCGTCGCTCAACGCGCAGGACTTCGTGGAGGGCGCCTTCGGCCTGCCGACGGTGCAGGACATCATGTCCGAACTGGAAAAGCCCGGCAGGGACCCGCGGCCGGCGTTTGCGGCCGCCAAGTTCTCGGAGGGGATCGAGAAGATCTCCGACCTCAAGCCCGGGATGATCCTGGAAGGAACCGTCACCAACGTGGCTGCCTTCGGGGCGTTCGTGGACGTCGGAGTGCACCAGGACGGACTGGTGCACGTATCGGCGCTGGCCAACCGCTTCGTGTCCGATCCGCGCGAAGTGGTGAAGTCCGGACAGGTGGTGCGGGTGAAGGTCCTCGAGGCCGACCCCGAGCGGAAGCGCATCTCGCTCACGTTGAGGCTCGACGACGAACCGGCACCTGCCGCTGGACGGCCGGCTGCCGGCGGCCGGCAGGGGAGCGGGGCGCCACGTCAGGGCGTCGGTGCACGTGATGCGTCCGGCGGCCGTCAAGGGAGCGGGGCGCCACGTCAGGGCGCCGGTGCACCACGGAAGGGCAACAGCCCGCCGCCGCCCACGCCCGCACCGGCCAACACCGCCATGGCCGAGGCCCTCCGAAAGGCCGGCCTGGGCAAGTAGCCGTCACTGCGGCAAGGCCGCGGTGATGCCAATCCGGCCTTGCGCCGGCGGCCGTGGCTACAGTGGTCCCCATGACTTTCACCCCGCCCGGCCCTTTCACCACGCGCCCCACCCTGCGGGGAACCTTCGGGATGAGCGCTTCCACGCATTGGCTGGCCACTGCGGCTGCGCAGGCGGTGCTGGAGCGTGGCGGGAACGCGTTCGACGCCGCCACGGCCGGGGCATTTGTGCTCCACGTTGTTGAGCCGCACCTGAACGGACCGGGCGGGGACATGACCGGGGTTTTTGTCACCGCCCAGGATCCGGGCACGCCGGTGGTCCTGATGGGGCAGGGGCCGGCTCCGGCAGGTGCGACGCCGGAGCACTATCGCTCCGAGGGCCTGGAACTGGTCCCGGGTTCGGGGGCGCTGGCCGCTGCGGTGCCTGCCGCCGTCGACGCCTGGCTCCTGCTGCTGCGGGATCACGGGACCTGGGAACTTTCGGCTGTGCTGGAGTTTGCGATCGGCTACGCCCGCGACGGCCATCCGGTGCTGGGCCGCGTCGGCGCCACCATAGCCGCCGTCTCTGAGCTGTTCCGGGAGCACTGGCCCACGTCGGCCGAGCTGTGGATGCCTGAAGACCGGATTCCGGCAGAGGGTGAACTCGTCCGGAACCCGGCGTATGCGCGGACCCTTCAGCGGCTGGTCCACGCCGGGACCGCGGAGTCGTCCCGGGAAGCCCGCATCGATGCCGCCCGCTTGGAGTGGCGGGAAGGCTTCGTGGCGCAGGCGATGGCCGAGTCCGTGCAGACCCCGCACCGGCACTCCTCCGGGACAGACCACCGCGGCGTGCTGGCACTGGGTGATGTGGCCGCCTTCGAAGCCGGCTATGAGGCCGCCGCAACTGTTGAGTTCCGGGGCCACACGATTGCCAAGACCGGGCCATGGGGCCAAGGGCCGGCTTTGCTGCAGACCCTCGCGATCCTGGACGGGTTCGACGACGATCACCTTGATCCGTCCACCGAGCGCGGCGCTCACACCATCCTCGAGGCCCAGAAACTGGCGCTCGCGGACAGGGAGGCTTACTACGGCGATACCGACGTCCCGCTCGGATACCTGCTGTCGGCCGAGTACGCCGCGTCGCGCCGGGCCCTGATTACCGAGCAGGCGTCGCACGAGTTCCGGCCCGGCCGGGTTCCGGGACACCCGCCGTTTGTCCCGCCCTTGCGGACGGAGTATGTGCCGCCGGCGCTTGCGGACGACGACGGCGGCACCCGCCGTCGCGCGCACGGCGCCGGTTCCGGAGTTGGTGAGCCGACCGTCCTGGCCACCGGCGAGACACGCGGCGACACCTGCCATATCGACGTTGTGGACCGCTGGGGCAACATGATCTCGGCTACTCCCTCCGGCGGCTGGCTGCAATCCTCCCCGGCGATTCCGGAGCTGGGGTTCTGCCTGGGAACGCGGCTGCAGATGACCTGGCTCGAACCCGGAACACCGTCCACGCTCACACCGGGCAAACGTCCCCGGACCACCCTGACGCCCACCCTTGTGCTGCGCAACGGCACGGCTGTTACAGCATTGGGCTCACCCGGCGGCGACCAGCAGGACCAGTGGCAGCTCCCGTACCTGCTGCGGACCATAGTGGGCGGCTACACCCCGCAGCAGGCGATTGATGCGCCAACGTTCCATACGACGTCGATGCCCGGCTCGTTCTGGCCCCGCACTTGGGAACCGGGCGGCGCCGTCGTGGAGGACCGGCTGGGCGAGGATGTCATCGCAGGTCTTGAGCGTCGAGGCCACCGGATCACTCGCGCCGGCGACTGGACGCTGGGACGGTTGTCCGCCGTCGTGCGGGATCCGTTGACGGGAGTCCTGCAGGCGGCTGCGAACCCGCGCGGGGCACAGGGCTACGCAGCGGGGCGGTAGCCCCCTGCAGACACTTCTTCGCAGCGCGAACGGACACTTGCGGCCCCACGTGCAGCGCGAACGGACACTTGCGGCCCGGAAGGGCTACAGGGCTGCTACGTTTCCGCCACCGCCGGCCGGACGCCCGCGGGTGATTGCTCCCGGTCGATCAGCGTCAGGCTGAAAGCAAGGCTCTGAAGTAGTTGTTTCTTCGCGGGACCTGTCTCGGGTCGATGTGGGGTGGCGGGATGAACCATGGGATCCCGGCTTTGACCTGGATGTGCCACTGTTCTTTGTGGATCAGGTGGTGGTGATGGCTGCAGAGCAGGGTGCCGTTGTCTGTGCTGGTGGTGCCGCCGTGTGACCAGTAGGTGATGTGGTGGGCTTCGCACCAGGGGGCCGGGATGGTGCAGCCCGGGAACGCGCAGCCCTGGTCGCGGGCGGTGATGGCTTTGCGGATGTGGGGCGCGAAAATCCGGGTTGTGCGGCCGATGTCCAGGACGCGGCCTTCGCTGCCGAGCAGGACGGGGATGATGTCCGCGTCGCAGGCGATCTTCCGGGCCGTTGAAGCGGTGACGGGACCGGTGAACGTGAACGTTCCGGTCCTGGTCCCCGTGCCTGTGCCGGTGTTCGTGGCGGTGGATGGGGTTCCGGTGCCCGGCGGATCCGCACTGTCCACCTGGTCCACGCGTTCCAACCGTTCCAACAGGTCGCGGTAGTCGATGGTCACCATGACTTGCGGGCGGAGCCCTCCCGCGGCCGGAAGAATACCGGTGGCTAGTCCTGCTTTGCAGGCGCCCACGAGGCCGTCGAGGAGTTGCTGCTGGCGGGTGCGCTGCTCCAGATCCTGCTGCGGGTTCCCGGGGCTGCCCTCGCCCGGTTGGGTGCGGGGGTTGGTGGCCGTATTCATCGCAGTAAGCAGGTGTTCGGATTGCTCCATCGTGGCAAAGATTTCCATCCGCTGGAGCCCGCGGCGGGGCGGGCGCAGGAACACACCTTGGCGTTGCCGGAGCTCCGCCTCGGAGGGTTCGCTGCCGTCCTGGTCGATCGCCTCCGTCCACTGCCGGGCGACCCGGGCGACGAAATCGGTGTCGTGCTCTACCGCTGCGCGGGTCAGGGCGTGTTCCATCTTGGCGGCGGTGCCTTCGGTGGCGTGGTGGCGGACCCGGTCCAGGGCGAGGGTGATGATGGTCGCGGACCGGGAGCCCACGGTCCCGACCGCCACGGCCTCGGCGAGTTCGGGCCGCTGCGGTTCCTGGACGTGGCCGGTGATCCCGGTCGTTGGCAGCACCGCTTCGGCCAGCGCAAGCCGGCGGCGGGCTTCGCCGGCACCGATCCTCAGCCTCATACGCAGGAACTCGGTAGTGTTCCGGCAGCCGTCATCCGTCGGGTCCGGGGCTGTGGACTGCTGGCTGCCCCACCCGGTGGTCCAACCAACCCCAGAACCGGAGCCAGAGCCAGCCCGCGCAGCAGCGGAGGCCTCCCGCCGGGTCCGGTCCACAGCCATGGCTGCGACCACTTGCAGGTATTCCATGGACCGGGCGATTTCCTCAACGTTCGCCGCGAAGTCGGCCGCCTCCCGGAAGCCCATCACCGCAGAGCCGGCAACCGCCGTCGAACTGGCACGTTTGAGCAGCCCAAGGATCCGGGCGAGATCACCGGACCCGCCGCCGTCGGACGCTAAAGCAACGCCAGCGGCGGGCAATGCCGCCCACCGCAACGCCCCTCCTGCTTCTGCGAGTTCCCCCAAGACCTCCATGGGACAAGTCTCGCAGCGACCTACGACAAAATAGCGACTCCACGTGGGCCGAAGCCGTTACCGGCTTGAAAGAGTCTTCGCCTCAGAATCCGGCCTCGCGCACCGCGGCGATGGACCCCGAGAGGATGGCCAGGCGCTGCTCCACGGTCGCCCCGCGTGGCACTGAAACCTTCAGGCCGCGGTACAGGCCGCGACCGCCCGGCATCTCCGCACCAGCGGCACGCGCAAACTCCGCGACGCGGGCCGCCGTCAGCAGGGAGTTGGACTCCAGCGGGGCCGGAGGCAGATGGGTGTCGTCCCAGGCGCTCCCGAACCGTGTGTCCACGGGCGAGCAGCCGGAAAGGACAGCGCCGGCCAGTACCCCCGCGTCGCCGGCGAGTTTAACGTGGCGGACCGGGGCGGAGACGTCGCGCTCTTCAATCACCGAGCGGGCCCAGTTCACAGCAAGCCCGACGCCGGCATCGGCTGCCAGAATCGCGTCGATTTCGGCTTCAACGGGAAGGAATCCCTTGATCCACGGCCCGCTGCCTGTCCCGGCGTCGCAGTGCTCCAGCACCGGCCGGGCGCCATCCCAGGCGTAGTCCGCCAGCTCCGTCAGTGACACACTCAGCGCTCCAGCAGACGCCTGGGCAGACGTTCCAGCAGGTGCGCCGGCAGCCGGGCGGGGAGCGCTGAACAGGTGGACCGACGTCACGGCCCGCCGCCCCAGGGCGTCATTGAGGTTGCGGACAGCTTCGGCGGTCCGGAACACCGCGGCCAGGCCCGCGCGCCGCCCCTCGTCGTCCAGGGAAGCCAGTCCGAACCCCTGTTGCCCGCTCAAACGGTGCATCGTGTCCGGGATGGTTGTGACGGTGAACGCCAGGTGCGGCGGCAGGTGCCGGACAGCCTCAAGGAACCAGCCGCCGTCGTACTGATGCAAGCTCCGGCCGTAGAACGGAACCTCCAGGCCGGCGACGTGGGGGAGCGAGGCTGCGGCGGCGAGATAGGCGGCCTCGTCCGCGCGGTGCCAGGAATCGAGGGCAGGTGCTGCCGCGTAGGCACTCAGGATCAGCCCCGGCAAGGTAGCAGGCAAGCTAGCAACGGCAGCCGACACTGTCACACCCGCGCAACCACGGGATTGGCCAGTGTGCCGACGCCCCCGATTTCCACCGAAACAGTGCAACCCGGCCGGAGCTCCAACACCGATTCGTCGGCCGCGAACGGGGTCCCGGTCAGGATCACGTCGCCCGGGTACAGGGTCATGAACCGGGAACAGAACATCAGCAGTTCAGCAACGGAAAACACCATGTTGGCCGTGGATGATTCCTGGACAACGGCGCCATTGATCCGGGTGAGAATGCCCAGCGACTGCAGGTCCGGCAGCTCGTCCAGCGTCACGAGCTCCGGTCCCAGCGGACAGAACGTGTCCAGGCTCTTGCCGCGGGTGGACTGGACGTCGGCCTGCTGGAGGTCCCGCGCCGAGACGTCGTTCGCCACGGTCACGCCCGCCACTGCTTGGAGCGCCTCGGATGCGCTGTGCGCATCCTTCAGGACGCGGCCGACGACGACGGCGAGTTCGCCTTCGCAGACCACCGTTCCGGTCAGCGCGGGGTCCAGTACGATCGGCTGCCCGTCGCCGGCCAGGCTCCCGGGGAACTTGCCGAAGACGAGCGGAATGCGGCCCACGGCCCGCCGGTTCGGGGCAGTGCCTCCGGCGGACCCGGGAGTTTCGGACCCGGGAGTATTGGACCCGGAAGTATCGGACCCGGGAGTTTCGGACCCGGGAGTATCGGACCCGGAAGTATCCGGGAATCCCTCAGCCGTATCCGGCCAGTAGTTCTCGCCAATGCCGATCAGCTGGCCGGGGATGCGGACACCGGGCAGGGCATCGCACTCCAGGTACGGCCGGGCAGCCGGGCCAGCCGCAACCACAGTTAGCGGATGGCGCGCCATCAGTGGCTCAGGTGGGATGCGTAAACGCGGAGCCGCGGGTGCTGGAACACCTCGTCCGGGGGTCCCTCCGCCACGATGCCGCCGTGTTCCATGAAGATCACCCGGTCTGCCACTTCGCGGGCGAACTTCATCTCATGCGTCACGATCACCATGGTCATTCCGGTCCTGGCCAGCTTGGCCATGATGTCCAAGACCTCGTTGACCAGCTCCGGGTCCAGGGCGGACGTGGGTTCGTCGAACAGGATGGCCTTGGGTTCCATCATCAGCGCACGGCAGATCGCCACCCGCTGCTGCTGCCCGCCGGAGAGGTCGGCCGGGTAGGCGTCCGCCTTTTCCTCCAGGCCCACGGAGCGCAGCTTCTCCAGTGCCCGGGTTTCGGCCACCGCCCGCTTCTCGCGCTTGGAGATGACCGGACCCTCCAGCAGGTTCTCCAGGACGGTCCGGTGCGGCCACAGGTTGAACTGCTGGAAGACCATGGAGATCTCCCGGCGCAGCCACGTCAGCCGGAACTGGTCCAGGATTCCCAGCTTCCCTCGCGCGTTCGGCGTGTAGAACACCTGCCGTCCGTCCACGTGGATCCGCCCGGCGTCGGGTACCTCCAGCATGTTGATGCAGCGCAGGAGTGTGCTCTTGCCGGCCCCGCTGGGACCGATGATCGCCACCACCTCGCCCGGCAGGATGCGCAGGTCCACGTCCTTGAGTACTTCGCGGGAGCCGTAGCTCTTGGTCAACCCGGTGATGCTGATCATGCCATGCTCCCTACGGACTCGCGGAGTGATTTGGTGGTGCCCATTTTTCGGCCGGTCTTCTTTTCGATGATGATCTGCAGGACCATCAGCAGGCTCGTCATGGCCAGGTACATCGCGGCCACCACGCCCAGGGTTTCCATGACGTTGTACGTGGAGTTGTACGCCTTCTGCCCCTGGAGCATGAGGTCCGGGACGGTGATCACGGAAATCTGGGCCGATTCCTTCAGCATGATGATGCAGTTGTTGATGTACGGCGGAGTCATCAGGCGGATGCCCTCCGGGCCCGTGACGCGGAGGAACTTCTGCAGCGGGTTCATGCCCACTGAGTCCGCAGCCTCCAGGTGTCCGGTGTTGACCGACTTGAGCCCGGCCCTGATGATTTCCGAGAAGAACGACGCCGAGTTCAGGCTCATGGCGATCAGGCCCGCCGAGAAGGCGTCCAGGGTCAGTCCGAACGGCTTCGTGTAATAGAAGAAGAACAGCGACAGCATCAGCGGAAGGCCGCGGAAGAACCAGACGTACGCCGCTGCGAAGATGCGCAGTGCGCGGATCCGTGAGAGCCGCAGCGTGGCGATCACGTATCCCAGGACGGTGGCACAGACGATGGCCGCGGCCACGATGCCCAGGGTTGTCAGGGCGCCGTTCAGGAAGATCGGGAAGTATTCGGCTGCTACAGAGCCGGGCTCAGGGATGGTCATGGCGGCAGTTACCCCGCCGGGATTTCGACGGTGAAGCCGAACCACTTCTGGTTCAGTTTCTCCAAGGTGCCGTCCGCCTTCAGTTCGGCGATGATCTTGTCCACCTTGGGCTTCATCTCGGTATCGCTCTTGGGAAGTCCGACGCCGGCGGGCTTGGTTCCGTACACCTCGCCCACGATCTTCAGGTCCGCGGCGAGCGGGGAGTTCTTCATGAAGTTCTCCGCGGCGATGCGCCCGGTGGCAAAGACGTCGATGCGTCCGGCTGCGACGTCGGCGAAGCCTTCGGGTGCGCCGGGGTAGGCCTTGAGTTCGGTGAAGCCGCCGATGCCCTTGACGTCCGATTCGGTGCCGGAGCCGCCGATGGCGCCCACTTTGAAACCGTCCAGCTTGCTGACGTCCTGGACGGACGTGTTGTCCTTGGAGACCACCGCCACTGCGCCGTCGGCGAGGTAGGGGGCGGAGAAGGAGATGGACTGCTTGCGCGGTTCGGTCATGGTGAGGCCGGACATCACGGCGTCGAACTTGCCGCTGTTCAGGCCCGGGAGAAGTCCGGACAGCTGGCCTTCAACAAACTCCGCTTCCATGCCCAGCTTGTCGGCGATCAGCGTGCCCACTTCGATGTCGAAGCCGGTGAGCTTGCCGCCATCGGAGAAGGTGATGGGGCGGAAGGTACCGCTGGTGGCGATGGTGAACTTCTCTTTGGCGGCCGCGTCTGCGGAGGCGCTGCTACTGGCTGAGCAGCCGCTTGCAGCGAGGGCCAGAGCGGCCAGAGTGGCTACGACGGCGGCTTTGCTAGTGCGTGAAAACATGCGTTGCTTCCCACTTTCAGTGATCCAGATGCCAGTGACTGAGTGCCTGACAGCTAAGACGCTATGGGCTTCGTGTGTCCGGGAATCACCTGCTTCGTTTCGGGTATGTTAATTATGAATTCTGTAGACAATTTTACAGCTTGGGTGACTTCGGAAGCCGGTGCGGCAGCCTCCTGGGCCAGGCAGCAGGGGCCCCGAAACCGGCCCGAGGATGCTCAGATATCCAGGCTCTCCAGCATGGCGGCGAAGTCCAGGGCGGTCAGCTCAGCGCCCGGCCCGGCCACTATCTGCACGGACAGCGGCAGGCCCTCGGCGGACATTCCAACCGGCAGCGAGACGGCCGGGCATCCGGTCAGGGTGACGGCGCGGCAGTGCCCCATGATTTCCCAGCCTTCGGCAGTCCGGCCGTCGATGTCCAGGCGGCCGTCGGCGTCGCCCGCGGGGCCTCCCGCGACCGGGATCAGGGCGATGTCAACCGCCGCGATTTGGCCCAGGGCTGCCGCCCGCGCCGAAGTAGCGGCCTGCCAGGCAAGCTCCACGTCGGCGGCCGTGGCAGCGAACGACGCCTCGATGGTCTGGAGGTTGGCGGCTGTTACCCCGCCTTCCCGTCCCTTGATGGCCGCGGCGTGGTCCATCATGGGATCCACGTCCCGTAGCCGGTTGTAAGGGGACAGGCAGTCCGCGAACAGATCCGGTTGCTCCCCGACGGTGTGGCCGGCCGCCGCCAGTGCAGCGGCCAGGCGCTCCATCAGCGCCGTGACCTCCGCCCGGACGGGGCCCAGGGCGGCGCCGTCGCTCCAGGCAACCCGGTACGCGCGCTCGCGGACCCCGGGCGTGCTGCCGGCCCCGGACATGATGAGGAATGCCGTCCGCAGGTCGCGCACTGACCTGGCCATGGGGCCGACGGTCTGGAAAGAACCCTGCATCCCCGGGCTCGCGGCCGGTACCGTTCCGTCCGCGCCAAAGTTGCCGCCGACGCCGGGAACCTGGCCGTCCCCGGGCACCGAGCCGACGCCTGGACGAAGTGCGGTGATGCCGACGCACTGTGCCGGCCAGCGGACCGAGCCGCCAAAGTCGGTGCCGACGCCGAGCGCGGAAATGCCGGCGGCCAGGGACGCGGCCTCGCCGCCGCTGGAGCCGCCCGGCGTGTTTGCGGGAAACCGCGGGTTCCCCGTCCTGCCCAGCAGCGGGCTGTCACAGGTGACGCCGAAGGCGAACTCCGGGCAGTTGGTTTTGCCAATCAGGATCGCGTCCGCGTCCAGCAGGCGCTGGACGGCCGGCGCCGTCGTCGTCGCCACCAGGTCCGCAAACGCCTTGCTGGCGCCCGTTATCGGAAGGCCGGCGACGGCGATCACGTCCTTGACGCTGAACGGTACGCCCGCCAGCGGTCCAAGTTCCTCGCCGGCGGTGCGGCGGCGGTCGACGGCGGCAGCGGCCCGCGCGGCCCGGTCCCAGTCTTCGGTAATGAACGCGTTCATGGCCCGTCCGGCGGGGGACTGGGCGAGTGTTCGGGTGGCGGTGAGGACGTCGACGGCGGACAGGGAACCGGAGCGGACAGCTTCCGCGATGGCCGTGGCGTCCAGCGCGTTCCCGTTGAGCTCACCCAGAACTGAAGCGCTCATCCAGCGATGCCTTCGACGGAAGGGCCGGATTCCCCGTCTGCGGCCGGGGACGCAGCGTTGCCCCGGCGCTCGAGGTAGTCCCGTTCACCGTGTTCTTCGACTTCGCGGCGAATTCGCTCGGCGTCTCCGGACCGCAGGCACTCGAGCAGGGCGGCGTGGCGCTCGCAGCCTTTGCTGAGGTCGCCTTTGGTGCGGGCTTCCCCGATCACATTGGCTGCCATGCACAGCTGCATCTGGAGCATAAGTGAACGGTAGGCCTCGGTCAGCCGGCGGTGGCCCGCGGCTTCCACGACTGCCGTGTGGAAATCCACGTTTGCCTGCACCACCGCCGTCTGGTCGCCCCGCTTGGCGGCCGCGCGCATCGTGGTCATGATCGGGTCCAGGGCCGAGTAGGCCGCCGGATCTTTCCTGGCCAGCAGGAGGTCCAGGGCGAACATTTCCAGTGCCCGGCGGAGTGAGTAGATCTCGTTGATGTCCGACTCGGTCATTTCCACCACGCGGTAGCCCCGGCGGGGTGTCTGTTCCAGCAACCCCTCACTCTCCAGCATGCGCAGCGCCTCACGGAGCGGCGGCCGTGAAATGCCCAGCCGTTCGGCGAGTGGAGGTTCATTGAGTTTGTCGCCCGGAGCCAGTTCTCCGCTGACGATCAGCTTGCGAATCTCATGTGCTGCGAGTGAAACGAGGCTTTCCTGGACGATCATGAATCCAGACTACTGTCTACAGATTATCAATCGCTCCCGGACTGTCAGGAGTTTACACAGCGTTTACACCCGGAGACGTTCTGTAAAAATGTCTACAGTATTCTTAAGCGCATTGTCGATGCGGAGGGTACTGGTTCATGGGAGTCGCGGGAAGAGGAGCGGGCACGGTCAGCCGTCGGTTCGCCTGGTTGGATCCGTTCATAGTGCTTTTGCTCCTGACGCTGGGCGCCGCGGCGGTGTTTCCGCCCCGGGGTGACGTGGGGTCCGTCCTTGCGGCAGCGAGTGGTGTGGCGGTGGGCGTGCAGTTCTTCATCAGCGGCCTGCGCCTGTCCACGTCCGCCGTGGTTCAAGGGCTCAAGGCGTGGCAACTCCATCTGGTCATTGCGGCCACGTCTTTTGTTTTCTTTCCACTGCTGGGCCTCGGCGTGGCAGCGGCATCGTCCTGGTACCTGACCCATGAGCTGGTGGCCGGCCTGCTGTTCCTCACCATGCTCCCCACAGCCGTGCAGACGGCCATCGCTTTCACAGGCATCGGGCGCGGCAACACGGCCGCGGCCGTGTGTGCGGCCTCCATCTCCAACCTGCTGGGGATTGTGGTGACGCCGCTGCTTGTGGCGCTGGCTTTGGGTTCCTACAGCGGAATGAACCCCGCCTCGGCAGTGAAGATCGTGCTCCAGATCGTCGTTCCGTTCGTGCTGGGACAGCTGCTCAACCGGAGGCTGGGTGGCTGGGCTGCCACGCGGGCCGTGCCCTTGAAGATCGTGGACCGCGGAGCCATCCTCCTGGTGGTCTACGCCGCTTTCGGGGCTGCGGTGGCCAACGGGCTCTGGCAAAAACTGCCGCCGGCCCAGCTGGCCGTGACCGCCGGGATCTGCGCGGTCATGCTCGCGGCCGCGTTGACGGCGACGTCCCTGGCGGCCCGGAAGCTGGGCTTCCCGCGGGCGGACGCCACTGCCATCATGTTCTGCGGATCCGAGAAGAGCCTCGCCACCGGCCTGCCGTTGTCAGCCATCCTGTTTCACGGGCCGCTGGCCGGCGTGGTGATCCTTCCGGTGATCATGTATCACGCCATGCAACTGGTGGTGTGCGCCGCTATCGCCCGGAGGGTTGCCCGCAAGCATGCCCCGGAGCAGGGCACCGCGGCCGTCCGCCAGACCGCCGAGGTTTCCTGAACCTGCAGGAAAGCGCGAACGGACACTTGCGGCCCTGCCCCTCCCGCGGCAGGCACGGCAGCACCACCCTAGGCAAGCACCCGAGGCCGGCCGAACTGAGTCCGGACCCCGGGGGAAAACAGCACCGAATCGGGCCGGCCAGCCACCTGCAGGCCGGCGGCGCCGATCAGCCCGTCCTCAAGCACCGTCAGCTCGGCCCGGTAGAGCGGCCAGGCTGCGTGCGTGTTCGGGATGTAGAGCGTGCGGCCGCGGAAGCGGGAGTGCAGACCGAACCTGGCTGTGAGGTGGATGGACAGCGGATCCGCTGCGACGTCGTCGAACGCCGGAACAACAGCGAAGTCGCTCGTGGCCCCGTGCCGGAACCGGCGCACCGAATAGCCGGTGGACGGGCTGCCGGAGTGGGCCGGCCGGAAGCGGGCGTGCGACCACACATACGGGATGCCGGCGGCGCGGGCGGCCAGCACCACGGCCAGCCGGTCAGCGTCCAGGCTGAGGAACACCACGCCCCGGGTGCCATCCGGTTCCCGCGAATAGAGCCGGACGTTGATTTCGTTGAAGTCCCCGAAGAACGGCACCGCCGGCCCGCGGCCAAGGCCTGCTTTCTGCATGCGGAACCCGATCAGGCCTACCCATGCCGAGCCGTCGAAAACGTCCGGCACCACCCCGGCCGGCATGAACGCTGCCGCCTCCGCTTCGGTAATGCGCCAGTGCAGGAAGACGGCATCGGTCCACCGCTGGTCCATGATCACGGGGGAAGGCAGCTCCGGCGGATCGGGCCACGGGTCAGTGAATTCCACAGCGGACAAGGGAATCAGCCCTCAGTAGATGAACTGGAGGAGCCGGCGGTTGCTGCCGCGCCGGCCGGCTGTTTCTGCCAGGGCCAGCGTCCGGTGATTTCCAGCTCCAGCGAGAAGCTCAGGAACGTCCGGATGAGCACGATGATGGCCAGCACGCCCACGCTCTCGAAGGTGGGAGTCACGGCGACCGTCCGGATGATGTCCGCCGCCACCAGCAGTTCAAGCCCCAGCAGGATGGCTCGGCCCAGAAGTTGCCGGTAGGAGCGGTAGACGGAGAGCGGTTCGGAGCCTTCCGGCAGGCGTTTCGGCTGGAATCCGCGCAGTGCCATGGGAATGGAGACGACGGCGCCGATCACCATGACGGCCACGCCGGCGAAGTCCATGAACCTGCCGACCGTCTCGATAATGTGCTGAAAATCCATTGTTCCCCTTACAACGCTGCGGACACGGACAGGCCAGGCTGCGTCACGGGTGCCGGACGCCTTCGCCCGCCAGGATGGCGCGGTACCCCTCGCGGAAGGTGGGGTACGCAAACTCGAACCCGGTGCTGCGAAGCAGTGCATTGCTGCACCGCTTGTTGCCGCCGCGGGACGGCTCCCCGCCGGCGGTATCACCCGGAACGTCCGACGCCGGCCGCGGCAGTCCCAGCTCGTCGGCCAGGAAACGCTGGACCTCGCCGAGCTCTGCAGGATCGTTGTCCACGCCGACGTAGACGGGGGCGGGCTCGGCGGCCATGGTGCAGAGGTGCACGATCGCCGCAGCGGCGTCGTCCCGGTGGATGCGGTTCGTGTAGCGCGGTTCGGCCGGGGCCACGGCCACACCGGACCGCACCTGGTCGATCAGCCGGGTCCGCCCCGGCCCGTAAATGCCGCCCAGCCGAAGCGCCACGGGAGTGATCCCGGTGCCGAGCAGCCGCTTCTGCAGCAGGTCCTCCGCCTCGCGGATGATGCGGCCGGAAAATCCGCCGGGTTCCGTCGTCGTGCTTTCATCCACCCAGCCCCCGCCGGCGTCGCCGTAAACGGCGGTGGAGGAGACGAACAACACGCGCCGGACCAGCGAGGGCAGCGCCAGTGTGGGCAGCGCCCCGTCGTCGTGCATCCGGTCGCGCTCCAGCGCATCCAGGACGTTCGACAGTCCGTCCACGTACGCGGCCCGGTAGCCATCCTCGGTGGGGGTACCTGCCGCGATGGCGACCACGACGGCGGTGGTGCCTTCGGGGATGGCCGGCAGCGGCGGGGTGGTCAGGTCAGCCCTGGCTCCTTCGATGGCGGCCGGAAGCTTGTCCGGGGACCGCCGCCAGCCCACCACGCGGTGGCCGGCGGCAGCGAAACGCAGCCCGGCCTCGGTACCCAGATCGCCGCAGCCGGCCATAAGAACAGTCATACGGCCCAGTCTGCCAGAATGACGCCCGCTGCTTGGCAGGGGGCGCCGGAACCGCGGGCTACCGCGCAGGAATCGGGAAGAACACCCGGGGGTCCTGGAGTAGGGCGGGGTAGTCGAACGAGGAGCGTTCCACGACGTCGGTCACCTGGAAGTTCCGCGCGAAGCGGCCGTCCACGGTGATGGGCCGCCCCTGGACCCTGCCTATGGCGAACGTGGCGCCGCCGTCGAACGGGACCGCGAGTTCCGTGTTGCCCGGCAGGGTGCGGAAGGCCTCTTCCTGGCGCTGCCTCTTCCGGGTGGGCTTTTTCACGAGCTGCTTGGGCGGCCGCTTCTTGGGGTTCTTGGCCGGGCGGCGGGAGGTGTCGTCCGCGTAGACGAACTCGTAGTCCTCGGACTGGGCGGCGGCCTTCGCAGCGCGGCCGACTTCCGGAAGGCTGACGATGTCCAGTTTTTCCGGGCGGGTGTCGGCCACCGGGGCGCGCAGGATCCAGAGCCGGTCACCCACCGGGTCTTCGGGGAGGAACTCGTGGCGGGGCTCAGGCCAGACGTACTCCAGGTCCGCCGGCGTTCCGGGGAAGAGTTCGCTGTAGAAACGGGGCTCCTTCTGCATCAGCCGGGAGCGGTGGCTGAGGTGCACGTCGGGCTCGCCCAGCCACGGCGGCATGGGGATCTTGGCCGCGTACGCAGCGTGGCCCGCCTGCGGCGCGAATTCCAGGATCTTGGCGCGTGTGGTGTCCTCGCCGCCGCGGGCGACCCACTCGTCAACCATGGCCAGGCCGTACATGGTGAGGGCGGGAACGTAGCCCATCCACATGCGGATGGCGGGGTGCGACTGCCAGCCGTACTCCGGAATCACCAGCGCACGCAGGGTCTGCAGCGCCTCGACACGCTGCTTGCCGAGCCGCGCGCGGTCCAGGACCGCGGCGCTCTGCTGGAAATCTGGGTAGGGGAGGAAAGTCTGCATCCTTCAAGTGTGGAGGCGGCAGGGTCCCAGACCAAATGCCGAGGGCGGCGGTGCCCGTGCGCAGTACGGGCACCGCGCCGGAGTAAGCTGTTAGCAGTTTGGCAGCCGGGCGGCGTAGTCTACTGGACCGTATGGTGAGACGGCGGAGACAACACGGTCACAATTTGACTAAGATGACCGCAACCAAAAACCCGCCTCAGCCACCCTCCGGAAGATACGACATGACACTTACCCAAGCAGTTCCGTTCACGCCGAAGTTCGGACAGATGCTGAGCCCGGAAGCCAACGGCATCCTGGTGCTTGACGAATTCACCCTTGACCCGGAAGCGGCCCGCAAGGAGCAGCACGGGTTCCGCGCCGCGATTGGCTCTGTGGCCCTCAAACTGCGGCGCATCGTTGCCCTCCGCTTGTTCATCGCCGTGGTGGCCATCGCCAACCTGCCGCTCTTCCTGTTGTCTACCGGATGGTGGATTTACGCCGTTTCCCTCACTGTTGTGGTCGGCGTTCACGCAGGGGTTTCGTGGCTGAACAAGCACGAACCGAAGGTCCGCCAGCGCCACTCGCTGGAGCTGCACCTGCACCGTGAACGCAGCGCCAACTACCGCAAGGTGCGCGACGCCGTGAAGTTTGTGATCGATTCGCCGGCCCGCATGAACGAGCACCTGTACCTCGAGCTCCTGGCCGCCAAGCGGGTTGCCCTGCACCTGCACATCGGCACCGTGGCCGTGCTGGACACGAGCGACGATTCCGCCTGGAAAGTCCGGATCGTCCGCGAACTGCCGCAGGGGTCCTTCGCGCACGCCAGCCTGAACTAAGTAGCCAAGCAGCTGACTTAGGGAACAACTGACTTAAGGAACAACGACGCCGGAGCTCCCCGGGAAGGGGACGCTCCGGCGTCGTTGTTTAAGGCTTTTGTCGCCTAAGCCTTAGGCAGGCAGCTGCAGGACCTGACCTTCAAACACCAGATCGGGATCCACGATGGTGTCTGTGTTGGCGTCGGCAAGGGTCTGCCAGCCGCCGGTAACGCCCAGCTTCTCGGCGATGATGCTCAGGGTGTCGCCAGCCGCAACCGTGTAGGTTTCGCCGCTCAGCGGAACCTGGGCAGCGTGGCGGGGTTCGGCCTGGACCGGGGCGACCGCCTGCACGGGAGCCTGCGCGGCCTGCACCGGCACCTCGGCGGGCGCCGGGGTGACCGGGACGCTCGGGGCGGGCGCTCCGCCGCCGCCGCTCAGGCCCAGCTCGGCGGCGCAGGCGGGCCAGGCGCCCCAGCCCTGGCTGGCCTGGACGTTTTCTGCCACGGCGATCTGCTGTTCGCGGGTTGCGTCGGCGGCCGATCCGGTGCCGCCGTAGGCTGCCCACGTGCTGTCCGTGAACTGCAGCCCGCCGCTGAACCCGTTGCCCGTGTTGGTGCTCCAGTTGCCGCCGCTCTCGCACTGGGCGAGGGCGTCCCAGGTGCTGGTGCTTGTGGCGGTGGGCACGGCCGCGTTGGCCGCAGTGGCGGAGAGTGCGAGGCCGGCCGCTGATACGGCGGCCAGGGTGACTCCGCGGCGTGCCGCGGTTCCCAGCGTGGATTTGCTCGTGCGGGTGTTCATGCGAGTGGAAGTGTTCATGAAAGTGGATGCTCCTGAGGGCCACCTGCGCTCGGTCCGTCCCCGGACGTTGTCGCGCCACTGCCCGCCCCTGACGAACTAGAGGTCATGTACGGTGTCTGCCGGCCGGGCAGTAACTGGTGGTGGCAGCACCGGGCATTCGTTGTCCCCGCTTGGCGGGACTGCATTCCACGCTAAAACAGTGCCGGCAGGTTATCAAATCGAAATAGATACCCCCAGCGCCCGGGAGCCGGCCTGGGGGACCGCGTCACCGGCCCAGCGCCGTCGCCAGGTACGGCGCCGTCCGGCTTTTCCTGGAACGCGCGACGGCTGCCGGCGTCCCCGACGCCACTATCTCACCGCCGGCGTCGCCACCGGCCGGGCCGAGGTCGATCACCCAGTCCGCCGCGGCCACCACATCCATCTCGTGTTCCACGACGATGACCGTGTTGCCGGCGTCCACCAGCCCGTGCAGCTGGGCCATGAGCAGCTGGACGTCCGCGGGGTGCAGGCCGGTGGTGGGCTCGTCCAGCAGGTACAGGGTGTGGCCGCGGCTGGCACGCTGAAGTTCCGTGGCCAGTTTGATGCGCTGCGCCTCGCCGCCCGAGAGCTCGGTGGCGGGCTGGCCCAGGCGGAGGTAGCCCAGGCCGACGTCGCGAAGGGTCTGCAGGCTGCGGGCGGCGGCGGGAACACCGGCAAGGAAGTCCCCGGCCGCGTCCACGGTCATGGCCAGCACCTGGGCCACGTTCCTGCCGTTGTATGTGACCTCAAGTGTTTCCGGGTTGTAGCGCGAACCCTGGCATTCCGGGCAGGGACCGTAGCTGCCCGGCAGGAACAGGAGCTCCACGGCAACAAAGCCTTCGCCGAGGCACGTCTCGCAACGGCCGCCAGCCACGTTGAAGGAGAACCGTCCTGCGCCAAAACCACGGGCGCGGGCCTCCTCCGTGGCGGCGAACTCTTTGCGTACTGCGTCGAAGAGCCCGGTGTAGGTGGCCAGGTTGGACCGCGGCGTACGGCCGATCGGCTTCTGGTCCACCCGCACCAGCCGGTCGATCTGTTCCAGCCCGGAGACAGGACCCACTGTTTCAGCAATGTTCAGCGGTTCCCCGGCCCCGGCCCCGGCGTCCGCCGTGGCGTCGGGTGCCCTGTCCTCCGCGGGGTGCAGCCGGGCTCCCACCACCTCGGCGAGGACCTGGCTGACCAGCGTCGACTTGCCGGAGCCGGACACGCCCGTAACCGCGGTCAGCACGCCGAGCGGGAAGTCGGCATCCAGTTCGCGGAGGTTGTGGCGGGTGATGTCGCGCAGCCCCAGCCACCCGGCAGCCTCCCGGCCGGCGCCGGCTGCGGAGGTCCCGCCGGCTGCGGGGGTACCGCCGGCGGCGGGAATCCCGGGGTCGGTCGTCCCGCCGTCGTTCTTCCTGCCAAAGCCGCCCGAAGCGCCTTTGCTGTCCGGGAACAGGAACGGCCGCGTGACGGATGACGCCACGTCGGCGAGCCCGGCAACCGGGCCGCTGTAGAGGATCTGGCCGCCGCCTTCGCCGGCGCGCGGGCCGACGTCAACGATCCAGTCCGCGCGGCGGACCACGTCCATGTTGTGCTCCACCACGAACACCGAATTCCCGGAGGACTTGAGCGCCTCGAGCACTGCCTGCAGCGGTTCGGCGTCGGCAGGGTGGAGGCCGGCGGACGGCTCGTCCAGCACGTACACCACGCCGAACAGGCCGGAGCGGAGCTGGGTGGCGATCCGCAGGCGCTGCATTTCGCCCGGGGAGAGCGTGGGCGTGGCCCGGCCCAGGGCCAGGTAGCCGAGCCCGAGTTCCAGCAGGACGGTGATCCGCAGCAGGAGGTCGCGGGTGATGGCGACCGCCACTTCGTTGGTCTCGCCCGATACGGCGGCGCGGCTGGCCGTTCCGGCGTCCTTCAGTTCGGTGGTGGGCCGGATGATCCCGGCCAGTTCGGTCATGGGCACGGCGTTGAGCTCGGCAATGGTCCTGCCGGCAAACGTCACCGCCAGGGCCTCGGGCGTCAGGCCGCTTCCGCCGCAGCGGTCGCAAGGGCCCGTCTCCATGAACCGGAGGACGCGCTGGCGCATGGTGTCGCTCTTGGAATCGGCCAGGGTGTGGAGCACGTAGCTCTTGGCGCTCCAGAAACGGCCTTTGTACGGTTTGGCCACCCGGTCCCGCTTCGGTGTCACCTCCACCACGGGCTGTTCCTCGGTGAAGAGGATCCAGTCGCGGTGCTTCTTGGGGAGCTTCCGCCACGGTGTGTTCACGTCGTAGCCCAGGTGGCTCAGGATGTCGCGGAGGTTCTTGCCCTGCCACGCGCCCGGCCAGGCAGCGATGGCGCCGTCCGCAATGCTCAGGGACGTATCCGGGACCAGGGACGATTCGCTGACCGTGTGGGCAATGCCCAGACCGTGGCAGACGGGGCAGGCGCCGGACGCGGTGTTGGGCGAGAAGGCTTCTGAATCCAGCTGCGCCTTGCCGTCCGGATAGGTCCCGGCGCGGGAGAACAGCATGCGCAGAGAGTTGGACAGTGTGGTCACCGTGCCCACCGTGGAGCGGCTGCTCGGGGTCCCCCGCCGTTGTTGAAGCGCGACGGCGGGAGGCAGCCCGGTGATCATCTCCACCTTGGGATTGTGGCCCTGCTGGATGAGCCGGCGGGCGTACGGCGCCACAGACTCGAAGTAGCGGCGCTGGGCCTCGGCGTAGATGGTGCCGAAGGCGAGGGATGACTTGCCGGAACCGGACACGCCGGTAAACGCGACGATGGCATCCCGTGGAACGTCTACGTCCACGGTGCGCAGGTTGTTTTCCCGGGCACCGCGCACCCGGACAAATCCATCGGTGTGGTGGTCCGGGGTCAGAAAGGGCACATCGGAAGCCTGCTTGTTGTGTTGCATTGATTCGACTCTATCGGTGCCGGGGCACTGCGGGCATATCCTTACCGGATGGAAACTTACGACGACGCGCCCGGACCCGGCGGTGCGTCAGCACTCAGCGATGCCCCTGTTCCCGACGCCAAGCAGGCAGTGTCCGAAGCAGCGGTGTCCGAACAAGCAGCGGCCGAACAGGCTCTGTCCGAAGAGGCAGTGTCCGACGAAGCAGCGGCCGAGCCGCCCGTCAAGCTGTTGCCGGTGGCGGAGCTGCACCTCCACATCGAGGGGACCCTGGAGCCGGAGCTGATTTTCGCCCTTGCTGAGCGGAACGGCATCGCGCTGCCGTACGCGGACCTGGACGAGCTGCGTGCCCGCTACGAGTTCACGGACCTGCAGTCCTTCCTGGACCTGTACTACGCCAACATGGCGGTGCTGCGGACGGAGCAGGACTTCGCGGACATGACCCGTGCTTATCTGCAGCGTGCGGCGGCAGCGGGAGTGCGGCACGCCGAAATCATGATGGACCCGCAGGCCCACGTGTCCCGTGGCGTGCCGCTGGAAACGTGCGTGAACGGGGTTGCCTCCGTCCTGGCCAACTCCCTGGAGGAGTTCGGCGTGTCCACCCTGCTCATTGCCGCGTTCCTGCGGGACCTGTCCGAGGAATCGGCGCTCGACGTCCTGGATCAGCTGCTGGCCATGAACGCGCCCATCGCCGGCATCGGCCTGGACTCGGCAGAGGTGGGCAACCCGCCGGCCAAGTTCGAGCGGCTGTTTGCCCGGGCGAAGGAAGCCGGACTGCACCGGATAGCGCACGCCGGCGAGGAGGGCCCGCCGTCGTACATTATCGACGCGCTGGAACTGCTGGATGTGGAGCGGATCGACCACGGCATCCGGTGCATGGAGGACCCCGACCTGGTGGAGCACCTTGTGGCGGAGCGCGTGCCGCTCACCGTCTGCCCGTTGTCCAACGTGCGGCTCCGTGCGGTGGACACCCTTGCTGAGCACCCGCTGCCGGCCATGCTCGCGGCGGGGCTGAATGTGAGCGTCAACTCGGACGATCCCGCGTATTTCGGCGGGTATGTGGACGACAACTTCGTGCAGCTCCAGGCCGTCCTGGGCCTCTCCGAGTTCGACCGGGTCCGGCTGGCCTCCAACTCCATCCGGTCCTCCTTCGCGGACGACGAGCGCAAAGCCGAGCTGCTCGCGGAGCTCGGCTACTCCTGACGGGGGGAAGGCCGGCCGAATGCTTGCGGGGCCCTGTCATACCTGCTAATCCTGAGGAAAGATCGTGTCCATGGGGACGCTTCTCCAGGTGACATCAGTTCAAAGCAGCACTGATCAGCAGGTTCCGAGTCAGGGAGGGCGCAGCATGCCGCGCAAGAATCCGCACGTGGAAGAAGCCGACGAGAACAACCTGGAAGTCGGGAAACCGAAGGATTGGGCTGCCGGTATCCCCGGCGTCTATCACTCCATGCAGCCGGCTCTGAAGCACATGGGCGTGGGGCGGGCCGGCAAGACCCTGCTGGGTCTGAACCAGAAGGACGGGTTCGACTGCATGAGCTGCGCCTGGCCGGACCCCGGGCACCGGAAGACCTTCGAGTTTTGTGAACAGGGCGCCAAGGCGGTCACGTGGGAGGCGACTCCGGTGGTGGTGCCCTCCGAGTTTTGGGCCTCGAACCCCGTCAGCGAACTGCGGGAGCGGTCCGAATACTGGCTCGGGATGCAGGGCCGCCTTACGGAGCCGGTGTACAAACCGGCGGGGGAGGACCACTACCGGCCGGTCAGCTGGGACGAGGCTTTTTCCATCATCGGCGGCAAGCTCAACGGGCTCGGCAGCCCGGATGAGGCCGCGTTCTACACCAGCGGCCGGACCTCGAACGAGGCGGCGTTCCTGTACCAGCTGTTCGTGCGGGCCTTCGGGACCAACAACCTCCCGGACTGCTCCAACATGTGCCATGAGTCCTCCGGCTGGGCCATGGGCCAGACCATCGGCGTGGGCAAGGCGACCGTCTCCTATGATGATTTCGCCAAGGCGGACCTGATCATCATCATGGGCCAGAATCCCGGCAGCAACCATCCCCGCATGCTCACCGCGCTTGAGGACGCCAAGGAGGCCGGCTGCGAGATCGTGGCCATCAACCCGCTGCCCGAAGCCGGGCTCATGCGGTACAAGAACCCGCAGAAGATCAACGGAATCGTGGGACGCGGCACGGAGCTGGCGGACCAGTACCTGCAGATCCGGCTGGGCGGTGACATGGCGCTGATGCAGGCCCTGTCCAAGCGGGTGCTGGACGCAGAGTCCAAGCGCCCCGGCAAAGTGCTGGACCACGAGTTCCTCCGGGAGCACTGCCAGGGCCTGGACGAGCTCAAGGCGCACCTTGCGTCCCTGCAGGAAGCCACAGTGCTGCGCGCCACCGGCCTGAGCAGCATGGAGATCGACGAACTCGCCGAACGGTACCTGCGGGCGGGCAAAGTGATCATCACCTGGGCCATGGGCATCACGCAGCACAAGAAGGCCGTGCCCACCATCAAGGAGATCATCAACCTGCTGCTGCTGCGCGGAAACATCGGCAAGCCCGGCGCCGGAGCCTCGCCGATCCGGGGCCACAGCAACGTCCAGGGCGACCGCACCATGGGCATCTGGGAGCAGATGCCGCCGGCCTTCCTGGATGCCCTCGCCAAGGAATTCAGCTTCGAACCGCCCCGGGAACCCGGTGCTGACGCCGTGGAAGCCATCCGCAGAATGCGCGACGGCGGCATTAAGGTTTTCGTCGCGATGGGAGGCAACTTCGTGGCGGCCATCTCGGACACGCACGCAGCCGAGGCGGCCGTGGCGGCCACCGAAATGACCGTGCAGATTTCCACCAAGCTGAACCGTTCGCATGCGGTCACGGGCCAGGAGGCCCTGATCCTGCCCACGCTGGGGCGGACGGAAATCGACCTGCAGGAAACCGGGCCGCAGTTCGTGTCCGTGGAGGACACCGTGTCCGCCGTGCACGCCTCCGAGGGAAAGGTGAAGCCGGTGGCGCCCGGGCTGCTGTCCGAAGTGGCGATCGTCAGCCGGCTTGCCCGGGCAACCGTGGACAGCCGGATCAACGCCGACTGGGCCGGTTACGAACGGAACTACGACCTCATCCGGGACCACATCTCGCACGTAGTAGCCGGCTGCGAGGACTACAACCGGAGGATCCGGGAATGGGGCGGGTTCGTGCTGCCCAACGGTCCGCGCGATTCCCGCACCTTCCACACCCCGACGGGCAAGGCCATGCTGACCGTCAACGAGCTGGAGCACGTGGAGCGGCCCGCCGGCACGCTGATCCTGCAGACCATGCGGTCCCACGACCAGTTCAACACCACCATCTACGGGCACAACGACCGGTACCGCGGAGTCAAGAAGGGCAGGGACGTTGTATTTGTCAGCCCCGAAGACATCACCGAACTGGGCCTCGCGGACGGGCAACTCGTGGACATCCACGGCGTCTACGGGGACGGCACCGAGCGGGTGATCCGGAAGTTCCGGGTGGTGTCCTACCCAACAGCGCGGGGGTGCGCCGCGGCCTACTACCCGGAAGCGAACGTCCTAGTGCCCCTGGAGAGCGTTGCGGAGGGCAGCCACACGCCTGTCTCCAAGGCCGTCATCGTGCGCCTGCAGCCGAGCCTGGCCTGAACGGAGGCAGTCATGGCCATCATCACCGTGGGCGACGTCGACCTGTTCTATGAGGAGGCAGGCCGCGGCCCGGGCCTCGTGCTCGTGCACGGGTCCTGGGTGGACCACCACGAATGGGATCAAATGGTGCCACTGCTGGCCGGGCATTTCCGGGTCGTCAGCTACGAGCGGAGGGGACACAGCAGCAGCTCCGCGCCGGACCGGCAGGGATCAATCCGCGAGGATGTCGAGGACCTCTTCGGGCTCATCCGCCTGCTGGGCCTCGACCCGGCCGTGGTCGTCGGCAATTCGTTCGGCGGACTGGTGGCGCTACGCCTGGCCGCGGCCCATCCGGAGGTGGTAGCAGCCATCGTTGTGCACGAACCGCCTGGACTGGGACTGTTGGCTGATGACCCCGTCCATGCGGAGGTCCTCCAAGGCTTCACCGCCCGTGTGGGCGAAGTTGCGGCAACGCTGAAGGCGGGGAAGTACGCGGAAGGTGCCGAACTTTTCGTTGATTCGATCGCGCTGGGTCCCGGAAGCTGGGAACGCCTTCCAGTGACGCAGCAGGAGACGTTTATCCGGAATGCTCCCACCTTCCTGGACGAACTCGGTGACCCGGACAGCCTCACCCTCGATCTCGGCCAGTTACAGAACTACACCGGCCCCGTCCTCCTGACACAAGGTGACCAGAGTCCGCCGATGTTTGCCGCCGTCCTGGACCGCATCCATGGTGCCCTGCCGCACGCCCAGCGCCTCACCTGCTCCGGTGCCGGCCATATCCCGCACCTGACGCACCCGCAGGACTATGCAGAATCCGTGATCAAATACGCCGTCCAGGACGACGGCGCCTCCTGACAGAAGCCGAATGCCCCATCGAGCGCCCCCCGTGTGACATCGAGCACAGGCGCGTTGTCAACGGGCCCAAAGTCCCGAAGTTTCCGGCTCCAAGCTGAGACCCTTGGATCACTTGCGTCGCATTCCGCGTCATAGTGGGTCACGACACACATTGTTAACCCGCATAGTCGCCTCTGGTTACAGTTCACTGGCAAAATGCTGAGTGATCACATGCTCGAAAGGACAAACATGCCCACGGCTATTGCAGACACCACCACGGTTCGACTCAAGTCAGTGCTCGACATTCTCGCAGAAAGCGTCCTGTCAGGTGAGACCCTCGGCGCAGGCGCCGTCCTGGCCCAGGCCACGGTTCGCGTCCCGCTGAACGAGAAGGAAAGTGAACTGCTCAGCGGAGGCATTCCCCGGGGACACAAGGCGCTGACCACCGCCACCAGCAAGCTCGTTAAGGCCGGCTGGCTCGTCAAGGGACGCAGCGGCTGGACCATTACCGAAGACGGGCTCCGTGCCACTGTGGCATTCCCGGATGCCGAATCATTTGCCACCGCACTCGCCGAGGGCACTCCGGTTCCGTCCGATGTGCCGGTACCCACGGAGCTCCCGGCCCGCGCGGCAGCTCCGAAGGCCGCAGCCGCTAAGGCTCCCAAGGCGGCACCGAAGAAAAAGGCGCCGTCCAAGGCTGCCAAGGTGGTTGAAAAGGCTGCCGAGCTCATCGAAGACGCAGTGGCACCGGTGGCGAAGGCCGTGCGCACGCGCAAGGCTGCCGCCAAGCCAGCCAAGGCCGGCGAGGAGTCTGCAGAAGCCCAGGCCCTGGCGCAGGGTGCCGAATCGATCGACCAGCCGGAAGCAGTTGCGATTGCCGGCGACTTCAACGTCCTGCTCGGCGCACCGGCGAACTGGGCACCGCAGTACGACGAATCGCAGATGAAGCTGGATGCAGTGGACCAGCTGTGGAAGCTCACCGCCGACCTTCCCGCCGGGCACTACAGCTTCAAGATCGCGCTCAACCGCTCGTGGGACGAGAACTACGGTGCGTTCGGCGCGTTCGATGGTGCAAACCACGAACTTCACCACCCGGGCGGCCGCATCACGTTCAACTACGACCACCGGACGCGGGACATCACCCTCGTCTAGCGGTCATACCCCTGCGCAGGCCCCCGCTCCTGTAGGCAGCTGACCCTGATCGGCCTAGAATCAGAGCCATCAGGGTCAGCTCCAAAGGAGCAGTGCGGCATGCACTCCGTTGAGGTTTCAGGACTGCGGATCGGCTATCAGCGTGAGGGCCAAGGCCCTCCGCTGGTGCTCCTTCATGGTGCCTACGAGGACAGCCGCATCTGGCGACAGCAGCTTGAAGGGCTGTCCAAAGAGTTCACGGTCATTGCCTGGGATGCCCCGGGCTGCGGCCGTTCCGACGATCCCCCTCCCGACTTCTCCGGCCGGGAGCTTGGCGACGCGCTCGCGGGCTTCCTCCACGAGGTAGCGCCGCGAAAACCGCACGTCCTGGGGCTCTCCTGGGGCTCTGGCGTCGCCTTGGAGCTTTACCGGAGCCACCCGAACATGGTCGCGTCCCTGTTGCTGGTCTCGGCCTACGCAGGCTGGGCCGGCTCGCTGCCTCCGGAGGAAGTGGAGCGGCGCTACGCTCAGATCCAGGCCGAACTCGACCAGGCGCCGGAGCAGTTCATCCCCGCCTGGCTGCCCACGCTGTTCACCGCGCGGGCCGATCCAGCGATCGTCGAGGAAGCCAGCGCCATCATGGCCGACTTCCACCCCGCCGGAATGCGGGCCTTGCTGAATGCCAGCGGGCATGCCGACTACCGCGACGTGCTTCCCACCATCAGCGTGCCCACACTGCTGCTCTACGGCGAAGAGGACGTGCGGTCACCCCTGGCGGTGGCGGAAGAAATGCACCGCCAGATTCCCGGCTCGAAGCTCGTGGTGATTCCCGACGTCGGCCATCTGGCCGCCGCCGAAACGCCCGAGGCGTTCAATACCGAAGTCCGCCGGTTCCTGCACAGCATCGGCGATTGAAGCCCCCGGAAGCCTGCAATCCTAAAACCGCGTGGGGTCCGGATTCGGGGCAGGCGGCATGGGGCCGGGGTCCGGAATCGGCAGCGGCCCGGGCGCCGGTGACGGTTCCGGACCGGGGTGCGGAGGGCGTGGCTCTGTAGGGTCCGGCCTGTTGGGCGGAAACGGATTGTCCGGGTCCGGCGGTCCGGTGGGTCCGGGTTCCGGCGGGAACGGATCCGGCTCGGGCAGCGGTGGAATAGTCATGATGCTCTCCTTGCTTCGCTGGTGTTTTGGATAAAGCTCAGCTGTTGTGTTGCCGGCGGAAGACCTTCAGCTCCCAGGGGCGCAGCGATATGGCAGCGTGTGACCCGGGTCCGTCGCCCGGATAGTTTCCCAGGATCACCTCGGCCGGGTAGTGGCCCAGTTCCGGCTCATCCGCGCCGGCTTCGGTATCGCCCCAGCCGCCGCCGTCGAGCTCCACGGTCCGGTCTTCGCCGGAGAAGTTGCCCAGAACCAGCAGCTGGACGCCCGGCGTCGCGTCGGGTCCCGGCAGCGACCGCCGGAAGGCGTAGACGTGCTCGTCGTCGGGCAGCAGCATGGTGAAGTCGCCTTCCGCTACCACGGGCTCGGCGTGCCGCAGGGCGATGACCTGGCGGTAGAAGCTGAACACTGAGTCCGGATTGTCCTCCTGCTCCGCGGCGTTGATGTGGCTGGTGTTCGGGTTGACGGCAATCCACGGGGCGCCGGTGGTGAAGCCCCCGTGCCGGGTGGCGTCCCACTGCACCGGGGTGCGGGCGTTGTCGCGGTTCAGGGGCGCCAGGGCGGCCAGAACGTCGGCGTCGGTGTGGCCCAGGTGGGTGGTGGCTTCGCGGTGGTGGTTGAGTACCTCGATGTCGCGGTAGTCGCTGATGGCCCCGAAACTCATGTTCGTCATGCCAAGTTCCTCGCCCTGGTACACGTACGGGGTGCCGCGGTGCAGGTGCAGGATGCCGGCCAGCATCTTGGCGGAGAGTTCGCGGTGCTGCCCGTCATCGCCAAAGCGGGACACGGCACGGGCCTGGTCGTGGTTGCCCCAGTAGAGGCTGTTCCAGCCGCGCTCAGCCAGTGCTTCCTGCCAGCGGCCAAGGGACTGCTTCAGGTCGGTGAGCCGGAGCTTCCTGGGCCGCCATTTGTTGCCGTCCTCCTGGTCCAGGGCAACGTGCTCGAACTGGAACACCATGTCCACCTCGCGCCGGGCGGGGTCCGTGAACAGGACTGCGTCCTCCACCGTGACGCCAGGCATCTCGCCTACGGTCAGCAGCGGCTTGTCCCGGCCGGCGAAGACCTCCAGGTGCATTTCGTGGAGGAACTCGTGGATCCGCGGTCCGGACATGAAGTGCGGGCTGCCGTCGCCGAACAGCATGCCGTCCGCCCGCGGCCCGTCCTGAAGTGCGGTGTCCTTGGAAATGAAGTTGATGACGTCCATCCGGAAGCCGTCCACACCGCGGTCCAGCCACCAGTTCATCATGTCGTAGACGGCGGCGCGGACCTCCGGGTTTTCCCAGTTCAGGTCCGGCTGCTTCCGGGAGAACAGGTGGAGGTAGTACTCCCCGGTGGCCTGGTCGAACTCCCAGGCCGGGCCGGAGAATGCTGAGCCCCAGTTGTTGGGTTCCGCGCCGGGGGCAGCCACCGCGCCCGTGGAGGCACCGGTGCCCGCTCCCGGGCTCTCGCGGGGCGGCCGCCACCAGTACCAGTCGCGCTTGGGGTTGTCCTTGGACGAACGCGATTCCACGAACCACGGGTGCTCGTCCGAAGTGTGGTTGACCACCAGGTCCATCACGAGTTTCATGCCGCGCGAGTGCAGCCCGTCGGTCAATGCCTGCAGGTCGGCCAGGGTGCCGAAAATGGGGTCCACATCGCGGTAGTTGCTGATGTCGTAGCCGTTGTCGTCCTGCGGGGAGGTGTAGATGGGGGAGAGCCAGACGACATCGACGCCCAGCTTGTGCAGGTAGTCCAGCTTGCTGATGATGCCGGGAAGGTCGCCGATGCCGTCGCCGTCGGAGTCCGCGAAACTGCGGGGGTAGATCTGGTAAACCACCGCTTTGTGGAACCACCCTGGGTCCGTGGTCACCTCGTCGTCGTTGTCCTCCGCAGCGCTGACAGGGGGTTCCGTTGCGGGGTCCGCGTGGGTGGTCATGGCCTGGTCTCCTCAGTTGCTTGCGGCTGGTCTGATGGTGGGGCTCGGTTCGATTATTGTTCAGATCCGCCGGGCAGGAAAGGGCTGCTAATTCCGTGCGGAGAGTGTTTTGTCGCGGTCCTCGAAGACTTCCTCGCCGGGGCCGGTGAAGGCGCGGGAGCGCTGGATTGCTTCGATGGAGCCGGTGAAGAGCTGGGAGTCCTGCGGACCGGCCGGCTGGGGGGACTCCACAGCAGGCTGCCGGGACGTTCCCCGGGAGGGTGCGGGCTGCACGGGTTCCCAGCGCACGTGCGGCAGCGACTCCGGGTGGCCCTTCTGCAGGAAGGTGACCATGGCCTCGCGGATGAGGCAGCGCAGGTCGAACAGGGCGGCGCTGTCCGCTGCGCTCACCAGGATCCGTACCCGGACGTAGCCGTTGGTGGCATCCGTGATCTGCAGGATTCCCACGCGCTCATCCCAGAGTTCCGTAGCGTCGAGGACGGTCCGCAGTTCGGCGCGCATGTCCTCGATGGGCGCGCGCCAGTCGAGGTCGAACTCAACGGTGCCCATCACCTCGGACTGGCGGCGGGTCCAGTTCTCGAACGGCGTGGTGGTGAAGTAGGTGGAGGGCAGGATAAGCCGGCGGTCGTCCCAGATGTGGACCACCACGTAGGTCAGGGTGATCTCCTCGATCCGGCCCCACTCTTTCTGCACCACCACCACGTCGTCCACGCGGATGGCGTCGGTGAAGGCCAGCTGCATGCCGGCGAACACGTTCACCAGCGACGTCTGGGCGGCGAGGCCTGCCACGATGGAGATCACGCCCGCGGAGGCCAGCAGCCCGGCGCCAAGCGCCTGGATCGCGGGGAAGGTCAGCATGACGCTGCCCACCGCAAGCACCACGACGAGGGCCACGGCGATCCGGCGGGCCAGGATCATCTGGGTCCGCAGGCGCCGGGCGCGGCGGTTGTCTGCCACGTCCACGCTGTAGCGGCTGAGGACCAGGGCTTCCACTATCAGCAGCACCGCCACGGCGAGCCAGGCAAGGGAGCCCATGAGCGCAATCAGCAGGAGATGGTCGACGGCGGCCCGCCACCCGCCGTCGTCCGTGGTCAGCGCCAGTGCGATGCGGACGCCGATCAGGCAGAGGGCAAGGCGCAACGGAAGCCGGGCCACGCGGGAGGTGGCCTGGAGTTGGGGGCGGCGGCGGTTGAGCCGGAGGACCGTCTTGCGGATCAGCCAGGAGAGGACCAGTCCTGCCGCTACTGCGAAAGCCATGGCCAGGAAGGGCATTGCCGGGATGAGGAATTCTTGCATTGGTTAAGCTCTATCAAGCTTCCGGGAAGGGCTGAAATCACGTCGGCCATCGGCGCGCCGATAACATTTGGACATCGATTGGATTTATTCCTTGGGCGGCGGCCCGCGCCAGTCCAGAATTGAGGAATTATTCGCGGTCTCATGAAATTCAGGAGAACAGATGCACCGCTCAGCACCCTCGGCCATCGCAGTTTCAGGGGCCATCTGCCTCGCGTTCCTGCTGTCAGCCTGCGGCCCGTCCGCCTCGTCACCGTCGACGAGTTCCGCGGACGCCACCGCCACCTCGACCCCTTCGCCCACCGCCACCTCCACAACCTCGGCCACCGCCTCGCCCTCGGCTTCATCCCCAACCGAGGCGGGCTGGAAGTCCTACACCACGACGGACGGCCTGACCTTCGACTATCCGGAAGACTGGAAGATCACCGACAAGGCGGCAGACGCAGCGCCCGGGGGCGTGTTCCTGAACATCACGAACGCCAACGGCAAGAACCTGGCGGACCTCCGGACGAACATGGTCACCGGGGCCGAATGCACCGTGAAGCAGCCGTACGGCGTGTACGAAACGCAGCCCCTGCCGGCACTGGAACAAAACGGAACCGTGCCCCGGTATGTTTTCGAGACCCGGACGGACACCACCGCCACCGATCCCAAGCTCATGACCTTGCTCGCGTACGGCATCACCACGGCACCTGAACCCTCCGGAACGGAAGCGTGCCCCGTTTTCCACTTCTTCAACTGGCCGCCCAGCGGTGCGATGTTCGGCGGCGTCTACGATCCCTTCGACACCACGCCCGGCAATGAGATGCACGTGGACACTCCGGAGGTCTACATGGGCACGCAGGAGTACAAGAACATCAAGAAGATGATCACCTCGTTGAAGCCCGCCTAAATATCCCAGTGTTACGTCGTAAAGGTTGCGCACCGCGGACTGTCCACGGTGCGCAACGTTTTGGCGGCAAATTCCTTCGTCGCCGGGCGAGTCGTTTCTGGGCGGGGCCACAATGAAGTCCTCAGCTCTTTGGGGAGGATTGCATGCGCCGATCAAGGATGCCCGGCTATGGATCATCTGAACCGGCACGACCCTGGGCAGCGGCTGCTGCCGGTGCCTGCCTTGCGGTACTCCTGGCAGCCTGTGGGCCGCCTCCCGCACCACCGGATACTGGATCGGCGACGGCCAGTGCGCCCACAGCGTCAGCCGGCGGAACGGCGACGGGAACGGCGACCGGGACGTCGGATGGAACAGCCGCCGACCCGGTGACCGGAACTGCCGTCCCGCCAAGCACGACGGCGGGCGCCCCGCCCGGTGAACCGTCGCCGTCGGCCTCGTCCCCGAGCCGGCTGCCGTCGCCTACGGCGTCCGGCTGGAAGACGTTCACGACGCCGGACGGTGACCTGACGTTCGACTATCCGGGGGACTGGGCCATCAAGGATCCGCGCGGAAAATCACCGCTCGGCGGGGCGTTCGCGGAGGTCTTGAACGCGGCAGGGAAGACGATGGCGGTCCTGGAGACCAGAATTGTGACCGGTTCGGAGTGCGTGCAGAAGTACCCGTTTGCGGTGCTGGATTCCGAACCCATGACCGCCCTGGCTGAGAAGGGCGTAGCGGACGACAACGCGCCGCGGTTCATGTTTGAGACGCGTGGGGACGCCCTGGCCGCCGCCCGGACGGCTGAAACCATTGCGGCCTACGGCATCACGATGATTCCGGAGGAGGCCGGGACGCTGGCGTGTCCTATTTTCCTGCTGTTCCGGTGGCCGCCCAGCGGGGCGATGTTCGGCGCCGGTTATGACCCCGCAAACAATGCCACGCCGGGGAATCCGTCGCTGCCGTACTGGGAGAGGGCCAGGCTGTATGCGGAGACGGGGGAGTACCGGAACATCCGGCGGATGATCACCTCGCTGCGTCCCGCGCGGTAGCTGATAGCGCCTTAATCTGGCTCCTTGACTGGCCCCGGGCGCCCGCGCAGACTCGAATCAGGACGCAGTCCGATCTGTCGGAGTTCTGATGTACGCACTGGGGAAGCAGCGGCTCGCGAGCGGTGCGCAGGCAATGGCATCCGCCCTGATAGCGGTGTGCGTGGCGGTGTGTCTAGGGCTGGTTGTCGTGCTGGGGCTGGCTGCGTGCACGCCGGTCCCGAGTGGGCCCGGCCCGAGTTCGGAGCCGACATCCACGCCCAGCACACCTCTGTCCACTGCGACCCGACCCTTCCCTGGTGAGAGTGGCCCTCAAAGCAGCAAGCCCGGCGCCGGCCCAACCCCCACTACGTCTTCGACCAGGACGAAGCCCTCTGCGGACGGAGTAATTCCCCCGCCGGGCACCACCTCGACAGCCCTGGAAAAGGCCAGGCGTGCCAAGGAAATCCTGGAAACGTGCTTTCAGGGCGAGCTGACGTTCCGGCCGCCGTCGCCCATGCGGCAGGGCGAGACAAGGGAGTTCGTCCTGCACGTCACCCTGGGCGATCCCGGGGAGGGCCACGAGAAGAACATCCCCGGGCCCAACCCGGTGCAGACCCGTGAACCGATTGTGTGCGAGGAGATGCGGGCGGATCTGTCCGGCCCGGGCATGACCATTGAGCGGGCGGGAAATCCGAGCGGTGAGATGCTGGTGCCGGTGGAAGGCGTGGCGGAGTGGCGCTGGTGGATCACGCCCAAGGAATCGGGGCGGAAGACCATGACCCTGCAACTGTTCGCCACCGCGGAGGAGGGGCCGGACCTGAGCCTGGAGACGTTCCGGGAAGACATCCAGGTAGAGATTGAACTGGGCTATGTGCTGAATGCGCTCGTGAAGGACTGGGCGCAGCCGCTGGGCCTGACCATCCCGGTGCTGATCGGTGCCATTGGTGCCCTCCTCGTGTGGTCGCGGTCCAAGCGCCGCAAGGCCAAGCACGCCGCCAACACAACCCCTTGAAACCCCGGGCCACCGCACTACATTGGAACCATGGCTCAAGCATCAGACCGGAACCCCAAGCGGAACCCGGCCCAGGACTCTGGCGCGGACGTCCGCTTGCGCGCCCGGGTGGAGGGCGTGGTCCAAGCGGTGGGGTTCCGGTACTGGACCGTGCGGAAGGCTGAGGAACTATCGCTGACCGGAACGGTGCGGAACGACGACGACGGTACGGTCGCCGTCGTCGTCGAAGGTCCGCAGGCGGTGGTGCTGGAGTTCCGCCGCTGGCTGCGGTCCAGTGACGCGCCCGGGCGCGTGGACCACGTGGAGGAGTCGGTGTCGCCGGCGACGGGGGAGTTCAGCAGCTTCGACGTCGTGTATTGAGCCGGACTCAACCCTCACAGACCGCGCTCCGGCTGCCGCTCCTAGGAGCGGCCCTCCCGCTGCAGCGCCGCGTCGTGCTCGGCGTGGGCCTGCTTGAGCAGGTCCATGAACTCGGTCTCGTCGCGGATGAGCCGCTTGTACTTCTCGGGGAGCTTCCTGAGCTCGGCCTCCTCGCGCACCATCTTGTTGAAGATTTCCTCGCGCTCGGCGATGCCCGTCTCGTAGTTCAGGTCAACGTACTCCGTGGCGTGCCGCTTGGCGCCGGAGACCATGTTCTTCGCCTTGCCCTTGGGGCTGTAGATCGAGGCGAGGACCGTGACCACCAGGACGCCGATAATCACGGACAGCGACAGGCCGGTGCTGATCTCGATGACGGTCACGTGTTCGCCGCCGTTGATGAACGGCAGGTTGTTTTCGTGAAGCGCGTGCAGGATGAGCTTCACGCCGATGAAGCCGAGGATCGCGGCCAGGCCGTAGGAGAGGTAGATCAGGCGGTCCAGCAGTTCGTCGATGAGGAAGAACAGCTGGCGCAGGCCCATGAGGGAGAACGCGGTGGCGGTGAAGACGATGAAAACGTTCTGGGTGAGGCCGAAGATGGCGGGGATGGAGTCCAGGGCGAACAGGATGTCGGTTCCGCCGATGGCCACCATCACCAGGAGCATGGGGGTCAGGACGCGTTTGCCGTTTTCCACGGTGAACAGCTTGTCGCCGTCGTAGTGCTGCGACGCCGGGAGGAACTTCCTTGCGAGCCGGACCACCAGACCCTCGGACTCCTCGTCGTGTGAATTGGGCCGGAGCAGGTTGCCGGCGGTGATCAGCAGGATGAGGCCGAAGATGTAGAACACCCAGGCGAAGCTGTTGATCAGGGCGGCGCCGAGGAAGATGAAGCCGGTACGGGCGATCAGGGAAAAGACGATGCCGAACAGGAGCACTTTTTGCTGGTCAGCGCGCGGAACCTTGAAGCTGGCCATGATGATCAGGAACACGAAGAGGTTGTCCACGGACAGGGCCTTTTCGGTGACGTAGCCGGCGAAGTATTCGGTGCCCATGGTGGGTCCGCCGAACACCAGGACGCCGATCCCGAAGACCAGCGCGATTCCCACGTAGATCGCGGACCATGTGGCCGATTCCCTGAGCTTCGGTGAGTGCGCCTTGCGGACGTGGAAAAAGAAGTCGAAGGCCAGCAGGCCCACGATGCCGATGACGGTCAGAATCCATACGTAAAGGGGGACCTGCATGCTGCGTGCCTTCCGGTCGGTGGGTTGCTATCAACCCTACCGGGCGGCTGCTGCTGGGTGTCTGCTACTGGGCGGTGTCTGCCCAGCCTGTGCTGGACGGGCCGCCGTCGGCTCCGTCTTCGCACAACCTGAGGGCGACGTCGGCGGCCTGGGCGATTGCCGCGGCGGACGCCTCCTTGGACCCGGCGCTGCCGGTGCCTCCGCTGGTGCCTCCGCTGGTGCCTCCGCTGGTGCCGGCAGCGAGTCCGGCCGCGTAGCCCACCATGAGCGTGGTGATGGGCGCTGCAGCATGCGTGACCGACCGTGAGGACTCGCCGGCCAGGTCGAGGATGAGTTCCCGGTCAAAATCGAGGTCCAGGAGCTGCAGGGCCTGCGCCAGCCGGTGGCTCCATTGGTCCAGGATCTGTGCTTCGTCTTCGCTGGCGGCCATGTTCTCTCCTAAGTCGTATGTACGGTCAGAAATAACGGCAGATGCCTTGAGGTTAGGCTGTAGCAAGAGCCGCTATCAAGGAGAATCCGATGACTGATGTGACTATCCGCCATAATCCGGAGCGCGAGCGCTTTGAAGTGCTCGTCGCCGGCAATGTGATCGGCAAGGCCGCGTACAAAACCTACGACGCCGGCGACTCGCCGCAGCGGATTTTCTATCACACGGTGATCAACGAGGAATTCGGCGGCCAGGGGCTTGCGGGCAAGCTTGCCACTGCGGCCCTGGACGCGACCGTGGCCGACGGCCTGGCCATTGTGCCGGTGTGCCCGTACATCAAGAAGTTCCTGACCACGCATCCGGAGTACGCCGGCAGCACCGCCGCCATCACGCCGACCCATCTTGAGTTCCTCAGCGGGGCGCTGGCTGCGCGGTCCCGGGCTTAATCCGGGCGTCATCAGGGCCCGGCTGCCAGCCCGGCTGACCGGCCCGGCACCCGGTGGTTGGCGAGGAAGTCACTGTGGTGTACCAGGAGTCCGACCCCGCCCGGGCAGCCGTTCTCGGATACGAAAGCGACGGCGTATTTCTGGTTAGCGGGGACCGGAGCGCGCCAGCCAGAACCGAAAGCTGAGGTCAGACATGGCGGACACTGTTGAGGCTGTCCTCCACGACGGCTCGAGCCTCACCGTCACGATGCAAGGCGACGGGCCGGCGTTGCTCCTGCCTGTCCGGCTGGAACCGTATTCCTCCGCAGAGGCCGAAACCATCCGCAAATGGGGTGGGGACCCTGACCTTGGACCCGCCCTGGTAAGCGGGCTGTCCGCGTCAAGCCGCGTGATCGCGGCCGACTACGAAGGCCACAGGATGGCCCATCCGGCGGCGGATACCCTCACCCCGGACAACCTCGCCGCCGATCTCCTGGCGATTGCGGACGCTGCGGGAGCCGACGTCTTCGGTTACTACGGCTACTCCTGGCTTGCGTTGAGCGGACTCCAGCTTGCACTCCGCACGGACCGTCTCCGTGCCCTGGCCATGGGTGGTTTTCCGCCCGTGGAAGGACCGTACCGGAGCATGTTGGCGGTTACCCGCGCCGCGCACGCCATGTCCGCCCAGGAGCCTGACCCTGCGGCTGTCCCTGTCGCCGACGCCGAACCCGGGGACTGGGACAGCGTCTCCGTTCAGACAACGGAGGCGCAAACACGCCAGTTCGTCACCCTCTATGAAGCACTCCAGGGTTTCGAGGATGTCACCGCCGCAGTTCCGCGCGGGTTGCCGAGGCTTGCTTTTGCCGGCGCGGACGACCACATTGACTACAGTCCCCAATGGGGCGGAGTCCAGGTGCAGATCGGCGCACCGTTGGCCCGGCACCAAGACGAACTGATCGCCGCCGGGTGGCATGTCCAGGTCCTTCCCGGTCTGGACCACCTCGGTGCCATGCACAGCTCCGTGGTGCTGCCCCTTTTGACCGGCTGGCTGCAGAAGGTCGGCTGGGAGCGGCAACAGGCAGCTGGCTAGGCTGGAATGATGGATTACCGAATTCGTCGGGCCACTCCTGGGGACGCCGATGCCGTAGTGCGCATGCATACCCTGGCCCACGAGGAGTGCTACGCGCACCAGTTGTCGACGGAGTTCTTCCGCCTCCGCAGGGCCAGCATTCCCGAGCGTGTTGAACAGCGTCGATCCTTCCTGGCGAGCCCTGACCCGAGGATTGTTGCGCTGGACTCCGGCGATGAAGTGGTGGGATTCGCCGACGCGGGTCCGGGCCTTGAAGCGGACCCGCCCGAACAGTTGGAGCTGTATGCGATCTACACCCTCCGACGCACGTACGGCAGCGGCCTTGGCGCAGCCCTGCTGCATGCCGCCATCGGCGATTCACCGGCGTACCTCTGGTTGCTCGAGGACAATCCCCAGGCGCTGGCCTTCTACCTTAAACACGGCTTCCGGCCCGACGGCACACACAAACTGCTTCCGCCTGAATGGGAGGAGCTGCCCGTGATCCGGATGGTCCGGTCAAGCAGGCCGTAGGCTAGTCCGCCTGATCGCCGCGCTCCGCCCGATCATGGAGCCCCGCTGACTCCTCGGGCGCCGCCTACGCGTCAGGTTCCCACCGCAGCAGGTCGCCGGGCTGGCATTCCAGCACCTCGCACAAGGCCTCCAGGGTGGTGAAGCGTACCGCTTTGGCCCGGCCGTTCTTGAGGACCGCCAGGTTTGCGGGCGTGATCCCGACTCGGTCAGCCAGCGCGCCGACGGGCATCTTCCGCTTGGCCAGCATCACGTCAATGTCCACGATGATCGGCATTCAGATCACCTCGTCCAGTTCGTCCTGCAGGTGCCTGGCTTCGGCGTCGCGCGCCACCGCCTGTGCCAGCAGGGTGCGCAGTACGACGACGACGAGCGCCACTCCGGCGATCAGCACACCGGCGCCGCCAATGAGCAGGACAACGCCGGGGGCGACGGATTCGCCCGGTGCGAGGACAACGCCGAGACCGAAGGTCAGCAGGGAGGCCGCCGCAATGGCGCCGGTCACCACGTCAACGTAACGGAAGGCGGCGTGCGAGAACACTGTTCCCCGCCGCACCATGGTGAGCAGTCGCCAGACACAGACCATGGTGACCTGGACGGTGACGATGCCCAGCAGGACGATCACGATGACCGGAACGCTCACGCTGGCTATGCCGGGGCCCATGTCCTCGTTCAGGTCGCGGGCCAGCAGGGGAACCATCACCGCCTGCACAAAAACTGAACCGGCAAGGCCCATCGCGAGGACAATGCGCAACGCGAGCACGGTGAGCTTTCCCATGAGTTCTCCTAATGTCGAATAACAGTTAGATACTATCGATATTCGATATGCAGCGCAAGGCAGTCGGTGCCCAGGACGGCCAGGGCTGGCCCATCCGCACGCCGGCCGTGCCCGATGACCCAGCACGATGGCCCACCCGATGGCCGTGGCCAATGACCCGGCACGATGGCCGTGGTAGCGTGCCGGGCATGGCCGTGGACCCTTCCCTGCTCAATTGGTTGCTGGACTCCGATCCGGCGCTGCGCTGGCAGATCGAGCGCGATCTGGCGGGCGCTTCGCGTGACGTATGGGAAATGACCCGCGGCAGGATGGCGACGGAGGGGTTCGCTGCGCGCCTGCTCGCTCTGCAGGATCCCGACGGTCAGTGGGCGGGCGGTGCGTTCTTCCCCCGTGACTTTGACTTCCACGGGCCCGAGGCAGCCCATGGCCCCGATGCAGGTGATGGGCCGGGGCAGCCCTGGACCGCTACGACGTGGACGCTGAACACTCTCCGCGACTGGGGCCTCGATGCGGCTGCCCTCGCGGGCACCGCCGGGCTGCTGGCCGCGAACAGCCGCTGGGAGTACGACGACCTCCCGTTCTGGGGCGGCGAGGTGGACTGCTGCATCAATGCGTACACGCTCGCCAACGGGGCATGGCTCGGGGCGGATGTCTCCGGGATTGCCCAATGGTTCCTGGACCACCGCATGGCCGACGGCGGCTGGAACTGCGAGTGGGTGGAAGGCTCCACCCGGTCCTCCTTCCATTCCACGCTCAACTCCCTGAAGGGACTGCAGTACTACGAGGCCGCGACCGGTGGAACCAGCCGGCTGCGCGCTGCCCGCCGGGCCGGTGAGGAGTACCTGCTGCAGCGCCGGTTGCTGCGCCGCCTGTCCACGGACGAGATCGTGGGACCCTGGGTGGCAACGTTCGCTTACCCGTTCCGATCGTTCTACAGCGTGCTCAACGCGGCGGACTACTTCCGAGAGGCAGCCGCTCACGACGGCGTTGCACCGGATCCGCGGTTGGCCGACGCTATCGAAGTGGTACGGGCCGCCCGGCTCCCTGACGGCACGTGGCTGCAGGGGCGTCGCCACCCGGGGCGGGTGTGGTTCGAGGTCGACGTTGCGCCCGGCGAGCCGTCCAAGTGGCTAACATTCTTCGGCACACGAGTCCTTGAATGGTGGGACGGCGCGAACGGACATTTGAGGCCCCGATAAACCGCCCGGATTCAAAGGGCCTCAAGTGTCCGTTCGCGCTTGGCCCATGCCTGGGATTCAGAAGGCCCGAGGGATGCAGGACCACCGGCCTATACCGCGCGAAGGTCCGGGTGGGTACCGTGGCCTCATGCAGAAGATATCGATCGAGGCCCTGGCCCGGCAGCAGCTTGCCGCGGCGCTTGCAGCGAGCAACGGGCGTGCTGCGGACACCGTCTATGGCGGGCATGAGAAGGTGCTCCGCCAGACCGTTATGGCGCTCAAAGCCGGCACGCAGTTGAGTGAGCACCAGAACCCGGGGGACGCCACGGTCTACGTCCTGCAGGGCAGCCTCCGACTGCGCGCAGGCCAAGAGTCGTGGGAGGGCAAGCCCGGTGACCTGCTGATCGTGCCGGACGGACTGCACAGCCTCGAAGCCGAAGAAGATTCGGCCTTCCTGTTCACCGTGGCGAAGGGCGCGAGGTAGCTGCAGCAGGGCCCCGCGGGAACAGGCGGCAAGCAAAGGCGGCAAGCAACCACGTAGTGCTTACCTACGCGGCGAGCCACATTTCCCAGTCGGGCAGCGGGTCAACCAACGCGGGGTCGGGAAGGTATGCGCCAATGTCGGGCGCGTCGGGGGCATCGGGCGTGTCGGCCGGTGGCCAGAGATTGGCGTCCGGCTGCCAGGCGGGCTCCCAGTCTTGCTCTTCGCTGGTGTAGCGGCGTCCTGACGGGGCCATCCAGCCGGGTGGTGCGTCGCGGGTGGCGTCCATCGGCTGCCAGCCGGTGGTGTGCTTGAGCCGGTGATGCTTCCGGCAGGGCTGGCTGAGGTTGGAGACACCAGTGGTGCCGCCCTCGTGCCACGCCAGAGCATGATCCGCCTCGTTGTCGAGGGACTGGTTGTTACAGCCGGGAAACGGGCACTTGCCGTCGCGGAGGCGCAGCCAATGGCGCAAGGCGTTTGGGACGCGGTAGCTGGATCGTCCGATCTCCAGCGGGGCGCCGGTGGCCGGGTCGGTCAGGACACGGTGGAACGAGGACGCGCCGTCCGCGACGAGCTGCCTGGCCATGCTGGGCGGGATCGGTCCATAGCCGTCCAGCATCGCCGGCTCTTCGGCGGCGCCCAGAAGCGACAACGCGGGCACGGTCACGAGGACTTGCGCCTTCGGCGATGGCACACCCTCTGCGACGCCGGCGATGAGCCAACTTGCGGCGGTGTCGGCCCGGAGCTGGGAGAGGTTCCGGGATTCGTCGGGGCCCTGGAGGTCCCTGGCCGCCGCCGTGGCACGGTTCCAGATGGACGCGGCAGTGTCGGCGGGCAAGTAGGCAGCGAGCCACGCCATGCCGTCGCGGTCCGGGGTGAACTCGAGCCGCCGGTCCCGGGCGCTGGCCCGGTGGCGACTTTCGATGCTCGCGGAGTGATGACGCTCCCGCCAAGTGCGTGCCTTGGCGCGGAAACGGGAGGGCACGAGCTCCCCGGCAGGGCAGCCCCGGGCAGGGTTCTCGGCGTCCGGGTCCAGAAAGTGCGCTTCCAGTCCCGCGGTGGACGCCCGGTCCAGGCCGGAGGTCTCGTCCACGAGGATCCGGGCGTGCTGCCACGAGATGGTCCCCGCCTGGAGGGAGGCGAGTGTCAGGGGCAGTGCTGTGGTGAGTTGCCGAGCCTCCTGCAGGAATGCGCCCGCGGTCCGTTCGCTGACGGTCAGGACGCAGGCCACCTCGGCCACCAGGGCCATATCCGTGGCGCACCGCTCCTGCGGAGAGGCCGACGGGGATTCCATCGCCTTGGTGGCTTCGACAAACGTTGCGGCCAGTTGGACCTTGAGGGCTGCGGTCCCGGCTTCCAACCGGCTCGCTACGGTGAGTCCGTCGAGGCAGTCATCGGCCAGTTGCCGCAAGTGATCCGAAGGTGCGGTTCCGGAAGGGGGCGCGCCCTTAATGAGGCCAGACAGCGCAGCGACGGACGCCGCGACGGCGTCCAATGCGTCGGTTACTGCGGTGCTTTCCATACTCAAAGTTTGGTGGGAGGGTCTGACATTTAACGGACTCCCCAAGGTGCATCCGGTGCCGGTGCCGGTGCTTGCGCTGCATCCAGCGGCGGGCCGCAGGCCGGAGCCGGAAAGCGAGCCTAACGGGCCTCGTACGGAGTGCGGAAGAGCGTGATTCCCCATTCAGGGTTGTGCAGCACGATCCCTGTGTCCTTTTCCACAAACTGAAGCGGCGCCTGAAGATACTGTTCCATCCGCTGCTGTTCCTGGTCCCACGGGAACTCGCACGTTCCCGCGGAACTCTCCATTGTCCCCGGAACAGGCGTGATGGTTTGGCCGGTAATGCCGACCCTCACCGCATAGGAAGCGCAGGGAATCCGGACTGTCATTAACGGACTGCCGCCCACAGAACTGAACCTTATGGCGTAGTCGCCCGAGCTCAGTCCCTCACCAGATGGTACGCCGGCCGGGACCATGGAACCGGACGTGAAGTACTGGCAAACGATCTGTCCGTTGGCGACTGCCGCCTTTAATCCCGAGTCCAAGCAGTCGTCCAGATCTTGGCTGGCGGGAGCCGGGGGAACGGAAGGAACCGGAGCGAGCGTCATGCCCGGGGACCGTCCGGCGGTGGACGAGGGGGCGGCCGCGGCGGCAGACGGCGTCGTGATTGTTTGGCTGACGACCGCCGCACCACGCTGTGGAGACGAGCCACATCCTGCGGCGAGGACGACGACGGCGAGGCACGCCACCGCCAGCGTCGCGGTGCGCAGTCGATGATGAGCGGTTCCCCCGGACGCGGCCATGGTCCGAACACTACGCGGCGGCCCACCAAACCGCTACACCGCTGCCGCGTACGCCTTCGGCAGCTTCAGGCCACGCTGTTCCATGAGCGTGCGGAGGCGTGTGGGGTAGTCCGTGATGATGCCGTCGACGCCGAGGTCCATCAGGCGCGCCATGTCCTCAGGCGTGTTGACCGTCCACGGGATGACGGGCAGGCCGAGTTCGTGGGCTTCAGCGATCATCTGCGGGGTGACGGAGCGGAACGTGGGGGAGATGACGCTGTATCCCTGGGCTGCCGCGGCCTTTGCCAGCGAGCCGCCGAAGTCGTCAATGTCGATGCCGCCAAGCTGCGGGGAGGCACCGGGCTGGCCCACCTGCAGCCAGGCGTCGCCGCTGGAGAGGGCAACCAGGGGGAGCTGCGGGGCGATCTTCCTGGTCAGGTTGAGCGAGGACCAGTCGAACGACTGCACGGTGCTGCGCTCTGACATGCCGGCCTTGTAGATCTCGATGACCACGGCCTTGGTGAGCGCTTCCATCCCCGGGCCGGCCACCATGCTGGACTCCACCTTGGTCTCCACGTTGAAGCGGACCTTCTTGGCATCGGCGTCGTGAACCAGCTGGAACACGTCCTTGAGTTCGGCGATGCGGTTGCCCTCGATGACCTGCTGCTCCGGATAGCCGGTCAGCTGGGTGTAGCCGCAGTTGAGGGTCTTGACCTGGGCCAGGGACAGCTTGGCCACCCGGTCCCCGACGTACGGGAATTCGGCGTCGCCGGGGGTGGCCGGTGCCGTGTCCGCGCACTTGGCCGCCTGGATGGCGTCGTCATGCCAGACGATCACCTTGCCGTCCTCGGTCAGGTGCGTGTCCAGTTCAAGGGTGCTGACGCCCAGAGTGAGCGAGTTGGCGAAGGCGCCCAGGGATTCCTCGGTCCACTCGCCGCGGCCTCCGCGGTGGGACTGGAGGTCGAACGAGCCGTTGCGCTCGTTGGTCTTCGGAGCAGTGTTCGACGACGGCGTGTTCGACGACGGTGTGCCGGCGCCGGCGTCCGCTGCAGGTGCGGCGGCGGCGGGGGTCGCGAGGGCGGCGATCAGGGCGGCGGCGGCCGCGGCAGTCAGGATGGTGCGCATGGGGATGGTTCCTCCTGTGGGGGACATGCCGGCTGGGCCGGCGGACCCGTCCACGCTAATCACATCAAATGGATTTTGACCGGCGGGAAGTTGGCCTGAGGATGAACACGACCCGCGTAACGTAGTTCGTCCAGACGCCCATGTGGGACAGACTGTTTCCGTGAGCAACAAACCCAGGACAGCCCTCGCCGTTGCCGGCCTCAGCCTGGGCACGTCGCTGAACCCGCTGAATTCGTCCATGATTGCGGTGGCCCTGGTGGTGCTGCGCGCGGACTTCGGGCTCGACGTCGCCACCGTCACCTGGGTCATCACCGCTTTCTACCTCACCTCCGCCGCCGGCCAGCCGCTGATGGGCAAGCTGGCGGACCGCTTCGGACCGCGACGGCTGTTCAGCTTCGGGATGGTGCTCGTGGCGGTGACCTGCGCACTGGCTCCGTTCGCCCCGAACTTCGCGCTGCTCTGCGTGGCCCGGGCTCTGATGGCCCTCGGCACGGCCACCGCGTACCCGAGCGCCGTCGTCATTGTGGGGGCGCTGGACCGGACGGCGAAGGTGAAGTCCACCCGGCCGCTCGGCCGGATCCAGATGGCGAACACGTCCGCGGCCGCAGTTGGGCCCGTGGTGGGCGGGCTGCTGGTGAGCCTGGTCGGCTGGCAGGCGCTTTTCCTGGTCAACGTGCCGTTGGCGCTCGCGGCCCTCCTCATCGTCCGGAAGTACGCCCCGGCGGACGAGGACCGGGAACGCGGCAGCGCCTCGGAACTGCTGCGCGACTCGGACATTCCGGGCATCCTGGGTTTCGTCGGCTCCCTGACGCTCATCATGATGGCGCTGCTGAACGTGCTGCCCGGCACGCGCTGGTGGCTGCTGGCCGGCGGCACGGTGCTGGCTGCGCTGTTCGTCTGGCGTGAACTGAAGTTCAGCCCGCCCTTCCTGGACCTGAGGCTGCTCGGCAGGAACCGGCCGCTGCTGCTGGTCTACCTGGGCTTCGCAGTGTTCAACGGCATCTACTACTTCGCGTTCTTCGGCCTGCCCCAGCTGCTGCAGGAAGCGGCCGGTTACGATCCCGGCGTCGTGGGCCTGCTCATGCTGCCCCTGGCAGCAATGTCCGTGATCGCGACGCCGTTCGCGGTCCGCGCGATCGAACGGTTCCGGGTTCGGCGGGTGCTGATCGCCGGGGTGCTGTTCCTAGTGGCGGCCGCGGGAGCGATGTGGCTGCTGACCGCCTCTTTCGCCATCCCGCTGGTGCTGCTGCTCACTGCGCTGATGGGCATCCCGTGGAGCGTGGTGAGCATCGCGTCCAGCCAGGGCATGTACGTCTCCATGCAGCCGCAGGAGCGCGGGGTGGCTGCGGGTATCTTCCAGACGTGCCGGTACCTGGGCGCCATCATGGCCACGGTGATGATCGGCATCTTCTACGGCACCGGCGTCAACCAGGAAAACTGGGGCCTCATGGTGCTCACCATGCTGGTGCTCGGTGCCGTGGCTTTCGGTGTGACGCTGCTCTGGCGGGAACGGAAATAGGCGGCCCGGAGCGCGCTTAACGGTCCCTCCGAACGGCACCATCCGGACCCGGTTTCCTTGTTTTCACGCCATATTGACACGCGGTTGGCGCGGGAATACTGTCTGCCTTAACGGGGCCTTCCGCCCCGTTTCCATTATTCTCGGCGCTGACTCTGGGCCGCTTCTGCTTGGCGACGGCGCCAGCGAGGAGGGTCCCATGTCTTGGGAAATTTCGGGAACATACGTTGGCAGCTGCAGTTGCCAGTTGATCTGTCCGTGCCCCGTGGACGGCTTGCCCACCGGACCGGACGGTGAGTGCCGGGGCCTGAACGTCTTCCACATCGCGAGCGGGAAGATGGACGACACGGACCTGTCCGGCGTCGACTTCGCGTTCGCCAACTGGTTCCCCACCCACCTGTCCGCAGGCGGCTGGAAGGTGGGGGCCGTCGTCGACGACGCCGCCTCTGACGCGCAGGTGAGCGCCCTGGGGAGCATCCTCCGGGGTGAGGCCGGCGGGCCGTTCGGCGACTTTGCCGCGCTGTACGGCGAATGGCTGGGACTGGAACGCGCGAGTGTCACGTTCTCCGACGGCGAGACGCCGTCCGGCTCGGTGGCGGGCCGAGTGCTTGTTACGTTCGAGTCCCTGCCCGGACCCGACGGCGGCGTGACCACCGTGAAGAACGCGATGTACGGCTTTGCGCCCGAATTCAGGATCGGCAAGGGGCCGGGTCACCCGGATCTTTTCGGGCTGGAGTTCGACGGCGTATACGGCGAGACGTCCGATTTCAGCTTCGCCAGCGAAATGGCGGAGGGCGCCCCTAAGGGCCGCGGCTAAGTCCGGCCGTGCGATGTATCACAGGAGGTTGCTGAGGAAGGGCGGTGCGCGCCCGGCCGTGCGCACCGCCGTCGCAGGTTCCGGCGAGTTAGAGGCTTTGTCCGCGTCCCGGATCGACCCGCGGGAGGCCGGCCTCGTCGCCGTCCTGCTGTTCCTCGCCGCGGTGAGCTGGATCGTCACCTCAACCCAGCTGGGCGGGATGGACATGGGCCGCTGGACGGACCCGGGGCCGCTGGGGTTCTTCGTCGTCACGTGGGTGGTGATGCTGGCGGCCATGATGTTTCCCTCCGTGGCACCCATGGTGGTGGCGTACGACCGGATCCAGCAGCACCGGCGCAAAACCGGGCGGTACGCGCCCGCCGGGGCAACCGCCGTCTTCGTGGCCGGGTACCTGGTGTCGTGGACGGCCTTCGGGCTGGTGGCTTACTCGCTGTTTATGTCCGTCGCGTCGCTGTCTCCCGGGCTCTTCGGTTCGGACCAGGGCGGGCGCTGGCTGGCGGTGGGCGTCATACTCCTGGCGGCGGTTTACCAGCTGACGCCCGCCAAGAACGTCAGCCTGATGAAATGCCGGACGCCCATGGACTTCATCCTGCACCGCCTGCGGCCCGGCTACCGGGGCGCGCTGGTGATGGGCGTGGAGCACGGCGCCTGGTGCGTCGCATGCTGCTGGGCGCTGATGGTGGCGCTGTTTGCGCTCGGCGTGATGAGTGTCGGCTGGATGGCGCTGATCGGTGCCTTCATCGCGGGGGAGAAGATGCTGCCCTGGAAGCGGTTGGCCAACCGCTTCGTTGCTGTGGCGCTGGCCGTCATTGCGCTGGGCGTGGCCCTGGCACCCGCGGCGATGGACGGGATGGGTATGTGACATCCCGTTTTCGCCGCGGGCGCTGCCGGCGCATCAACCGGGGGGATATTGACCGGTCTCACCCAACAAAAGGAGCGGACAATGTCTGAAGGAACAGGACTCCTCAGGCGGTTTTACGAAGAAGTGCTGGCGGGCGGAAACCTCGCCCTGATCGATGAATTCGTGCTGGACGACATGCATGACCACGAGGACCCCATGCCGGGTCAGCCGCAGGGAAAGGACGGCGTGAAGTTCTACACCAACGCCATCCGCACGGCGTTCCCCGACCTCAGCGTGACGCTCGACCCGGCGATGGCCGACGGCGACCTGGAAGCCTCCCGCGCGGTGCTGTCCGGCACGCACAAGGGCGAGTTCATGGGGATTCCGGCAAGCGGCAAGAGCGTGCGATTCAGCAGCGTGGACATCATCCGCATCCAGGACGGGAAAGTGGCAGAGCACTGGGGTTCCTCCGACACGCTCAGCCTGATGCAGCAGATCGGAGCCATGCCGGCCCAGACAACAGGAGCAAGCGCTGGCTGAAATCGCGAACGGTGGCTGACGTAAGGTTCCCGCCGAAAGAGTTTCCCGCCGCCGCTCCTAGCCGACGGCGGGAAGCACCACGTGCGGCACCGTCCCGTGGCGGTGCCGCACCCTTATGCGCGCGAAGCTGCTTTGGCGGCGGTGGCAGCTGGCGCCGGTGCAGCAGCCGCAACGAACCCCGCTTCCTTCGGTCCGGGCGGGTAGGCATGGTTGCGCCCGGCCACCACAATTACCAGCGCGACGACGACCGGCAGCGCAGCCGCGACCGGCACCATGAGCGGACCCAGCGTTGTGAGGGCGGCCGCGCCGTAGAGGGCGCCGATGGTGATGCCCAGCTGGATGGTCAGCACGGTGAGTCCGTTGGCGGCTTCCCGGTATTCCTTGCCGGCGCGGAGGATGGCGGACTGGTTGTAGATGCCGATCGCGCCGAAGGCGGCGCCCCATACCGCCATGAGCACCAGGGCTCCCGGAACGGTGCTGCCGCCCAGGGGAAGGAGGACGTACGCGGCGGCGATGATCGCCGTCGTTATGAGCAGTGAACGGCGCGGCCGCATGTCCACGGTGAGGCCGGCAATCCAGATGCCCACCAGCCCGGAGAAGCCCAGGACCGTGAGGGAGAGGGTGATGCTGTAATCGGGCAGGCCGGCCTCACGGAGGAAGGGGGCGATGAAGGTGAACAGTGCGAAGTGCGCCATCAGCATCAGCGGCCAGGCGATGGCCACCGACTTCACGCCGGGCAGGCCTACCGCCTTGCGCAGTGACGGGCGCGGGGCGTCAGGGACCCGGCGCACGGCGGGCAGCAGCCACAGGGCAAGTCCGGCAAGGACGACGCCGGCGCCCGCCAGCAGGAGGAACGACGCCCGCCAGCCGACCAGCCCGCCCAGGGCGGTCCCCAGCGGAGCGCCGATGGCGAGGCCCAGGCTGTTGCCGCTGAAGACGATGGCCACTGCCTTGCCCACCTTGTGCGCGGGAACGATGCGGGCAACGAACGGTGCCATGGCGGTCCAAAGGAGGCCGTGGGCGATGCCGCCCACCAGCCTGGCGGCGAGGGCGGCGCCGAAGTCGGACACCAGGCCCACCAGCGCGTTGCTGATGGCGAACGTCAGTACCAGCGCCACCAGAAGGGTGTGCCGCGGAATGCGGGAGAGCAGCATGGATACCGGGATCACGGTGGCCACAATGATCGCGGCGTACCCGGCGGTGAGGTAGCCGGCCACGGGCTCGGACACGTTGAGGCCGGCGCTGATCTGGGGGAGCAGGCCGGAGGGCAGAAGTTCGGTAGTGATGGCGGTGAAGCCGATCATCGACAGCACCAGCAGAGCGCCGAAAGGCATGCGGTCGCGTGCGGAAGCAGGGGTCGCGGAGGACACGGGTGAAGGATCCTTTTCAGGGGGAGTGGGAGGAGGAACGCGGCGCCAGTGCCGGAGTCGTCCACTCAAATTACCTGATTTATGGGAGGTTAGGCAGGGTCTGTCAGACCCTGCCTAACCTCGGTCCTGAAGACACCGTTGGCCGACTTTGCAGTACCCATTGTTAGCACGGTGACGGGCGCCTACGCTGTGCCCACGGCCCCAATCCGGGGACCCGCTCCAAGACGGGAAAAACCATGACCAAGTATCTGTTTGAAGCGAATTACGTGGGTGAGGGAATCAAGGGGCTCATGCGCGAAGGCGGCAGCAAGCGGCGTGACGCGCTGGTGGAGGCCCTCAGCTCCGTGGGCGGATCGCTCGAGAGTTTTTACTATGCCTTTGGGGACACTGACGTCCTGGGCGTTTTCGATGCCCCCAGCCACGCCGATGCCGCCGCGCTGTCACTCATGATCAATTCGACCGGCTCGGTGAACGTGCGCCTGAAGCCGCTGATGACGCCGGAAGACATCGACGAAGCAGCCAAGAAGACGCCGGCGTACCGGGCGCCGGGGCAGTAGGGCAGTAGGGGAGGACGACGGCGGCACCCGGCCGGGTGCCGCCGTCGCCTCGCGTGAACACCTAGGTGTACATCAGCGAGCCGGGCGTGGTGAGGAGCTCGCCCGTTTCCAGCCAGGTCTTCAGGCCGGAGAGGATCATCGGCCAGCCGCCGAAGAGCTGGTCGTTGGCGCCTTCGCGGAGCTGGTCGTGGGTGACGGTCAGGCGGCAGGAATCGCCCACCGGCTCGATCTCCCAGGTGACCCGCGACGTCCCTTCGGCTTTGACGTCCTCGCCCCAGAGCGCGCGCATGCTCTGGACCAGCCGGCGCGGCGGATCCACCTCCAGGTTCTCGCCCTCGCCCAGGAGTTCGCCGCCCTTGGGGGCCATCTCGAACCGGCTGCCCGGCGTCCAGTCCGAGGTGATGACGGATCCGAACTGGTACTTGCTGCGGATCTCGCCGTCCGTGATGGCCTCCCAGAGCCGCTCCGGGGTGGTCTTGATATAGATTTCGAAGATCTTTTCCATGGGACTTTCCAATCTGGTTTTAAGGTCGCTGAGGCCAGCGGCCCATGGTTCGGCGTACTTGCTCACCCAGCGGTCGTGGACCAGCCGGATGGGCACCGGATTCAGGAAATGGAGTTTCTCGCGCCCGCGACGGCGGGTGACCACCAGGCCGGCGTCCTCCAGGACCTTGAGGTGCTTCATCACGCCGTAGCGCGTCATCTCGAAGCGGGCCTCAAGGGCGTGGAGCGTCTGCCCGTCGTTCCGGAACAGCTCATCCAGGAGATCGCGGCGGGTGGCGTCGGCCAGGGCCTTGAATACGGCGTCCACATCTCCAGAATAGGTGACTAATTGGTCACATGTCTAGGCAGTCACCAGCGCGAGCACGTCAGAAGACGGCATGGGAGCATTAAGTGTCGGGACAGCTCTGTTTCCGGGCATGCTGCAAACCGACAGTCAGAAGGTTGTCCGATGGCTGTGGCTCAGGAGGCTGGATCCTGGATCCGTGCTGCGCGCGTTGCCTTCGTGGTTGTAGCCTCCATGGTGCTGGGCGGATGCACGTTCGGCCCGGTCCCAGGCCCCACGGAGCCGGCATTGCCGACGTCGACCTCCCCGCCCACCGCGTCCGGGCCGCCGTCGGGACCCGCTCGAGATGTGAGGGCGCAACTCGAGCAGTACAGCCAGGGGCTGATCGACGCCGGTGCTCCCGCGGTCCTCGTGGAGCTGCATATTGGCGCGGAGGTCTGGACCCATGCCGCGGGTGTCCGGAACCCGGCGGGGGAAGCTGCCCGGGCCGCCGACGCCGTTCACGTCGGCCACATCACGCAGTCCCTGGTGGCCGTCTCCGTGCTGAAGCTCGCCGGGGAAGGCAGGCTGTCCCTTGACGAACCGGCCAGCACCTACCTGCCGGAGCTCCAGAGCCTGCTCCACCAGCCCGAGCCCTTCACAGTGCGGCGGCTCCTCGGGCATACCACGGGCATGCCCGACTACTACGCCGCCCTGCTGCATTCGCTTCCTCCCCGGCAGGCCCTCGCCACCCGGATGAGCCCCGAAAACATGCTTGCGGTGGCCGCAACGCTCCCGTGGCACAAGCGCAGTGCCCAAGGCCTGAGCTACTCGAATTCGAACTACCTTGCCCTCGGCCTCATCGTCGAACGTCTCCGGGGGCTTCCGCTCGCTGACGTCCTGCGGGCCGACGTCGTGCAGCCCTTGGGGCTTGGGAGTACCCGGTTGACGGACGGCGGACCGGTGCCGGAGGGCATGGTCCACGGCTATGCCCTCATCGACAGTGAACCTGTCGACACCACCCATGCCGCCCTTCACCGTGGTTCCGGGGCCACCGGCCTGGTGTCGACCGTGGGGGACCTCAACACGTTCTTCGATGCCCTGGTGAATGGCCGGCTGCTGGGCCGCGACCTGGTGGGGGAGATGCTGGCGCCCGTCTATGCCGAATACGGGCTCGGCCTGTATCAGTGGAACGACGCCTGCACCAACGGCTTTTACAACGGCTATGTGGGCGACGTGCCGGGATACGGAACCGTCGCAATGGCCAGTGCCGACGGGAGTCGGCGGCTTGCCCTGGCAGTGGCCTACCCGCCGTCGCCTTTGTCCAATGACACCAACGCGATCGCTCTTGAAATGACCGGACTTGCCGAAGAAGTCCTCAACGGCAGCTGCCGCTTAGGTGGAGGGGTTTCCTTCGGGGAATAGCCGGCGCCTCGAAGGGCGCAGATTTTGCCGTCCAGCACGAAGTAGGACTGTACGGTGCGTTTGATGGTTTCTTCGACGGCGGGGTCTGCGGCGCTGACCAGGCGTCATCGCTACTGGGCCGAGCGGCGGTTGCGTGCCAGGCGGACCAGCTGGCTGAAGGCAAACAGGAAGACGGCCTCGATCAGCACCATCAACCCGAGCAGGAGCCACTGACCCTGGCTGATGAAGACGACGGCTCCGGTGACCACCAGCACGGTTCCGAGGACCAGCGCATACACGGCGAATCCGAAGGCCACCCTGGCGCTGCGCACGCCGGTGCGGAAGCCAAAGCCGAGCGGCTGTCCTCCGGGCAGGCCTTCAACACGGTCGGGGCCTGCGGGTTGGAGCTTGTCGAACTCTTCCCACGGATCCCGGTCCTGATCCTGATCGGTCATAACTCCATTATCCCGCGCCACCGGCAGGGGCCGCGTCCCGCACATAGGCCTATCCGGTGGCCCGGGATCCATGCGAGCATGGGCCTCACCGTAACTGCAGAGTGAGGGGACCCGATGAAATCCAACGAACTGCTGCTGGACGCCTTCGGCCGCATCCACGAGACCGTGGCCGACACCCTGGAAGGGGTGGACGACGACGTCCTGGTCCGGCGGCCCGCGGGCACCGGAAACTCGATTGCGTGGCTGATCTGGCACCTGGGCCGGGTGGAGGACGCACAGGTGGCCGCAGCCGCAGGCCTGGAACAGGTGTGGACCTCGCAGGGGTTCGTGGACCGTTTCGACCTGCCGCTTCGCGAGCGCGACACCGGTTACGGCCATTCGAGCGCTCAGGTCGATTCCGTGAAGGCCCCGGCGGCGCTGCTGCTGGAATACTACGACGCCGTCCACCAGCAGACCGCGGACTTCCTGCGCAGCCTCGGTGACGAGGACCTGGACCGCGTCGTGGACACCCGCTGGGACCCGCACGTCACCCTCGGGGTACGGCTGGTCAGCACCATCGCCGACTGCCTCCAGCACGTGGGCCAGGCCGCATATGCGAAGGGCCTGAAACACTGACTGATGCTTCTGGGGCCGATGACGGCCGCCATCGATACATCTTTACCTGAATACATCGGTGGATGTATTTTAGGTCCATGGAAACATTGACGCAGGCTCCCGTGCTGGCACGCTTCGGCTACGCCGTTTCGGACCCCACTCGCGCCCGGATCCTTCTGGCACTGTCAGATGCCCCCTGCTATCCCTCGGATCTGGCAGACGCCCTCGGCGTGTCCAGGCAGAGCATGTCCAACCACCTGACGTGCCTTCGCGGCTGTGGCCTGGTGGTTGCCCTTCCCGACGGGCGGCGAACCCGGTATGAACTGGCGGACGCCCGGCTCGGTCACGCGATCAAGGACCTGATCGGTGTTGTCCTCGCGGTGGATCCCGCCTGTTGCGCTCCGGACGGGGAGTGCATCGCATGACGGCGCCGCTGCACGCACCAAGCTCGGAACGCCGTGCGGTGCTGAGCATCAGGATCAGGATGCTTGCCGCGGCGACGATCACCTACAACCTCATCGAAGCCGTGGTGGCGCTTTGGGCGGGACGGGTCGCCAACTCTTCGGCGCTGCTCGGCTTCGGCCTGGATTCGGTCATTGAGGTGAGCTCCGCTTTGGCATTGTCCTGGCAGTTTTCGGCCAAGAACCCGGAACGGCGTGAGCACCTGACCCTGCGGATCATCGCCATCTCCTTCTTCGCCCTCGCGGCGTTCGTCACCGTGGATTCTGTCCGGGCACTCACTGGCGGGGAAGCGGCGCAGCATTCGACGCCGGGCATCGTGATCGCGGCCCTCAGCCTGGCCATCATGCCCGTGCTGTCCTGGGCGCAGCGCCGCGCCGGGCGGGAACTCGGTTCCCGCACAGCCGTGGCCGATTCCAAGCAGACGCTGCTGTGCACCTACCTTTCCGCCGTCCTGCTGGCGGGGCTGGTCCTGAACAGCGCCCTGGGCTGGTGGTGGGCCGACGCCGGGGCCGCGCTGGTCATCGCCGGTATCGCGGTCCGCGAGGGCATGGAGGCCTGGCGTGGCGAAACCTGCTGCACCATCCCGAACGTCATTGACGGCCAGCCGGCGGAAGGCGACGACTGCTGCGCAGAGGCCGGTGACGCGCCGAGGCGTCATTCCGCCTCAGGGCCGGCCACCGAATAACGCCCGCAGTTTCTCGAAGGATTCAGTCCAGCCGCTTCGGTGCAGGGCCAGCCGCTCCTCCGTCAGGAAGGGGCCCTGCGAGAGCGCCAGGCGGGTGCCGTCGTCGGCGCTGTGGAGCGTGAGGTCAACAACGGTTTCCCGGTCATCCGGCGCCGGTTCCTCCCAGCGGAATGTGTAAACGAGGCGCCAGGGCGGGTCGATCTCCAGGTATTCGCCCGAGAGGTGGAACGGTTCACCGTCCGGCGGCGTCATGCGGAACCTGTAGCGCCCGCCCTCCACGAGGTTGACTTCGGCGGCGGGGATGATGAAGCCGTGCGGGCCCCACCATTTCACCAGTTCGGTTGATTCCGTCAGCATCGTGAAGATGTTGTCCGGCGGAGCAGGAAGCGTGCTCTCCAGGTTCAGGACCAGCCCGCCGCTTTCCTCGTTCCCATTTTCAGCGCTCATGGCCCAACTCTGGCATCCTGCGCACGCTGGCGGAAGGGCGTCGGGCCAAGGCTGGAATGCACGACGGCGGGAGCCCACCGGTGCCGGATCAGCTCACCGGGGGTGCCGGGACCGTGTGCTGGACAGGCCGGTGCGGGATCGAGGAGGCGAGGGCCAGCACCACGATGAACGAGACCGCCAGCACAGCCACCCAGGCGCCGCGCGGTTCGGAGATGGCGAGGCTGGGCCCGGCGATCCCGGGACCAGTCAGGGCGAGCGCGGCGGTGAGCGCAGCAGTGGCGATGCCGCACAGGAGCCGTGCCCAGAGCGGCCCCCTGCCGGAGAGGGCGTAGCCGCCGCCGATCCCCATCAGGGCCACGGCGATTGCACCTCCGCCCAGGCCTTGGGTGAGCAGGGCGGTCACCGCCCCGGGCAGGAACAACGGAGCGACGGCAAACGTGAGCGGCGCCAGGGCGAGCCACCGCCACCCCCGCCGGCCGCCGGAACGCCGGAGTGCTTCCGCCCAGCCCAGGAGTCCTCCGGCAATGGCTCCCGGCAGAAGGAGCGTCCCGAAGGTTCCCCGCCAGCTGAAGGTGGAGGCGGGACCCGCGAGTTCCACCATGTAGGCACGGAAACCTGCTGCCCAGGCAATGCCGCAGACAACACCGACGGCCACGAATGCAGCACTCCGAAGGTGAGCGGGGGCCCGGGTCCCGTGCGGGGCAGGTGAAGTAACTTTCTCAGGCATGACCGGCTCCACGGAGGTGGTGATGCGCTAAATATGGCCCCGGAGACACCGCCCGTCAAGGGCATCCGCAGGAAGGAAGCGCAGGCACCCGTCCGCGGGCAGCCGCTGTTTCACGTCGCGAGCGTCAGCAGTTTCCCGTCCGCCACGGCCCGGCGTGACAGCGTTTTGTAGCCTTCGTTCTCGAACAGCACCGTGATCACGTCCTCCTCGTGCCGCATCACCAGGCCCGGCCCCCATTCCTTGTGGACGACGGCGGCCTGGAGCGGAAAAGGGTCGCCGCCCGCGGCGGCCGCGGCGTCGTCGTCGTAATCCTCCTCGTAGGCGGAACCGTCGGTGCAGGTATCGCAGTTGCCGCAGGGCTCGGGGAGGTCTTCGCCGAAGTAGCCCAAAAGGAACTGGCGCCGGCAGGCGTCCGTCTCGGCGTAGCCGCGCATCATCTCGATGCGGGAGCGGTCCACGCGCTGGCGTGCTTCGGCATGTTCGACGGCGCGTTCCACCACCGCGGGCAGCTTGGCGTCCGCTTCAAGCCGGATGCCCCGCTTGCCGGCCGTGACGGCGCGGGTTTCCTGCAGCTGGTTCAGCAGTCCGGTGAGCCTGCGCGGGGAGAAACCGGTCTTCTCGGCGAGGGCCTTCTGCTTGACCGGGCCACCTGCGGCGCGCAGTGCCTGGAGGACGGCCAGGAGCGATTCCTCATCCGGGGTATGGGTGCCGAAGAACTTGCGCAGGCCCAGGTCCTCGGAGCGGTAGTGCAGGACGGCGGCGGCGGGCTGGCCGTCGCGCCCGGAGCGGCCGATCTCCTGGTAGTAGCTGTCCAGGGAATCGGGGATGTCCGCGTGGATGACGAAGCGGACGTTGGGCTTGTCGATGCCCATGCCGAAGGCGGTGGTGGCCACCACCACGTCGAGTTCGTCGTCGAGGAACTGCTCGTGGACACGGTCCCTCTCGCCCTGCTTCCGGCCGGCATGGTACGCCGCGGCGCGCAGGCCCAGGGCGGTGATCTCGGCGGCGTAGGCCTCCGTGTCCTTGCGGGTGGCGGCGTACAGCAGGCCGGGGCCTTTGAGCTCGGCCACCTGCTTGACCACGGCGCGGCGCTTGTCCTTGTCCGTGTGGTGGCGGATGACCTCCAGCCGGATGTTGGGCCGGTCGAAGCCGTGCACCAGGACCAGCGGGTCCATCATGTGCAGGCGCTGCTGGATCTCATCGCGCACGGGGGGAGAAGCGGTTGCGGTAAGGCCGACGACGGGCGGATTGCCCAGTTGCTCGCGGACCTCGCCGAGGCGCAGGTAGTCGGGTCGGAAGTCGTGGCCCCAGGAGGACACGCAGTGTGCCTCGTCCACCACGAACAGCGGGACGTCCAGGGCGGCGAGCCGTTCCACGGTTTCGGTCTTCGCGAGCTGTTCGGGGGCCAGGAAGACGAAGACGGCCTGGCCGCGCCCGGCGGCTTCCCAGGCGTGGTGGTTTTCGGAATCGCTGTGGCCGGAGTTGATGGCGACGGCGGCAGTCCCGCCGAGCGTTTCTAACAGGCCGTCCAGCTGGTCCTCTTGCAGGGCGATCAGCGGGGAAACCACGACGGCGGGACCGCGCCGTGCGCCGTTCCGGTGCAGCTGCAGCGCGGCCACCTGGTAGATCGCTGACTTCCCGTAGCCGGTGGGCATGACGGCCAGGACGTCCCGGCCGGCGACGAGGGCGCGCATCCCGCCCAGCTGGCCGGCGCGGAGGCGGGGGAGCCCGAAGGTGTCCGCGGCGAGCTGGCGGAGGCCGGCGTCGGGATCTTTGGCGGTGTCCGTTTCAGCGGCGCCAGCGGCATCAGCGGCGCTGGGGACTGTGTCTTTGGGGACTGTGTGCTTGGGGACTGTGTCTTTGGGGAGTGCGGGGGCAGGGGCCTCGGCCATGATGGCAGCTCCGTGGGGTGCGATCCGATGGCCGGGTGTCTTCAGCCGAGGGGTTCAGCATAACGTGTGCCGCCGGCGGTGCCCCAGGAACTGAGCAGGGCCAGGCCTGCCGCGGCCGCTGCACTGAGCACCACCGCCCCCAGCCAGAGCGACACCGGCCAGCGGATTCCGTCCGCCACCGCGAAGGCCACCAGCTGGCCCGTCCACACGAGCGCCGCGATTCCGGCTGTCACCGCGGGCAGCCGCCGGTCCAGCCAAACCCTGGGCAGGCGGGCAAGCAGCACGTCCGCAAGGATGGCGGCCGCTGTCGCTCCGGCAGCTCCGGCAACTGCGGTGGGGCGGAAGCCGATCATCGCCACGGGCAGCCAGGCCGCAGCTGCCACCAGCATGGTGACAATCCCGCGGGCGGGGCGCCGGGCGGATGAAAGCGTGAACAGGAACGGCGCAATGATGAGCGCAGTAGTGAGCAGGTAGCTGGTCAGGGCGATGACCACCGGCATCTCCGCCTGCAAGCGGCCAGGGGTTCCCACCGGCACCGGGATGAAGAGGGCAGTCGGGCCGGGCCGGAGGAAGGCGGAGCAGTAGATGAGGAAGAACGCGCCCAGTCCGGTCATCAGGACGACGGCGAACAGCGCCGCCGGGGTCCACTCGACGTTCCCGGCGCGGCCGGCTGCCCGGGCGCTGCGGACCGCGGTGCCCAGGATGAGGAAAAGGCTGAAGCCGAGCAGCAGGTGGGTGGGGCTGACCAGGGCATCCAGCGTGACTTCGATGCCCAGGAGCTCGTGCCACAGGAGATCCAGGCCGCCGGCGACGGCGAAGAGGACCAGGCCCGCCGCAGTTCCCCGGTAGCCCGGCGGCAGGGCGCCTGTGAGCTGCTGTCCGGGTTTGCGGTTTCGCCAGGCCACGGCGGCCGTCCATAGCGCCGTCGCCATCATTCCCGAGTAGAGGGCCGCGTGCCACGGCGTGGAGAACGTCTCCAGGCTGGGGAGGTTCAGGTGCGCCCAGCCGTCCAGGAAGACGGCCAGCACCAGCCAAACACCCAGGAGCTCGGTGACCAGGTCGCGGCGTGCGTTGATCACCGGGTTTTCTGCGGTATCGAGCATCGTTGCCCACTTCCACGGAGGTGTTCGGTGAGGGGATGGTACTGCTCTGGCGGCGTGCCCACAAGGGATGGACGGTGCTGAGGGCGCCCGCACAGTCCCGGGCCCGGCCCGCAGGATGGTCCGCGCGGGAGCAAATTCACGGCGGCAATCAGCGGGGCAAATTAACGGCCCGAGGCTTATACATCAAGACCCTTAAAGAAAGCTGGGAATTCCCTAGACATTGGATAAACGCAGGTTTAGGCTGAGCGCCATTGGGGGCCCAATAAAATACTCAGCTGGAGGCGAAGCATGCCACAACGCAGCAGATTGGTCTTATTTTCAGCATTAAGTACTTTGGCGCTATCAGCATTAGGGCTGACCGGCGCGACAGCGCACCCGGACGGTCAGCACGGTATGGACGAGGGGCATCTTCTCGGGACCGGGGCGTTCGGAAAGATTGAACTCGTGGATGTGGTCGGCCTGACAGACACTCCCGATTTGATCGCAGACGTCAGTGTCTCGCCGGATGGCAATACAGCCTTTCTCGCCAATTGGGGCGAGCCTGACTGTGCGGGGCCGGAAACCGGCGGCCAAACCAGCCCGGATGCCGGCGTCTACATCGTTGACATCACCAGCGTGGACCAGGCCGCGCTCGCAGAGGGATCGGAACCGAAAGAGGTCGGGTTCATCCCGTCGCATCAGGACACCCGCCCGGGTGAAGGCCTGCAGGTAGTGGAAATTACCACTGCAAACTTCAGCGGTGAAGTCCTGGTGGTGAACAACGAAGCGTGCGGCAAGAACGGAAAAGGCGGGGTTTCCCTCTTTGACGTTTCGGACCCGCTGAACCCAAAGAAACTGTCCGAGAATTTCGGCGACCGCGAACCGCGCAACAGTGATTCCAACGAGATCCACAGCGCCTTTGCGTGGGACGCAGGCGACAACGCCTACATAGTGCTCACCGATAATGAAGAGTTCACAGACGTGGACATTCTCGATATCACCAATCCCCACCGGCCGCGTCTTATCGCGGAATACGATCTCAACGACTTCGAGGTGCAGCAACCCGAACTGGGGCTTACCGATTCTTTCCTGCATGACATGGTGGTTAAGGAAATTAACGGTCAGTTCATCATGCTGCTCTCCTACTGGGACGGTGGCTACGTTCTCCTGAACGTCGATGATCCCGCCAACGCCGTCTTCCTTGGCGACTCGGAGTTCGCCGCCGTTGACCCGGAGTTACTTGAATCGCTGGGAGTGTCCCTTACCCCGGAGGGCAACGCGCATCAGGCGGAGTTCACGGCCGACAACCGGTTCATCATCGGTACGGACGAGGACTTCGCGCCTTACCGCACCGATGATTTCACCATCACCAGCGGCGCCCATCAGGGCACCTATCCCTCGGTGATAGTTTCCGGCGGCCAGGCCCCGGCAATTCTGGACGACCTCACCCTGAACGGCCCAGTGGTCTATGGCGGCTACGGCTGCCCGGACTCTGCAGCGATTCCCACTCCAGCGAGCATCCCGGGATACGTCGAATCCTTGGAACCCGGGGAGGAAACCACCCTTGTGCTCCAGAGAGGTCCAGTCGGTGACCCCGGTGCCACGGAAGAAGCTTGTTTCCCCGGCGAGAAGGCACATCAGGCAGCGCAGGCTGGCTGGGACGCAGTGGTTTTTGTCAACCATCACAGCGGCGAAGCTGTCCCAGGCGAGCCCTTCTGCGGCTCGGGCGCCTTCGTCGATGAAATCGTTGCCGTCTGCACCACCCATGCGGCCTTCCACCGGCTCTTCGACCTGGCACCGTTGGATGCGCCGTGGACCTACCCCGAAAACCTGGCCATCGGGACCGTCGGCGCTGACATTGAAGTGGGTTCGGTCTTTGATGGCTGGGGCTACGTCCACCTGCTGGATGCCAACACCCTTGAGGAGCTGGACACCTACGCCATCCCGGAAGCCCACGACCCGGCGTTTGCCTTCGGTTTCGGTGACCTGAGCGTCCATGAAGTAGCCGTGGACCCACAGGATCCATCCCTGGCATACCTGTCGTACTACTCCGGCGGCCTCCGGGCGGTCCAGATCGAGTGCAGCAACCCTGCCGACACCGCCACCTGTGAGCTCGTGGAAGTCGGCGGGTACCTCGACGATGAAGGAAACGACTTCTGGGGAGTGGAAACCTTCATCGGTGAGGACGGTATGACCTACATCCTCGCCAGCGACCGGGACAGCGGACTTTGGATCTTCAAGGATCCGTAAACGCGGAACAACATGTAAACGAGGAACAACCCTAGGAGGGGGGCGGCTTGCCGCCTCCCTCCTAAGTTTTGTGAGTATCTCCGCAGATTTCGTGCTGCTGCGAGTGTCCTCACCCCCTCCCGCTCAGGGCCGCCGCATCGCTCCGTTCCACACCAGCTGGACCGCGGCGCGGACCCGGGAGCGGGCCTCGGCCGGATCGGACGGGGCCCGGACTACGAATTGGTAGTAGTACAGGCCGTTGATGAGGTCGATCATGGCCTCGACGTCCACGGAGGCGTCGATTTCCCCGGCCTCGATGCCGTCCCGGATCAGCTCCGCGATGGTGGCGCGGCGGCGGGAGACGTGGCGGTTCCAGGACAGCGTGCGCAGCTCGTCGTTTTCCAGGCCGAGCGCCACCCGTTTCTTGACCAGCGTCTCCACGCGCCCTTCAACGGCTACGGATGCGAGTTCGTAGGAGTTGAGGATGGTCTCCAGTGTGGTGGCGGCGGGGGCCAGTTCGATGCCGGACCGCACGCTGTCCAGGGCCGCGGCCAGCAGCTCTTCCCGGCTGGCCCACCGCCGGTACACGGCCGCCCGGCTGACGCCGGACCGCTCGGTGATGGCCGCGATGGTCACCTCCTTGGTGTCCCGCTCCAGGAGCAGGTCAACCGTCGCGGAGAGGACCGCGGTTTCCAGCGTCGTGTCGCGCGGCCGCCCCGGCGAACGGCGGCCGGCCGCGTCCTCCGCGGCATCAACCCCGGCGTCAGCCACCGCCTCAGCCACGGACGTCCACCAGCCGGCTCCGCAGCTGCCCGATCACGGCGTCGCTCAGCCCGGCCCGCCGCACGGGCTCCAGGACGCTGCCGTGGCGCTCAACCAAGGTCTGCTGCATGGCATCCATCGACGCCGCATGCGCCCCCATCATGGCGCCTTGCCGGGCTGCCACGTCCGTCAGGGTGTCCGGCATGAGCTGCCCCAGAATCGCGCGGAGGCGCGGGTAAAGGCGCGGCAGCCGGGTGGCGGTCACGGCGTAGTCGGCGGAGATGGTCTCCGGGGAGGCGCCCAGGGCGGAGAGGATGACGGCGGCGAAGACGCCCGTGCGGTCCTTGCCTGCCGCGCAGTGGAAGACGGTGGCTCCGTCGCCCATCGCCACCAAGGTGGCGCCGAGGGCCAGCCGTCGGGCCTGCGTCTCTAGCAGGTTCGCGTACCAGGTGCCCACCTGTTCGGGGGTGGTGGAAGCGGACATGAGGGTGCGGCTGACGTCCTCCGGAATGGCCACCGATGCAGTCAGCGGCAGGTGGTGGTAGTTCACCCCGGGCACGGTCAGCGGGCCTCGCCCGGTCAGCAGGGCCTCCTCGGGTGAGCGGAGGTCGATGACCTGCCGCACGCCGTCGTCCACCATCTGGCGGGCGAACGCGGCGGGCATGACGGAGACGTCGTCGCTCCGCAGCAGCACGCCCGCCCGGGTGACGCCGCCCAGGACGGGGAGCCCGCCCATGTCGCGAAGGTTGGCCGGAGCCAGGCCGGACGCGGCCGGCCCCTGTGCTGCTGACGGATCGAGGGTGGCAACTGGTGATTCCTGCACTGGGTTCCTAACTGAGCTTGGCGCGGATGAGGGCGCTGAGGCGGTCGATGATGCTGACCAGGACGATGATGCTGATGATGATGGCGCAGAGGTGCCCGTAGTCGTACATGCGCATGGCGGTGGTGAGTTCAAGTCCGATGCCGCCGGCCCCGACGAGGCCCAGGATGGTGGCGCCGCGGACGTTGCCCTCGAACAGCAGCAGCGTGTAGCTGACCAGCAGGGGAGCGGCCTGGGGCAGGACTGCGTAGGTGATGATCTGGCGCTTGTTGGCGCCGACGGCGGTGAGCGCCTCCACAGGTCCCGGCTGCACGGACTCCATGGCCTCGGCGTAGATCTTGCCGATCGAGCCCACGGATCCCAGCACGATCGCAAGGATGCCGGCGAACGGGCCCAGGCCCACGGCGGAGACGAACATGAGGGCGTAAATGAGTTCCGGGATGGAGCGCAGCACGTTGAGGATCCAGCGGCAGGTCGCGTACACCCAGCGCGGGGCGATGTTGCTCGCGGCTCCGAAGCTCAGGAGGAGCGACGCGAGTGCGCCGAGCACGGTGCCCACCAGGGCCATCTGCAGCGTCTCGATGAGGAGCTTGGCGATGACGCCGAATTTGTCGAACGTGGGCGGGAAGAGCCGGGAGAGGAAGTCGCCCATGTTCGGGATGCCGCTGAGGAGCTTGTCCGCGTTCAGGCCCGCGCCTGCGCCGGCCCACACGAGGACGACGGCGATGACCACCCAGAGCGTGGCGCCCCGGGCCGTGGGGAGGCTGAACGGGCGGGAGAGACGGAGGCGGTCCGCTTCCGGGAGCGTTCCTGGGCCGGAGTGCCCGGCGTGGGGCGCTGCTGTCTCAGTGTGCGGTGTGTCAGTTCTCAAGGAGCTCAGTGTCTGTTCCATAGATGTGCTGCACCTCCTTTTCGGTGATGTGGGCGGCCGGGCCGGCGAAGACCACTTCGCCGGAATGCAGGCCCAGGACGCGGTCCGCGTAGCGGCGTGCGAGTCCAACGACGTGCAGGCTGACAATGACGGGGATCTGTTCCTCCCGGGCGATGTCCCGCAGCAGGCCCAGAATGTTCCCGGCGAGGCGGGGGTCCAGGGAGGCGACGGGTTCGTCGGCGAGGATGAGGCGCGGCTGTTGCATGAGGGCGCGGGCGATCGCGACGCGCTGCTGCTCGCCGCCGCTGAGGCTGCGGCAGGGCTGCTTCGCCTTATGGGCCAGGCCCACGCGGTCCAGGAGTTGAAGAGCGTGGGCGCGCTGTGCGGTGCTGAACGTGCCCGTTAGGTTGATCGGACCCGCGGAGTGCAGGCCGCCGGTGAGTACGTTGGTGAAGGCGCTGAGCCGGGGGACCAGGTTGAAGTGCTGGAAGACGTGGCCCACGTCGGCCCGCAGCCCGCGGAGTCCGGCCGGCGACTGCCGGGCAACGTTCCGCCCCGCGACGTCCAGCGCATCGGCGGTGAAAGGGGTGATGCCCGTGAGCGTTTTCATGAGGGTGGACTTGCCGGAGCCGGAGTGGCCCAGGAGGGCCACCACCTCGCCGGGATAGGCGTCCAGGTCCACGTTGTTCAGGGCGGTCTGCTCGCCGTATTGGACGAGGAGGCGCCGGCCGACGACGGTAGGGGGTGCCGCCGTCGGGCGTTCTGTTTGAAGGAGGGCGGGAGTCGTCACCGGAGGTCCTCGAGGTCCACACCGACGGACTGGGCCACGTCAACCAGCGGAGCGTACGTGCTGAACTCGGGGTCCTGGGCGGGTTCGCCCTTGAGGCCCAAGGTCTTGGTGATCTTCTCGTTGCCGGCCATGAGCGCGGGGAGCTTCTCTTTCAGTGCGGTGCGGGCCTCCTCGTCGAGGTCCTTGCGGACCACGATGGAAATGCCCACGGGGATGGGATCGGACTTGGCGATGATCTTGACGTCCTGCTCGGTGAAGACCTGCTTCTCGATGAACGTGGGGTAGAGCTGGCGGGCGGTGCAGGCCACATCCACGCTGCCGTTGACCATGGCCATGACGGCGGAGTCGTGCGAGCCGGCGAACGTGCTCTTGTAGTCGGTGCCGTCGGTCAGGCCGTTCTTGGCCAGGAGCGACTTGGGCATGAAGTAGCCGGTGGTGGAGCCGGGATCCACGAAGGCCACCTGGCGGCCTTTGAGATCCGCCAGGGTGTTGACGCCGCTGTCCGTCCTGGTGAGGCAGAAGCTGGCCGGTTCAGTGCTGGCTCCCCAGACGAGGAGCGGGTCCACGCTGTCCGTCTTGTAGGCAAGCGCTGCGGAGAACTGGCTGAGCACGGCTACGTCCACGGAGCCGTTGCGCACGGCTTCCACGACGCCCAGGTAGTCGGCGGGCTGGAGGTTCTTGACCGTGCGGCCGGAGGCCTCGCCAACCATCGCGGCGAGGTCCGCCATGATCTGCTGTTCCTCGGGATCGTCGGTGCCCGGAGGGGTGGCGAAGGTGAGTTCCGTGCCCGGGGCGCCGGAGGAGGCGCTGGCTCCTCCGGAGCAGCCGGCAAGCGTGCCGGTGAGGGCCAGGAGGCTGATGAGTGAAGCGGCAAAGATGCCTGCACGTGCGTGCATGGTGGTGCCTTCCGTCAGTGTTGGGGGTGACGGAATTACGAAACCACCGGTATCTGAATCGGAATTACGAGACTGCCGTACCTTGAATGTCCTGAAGGTAAATTTCTCAGGTGCGGCAGCCGGAAGGGGGCCACAACGGACCGTAGGCGGCCGGCGTCGTGATCTTAAACGCAGAGCGGGCAGCCGAACGTGTACGTTCGGCCGCCCGCTCCGGGACACAAGGCGATTACTGCGCGGGTGTCACCGTCGCCTCGTAGGTGAGGATTTCCGTGCCGTTGCCTTCCTCGGCATCGTCCGGCGCCACGTGCATGGTCAGGTGGTTGCCCTCCGCCGTGAGCTTGAAGGGGTTCCGGGTGGCCACGTGGCCTGCCGTCGACCACTTCTGGAATGGCACGTCATGCAGGGTTGTCTTCTTGGTGAGGTCGAGAAGGGCCATGCCGCCCAGTTCGTAGGTGGCCGCCGTGCCGCCTGCCGCCGGGGTCTGGGGCAGGTTGGCAACGCCTGCGCACAAGGCCTGCGAATCGGCCACGTACTGGCAGTCCTGGTAGTCGATGAAGTGGTTCGGGTTCTGCCAGGTGCTGAGCTGCTTGCCGCTGAGGTTCCATTCGGCGAACCTCCGCGAGCCCCAGGTGTTTCCGACCAGGTGCCCGGTCTGGCGGTCCATGACGATGCCGCCAAAGTGGTCCGGGGCCTCGAACTGCTTGTGCGCCTCGAGGGTGGCGGCGTCAACGCGGTAGATGATCGAGCTGCTGTTGGGCCGGTACTGCGCCACGCTCACCCAGATATTCTCCCCGTCGAAGTCCAGCCCGCCCGGGTGGTACATGTCGCCTTCGCCCAGGATGATGTCCTTCTGCAGGTTCCCGGCCTTGTCCATGACGAACAGGTGGCCGACGCCCTTCCCGGCCGTGCGGTCGTACCCGTCGCGCGGGGCCGGGTATTTGACGGTGCGCTCAATGATTTCCACGGACGACAGGAAGATGTGATCCTCCGTGTAGGCGATGCCCTGCGGATGGAACGTGGGGAAGTCGAGCTTCAGCTTGCCCGTCATCTCCCAGTTGGTGGAGCGGTCCACGGCCTTAAAGCTGTCGGCCAGGGCTGTGTCGGCGGCGCGACGGTCACTGTCACTGGACTGGGGCGCGGCCTGGGCGGCAATGCCGCTGCCTGCCGCGAGGGCGATGACGGCAGCGGTGGCTGTCAGGATGCCGCGGGTGCGAATGCGGTTCATGGGGATGCCTTTCAAGAGTCAGGTGGTACGGACTGGCGTGCGGGGCGTTTCCCCTAGACGGCGCCCGGTTCCAGCGAGTACTGCTTCGGCAGCTTCATCGAGTGCTCGGCCATGACCTCACGCAGCCGGTCGGGATAATCCGTGATGATGCCGTCGACGCCGGCGGAGATCAGGGCGCGCATGGTCGGTTTGTCGTCGACAGTCCACGGGACGACCTGCATCCCGGCGTCGTGGGCACGGTTGACCATGTCCGCCGTGACGTAAGGAACGTATCCCGGGTCCGCCACGGTTCCGTTTTGGGGTGTTCCGTGGACGGGGGAGACGGCGTCGAAGCCCAGGTGGGAAGCGGCGGTTACGAGGTCGCCGCCAAAGTCGTCGGCGTCGATCCCGCCAAGCCACGGGGAACTGCCGGGCTGGCCGACGTGCAGGAAGTCTTTGTTGGTCAGCGCGACGGTGCGGATCTGGGGGTCAGCCGCCTGAACGAGCCGCAGTGCGCCCCAGTCGAAGCTCTGGATGGAGACGCGGTGCTGCATGTTGGCGGCCTTGATTTCCTTCAGCGCGACGTCCACGAACTGTTCACGGGGAGCGGTCTGCTCCGGGGCGCCGGCCTCCACCTTCGTTTCGATGTTGAACTTCACCTGGCTGGCCCGGTAGGAGTCCACCAGGGCGAAAACTTCCGCGAGGGTGGGCATCTTTTCGCCGGGGGCGGCCTGCTGTCCGGGGAACTGGGGGAGGGAGAGGCTTCCGCAATCGAGGGTTCGCACCTGCTCGAAGGTCAGGTCCTTGACGTATTTGCCGGCGTAGGGGAACTGCGGGTCCCCGGGCGTGACGGGAGCCGTGTCAGCGCACTTCTTGTCGCTGATCTTGCGGTCGTGGGTGACCACTTCCCGGCCGTCCTTGGTGATCTGGAGGTCGAGTTCCAGAGTGGTCACACCCGTCTCGAGCGCCTTGGCAAACGCGGGAAGAGTGGACTCAACCGTCAGCCCCAGTCCTCCGCGGTGGGCCTGGAGGTCAAAGTGGTTGTCGGCGCCCTTCGGGTTGGTATCGGCAGCCTGCGCCGGAAGGGGTGTCCCCAGCGCCAATCCTGCGCACATGGCGGCCACGGTCAGCAGCTTTGCGTTGTTCATCGGTAGGTCTCCAGATCGGTGTCATGCCCGTTTACGAGCGGCATCCAGTCTGGTCACCTAGCGGAAACGGGCGACTGCCTGCCGATGGAGGAAATATGACGGGCTGGTGAACGCAATCCGCTCTGCACGCCCAAGGTCCGATCAAGACTCAGTCAAGGTTGTCCCAAGATCTCCGCAGATTCGCGGTTATCCAGTTAGGGCAGAAATAGGCTTTTCATTAGCAACATTTCGGCTTAGCAAAAGGCCCGGCTCATATCGCCGGGCCTTTCCAATGGGGGAACACAATGTCGAACTACGAAAGTCTTCTGGGTCCAGCGCCATCTGGCGGTGGGCCGGGCCCGAGGGGGCCTAAGAAGCCACGCGTTTCCACGTACATCGTCGCCGCCGTCACGGCACTTGCCGTTTCCGTCGCCCTCTTTATCGCGGGTGCCTCCGTGGTGCCGCGGACTATTGACTGGAACGTTCAGGCCGCTTCATCGGAGGGCGCGGCGTCGCCGGCCACAGCCTCGGCGAGCCCGACAGCGAAAGCCACGGTGACGCCGTCGTCCGCTCCCGCGGTCCAGGAGACGGGCGCCCCGCTGGACCCGGACAGCCCTTACCTGCTGGCGCAGGGCGCCAGCGTCACGGCTCCGAAGACGCAGCCTGCCTTCGCCACCAAGGCGATCGACCTGCTGGCCACCCTCCCGATCAAGGGCAGGGCACCCAAGACCGGCTATGACCGCGCACTGTTCGGGCAGGCCTGGGCCGACGTGGACCGCAACGGCTGCGACACCCGGAACGACACCCTCGAGCGCGACCTGACGGGCATTAAGTACACCAACAGCGTGCCCTGTAAGGTGCAGTCCGGAACCCTGGCGGACCCGTACACGGGCACCAGCATCAACTTCCTGCGCGGATCAGCAACAAGCAGCGCCGTGCAGATTGACCACGTGGTTGCGCTCAGTGACGCCTGGCAGAAGGGCGCCCAGCAGCTGACCACGGAACAGCGGACGGCCTTCGCCAACGATCCGCTGAACCTCCAGTCGACGGACGGTCCCACGAACATGAAAAAGGGCGACGGCGACGCCGCCACCTGGCTGCCGCCGAACAAGGGCTTCCGGTGCGAATACGTCGCCCGCCAGATTTCGGTGAAGGCAACGTACAGCCTGTGGGTCACCCAGGCGGAGCACGATGCCATGGCCAGGATCCTGGGCGACTGCGCCGGCCAGCTGGCGCCGACGAATGAGCAAGCGCCGGTTGCTGCCTCGCCGGCGCCGGAGCCTGCACCCGTGGTGGCGCCCGCTCCGGTGGCGCCCGCTCCCGCACCGGCCGTTGTGGTCCCGGCCCCGGCTCCAGCCGCTCCCGCTCCTGTAGTTCCGGTACCGGTTCCTGTTGCGCCGGCACCGGCCGCCGCCTACTACGCCAACTGCGCCGCCGCCAAGGCTGCAGGTGCCGCCCCGCTGTACGCCGGGTCAACGGGCTACCGCCCGGCGCTGGACCGTGACCGCGACGGCGTTGCCTGCGAAAGCTAGACCAGTTCCATCACTCCACAGATTCAAACTTTCCAAGGGGGAAAAATGAAGAAGACGTTGACACTAGTAGTGCTAGCCGGTCTCATGCTCACGGGATGCGGTGGCCAGAAATCGGCAGTGCAGCCGACAGAAACCGCAACCGCCGTTGCAGCGGTTGATGAAATCGTCACGGTTCCAGGCGTGCTGGGTCTGACCCTGGACAAGGCCACGGATCAGCTGAAAGATCTCGGGCTCAAGGTTGAGGCTGTGGACACCGTCGATGGCAAGAAGATCATTGTAGAGAAGAACTGGCAGGTGACATCCCAGGACCCCGCGGAAGGTGCGCAGGCGGCCAAGGGGGCAACCGTGAAGCTCGGCGTCAAGAGCCTTGAAAAGATTGCAGCCGAAAAGGCTGCGGCCGACAAGGCGGCGGCGGAAAAAGCTGCTGCGGACAAGGTTGCGGCTGACAAGGCGGCCGCGGAGAAGGCTGCCGCGGATGCGGCTGCTGCTGCCGCGAAGGCAGCCGCCGAACAGGCGGCTGCGCAGCAGGCCGTCCCGCAGGCTCCGGCTCAGGTTCCCGCTGCGCCCGCACCTGCGCCGGTAGCTCCGGCGCCCTCCTCTGTCCAGTACGCCAACTGCACCGCGGTGCGTGCAGCCGGAGCCGCACCGATTTATGCCGGTACGCCTGGTTATGGCAAGCATCTCGATCGCGACGGCGACGGCATCGGGTGCGATAAGTAGGATTCAGACGCCGAGAAGGCCGTGGGTACCTTCTTTTCCGGAGGTACCCACGGCTTTTCCCTTGTGTTCGACCGGTGTCAATGAACCGGGCTGACGCCCTGGCACCACGTAGGGTCGTGTGCATGTTCGAACTTGTTGCCCCGGATGCGTCCTTCTACCCGTCGTTTGCCGAGTCCCACCGCGAGTGGGGCGGCGCCCATCAGGACGGTGCCGGGCTGGTTGCAGATGACGACATCACCAGCCCTGAGGGGTTTGCTGCCTGGGTCCGAAGGCTGGCCGAAGCTGAACGGGCTCCCGCGACGGACGGCATTGTTCCGTGCACCTATCGGTGGATCACGGAGGGCTCCCGGTATGTGGGAGCGATTGCCTTCCGCCACTACCTCACCCCGGCCCTCCTGAACTCCGGCGGGCATATCGGATACGGGGTCCGGCCGTCCGATCGTGGGCGAGGGGCGGCGCCGTGGGCCCTGCAGGAAGTGTGTGCCCGTTTGGCTGCGCAGGGAGAGCCTGATCGGGTTCTTCTGACCTGCGATGATGCCAACACAGCGTCCGCCAGGACTATCGTGCGCTGTGGCGGCCTGCTCGAGGACGTGAGGATGGGCGCGAACGGACGGCATTTTCGGCGCTACTGGATAGATGTGGCGCGCTCTGAGCCAGCCGGGTTATGAGGACTCTCCCGGACGGTGCCGCGCCGGCAGCCCGAGGTAGCGCGGAACCTTTTCCGCGTAATCGGGGTAAGACCGTCCGAAGAGCTCGGCCAGTTTGACCTCTTCACCGAGGACGAAGTGATGCTCCACCAGCAATTCCGCCGGCAGCGTCGCGAGGACCCACGAGGAACCGGCCGAGGTTCCCGCTCCCAGCTGGATGAGCCACCAGCCCACATACATGGGATGGCGGGTGAAGGCGTAAGGGCCGCTGGTGACCAGTTCCTCCGGCCGCTCCAGTTCGAAGGGGCCGGCCGAACGGCGCCGCCGTTCGGCGACCGCCCAAACATTAAGGCCGACGCCGGCGAGCAGCAGTCCTGCGCCGGAAACTCGGTGGAGGGAACGGGAGCCGGGGAGCGGCCACGGACGGCGCCTGGCGAGGAGGGCATCCACGGCAAGTCCGGCAACGACGGGAATCGGCAGCGGAAGGTTGTCGTAGGCCCCCTTCAGCCGGGCGGCCAGCGAGGGTGCAAAGCGGTCCGTCACAGTGCCTCCCGTGGCTTGCCGGCGTCACCAACGGTACGGAAGAACGCCGTCGTATCTTCTGCCACCCGCTCCGGGCACTCCCACAGGACCACGTGCGCCACGTCGGGGTAGACCTTCAGGACCGCGCCGGGGATCCGTGCGGCCAGGGTTTCCTGGTCGCCGCGTGGCAGCAGGGCGTCCTCGGCGCCCCAGAGGATCAGCGTGGGGGCTTGGATGGTTCCCGATTCCGTGGGCGGTGTGGCTTCGCACAGGCCGTTGAGGATGGCTTTCCATACATGGGCGGGCATCCTGAGGCCGTCGCGCACGCGGTCCTCGATGAACCATGCGGGAACCTCGTGCAGCAGGGGAAACCAGGTGAGCGACTCCCGGACCCAGTCCGCGTCGAGCGGGTCGGTCAGGGCATCCACTTCATCGGCGAAGGCGGGCCGGCCCTGCAGGCTCAGGGGAGAGCCCGCCAGGACCAGAGCGGTGACGCGCTCCGGGGAGGTAACGGCCAGTTGTTGGGCCACGTAGCCGCCGCTGGAGGAGCCGACGACGAACGCCCGGGGAACGTTGAGGGCGTCCAGGATCGCTGCGGCGTCGTTGGCCTGTTCCGCCAGGGAGTAGCCGTCCTCCGGTTTGTCCGCCTCGCCCTGCCCGCGGAGGTCGGGGGCATAAACCCTGATTCCGGTCAGCAGGGGTAGGAGGCGGTCGAAGCTTCCGCGGGATTCGGCCCACGCGTGCAGCAGCAGCACCGGCGGTGCGTCGGCGTCGCCCTGAACAAGGCAGGGCACCCTGATACCGGTGCGGAGCCTGAGATCCCGGACGTCGGATTCCATAGCCTCAGGGTACGCCGGGCACGTCATGGCACAACGGCGTTAGCGTGCGCCCGGCTCCCCGCGCCGCACGTGCCTGTGGTGCAGTTCGTAGCTGTCGAACACATCGGAGGACGTGGTTCCTGAATGGCCGAATTTGCCGCGAAGGACGTCGGCGAGTCCGTCCAGCGCCGCGTGGAGCATCCTGCCGGCGAACTGGAGTTCAGGGCTTTCGCTGCGCTGGGCCTGGGATGCCAGCTCCTGGGCGTAGGCCACCGTGGCCGGCAGGGATCCGCGCTGCTCGACTTCACGGAAGTAGTAGGTTTCGTGGAACGCCAGAAGGTCGATGCTCACCGAAGCCACGTTTCCGGCCATGGACTCCAGCAGTCCGGCGGCATGCTTGGGGTCCAGGGACGAGACACCTGCAGGGCCTGCAGCCTCCCGGAACAGGTTCAGTTCGTGGGCGAGGGCCCGGCGGCGGTTCAGGGCCGGGTACGTCTGCAGGATCCAGGTGACCGTTGCTGTCAGCAGCCCGAAACCGGTCACGGCCTGGAGGGCCACAACCAGCCGGAGCACCGGATGCCCTGGCACGATTTCGCCGAACCCCACCGTGGAAAGAGTGACCAGTGAGATGTAAAGCGCTTCGGCAAAGTCGCCCCGCTGGGGAACCCCGGCGGCGTGGACAAAGCCGGCCGGCAGGTGGGGAAGATAGAGCAGGGCCCAGCCGACGGCCGCCAAGCCTGCCCAGGCGCCAATGACTGCGGCCATGGCCAAAGGTGCGGCGATGAAGGAGCCCCGGCCCCGCAGTTTTCTCGACACCAGCCAGAATCCGCGCATGATCGCCCGGCCCACAGGACCGGAACCGTGCGGATAAAGGAGCGTGCGGAAGACGTCAACGAGCATCAGCAGAACCAGCCCGGCCCCCAAAACCGTCCAGAGCGTGTCCTCGAAGTCCATGCCTCATCTTATGGGCGGCGCCCTGGTGCCTCGTCATGGCCACAGTGACAAAAAGGGGAACCCCGCAGTGCACAGGCACTGCGGGGTTCCTCGCTGGCTGAGGCCGGTTACTCGGAATCGGGTTTCTGTTCCCGGTCCCGGAGGTTCTTCTTGATCTCGTCGAACTTCTCCTTGATGACCCGTTCCGCCTCCGCGAGAGTCTTCCCGGCGGTGCTCAGGGGATCCAGCTGAACGTAGACGTCCTGGCCGACGGGCACGTCGTACTCGTCCTTCAGGTGGGTGCCGCCGCCCACTCCTTGAAGGGACAGGTACACCATGGCTTCCGTCCGGGCAATGCCGGAGAGTGTTCCGAAGACAACCGTGAAGTCGTTCGATTGAAAGCTCACCGTCTGGCCGATATGGCTGCGGTCCAGGTCACCGGCTGCCACCGGCTTCTCGGACGGACTTCCGCTGTATGTCATGAACTTCTCCTAATAGTCGAGGGACACGTACTCCAGCAGTCTATATACGGGGCCGGTGGAACTCAGGCGGTTTTCGCTTCCGGGCCGGCCCTCATCGTCAGAAGCAGCCAGACCGTCCGCGGGATCGGCCACAGGACGGCCAGTGCGAGCACCGGCCCCAGCGAGACGCCGACGTCGGGAAACTGGCGGACGATGACGGACAGGTGGGTGTCGAACCGCGCTGGGGCGTAGACGAGGCACAGCCACAGGGCAAACCCGTCGAGGGCGAGGGCCGCGGCGGCCCACGCCAGGGGAGTCCACCGCTTTCCGGCAGGGGGGTGTCTTCGCGATAGCAGGAACCGGAGCGCCAGCCACAGGCTCAGCAGTTCCGCCAGCAGGAGTGCGAGCGACACCGCCCAGCTGTATTGCTGCAGCCAGTCCTCGTGCACCACCGCAGGCACCGGGGGATGGCCGTGGAGAATCCGCAGGAGGTTGGTGTCGATTGCCTTCAGCCGTGAGGGGGCAGCGGTGTCATTGCCGTTGATGACCAGGGCCACGCCAAGACGGGCGGACGGAATCATGGCCAGGTAGGTGTGGCTGTTGCCCCACTCGCCCTGATGCTCCAGGAGAAGAGGCAGCGTTCCCTCGTGGACGGGCGGTGCTGCCGGATCAGCGGACTCCACAAGCGGCCGGGTGAACCAGCCCATGGCGTAGCGCTTGGATCCGTCCACCTGGACGCGTGGCTCGAACATCGCCTCAACGCTGTCGGACCGGAGGATCCGGGCGCCACCGTACCGGCCGTCGTCGAGCAGTGCCATCAGTTCGTGGCCCAGGTCCTGGGCTGACGAATACATCGTGGAGGACGGCATTCCGGTGGTGGGTGCGGGCACGTCGGTCTGGCGCCAGAACGCGCCGAACCACCGCGAGTAGCCGTCGGCGGCGTTGTCTGCGCGGGCAGCAGCCCGGGTCGGATGGCTGTTCGCCATGTCGAGCGGCCCGAAGACGTGCTGTTGCATGTAGTCCGCGAACGGCTGGCCGGAGACCGTCTGCACCAGGAGGCCCAGCATGTTGTAGTTGGCACTGGCATAGCCGAATGCTTCACCCGGGGTGCCGGCCAGCGGGGACTCCGACAGGGCCCGCACCCCTTCTTCGAGTGCCTCCGCGTCCTGGGCTTCGAAGGCTTCGAAGGCCGTGTCCTTCGAAGCCATGCCGCTGGCCTGGTGGAGCAGGTGGCGGACGGTGATGGCCGACGACCGGCTGTCTTTCAGCGTGAACCAGGGTAGGTAGGCCTGCACCGGTTCATCCAGCCGCAGTCTGCCGGCCTCAACCTGCTGCATCACGGCAATGGACGTGAGCGATTTGGTGGTTGAGGCCAGCAGGACGGGCGTCCGGGCGGTCATCGGCCGCCCCGAGTCATCGGCCCGGCCAAAAGCGGCCGAGTGCACCTGGCGTCCGTCGCGGACGACGGCGACGGCAGCGCCGGGAATCCCGAGGGTATCTATTTGCTCCCGCAGGAAGGAGTCCACCGCTGCGTAAGTACGCTCCGGATCCGCGGGTTCCGTGGCCGTCGTCCCGGCTGAGGCCGCTGCCGGGGGAGTGGCACCGCCGAGGATGCTTGCAAGGAGCAAGCACAGCAATGAGCAGCGCGACGTCCACCACACTGTCCGCATTCCTGCACCTGCTTAGGCTGACTGTTCCTTTACGGTAGGGCGTGGCCGGGTGGGGCACAATGCATGTCCTGGCGGATGCCTACAAGGGTTAGTTTGCAGCCGCCGTAACCGGCTCGCCGTCGCGTACAGCAGGGGTGCTGCGGCGGCGCCAGTAGGCGGCCAGGACCGCGCCGGAAACGTTGTGCCAGACGGAGAAGATGGCGCCGGGCAGGGCCGCTTCGGGAGTCAGGTACTGCCGTGCCAGCCCTGCTGCAAGGCCCGAGTTCTGCATGCCCACCTCGATCGCGGTGGTGCGCCGGGACGGAATCGGCAGCCGGAACAAACGGGCAGCAGCGTAACCGAGGGCATAGCCCGGGCGCCCCGGAAAAAACAAATTTTGCTAAAACGCTTGATCAATTCGGACGATGCCGCTAAATTCGTGTGATCAAACGCTTTAGCAGAATGGACATCAGCGCAGATGAAACGCTCAGTCTTCTTCCAGCCCGCCGATGGATGGGTTGGTGACCTCATCCCCTTCGAGAAGGACGGGGAGTTCTGGCTCTTCTACCTCCACGAAGTACGCTCGGACCCGAAACCCGGCACGTCATGGAACCTCGTCACCACCAAGGACCTCACGCAGTTCGAAGACCACGGAGTGGCCCTGCAGCACGGCACGGAGGACGATCTGGACTTCAACGCCTACACGGGCAGCGTCGTCGTCGATGAAACCGGCATCCACCACCTGTTCTACACCGGGCAGAACCCGCGCAACCTGGGAGCGGACGGGGCACCACTCCAACTGGTCATGCACGCCACGAGCACCGACGGAATGCAGACCTGGACCAAACATCCCGAACTCACCTTCGGCGCTCCTGACGGCTTCGAGTCCGGGGACTGGCGGGACCCCTTCGTGTTCCGGGATGACAGCAACGGCCGGTGGAGGATGCTGCTGGCGGCCCGGCACTCCACCGGACCGGAACGGCGCCGCGGCGTCATCGCCCAGTGCGTCTCCGCCGACCTGATGACCTGGGAGTATGCGGAACCGTTCTGGGATCCGCGCCGCTACATCACGCACGAATGCCCGGACGTCTTCTCCTGGGGCGGCTGGTGGTACATGGTCTACTCCGAGTTCTCCGAATCGTTTACCACCCGGTACCGCATGGCCAAGAGCCCCGACGGGCCGTGGACCGTCCCGGACCTGGACAGCATCGACGGCCGGGCTTTCTACGCCTCCAAAACCGCCGAACGGGACGGCCGCCGATTCTTCTTCGGATGGATCGCCAGCAAGGAAGGCAACACCGACCACGGCCCTTGGCAGTGGGCCGGCACAATGTCCGTGCTGGAAGCCCGCCAAAACCCGGACGGGACACTGGCTTTCGGCTTCGCCGACGAACTCGTGGACAGCTTCTGGGACGACGTCACCGTTTCACTGACGGGCGGACTGCCTACGCGACTGGACGCGCCGGACGGGTACACCGCCGTCGTATCCGACGACGAACTGCCCAGCCAGTTCTATGCCAAGGCAGTGTTGGACATCGGCCCCGACACCACCGAATGCGGGCTGCTGCTGCGCGCCAGCCAGGACGGAGACCACTCCTACATCCTGCGCCTGGAACCGAAACGCGGCCGGCTCGTCTTCGACCGCTGGCCACGGGCCATCACTGGGGACGCCCAGTGGCACGTGTCCGGGGACGTTCCGTTCGACGTCGAACTGGAGCGCGCCTGCAAGCTCGCCCCCGGCCCGCACACCCTGGAGGTGATCGTCGACGGCGACCTGTGCGTCGCCGTCGTGGACCGGCAGGTGGCGCTCAGCACCCGGATCTACGACTTGCCCGCGGGACGGATCGGGCTCTTCTCAGGCGAAGGATCCGCCACCGTCACCGACCTTGAGATACGTAAACGCACCGACAACTGAACATCACCCCCCCAACCACTGACCCAATCAAGGGAGATTGCCGCAATGAAGAAACTATTCCGTGCTGCCGCCGTCGCAGCCGCCGCAGCCCTGGCTTTGTCAGCCTGCGGCGGCGTAGGAGCCTCCAGCGACCCGGCCAATGTCAGCCCCACCGGGGAGATCAAACCCCGTGAAATTTCGTGGCTGCTGTCACGTCCGGCCGACGGGGCAGTCATCAACATCATGAAGAAGCTCGCTGACGACTATGCCAAGGACCACCCGGGCTTCGCGCTGAACCTCATCACCACCCCGGACCGCCCCTCCTACATCCAAAAGCTGGAGACCCTGGCTGCGGCCAACAAGCTCCCTGAGCTCTTCGACACGGACGCCACGCCCTTCGCGCAGCAGCTGGCAAAGCAGGGCAAGATGGTCGATGCAGGGAAGCTCCTGAAGTCGCTGGACATCTACGATGACTACCGGCCCGGGGCACTGGACTACCAGCGATTCGACGACGGCTCCTTGTACATGATCCCGTTCCAGTTCGAGCTGGAGTATTTCTGGTACAACAAGGCACTGCTGGAAAAGGCCGGCGTCACGGTGCCGAAGTCCCTCGATGACATCCCGGCTTTGTGCACCGCGCTGCGCACTGCGGGAATCACTCCGATTGCCATTGACGGACAGGACCAGTGGCCGCTGGAACGCTATGTGGCCTATCAGCCGTTCCGGGAAGCCGGTCCGGACTTCGTCCAGAAGCTGAAGAAGGGTGAGGCGAAGTTCTCCGATCCTGCCGGGCAGAAGACCGTGAGGTGGATGGCCGAGCTGGGTAAGGCCAAGTGCTTCCAGGACGGCTTCTCCGCCCAGGGCTACTCCGACGCGCAGAACCAGTTCACGTCCGGCCAGGCGGCGATGTACAACATCGGCACCTGGGAGCTGCCAAGCCTGGCCACCGACAAATTGAACGCCGAGGTCCGGGACGACGTCGACTTCTTCACCCTGCCAACGACAGACGGTTCGGTGACGGCGGCCAACGAATTCGTCTCCCCATCCGGCATCGGAATGGCCGTCAACTCCAAGACCTACGATCCGCTGGTGAGCGACTTCCTGAAGTTTGCCTTGGCAAAGTACCCCGCCGAGTACGCGGCCACCGGTGCCCTCTCACCCACCACGAATGTGCAGACCACGGTCCCGGCCAACGCCACCCCGCTGTACAAGAAGGCACTGGAAACGGCGGACACCCTCGGGGCAAAGCAGGCCATGCCGTGGGACACCCAGCTGGACCCCACCACCAACGGCAGGCTCCAGCAGGAACTGGTGCTCCTGGTGCAGGGCAACATTACGCCGGAGCAATTCACCAGCACGATGGACAACGCCATCAAGCAGAACGCCCCCAAGTTCTTCAAGTAAACCGCAGTGGCGGGGGACCGGAAGGTCCCCCGCCCGAAAGGCCAAGCCATGCTTCCCAACAGGTCACGGACCTCAGTCCTGGTCTTCCTGCTTCCACCATTGCTGCTGTACTGCGCAGCCGTGCTCTTCCCGATCCTTCAGTCGTTCTTCCTCAGCTTCTTCTCCTGGAACGGCATCAGCGACATGGAGTTCGTCGGACTGGATAACTACGTCCGGATGCTCACCGCCGATGACATCTTCTGGCGCTCGTTCTTCAACGCGCTCCTCTACCTGGCCATCTGCCTGGTCCTGCAGCTCGGCGGCGCCCTGGTCGTCGCCAGCCTGCTCACGTCCCTGCGCCGGGGACGGGAGCTCATCAAGACCCTCTACCTGCTGCCTGCCGTGATCTCCACAGTGGCCATCGCATTCCTCTTCGTGCGCATCTACTCCATCGACCCCGTCGGACTGCTCAACCAGCTGCTGCACTGGATCGGGCTCGGCAACCTGGAACGCGCCTGGCTGTCCGACGTCAACACGGTACTTGCTGCGGTCTCCGCTCCCGAGGGCTGGCGGTTCACCGGGCTGTACATGCTCATCATCTACGCCGCGCTGATAGCCGTGCCCAAGGAGTTGGAAGAAGCTGCGGTGCTGGACGGCGCCTCGAAGTGGACGCTCTTCACGAAGATCCGCTTCCCGTACATCCGGCCGGTGTGGATCACGACGACGATCATGGCCACCACCTACGGCCTGCGCGGCTTCGACATCCCTTACCTCATGACCAACGGCGGCCCCGGCCAATCCTCGGAACTGCTCACCACGTACATGTACAAAACAGCGTTCACCAGCACCGACTTCGGGTACGCCAGCACTATCTCCGTGTTCATCGTGATCGAGTGCCTGGTCGCCGTCGGCCTCATCCTGTTCATGCTCAAGCGGAAGGCAGACTCATGATCACCCAAACAGCCCCGGCTGCTCCACCCGCCGCCCGGCCCCCGAAGCCCGCCATCACAAGGCGACGCCGGAAGCCCAGCCTGTACCGGACCCTGTCGCGGGTGCTGATCATGCTGATCGTCATCGTCCAGGTCTACCCGCTCGCCTGGCTGTTCCTGACCAGCCTCCGCACCGAGCACGACTTCGCCACCGGTGACCCGTTTGCACTGCCGAGCTCGCTGACGTGGGAGAACTACGCGCGCGCGTTCGAAACGGGCGACCTCGGCAGGTACATCCTGAACAGCTTCATCGTCACCATGGGTGCCAACGTCCTGATCGTCCTGTTTGGCATGATGGCCGCCTACGCCATCCAGGTCCTGGGTTTCCGCCTGAGCAAGTTTGTCCGCGGGCTGTTCCTGATCGGAATCATCGTTCCTGTCCAGATCGCCCTGGTCCCGCTGTTCATCGATTACTCAACAGTGAACCTGCTGGACACTTACCAGTCGATGATCATCCCGCTGGCCGGCTTCGCGCTGCCCATGTCCATCTACCTGTTCTCATCATTCTTCGAATACATCCCGCGGGAAACCTACGAGGCCGCCTCCCTTGACGGCGCCGGCCCGTACCGGATCTTCGGGCTGATTACGCTGCCGCTGTCGCTGAATACAGTGGTCACCGTGGTGCTGGTCAACAGCATCTTCATCTGGAATGACTTCATCTTCGCGAACACGTTCGTCCTCTCCGAAGACCTGAAAACAATCCCCCTGGGCCTGCAGAACTACATCGGCGCCATGGGCAAGGTGGATTGGACTGCCACCTTCGCTGCTGTGTGCGTCACCATCACGCCCCTGCTCCTGGTTTTCCTGGTCCTGAACAAGGCCATGATCCAGGGCTTGGAAAGCGGGGCGACGAAGGGATGACGGCCATGGCGGATGGATATACTCCTGATGGAGGACAGATGATTTCGCAGGAGAAAAATTCAGGCAGCGCGGCCACCCCCGACGTTCCTGTGAGGAAAAGCCGTGCCCAGCCGGTGACTCTCCGCGAAGTGGCTGAAGCAGCCGGTGTGTCCACTGCCACGGTGTCGCTGGTGATCAACAAGAAGAAGAACGCCCGCATTGCGGAGCAGACGCGCCAGCGCGTCAAGGATGCGATCCGGCAGCTCGGGTACCGCCCCAACGCCATGGCGAAGACGCTGGTCAGCGGCACCTCACGGTTCATCGGGCTCGTGGCAGACGGCGTGGCCACCACCCCGTTCGCAGGTCAGATCATCCACGGGGCGCAGGACGAAGCCTGGAAACACGGCTACGCGCTGCTGATCGCCAACACCGAGGGAAACCGCGACCTGGAAACGGACGCGATCGCCATGATGCTGGAATACAAGGTGCGCGGCATCCTGTACTCGACCTGGTTCCACCGTCCCACTGTCGTCCCCGAAACGCTGCGCGAGGCGGACTTCGTCTTAGTCAACTGCTTCTCGCCGGAGCCCGGCGCTGCCCGTGCTGTTGTACCCGACGAAGAGCAAGGCGGGAAGTCCGCGACGGAAATCCTGCTCCGCGGCGGCCACCGGCGCATCGCCTTTATCAACGCCACCACCCCCGCGCCCGCCAGGGACGGACGGCTCCAGGGCTACAAGGACGCGCTGGAAGCTGCCGGGATTCCGTTCGACCCGGAGTTGGTGCTGGAAGCCTATCCGGATCAGGAAGGCGGATACGGAGCCACCGAAGAGTTGCTCAAGCGCAACGTCGCCGCTGTGTACTGCTACAACGACCGGATGGCCATGGGACTTTACGACGGCCTGCGGGAAAACGGGCTCTCCATTCCGGATGACATGGCCGTTGTGGGTTTCGACAACCAGGAAGTTATCGCCGCCCATCTCCGGCCTCCGCTGTCCACAGTGTCCCTGCCCCATTACGAGCTCGGGGCGGCGGGAGTGCGCATGCTGCTGGGCCTGGACGACGCCCCCGACGACGCCGCGGTGAAGATCATGTGCCCCGCCGTTGAACGGGCATCCGTGGCGGTGCACTTGCCGGCGTAGGTTTCTGGGCGCCGGGTACGGCGCAGAGGGATAGAAGTACGACGTCGGCACCTTGGTTGGGCGGCGAGTTCACCTTGGCCCGCCCACGCTAATTTTGACCCGCGGCCAGGACTTCCTTGACCCGGGTTAGGTAGGGCCTCATTAGGGTTTCCCACCAATCCTCGGGGGTCTCTGTGAGCACGGCATTTGCTGGGAGTTCCATGACGGTCCCAACCGTGAGGACGCACCCGGTTGACGTCGGTTTAAGGCGGTACGTGGAGCGGGTATTCGTCTCGCCCGGCGATATAGGCCTCGTTGTTGCCCACCACGGGCTCTCTTCACCGATGACCTCGATGATGGAAACCGAACCGTCTCGGTCGATGAAGCACTGCTGTTCCCCGACGCCAGCAGGTGTCCCCGGCACTGTGAAGGCCCGCTGCGCGTCAGAGAGCAATACGGCGCTCTCGGCCGGCCGGATCAGCGACCAGACCGTCTGGGCATCGTGTTCGTAAGTTTCAGAGGCGTGCGCGCTGTAGGTTTTGGTGCGCCCGGCGGCGACAACGGGTACATCACTTTGGGCAGCCTGCACGGCCCGCTTGTGTCGGCGGTTGATTACGGCGGAAGCGATGAGGAGTGTCGCCAACATGGCGGTTGCGGCCAAAATGATGCCGAGCCCTAGCTCCGGCTTGCCGGAGTAGCTGATCACTGAGGCAAGCACGGCGATGGCCAGATAGCCGGCAGCGAAGAGGATGTTGTGGAGGACTTTGACGAGCGTGATCACTTGGTCATTATGAACTGGGCCCGCCTTTGGCTCGGAGAGGCCGCTACCGCGTGGCGGAGTCCGGCGCCGAACCCGCCGGAGCTGCCACGACTGCCGGCCGCTTCCACAGCGCCACCGCGAGGACTGCCACCCAGAGCAGGAACGCACCAATGCTGATTCTTTCGCCGATGCCCAGCACGAGGTCCGGTCCCGGGGCCGCTGCGAATGCAACCATGCCCATCACCGCGGAAGCCGCGAGCGAGACGATCGAATACGCGCGCATCCGGCCGTGGAATCCCGCAGCCACGAAACACATTGCCGAGACCATGAGGGCGAGCTGGACGTTGGTGGCGAGGATATGCATGGGAATGGAAGCATCGTCCCCCAGCGTCAGGGGGTAGAGGGCGCCCATGATGTTCCACAGCCCGTACCCGGTGAGCAGGCCGCCGGCGATGCGCAGGGCACGGTTGCCGCGCGCGGAGTTCCAGACGCCCACGCCGAACGCTGTGAACAGCACCGTGTAGAGCCATGTGAACGGGACGAGGACGTCCCGGCCGGGGGAGCCGACGGCGAACAGTTCGCTCACCATCTGTTCGGTGCGGCGGTATCCGTCCCATTGGGATGCTGCCACCACGTCGGTGGCAACCACGTACAGCAGCGAAGACAGCGGTCCTGCGGTGAGAAGAGCCTTGCGGGCAGTGTCATGGCGCTGGCTTCCCTGCGTCGCGGCCCGCCTGCGCAGCGGGAGCCCGTGCTTGTCGATTGACATGTCCGGATGTCCTCAGAGCCGCGGTCTGGCAAAGGCTCGGTGCAGGGGCCCGCGGGCATCCGCCCCAGCGCCTATCTGTTCTAAGCTTTGGGCCGGTTGCCGCAGGTTGATAGGGCCGAACGGCCTTGCCTCGCACCCGTAACTGCCGCGGCATGCTCGGGATGCCTGGGATAGGCTCCCTTGGGACCTGAACAGGCATTGCTTGGGACCGGAACACGCATCAACTGCAAAGGGTGGGGAATACCTTGGATCTGCTGGGCGGCCTGAGCCGCGACGAACTCCGCAACTTTTCCTGGGCTGCGGCCATAGTCTTCGCGTTTGTGGCCGGCCTCTGGCGTTGGCGCAGGCTTCATTGGACTGCGCTTGGAGCCGTCCTGCTCTTCGCGGCCCTCAACGCGGGTGCAGGGATCTACGTCCTGAACACTTTCCGTGATTCGCGCTGGTCGGCGGGAGGAGAACCGCCGTTGAGCGCTCCGTCGTTTTCCGAGACGCCTATCGTGGGGCAGTACTTTGGCCCCCTGGACTCCGCCCTGCAGGGAATGGTCGGCGGGGTGAACGATTTCCTGGCATTCAAGCAGGCACTTCCCGTAGCGCTGGACTTCCTTGCCGTGTCCGGCTGGGCCCTGCTGCTCTCGTTCCCGCTTGCCGTTCTCGCGGCCGTCATCAGTTTTGCCATGGCCAGGCGCCGGGCGGCTGACTTCGAAAAATACCGTGCCACCGTTGACCTGCTCAAAGATGAGCTTGAGCAGGTCAAGCGGCAGATTTCTGCAGCGTCGGTTAGCCGCCACCGCACACCTGTATCCTGACAATGCAGGTTGAATGGCTCCAGCGGCCATCAACCCAGCTCGGTTCGCGGCCGGATGACGGTCCGGAATCCTGGGCCGTCGCCTTCCACGTCGTGGATCACCGCCGCAATCGTCAGTCGCCGATCGGCTCCTCTGACGCTTGGAACGGACCTTTATCACTACCGACACGCCAGCTCCCGTGGGAATCCCGACGCCTGTCCTCAAGCCCTCACGCGGAGCTGCGGTGGATGACCCCGCCGTCGTGACCTGGGTTGAGGCCGGCGAGAGCATGACCGCGCGGTGGCGTTCGGCGAACGGCAGACCGGTGCCGACGCGCGTCGAGGTGGTCTCCGACTCTCTCACGGCCGATGATGCGAATCGGATGGCGTCACAGGGGATCGCGATGCTCTGGCACGGTGACTTCCACAACGCACGGCAGATCCTCAACGCCTTGGATCGGCGGATGGGCGCCGGAAAGAGGACCGCAGGAACTCCGGCCGATCAGTTCTATCGGCACCGCCAGTCCCGCTCGCACCGTGCACGTGTTCTCGGCCTCCTGCTGGTTCCACTTGATCCGGGCCCGGTGGTGCCGCTGCGCCGCGCCCCGGACGTCCGGCAGGCGGCCGCTGAAGCGTACGGTGACATCGGCGAATCCTCCGTTGTATCCCTGCATGAGCTTGTCGGGGCCATCGGCGCCCACGAGTGGCGGCGTAATGGCGTCTACGTCGATGCCCTGCAGGGCCGCATCCACCCGCACTACGGCACATTCTTCCCCACCCGGAGTGAGTATGTGGATCTCGTCGCCGCGGCTGCGCTGCCCTCTGAGACGCTGGCGTTCGACGTCGGAACCGGCACCGGTGTGCTCGCTGCCGTCCTCGCGCGCCGCGGCGTCCGCCGCGTGGTGGCTACCGACAATGAACCGCGTGCCATCGCCTGCGCCGCTGAGAATTTCCGGAACCTCGGTGTCCTGGACCGTGCTGAGGCCGTCCTGACGGACATGTTCCCGCCCGGACGGGCGCCGCTCATCGTGTGCAACCCGCCCTGGATTCCGGCCACACCGCATTCCAGCCTGGACAGCGCAGTCTACGACCCCGGAAGCAGAATGCTGTTCCGCTTCCTGAACGGACTCTCCGACCACCTTGAGCCGGGCGGGGAGGGCTGGCTGGTCCTCTCGGACCTGGCCGAGCACCTTGGCCTGCGGTCGCGTGAGGATCTGCTGGCCGCCATCGAGGCGGCCGGGCTGAAGGTGGTGGAACGGCTCGACACCAAGCCAACACATCCGAAGGCCTCGGACCGCGACGATCCTCTGTTCGAGGCGCGCACGGCCGAGGTCACGTCCCTGTGGCGGCTTGTTCCCCGCTAGTCACAGCCTTCCGCCGTCGGGAATCACGACGGCGGCCAGTTCGTGGCGCCCGGTCCGTCGAACATCGCGCTGGTGCTGCTCTGGGGTACGACGACGTGGACGGCGTTGCGCTGGACGGTGAAGTCGGCGGGCGTGGAGGTGGCGATTTCGCCGTCGAGGTTCACCGGCAGCGGCTGCTCGGTGACCAGCCGGACGCTTCGGCTGGTCAGGTGGTACACCTTGTCGTGTTCGATGAAGCTGCCGTCCTTAAGTAACCGCGCGATGCTCACGTGCTCCCGGAGCGGCCCCGCAAGGATGGCGTAGATGTCCAGGAGGTGGTCGTCGATCCCTGCGGTGGGGGAGACCGTGTTGCCGCCGCCGTAGTGCCGGCCGTTGCCGACCGCTACCTGAAGCAGGTTGTCCAGTTCCAGCGGTTCGTGGTCCCCTTCCGGGAACTCGAGGCGGGCCCGGAACGGCTTGTGCCGGGCATAGGCCCGAAGCGTGGCGACGCTGTACGCCAAGGGCCCGACGTACCGCTTCAGGCGGGGGCTCAGAGCCTCCGTCACGGCCACGGACAGGCCCACGGACGCGACGTTGAGGAATGGTTCACCGTTGGCCCGGCCGAGGTCGATGTCCACCACCTTCCCGTCGGCGATGGTGGCGCACGCCTCCGAAAGATTGCTCGGTATCTCCAGCGTGCGGGCGAAGTCGTTGGCGGTGCCCAGCGGAAGAACGCCGAGCACAACGTTGGTGCCGGCAACCCGGCCGGCGGCGTAGGACACCGTCCCGTCGCCGCCGCCGACAACCACCAGGTCGTGCCCGTCTGCCAGCACCTGGTCAAGCGTCCCGGCCAGGTCTGCCCCGGACAGCACGTGGTGCACGTCGGAGATCGGCAGGCCTGCCTTGCGCATCGTGTCCACGGCAAGTTCGTGTGCCGCCCCTCGGCGGGATCCGGCGTTGATGACGACGGCGGCGGAGCGGGCGTCCCGGGCAGCTTTCATGTGGGCCATGTTAGGGCGCGGACCTGTGGGTTTCCTATGGCGCCGGCGCCGATCTACTCATTTGGCGCGGCAAAGGGCTCCCGGAGCTTCGGCTCCGTGCCATCTCCGTTCGTCTGCGGTACGCCTGGTGGTCATTTTGGAGGCTTAGGTTGAACGCAACTTCGTTCTTTCCGCCACTTTTTCGCTGCCAAGGAGTCCCATGTCCACGAGACGCCCATTCATCGCTGCCGTCACCGCTGCTGTACTCGGCAGCATTGCCGTTGGATTCGGCGGCGGTCCGGCCGCCGCCGAGCCGAAAGCCGAGCCCACTAAGGACCACACGGTGGACCTGCGGGTGGCCACCTACAACCTGTCGCTCAACCGGGCCACCGCCGGCGAACTTGAGGCCGATCTGAGCACTCCGGACGACCAGCAGGCCCGCACCGTTGCCGAGGTCATCCAGCGTGCGAACCCGGACGTCGTCCTGCTGAACGAGTTCGACTACGTGCCCAACATGGGTGCCGCTGATCTGTTCCGTGACAATTACCTGGCGATCGGCCAGGGCGGGGCTGATCCGGTCAACTACCCCTACGCCTACGTAGCGCCGTCGAACACGGGGATCGCCAGCGGGTTCGATCTCAACAACAACGGCCAGGTCGCAGGCGGAGACGACGCCTTTGGGTTCGGTGCCTTCGAGGGTCAGTACGGCATGGCCATCCTGTCGAAGTACCCCATCGACACGGAGAACGTGAGGACGTTCCAGGACTTCCTGTGGAAAGACATGCCAGGGGCGCTGTTGCCGGACAACCCGGCGACGCCCGAACCGGCAGACTGGTTTTCCCCGGAGGAGCTCGACGTCGTGCGCCTGTCAAGCAAGTCGCACTGGGATGTTCCGGTGAAGGTGGGCCGCGAAACGGTGCACGTGCTCGCCTCGCACCCCACACCGCCAACCTTTGACGGTCCTGAGGACCGGAATGGCCGCCGCAACCACGATGAGATCCGGTTCTGGGCTGACTACGTCACCCCAGGCAAGTCGGCGTACATCGTGGACGATGAAGGTAAGGAACGCGGGCTCCTGCCCAGCGAACCGTTCGTCGTCGTGGGCGACCAGAACGCCGACCCGCTCGACGGCGACTCAGTCGACGCCGCGATCAACCAGCTCCTGGATTCCAAGCACATCGTGGACCCGCTGCCGGCCTCCGAGGGTGCCGTGGAGGCGGCGGCCCTGCAGGGCGGAGCCAACGCCACCCATGAAGGCGACCCCCGCTACGACACTGCAGACTTCGCCGATGCCGCGCCGGGAAACCTGCGGGCCGACTACGTGCTGCCCTCACGAAAAATCCGCGTGCTCGATTCCGGCGTGTTCTGGCCCACCCAGGCTGACCCCCTCTCGCGGTTGACCGGCGTCTATCCGTTCCCCAGCAGCGACCACCGCCTGGTGTGGGTGGACATGCAGGTCCGGGGCTGAGGCAGGCCCTGAACGCGAATGAACGACGCCGTTGCTTCAGCCGCCCGTAACGGTGAACCAACGGCGTCGTCTGCAGGGTTCCGCTGCAGCAGGCAATGTCGTAGGAGCCTTGCGTAAACGTGAGCCTTCCCACCTTATTCTGAGTAACTCACGATAAGTCGGTAAAGTTAGGTACAGGCCGCCGTAGCCCTTGAGTACCGCACCGGTGAAGACACCCGGGCCAGCGGGGCAAGCGACACGACGCAACCGCCCTCCTGCTTGAGCGGCACAAGAACCTGTATGGCCCTCACCCCGAAACCCCACGGAGAACCCATGACTTTGCTGACCGAACGCCCCGCAACCTCCTCATCCACCACCGAAACCACCGTCAAGGCGGCTACTGGGACGCCTGTCGCTGACACCGCAGTGCGCGGCGGCAGCTATGTGACTCTCCCGGCCGACAGCGTCCCCGTCGGCGTTGAGGGCAGTTATGTCACCGTCGATGGCGCGCCAAACCTGCCCCCCGTCACCCGTGGCAGCTATGTCACAGTAGGCGGCACTCCCGTTGTTGCCGCCAGCGTCATCGAGGGCAGCTACGTAACGTTTCCAGCGGCGGCCTAGGGTCCAGCGCCCTGCGGGGAAGCAACACCGCGCGGGCATAAAGGAGGCCGACGGCGACACTGGGTGTCGTCGTCGGCCTCCTTTTTCGTGCCAGTCGGGCAGTTACCCCGCCACCGCCGCCTTCGCGGCCTGCTTGGCGTTCATCCACTCGCTCATCCACGGGGCCCGGACGCTGGACGTGATCCGGCAGTCGGCCACGAAGGTACCCTTCGCGCCGTCGTCGATCCAGTCCTGGAGCTCGGAAAGGTCCGCCAGCGAGCGGATGATCGCCGACTCGGCACCGAGCGCACGGGCGACGCCGCTGAAGTCCACCTCAGGGATCAGCATGGGCTTCTCGGTCAGGCCCTGGGAGCCGTACTGGTGGATTTCGGCTCCGTAGGCGGCATCGTTGTAGATCACGACGACAGCGCTGCTCGCCGCACCGATCAGCGATTCGAGGTCGGACAGGCCCATCAGGAAACCGCCGTCGCCGGAGGCCAGCACCAGGGTGCGCCCGTCCTCCACTGCGCGGGCTGCCCCGACGGCGCTGGCAAGGCCCAGCCCGATGGTCTGGAATGCCGTGCCCACCATGACCAGGTCCTGCGGCCGCGGGATGTTCCAGTACATGGGAGCCCAGCCGAGGAAGTGCCCTCCGTCCTGGACCACCGTGCGGCGCTCCGGCAGCACGGCGTCCAGCGCGATGGCCAGGGAACGCGGGTCCAGCCTGCCGTCCGCGGTCTCGTCGGAGCCGGGGTGGTGGGCCGGTCCTTCGGCCAGGCGCTTGCGGGCTTCCGCGCGCCAGGCAACTGCTGAAGCCTCGCCGTCCAGCATCCGGAGGATGCGTCCCGCAGCAGCCTTCACGTCCGCGCTGACGAACGTGTCCACCCGGGGGTGCGTCGGCTGCAGGGCGGTGTCGATCTGGATGACGGTGCTGTCCGGGCCGAGCAGGTGCCCGAACCGCAGGGTGAAGGGGCTCAGGCTTGCCCCGGCCACGAGGACCACATCGGCCTCGCCCATGAGCCCGGCCGCGGTGTCCGTGCCGAAGCCGCCCGCGACGCCGAGGTATCCGTCGCCCTGGAGGAGGTTGAGCGCCAGGGCGGTTCCGGCGGTCAGCGCGCCCAGGTGGTCGGCGAGTTCCCGGAGTTCCGGGCCGGCGCCGGCGAGATGCGCACCGCGGCCGGCGAGGATCAGCGGCCGCTTCGCCCCGGCGAGCAGGCGGGCTACCTGCCCAAGGCCGCCGTCGACGTCGTCACTCACCGCCGCTGCCAGCGGCGCCGGAAGCTCCTCGTCCGCAGCTTCGAGGGCCGCGAGGTCATAGGGGATGGCAATCACGACGGCGGTGCGCTTGGTGAGCGCATATTCCACCGCCTGCTGCGTGATGGAGCCCGCGGCGTCGCGGGTGACGGTGAAGGTGGCCGCGCCGAGTCCTGCGGCGATTGCCGCCTGGTCGACGTCCTGAGGGCGGGCCCCGCTGGTCGGGGCGTCCCCGGTCACCAGCACAACGGGGATCTGCGCCTGGACCGCCTCGGCGAGGGCGGTGAGTGCGTTGGTGTAGCCGGGGCCGTAGGTGGTGGTGCCCGCTGCGAGGCGTCCTGACGTCCGGTAGTAGGCGTCGGCCGCGGCGACGGCGGCGCCTTCATGGCGGACGGCGGAGAAGCGGAGGCCCAGCTTTTCCGCGGCATCGAGGAAGTAGACGTTTCCGTTGCCCATGACGCCGAAGACATCGCTGAGGTAGCTGCTGAGAACCTGTGCCACGCGGCCGGAGACGGTAAGAGAAGTCATGCAGGAATCATGTGGGCTGGTTCACAGATAGGCAAGAGGGGCTGATTTGATTGGGATTATTGGCAGGGAATGGGAGTGCCAAGTGAAAATTTGCCCACTTGTGGCGTGCATCACCCACGCTTAGTGCGAAGGGCGGGATTCCTGCTCGGAGAGCCGGCTCAGGAGTCCGTCGTAGCGGGGCGGCATGAGTTCCAGCACGGAAATGGCCGTGCTGGTCCGTTGGATCCCCTCGATTTCCAGGATCTCGTTGGTGATGCGGTAGAGATCGGCCGTGCTGCGGGCCACCACCTTGGCCATGAGGTCCGCGTCCCCGGTGGTGGCGTGCACCTCGATGACCTCCGGGATCGCGGCGAGCCCGTCTTCCACCGCACCTGTCCGGGTCTGGCTGATGGACAGCGAGAGGAAGGCCATCAGGTCATAGCCCAGTGCGGCGGGATCCAGCCTCCGGCTGAAGGAGCGAAGGGCGCCGCTGCGCTCGAGCCGTGCCAGCCGGGCGTGGACCGTGTTCCGTGCCACGCCGAGCGTCCGCGAGAGTGCCAGGGCGCTGGCTTCCGGATCCTTGTCGAGGGCCAGGATGATCCTGCCGTCGAGGGAATCCAGGGCGCGGGGGTTGGGGATGGTCATATTTTCACCACAGACTGTTGAAGTTGAGCAGAAGTCCCAATGGGTTGAGGGTATCTTGCATTGTGGGCGGGGTCACAACCATGATCGGTCCTCATGACCCCTGATCAACTCCTGACAAGGCCGGGCGCCGCGCTCCCCACCCTTCGTGGCGCGGTGGCCGGACTTCCGCCCTACGTCCCGGGACGGCGCAGCGCCGGCATGGACATTGCAGCCCTCGCCAGCAACGAAAGCCACTACGAGCCACTGCCTGCGGCCGCCGCTGCGGTCTCCGCAGCGGCCGGTACGATGAACCGCTACCCCGACAGTGCCGCCGTCGAACTCCGCGAACGGCTCGCCGGGCACCTGGGCGTCACCGCCGAAGAGGTGGCGGTTGGACCCGGCAGCGTCGGCGTCCTCCAGCAGATCATCACCGGACTGTGCGACGCCGGGGATGAAGTGATCTTCGCGTGGCGCTCCTTCGAGGCCTACCCCATCCTGGTTGAGCTGGCAGGCGCCCGGCCGGTCCGCATCCCGCTGGACGACGCTGAGGGCCACGACCTCGAGGGCATGGCCGCGGCCGTCACTGACCGCACGAAGGTCATCCTGCTCTGCACTCCCAACAACCCGACCGGTGTGCCGATCAGCCACGACCGCATCGAGACCTTCCTGCGGGCCGTCCGCTCGGACATCCTCGTGGTGATCGACGAGGCCTACGTGGAATACGCCGAAGCGGGCAGCGGCCCCGATTCTATGGCGCTCTACCGCCGGTACCCGAACGTCTGCATCCTGCGCACCTTCTCGAAGGCTTACGGGCTCGCCGGCCTGCGCGTGGGCTACGCCGTGGCGGCACCGGACATCGCCGAGGGTCTGCGCCGGACCGCCGTTCCCTTCTCCGTGAGCGCGCTGGCCCAGAAGGCGGCCATCACGTCGCTGGACGCGGGGGAGGAGATGGAAGCCCGGGTGGCCGCCGTCAGGCAGGAGCGCGCCCGGATGGCCGAGCAGCTCGAAGCACAGGGCTGGAAACTGCAGCCGAGCCAGGGCAACTTCCTGTGGATCCGCGCGGACGAGAGCCTCCGCGCGAGGCTGGTGGACGCGTTTGACGCCGCCGGCGTTATGGTCCGGGCGTACCAGGGCGACGGCGTGCGGATCACCGTTGCCGATCCCGCCTCCAACGACCGTGTTCTCCGGCTTTTGGAAGCGCACGCAGCCTCGACAATCGCCTGACCTTTTACCAACCCGTTCCGCCTACAACCAGAGGAATTCCCATGGAACAACAGACAAAGACGTCTGCCCGCGCCCTCGGCGCGGCCCTTAAACCCCGCCAGCTCACCATGATGGGCCTGGGAAGCGCCATCGGCGCCGGCCTCTTCATCGGCTCCGGCGCGGGCATCCAGGCTGCCGGCCCGGCCGTGCTGATCTCCTACCTCGTGGCCGGCACCCTCATCATCCTGGTGATGTGGGCCCTTGGCGAGATGGCCGCCGCCAACCCGGACAGCGGTGCGTTCTCCGTCTATACCGCCAAGGCCTACGGGCCGGTGGCCGGTGCCACGGTGGGCTGGCTGTGGTGGATTCAGCTGGTGGTGGTCATCGCAGCGGAAGCGCTCGGTGCGGCTGGCCTGCTGGCCACCATCTTCCCCGCCCTGCCGGTGTGGCTGATGGCCTTCGTGTTCATCGTGGTGCTCACCGCCGTGAACCTCACCAGCGTGAAGAACTTCGGCGAGTTCGAGTTCTGGTTCGCGCTGCTGAAGGTGGCGGCAATCGTGGCGTTCCTGGCTGTGGGCGCTGCCCTGCTCTTCGGCTGGCTGCCGGGCGTGCAGTCGCCGGGTCTGTCCAACTTCATGGGCGACGGCTTTGCCCCGAGCGGTTTCGCCGGTATTGCCACAGCCTTGTTCGTGGTGGCCTTCGCATTCGGCGGCACCGAGATCGTCTCCGTGGCGGCAGCTGAAACCGCGGAGCCGGCCCGGAGCGTGAAGAAAGCAGTCCGTACGGTGCTCTGGCGCATCCTGGTGTTCTACATCGGTGCCATCTTCATCATCGCGGCTGTGGTTCCCGTCGGCTCTGAGGGGCTGAAGAGCCCGTTCGCCGCGGTGCTGGACGCCGCCGGTATGCCCGGTGCGGCCACCGCCATCACCCTGGTGGCCGTCGCAGCACTATTGTCCGCACTCAACGCCAACCTCTACGGTGCCTCCCGGATGGCGTACTCCCTGGCTGAGCGCGGTGAAGCACCTCGCTTGCTTGCCTCGGTGTCCAAGGCTCGGGTCCCGGTTGTCGCAGTGCTGGCCAGCGTCGCCTTCGGCGTTGTCACGGTTGTGCTGGAGCTGGCTTTCCCCGAGATGGTCCTTGGCGTGCTGCTGAACATCGTGGGCTCGACCTGCCTGCTGGTGTGGACGTCCGCGCTCCTGGCCCAGCTCGCGCTGCGCCTCCGTGCCGACCGCGAGGGGACGGAGCTTCCACTGCGGATGCCGGGCTTCCCGTGGCTCACTGTATTTGGTCTGGTCATCCTCGCCGCGATCTTCACGGTGGGCTTCATTGGCGAGGATTCCCGTCCCCAGCTCCTGAGCACTTTTGGACTCGTGGCGCTCCTGGCGGTGGCGAACTGGCTGCACCACCGGAACGGGAAGGTTTCGGGCATCGTTGAAGCTGAGGACCGCGACAAGGAGCCTGTGCTGATCGACTGAATCAGGCGGTGTGAACCACTTCGTGGGTTCTTTGGCGTGAAGGGCGCGTCCGGTCTGGCCGGGCGCGCCTTCCTCGCTACAGGGCAGGCTGGTCGCCTTCTCGGTTTCCACGAGCCAGGTCTGGCAAGCTAGGCGGATCGGTTAGGAGGCAACTGCTACCCCTGCGCCTATTTTCGGCGCTTGACGCGCGCCCCGGGACGGCTAAACCGAGAGTTGTCTGCGGGCCGATGCGTGCCCGAATCTAAACTGTCACGTTCTCCGCACCGGCAGATGGCATTCCTTCGGACATGGGTTTGGGCCAGATCAATTCCCTAAGGGCATCTATGTTCTCCTGGGCATGCGTTTTGAGCACCGCTGCATCTGTGTTCGTAACGAAGTACGCGACTCGCGCTTTCGCTTTCGTTTCCAGCTGGATTCCTTCGTCAGCGATTCCTAACGATGCGGCTGCAGCCGCCAGGTTTGTCGACCACTTGACCGAACGATTGGCAAAATGCTGCGGGGTGAACGTACGTCCGAACTCTAGTGACAATTCGTCGACATATGCGGCCGGTTCAAATAGATCCTCTAACTCCGATTGGCGCATAGTTGTATCCCGGATGACAAAAATATTCTTCGGATCGAGAAGCTTTTCTTCCCTGAGGCGGTTGGCCTCCTGCTGCCCGGCCTGATCGCCATCCAGAACGGCAATTATTTTAGAGACCGTGGATTTTTCGCGAACAATGTGAGTTCGCAATTTTGCCGCTCCCTTCGTTGACTTGAAGACCACTCGCCCGCTGCGAATGTCGGCGCGGATGCTTGAAGAATGCCGGCTGAGGAGACTGGGAAGGACGTTCTCGTCTGAGAGTCCTTCCACGAGAACGACGGTTTCGGCAGAGTCCAGGTTATCGTGTAGCTGAACTCCGAGCGCCTGTCGTATTTGCGCGGTGGTTTTTGCCGGCTTCGCTTCATTCCTTTCCACGAGCACGTTGGATCCGATTCGGTCACGGTTCACGAAGATCGGGTTGTGAGTGGCCAGAATTACTTGTTGCGTAGCGGACAGCTCTTGAAAAAGAATTTGCAGCTCATGTACCGCCGAAGCATGAAGGTGGGCCTCCGGTTCGTCAACCAGGAGGATAAAGCTATGGCTCTTCGCTTGTTCTTTTGCGAGCTCCTGGATCAAAGCGAGTGTCACGAGACTCTTGACGCCATCACCTTTATTTGCGATAGACGTCACCGATCCGTCATCGATCAGTACGTCATCTACCGTGTCGGATTGTTCAAAGTCACTGGTAACCACTTCCACATTGGCAACTGAAGGGAGATAGCGCTGCACAGACGCCGTCAACTCCGTGCTGACCCCAGTGACGGCTCGCTGGCGCAACTCGTTCAGTCGACGTGCTAATTTCAGATACTCATCTGATTTCGCTATTTCGCGGATTCTTAGTCGAGTCAAGTCACTTAGTAAACCTCGAGCCTGTTCAACCGTTCGGACGGCGGGGATGAGAACGAAAGTGAGTCGTTCGGCAATAAATCCGGCGATCTCACGGGCCTTTACCTTGTGGTTTGCAGCCCCTCGCCCTGGCTTTACGACACCAAAGGAAGCTGACCCGCGTGACAGACTCATTTCGATTGGTAGCTCACCATTGTTGGCAATACCCGTTGCAAGATTAAAATCGCGAATTTCAGTCTCCGTGAGTCGAAACTTCAATCGCAACACGGTGGGGTGAGTACCACGACGATCCTGCTTGCCGAGCGGATAGTCATCAACCCAGCTATACCCCATGCTTTCTTGACGCCGAGACGTAGGGCTTGCTCTGGAGGGCCGAAGAACCCATGCAGCTGCAGCGCCCGACAATTCGCCCTGATTTGACAGCCCCCGTGGAAGAGTGCTCCACCGTTCTATAAGGTACATGCCGAGGCCTAACGCACGGAGGAGATTCGTTTTTCCTTCATTGTTCGGTCCAACCAGAGTTGTTAGATCTTCGACGTCAAACTTGGTCTGCGATCCGATTGAACGGTAATTTTTAACCGTGACTTCAACGAGCCTCACTGCTTGCTCCCCCTTTTTTGGTAACAAAATCTAAAACGATGGACGTAACTGTTTCTAGTAACCCTAGGATATGAGGCCCCTCCTACTGAACGACCGTAGCGACCAGAATGCCTTTGGCCTTCTCAAAATCGAGCCAAAGCGAGAGATGTCCGGGATTCTCGCAACTATGTCCCCCAACTCCTCCGGCCTGAAGCGCTGTGCCACCATTGGGTAGGAGACGCGGCGGACTAGCATGTGAGGAACTGATCGGTTCTGCAGGCGTTCCGTCGCCCCAGTTAGCCGATAGGCAGCAGGCTTTCACTCAGGCGTGGAGTGGTCTCCGCTCTGTGCCAGGCCCATAAACATCGTCCGATGCAGGATGTCCACATGCTTTCGGGAAACCTCCACCGCTTCCTGCACATCGCCGGATCGCAGGGCGGCCACCAGCGCGACGTGGTCGCAGTTCGATTTGTGCAGCAGCTCAATGGGGTAGGGGATGAAGTATTCATAGAGCTCGGCCAGCGCCTCGTGGTAAACCTCGACCGCCGTCCCCAGCCCTGATGCCGTGCCCACCAGCTGGTGGAACTGCTCGTCTGCCTGGTGGTAATCGGACCAGTCCGAGGACTCGGCCATCTCCCGGGTCAGCCGGTCGAGCTCATCCAGCTGCTCGGCCGTGGCGTTGAGCGTCGCGTAGTGCGTCACCGCGCATTCGAACAACAGTCTCCGGTCCACCAGCCGGTTCACAGCCTGCGACTCGGCCGGTGACGCTGAGAGCTCGGCCAGCACGCTCTGCGGCGGCTCCTCCGCCACGAACGTTCCGCCGGCCCGCCCCCGGCGGCGGACCACCACGCCCTGCTCCGCCAGGCTCGCCAGCGCGCGGCGGGCCGTGATCGGGCTGACCGACAGGCCCAGAGCCACATCCTCCTGGTCGGGCAGACGCTCGCCGGGTTTCAGCAAACCCAGCGAAATCGCCATGCCGATCCGTAGCCGGACGGCATCGATGGCGCTGCGCCGGTCGATGCCGGCCAGTCTGCCGGCGCCGATGGGTGAGGAGTCGGCGGTGTCCTCCAACTGTCGGGTCATATCCGCTACTTTACGACCCAAACCTGCCCCTTCCCATAATTAGATCATTCTGATCTAATATAACTCAGATCACACCCCCCAACGTGGAGACAATCATGCAACGCACTCTTCCCCTCATCGCAGCCCAGGCCCGGCCCCGGCTCATCGGTGAACCCGTCTCGGCGTTTGCCGACGAGGTCAAAGCCGCCCTCGCCGTCCAGCCGCACAGCAAGCTCATCGTCTTCCCCGAGCTGCACCTGTTCGCGGACACGGAGCCGGACCAGCAGCGCACCGAAATGCTCCAGGCCTCCGCCGAACCGTTGGACGGCCCAAGGGTCAAAGAGCTTAAACAACTCGCTAAAGACCTCAACATCTGGCTGGTCCCGGGCAGCGTGTGCGAACGCGGACCGGAAGGGCAGCTGTTCAACACCCAGCTGGTCCTGTCCCCGGAGGGCGAGCTGGCCGGCTACTACCGGAAGGTCTTCCCCTGGCGCCCGTTCGAGCCCTACGACCCCGGCGACCGGTTCACCACCGTGGACCTGGCCGGCATCGGCAGGGTGGGCCTGAACATCTGCTACGACGCATGGTTCCCGGAGGTGTCTCGCCAGCTCGCCTGGATGGGCGCCGAGGTCATCCTCAACGTCGTGAAAACCACGACGCCGGACCGCCGCCAGGAGCTGGTGCTCGCCAAGGCCAATGCCATCGTGAACCAAGTCTTCGTGGTCAGCGTCAACTGCGCCGGCCCCAGCGGCAAGGGCCAAAGCATCATCGTGGACCCGGAGGGCAACACCCTCGCCGAGGCCCCCGACGACGCCCCGGTGCTGCTCACGGCGGAACTGGACCTTGCCGCCGTCGAGCGCGTCAGAACGCACGGAACCGAAAACCTCAACCGCCCCTGGTCCCAGTTCCGTGACGGCGAAGATGCCGTCGAACTGCCCGTATACCAGGGCCGGATCAGCCCGGCCACCTGGGCTCCCCAGACCTTCAACGCCTAAGGAAACACCGTGACAACAACACTCACCCGCACGCTGAAACTGCCCTCCCTGGTTCTGTTCGGCCTCGCGTATTTGACCCCGCTGATCGTCCTGGGGATCTTCGGCATCATCGCCGAAACCACCGGCGGGGCATCGCCGTCTGCCTACCTGGTAGCACTCGTCGCCATGCTGTTCACGGCCCACAGCTACGGCCGGATGGCCATTGCGTACCCGGTGGCCGGATCCGCCTACACTTACGTCCGCCGGTCCATCGATCCCCGGGTGGGGTTCCTGGTGGGCTGGGCCATCCTGCTGGACTACCTCTTCCTGCCCATGGTCATCTGGCTCATCGGCGGCTCGTACCTGACCGCACAGTTTCCCGGAATCCCCATCGGAGTCTGGATCGTGGGCTTCATCCTCATCACCACATTGCTGAACATCCTGGGCATCAAGGTGGCGGACAAGGCCAACTACGTGCTGATGGCGTTCCAGCTGCTGGTCATTGTGTTCTTCGTGGCGCTGTCTATCGGCAACGTGGTGTCCACGCAGGGCGCCGACGGCCTGGCCAGCACGCAGCCGTTCTTCAACGACACGTCCAGCTTCGCCACCATCTCCGCCGGTGCCGCCATCGCGGCGTACTCGTTCCTCGGGTTCGACGCCGTCACCACCCTCACCGAGGAGACCATCGAACCGCGCAAGAACATGCCCCGCGCCATCATGCTGATCGCCCTGATCGGCGGCGGCATCTTCGTGACCGTGTCCTACGTGACCCAGCTGGTCCACCCCGGCGGAGTGTTCGAGGACTCCGCCTCCGCGGCCAGCTCCATCGCGCTGCAGATCGGCGGGCAGCTGTTCGGCGCCGTGTTCCTCGCCGGCCTCGTGGTGGCGCAGTTCGCCTCCGGCCTCGCAGCGCAGGCCAGCGCCTCCCGCCTGCTGTACGCGATGGGCCGGGACTCGGTGCTGCCCAAGGCGGTCTTCGGCCGGCTCAATGCGAAGTTCCACACCCCGGTGGGGAACCTGATCATCACCGGCATCGTCGGCCTGATCGCGATCCTCCTGGACGTGGCCACCTCGACGTCGTTCATCAACTTCGGCGCCTTCACCGCCTTCACCCTGGTCAATGCCTCGGTGGTGTTCCACTACGTGCGCCAGCGCCGTGCCGGGCACCAGCTCAACCCCGTGTCCTACGTGGTGGTCCCGGTGGTCGGAGCCATCATCTGCGCCTACCTGCTCTCCCAGCTGGACAGCAACGCGATTACGCTGGGACTGTCCTGGCTGGTGCTGGGCGTGGTGGTCCTGGCCCTGATCACGCGCGGCTTCAAGGCGGCCCCGCCGGAAATGACGGCCACGGAAAAGGCGACGGTCGAGGCGACCGCCTGAGCCGGACGCCAGAGTTTGGGCCGCCGCCTGAGCTGGGCGCTGGTGACAGAAGGGAAGGAACAGCCGTGAGGATAGCGCTCGGGCAGCTGGAGTCGGGCACCGACATCCAGGCCAACCTCGCCGCGATCGACCGGTTCGCCGCCGAGGCCGCGCTCGACGGCGCCGCGCTGGTCGCCTTCCCGGAATACGCCACCTACGAGAAGAAGAAGGTGGACGCCACGTTCCCCGAAGTGGCCGAGCCGCTGGACGGTCCGGTCTGCCAGGAACTGGCCCGCACCGCCCGGCGCTACCGCATCGCGCTGGTGTCGGGCGTGGTGGAAACCTCGGACGAGCCCGGCAAGGGCTACAACACCCTGGTGGCCTTCGGGCCCGACGGAAACCGGCTCGCCTTCTACAGGAAGATCCACCTCTTCGATGCACAGGGCTTCGGGGAATCGACGTTCATCAAGCCGGGACCGTCCACCCGCCCGGTGGTGTTCGAGTCCGGGGGAGCGCGCTTCGGCCTGATGACCTGCTACGATCTGCGGTTCCCGGAGCTGGCCAGGTCACTGGCCGACGCCGGCGCGCAGGTGCTGCTGGTCTGCTCGTCCTGGGTGCCGGGCACCCACAAGACCGAGCAGTGGCTGGCGCTGAACGCGGCCCGGGCCATCGAGAACAGCGTGTATGTGGCGGGGGTGTGCCAGGCTCCGCCGGTCTCGGTGGGCCGCAGCATTTTGGTTGATCCCATGGGAGTTGTTGAAACTGATCTCGGCCTGGAGCCTGGGGTGCGGTCAGTGGACGTCTCGCTAGAGACGGTGGCGAGGGTGCGGGAGTTGTTCCCCATGTTCCGGCAGCGGCGGTTGCCGCAAGCTTGAGGGCGCGCTCAAACCAGGAACGGTTAGCCCTTCAGCTCATATTTCGATTTTTTCGGCACGCGCTCGTCCAGGAGGCAGTGCGTGCGTGGGTAATCGGTGGGGTGCCGTCCAGGGGCGTGAGGGTGCCGGAGACGCAGACGTGTCTACGATTTAAAGGACGGTGGAGGCTTAACACACGGGCTTCGGCGATCTTGACTGACTAATTGAATGCCCCACGGACGCGACGGCGTGGGAGAACCGCATCGTTCCCGCTCAATTGGGCGCTCTATGGCGAAGCGATGCCTAGAGCTTGCTCTGCTGTGCCTGCTCCCGTGCCGGAACGGCTCAGAATGCGCCCGTTAGCAGGGCGGGCAGGCGGCGGCCTGCGGATCAAGTCGCGCGGCGATCTGTCACTAGTCCTGATCACTTGCCCAATAGCGATGCCTCAGGGCTCGGTAGCGGCGGATTCCGTCTGGGGCGGGAGGTGCCGCCGCTGGTCACCTGCGACGCCGGCATCGCTGCGGTGGGCTTCTGGCTGTGCCTCGGCGGGTTTTTCCTCGCGCGTGTTTTTCAGGCCCCAGAACGACTTGAGTACGTCAAACATCCTCGGCAGCGCAACTATCAGGACAGTGGCCAGCGAAGCAGCAGCGAGGCTGCCCGTGAACGTCAAGATGAAGACGTTTTCGTGGGGGCGAAGGTAGGTAAATCCCAAGGCCATACCGTAAATGGCTGACACTAGGAATGCGCCCTGGCGGCGTAAACTCGGCGCTTTGTAGGCAGCCAAAGTGACCATTAGCACTATCGACGCAATCGCGCCCAGTTCGTAGTTGTTGGCCATGCCGCCGCTCAGGCCCAAGTCCTCAAGCGGCTCCGGTAGCGGAACCGCAAAATGCTCCGTGGGCCAAATAGGAATGAGTGAAATCGCAGCAATGATGGATCCCAGGACGAGGGCAGCGAGCGACAGCTCCACCAAGCGATCGTGCTTGAGTGAACTAATCCACGCAAATGAGGGCGAGCGTTCGAATCTGTCGGAATCACTCATGGACAGGAGCCCGAGACTCACTAGTGCCAATACGATGACGACAGGCGCTGCGGGTGCCCACAGCTCCGACAACCAATTGAAGGTCAGAGCGCTCAGCACGAGTCCGCCCAGCTTTATCGCAGTCGAACGCGACACAGTAGCCTGCGGAGGTGTTTGATGTGGTTCTTGCGCCTGCATGATCGTCGCCCCTGTCATTGCATCTTGTCGCCGGTAACTATATAGGTCCTCACTCGGCCAGCTAGGCGACTGACGATTGCGTCGCAACTATTTCCTTCTGATTCAGGCGAAGCGTCTGGCCGTGCCCACGTTGGACTGGGCTGTAGGATCTACATAGTTTTGCGCTGGTGGATCAGCGCTGTCGGCGATCTACGGCGCTCTGCTGTGTGAAGCCGTGATTACAAGGGGGAACCGGTTGAGTAAGAAGCGCACGGTCTATTTCATGGAGGTCTTCCAGGAGACTGCCGGCGGCGACGCTGTGGCTTTGGCCGACGGGTTCTGGGACCAGCTGGCTTCGCATCTGAAGGGTGCGCAGGAAGAGGAACGTAGCACGTTCTACCGGGGAAACCTTCTGCTGGGCGAAGCTCGTTCAGACGTCAAGACACTCCTCGACTACATCTATTTGGGGCGGTCGCGGCCGGAAATTGATTGGCCGGACGTTCAAGACGAGCTGGGCACGGTTGGAGCTCTGTCCGATGTGCCGAACATCCACGGTCTGCTTGAACCTGTCTACATAGCCGGCATCGACGGCAGCAACTTTGCTGCCTTCCTTCGGTCCTCCGGAGGCCCGACGTGGTCCGGCATTGAAACTTGGATCAACGAGGTAACGGCCGTTGGGGTTAAGGGGCCGTTCTACAAGCTGCGTCCGTTGGTAAAGAAGGACGGCCTGGAGCGTTTACGGGAGTCGTTCGGCGTGTCCCGGGTCCATATTAAGGTAGAGCCGCATGCTCTAGGGGCGGGATCCAGCGCAGGTGCCATTGGCCAGGCCATGGAGGCCGTCGAAGAGGTTTCGGGAGATTTGTCGATGGAACTGATACTAAGTTTCGGCCACGCAACCCCGGATACCATGGCCGCCGAAGAGCTGAAGGGGCAGCTGGAAAGCTTCATGGCCAATGCCACGTTCAAAAAGTCATCGGCCACCCTTATAGTCGATCAAAATGGAGAAACTAAGCGAGAACAGGTCGATTTCCTCAACGACAAGGTAACGAGCCGCGAGGTCATCGATGCCCCGGAAGGCGAAGAGCCCAGTTTGAACTCTGCACTGATCGCACTCGGTTCGGCCATTCAAAAATACAGGCAAGGTAAACTCTAAAGTTCCAAGTAGGTCAGGTGAAGCAGTTGGGCAAGTTGCTCGGTTTCGTACAGGACCACCCCCTTGTAGTTACTTCGGCCATGGCCGTACTTGTAGCCGCACATGCTCTGCTTACCGGTTTCGCCGCTATACCGAACGTTTGGGTAGCGCTGATGGATCCAGCCCGGGCGGACCCTATCGCGTCGCTTTGCCTAGGAATAGCGGGTTCGTCCAGCCTCGTTGGCGGTTTCGCCGGCGTAATCATTATTTTCGGCCTGGACTCTAGCTCGTCCCGCTTCCGCATGTTCAGAGCTCGAGGCGGTAAAGCGCTGCAGGCCAACTGGGTTTCGACCATGTCGTCCGCTTTCGCCGCCGTCGGTCTCTGTCTGATTGCTGCGCTGTTTTCAACGGCCAAGGAACTAATCGCAGTGCCATGGCTAATCGAACTGGCACTTGGACTTTTGGTTCATGCTACCGTGCGGATGATCTGGTTGATGCGCAGACTGATGCATCTGGTCAAGCTCGAAGACGCCCGAGCCATCGACGAAAGCAACGTGAAACCAATTCCGCCGTTCGGCCGGAAAAGGACGAACGGCTAGGCGCCCGTCCCTAAGTTCCGTGCATGAAGGGCCGTCGAGGGGAACGGGGGCCGTGCTCTGACCACTCGAAAATAAGCTGTCAACGCTTCACCTTGGACTCAGACGGGCGGCCGGCATCGCACCGGTGTTCTAACGGACCTTCACTCTTTTGGGCGGGCTCCTCGCCGCCAATAAAGGCCCAATGACACAGCGAACCACAGGGGCCAGCCGAGTTGACTGAAATATCTTTCGTCGACTCCAGCGGACCACATCAGAGCCGCTAGTCAGATTCGGCTGCGGGTCCAGTAACCTGGCGCAGTGACTAACAATATTGGGGGAGAGGCAGCAGAGCGGCTGTCTGAGGGCTTGTACGAACTTCTCAACACAGATGCGCTCGGCAATCTCGTGAACGAGAATCCGGATTTTCAGCCGATCTTCGTGGACATAGCAGTCGAAGACACCCCGGACATCCTCACCCGCCATGTCGCCGACGCCGTCCGCCAAGCTCTCGCCGCCGCCAAGCCAACGGGCAGAGTCGCCCTAGCAAACCGCATCCTCCAAGAACTGAACACGACGGACCGTATCGCACCCGGCCCCGCTCAACTCCAGTCCCTCCATCGCCCGGACGCGCTCAAGCGGCGGAAACTCCGTCGTCCCGCAACCAAGCTCAGCGACTCAGCCTTGCTCACCAACAGCAAGGACGATCCGAACCTCGCCGCCGAGCTCCGGGCCGAGATAGAGTCCGCAAACACCGTCGACCTGCTCTGCGCCTTCGTCCGCTGGACCGGCCTCCGCCTTCTCCAGCCGGCGCTCGAAGAGCTCAAGGAGCGCGGAGCCAGACTCCGAGTCATCACCACCACCTACATGGGCGCCACCGAACGCCGAGCCATTGACGAGCTCGTCAACAGATACGGCGCCGAAGTGAAGATCAACTACGAAACCCAGGCCACCCGACTGCACGCCAAGGCCTGGCTGTTCCGCCGTAACACGGGCTTTGACACCGCCTACGTCGGCAGCTCCAACCTCAGCCAGGCTGCCCTCCTGGAGGGCCTCGAATGGAATGTCAGGCTCAGTTCAGTCGGCACACCTACACTGCTGCAGAAGTTCGAGGTCACCTTCGACAGCTACTGGGAGCAGCGAGCCTTCCAGGGCTACGATCCGGAGCGCGACGGCGACAAGCTGGACGCAGCCCTGGAGCGCAACGGCGGCCGGCGTACGGCCGACTCGGACGCGTCCACCGGCCTCGAAGTCCAGCCGTTCCTCCACCAGGAGGAGATGCTTGAGGATCTGGAAGCCGAGCGTCTCAAGGGCTTCAACCACAACCTCGTGGTCGCGGCCACCGGCACCGGCAAGACCGTCATTGCTGCCCTGGACTACAAGCGCCTGTGCGAGGCTGCCGGCCGTGATCTGAAGCTGCTCTTCGTTGCCCACCGGCAGGAAATCCTGAAACAGGCGATGCGCACCTACCGTGACGTCATGCAGGACGGCACCTTCGGCGAACTCTACGTCGGGGAACACAAACCCGCACAGTGGAAGCACATCTTCGCCTCCGTCCAGTCGCTGTCTTCGCTCGGCGTCGAGCAGCTGGAGCCAGACTTCTTCGACGTCGTGGTCATCGATGAATTCCACCACGCCATGGCGCCCACCTACCGCCGGCTGCTGGATTATCTCCAGCCGCAGCAACTCCTCGGCCTGACCGCGACGCCGGAACGCGGCGACGGCATCGACGTCGCCAAGCAGTTCTTCGCCGGCCGCACTGCCAGCGAGCTGAGATTGTGGGACGCCCTGGACGCTGACCTGCTGGTGCCGTTCCACTACTTCGGCGTGTCAGACGACGTTGACCTGAGCCAGCTGGAATGGAAGCGCGGCAATTACGACAGCACACAGCTGAACAACCTCTACACCGGCAACGATGCCCGCGCCGCCAAGGTGATCCGCGAACTCCGCGACAAGGTCACCAGCACCGACCAGATGCGGGCCATCGGCTTCTGCGTTTCGGTCCAGCACGCCCACTACATGGCCGAGGTGTTCAACCGCGCCGGCATCGCTTCCGTTGCAGTCGACGGCAGCACCGGCGACGTCGACCGCGCGGCGGCGCTGGAACGCCTCCGACAGCGGAAGATCAACTGCATCTTCGCCGTGGACCTCTTCAACGAAGGCCTGGACCTGCCGCAGGTGGACACCATCCTGCTGCTCCGGCCGACGCAGAGCGCCACGATCTTCCTCCAGCAGCTGGGACGTGGCCTACGCCGTGCCGAGGGCAAGGCGGTGCTGACGGTTATGGATTTCATCGGCCAGCAGCGCCGAGAGTTCCGCTTCGATCTGCGATACCGGGCGCTGACCGGCTACGGGCGGAAGGAGCTGGAGAAAGCCGTCGAGGATGAGTTCCCCTATCTGCCCTCGGGGTCGCAGATCGTGTTGGACCGGGTGGCGCAGCAGGTGGTGCTGGACAACATCAAGGCACAGCTGCGGTTCAACAGGGCCCAGCTGGTCCGGGACATCGCCTCGTATGCGGAGATCGAGCTGGAGGCCTATCTGGAGCAGTCCGGGAACGACGTGAAGTCGATCTACCGTTCGACCAGGGATTCCTGGACCGGTTACCTTCGCCAGGCGGGGCTGATCGAAGGGTTCTCACCGTTGGAGGCGGCCCTCAGCGGGAGGATCCAGGAGCTCTCGGATGCCGATGAGAAGAAGCTCCTGGGCCGCATGGCTGCGCTTATCCACGTGGACGACCCGGAACGCGCCGAGGCGTACTCGATGCTGGTCGGCCCCGATGCGCCCCGCTACGCGGAGCTTGGAATGAGGGAACGGACGTTCGCCCGGATGCTGTTTTATACGCTGTGGGACGACGGCGGCGGTTTCCAGTCGTACGACGCCGGTCTGGACTACCTGCGCGGCTATCAGTTCGTCTGCAGCGAGATCCGCCAGATCGTGAAGCTGGGAGTGGCCGCGTCCAAGCACGCCGCGAAGGGGCTCGGAGCGGGGCTGCAGCACGTTCCGCTGCTCTCGCACGCCACCTACCGGCGCGAGGAGATCCTTGCGGCCCTGCAATATGGATCGCTGGAGCTGGGCAAGAACGTGCAGCACCGTGAGGGCGTGGCCTGGTGCCCGGCGACGTCCACGGACGCCTTCTTCGTCACGCTTAACAAGGACGATAAGAAGCACTCGGCGACCACAATGTACAAGGACTACGCCATCAGCCCGGAACTGTTCCACTGGGAGTCGCAGAACGCGACCTCGCCGGGGAGCCCGACGGGGAAGCGGTACCTGGACCGAGCTTCGCGGGGTTCGAAGATCTTGATCTTCACTAGGGATACGGCGGACGACGAGACGGGCCTGACCGTTCCCTATACGTGCCTCGGGCAGGTCGACTACGTGCAGCACAGCGGAGAGAAGCCCATTGCGATCACCTGGAAACTACACCGGCCGATGCCTGCTGATGTCTACGCGATAGCTGCTGCTGTGGCGCAGTAGGGTCTCCTGCAGCGAGCCAAGACCACTATCCGCCGCCCTGGTTATCACAACCGCAGTTCCAGGGGCATTAGTCTGCCGAATTCTCGGATTTGGCTCAACTTCATATGCCCGCAGTGTTCGCCGCACAGAGGCGTTATTTTCGGCCCTGGAGCCAAAGCAAGGATCTCTTCCCAGTGAGGCAGCTGAGTCGCACGGTCATCTCAGAGTGCCTTCAATCACGCCGCCCGATACCCTGCTCGATTTCTGCCATCTTCAAAAGGAACAGCGCGCCTGCGCATTCGCTATAGCAATATCTGATGTGGCCGTCGAACAGCGGAATCGGTTGGGCGCTTACCGTGGAGGACCTTGGACAGCGTGGTGAGCCGAACATACTAAGCCGGATTGGCTTCCAGTACTCCCGGGACTGCCCCCGGTTTTGTTGACTCCTTGACCTAACGAGCTGTTGCTCGTGGAAGGATGTTGACCATGCCCACGGCTTATGGGGCGGAGTTCCGCCAGGATGTTATTGATGTGGCCCGCAAGGGCGAGGCGCCGCTGGCGCAGATTGCGAAGGATTTCGGGCTGTCGGTCGCGACGTTGAAGCGATGGATTGCCATGGCCGAACGGAAAGAATCCGGGACCGGTCCGGCAGCGGCTGAGTCGGCCGAGGTGCGGGAGCTGAAGAAGCGCAACCGCTTGCTGGAGCAGGAGAATGAGATCCTGCGCCGCGCTGCTGCCTATCTGGCACGGGACATCAACCCAAAATGACCTACCCGCTGGTCACGGATCTTGCCGCCGACGGTGTTCCCGTGGCGGTGACCTGCAGGGTGTTGGGATTCAGCAAGCAAGGCTATTACCGGTGGAGAGCCAGCCCGGTCACGGAACGGGATTGGGTAGACGCGCACTTGCTTAACGCCGCCCTGGACATCCATGCCGACGATCCTGCATTCGGGTACCGGTTCATCGCCGACGAACTCCCCGAGAAGGGCATCATGGCCGGTGAGAACAGGGTTCAGCGCTTGTGCAGGGACCACGGGATTTGGTCGGTATTTTCCAAGAAGCGTGGACTGAACCGGCAACCCGGTCCACCGGTCCACGACGACCTGGTGGAGCGGGACTTCACCGCCGCTGCGCCGAATGAGCTGTGGCTGACGGACATCACCGAGCACCCCACTGCCGAGGGGAAGCTCTACCTCTGCGCGGTGAAGGATGTCTATTCCGGAAGGATCGTCGGGTATTCGATGGACTCGCGGATGAAGTCGTCGCTGGCCGTCGCCGCACTGGAGAACGCGGTGCGCTCACGCCGCCCGGCAGGGACCGTGGTGCATTCGGATCGTGGGTCCCAGTTCAGGTCGCGCCGGTTCGTCGAATCCCTCCGGCACCATGGGCTGACAGGCTCAATGGGCAGGGTCGGTGCGTGCGCGGACAACGCCGCGATGGAATCGTTCTTCTCGCTGCTGCAGAAGAACGTCCTGGACCGTCAGCGGTGGCTCACCAGACAGGAACTTCGATTGGCCATCACGACCTGGATCGAACGGACCTACCACCGCCGGCGATGGCAACGACGGCTGGGCAAACTCACGCCGATCGAATATGAAACAATCAACCGGACCGCGATCGCAGCGGCCTAAGACCCCGAGTCAACAAAAGCCGGGGCAGTCCCCTACATGCTGCTTTCGCGGGATCGACCTCCTGCCCCGAGTGCGGATTGGACCCGGCGACGATCATCGACGGCGAGGCCATCGCACTGAAGGGCTGAATAGGTCAAAAGTTGACGGAGCTTGAAGGCTGCTCAGGCGGGGCTTTCGACGCCACGGAGCGCGTCAGTGGAGCTGTCGCGCCGTTCGGGCCGCGCATCTCGCTGGTGCTCGAGCGTGACGTTCGCTCTCGTCATGGGGGCGAGGCCGACGCGAAGTTCTAGCGGCTTGAGTGTGTGATCGACGCGTAAAGGGGGTAGTTCAGGGTCGACCGATCTAGCCTCGGTAGTTTGTGCGGTCACGTCTCAATCCCAATCGTGAGCCGCTCGGTCGACGCGTGTCAGTGTCCTAAGATTGCTCCTTTCGTGGCCTTCATGTCCGCGCCTTTACGAGGCCTCGAACGGTTGTCGTCATCGTGTCGGAGCTCCTCGATAGGGTCTCTCATAAGAGAAGATGAAGTGACCGTCCACGCGCAGCGAGCGTCTTTGAGATCCGGAGTAGTACCCCATGTCTGTCCTTTCCAACTTCGTGTGGAGTGTCGCCGACACGCTGCGCGGACCGTATTCCGAGGCCGAATACGGCTCCGTCATCCTGCCGTTCACTGTGCTGCGCCGCCTTGAATGCGTCATGGCTCCGCATCGGGAAGCGATGGCCGAGGTGGTCTCCGCGTATAAGGGAGAGCAACAGCGGCGGACCCATCTGAAGCTCAAGACCCGCACGGCCGAGAGCGCTGGCCTGTCGTTCTGGACGACGAGTGACTACACGCTGAAAAAGGCGCTACAGGACCCGGACAACCTCGCGGCGAACCTCATCGACTACGTCGGAGGTTTCTCAGCCAACCTCGACGTGTTCAAGTCTTTCGACTTCGAGAATGTCATCCGCACGCTCGATGCTCGGGACCGGCTCGCCCAGGTTGTGCGGCACTTCGAGAAGATCGACCTGTCGCCCGACGCGGTGTCGAACGCGGACATGGGGGACCTCTTCGAGAACCTCATCTACCGGTTTGCGGAGTCCGCAAACGACGGCGCAGGCCAGTTCTACACGCCACGTGATGTTGTCCGGCTTCTTGTCGACCTCGTCTACGCAGAGGACACCGAAGCCCTGCGCGGGCGCGGTACGGTGCGCTCGATCTACGACCCCACAGTCGGCACCGGCGGCATGCTGACTGTCGCCGACGAGCATCTGCGGGATTTCAACCCCGACGCCTCGACGGCTCTGTTCGGGCAGGAGATCAATCCGCGGACCTACGCCATCTGCAAGGCTGACCTCCTTATCACGGGGCAGGACCCTTCGAACGTCCGGCAGGGCGACACACTCCTGGTCGATCGATTTGAGGGCCGCCGCTTCGACTATGTGCTTTCCAACCCGCCATTCGGGACCGACTGGAAGGCTGTCGAAAAGAAGGTAAAGGAAGAGCACGCCCGCGGCGGCCAGGGCCGGTTCGCGCCAGGGTTACCTGCGGTCGGCGATGCGGCCATGCTGTTCCTGCTGCACGTCGCGTCAAAGATGCGTGACGTCGACGAGACGGGCCGCGGTGGCAAAGCCGGCATCGTTCTCAACGGCTCGCCGCTCTTCAACGGGGGTGCCGGCTCCGGCCCGTCGGAGATTCGCGGTCACATGTTGGAGAACGACCTCCTAGAGGCGATCGTCGCGCTCCCGAACGACATGTTCTACAACACTGGCATATCCACCTACCTGTGGATCCTGTCGAACGCAAAGCCCACGGAGCGCAAGGGCACGGTGCAGCTCATTGATGCCACTGGCCTGGGATCGAAGCTGCGAAAGACGATCGGCTCGAAGCGGGTCGAGATTGAGGACAAGAAGCGCACAGCGATCGTTCGCGCCTTCACAGGTGACGAAGCTGCAGACGACGAGATCCGTGTTCCCGTCAAGGTTTTCGCCAACCGCGACTTCGCCTACTGGACGGTAACCGTAGAACGTCCCCTCCAGCTGCGGTTCGAGTGCACACCCGAGCGGATCAGCGAAGTCGCCGACGACAAAAAGCTCGGCCCGATCGACCGGCTCATCGACGCACTGAAGGCATTCGGCGACGAGGCGTACCTGAATCGTGAGAAGTTCAATCACGCGCTCGGCAAACACCTCAAAGACCACGGTGTGCGGCTGACCGCCGCGCAGAGCAAGTCGCTGTGGCAGGCCATCGGCGTCCACGACGAGACGGCCGACATCTGCCGTGCCTCCTCGGGTAAAAACAAGGGCGAACCAGAGCCGAATCCGGCTCTACGCGACACTGAGAACGTACCGTTCGGGTGGGGCGGGTACCCGAAGACCCACGACGCGCTAACAGAGACGGTGCAGGCGTACTTCGAAGCCGAGGTGAAGCCTCATGTCGACGACGCGTGGATTGACTGGGACAAGACCAAGACGGGCTACGAGATCCCCTTCACCCGCCACTTCTACAACTACGAACCGCCAAGGCCACTCAAGGAGATCGACGCGGATCTTGAACGAGTCATCGGCGAGATCATGGAGTTGCTCCGGCAGGTGGAAGCGTGAGTACCACGGTATCCCCATCTCGTGTGATTAAACATGTCGGGAACCGGTGGCTGGGCGAGGTTCCCGAAGATTGGTCTATCACCAGGCTCCGCTTCATCTGCGATGTTGCGACTGGGTCAGGCGACACTCAGGATGCAGAGCCAGACGGTGAATATGACTTCTACGTCCGATCACCGAAGCCGCTCGGTAGCACAGGGTTTACTTTCAACACCGAGGCGGTACTTACCGCTGGTGATGGTGCGGTGGGAGAAGTCTTCCACCACGTTCGCGGCAAGTTCCACGCGCATCAGCGTGTCTATGTGCTTACCAATTTCCGTGGAGTTCTTCCTCGGTACTTCTTCTACTACTTCTCCTCCTTCTTCAGGTTGATGGCGCAGGATGGTTCCGCCCGGACCACAGTCGATTCTGTGCGCCGATGGATGTTGACGGACATGCCATTCGTCCTCCCACCAATCGATGAGCAGCGAGCCATCGCTGAATTCCTAGACCATGAGACGGCCCAGATCGACGCGCTCGTGGCCAAGCAGGAGGAATTGGTAACACTGCTCGCCGAAAGAAAGCGCTCCGTTCTTGATGACGTTCTGGCAGGCGTTCAGGGGGAGCGGTGTCGATTGCGTTGGTTATACCGTCCGTCTAATGATGCGAACAATCCAAACGAGGAAGTGCTCTCCGTGTACCGAGAGCACGGCGTCATCCCGAAGTCGTCCAGATCGGATAACTTCAATAAAACTCCCGAGAATGTCGAAAGATACCTCTTGGTTCGGCCCGATGACTTGGTCGTTAACAAGATGAAGGCATGGCAGGGCTCACTGGGAGTGTCCGTCCACCGGGGTATCGTTAGCGCCGATTATGAGGTCCTCCGGCCAAGTACCACGGACCTGGACCCTGGGTTTGCTCACTTTCTACTGCGCTCACCTCAGATGGTCCTACAGTACAGAGTCCGGTCCCGAGGGATCCGGCCATCCCAATGGCGGTTGTATTGGCAGGACCTCGCCGACATCGAGGTCAGCGTTCCGCCTTTGACCACGCAACGCCGTGCCGCTTCGCAGATCAAGGCGGAGACTGACGCGATCGACGCCCTCATCTCCAAGGCAGAGGAGCACATCTCCCTCGCAAGGGAGCGCCGATCGGCCCTAATCACGGCGGCAGCCACAGGGCAGATCGACGTACGCACGGCACGAAAGGCGGCATGACGACGATGACAGGACCCGACGCTACGCGCGAAGAGGCGTTCGAGACCGAGATCGCAGGGTACCTGGCGGCGCATGGATGGGAATACAGCGAGAACGACGAGGGATACGACGCCCAACGGGCGATCTGGCCCGAGGACGTTCACTGGTGGCTGAGCGAGACGCAGCCGGACGAGTTCGCCAAAGTCGTCCGCGTGGGTACGGCGGCCGAGGCTGCGGACCGTGAGGCGTTGCTGTCATCCCTCGTGTCTCGTCTGGACACGCCGATGAGCTCGGGCGGCGGGACGCTGAACGTGCTGCGTCGGAAGTTCTCCCACACCAGGGGTGCAACTGCCCATCTGAGGATGTGTCAGTTCAAGCCGGCGACGACGCTGAACCGGGACGTCACCAAGCACTACGGCAAGGTGCGGCTGAGGGTCGTCCGTCAGGTTCACTTCTCGCCAAAGCGCGGGGACAACCGGTCGATCGACCTGGTGTTCTTCGTCAACGGCCTGCCGGTGGCCACGCTGGAACTGAAGTCGTTCTTCAAGCAGGAGTGGCGCACGGCGGTGACGCAGTACCGCAAGGACCGGGACCCGGCCGGGCAGCCCCTTCTCGGCTTCGGCAACAGAGCGCTGGTGCACTTCGCTGTCGACGACGACCAGGTCCATATGACGACGAAGCTGGCCGGGGAGAAGACGTATTTCCTCCCGTTCAACCGGGGGCACGAGGACACGGGCGCGGCAGGCAACCCCCAAAACCCGCATGGCCCTTCCACGTCGTACTTGTGGGAGGACATCCTGCAGCGCGACACTTGGCTGGCGATCCTGGGATCGCAGATGTTCGTCAAGACCGAAGCCGACGAGCACCCGGTCACCGGCCGCATCAAACGCTCGACGACGCTGATGTTCCCGCGCTTCCACCAATGGTGTGCGGTGACGAAGCTCGTCGGCGCGATCACCGAAGAGGGCCCGGGGCGTCGTTACCTGATCGAGCACTCTGCGGGTTCGGGGAAGACAAATACGATTGCGTGGACCGCGCACCGGTTGGCCCGGCTCCACGACCAGGCGAACGAGAAGATTTTCGACAAGGTCCTGATCGTCTCGGACCGCCGGGTCCTTGATGCTCAGCTACAGCAGGCGGTGGAGCAGGTCGACGACACGGTCGGGACCGTGGCTGTAATCGACTCCTCAGCAGTGCGGCGCTCCGGCGGTTCGAAGTCGCGGGCACTTTTGGACGCGCTGACCGGGTCAGCGCTGATCATCGTGGTCACAATCCAGACCTTCCCGTATCTGAAGGGGCTGCTGGAGACGACGCTGGGCGACCGGAACTTCGCGGTTATCGTCGACGAGGCTCACACCTCGCAGTCGGGCAAGACGGCGGCGGATCTGAAGAAGGTTCTCACCCAAGGCGGTCAGCTTACCGACGAAGACGAGCTGGACAGCCAGGACATCGTCAACCAGATGGTCGAATCCGACGTGGCTCGTGAGCAGCAGATCGCCCAGGAGACCGCGGCGCGCGCCGGCGCTCGGAATGTGTCACTGCTGGCGTTCACGGCGACGCCCAAGGCGAAGACGAAGGAACTCTTCGGGCGGAGCAATGACGAGGGCAAGCCGGTCTCGTTCGACGTATACCCAATGCGCCAGGCTATCGAAGAGGGCTTCATCCTCGACGTGCTGCGGGGGTACCAGACCTACAGGACGGCGTTCGAGATCGAGCAACGCGGTGATGACGGCATCGTCACCAGCATCACTGAAAACGAAGCCGGAGACGAGGACAGGCTCGTGGACCCTCAAGCGGCGACGCGCAAGATCATGCGGTTCGCGAAGCTGCACCCGACCAACGTCGGCCAGAAAGTCGAGATCATCGTCGAGCATTTCCGGGCCAACGTCGCCCATCTCCTCGACGGGCACGCAAAGGCCATGGTCGTTACCGATTCCCGCCAGGCGGCCGTGCGGTACAAAGTAGAGGTGGATAAGTACCTGGCGCAGAGGGGGTACGGCTACCAGTCCATCGTCGCGTTCAGCGACAAGATCAGTGACGACGAGTACGGACTGGTCGACGTCACAGAGGCGTCCATGAACCCCGGCCTCGGTTCGGACCTGGCGAAGGAGTTCCGCCGCCCGGAGTACCGGCTGATGCTGGTGGCGGACAAGTTCCAGACCGGCTTTGACCAGCCGCTGCTGTGCGCCATGTACGTCGACAAGCGCCTCCCGGATGTCCACGCGGTACAGACGCTGTCACGGCTGAACCGCACATACCGTGCACCCTCGGGAGAGCTGAAGAACCGCACATATGTGCTCGACTTCGTCAACGATCCGAGCGAGATCCGGGAGGCGTTCCTCGCGTATTACCTCGAGGCCTACGTTGAAACGGAGACTGATCCGAACCTCGTGCACCGGCTCGCAACAAAGCTCTCACAGGCGCGGATCTACACTCCGGCGGACGTGGAGCGCTACGCCAGGGCATGGTGGACCCCGACCCAGTCCCACGCAGCCCTCGTGGCCGCCGTAACGCCCGCGCGCGACGAGTTCGCGAGCCGGTGGGCGGAAGCGGGCGAGCAGCACGACAGCCAGGCGCTCGACGAACTGCGGACGTTCCGCAAGGACTGCGGCTCGTACGTGCGGCTGTACGACTTTATGTCGCAGGTCGTCGACTACGGCACCAGTGACCTGGAGAAGCTCGCCGAGTTCCTGCGCCAACTGACCCGCCTCCTGCCCTCGGATGGGACCACGGTGGATGTCGACGTGTCGGGGCTCGAGCTGCGACGCGTCCGGCAGATCGACCAGGGGAAAGCCGAGATTGGTCTGTCCGGAGACCAGGACACGCCGGGTCTGCGTGGCATCACCGGGGTGGGGTCGGGGGTCTCGGGTCAGGACCCGCAGGAGGAGTTGCTGTCGCAGGTGGTGGCCCGGATCAACGCACTGTTCGGTGCCGAGTTCGCCGACCCGCAGATCGAGGGCTTCATCGTCGCCGCCGCCGGCATGGCCGAGGAGGACCCCCGGATCGCCGACCAGATCGATCACAACGCCCTAGATCAGTTCATGTCTTCCCCGGAACTGCGTGAGACGCTCACCGATGCGGCCGTATTGAATGAGGGCGCGTTCGGGAAGCTCACGGAGGCATTGATCGGCGAGAACGATCGCGCTGACGAGTTCATTCGGCTGATCGGTGAGTACCTCTACCAGTCGCGTCGGCTCCGGGTGACTGACGAGACCGAGGGCGGCGAAGATGATGCTTCACCCGCGGAGCGTCCGTGATGAGCGTCAATACATGAGACCAAAAGGACCGCATCCCGCGGTCGAGCATCTCCTCGCCAACACGGAGGAAGGTCCGATTCCCGTTCGCGGTGGCTCACGTTTCGCCGAAGAGCACACGACCAGTTCCTCGCTCGCACGAATCCTTGCTGTGAGCTGTCTCAGTCGTCTCGACCCAGCTCATGAAGTCGTTAACATCTGGGATCCTGCGGCCGGCACGGGTTTCGCCGGGTCGCTCCTTGTCGAAGCGCTCCAGTCTGCAGGCGTGCAGGCACGCTACCGTGGCCAGGACATCTCGGAGTCTGTGGTCGTTGAGGGGCGGAACCGCTTTGCTGCTGTGCCCGATTCCGAGATCGCGGTCGGGGACACACTCGCCGTGGATGTTTTCAAGGACTTTGCTGCCGACCTGGTCATCGTCGACGCGCCGTGGGCTCTGAACTGGAGGCGCTCCAGCGGGCCAGTCGAAACCCGGCGGAGAGGCGGTGCATTCACTTTCGGGCTGCCCGAACACAAAGACGGCACGTGGCTGTTCATCTCGCTCGCGCTGGAAAAGCTTCGCGCGCCTTCGGAGGGCGGCGGTCGGGTGGCGGCACTCGTCCATCCAGGCGCGCTCAGTGCCAAGGGTGCTACCGCCAAGGTCCGGCGACGCGTGCTCGAAGCAGGTTTCCTCGAGTCAGTGACCCGGCTCCCGGAAGGACTTGCGCCGAACACGTCAGTTCCTCTGTACCTGCTGACCTTCAGCAACAGGGAGGGTGAGGCCGGGCGCGGCAAGGCGTTTGTCGCCGACTTCCAGACGCAGTACTCCACAGAGCAGCGTCGCCGGAGGATCCTCGAGACTGCGCTCCGCGAACTCGAGTCCGGCCTCAGGACCGGCAAACAGGGTCCGCGGAACCGCAGCGTCACTCTGCAGAAGTTCATTCGCCGGGAAGGGCGCGTCTCACGAACCACACCCAGTGGACAGACCCTGTCATGGCGTGTCACGACGTTTGCCGACACCGTAATTGACCAAGGAGAGCTCGACTCCCGGTACGGACAGGGATCAGGAGTCGCCCTTACTGAAGGGCCTAAAGAGTTTATCGACCTGGATCCCGGGCACCTCCTGCGCGACGACTCGCGGAGCGTTCCGAAAGACATCCGCTCTAGAGGATGGCAGGCACTGCGGCTCACCGGGCTCCTCGAGGCTAAGCCTGAGCTGGCAGATCCATCGCAGGACGCGGATTGGGGACGGATCTTCGTGCCGACCACGCGAAGCGGCCGGGCGTCTGCGGGCGTTCCGGACATGGACGCCAGCGGCAGGATCCTCACCTGCGGCGTTGACCAGGCCCGCCTGGATCCGGGATTCCTTGCAGCGTGGCTCAATTCGGAGCAGGGGATCGCAAGCCGATGGAGTGCCATCGAAGCAAGCAGTACCGGGCAAAGCTTCAAGATGCTCCGTTCGGACGCGAATTCGCTGATGAGCTGGGCTGACGAGCTCGTCGTTCCGGTCCCGGCCCTGGATGTGCAGCGATCGCTGGCTGAAGCAGACGACCGTCTGGCCTCGTTCCAGGATGAGCTGAGCAGCCAAAGAGAACGTATCTGGGCTTCACTTGAAGACGCCGAGGCCGCGGTGGACAAGTTCGCCAAGGTGTTCGACGACTCACTTGTCGGATGGCTCGAAGAGCTGCCATTCCCGGTGGCATCAGCCCTGTGGACCGCCGAGACCGCCTCATCGCCCGGGGACAAGCTGCAGGCATACCTCCACGCTTGGGAAGCGTTGGTAGTCTTTCATGCGACCGTTCTACTCTCAGCCTGCCGAAGCGACCCGGGCCGCAGCGCCGAGGTGGAAAGCGCGATTCGACGCACACTCCTCAAACATGGCATCGGGATCGAGCGTGCCTCGCTGGGTACCTGGATGGTCATTGTCGAGAACACGTCGAAGACCCTCCGGACCGCGCTGCTCAGCGATGACCCGGATGAGACAGCACGCGTGCGCGCGGTCTTCAGCGGCCTTCGTGAGCCTGCCATCGAGCGCTTGCTCTCGAAGGAGATCGCCAGGAAGTTCAACGACGTAGTTCAGAAACGGAACCGCTGGCAAGGACACGGAGGGCACGTGTCGGATGACGAGCGACAAATAAGAATCGACTCGCTTGTATCCGATCTCCGCGATATCCGCCGGATCCTGGGGAATGTGTGGGCGCAGTTGCCTCTGGTCCGAGCCGGAGCCGCGCGGCGTGTGAAAGATGGCTACGTCCAATCCGCGGAGGTCGCCGTCGGCACCCGCTCGCCCTTTGTGTCCAAGGAGTTCCACGTCGGCGACGCCATGCTAGACGGCGAGCTTTACCTTGTGCGGGACGGCTCTCTGTCGCCGCTTCGGGTCGGGCATTTTGTCCAGCTTCGGGCGGCTCCGAAGAATGCACACTACACCAGCTACTTCTACAACCGCACCGAAGGGTCCAATGTTCGAATGGTCACCTACCAGTACGGGCCGGAGAGCGAAGTCGGAGATGATGCGGCGAGGTTCCGCGAAGAGTTCGGGGCCTTGGTGCTCGAATGACCCTGACTCTTGACGCGATCCTCCGGAGCGCCGGCATCGCCCCTGCTGATGCCCAAGTGATCCGCCACGCCTTCGTGCGTGAACACGAGGACACTGGTCTGCCAGGCATCCATGCTGACTCCACCGACGCCGAGATCCTGCGATACACCTCGCAGCAGTCAATGAAACCAAAAATCTTCCCCGCCAATCCGCCCAGGATCTGGATCGTGTGCATCCGTGAAGGCGGCGACCGTGCCCGGTTATGGTCGGCCCTGGAGAATCGGGGTGAGGTCTCGAACGACGGCGCTCTCCGCACGTTCGACCTTGTGGTCTCGGACCTTCTGGCCGATCTGAGGAACCGCCTCGTGATCGGTTGGAAGTCTCCACGTACCTGGCGGCTCAACGGCCCCACGGCAGCAAACTATCCCGTGATGGAGATCGCGGACGCACAGCCCATTCCGTTCCCGGGCTTCGACCGCCTCGTCCTGGACCACGCCCAGTTGCAGGCTGTGATGCGCGACCACCGGTACGCCGCCTGGCGGACAGCCCTGTCATCGGTCGTGGGTGTGTACCTGATCACCGACATGCTGGATGGCCGGCAGTACGTTGGCAAGGCCGACGGGGTGGAGAGCATCCGCCAGCGCTGGGGCGCGTACGCGGCGAACGGGCACGGGGGCAACGTCGAATTGCGCGGCCTGGATCCGACGACGTTCCGCTACTCGACTCTCAGAGTGTTTGATCCTGCCACCCCGACACGGGTGATCGACGAGACCGAGAGCCACTTCAAGTTCGCCCTCGGCACGAGGAAGGGCGGCCTGAACCGGAACTGACCGTTGAGCGTCTCCTGTTCGGGCCTCATTCCGTCCCAGTATTTCCGCGTCGGTTACATCTGGCAGACTGGACGACGATGACTCAGTTGAATCAGACCGGTCCTTCACGCACAGGCGGGACTTCACAGTATGCACCTGTGGCTGCACCGGGTTCGTTGCTGACCCGGGTGCCGGGCCGCGCCCGTCCCCAGATGCAGGCGCTGAAGGAGTTCGAGGAGAACGCCGAGGCTCTCCATCGCCGCTACCAACCAGTCCTCTGGCCGGTCTTCGTGCCCAAGGCCAAGGACATGTACCGCTGGCAAGTCCAGCTGGAGTGCGGTTGCGTGCACGAGCTCTACACGCGTGGGGAGGACGATTACCCGGACGCCCGGCGCTGGCTCGACCCGATGGCTGAGCGCCGTCTGCCCGCGAGCGAGTTCTGGTGCCCGAACGAGCACGGCGAAGTGCAGAAGGTGTACCGCGACGTCGTCGAGTGGATCGACTCGTGTGTCGAGGAAATCCCGCCGGACCCGGAGGAGTGTCCCTACGCTGGGATCGACGCCGAAACCTGGGCCAAGACGAGGAGGCCCGAGCCGCACTCGTGGGCGTTCTGGCGGGTCCGGCTCGCCTGCGGGCACGTGCACGAGCCCGTCCTGGCTGAGGTGGGCTGGAAGCCCGAGGACGGGCCGAAGCTGGCCACCGAGGCCCGCACCGCCTTGATACGGAGCGAGTTCGAGGCGATATGGTCGGCGGAAGGCCACACCGGGTGGCCCAGGGAAGGAGCGGAGCGCGACCACATCCGCAAGATGGTGGACCTGCGCTGGCAGACGCCCGAGCCCGAGCAGGAGTGCAGCACGTGCCGCTACGCCCGGCGCATCACCGGATACCAGAGGATCGGCTGGTTGACCCGCAGGCCGGACACGAAGAAGGTCGCGGTCACGCACACGGACGCCGAACGCAGGAAGGCCGAGGCCCGGCTGGCAAAAGTGGAGGCCGAAGCACGCCGGCTGCGTCTGCAGCTAGGCCTGCCTTCGGACGGGTAGAGGATCGAAGGCAGCGCGATTCAACTTTGTCGATCACGGTCGCAGCCAGCGAACGTGGATGTCATGTCGGAGGACCCCAGTAGAGCCATCTCATGGATATAGAGTCATCTCATAGATGAAGAGGAGCCGACCGGGCGCTTCTCAGGGGAAGCGGGGGCGTCGGCTGCATGAGTGTTCTCTATAGAGCGGTGTGGTCGGACACATCGGGCCCGGATCCTCGGGCTGTGGTCGAACGGCTCAAGATCTTGGTCGCAGGGTGGATCCAGGAGACTTCCGAGCCTGTGCCGATGGTCGAGGGGCGCACCGAGTTCGACGTTTCCCAAAGCCGGCACCGTGACGTCTTGCTCCGGTCGATCGGCCCGGAAGCCTTCGAAGTCACCGTGACGGACGAGCTCCCCGCAGACCCGACCGACTGGACGACCGTGATCCGGGTCGTCGCCGACGGGGACGGGGTTTATGCCCTCGTTGAATTGAGTATGTCCTCGGACGACCTCGCCCGCCGGGTCACAGTGGGGCGGCCGAAGATCGTGCACGACCTGCTGACCGCCGTCGAGAAGCCCCACCTCGGCGGGAGCCCAATCCTCACCGAACCTCTGCCCGTGCCCTCGAACGGGATCGACATCCTGGCCGAGATGCTTGCGAAGCCGGACCGGACCCTTCCCGTTATCGTCTGTTCAGAGCCGTTCGGCGAGCATGATGGCTCCTGGTTGCGCATAGCGGGGGGTCTTGCCGCGCGCGCCGAGGGTGTCGCCACCGTCATCACCCTTGAGCGCAGTGCCGTCGCAGCGTTCCGGAACGAGTTCGGATCCCTCGCGATCTGGGATGGCGGCGTGCGGGTTTACGCGCCTGGCATCGTCACCAGGGACGCTGACGGGTGGCGTCACCGCTATTACCTCCGGACGCGGTTCGAAGAGTCGCGGGCAGGCACGGTCGACCGCATTGTCTACTCCGTCGCGCAGCTCTCCACCAGGCGTCGTGTGCCCGATGCCTTCCGAGTCTTCGGTGTGCAGAGCGGCCTGCCGGCGGACGCACTCGACGGCATGGTCCCGGCGAAGGAGCTGGTTGATGCCCGTGATCACTGGGAGTTCGAGCTCGAGTTGGCCCGTGACGAGCAGAGCTCGTTGGAGAAGGAGCTTGCGAGCGCCAACGGCCATCTGGCAAGGCTCAAGGACGAGTTGATCAGCCTCGGACTGGCCGATGTCCTCTGGGGGACGCAGCACTCCGATGGAGCGTCGGTACCGGATGAAGTGCAGTACGCCTCGGAAGCCGTGATGGCGGCCCAGATGTACCTTTCGGAGTGGCTCGCTCTGCCGGAGTCCGCGGTCCGTGAGCTCGAGGACATCGACACCGCGCCCGAGGCTTACAACTGGGGCAACAAGACGTGGCGCGGACTGCGCGCCCTCGCGGCCTACGCCCAGGAGCGGGCTGCCGGATGGGACAAGGGCGGGTTCTGGGAATGGTGTGCCTCGGGCCCCCTGCTCGGCTGGCCGGCCTCGACCAAGAAGCTGTCGATGACTGAGAGCGAGGGCGTTCAGACGGGCGGAAAGTTCAAGGGCACGCGTGACTTCGAAGTCGACCCTGCAGTGGATCCCTCGGGCGAGACCACGATGCTCGCGCATCTGAAGATCTCCGAGGGCGGCGGCAGCCTCGCCCCGCGAGTCTATTTCTACGACGACACGGGCGGCGCGACCAAAAAGGTGCATGTCGGATTCGTCGGGCCGCACCACCTCGTCCCGAACCAGTCGAAGAACTGAGAGCAGCCCTGCCGAGAACGGGGAGCCTCCATCGGCCAAGAAAATCAGCCCGCGCCTGACGGCAACGGGCTGATCATGATGGTCAGAGTCTACGCGGTCCGGTGACTTCACGCGGACGATGTCGCCGTCACGGACCTATGCCGGCTAGTGGTCGATTGTCAGCTGCCGATCACCCTCGGTGGCGAACTTGTCTACCACCAAGAAGGCCTTGCCCAGATCGTTGAGCGTCAGTTCGAGGCGGAAGTAGTCAACTTCACCTTCGGCGTTCTTAAAGGGACGGATACCGGTTGCAATGCGCCCGCGTCTCCAGTCATCAAACGACTCGGTGAAAAATTGATCAGCCTCATCCCAAATCGAGCACTCCGCTTCGTACTGGTCGTACTCCGGATCGTCATAGGTTTCCTCGTGGACATCGAGGTCGGCCCAGGCAAAAAGCTTCGCTACCGCATCAGAGTAACTCGTTGGCCCCACGAAGAACTGCCAGGTGACAAGTTCCTCTGGGTCATGACTGTCCTCGTGATCGATGCCAATCGAGATCGAACCGCGGCCCGAAGACTTGTTGATCCATTCCTCCATATCAACCAGAAGCCGCGTACCACCCGCGAGCATCTCCATCCAGGGTCTCGCCAGCTGGAGTTCGCGGATTCGGAGAACATAGGGATCGCCGGCCGCAGCATCCTTGAGCGGAATTCGGGCTGTCTCATCAAGCAAGTGCGCAGCTGGCACGAGCAGCTTCCATCCGCCGGTCGATGTTTCGACGAGCGTCTCGCGATTCACAAGCTGCCAGTAGCATTGCTTGGTCTCAGGGTGGTAGAGGACAACAACAACCGGCAGCGAGTGGTTCGTCCAGTAGCGGACGTGTGCGGCGTCAGGGCGAAACCACCAGCCACCGGGACCGGGTTCACTGAACCAGCTTTTGCCGCCCTTGATCTGGAGAGCCAGGAGCCGGCCACGGACATCCTCACCGTCCACGAGCTCCGCGTGAGCATCGATACCGTAATCCTCGGTGGGCTGATCGCGAAAAAGCCATCCGAGCTCATCCTCGACAGCAAGACGTGTGTGAGTCAGGCCTGCACTGCCGACTTTGGCACTAGGTTTACGGCGCATCACAGACCCATCTTGCCGCACTGCGGGCCCGACGTGATGAAGGCGTGCGGCGCGCGGCCAACCGGATTTGCCACTCTGAACAGCAGTTGCTGAGCCCGGACGCAAGAGGAAGAAACCCCGGCGTCGGGGCTCCTTCTTCTTTGTCCGTCGGTACAGGACCCCTAACCTTCGAGGTCGATGAGCCCGACTGTATCGAGAAGGGTACCAACGTCCAGAATACGGTCCGCCTCCCTCAACCCCTCGAAGTACAGATGCGACTCCAGGGCCGGCTGCCAGTCGAAGGTGTACCGCAAGGTGAGGCTGAACAGCAGCAGATCGGCGAACAGGCGCGTAATTCTCCCGTTTCCATCCACAAAGGGGTGCACTTTGACAAGCCGGTGATGCGCGGTCATCGCCACCCAACCCGGGTCCATCTGATCCTGTTCTACCCAGAACCTGATATTTCCGACCTCAGCGGCCAGCTGCTCGCGGATCTGCTCCGGAGCAACACCGATGGTGACCTCCCGGGTCCTGATCTTTCCTGCCCATTTCCAGATCGGGGAGTAGCAGTTCTTATGGAGGGACTCGAGGATGCCGTGCGTGGACAAGTCGATGGCAGTGACTGCACCCTCGCCTATGGCTGACATCATCTCTGCCTGAACCGCGGAAATGGCATTGGCCTCGGCCTCATATACCTGCAGTTTGGTGTCGAAAGACACTCCGTCCACGAACGCCGTCGCGTCCTCAGGATCGACCGGTGTGCTGTCGTAGCCTGGGCTCACCAAGCCGCCACGTCATCGTCCGGCGGCTGACGGCGGTTCCGGTCCCGCATGCGGATCGAGAGTACGTCTGCGAGAGCCTTCCTCGACTCCTCAGTGGATTCCACAACAATGTGCTCCGGCTGGACTGCACGATCCTCGATGGCCATCGAAGCTGCCACCTGCTCGGCAATAACCCGGTCGTCCACCTTGACCGGCTTCATGGCCGGCCTTATCTCAAAGGATTTGAACGAGAGGCCGAGATGTTCGGTTTTGGCTGTCGCTGCCCGCTTGACCAGACCCGCTGTGTACTTGACCTTTTTCATCCCTCCTCCTTCCGCCGGTCACTGTTCACAGTCTACGTCGGCACAATCAACCCGGCAGCAGGCAGGGGCCCGGTTACCGGCTCCTTTCTTTTCTGATGGGCGGCTCTTCAGATCGGCACAGCCGATCCGGATCTGGCCTCGAAAGACGACACGCGCTCCTTCCCGACCAGAAAGGAGCAGCACGATGAGTAACGACGACCACAAGTGCAGCCTGGCCCAGCTGGAGCGGGCGCTCGAGGTGCTCGACGGCAAGCTGAAGCACCTGGAGCTGCAGGCCCCCGTGCGGATTCGCGCCATCGGCGGCTTCGGATGGCTGCCTAAGACCCGCACCGGCCCAGCCGGCGCTGCGCCCGACGAGCACCGTCTGGCTGCCGAGCACCACCTTGAGCCCGGACGGGGATGCGCGATCGCGCTCTTCGTCGGGGCTCTCTTTTTCCTGCTCCATTAGTTCAGGCAAGCACCACCAGAGGGTCAAGGCATCAGTGCTGATCTCCCGGACGCCAGCGGGCTCCGTCTGCGCCTCGACAACTGAACGGCGCGTCGAGCGTCAATGAGAGTCCCTCGCCTGGGCGACGTGAGACAGGGCCTGCTCAATCCGCTCTGCTGTGGGCTTCCCGCGGTCACCATCCACCAGGACCGTTTCGGCAAAGGAAAATGGAGCGTCCTCGCGAACGCGTTCCAGGACCTCGACGAAGCGCCTGTCTGCGGTCAGGAACAGGTCACAGTCGACCAAGTAGGACGCGTGCTGAGCATCCACCGGGTTGCCCTGGCCGACCTTGGCTGTCAGCTGCACAAAATTGATTGCCCAGTTCAGCCAATTTCGAGGGACATCAGCAACGCGGGCCTCATCCAGCCACATGTTTACGAAGCTCTCCGGGCTGGACCGCAGCTTCCCGAGGTCCACCCAAGGCTCGATCCAGTCGGTCATGGTGCGGTCCTCGCCAGTGATGCGGGCTCGAGGACCGATCACTCCCAGCTCGTACCAAGTGACGTGCGCGAGATTGAGTCGCCACAGCGCCCTGGTGGAGCGGTCCCATCCGGGCAGGTTCCTGTGAAGGGAAGCCCTGTCCGACTCCGGATCATCCTTTCCGTGAAGCTCGGTGAGGTCGCCCACCTTGAACTTCTCCTCCAACAGCCCTCTGCGGTTCTGCTTCTGGCCTTCGACGATGTGATCCCTCATGCGGGACTGGCCTCGTTGATGCTCATGCAGGGGCGTGGAGTCCTCCAGAGCCTGCCTCCAGATTTTCTTCAACCAGAAGGTCCGGAGACGTTCCACCTCGGCACGGTCAGGAATCCGGCGAAGCCACTCAGGATGAGTGCGTCTGATGAGCTCTACGACTTCCTCAGCGAACAGATCCGCCTCGGTACGAACGCGCGTTCTCCTGGAACCCTTGGCAAGGCCGGCCACCAGTTTCCTGCGGACCTCCTCGAGCGGGATGTCGATGATCTCCAGCAGTGTGCTGGGCAATACCTGCACCTGCAGGTCCAGTTCTTCAAGGAGGGTCTCCAACCGGGGAAGTGACCCATCATCCAGCGTGGACCACAAGTTCGTATCGAGGGTGATCCGCGTGCTTTGAGTCGTCATTCTTCGACCATAGTGCTGCCAGCACGTGATGCGTTCGACCTTGCGGCTTGTCCTCGTCCGTCAGGGGCGTCGCGGGTAACCAGCCGGCATGTTCGTGTCCGAAAGTCGCTGAACGCGGTCGGTGAGATGCTGTGCCCATCACTTCGCCATCTCACGCGATCGAGATCTCCCCGTCATTAAAGGGGGCTCATCGGGAACCCGGTAGGTTGTGGTCGTTGAGCACGGTGCTCCCTCCGGCCCATCGGGTCCCGCACGTAGGGCACACGATGTGCCACTCATCCGTGCCGCGGAACTCGATCATCGAGCCGACGTTCTCCCCGCTTGACGGACACCAGCGATTCATGTTCTCCTCTGTCTGAAAGATCGCCTCCCGGATCCCGCCAGAGTCCAAATCGTCGCCGTTGCTTGTCATGGTGAGAACCCTACGCCGGGCTTCGGACAGTTATGGCCTGTCGGAGCCAAGAGACAGGACAGACTGAACCACGAACCTTCGGCTTGCGACCTGCTCCGGCGGCGGAAACCGGCGGGCATAATCTTGCTGCACTTCCAAGGGGAGGGTCATCCAGATAGCTGCAACACCTGCCCAGAAGTCGGCCCAGCACTCGTCTTCGGTGGGTCGCGCTAACGGCTCAGGGCCACCAGCGCTTACGTTGAGCTGCTTATGGCTGCGAGAAGACATGACCACCACCTGAGTACGTGCCGCTTACGAGTGTTGCTATGTCAGCACTGTATGGCATGAGCAGTATTCCGTAGTCATGTATTCCTGCTTGAAGCCTTGACGAATGGGTCTCCGCAAACGAGCGTCTGCGACTCAGCTCCGGCGGCGGGTCTGTACCCCTGTCGTTACGCAGGACACGCCGACATTGTCGGTCTCTCAGAATTGGTTTGTCGCAAACGCTAGATAACATGAGAGACAAGGTCGACCAGGCGTCGACCCCGGGCTTGTTCAACACTGACACTTTTGAGCCCTGAGCTCTCAGACGCCGAACATCGGAGCTCTCCACCGAAAGATCGTGGAGAGACACGGACATCGGCTACGCGCGCGTCTCGCGCAGCGACCAGATTCTGGTCCGCCAGATCAATGAGCTTCAGGACGCTGGCTGCGATCGGATTTTCACCGAGAAGGCCTCAGGCAGCAAGGACTCCAAGCGACCCGAGTTCGATCTCTGCCTCCGAATGCTTCGCCCATGCGGCTCGTTAGATACCCCAAGAACCGCAGACTGCGTGCGGTCACGCGATGCTCAAATTTCATTTGGGTGTTCCTCGCGGAACACCTGGATCGGGTATAGAGGGGCGCTATAAGTCCCTTCTTATTCAGCCATCTATCAGCGGCCGTCTGCCACGCTTTCTCCCTACCCGCCACCCCGGCAGGTTTGAGTCCAACATGTCGGTCTTCTCCGAGTTGAGCTCACCGTTCCGGAGCTTGTACCGCTGACTGTGCAGCCAGACTCCTAGCTCATGCTCTTCGCCGGAAACAGACGCCTTGTGCCTCGGCCACTCGTGGCCGGTTGCCCGGTATCTGGCCAGGGCCTGGAGTCGCTCCAGCCAGCGACTCTCGTCCGCCTCGGCACGAGGCGCTGTCTGCCAAGCGGGCAGCACAGCCAGGCCGTCCCGAAATGTTGGTGGCAGGGCTCCTGTCCGGGCCTCTTGGCGCCTGCGCTGCAGCCACGCCGCCAGGGTGCGCTCTGATTTGGTCCCGCTGTGCCTTGATGGGTAACGCCCCGTCTCCTGCACGAAAGCGAGCAGCTGCTGCATACGCTCCAGGCCCTGTACCGTGACTTTTGAGGGCTTTCTACCCGCTGCCACCTGATGCTCTGCCTGCAGGCCAGGATCAGTCTTTCGGGCGATGCCGAGGTGGTAGCCAACTGTAGCCGGTGCTGCTTTAACTAACTCCGCTATTTGGCGCCGGCCGAGGCCACGACGATACATCAGTACCCATTCTTGGTTCGGTGCCCTGCCCCGAATGTTGGTAGTCACGCCACCATCCTGCCACGACGCATGGAGGGGTGTTGCCGGCCCGTAGCCGCGGCAATGCAGGGCCCGGAGCAAGCCTATTGCCCGAGGGGTGTGTGGTTGGTATTCCGGCCAACATATTGTGCCAGCGGACCCAACGCCGGCTGCGACGAAGGATCGCCCACCGCATCGGCCCCCACCGCATTGGCCGCCGCCAGCGCCGTGGAGTAGTCCAGCCCAGCCCGGACCGCCAGCACCAGGGCCGCGCAGAACGCATCACCCGCCCCAATCGTGTTCGCCACCGTCACCGCGGACGCCGGGGCCCCGGCCACCTTCCGCCCGCGCTCGAACATCGCCGAGCCGTCCTTCCCGTAGGTCACCGCGACAAGCTTGGCTTCGGCCAGTGCCGGAATCAGCTGGTACTCGGTCTCGTTGACGATCACGAGGTCGCACTGCTCCAGCAGCTCCGCCGGCAGGTCCATCGCCGGGGCCACGTTCAGGACGAAGAAACCGGAGGAACGCCGGGCGGCTTCCAGCACCACGGGCAGGCCCACCTCGAGTTGGCACAGCACCGTCTCGTCGGGCGTAAACTCCACGTTCTCCAACGAAAACGCAGCATTGGCCCCGGGGCAGACCACGATCTGGTTTTCGCCGTCGGCGTCCACCACGATGAGCGCGGTACCCGTCGCGTCGCCGTCGAGCACCGCCACATCAGTGGTGTCCACTCCCGCGCCGGAAAGCGCCTCCAGCATCAGGCGGCCGGAGGCGTCATCGCCCACAGCTCCGATCATCCTCGTCCTGGCGCCCAAACGTGCAGCGGCCACTGCCTGGTTGGCTCCCTTGCCGCCGGCCTGCTGTGTCAAAGTCCCACCGCCAAGGGTCTCACCCGGGGAGGGGAGCCTGTTCGCGGATCAATAGTGTTCGCCGCTGTCACGGATTCCGCGGGCAGTCATGGCTGGGGCTTCGTTCAGGACGAAGCAACCGGTGGAGCGCCGAGGGCTCCCAGCACCACGGGGCCGGCCAAATTTGAGCTGCCGTGGCATGCCAGTGCCACCACTGCCGGCCCCCATCGCGAATCTCGAACGACGCCGTCGTGTAAACGGGCAGGGTCGGCATGATCATGAAATAAAAAAGGAATCACGGGTATGTGTATCCTCTGGACATGCCCTCTAACGACGCCCCGGTAGTCGCTGCCTCAATCGCCGCCTTTGTGGCCTTTTCTGTATTTGTGGCTGACCGTGTCATTCAATGGCGCAACCAGCGACGGGAGCTTGAACGCATTGAGTATGAGAAGCTCCTCATCGCTGCACGGCGCTTTACGATCAACATCTTTGCTGGCAGAAGAGCTGAGGCGAACGAAGATCGCTTTGTACTTTTCTCTGCAGACATGTTGTTAGCTCTAAACACTGAGCCAACTATCCATAACCAAGACGTAAAGCTATTAATCGACTTTCTATGCCGGCGCATCGTAACTCTTGGTGGGATGACCTTCGATCCTAAATTTGAAGAGGAATCCGAACGAGAAGACAACTGGGGTAATCAATTGGATCAAACTGTGCATGTCTTGGGCAGTGTTGTCGCGGCCCACTACCACAGGCTGTTGGCCCCTCATGCAACGGACAACCTGTTTATCAACCTGCTTATGGAGACCAAGGACCGCGAGGATGGGCTACTGGACGATGAAGACCAATGGTGGAACCGCCCCGTTGAAGACTGGCTGAAACCCATACCTCTCAATCCAAGTGAAAGGACCGTGGGTTGGCACCTCTATTTCGAGAGGTTCAAATATTTCGTAAAACGCGTTCGTTTGAGGATGCGCCGTGGGAAGGGGATGGGGCCGAATCTTGAAGAAGCAGTCAAGGTCAAAAAGACAGACGCGGGCGATGGCGTGTAAATCAGCTCGATTTTTTCTCGCAACCAGACCATGTAGCTCACAACATGAACCTGCCTAGTGCAACTGTCTTAGATCCTCTCGACAAGTAGCCCCTCTCGAGTTTCCGCGCTCAAGATTCATTACAGGAAAGATAAAGAAGCTCACTTCTCAGTAACGGATCATCGGCGGTAATCCGTAGGTACGTTTCGACAGTCTCAGCCACCCGGTACGACATCCGCCACCTCTACCTCCACTCCAGCATCCCTGAACTTCGCAACCTGCCCAGCATCCGCGCCGTCGTCCGTCACCAGCGTCCAGGGCAGCGCCAGCCGCGCCCACGCGTGGAAGGGCCGGAGGCCCAGCTTCGACGAATCCGCCAGCACATACACCTCCCGGCCGCGCCGGGCCATGAGCTCCTTGAGCCGGGTTTGGGCGTGGTCGGCCTCGCAGATGCCGTCCTCGGCGGTGACGGCGTCGGCGCCCAGGAACACGCGGTCAAAGCTCATCCGCTCCAGCGCCGCCTCAGCCAGCGGACCCACAAAACTTTGCGAAAGGCTCCGCAGCCGGCCGCCCAGGCAGTCCACCTCGATGCCCTCCGAATCGGCCAGCTCCTGCATAGTGTTGATGCCCGGCGTCGTCACGGACAGCTTCTCGAACCCGCGCAGCTCGTGCGCCAGGGCACCCACGGTGGAGCCGGCGTCGAGCAGGATGTTCTCCCCGGGCCGGATCACGGACGCCGCCCAGCGGGCGATGGCGTGCTTCTGCTCAAACGCCTCGCCCGTGCGCTGCCGCAGCGACGCCTCCGGGTGCGCGCCCAAAGCCATCGCCCCGCCATAGGTGCGGGCCAGCCGGCCCTGCCCGTTCAGCAGCGCCAGGTCGCGGCGGATGGTGGAGGCCGTCACCTCGAACCGGGCCGACAGTTCCTCCACGGACGCCAGGCCGGTGGTGACGGCGAGGTGGTAGATCTCCTCGCGCCTGGCATTTGCGCTCAGCATTCCCGGTCTCCTTCGCGTGGGCGTGGTTACCATGCTAGTTCCGGCCCCCAACAAAACAGTGCTGCTACACGGCCACGCTGGGCCGCGTGGCCATCTCCGCCGCCTGGTGCAGCGCCTCCACCATGCTGCGCGGATCAGCGATTGCCTTGCCGGCAATGTCAAAGGCCGTGCCGTGGTCCACGGACGTCCGGATCACCGGCAGGCCCACCGTGATGTTCACGCCGGCCTCGATGCCCAGCACCTTCACCGGCCCGTGCCCCTGGTCGTGGTACATGGCCACCACCAGGTCGTAATCGCCCCGGCCGGCCAGGAAGAACAGCGTGTCCGCGGGCAACGGGCCCGTCACGTCGATCCCGGCAGCCTGCGCCGCCTTCACGCCCGGTTCGATCTTCTCCGCTTCCTCGCCCTGGCCGAACAGCCCGTTCTCGCCCGCGTGCGGGTTGATGGCGCACACACCGATCTTCGGGTTCGGGATGCCCGCCCGGACAAGGGCCTCATGCCCGCGGCGGATGGTGCGCTCCACCAGGTCCGGGTTGATCTTGCGGATCGCGTCCATCAGCCCGATGTGCGTGGTCACGTGGATCACCCGGATCTTGGGCGTGGAGAGCATCATGGACACTTCCTCCGTGCCCGTCAGCTGCGCCAGCAGCTCGGTGTGCCCGGGGAAGATATGCCCGGCCGCGTGCAGCGCCTCCTTGTTCAGCGGCGCCGTGCAGATGGCCTGCACCGTTCCGGCCATCGCCAGCTCGCTCGCCACCCGGATGTACTCGTACGCGGCGTGGCCGGCCACAGGGGAGAGCTGCCCCCACGGCAGGTCCTCCGGCAGCAGCGCCAGGTCGATCACGTTCACCCGGCCCGGCGTGAACACCGCGTCCTCCACCTTTTCGATGGTCCGGATGTCCGCCTCGATGCCCAGGACCTCAGCGGCCTGGCGCAGGCGCAGCGCGTCGCCGATCACCACGGGCCGGCACTCGGCGTTGCTCTGCGGATCCAGCACGGCGGCCACCACCACCTCCGGCCCCACCCCGGCGCCGTCGCCCATGGTGACGGCCACATAGGGGAGGGCGTCCTGCTTGGTCTTGCTTGCTGCTTCGGTGGTCATTTCTGCTCCAGATCGTTCGGAAGTCTTGCTGGGAAGGGTGTTGGCGGGAGCCTGCGCGGATGGGCCGCGGCGCTCCCGGATTTCGTCGTAAAGCTGTAGGAGGGCCAGGTCATCGCCGAAGCTGCCGGGCTTGGTGCCCACCAGGGTTCCGTCCTCGGCGCGGCTGAGCACCGCCCCGTGCTGCACGGCCGCGAGCGGCACCAGCCGGTGGAGGCCGACGGTGTCCAGGACTTCCCGGGCCGTCTCCCCGCCGGTGAGGATCATGTCAGCGTTCGTTCCCTTGGCTGCCTCGGCCGCGAAGGCGGACAGCGCCCGGACGATGCCGGGGGCCTTTGCCGGGTCCACTTTGGCGGCGGCCAGGGTGACGGCCACATTGCTGCCCGCCGCCAGCGTCTGCCGGACCTCGTCGAGCTGCGGCTGGTACGCGCCGGTGGCCCCTGCATATAGCGGGTGCAGCCGGACCACCGTGAAACCGCGAGCCTCCAGCCGGGCCAGTTGCGCCTGTGCGGTTCCGGAAGCGGAGCCGACGACGGCGAGCACCGGCCGGGTGCCTACGTGCAGTTCCGCGGTGGCTGCCTCAGCCGGTGCCCCGGACTGCGCATTTCGCGCAAGTTTCGCGGCCAGGCGCTGCGCGAGAGCGTCCGCGGTTCCGCCCGTACCCACGAGGACCACCTGCCGGCCGCCCGCGTTGAAGCCGATCTCCAGCAGGGCGTCCACCACGTGCTCCAGGTCCTGCACGGTCTCGCCGTCAGCCACCACCAGCGCCGGCTGTGCGGAATCCAGCAGCCCGGCCAGCTCCGCGGGAGGCGAGCCGGACCGGACCGCGGCCAGGTCCAGGGTCTTCACCGAGGCCGGATCCTCCGGGCGGAGGAGCGTAGGAATATCGGCAGGCGGCGCGGACAGTTCGGTCTGCCACAGCTCCGTCTGCGCCAGGGGAGTCCCGGCAACGAACGGCCTCCCGCCAAGAACCGAACGCTGCAGCTGGGGGAGCGCCCCGGCCACCACGGCGTGGTAGCCCAGGCCCGTCAGTGCGGCCGCTTCGGCGCGGACGTTCCCGCGCCACAGCGAGTCGATCTTTTTGAAGAAAACCTGCGCGCTCGTAGCGGCGCCATCGGAAAAAGCCTCCGCCACCAGGGCTCCGGCAGCAGCCTCAGCAAGCCCGCGCGAGTGGGTGTCGGTGACCACCACGTCGGTGGCGTGACCCGGCGAGGAGGCGCCGCCGTCGTGCGTTCCCGGAAGAGCGGCCGTTCCGAGCAGGACCTGCGCGGACAGCCCGTGCTGCACAAAGCAGTAGCCAACCTCGGCGGCGCCGGAGAAATCGTCGGCCTGCACAAATACGGAAGCCACATTGCTCCTCTCGTCGTAGGCGGCTGATGTTCCATATGGGTATTTCGATTCCATATGGAGCGGGATGCATTCATTCTGACACGGTTGCGCGAATCGCGCTAGCAGGGTTGCGCAAATTGCGCAGGAGTGGCAAAGTGATGGAGACAACATTCGGCGCAGCCAACCGGCAGGCCGCCGTCCCCGTACAAACCGAGAGGTCAACGATGACCGTTCTTCCTCAAGGAAGTGAGATTTCCCGCCGCAGGCTGCTGCAGTTCGGCGCCGCGGCAGGGTTTCTGCTGGGCACAGGAAGCCTCGCCGGCTGCGCCGGCCCCACCGGACTGCCGGGCCCCAGCACCCTGACCCTAGCGCTCAACCGGTCCCTGGTCAGCCTGGACAACAAGCTCAACCAGTTCGACGCCGCCGTCACCGTGCAGCGCTCCGTCCGCCAGGGCCTCACCGCCATCGGACCCGAAACAAAGCCCGTCCTGGTCCTCGCGGACCGCTTCGAGATGACCGGCCCCACCGAATGGACCGTCCGGCTCCGCGAAGGCATCCGCTACTCGGACGGCAGCCCCGTCAAAATCGAGGACGTGGCCACTGCGCTGAAGATGTACCAGCAGGTGCAGGGCTCCTTCGTGGCCGGCTTCTTCCCCGAATTCCCCGCGGTGGTGCCGGTGGATGACCGCACCTTCAAGATGGTGTCCAAGAAGCCCGTCCCCATCCTGGACTCGCTCATGAGCATGATCCTGATTACCCCCGCCGCGCAGAACAGGCCGGAGGAACTGCAGGAAGGCCTGGGCACCGGCCCCTACGTGGTCACCAAGTTCAACCGCGGCGCCGGCACCTACAGCCTGGCCCGCAACCAGAACTACTGGGGCCCCGCACCGCAGGTGGAGAACGTGGAAGTCCGGTTCCTCCCCGAGGAATCCAGCCGCGTCATCGCGCTGCGCAGCGGCGAGGTGGACATCATCGACTCCATCACACCCGACTCGCGCGAACAGCTGGCCGGACTTCCCGGCGTCGAACTCAAGGAAGCCTCCAGCCTCCGGCTCAACCAGATCTTCTACAACTTCCGCAAGCCCGCCGGCCACCCGCTGGCCGACGTCCGCGTCCGCGAAGCCCTCAGCTGGGCCATCGACGGCGAGGCGCTGGTGAAGGACGTTCTGGTGGACTCCGTCAGCGCGGCCGAAGGCGTCACGCCGTCCAGCCTCACCGGCTACCACAAGACCGGCACCTACACCTACGATCCGGCGAAGGCCAAGGCCCGGCTCGCGGAACTCGGCGTCAAGGACCTCACGCTGAAGATCATCTGGGAAACCGGCGAGTTCGCCTCCGACACCTCCGTGATGGAGGCCCTGGTGGAGATGTTCGGCGCCATCGGCGTGAAGACCGAGCTGCAGCAGTTCGAACCCGGCGGCAACATCCTGGCCTGGCGCCAGGGCAAGCAGGGCGACTGGGACCTGCTGGGCAACGGCTTCAGCAGCCCCACCGGCCTGGCCATCACGATGATGCAGGGCATGTACGCCGGCACCCCGGAAAAGGAAAAGACCCGCGACACCTACCAGGGCTACGTCATCCCCGAGGTGCAGGCCAAGATCCAGGCCGCGTCCTCCGAGGTGGACCCGGCCCGCCGGCAGGAACTCCTGGCCGTGGCGCAGCAGGCCATCTGGGACACCTGGCCCTGCGCCTGGGCGTTCGTGCCCAAATCCGTCCTCGCCCACCGCGAGCGGGTGTCCGGCATCAACCTGGCACCCACCAACTCCTACCCGCTCGTTGATGCACGGCTGGAGGCCTAAGCCATGACGAACTACATCCTGAAGCGCCTGGGACAGGGCCTGCTGACCGTATTCCTCACGGTCTCCACCGTCTTTGTCCTCATCCGCATGGCCCCCGGCGATCCCGCCGTCTCCTACGCCGGACCGCTGGCCACCACCGAACAGCTTGACGCCGTCCGCGAACAGTTCGGCCTCAACAAGCCGGTGCTGGAGCAGTACTGGATCTTCCTGCAGCAGCTGCTCACCGGCAACCTCGGCCAGTCCTACTCCTTCCAGGCCCCCGCCATGCAGGTGGTGGCCGAGCGGATGCCGTACACGCTGACCCTGGCCACCGCGTCCATCCTGCTCACCGCCGTCGTAGCCATCCCGCTGGGCGTGTGGATGTCCCGCCGGCCGGACACCGGCAAGGAACTCGGCGTGAACGTGCTGACCATCGCCGGGCAGTCCATGCCGGACTTCTGGACCGGCATCATGCTCCTCACCGGCTTCGCCGTGCTGATCCCGATCTTCCCGGCCTCCGGCTTCGCCACCTGGGGCGGGCTGGTGCTCCCCACCATCACCATCGCCATCCTGCAGATCGCCCTGATCTCCCGGATGGTCCGGCGGGAAATGACCGCCAACTTCGCCGCCCCGTACCTCACCGTGGCCCGCTCCCGCGGCGTTCGGAACTCGGTGCTCACCTGGCGCTACGCCATGGGCAACTCCGCCATCCCGGTGTTCACCGCCTTGGGCACCCGCTTCGCCGCCATGCTCAACGGCGTGGTGGTGGTGGAAGTGGTGTTCGCCTGGCCCGGCGTCGGCTCCCTGATCGTCCGTGCCCTCGAAACCCGCGACTACCCCCTCATCCAGGCAACGGTCCTGCTCACCGCACTGCTGGCCGTGGGTGTCCAGCTGCTGATCGACCTCGCCTACCCGCTCCTTGATCCCCGCGTTCGTCTTGGAAAGGCGGCAACAGCATGAGCCTCGACACCGCAACCCCCGCTGGTTCTTCCGGCGGCGCCGGAAAGGCAGCGCAGCCGGCCCGGCAGCCGAGCCCCAGCGCCGTCACCAAGGCGGACATCGCCGCCGCCGGCGCCACCCGCCGTCGTAAAGCCGCCAAATGGAAGCTCATCGTCGGCACCGTCTGCACCCTGCTGGTGATCATCCCGATCATCCTGGCCCAGGTGCTCCCGCTGCCGGACGCCAACTTCCAGGACCTCTCCGCCCGGCGCCTGCCGCCGTTCACGGACGGGCACCTGTTCGGCACCGACCAGCTGGGCCGCGACCTCCTCTCCCGCGTGCTGCACGGCGGCCAGGTCTCGCTGACCATCGGCCTGCTGGCCGTGCTGGTCTCCGGCGCCATCGGCATCATCCTCGGCGCGGCCGCCGGCTACTTCGGCGGCTGGGTGGACACCATCGTCTCCCGCCTCCTCGAAGCGCAGATGTCCTTGCCGCTGCTCATGATGCTGCTGCTGGTGGTGGCCCTGTTCGGCCCCTCCATCCCAGTGATCACGTTCGTGATCGCCATCGCCCAATGGCCCGAAGTGGCCCGCCTCACCCGCTCCATGGTGCTGGTGGAACGCGAAAAGCCCTACGTCTCCGCGGCCCGGATCCTGGGCCTGCACCGTATCCAGATCCTGATCCAGCACATCATCCCCAACGTGATCAAGCAGGCCACCCTGGTGGTGCTGCTCCTCCTGGCCCAGGCCGTGCTGCTCGAGTCCGCTTTGTCATTCCTGGGTGCCGGCCCGCAGCGCCCCTTCGCCACCTGGGGCCGCATCATCTCCGACGGCCAGGACTACATCACCACCTCCTGGTGGATGGTCACCCTGCCCGGCCTGGTGATCGTGCTCATGGTGGTGGGCGTCAACCTGCTGGGCGACGGCCTCCGCGACCGTCCCCGCCGCAAGAAGAAGGGTGCCTGACATGACCGCTTCAACCGTCACCGAACAGCCGAAGTTCACCGAACAGCCGCTCCTGGAGGTCCGCGACTTCCAGGTGGAACTGATCACCGACGCCGGCATCATCCGCGCCGTCGACTCTGTCAGCTTCAGCATCCACCGGGGCGAGACGGTCACCATCATCGGTGAGTCCGGTTCCGGTAAATCGACGACGGCGATGGGCATCCTCCGCCTGCTGCCCGAGGACCTGGCGGTGCTTTCCGGCACCGTGCTGATCGACGGCGTCGACGTCACCGCCGATCCCAAGGCGATCGACAAGGTGCGCGGCAAGACCCTGGCGCTGATCCCGCAGGACCCCATGACGGCGCTGAGCCCGGTCCACTCGATCGGCAGCCAGCTCTTCGAGGCCATCCGGATCGCCGGCGCCGCTTCCGCCAAGGACAAGGGCGCCCTGCAGGCCCGGGCCGTCCGGCTGCTGGAACAGGTGCATATCCCCACCCCGGAGAAGCAGCTGAAGAAGTACCCGCACCAGCTCTCCGGCGGCATGCTGCAGCGTGTGCTGATCGCCATCGCGCTGGCCAGCGAGCCGCAGCTGCTGGTGGCGGACGAGCCGACGTCGGCCCTGGACGTCACCGTGCAGGGCGGCATCCTGGACCTGCTCCTGGAACTGCAGGAGCAGCGCGGCATCGGCATTCTGATGATCACGCACGACCTCGGCGTGGCCCGGCTCATCTCGGACCGCATCCACGTGATGAAGGACGGCCGGTTCGTGGAGTCCGGCGACGTCCAGCAGATTGTGGACCACCCCGCCACCGAGTACACCCGGGCCCTGCTGGCCGCCGTGCCCGTCCTGGGCCCGTGGGACGAAACCCCCGCAGCCACCACCCTGACCACAACTGGAGCAAAGCCATGACGAAGCCGTTCCTCGCCGTCGAAAACCTCGTGGTGGACTACCACGTGCCCGGCGGCACCTTCCGGGCCGTTGACGACGTCTCATTCTCCGTGGACAAAGGCAAGACGATCGCCGTCGTGGGTGAATCCGGCTGCGGAAAGTCCACCATTGCCAAGGCGCTGATGCGGCTGGTGACCCCTACCAGCGGGCGCATCGAGCTGGACGGAACGGACATCGCTTCGATGAGTGAGGCGAAGCTGCGGCCGCTGCGGTCCAAGTTCCAGATGGTGTTCCAGGACCCGTACGGCTCACTGGACCCGCACATGACCGCGCAGGAGATCGTGGCCGAGCCGCTGAAGCTGCAGGGCGTCCGGTCCAAGGCGGAGCGGCACAAGGCGGCTGCCAAGCTGATCGACCAGGTGGGCCTGCCCGTTGCGTCCCTGGACAAGCACCCGTCCGAGTTCTCCGGCGGCCAGCGCCAGCGGATCGGCATCGCCCGGGCGCTCGCGTCCAAGCCGGAACTGCTGGTCTGCGACGAAGCCACCAGCGCCCTGGACGTGTCCGTGCAGGCGCAGGTGCTGCGGCTGCTGAAGTCCATCCAGGACGAAACCGGCATCACCTATGTGTTCATCTCGCACAACCTTGGCGTGGTGCAGGAGATCAGCGATAGCGTCTTGGTGATGCAGCGCGGCAAGCTGGTTGAACACGGCACCACCGCCTCCGTCCTGACCGCCCCCAAGGAGGACTACACCCGCAAACTCCGCCGCGCCGCGCTGGACCCCTCCACCATGACGGGCCTGAAGCCGCGGCACCTGGTCCGCTCCCTGGCGCTCAGCGGGCAATCGAACTGAGCCCAGGCCTGAGCCTTCTGTACTTTCCGACCAACGCAACCGCAAGGAATCAACGCATGAGCAAGCAGCCCGAAGGCACCCAGGTGGACGGCCTGAAACTCCCCATCTCCCGGCTGGTCCTGGGAACCATGACGTTCGGCGACACCGTCGACGAGGCCACCGCGGGGCGGATGGTGGAGGAAGCGCTCGACGCCGGCATCACCACGATCGATACCGCCAACGCCTACGTGGGGGGTGTTACGGAGGAGATGCTTGCCCGCCTTTTGAAGGGGCGCCGGGACGAGGTCATCCTCGCCTCCAAGGCGGGCATGCCGCACGCGGACCATGGCTCTAATTCGCCGCTGTCCCCGGCGGGTCTGCGGGCCAGCGTGGAAGGCAGCCTGCGCCGGCTCGGCGTGGACAGCATCGACCTGTTCTACCTGCACCAGCCGGACCGGGCCACGCCCCTGCGCGACACCCTGGCCACCGTGGCCGAGCTGTTCGCCGAGGGCAAGATCGGCGCCCTGGGCGTCTCCAACTTCGCCGCCTGGCAGATCGCCGACGTCATCCACACGGCGCGGGAAGTGGGGGCACCGACGCCGGTCGTCGCGCAGCAGCTGTACAACCTGGTGGCGCGCCGGGTGGAGGAGGAATACCTCGAATTCGCCGCCACCCACAACGTGCACACCATGGTCTACAACCCCCTCGGTGGCGGACTCCTCACCGGCAAGCACAGCTTCGACGCCAAGCCCACCGAGGGCCGCTACGGCGACTCCAAGCTGGCCGCCATGTACACCCAGCGCTACTGGGACAAGCAGTTGTTCGACGCGATCGGGGAGCTCTCCCGCATAGCGGACGGCGCCGGCATCACGCTGGCCGAGCTCTCCCTGCGCTGGCTGGCCTACCGCGACGGCGTGGGCTCGATGCTGCTGGGCGGCTCCAAGGTGGAACAGCTCCAGGCCAACATCGCCGCCGTGGCCAACGGGCCGCTGCCCGCCGACGTGGTGGAGGCCTGCGACGCCGTGGGCTCCTCGCTGCGCGGCCCCATGCCCGCCTACAACCGCTGACTTTTTCCGGCACCAGCCGCGCACTTCCGAACGACGCCCCTCCGAAACTGACTGAAGGACTCCCATGACATCCGAACTGGCCCTCGAATTCGCCCGCAAGATCCGCGCCCGGGAACAGGCCGTGGGCTACTGGGCCGTGCTGGACGCGCCCGTGGCCACCGAACGCATCGGCCGGCTGGGCTATGACTACGTGGCCCTGGACGCGCAGCACGGACTGCTCGGCTACTCGGGCGTCCTGAACGGGCTCATGGCCATCGACGCCGGGCACACCGCCGTCGGCATGGTCCGGGTGGAGGACAACAACATCACCGCCATCGGCAAGGCGCTGGACGCCGGCGCCGTGGGCGTCATCGTGCCGCTGGTGAACACGGCCGAGGACGCTGCCGCCGCCGTGGCCGCTGCCAAGTACCCGCCGATGGGCGGCCGCTCGTACGGGCCCATGCGCTCCGCCCTGCGGATCGGCCCGAAGCCCGCCGACGCCAACGCCGCCACCCTGGTGTTCGCCATGATCGAGACCCCGGACGGCCTGGCCAACGTGAAGGAAATCTGCGCCACGCCGGGCCTGGACGGCATCTACGTGGGCCCGTCGGACCTCGCCATCGCGGTGGGCGCCGCCTACCCGGGGGACCCCGCCGTCGACACAGAATTCAACGCCGCACTGGAGACCATCGCGGAAGCCGCCGCCTCCGCGGGCATCGCCGCCGGCATCCACACTCCCGCCGGCACGGTGGCCGCGCAGCGGCTGACGCAGGGCTACACGTTCACCACCATCGCCTCTGACCTGACGCACCTGGAACAGATCGCCAAGTCCCACCTCGACGCCGCCCGCTCCGATGCCGGTACCAAGGAGAGCTGACCCCATGCAGAACACCACTACGGACGCCTACAGCACCATCACCCCGGACGGGACCGTCAAGCGGGCGGACGGCGCCGACTTCGCCTACCTCCCGGCGCCCACCGTGCAGAGCCACGCCGCCAACCTCCTCACCCTGCCCGACGGCCGGCTGGGCTGCGTCTGGTTCGGCGGCACCCAGGAAGGCGTGCCGGACATCTCCATCTGGTTCTCCACCCTGGAGCCCGGCAGCAGCCAGTGGTCCGAACCGGCACAGCTCTCCGACGATTCCACCCGCTCCGAGCAGAACCCCATCCTTTTCACCGCGCCTAATGGGGCCCTGTGGCTGCTGTACACCGCGCAGCTGGCGGGCAACCAGGACACCGCCGAGGTCCGCCGTCGTACGTCAACGGACGGCGGCCGCACCTGGGGCGAGGTGGAAACGCTGTTCCCCGCGAACGAAACCGGCGGCGTGTTCGTCCGCCAGCTCCCGGTGGTGCTGCCGTCCGGCCGCCTGATCGTGCCGATCTTCCGCTGCATCACCACACCGGGGGAGAAGTGGGTGGGCAACAGCGACGACAGCGCCGTGATGATCTCCGACGACGCCGGCGCCACCTGGACCGAGCACGTCCTTCCGGGGAGCCTGGGCTGCGTGCACATGAACATCCAGCCCGTGGCCGATGGCTCGCTGCTGGCCCTGTTCCGCAGCCGCTGGGCCGACTCGATCTACGAATCCCGCTCCACCGATAGCGGCTCCACCTGGAGCGAGCCGGTCCCCACCGAGCTGCCCAACAACAACTCCTCCATCCAGTTCACGGCGCTCGCCGACGGCCGCCTGGCCCTGGTCTACAACCACAGCCGGGCGGAGGCCTCGACTGAGCGCCGGCTGTCGCTGTACGACGAAATCGACGACGACGGCCTGGCCGAGGAGCAGGGCCAGCTGGCTGAGCCGGATGCTTCCGCTGTTGATGACGACGGGTCACGGAAGGCGTTCTGGGGGACGCCGCGCTCGCCGATGACGCTGGCCATCTCCGAGGATTCCGGGCGTTCCTGGCCGATCCGGCGGAACCTGGATGTGGGGGACGGGTACTGCCTGTCCAACAACTCCCGCGACGGGCTCAACCGCGAATACTCCTACCCGTCCATCCACCAGGGCCCGGACGGTTCCCTGAACATCGCCTACACGTACTTCCGGCAGGCCATCAAGTTTGTCCGGGTGGACCCGCAGTGGGCGTACGAAGGCACCAGCACGCCGGGCGGGGACGAGGACGGCTCCATCAATGACTGAACAGGCGCACGCCGTTGTCACCGGCACGAGCTCGGGGATCGGCAAAGCGATCGCCGAGCAGTTGCTCGCCGACGGGTGGCGGGTGACCGGCCTGAGCCGCAGCGAGTCCTCCTTGGGGGAGGGCTTTCGGTGGCTGCGGGCTGACTTGTCCGAGCCGGAGTCCTTGGGCAATGTTGTCGAGGCCATCGGACCGGCCGACGCACTGGTCCACGCCGCCGGGTTCCAGCGGACCGCTCCCTTGGGTTCTCTCGATCCTGCTGCGTTGGCGGGCATGTTTTCGGTGCACGTGGCGGCGGCTTCCGTGTTGGCCAACGCCTTGGTGCCGTCCATGCCCGACGGCGGGAGGGTGCTGCTGCTGGGCAGCCGCACCTCCACGGGTTCGCCGGGGAAGAGCCAGTACGCGGCCACCAAAGCTGCGTTGATGGGGCTCGGACGGACCTGGGCGCAGGAGCTCGCGCCGCGGGGGATCACGGTCAATGTGCTCTCCCCGGGCCCGACGGACACTCCGATGCTGAACGACCCCGGCCGGGCAGCCACCCCGGTGCGGATGCCGGCCCTGGGCGCCCTGGTGGACCCGGAGGATGTGGCCGCCCTCGCTGCGTTCCTGCTGGGCCCGCACGGCAAGTCGATCACGGGTCAGAACTACGTCATCTGCGGAGGCGCCTCCCTCTAACCCCGACCCTCTAACCACGACGCTCTCTCACTTCCTGCCGCTTTTCCCCGGACGCTCTCTCACTTCCTGCCGCTTTTCCCCGGACGCTCTCTCACTTCCTGCCGCTTTTCCCCGGACGCTCTCCCACTTAGGGGGCGCTTTTTCTGGACCCTCTCGCACTCGTGTCCGCTCGTATGTTCACGTCCGCAAGGTGCCGCTGACAGGTGAGTGCGTTACATGTAACGTTGGTTCTATGAGCGTTAGGGATCGTGTCGCGCGGCACCGGATAGCCATGCGCGAGCGGGGGTTTCGTCAAATCCAGATGTGGGTGCCAGATGCGCGTTCGGACGAGTTCCAGCGGGAGGCCCAACGTCAGGCGCGCGCTGTCGCCGCCTCCGACCACGCGACCGACGACCAGGATTTCGTCGAACAGATCTCAGAAGACTTGCCGGAGTGAACCGCGGCGAGCTGTGGACGGTATCCGCGGGAACGTATGCTCAGAAACCCCGCCCGGCTCTCATCATCCAGGACGACCTCTTTGCGGAGTCGGAGTCCGTTACGCTTCTACCCCTGACGTCGCACCTTGCGGATGCTCCACTGCTGAGGCTGACCGTTGACCCCGGCCAACTGAACGGTCTGGATCGCGTCAGCCAAATCATGGTCGACAAGCTCACAACTGTACGCCGAACCAATCTCGGCCACAGGATAGGCCGGATTGATTCAGAAACGATGGTGGCTGTTGAGCAGTCGCTCGCTGTATTCCTCGGCCTGGCTCGATAACCGGGTTAGGAGGCTCAGTCCTCCAGCTGCTTGAGCGCCCAGCCCCAGTCAATGAGTTCTTGCTCCAGACGGACATTCGAGCCATAGTCGCTGTTCCCCAGAGCTTCATATAACGCGGCTTCTGCCGCTGTCAGCCGCGTGAGCGCCGCCCGCGAGGGCGTTGCTTCCGTACCCCAAACATCCTTGTGTGCAAGCAAGGTTTGCTCATCCATGAGTACGCTCTCCACGTGCGGATGGACCGCTCGGAGCTGGTCCAGGATCCGGAAGCCATGGCTGTCGATGTCGCCCCAATAGAGGACCCGGCAGTCCCGGAGCCAGGCGGCGTCCCGAAGGGAAGAAAATCCGTACCCGCCCCCGTAAAGCGCCAGTGTCCCCAGGCGGTCAGGAAGCGCGAGGAAGTTCACCTGGTTTTCCGTGGCAATTACAGTGTCCACCGGCAGCCGCAACCTGCTGAATGCTTCGGCTGTCACTGTGATGTCCCGCGCCCCGCCGAACAGGTCAGTCCCAGGATCCAGCAGACGAAACCTCACCAATTCCGGGGGGTGCAGGAACCCGTGCCGTCGCGCGAATCTCGCCGCCGGCGTCCTTCCTGCGCCGTCGTCGAGCCCCGCGTCGTGGTTCGAGGACTCCAGCTCATCGTCACCGGCGTACATTTCCTGGTCGCCGGGTGAAGATCCGATGTCGGCCAGCATTTGGTCAATAACCGGCCGGTGCCGCTCGATGAACTTCGTGTGAACCCCGGGCAGGCTGAGCTGCCGGACGTAGATCCCCGGCGCCGGGTTGTCCCGCAGCCACAATGCCACGCGCGCCGCCGTCAAGGCATCCGGCCCCAGCTCGAGCAGCTTCAGTGGCCGCCGCGTTATCCAGTCCACCAGCCGGGGATCCAGCCCAGCAAGACCTTCGGTCAGCGACTGAAAAACGCCGACGTCCCGCGCCGTCCCAACAAAGCCAATCTCGTCCTCAACAGTGGCAAATACAGCCGCAGCGGGGATGGCATTCGGGCCCACAGTCCGGCGCCCGATCTCCACTGTCTCCAATGAGTAAGCACCTGCCCCGGAAGAAAGCTCAGCTGCCCACGCGCGGACCGCTGCGTAATCACTGAGCAGCTCTGCCGCCGTCGGCCGTTTCAGCGAACGACGGCGGGGGTACAGTCCGCTGGGTTCCAGAACCTCGCGCAGCAGCGCGCCGCTGTTCCACGCTTTCAGTGACTGCGCACGCAGACCCGTCAGCGTGGTCCACGCCTTAGTGGCCACGCCGGGCCTTCTCCTCGCGGTACTCCTGGATGGTCATGTTGCGCAGCTGCGAATCATCGCCGTTGGTGTTGGCCACGAAGCCAACGTGGGAAACGAACGGCTCGATCACGTGGATCTTCTGCAGGGGAGTGACGATCAACAGCTGCAGCTTCATCCGCTGGAACAGCTCCAGCCCGTACCGGGCGGACTCGTCCGAGCCGCGGCCGAACGCCTCGTCAATCACCACGAACCGGAAGCTCCTGCCGCTGCCGGCGTTCCTGCCCGCTCCCTTGCCGGACCCCAGCCCGAACTGGAACGCCAGCGCCGCCGCCAGGATGGTATACGCCAGCTTCTCCTTCTGCCCGCCGGACTTGCCGCCCGAATCCGTGAAGTGCTCGTACTCCTCGCCGGTCTCCGTCCACTTCTCCGACGCCGAGAACGTGAACCAGTTCCGCACATCGGTAACCTTCACCGTCCACTTCCGGTCGAGGTCCGTCAGTCCTTCCCGGCCGCGGAACCGGTCAATCAGCCGCTCCACCTGCAGGTACTTCTGCTCGGAGTATTGGTCCGTCTCGCCGATGGTCCCCTCCGAGCACGCCCTCAGATCGCTGCCGAACTCGCGCACGTCCTGGTCCGACGTGGCCTGATGCTCCAGCTGGATATGCCGGCCCGTGTTGTAGGGAATACCCGCCAGAGACTGGTTGATCTCGCCGATGCGGTCGATGATGTTCTGCCGCCGGCTGTCCAGGAACGCATTGAAGGCCACCACTTCGCGGATGGTGTTCTGGTTCAGCAGGTCCTTGAACTGATTCTCGAACCGGGGCAGGTCGTTGCCCGCCAGCTGTTCCAGCAGCCGGTTGTAGTCCGCCGCGGCTTCCAGCGCAGCGTCGAAGTCGGTGGTTTCGTTCGGGTACTTGTTGCGGAAGTCCGCCATCTGCCGGACCGTGCTCTCCGCTGCACGGGCGATCCTCTTGGACAGTGCGTCGATGGTGTCCGTAAGACCGCTCCGCACGGTGCTTTCCACGGTGGCCGTGTTCTTGTAGGTGAGCGGTTTGTCGCCGAGCGCCGCTTCGGCGAGGCGTTCGACGGCGGCTCGCACCCCGGCGTCGTCCGTCACCGGCGTCCCATCCAGGACGGCCCGGCACTCCTCGATCGCCTCGGCGATGTCCCGCGCGTCCTTCTCGTTGGCGCCCAGCCGTTCCCGCAGCTTGCCCGCCTTCTCCTCCAGCCGCTCCAGCCCGTCCGTGACCTGCTTTTGCTTGGCCATCAGCTGCTGCAGGACGTCGCTGGTGGTTTCCAGTGCGCGCTTCTCGGACTTCAGGTCCTCGATGCTCCGGGCCGTGGCCTGCCAGCTGATCTCGCCGAACTCCGTGACGGAACGGACGGTGCCCAGCTGCTGGTTGTGCCGGCCCACCGTCCCCAGCTCCCCGTTGACGCGGCCCAGTTGCCCGGCCACTACCTTCAGCTGGCCCTGCACCTCGTCCAGATCGGCGCGGAACCCGGCGATCTTGTCGTGGTTGTCCCAGCCCAGTACATAGTTGCGCCGGTCAGCCAGGTCCTTGCGGTCGTCCTTCTCGTGCCGGCCCCGGCCGCCTTTGAGCTGGCCGTTGGCCGTGAGCGCCTTGGGGTAGCGGCGGAAGTCGGCCAGGTTCTCGCAGCAGAAGTAGTCGAACCGGCTGCTGAGCTCGTCCTGCAGGAAGTCCCGGAACAGGGTGCCCTGCTTGATGGCGATTTTCGCCGCCAGCGTCCCCGGCTCGGCGGCCCTGGGCGCGTAGGAGTCGCCGATCCTCAGGTACACCAGCCTGCCCCGGAGGTTGTTCGCGTCCACCCAGCTGCTGACCGCGGCATAGTGCTCCGCGGGGACCAGAAGCGAGAGGGCGAACCCGCGGAGGGTTCGTTCGGCAGCCCCCTCCCACGCGGCCTCGCCGTCGCGGACCTTGAGCAGCTCGCCCGCGTACGGCAGTTCGGTGTCCGTGATCCCGGTGCCGTCGCAAAGACGGCGGCGGATGTCCAGCTGGGGGAGCGGGATCAGGTTACGCCGGGCCTGCAGGCTGGTGAGCTCGGCTTTGATTTCCGCAGACCTGGCCTCGAGCCCTGCCTGCTGGATGGACAGTGTGGTGCGCTCCTCATGCAGCACTTCCGACCGCGCCGCCAGGTCCTGCTCCACCCCGGCGAGCCTGGCGCGGTTCGCGTCGAAGAGGACGCGGTCCTCCGGGACCTGCAGTCCAAGGTCCCCCGCAGCGGCCGAGTAGGCCTCGAACCGTTGGCGCTGCTCGGCGGACTTGGCGGCCAGGGCGGCCAGCTCGGCGTCGATCGCTGCGAGCCGTCCGCCGCCGTTGGTGCGGATGTCTTCCTCCACCCCGGCGAGGTCCCGGCGCAGCTGCTTGATCTCGCCGTTCAGCCGCGCGGAATCCTCCTTGAGTCGTACGCCCGTCTGCTCCAGTTCGGCCTGGTGCTCCAGGCTCAGCTGCAGCTTCCGGTCCGTGAACCAGGGATGCAGCTGGTCGCGCTGCCCGCGGGCCAGTTCGTCGTCGGCGGTCAGCCCGGCGTGCAGCGCCGCGCCTTCCTTGATGGGTGTCAGCAGGGCGATCTGGTCCTTGGCCCGCAGGACGGCGTCGTGGGCCTTCTTCAGGTCGTCGAAGTGGTGGATCAGGTTGGTGATCCGGGTGGCGACATCGTCCTCCTCCAGCATGTTGCTCCGCACGAACGAGGTGATGTTCTCCACCTGTTTCATGGACACCGTGCGGTGGAACAGCTCCATGGCCTGGTTGCCGCTGATCCCGAACTGGCGCTTGAAGGCCGCGGCGTACGGATCGAAGGTGTCATGGACCGACACACCGGCGGCGCGGAGCTTCTTCTTCAGCTTCAGCGGGTCCTGGCCGAAGTTGCTGAAGTCCCCCGCGATGCTCTGGTCCGTTTCAGCGAGCGAGTAGAAGCGGTTGGGCTGCCCGGCCTCCTGCGTTGCCCACAGCGTGATACCCAGCGTGACCCACTTGCCCAGCACTGCATTGTGGAAGACCCCCAGCACCACGGTCAGCTGGCCCGAACCGCGCAGGGCCACCGGCTTGGAGTACTCCCCGCCGGTACTCCGGGCGCTCTTGTGGAACCCCCGGACGTACGACATCAGGGAGCGTTCCTTCTTCTGCGCTCCTGCGGCTTTGTTGTATTCGATTTTGTGCGCGGGAAGCAGCAGTGTGGTGATCGCATCCACCACCGTGGATTTGCCCGAGCCGATGTCGCCGGTGAGCAGGCTGTTCGCCCCTTCCAGCCGGAACGTGCGCACCCCCTGGTGGAACGTGCCCCAGTTGAGCAGCTCCAGGCGGTGCAGCCGGAAGCCCGGGGGAGTACCGCCCTCGGCCGCTGAGTCATCCAGGCTGAACAGGCTACCCTGCAGGTCCGTGGTGAGTTCCGCCGTCACTAGCCCTCCTCCGATACTTTGGCGGGCGGCTCACCGGCGAGCGTCGCTCGGTAGTCAGCCAGCCGCGCGTCGAACTCTTCCAGCCACTGCGCATCCAAGTACGCCTTCAGGATCCGGGCCACCTCGTAAGTATCCGTTTGCCCCTTGAGCTTCCGCAGGAAACCGAGCTCCACCACCTTCTTGATGTCGGTGCCCAGCCGGTCCAGGACACGGGCCTCGTTGCTGGATTCAGGCAGGAACACCGAGACCATGTCCGCGATCTCCTGGTCGGTCATGATAAGCCGGACCTCGCTGCTGTTGATGTCGAACTCCATCATGCGGCGGCGGAGCAGGGCCAGCAGCAGGCTGACGTGGAACGTTAGGCTGCGGCGGGCAATCAGCCGGGGAAGCGTCGCGTCCGGATCATCCTTGGAACGCAGGAACGCGTAGCCCTCGGATTCGTCCAGGACCAGGTCCAGGCCCAGCACCGCGACGTAGTCCCGCACGTGGGAGGTCAGTCCGAGCAGGGACTGCCACAGCTTCTCGTCGTTCTCCGCGTAGAGCACGCCTTTGAACAGCCGCGTGACGACGGCGGGAAGCTCCTCCGGCGTGCGGGTTTCAGTGTCGGCTGTGGCTGGGGTGGCGGGGTTCATGCCGGCCTTCCGAAGATGATCTGTTCGATGGTGGCTTCGCGCATGCTGCCGTCCGGCAGGTCCCAGGCCAGCTGCTGGGACTGCTCCGGGTTGATGGTGGCCCAGTCCGATTCGGTGGCCAGCTGGTAGTACGCCACCACCTCCGCGAGGCCCTGGGAGAGGGGGTGCGCGTCGGTGACTTCGGCCAGGGTGGCCTGCTCCGCCTCGGCCAGGACGGCGTCGATGTTGGCCCGCAGGCGTTCTTTATCCACGAAGAACTGGCCGAACAGGGCCGAGGCGTCCACGTCGCCGTCGTCAGCCGTTTCGACGGCGTCGTCCAGCAGCACTTTGCGGCTGGGCTCATAGAGGGGCCGCTCGAAGGGCAGCACCATATCGACGGACGGTGTCTCAATCTCCATAAAAGCGCCCGACGGCGGTGCCTCCCGGGTGCCCAACGCGCCGGATTCGATACTGCGGATCAGCTGCATGATGCGCTTGTTCTCAAGGAACACTTTGTCGTCCAGGAGCCGGCGCATTTGCTGGGAGAGCTGGCGGACCGTGGCCTGGGTCTGTTCGACGGCAGGCAGCCAGTCCTGGTGGAGGGTGGCCAAGCTACGGAGATGGTCCGATGTGGCCAGCGCCTCGATCCGCGTGGCTCGTTGAAGCAGGTCCTGCAGTTCGGTGCGCAGCTGCGGCGACATCAGATAGTCCCAGAACCCTTGGAAAGTGCGGCCTTGGAGGGAGCTGCTGATGTCCTGCTGGTTTTCGAAAATCGATTCCAACAGTTCACCCTGGGTGCCGTCCCACGTGGCGATTTGCTCGCGCACTTGGCGGTCGAGTTTGCGGAAGTTCTGCTCCACCTCACGGAAATCGGAGAGCAAATCCTTGGCAAGTGCCGTGAGCTGCTGGAGGTGGTCCAGCGCTTCCGGGCCGGTCATGACGCGGACGTTGCCCTCGCGGATCCGCTGCATCTCGGCGTCGATCCCGTCACGCTGGCGCTGTAGCTCGGCGAGCCGCACCTCCGGGTCCGTCTCAGACTGCTGCACCAATTGTTTGAGCACCGCGAAGATGCTGGTGAGGCGGGACTGCGTGGCCACGAAGTCCCGCCCGCGCAGATTTTCCACCCACCGGACCACGTCCTCGGCCGCAGCCGTGAGGTCGTAGTGGGGTTCGTCCTCGCCGGGGACGTAGTACTTCCTTAACCATTTGCGCTCGTCGGCGGCCCAGTCATCCAGGTATTCACCGGCGGGGCGTGGGAACCTGTCCTCGCCTTCGCTGTCCCGCAAACCGAACAGCACGTCATCCAGGACATCGATCAGCTCCTGCCGGCCCAGGTTGCGCTGGTTGGGTCCTGTGAACGCGGCCATGAAAAACGTCAGTGCCAGGGGCGCATTCTGGGCGCGGAGCAGTGACCAACCTGCATGGTTTTCCCGCAGGGAGTTGATGGCGTAAAAGTCCATTCGGATCCTGTGTTTGGTGCGTCACGTCGTCGGTTTTTACTTTAGGCGACGCCCAAGACAATCTTCACCCTCAGGTGTCGACGCCGGGCTTGAGGCCCTGTTCCGGTGCCGGCTCCGGCGTACGTCGGAGGCAGGCCCCCAAGGTTTGGGGATGGCCGAGTCCGAGAGGGCTCGGGCAGACTGAAGCGCTGATTATGCACATTTGTGCAGCGGCCCGTGGGAGCTCTCCCATGGATCAAGTGCAAGCGAACCAGCTACTGACCAGTAACAACGCTTCGGATTGAGGTATCTGAGGGCGCGGAGGATGCTCCGCCCAACAAGGCCCTTTTTGGCGCACATTCGTGCAGCCCGGCCCCGCTGGGACGGCAGTGATGCCAGCATGGAAAAACCCGGCCGGTGCTTGAACGCCACAAGCGATCTCCCCATCGGCCGCCCCCGCTGACACACAAACAATGAGGTTTCTATGTCACTGCTTACCAAGACCCTGTCCGTCGCCGCAGCCGCCGTCCTTGCCGGATCCCTGGCTGTGGCTCCCGCCCAAGCCAACACGCTCGACGTTGCCCCGCCGGGGGCCAACGACTGGTCCTGTAAACCAACCGCCGAGCATCCGTATCCGGTCATCCTGGTGCCTGGAACGTTTGAGAGCATGGCGAAGAACTGGTCCACCCTGTCGCCGTACCTCAAGAGCGCCGGGTACTGCGTCTTCGCCCTCAATTACGGCGAGACGAACGGCGTGTATGCCACCGCCCCCGTGGCCGACTCCGCGCAGGAACTCGCCCCGTTCGTGGACGCGGTACGTGCTGCCACCGGCGCCAAGAAGGTGGATCTCGTGGGCCACAGCCAGGGCGGCATGATGCCCCGCTACTACATGGGCTTCCTCGGCGGTGCCAAGAATGTCAACAAGCTCATCGGCATCGCACCTTCCAACCATGGCACTGAAGGCGTCATCGTCCCGCCGCCGGGCTTTGTGGGGGATCCGGACTACACCGGCCTGGGCTGTGCAGCCTGCGCCGACCAGCAGGCAGGCTCGGCATTCATGCAGAAGCTCAACTCCATCGGCGACACCGTGGCGGGACCTTCCTACACCGTCATCTCGACGGTCTACGACGAAGTCGTCATTCCCTACAACAGCCAGTTCCTTAGCGGCCCGTCACGACAGGTCACGAACCTCACCATCCAGGACAAGTGCCCGGCCGATCTCTTCGAACACGACCAGACGCCGAACGACCCCGTGGTGCACCAGATCGTGGCCCATGCACTGGGCACGCCTTCGGGTCCTGCAGACCCGGCATATCAACCCGCCTGCATCTAGCAGTCCTAAACCAGTGACTAACGACGGCGGCCGGCAGCAAAGCCGGCCGCGCGCCGTCGTCATGACTACGTCGTAATGCCTACTTAGGGGCGTTCAAGGCGTCGAACTGCTCCTGCCAGTGGGCCAGTTCCTGGTCCACCTCCCGCCTGCGCGACGGAGTCCACTTGGGCCAGATGTCAGATGCGACGCGGGTTTCGGCCGCGGCCTGCTCGCGGGCGGGAGGAGTGTTGCGCGGGGAGGTGCCAGCGGTTTTCAGTGGCGGCTTAGGCCCGGAAGGTCCCCGGGGCGCGTTCCGCTGGGGCGGCACCCGGGGTATGTTGCGCTTGGATCTGCCAGCGTTCTTCCGCCCGGTGATCCGGTGCGTAAGTACTTCAAGGCCGGCTAAGAGACCGAGCACGACCCAGATAATGCCGACCAAGACCAAGGCAACCACCAACACAGCAATCCACAGCAGGATCCCGATTGCAGGGATGAGCACCACGAGCATGGTCGGTCTCAGAGTGTGTCGGGAATTGCGCGGCCCGGAAAGAGCGCAGGGACCGCGGTCTCGCCAGGATGAATGGTGAAGAAGTTGGTCACTAGAATGGGCCCCTATCGGTCGTCATGCAAGACCAGGACCTCACCCAGAGCAGCATGATATCGCCTGCCCTCAAACCGGACAATGGCACGCAGCTTAGTTCGCCGCACTATTGTCTCGACGCGTCCGCGCGACGGGTCAAACCGGAAACCGCCCGAGTGGAATTAACAAAACGGGAATTGCTAAAAAGCACTATCCAGTGGGTGAATTCTGCCGCAAGATGGCGGAATGAAAAAGATCTTCGTAGCCGGTTTTGCAGCCGTAATCATGGGCCTCGGCGGAATTGCCGTGGCAGCCCCGGGCAACGCAGCCCCGGGCAACGCAGCCTCCGAATCCTCACCTGTCGCGGGACAAATCGTGGTGAAGTTTCGGGACAACGGCGCGGCAGCCGGGGTCTTGCGCCAGCACGGGCTCAGGGAGGGTGCGGGAATCGGCAGCACCGGAGCCCAACTCGTCAAAGTGCCGGCCGGTAATGAACTCAAGCTCATCGAGGCGTTGAGCCGGAACCCGGCAGTTGAGTACGCCGAGCCGGACGAGCTCGTTACCGCCGCAACCGATGACCTTTTCTTCGACCGCCAGTATGCCCTCCAAAACGACGGCCAGTCCTTCGCCAACACCCTCAACACGATGACTGTTGGCGAGGGCAAAGCGGACGCTGATGTGGACGCCGTCGAAGCGTGGACCGTCACCGGAGAACCGGGCACGCGGGTTGCCATCGTCGATTCGGGTGTGGCAATCGACCACGAGGACATCTCGCCGAGGGTCGTTGCACGGACCAACTTCAGTGAAACCAAAATCTCTAAACCCGAGGACTACGACAAATACGGCCACGGCACCCACGTCGCCGGCATCGTTGCCGCCGTCCACAACACCAACGGTGTCGCCGGTGTGTGCCCGGACTGCACCATCCTTGATGCCAAAGTGCTCAACGACAACGGGTCCGGTGCCAGCTCATCCATTGCCAGGGGCATTGACTGGGCGGTGGCCAATGGTGCCAAGGTGATCAACTTGAGCCTCGGACAGCGCGTCTCTTCTCGCACCCTCGAAGCCGCCGTGAACAACGCCTGGAATCGGGGTGTGGTGATCGTGGCCGCAGCGGGCAACGCCGGTACCCAGGCGAAGATCTACCCGGGCGCCTATCCCAACGTTATCTCCGTGGCCGCGACCGACAACACCGACACCAAAGCTTCCTTCTCGACGTACGGAAAGTGGGTGGATGTCGCTGCGCCGGGTGTCAACGTCTATTCGACCTTCCCGAACCACACCTTCGTCCTGGGCACGCAGAACGGCCGCTCCACGGGTTACGACGTTGCCAGCGGCACCTCGATGGCATCGCCGATAGTTGCTGCCACTGCAGCCCTTGTCTGGAGATCGCAGACAGACCCTACCAACGCATCCGTCCGGGAAAGGGTCGAATTGACTGCCGACAAAATCCCTGGGACGGGCACCAACTGGGCGTTCGGCCGCGTGAACGCCTGCGCTGCGGTAGGTTGCACCGTCCCTTAGCCGCTGGTAACCGCCCTTAGGGCTGTACGACGGCGGCACGGCCGCCGTCGTAGGGCACCTGGTCGCCGACCTTGAGGTCCTGCAGCTCCCGGTGAATGCGCGTCGCCGAGTGCTTTCCTTCGACGTCCCGGGCGCGGAACATCGCCCGCTCCACCCGGTCGTGGGTATAAAACCCGGCACGGTAGATCCCCATTTGGAGGATCCAGGGCCATACTCGCTCCGGCGGCACGTCATTGGTGATGGCCCGGGTGCTTTGGGACGTCACGAGGCACGTGGCCTCCGCAGCACTGGATTCGTGTTCTTGTCAGGCCCACCCGCCCCGAGGAGACTTGCTGTATGCCGTCCGCTAACGCGGGTGGCGGTGTTTCTCCTTTCGGGGGCGGCGCCCTCCTGGCTGGTCGGGGAAGTCGTGGATGCATCGGGGTTGCGGGACGAGTTTGTGGTGGTCAACGGGGAGGCTGCGGGACGCCGGATCCGCATTCCGCATGGCACCACCACCATCGGCAGCGGCGAAGGCTCGCGGCTCCGCCTGCCGGTGTCCGGAGTGAGCCGCCGCCACGCCGTGCTGACCTCGCTGGACGGCCGGACCGTCGTCGAGGACCAGAACTCGCGCAACGGTACCTGGGTCAACGGCCACCCGATCACCGCGCCCACCGAACTCACCGACGGCGACGAGGTCCAGTTCGGGCAGGTGCTGCTCCGCTTCATTGAAGGGACGTACGACGGCGGCAGCGGCCCGCCGCACGCGGCTGGCGGCCACGATTCGCGGCAGCGGGCCCCGGCAGCTGCGCCGAAGAAGGGCCTCGGGGCTGCACTCCTGTTCGCGGCGGCGATCAACGTGGTGGGCCTCATCGGCAACAGCCTGACGGCGTTCCTGACCGACCTGACGCCCACCTGGACGTGGTTCGTCACACCAGCGATGGGCCTGGCAGTGGCCCTGGGCGGGGAGACGCTGAGCTACTTGAAGGACAAGGGCGCGAAGGCACCCAAGCGGCCGGTACGTCCGTACCACCCCTCTAGCCAAAGGCAACCGTCACGGCCGCCGCGCCCGCTTCGGCCCGGCCGCCCGGAACAGACTGCACCCCGCTCCCGCCCTATCGTCGTGACGCTGATCGCGACGCTGCTCCTGCTTGGCGGCGGCGGCTGGCTGGTGGCTGCAGGGGTGAGTTACGCCGTCGGCTATTTCTCCGGGAACGAGGAAGGCACCCAACGGCTGGCCCGCCAGGTGGTGACGGAAGCGCAGGGCGTCACGGTGACCGTCCTCGGAGTGCAGAGCACCGACCATTTCACCCGTGTTGAGATCCATGTCAGGAACGGGACCAGCAATTCCATGTCACTTCCGCTGTTCCACAACGCCATCCTCACGGGTCCGGATGGCACCACCTTCGACGCCGATTCCTTCCGGAGCAGCTGGCAGCCCGAGATACCGCCCGGGGGACAGCGCAGGGGGACCATCAACTTCGAGAGCCAGCTGCCGGACACAGGCGGCATGGTGTCCCTCAGCTTCGTCACCGTCTTCCTGCAGGGGTTCGACGGGCCGCGCTCCATCACCGTCCCGGACATCGAGCTCATGCCCCTGGTGGTGCCGATTGCCGAAACCCGTGTAGAGTAGTTCCTGTTGTTGTGTTTATGCAGTTGGTAGTTCAGGCAGTACGCGGGGTCGAAAGTCCTCGTTCTTCTGAAGTAGCGGTTTTGAACACCCCACACCGGAGGACCCGAAAGTCGGGACTTTTCCTCCACCTTCACGAAGGACAAAAATAATGGCTACTGGTACCGTCAAATGGTTTAACGCTGAAAAGGGCTTCGGCTTCATTTCCCCCGATGACTCCTCACAGGACGTTTTCGCACACTACTCTGCGATCAACTCCTCCGGTTTCCGCTCCCTCGAAGAGAACCAGAAGGTCTCCTTCGAAACCGAGCAGGGCCCCAAGGGTCCCCAGGCCGTAAACATCCAGGCTATCTAATTTCGTAGATACCCGGGACCGTTTAGGTTTCATAAAGCAGGGCCTGCCGTTTGGCAGGCCCTGCTTTTGTTTAACCCGGTTGTGCCACAGCCCGTGCATGGCGGTTGAACGCCATCCCGAGCGGAGGGGATCAGCTCAGCTCAGCGCAGCACAGACATCGATTACTCGGCCCGCTCCGCTGAACACCCTCTTTTCTTCGAAGTTGTCCGCGTAGATCGCGTAGTTGAATTCGCCGACCAGCACGTAGATGCCTTGTAGGTCTGAATCCGGGTTGTTGACTACGATGTTTCTGCCGGTGACAACGGTCTCGATGATGTCGCGCGGCGTTGCGTCCACGACGACTTCCCTGCGAACGCCGGTAATGACGTAGCTGACAGATTCGTCTGTCTCTTCATTGGTCAGGGTTATCTTTTGACCCGGTGACGTTACCGTTGTCACGTTCCCGTTCGTGATCGTCTTCGTCTTGCCGGTCAGCGTGTACGAAACGTCGAAGTCGCAAAAGATCCCTCCTGGCAAGAGGCCGCCGTCCTCGACGGGCGTGGGCGGTGCCGCATGCACAGTCCCTGAACCGGCAATGAGTGCTACGAATAGCAGCGGTAAGGCAAGAATTTTCTTCATGGGGAGATTCCCTTCAATGAGTTGGGAAGTGCGCATTTCGTTCAACTCAGTTACTGCGCACATTGTCGGCCGGACAATCAATGAGTGCGTGTTCTCACGCGAGAACAGCGCGAATGAGTCACCCCAGGAAATTAGCTCATTAGCCTTACCCAAAAGTAAGTGTCGACTCTCAGCATCAACGTCTTTGAATGATGCTTAGATGCAGGATATTAGCGTCTTGTAGCACCGCGGGGAAGTTATTTCTGCGATTTTATAATCTAACTTATTTTCGCTCTTTACTAATTGCTCACCGTGATATCTACGCTCATTGGTCTACTCATTTAACAACACAATGACGTGACCTAATTGCAGAATTTTATCGATGGTGCCCGCCATTCGCACTCGAGCAGCCTAGACCTGCCCCCGCTCCGTCAGGTACGCATCCAGCGCCGGGTTCCCGATCTCCTTCGCCAGCCACGGCACGGCCTGCGCCGCGGCTTCATCCCCGAGCACTGCCCGGTGGGACTGCGCCCGCACCGTGAACTCCCGCATCCCGCTCCGGCTTGCCAGCTCGGCTAGCCGCTCCACGAACTCGGCAGCCCGCGGCGACTTCATGGCGATGGCCACCTCCGCCGCCGTGTCCAGCAGCCGGGCCGAATACCAGAGGTACCACGGCTTGGGTTCCAGCCCCCGCTCTATCCAGTGTTCGGCCGCTGCGAGATCGCCGTGAGTCAGGAACAGCCGCGCTTCGGCGCCTGCGGCCAGCGCCATGTAGCAGTGGTCGCCGGCCAGCTCGGCCATCACCCAGGAGCGGTCGATCATGGCTGCGGCTTCCTCCAGCTTTCCGGCAGCCAGGTAGGTCTCGCCGCGGATCCCGTCCACGAACGGCTCGAACGCCGTCCAGTGCTCCTCGGCGATCCAGACCAGTGCGCGGTCCAGGGAAGCTGCCGCCTGGTCCAGCTCGCCGCGGAGCAGGTGGACGCGGCCGAGCAGCGCCTCGCTGAACGCCTGCTGCCGGCGGTTCCGGATCGCTTTGGCCAACCGGCCGGACTCGGCCAGCGCCGTCACGGCATCCCCGTACCGCGCCGTATCCGAGGCCAGCATGCCCTGAATAGCCAGGATTCTCGCCTGCTCGTCGGGGAATCCCTGAGCCGCGGCCATCGCCCGGTCCAGCCATCCGGCCGCGCGGTCCGGGACCCCGCGCTGCACGGACAAGTACCCCAGCTCCCGGTACGCTGCAGCGGCAGTCCGGGAGGCGCCGTCGGGCCCTTCCGCCTGCAGCGCCCGGTGCAGGAAGTCCGCCACCTCGGCACCGCGGCCGCCCGCCTGGTGGATCAGGGCGCCGGACAGTGTCACGAGGGACTCGGAGATCAAGTGGGCGTCGCCGGTGCGCTGGGCCAGGACCACCGCGAGCCGCAGCTGGTCCAGCCCCCGGTCCACGGCGCCGGCCCAGAGCGACGCGCCCCCGGCGTCGAGATAGGACCGCACCGTCGCCACGGTGGCCGGCATCCCGGGGTCCGTTTCCGGAGCGGCAGCGGACAAAGCCCGGCGGACTTCAGCCGGCAGCGGCAGCCCGAGCTCCTCGCGGTAGAGGTTTCCGCATTTGGTGACGTGCTCGCGGGCCCGTCGGTGCTCGCCGAGGGCAACGAAGGCTTTGACGAGCACGGCGTTGCAGTCCGCGTGGAACGGATCCCGGCGCAGCGCCAGTGCGGCCAGATCGGCAGCCTCGCCGGGACTGCCTGACGCCAGGGCGGCCAGCGCGGCTTCGTAGAGCAGTGACTGGACCACGTTGTCCAGGCGGTAACGCTGGTCCGCCAGCCACGAATCAAAGACGGGCGAATCGGCGAAAGACAGCCCCTCCAGCAACTGGCCGGTGAAGCGCCGAGGGTCAACGCCCTGGCCGCCGGCCGGGTCCACCACTTCCAAGGCATCGCAGCGCCACGGCGGCTGAAGCATCAGCCGCAGCGGATCACCGGCCACCGTCACGCCGTCGAGCGTCCGGCGCAGTTCGGACAGGTTCCAGCGCAGGGCGCCGAGGGGATCCTCGGCATCAGGGAAAAGCAGCGACGCCGTGCGCGAGCGGCCGGTCCCGTCGGCCTGCAGCGCGAGGTAGGCCAGCACCGCCCAGGCCTTGCGGCCCCTGGGCTGCGGGGGAGTCGCGTCAGGTGACTCGATCCGCGGCGGACCGAGGAGCCGGATCCAATTCTCGGCCATACGGCTCATGGTACGCCGGGCGTCCTCCGGCGTCTGCGGGCTTCACACGCTTGCTCACACGCCGCCCGGACACACTGAAATCACCCCATCCGCACACACTCACAAGAGGTGCAACACCATGGAACTGCTCGGCATCCTGCTACTCGGACTCTGGGTTCTCAGCGTCACCGTCCGCGCCCTCCTGACCGACGGCCGCGGCCACACGCCCCACGTCCGGTCCACGGCGCCGTGGACGGCAGGCAACCTTCCCAGCGCTCCGTACGTTTAGCCGGGATCTAGCCTGTTTCGACAGGCTCAACAGCCAAGGAAAGTACGACGGCGGGAGGCCGGCAATCGCTGCCGGCCTCCCGCCGTCGTGCGCTGCTTCGTTCCCGGCGCTCAGCCGGCCTTGTAGTCAAAAAGAAGCTTCGCCGGGATGGGACCTTCCAGCATTTCGGAGGTGATGCCGTGAACTTCCTGGAGTTTCTCCTTGAACCACACATCGTAGGGATCGGTTGAAGTGGCGAGCGCATGGAAGGCCTCGTTGAGATCTTCCGCTTCCTGGAACAAGGAGGCAAAGTCACCCTGCGGCGTCTGCATGTGGCTGACAACTTCCCGGGTCACTCCCATCCGCTCGCGGGAGCGCCCGTATTCCTCCTTGCCCGGGCCGGTAATCTCCTCGATGAGCGACTTCCAGTCGTCCAGTTTCCCGGGCAGAATCGGCGCGAACCAGGTGATGCTTTCCATGACAGGTCCTTCCACGCAGTTGCTCCAGCATTGTTGTGGCGCGGTGTCCAACGGCAGCCGTGCACCTGCATGATAGTCCTGCGGAAAGACGCGGTACAGGGCCTCGGGCAAGTGCTCCGGCTGGGGCCGCCAGCCAGCGAAATCAGCCCTCGAGCTCCAGGACCAGCTCCACGTCCACGTCATCCCCGTCGCGGATGCCGGCCGCAGTTCTGATGGCCTTCTTGACCGGCAACAGGTAGGAACCGCTCTTGCTGTCCGGGAAGATCGACGTGGACCAGCTGTTTCCGGCGATGGAAGCAGTGACTTTCACTGAGCCGAACCCCTTGCGGAAGGGCGCGGCCTCGTCCCCGATCTCGTCCGCCAGGTCCTGCGGCAGCGTGATGAAGTGCCACCGGCTTCCTCCGGATAGTGCCACAGCTCGCCGCGGAACGAATACGTCGTTGTCACGCTTTGAGTATGGCACCCGGAGGAGTTTCGGCAGGCTCAACCACCGGCATGCCCAACCACCGGCGCAGGCTCAACCACCGGCCGCCGCCGGGACGCCGGCCAGCCGAGGCCCGCCAGCGAAACAGCAAGGACCGACGCCAGGACCAGCGCCGACGAGGGCGCCGCGACGGCCCACGGCGCCCGCTCAACGTAGTTGATGCCCTCGGCCAGCACCAGCCCCCACTCGGGGGCCGGAGGCCGCGGGCCCAGTCCCAGGAAGCCCAGGGCAGCCAGGGCCAGGGCGACGCCGGGAACACGCAGCATGGCATGCCTGAATACCGGGGCCAGCACGCTGGGCAGGACGTAACGCCACAGGACCCGGATCCTGCCCACCCCCAGCATGGGCAGGATCCGGACGTACGGGCGCGCCCTGGCCTCCTGCACCAGGGCTGCTGTGTGCGCAGCCAGTGGAGCCCAGCTGGCAACGGTCACCGCCATGGCTGCACCGTGCGCGGACGGCCCGGTGATCACGGCAATGATGAGGCCGGCAAGGATCGGCGGCGCCGCATTGGCAACCTCCACCGGACCCGTTGCGGCCAACGGGAACAGCCCGATCACCAGGCCGATGGCCAGGCAAGCGACGGCCACCAGCAGCGCCGTTCCCAGTGTGGCCACCGCCCCGTGGCCAACGCGGGCCAGCAGGTCACGGCCGCTGGCGTCAGCACCGAACGGCAACAGTAGGCTCGGCGCGGCCAGCCGCGCATGCCCGGACGTGAACGGATCACGGACCAGGCCCGCCACCACGATGACCGCCAGCAACCCGGCGGCGGCCAGCGGCACCGCAGCGTCCCGCCGTCGTGATGCCCGCCGAATCCCGGGAACCGGAACGGTTCCCGAGCGGAGGGCCGGGCCCAGCAGCAAACGGCGGGCCGCGCTGCCAGCTGCACCGACCGCCACTGCAAGGCCCAGCAGCGCCAGGACCCCCGACTGGAGCGCCGGGATGTCCTGCGCGCTCGCAGCACCGAGCACGGCCCTGCCCAGCCCGGGAATCGCAAATACCTCTTCCACCGCCACGGCCCCGCCCGTCAGCCCCACCAGCACCAGGGCGATCTGGCCCGTGACGGACGGCAGGGCGCGCCGGAACACCGCCGCTGCCACGTGGCCTCCGCCGGCACCCGCCATGGTCCACGTGGCCACCCATTTCTCGGCGAAGGCCTCGCTGACCGCGTCGGAGAGCAACCGTCCGATCAACGCGCCCGCCGGCAAGCCCATTGACAGGGCGGGCAGGACGGCGGAGTGGGCGCCGTCCCAGCCGTATGGCGGGAACCAGCCGAGCCACACCGCGCCGGTCACCAGCAGCATCGCGGCGAGCAGGAACTCAGGCACGGCAGTCAGGGCGGCCGCCGCCATCCCGGATCCGCGCGCCGGAACACCCCGGAGGCCCCGGATGACGTCCGGCACGCAAACGCACGCGGCAGTCAGCGCGGCCGCGGCCACGGCAAACCCCATCAGTGTGAGGGAAACCGCCAGGCCCGAGAGCATGCCGGGACCCACCGGCGTGTTGGTGACCCACGAGTTGCCCAGATCGCCTTGGATCGCCCCGCCGGCCCACGCCAGGAAGGTGTGCAGCGGCCCGCGGTCCAGTCCAAGTTCGGCCCGGATCATCGCCAGGGCCTCCGGCGTCGCCTCCCGGTCCGCGTACCGTGCGCGGAGGATGGTGTACTCAGGGCTCTGCCCGGAAAGCCACGGCAGCATGCCGATCAGCACCACGACGGCGCCGAAGGCCACTGTGCGCGACACGGCGGGTTTCCAGAAAGCGGGGGACAGCATCAGCCGGAGATCTCCGTCCGGCCGGTGATCAGGGCGCGTTCGCGCGGATCGCGTTCCACGCCGCGGACCCGTGCCGATTCGCCCTGGATGACCCGTTCGTGCAGCAGCGGAACGGCAACGTCGCTGGCCAGGATCAGCGCTTCGGCAATGCCGATCGCCGCCCGGCGTTCGGGGCCGGCCGGGATCGCGGCGGCCCGGACCAGCGCCGAGTCCACCGCCGGGTCGCAGAACTGCGCGATGTTAAAAGATCCCTTGCAGGAGAAATCGCTGACCATGTACGCCACGGGGTCGCCCGAGTCCAGCACGGTGGCGCGGGAGAGGATGAAGGCATCGAACTTTCCGGCCAGGGCGTCTGATTCGATGTGGGCGTATTCGCGGACGTCCTGTTCCACGGTGAACCCCGCCGCTTCCAGCTGCTGTTCAAGCTGGACGGCCACCTCGGGCAGCTCGGCCCGGTCGGTGAAGGTCCCCAGCGAGATACGGACGCCATTGACGGGCGCCGGCTTGCGGCGGCCTGCCAGGACCTCGCTGTGGGACGGGTTCTTGCGCTCATCGGCCGCCCAGGGCAGGGCCGGCCCCAGCAGTCCTTCGGCCACGTTGGCGCGGCCCTCGTAGACTCGCTCCACAATCGCCGCCCGGTCAATCGCCTCGCGGGCGGCAGCCCGGACGCCCGGATCGGCGAACGGCCCGGTGGTGCTGTTGAGGTACAGCGTATTGGTCCGGGGCATGGGAACCTCATGGACCAGTTCCGGGCCGATCTGGGCCACCTGGCCCACGGGGATTGCTTCGACGAGGTCCGCAGCCCCCGTCCGGAGGGCAGCCGCGCGGGCGGTGCCGTCGGGGACGAACTGGACGTCCACGCCGCTGCTCGCCGCTTTTTCGCCCCAGTACCCGTCGAAGCGGTTGAGCGTGGCGGAGCTGGTGCCGTTCACCTCCGCGAGCGTGTAGGGTCCCGTGCCGGCGTTGATCGGGTTGACCACGCCGCCCGGCTTGTACGCCGACGCCGCAAGGATGGACAGCTGCGGACTGGAGAGCCGCTGCGGGACCAGGGGGTCGTCGGCTTCAGTGGTGACCACGACGGCATTGGCCCCGTCAGCGCGGACGGTCAGCTGGACGCCGTCGAGAATCCGCGGTTTCGGGCTGGCCTGGGCGGCCGCCGTCAGGGACGCCGCCACCTGGGCGGCGGTCAGGGCAGTGCCGTCGTGGAACGACACCCCCTGCCGCAGTTCGAAGCGCCAGTTCCTGCCGTCCAGCTGCTTCCACCCGGTCGACAGCGACGGCTGCGCATCGCCCAGGCTGTCCAGGACCACGAGGGTTTCCGCGGTGTTCCAGCGGGAGAGCTTGAAAGCGTCGTCGCTTAGCGGTGTCAGGCCCGAGCGGGGCGGCTGGAGCATGGCCACCCTGATGCGCTCGCCGGCACCGGTGGTTGACGGATCCGTGGCGCCGCTGGCGGCGAAACAGCCGCTCAGGCTGGCCGAGAGGGCCGTGGCGCAGAGAACGGACAGGAGTCTTGTGGCGCGTGGACGCGGCATGGCGTGTTTTTCCTTCTGGTTTGTCGGGTGGAGCAGATGAGGTGGGCTAGGCGCGCGGGGCGGCATCCGCCGTCGGGCCGGCTGGCAGGCAGCGGCGGATCCCTGCCGCTGCGGCAGCTGCAAGGAGCGCCGTGAACAGCCAGGGTGCGGAGGCCGACGGCGACGGTTGGAGGGCCGATTCGTACAGCGGTCCCAGGGCGATGTTGCCGATGAGGGCCATCACCCCGCCGCAACCGGCGAGGAGTCCGTAGAAGGCGCCCGTCGGGCGGTCGCCCGCGAACTCCAGGACCAGCGCCATGGCGGTGGGCCCCACGACCATGTGGCCGAGGCACAGTGCAGTGACGAGCACGACGGCGGGAATCGCCTCGAGTCCGTCCGCCGGCGGGGAGACGGCCAGGACGGCGACGGCGGCGAAGCCGGCCCCCTGGATGGCGAAGCCCGCTGAGAATGCCGACTTCGGGGACACGCGGCCCGTGAGCTTCGCGACGGGCCACTGCAGGCAGACGGTGAGGATCGACGCGAAGGCGAAGAGGGCGCCGAGCGGACCGGCCCCCAGGCCGCTGCGTTCCAGCTCAAGGGGCAGGCCGAAGTAGAGCTGGTTGTGGGCCAGCAGGTTGACGCTGTAGAAGGCTGCAAACCCGATGAAGCGCTTGTCCTTCACGCTTTGCCAGGGGTGCGGACGGTCCACCGGCCCCTGAAGTGCCAGCGGCTCCTGCGTGGCCGGGACCTGGCGCCAGAACACCCACGCCATCACGGTGAAAATGCCTGCACCGAGGTAGAGGGCGGCATCGAAGCCGATCCCCAGCAGGAGCACGCCCGCCAGTGGACCGGCCACCGCGCCGATCTCGCCGAAGATCACCAGCGAGGCAAAGAGCGTGGGCCTGTTGCCGGCGCCTGCTTCGCGGCGTGCTTCCGCTTGCCCCAGCAGGCTCTCCAGCGCCGGGGAGAAGAGCGCTCCGCCGATGCCCGTGACGATGGCGCCCAGGAGGAACAGCGGGAAGTCGGCCGCCGCAGCGAGGAGCAGGTACCCGGTGACGCGGACCAGGCAGCCGGTGACCATGGCACAGCGCGGTCCCCACCCGTCCGCAATCGCTCCGCCGGCCAGGAACATCCCCTGCTGGGCGAACGTGCGGGCACCCAGCACGATTCCCACCGCCGTCGTGCCCATGGCGAAGTCCTCACGCATGGCGACCGCCAGGAAGGGGATCACGGAGTAGAAGCCAATGTTGAAGATGAGCTGGCTGGACAGGAGGAGCCGCGGACTAACGGTCCGGGCAGCGGCGGGTGCGGTGGCGGTGGTCATGCGGTTTCCAGCGTCCGGACCGGTCCCGGGATGGATTCGATGAGTTCACGCGTGCAGGGATGCTGCGGCGCGGAAAACAGCTCCCGGGTGGGGCCCTGCTCCACGATCCGTCCCGCCGCGAGCACCACGGTGCGGGAGCAGAGGCCGGCGACGGCGGAGAGGTCGTGGGACACGAACAGGAGACCCAGCCCGTCCCGGTGGACCAGCTCCCGGAGGAGCGACAGGGCCGAGTTCCGCAGGGGAAGGTCGAGGCCGCTGACGGGCTCGTCGGCGAGCAGGATCTGCGGAGCGGGCACCAGGGCCCGGGCGATGGCCACGCGCTGGTTCTGGCCGCCGGAAAGTTCGGCGGGCCTGCGCCGGAGCAGTGAGTCGTCCAGGCCGACCCTTTCCAAGGCCGTCCGGATCATGACGGCATGGTGCCCGTCCACGCAGAGCTGCCTGAGCGGTTCGGTCAGCAGATCCTCCACGTTCATCCGCGGATCCAGGCTTCCCGCGGGGTTCTGCGGCACGTATTGCACCAGCCGGCGGTACCAGCGCAGGCTGGACGCGGAGCCGGGACGTACAGGGCAGCCGGCTATTTCCACGGTGCCGTTACCGGGTTTTTCCAGTGCCAGCAAGGTGCGCAGCAGGGTGGATTTTCCCGCTCCGGAGCTGCCCACGAGCCCGATGCTGCTGCCTGACGGCACGGCCAGGGAGACGTCATTCAGGGCCGGCCGGACCCGCCGTCGTGCGCCGAGGCCTCGCTGGCCGGGGCCCAGGTGGCCGCGGTAGCTGTGCGAGAGGTTGCGGGCGATCAGGACCACGCCGTGGTCGATGCTCATGCCGTCAGTCCCGGTTCGGCAGAGGGAAGGACGGCGCGGGCAGCTTCAACGAGCCGGGCCGTATAGGGATGCGCGGGCCGCGAGAGAAGGGTGTCCAAAGGGCCTTGTTCGACGATGCGGCCGGCGCACAGGACCAGCGCCCGGCTGCACAGGACCTGCGCCACAGCGAGGTCGTGGGTGATGAACAGGGTGGCGTGGCCCTGGGCGGAGGGCTGCGCCAGGACATCCAGGACCTTGGCCTGGTTCACCATGTCCAAGGCAGTGGTGGGCTCGTCGGCAACAAGGACGCGGGGGCAGCAGGCCAAGGCCAGGGCAATGCAGACCCGTTGCAGCTCCCCTCCGGACAACTCGCCGCTGTAGCCGGCCAGGACCCGGACAGGGTCCGCGATGCCCACTGCCGCGAGCAGGCCTGCGGCGAGTTCGCGTGCCGCCGACGCCGGGTGTCCCTCCCGGCGCAGCGGAATCGCCAACTGCTTCCCCAACGGCACCAAGGGGTTGAGGGCGGTCGTCGGGTCCTGGTGCACCGCGGCGATTCCTCTCGCCGCGCGCACTGCGGATCCGACCCCCTTCCGCATCAGGGGCAGGGCCCTGCCATCCAGCTGCAGTTCGCCCGAGGCGTCCATCGTGGCGGGAAGCGCTCCGAGCACGGCGGCGGCGGTCAGCGATTTTCCGGAGCCGGAGGCACCCAGCAGGGCAACCTTCTCGCCCGGGGCGAGGTCAAAGGTGAGCCCGTCAACCAAGGGGCGGCCGTGGAGGGCGACTGTCAGGCCCCGGACCGTGAGAGCGGGAGTCATGTGCCAACTTTCAGGGGAACGGGCTAGGGGAATGGGCTTGATGCTATCAATAATCATTCGCAATTAAGCAATCGCATCCCGTTGTTGCAGGCTGCCGCCCCGATGCAAGCCTCAACCGCCGGCATCCCGACAGCCGCGATCAACGGCCCATTAACACCCCCGCCACCCCCGGTTCATGCACTCCGGAAACCATTAGCAACATGACTGCTTTCACTCGCCGAAATGTCCTCAAAGGTGCGCTGGCCGCTGCCGGTGCTGCCGCCGTCGTACCCGCCGCTGCAGCTACCGCCCACGCCACCAGCCCGGCCGGCGTCGCGCTGGTCCGCAACCGCCTCACCCTTCCGTCCGGCATCGCCACCGGCGATGTCACCGCCGATTCCGGCGTGCTGTGGTCCCGCGCGTCGGGACCCGGCCGGCTGGTGGCCAACCTGCTCGCCGTGGACGAGGACGGCGCCCCGCTCAGCGGCGGCCGCGCGTTCCAGCGTGTGCTGCGGGGAAGCGCCGCCAGCGAAGCCACCGACTTCACCTCCCGGATCAACGCCGAGCACCTCCCGTCCGGCACCCGGTTCGCGCTCACCCTGCACTTCGAGGACGCCGACGGCAACGCGGGCGAAACCGCGCAGGGCTCCTTCAGCACTGCGCCCGGCACCGGACTCATCAGCAGCGGCCGCGCGCCTCGCAAACAGAGCTTCGTCTGGACCGGCGACACCGCCGGCCAGGGCTGGGGCATCAACGAGGAGATCGGCGGCATGCGCGGCTACGCTGCCATGCACGCCACCAAACCCGACTTCTTCATCCACTCCGGCGACACCGTCTACGCCGACGGTCCCATCGCCGCGCAGGTCACCGAGCGGGACGGGCAGATCTGGCGCAACCTGGTCACCGAGGAAGTGTCCAAGGTGGCCGAAACCCTCAACGAATACCGCGGCCGGCACCGCTACAACCTCATGGACCGGAATGTCCGCGCCATGTATGCCGAGGTCCCGGTGATCGCCCAGTGGGACGACCACGAAACCACCAACAACTGGTACCCGGGGGAGATCCTCACCGACGCCCGCTACACCGAACGCCGTGTGGACGTGCTCGCCGCCCGCGGCCGCCAGGCCTGGCAGGAATATCAGCCAATCTCCGGCCTCAGCACCCGCATCGGCGACGGCAGCACCGGCTTCGAACCCGCCCGCATCTACCGCAAAATCTCCCGCGGACCCCAGCTGGACATCTTCTGCCTGGACATGCGCACGTTCAAGGACCTCAACACCGACGGCAAGGAAACGAGCCTCACCCACATCCTGGGCCAGGAGCAAACCGACTGGCTCATCCGCGAAGTCAGCAAGTCCAAGGCCACCTGGAAGGTCATCTCCGCCGACCTCCCGCTCGGCCTGATCGTCCCCGACGGCCCCGTCAACCAGGAATCCCTCGCCAACCGCGACCCCGGCGCCCCCTTGGGCAAGGAACTCGAGATCGCCGGCGTGCTCTCCGCATTGAAGCGCAACCGGGTTAAAAACGTGGTGTGGCTCACCGCCGACGTCCACTACTGCGCCGCCCACCACTACTCACCCGAGCGCGCAGGCTTCACCGACTTCGACCCCTTCTGGGAATTCGTGGCCGGCCCCATCAACGCCGGCAGCTTCGGTCCCGGGGAACTGGACGGCACGTTCGGGCCCGAAGTCGCCTTTTACAAGACGGGCGCCTACCCCAACCAGTCCCCGCGCACGGGCGAGAACCAGTTCTTCGGCCACGTGGACCTGAACGAGGACGACGTCTTCACCGTCAGCCTCCGCAACGCCAACGGCACCGTGCTCTGGAGCAAGGAGCTGCAGCCGGTGCGGTAGCGGCGCTCAGCCCTCGATGTCCACGGAGCGGCGCTCGGCGTCGCTGAGCCGGGCGGCGTCCAGGACCTCGAGCGTGTGGACAGCTTCGGCGCCGGGGACCGGCTCGGGTCCCTTGCCGGCGACGGCCAGCGCGAACTGCTCGTAGTACCGGTGGTACGCGCCCTGCTCGGACGGCACGCGCGTGGCGCCGGCCGCCGTCGTGAGTGTTCCCCAGCGTGACTCTTCCTCGTAGCCCCAGCCGGCGGGGTCCTCCGCCGGGCGCCGGCCCGCAATCGCGGCGTTGGCCTGCACGTCGGCCTGCTGCGAGACGTAGCTTCCCTCGGAGCCGAGCAGGCGCAGTTCCCGCGCGACCAGCCGGTTGCTCTTGGTGGCGGAGACGTGCGACTTCACCCCGCTCCGGTGCGCAATCGTCACGAAGAAGCCGGAGTCGGTGCGGCCGGCGTCGAGGTTAACCCAGTCGAGGGTGGCGTACACGCTGGCCGCGGGGCCGAACAGCCACAGTGCCTGGTCCACCAGGTGGCTGCCGAGGTCGCGCAGCAGTCCGCCCGCCGGCCCGGCCTCGAGGGTGTCCGGCTGGTCCAGGTCGAAGCGGGACTCAAAGCGCGCCACCTGACCCACCGCGCCGGACTCCAGCACCGAGCGCAGCGTGCGGATGTCCGTGTCCCACCGGCGGTTATGGAAGACATTGAGGATGACGCCGGCGTCGGCAGCAGCCTTCACCAGCTCGCGGCCCACCTCCGCATTCGGGGCGAAGGGCTTGTCCGCCACCACGTGGACGCCGGCCTTGATGGCTTCCAGGACGAGCTCGCGGCGCGTCTCCGGCGGCGTGGTGATGACCACCGCATCCACACCGGCTGCCAGCAGGTCGGTGAGGGAATCGTAGAGCGGGACGTCCGGGTATTCGTCCGCTGCCTCCGCGCGGCGGACGGGGGAGCGGGTGACAATGCCTGCGAGTTCCACCCCGTCCGCGGCCGTGATGAACGGTGCGTGGAAGACCCGGCCGCCAAAGCCGAATCCAACAAGTCCAAGTTTCACAAGATCTCCTTCGTCCCCGTGAGGGTGTTCATTCATACGTACCTAAGTTTGTCCTTATGTTAGAACAAACTGCGTGAATATGGGAGGGGTGTGGTCTCCCTGCCAGGCGCGGTTCCGTACCGGCGGGTAGAAACCGTGCTAGCACGGAAGTGGGGGAGGGGTGCCCGGAGTCACCATGGATACATCGGAACGCGCGGGAATCCCGGCGGATCCGGAGCCTCAATCCGAAGGCTCAATCCACCGCCCGGAGTCGCCGGGCAACGCACCCCACCCACACCGCATCATGTCCCCTCAGGAGCACTTCCATGTCCCACACATCAAGCACCAAGAAGCCGCACACCGTCCGCCGCAAGGTGGCCCTGTTGACCGCCATCGGGCTCGGGGCGGTGGCGGCGCCGTTCGCGCTGGCCGCCCCGGCGCAGGCGGCCGGAACCAGCTACGCCTGCTCGGTGACCCCGCTGTCCCCGGTGTTCGCCGGCCACAACTCGTCGGGCCAGAAACTGGTGGACTACCGGATCCGGGTGTACTGCAACACCGACCGCTACATCAACATCACGCAGGAGCGGTGGGAGGAAGACGACTGGCCCAACGGTGACGACCACCTGGGCACCTCGTACTTCAGCCGTCACCTGAACCAGTACAGCGGAGCCGTGACCATTTCCAACGTCCGAACCCTGGTGGACGGCGAGATCGGGAACGAGGAGGTCTACCAGAAGGTCCGCTTCCAGGAAGGCAGCAACGGCGTCTGGTCGCCGTACACCGGCTGGTACCACAGCGGCGTCACTTCAATGACGAACTGACGCCCATCACCGAGGGGGGCGGGTCCTGGCGGGCCCGCCCCTGGAACGCCCAAGGCCCGGTTCCCCCAACCGGGCCTTGGGTTGTTTAACCTGAGCAGTCCACCGTGATGCAAGCGCTTGCAAAATGAACGCAAGGATGTCTAGCATGGACAGCATGTTGGTTAGTGTTGAAGCGGTTGCGGAGCAAGCAGGTGTTTCGGTTTCCACGGTATCCCGAGCGCTGCGTTCAATTCCCGGCGTTTCGGCAGCCACACGCAAGCGCGTGCAGGATGCCGCCGATGCGTTAGGCTACGCGGCATCCCCTGCCGCCTCCCGCCTTGCAACGGGGAGGACCATGACCGTAGGCATCGTGGTGCCGGTGCTAGCCAAGTGGTTTTTCGGAAAAGTCATCGGTGAGGCAACGCAAAGGCTCCGGCAAGCCGGATTCGATGTGCTCCTTTATGAGCTGGCCACGGCCGAACAGCGGCAGAGGTTCTTTGGCAGCGTCCATCTGCACGGTCGCACGGACGGGGTGATCATCATGGCCCTGCAGCCGAGCCGGGAGGAACTGGAATCGCTCGCTTCGCAGGGCCAGAGGGTCGCTTTGCTCGGAGCCGAGTCACCGGGTGTCGGATCCGTGAACGTGGACAACCGTGGGGCCGGGCGGGCTGCTGTGAGGCACTTGTTGAATCTCGGTCACCAGCGGGTAGCGTTCATCGGTATCCGCGCTGAGGACGGCAGTAACTTGGGCGGCGTGCCGCCTCTTCAACGGCTCATGGGCTACCGGGATGCCCTGGGCGAGGCCGGGCTGGCCGGGGGCGACCTCCTTGAAGAATTCGATGAAAACAGCGTCGCGGGTGGCGCGGCTGCCATGTCCCGGCTGCTCGTCGCGGAACATGCGCCCACCGCGGCATTCGTAGCATCCGACGAGATGGCCTTCGGTGTCCTCAAGGTTCTCCGCCAGGCAGGCTTGGACGTTCCCCGGGACTTCTCCGTGCTGGGCTTTGACAACCACGAACTGTGCGACGTGGTGGGCCTGACCACCATGGACCACGCGGTGGCCGAACAGGGCCGGGACGTCGCCGGGATCCTCCTGGACGCCTTGGACGCCTTGGACGCCTTGGACGGCAGCGTGCCCAGGGCCCTTAGCCGGCCCGCCAGGCTTGTTGTCCGCGAGAGTACCGCACCACCCCGTGCCCTGCGCACCACACCTGTTGGCCCGGACTCCCGGGATTCTGCCGGTCACTCCGGTCACCTCTGAAAGGAAACTTCATGCAATACCGCAAACTCGGCAACAGCGGCATGTACGTAAGTGCCATTGCCCTGGGAAACTGGGCCACCCACGGCGAAACCGTGGACCAGGACGTTGCCACCGCATGCGTGCAAAAGGCCCTGGACCTGGGCATCACCACCTTCGACACGGCTGATGCCTACGCGGGGACTAAAGCTGAAACGATGCTCGGCGAAGCCCTCAAAGGCGTCCGCCGGGAGGGCATCGAGGTGATGACCAAGGCGTTCTTCCCCACTGGCCCCGGCATGAACGACCGCGGGCTGTCCCGCAAGCACGTGATGGAATCCATCAACGGGTCCCTGCGCCGTCTCCAGATGGACTATGTGGATGTCTACCAGGCGCACCGCTACGACTACGAAACCCCGCTGGAAGAAACGATGGGCGCCTTCGCGGACATCGTGCGGGCCGGCAAAGCCCACTATATTGGCGTATCCGAATGGAAAGTAAAGGAAATCCGCGCCGGTGCCGCGCTGGCAGCCGAGCTGGGTATCCAGCTCGTTTCAAGCCAGCCGCAATACAACATGCTGTGGCGCGTCATCGAAGCGGAAGTAGTGCCGGCCTGCGAAGAGCTCGGGATCACCCAGGTGTGCTGGTCACCGCTGGCCCAGGGTGTGCTTAGTGGAAAGTACGACGGCGGCCGGGCCGTGCCGTCATCGTCCCGCTTCAGTGATGGTGACGGGACGCTGAAGACTGAGCACAGGTTCATGAAGCCGGAGGTCCTGGAGGCCGTCGATAAGCTTCAGCCTATCGCCGCCGGTCTGGACGTCCCCCTGGCAACCCTGGCCGTGGCCTGGGTCCTGGCAAACCCCAACGTCTCCGCGGCGATCGTCGGCGCCAGCCGGCCCGAACAGCTCGTAGACACGGTCAACGCTGCCGAGTTGGTCCTTGATAGCGAGACGCTCGAACTGATCGACGGCGCCTTGGGTGACGTCGTGGAGCGCGATCCTGCCAAGGTGGAGTCCTTCCCCCAGCGGGTCTAGTGGCGCTGCAGCGAAAATCATTCCCTCGGCCGGGACCGTCCGTGCCGCCGTCGGACTCTTTCGCCCCGGGCCCGCCCCCACGGCACCCCAAAGTGCGGGACACTGGAAGTCACACCACTCACGAAGGCGGACCACACTTTGATCGCTCTCCAGCAGGACGCCGACGGCTTCATCCGGATGAACCGGCACTTCCCGGAAAGCGTCCGGATCGCCATCACCTTTGCCGACGGCACCACGGAGGAGCTCTCCGGCGGCAGGCTCAACAAAGCCTACGACGACGCCCTGGCCGAATTCCGCGCGCAGAACCACCTGGATGCGAAGGGGTTCTCGCGGTCGCCGAAGAAAACCGTCGCCGGCAACAAAATCGACTTTGTGCCGGTTCATCCTGGCATGGGTGACTGACCGTGACGGAGCCCGCCAGCCGGCTCGATCCGCTGTTCTATCCGTGGGATCCGCCCGCAGCCTCGGGCCTCATGGACGGTAGCGGTTTCCAGCCTCTTGAACTGGCCGGCCTGGACGAAGCGCTCGCGGCAGCCAGCGCGGCACCGCTGGAGTCCCGCTCCCTGGTGGTCTCCATCGGCTCGAATGCCAGCACCCACGTGATGCGGGGAAAGTTCGCCGCCTACCACCAGCCCGTCAGCCCGGTCCTGCCGCTGCTCCGCGGACAGCTCAGCAACATCGCCGTCGGCCACTCCGCGCACGTGAGCAGGGCCGGCTACATCGCCGCCGCCCCGTATCCCCGGCCGGGGGAGCGCACCGCGGTGTGGGTTTCGTGGCTGGATGAGCTCCAACTGCTGGCCCTGGACCACACGGAGCCAAACTACCGGCGGATAGAGCTCGACGGCGGCGCCTGCCCGCTTGCGCTCGAAGGAGCCGTCCAGGACGCCGAGCGTCCGGGTGACTTTTCGCTGTTCACCTCCCGCTGGGGCGTGCTGACAGACGGCGACGGCGGGAAGCTCCCCTTTGTGGACCAGCCTGCACTCTTCGAGCTGCTCGCCGAGAGCGGCACCGGTGAGTACCTGGAGGAGGGAAAGTCGGTGTTCGACGGGCCGCCGGAACTCGTGGCCGAGCAACTCGCGCTGCCGTCGGTCCAGGCGTGGGCCACGGAATGGTTCAGCTCGGCCGGACTGGCCGCTCCGGCGGACTTCGACGGGCTTCGCGCGGAGTAGCTTCCGGCAGCGTAAGCCGGCCGTCCGGCGTCGTACGTCATTTTTCCGCTGGTACAGCGACGGAGAACGAGTTTGTCGCTTGGGTCTGCAACAATGCTGGAGGTGTCCGGGCGGCTCAGCGTCCGGCACTGTCATCTTTTCTGGCGGGAGCGGCCGGCACCGTGGGCGGCTCGGGGTACTGCGTCATGATGCGGGCCGACGTTCAGGGACCCGGGGACAGGATATTGAGGCCGGCGTCCACAGCGGCCGCAAGCAGTTCAGCGTCATAGGCAACCAGGACGTCGGCCTGGAGCCGGATTGCCGCCGCCAGGTGAATGGCATCTGCGCTGCGCAGCCGTCCGGGCAGCGCGGCCGCGTACATGAGGTCCGAGCGGGCCACGTCCAGCAGATTGATTGCCCCCAATACGGAATTGACGAGCTCGCCCTGGAGTCGGCGCCGGTGCGCCGCGCAGTGAAGCTCTGTGTAGAGGAGCATGGAAGCCACAAGCTGGTCGCCCCGGCCGGCGGCCGTGGAGAGATACTCTGCCGCGGAGGAGGACTCTTTCTCCTCGATCACCAGCTTTAGGACTGCCGACGTGTCCACGTAGATGATCAACGATCCCCGCGAAGGTCGGCCAGGATTTCCGCCGTGCTGTTCGTTGAAGCTACACGTGACAGGGCTTGAAAATCGACGACGGCGGTGGAAGCCGGCTTGACTTGGCCCGCCAAAAGGAGCCGCTCGAAGGGGGAGGCCGACGGCGGGATCAGGGTGGCTGCGATCTCCCCGTTATTCGTCACGTCAATAATTTCCCCGTTTTTCACGCGCTCCAGGATCTTGCTGCTCTGGTTGCGCAGTTCGCGGTGCGGGATTGTTGTCATATGAGCCTCCGTAGCAATCGTAGCAATGGCTTGTCGGCGGAGGAAGGGCCCGGCGGCGGTGATTTCGTAACTCGTGCCAGAGCTCGCATGTCCGTCTGGAACGATCGCTTCTATGCAGAACGTCCCTGCCTTTGACCTGCGCATCAGCATCGCGGACACCGAGCCCGAGATTTGGCGGCGGCTCATCCTCCCGGAAACAATCACCGTGCCGCAGTTCCACGAGGCCGTCCAGTGCGCCTTCGGGTGGCAGAACCGCCACCTGTACGGCATCCGGTGCCGCGACCGTCACGGCGAACCGCGCGTGATTGTTGGCCCGGACGAAGCGGCTGGCGACGTTGACGCGGAGTCGGCCTCCGGCGTCGTGCTCTTTGAACTGTTGGATGCGCAGGAGACAGGACCGGCCCTATTCGAGTACGAATACGACTTTGGCGACTCCTGGACGCACACAGTGGAGCTTGTAGGGTCCGGGCTGTGCCCGGAGGGGACCATGACGTGTGCGGAGGGAGCCAACCGCGGTCCCGTGGAGGACTCCGGTGGCCCAGACGGTTACCGGCGTCTCGCGGAAGTTCTCGCGAATCAGAAACACCCGGAGTTTTATGAGGCCGCCACCTGGTATTCGGAGATTACCGGTCATAGCGCCGGGGCGTTCGACGTCGGAGCCTTCGACGTCGACGCCGTCAACCGGAAGCTCGGCAGGCTCAGCCTGCAGCTATGGCCGCTGCCCGTCACCCCGGCCGAGCGGGACGCGGTTCTCCGGCCCATCATGTGGTTCCTGGAAAACTCGGCAGGGAAGGGGATGGAGCTGACGAAGGACGGCTACCTGAAGCCGGCGATGGTCCGGCGAACGCTGGATGAGCTTGGCTGGTACGACGAAATCATGGGCAAGGGCAACCGCGAACTCAACGCCCACGACGTCCTCAACCTCCGACAGCACCTGCTGGACTGGAAGCTGCTGCGCAAGCGGGACGGCAGAATGGTGCTGGGGCCGATGGGAAAGATCGGGCTGGAGAATCGGGACGCCCTCTGGGACTACATGGTGAAGACGACCGGAGCACCGAAGCACCAGGCTGTGAAGCTTATGACCCGGCTTGCGGCGCACTGGCGGGTCCAGGGGTTTGCGCCGGCCTATTCGGTCCGCGACCAGATCATCATCAGCGCACTCGAGGCTTCCGGCTTCGCGACGCGATCCGGGGACCTCATCCCTGAAGAGTGGGTGTGGGAAATCGACCGGACGGTGCGCCAGTCCCTGGACTGCCTCCAGTTGACGATCCCCGGCCGGCGCTTCCTGCTCGCCGAGCAGGACCTGAGCGACGGCGGCCTGAAGTTCCTTCTCCAGGTACAGGCGCTGCTGGGGGACAGATAGCCGGGTGTGACCCACCCCATAAAAGTCCGACGCCGGCCGTCTGGCCGTGTGGGGCGGCTGGCTTGGCCAAATTCACCGCCGTTCCGGGGTTTTTGGGCTTTTCTTTGGTGTGTGGGGGTGGATTTGTGTGTGGTGCTGTGGGCGTGTAAAGTAATTCGAGTCGCCGCCGCTGATGCGGAAAGATTGCGACCGACCCCCTTCTGAATGGCCTGAAAAACGGCGCTTTT
>NZ_JAWMTH010000007.1:0-177421 GCF_033142195.1 Arthrobacter sp. B10-11
TGCAAAGAACTGTTCCTTCTGTTCCTGCGTATATCTCCGCCGCCCAGCGGGCTTCTCCGTTAAAGACGACACGGTCGTTGCAACTCCCATAAAATCTGGGTGTTGCAACGACCGCTGGAACCCGCCCGGGAGGGGACGGGCCGCCGTCGTATATTGCGCGTTTACTTGAGGCCGAGCTCGCGGGTGGGAGTCTTGAAGGATTCCTTGGCCGTGAGGGCGGAGATCGCCGCAACGCTGCAGATGACTGCCGTGAAGATGCTGATCTGGACCCAGCCGCCGGGCTTGATGCCGCCCATGGCAGCCACGATCGCCGGGGCGAAGCCGGCCATCAGGAAGCCGAGCTGGGTACCGATGGCCAGGCCGGAGAACCGCACCTTGGTGCTGAACATCTCGGCGTAGAAGGACGGCCAGACGGCGTTGGAGGCGGCGTAGCCGAAGGAGAAGAAACCAATGGCCGCCGCGAACATCAGCGGTACGCTGCCGGACTCGAGGCTGAGCAGGAAGACCGGCGTCAGGATGGCACTGGCCACGGCGCCGTAGATGAAGACGGGCTTGCGGCCGATCTTGTCCGCCAGCATGCCGAACAGCGGCTGGGTGCCGAGGGCCACGAAGTTGGCGCCGACTACGAGCCAGAGGGTGGTGGTGCCGTCCACGCCGGCCACGGTCTTGGCGTAGCTGATGGCCAGGGTGCCGAACACGGTGGAGACTGCGGCGATGAAGGCGCAGGCTACGACGCGGAGGACGTCGCGCCAGTGGTGCTTCAGGAGGTCGGCAACCGGGAGCTTGGAGATGGTGGCGGACTTCTGGGCTTCGGCGAATGCCGGCGGTTCGTGCAGCGTGCGGCGGATGAAGAAGGCCACCAGGACCACCACGGCGCTGAGCCAGAACGGGACGCGCCAGCCGATGCCGTACTTGATCTCGTCGGGCAGCGCGAGCACGGGGATGAAGACGAGGGCGGCGAGGATCTGGCCGCCCTGGGTGCCGGTGAGGGTCCAGGACGTGAAGAACGAACGGCGGTTGTCCGGTGCGTGTTCCAGGGTCATCGAGGAGGCGCCGGCCTGCTCGCCGGCGGCGGAGAGGCCCTGGCAGAGGCGTGCGAGTACCAGCAGGGCCGGAGCCCACCAGCCCACCGTGTTGAAGTCGGGGAGGCAGCCGATGAGGAAGGTGGAGGCTCCCATCAGCACCAGGGTGAACATGAGGACCTTCTGCCGGCCCACACGGTCGCCGAAGTGGCCCAGGATGACCGCGCCCACCGGGCGGGCCACATAGGCGAAGCCGAACGTGGCGAAGGACATGATGGCGGCGTTGGCATCAGCATTGGGGAAAAACACGTGCGGGAAGATCAGCGCTGCGGCGGAACCGAAGATGAAGAAGTCGTAGTACTCGACGGCGCTTCCCAGGAAGCTGGCGAGGGCTGCCTTCTTCGGGGTCCCGGCCGGTGCAACGGTGCCCGGCGTCGTGGACGGGAGTGTCTGGCTCATGGTGTTCCTTTGTGTGACGACATTGTCGCGGATGGATCAGGATTTTCGCAGCTGCCGCGCTTCGTTTCTGGAAACCCCGGCCAAGGCCTTGATGGTTGGCCCTTGCCGGCGGCGGCTGGTGGTCCGTGTAAAGACCCGGACGAGTAGCCACATGGTGGGAGCTACTTGTGCGATATAGCAATGATGGCTGTGAGGACTGTCACTTGTCAAGAAAAATAATCACTATCTAGAAATAGCTCTCACAATGTGGCAACATCAAGGTATGAGTGTGAATCAAGACACAGGGCTGGAAGCCGCCGGACGAGTCGCTGCTGCGGCGGACGGGGGAACCGCAACAGCCAAGGCGCCCAAGGCGACCAAGGAAGACTCCCGCACGGACATGGTGGGCAAGGCGCTGGGCCTGCTTGTCCTGCTGGGCGATGAACCACGCGGAGCCAGTGCTGCGGAGTTATCCCGCCGCGCGGAGCTGCCGTTCAGCACCACCTACCGCCTGCTTGGCTCGCTCACGCGGGACGGTTTTGTGGACTACGAGCCGGACGGCCGCCGCTACCACCTGGGCCTGCGCGTCTTCCAGCTGGGCCAGCGGGTATCCAACCACCATGGATTCGCCGGCACCGCGCTGCCCATCCTTCGCCGGGTCACCGAGAAAACCGGGGAGGCCACCATCCTCTCCGTCCGGGACGGCAACCATCACCTCACGGTCAATAAGGTGGACGGGCCGCAGACGTTCCGTGTGACGAGCGATCCGGGGCACCTCGGCGCACTGCACACCACGTCGGTGGGCAAGGCCCTGGTGGCTTTCGCCGAGGATGCCGAGCGGAAGCGCCTGGTGGAGGAGCTGCCGCTTGACCCGCTGACGGAATTTTCCATCACGGACCGGGAGGCCTTCCGGGCCGAGATCGACCAGGTCCGCCGCCGGGGCTACGCCGTCATGGACGAGGAGAACGAGCTGGGCATGCGCGCCGTGGCCGTTCCCGTCTTCAATGCCCAGGGGTACGCCTTCGCCTCCCTGGCCACGGCCGTTCCGGTCTTCCGGCTCGGCCTGGACGACCTGGTGGCCCTTGTTCCCGTGCTGCAGGAAGCCGCCGCGGAGCTGGCAGCGAGGCTGCCGCAGCGATGAGGTGCGCCGCTCGCGGAACCATGCGCCGTCGTCGTAATTTGTTCGCGATAAGAACAGTAGTGCAACATGTGAACTTTTCCTGTACTGTAATCCCTATCACCCGGCGAGCAGCCGGCGCCCAGTGCGTCCCGGCAAGCCGAGTGCCGTTGTCAAAGGAGCTAAACGGATGAGCAATCGAGCAGAGTCCTTTCTGGTGGGCCTCGTAGGCGATGGCGTGATGCCGTCGCTCACGCCCCACATGCACGAACGCGAAGGCGACGTGCAGGGCCTGCGGTACCTCTACCGCCCCATCGACCTGCTGGAGCTGGGCCTCCCGGGTGAATCCGTGGGCGAGCTCCTGAAGAGCGCCCACCGCCTGGGCTTCAACGGGCTGAACATCACCCACCCGTGCAAGCAGCTGGTCCTGGACCACCTTGACGAAATTTCCCCGGATGCCCGCCGCCTTGGAGCGGTGAACACGGTGACCATCCGGGACGGCCGCTTCATCGGCCACAACACGGACTTCTCCGGCTTCGCTGCCGCCCTTGCCTCGGGCCTCCCCGGGGCCAAGCTGGACCGCGTGGTCCAACTGGGTGCCGGCGGCGCCGGTTCCGCCGTCGCCTACGCCCTGCTCACCGCCGGCGTCCGCCACCTCGACCTTGTGGATACGGATGCGGACCGCTGCGCCGCGCGCGCCGCGGAACTGGCCGGGTTCTTCCCGGACAGCACCGTTGTGGGACGCACGACGGCGGAGCTGCCGCAGCTGATGCCCCTCGCCGACGGCCTGGTGCACTGCACCCCCGTGGGCATGGCCGCGCACCCGGGCGTGCCGCTGGACCTCTCCCTGCTCGAATCCCGTCACTGGGTGGCGGACATTGTCTACCGCCCGATCGAGACCGAACTGGTCCGCGAAGCCCGTGCCAAGGGCTGCGAGGTGCTGGACGGCGGCCGCATGGCCGTGGGCCAGGCGGCCGATGCCTTCAGGATTTTCACGGGGCTGGAAGCGGACGCCGACCGCATGCGCTCCCACTTCCTGGAACTCGTGGCTGCCGAAGAGGTGGCTGCCTGATGCGCACCGGAATCGCCACTGTGTGCCTGTCCGGCACGCTGAGGGAAAAAATGCACGCCTGCGCCATTGCCGGCTTTGACGGGATCGAAATCTTCGAGCAGGACCTGGTCACGTCCTCACTGAGCCCGGAGGACGTCCGGAAGATGGCCTCTGACCTGGGCCTGACGCTGGACCTCTACCAGCCGTTCCGCGATTTCGACAGCGTTCCCGACGACCTCCTCGCGGCCAACCTCCGCCGCGCGGAAGCCAAGTTCAAGCTGATGTCCCGCCTGGGCATGGACACGATCCTGGTCTGCTCCAACGTCGGCACGGCCACGATCGATGACGACGCCCTGCGCGTAGAACAGCTGGGACGGCTGGCCGCACTCGCCGGGGACCATGGCGTGAAGGTGGCCTACGAGGCGCTGGCCTGGGGCAAGTACGTCAATGACTACGAGCACGCCCACCGCCTGGTGGAAGCCGTGGACCATCCGAACCTGGGCACCTGCCTGGACTCCTTCCACATCCTTTCCCGCGACTGGGACACCGCGCCCATCGAAGCGTTCCGCGCGGACAAGATCTTCTTCGTCCAGGTGGCCGACGCCCCGAAGCTGTCCATGGACGTCCTGTCCTGGAGCCGCCACTACCGAGTGTTTCCGGGCGAAGGCCAGTTTGAGCTCGCCAAGTTCATGGGCCATGTGGTCCGGGCCGGGTACACCGGGCCGGTCTCGCTGGAGGTCTTCAATGACGTCTTCCGCCAGTCCGACGTCGACCGCACCGCCGTGGACGCCATGCGGTCGCTGATCTGGCTGGAGGAGCAGAGCGCCAAGTGGCTGGGTGCGAACGCGGCACCTACTGACGGCGCTGCCGCCCCCGGCCGCCGTCGTTATCCCATGGAACTGGCCACCCTCCCGCAGGTGGCCGAACCGGCAGGCTTCAACTTCGCCGAAGTCAAAGCCGCTGACACCGCAGGGCTCGAGACGGTGCTGGGCCAGCTGGGATTCGAATTCAACGGCAGACACCGCACCAAAGACGTGCAATTGTGGAGCATGGGCCACGCGCGCGTGATCATCAACGAGGCGGCGGTGGATGCCGGGGACTCTTCACCCGCGATTGCCGCCCTCGGCTTCGACGTCGATTCGCCCGTGATTGCCGCCGCCCGCGCCCAGCAGCTCAAAGCGCCCGCCGTGCCCCGCAAGAGCCAGGCCAACGAGGAAGTGTTCCAGGGCTTCGCCGCGCCGGACTCCACCGAGATCTTCCTCTGCCAGGGCAGCCCGGACGGCACCGCGGCCTGGACCCGCGAGTTTGGCGAGGGGCTGGAAGTACCGGCCGCCGGCGGCCGCAATGCGGTGATCGACCATGTGAACCTTGCGCAGCCATGGCAGCACTTTGATGAAGCCGTCCTTTTCTACACCAGCGCCCTGGCCCTCGAACCGCAACCGTTCGCCGAGGTGCCCAGCCCCAGCGGACTGGTCCGCTCCCAGGTGATGCTGACGGCGGACCGCGCCGTGCGCCTGGTGCTGAACCTTGCCCCCGTGATCCAGCAGGACGGCGCGGAGGCCGGAACCGCCCACCGGAAGACGTACCAGGAGCACATCGCCTTCGCCGTGGACGACCTTGTGGAGACGGCCCGCGCCGCCCGCGACCGCGGACTGGATTTCCTGCGGATCCCGGCCAACTACTACGAGGACCTGGACGCGCGGTTCGACCTGGACCCCGCCTTCCTGGCCACCCTCCGGGACCTGAACCTGCTGTACGACCGCGATGCCGACGGCGAGTTCCTGCACTTCTACACCGCCACCGTGGGCAGTGTGTTCTTCGAAATGGTGGAACGCCGCGGCGGTTACGACGGCTACGGCGCGCCCAACGCGCCGGTGCGGCACGCCGTCCAGTACGACCACCTGCACCAGCTGAGCCGCTCGACCTGACCAGACCAACCACACCACAACCAACACCAACAATTGAAAGGAGGCTGCTGTGCCTGAAGACATCAACCTTGAGATTTTCAACGCCGACCCGATCACCGAAGACGTGTCGGACGCGGCGCCCCAGGCCGGAACCGAAGCCGCACCCAAGACCTATGCGCCGCTTGATGCCGCTGCGGAATCGCAGGCGGACCTCAGCGCCGAGATGAAGTCGATCGGCGAAGCGTATGCGAAGGCGCTCAAGGACGGCGCGCCAGCGGAAATCCAGCCCCGGCTGGACTACGCCCCGTACCGCAGCAGCGTCCTGCGCCACCCGACCAAGGACCTGCATCACGCGGATCCGGAGACCATCGAGCTGTACTCGCCGGCCTTCGGTCACATGGACGTGCACGCACTGGAATCGGACCTGACCATCCAGCACAACGGTGAACCCCTGGGCGAACGCATCCTGGTCTCCGGCCGCGTGCTCGATGGCGACGGCCGTCCCGTGGCCGGACAGCTCGTGGAGATCTGGCAGGCCAACTCGGCCGGCCGCTACATCCACAAACGGGACCAGCACCCTGCCCCGCTCGACCCCAACTTCACCGGCGTGGGCCGCTGCATCACCGGCGCCGACGGCTCCTACAGCTTCACCACCATCAAGCCCGGCGCGTACCCGTGGAAGAACCACCTCAACGCCTGGCGGCCGGCGCACATCCACTTCTCCCTGTTCGGGCAGGAATTCACCCAGCGCATCGTCACCCAGATGTACTTCCCCGGTGACCAGCTCTTCCCGCTGGACCCGATCTACCAGTCCATCGTGGACCAGGATGCCCGGGACCGCCTGGTGGCCACCTACGACCACGACCTCACCAAGCCTGAGTGGGCGATCGGCTACAACTGGGACATTGTCCTGACGGGCTCCAAGCGGACCTGGACTGAAAATGAAGCCTTCGGCACAGAAGGAGACGAGGAGTAGTCGGATGAGCAACCCCACGAAGCTGACCCCCACACCCGGCCAGACCGTAGGCCCCTTCTACGGCTACGCCCTCCCGTACGACAAGGACCGTGAACTGCTGGCTCCGGGTTCGCCGGGCTCCATCCGCCTGCAGGGCACTGTGTACGACGGCGCCGGGCACCCCATTCCGGACGCGATCCTGGAAATCTGGCAGCCGGATTCCGATGGAAACGTGGTGCACCGGACCGGTTCGCTGGTCCGGGACGGCTACACGTTCACCGGCTTCGGCCGCAGCGCCGTGGGCAACACCGGCGTGTACACGTTCACCACGGTGAATCCCGGCCCCACCGGGCCCGGCGCAGCACCGTTCATCTCCGTGGCCGTGTTTGCCCGCGGCCTGATGAACCGCCTCTTCACCCGGGTGTACCTGCCGGAGAACAAGGAAGCCCTGGCAGCCGATCCGCTGCTCTCCTCCCTGGACCCCGAACGCCGCAGCACGCTGATTGCGCGCCGCGATGCGGACGGCGGCCTCACCTGGGACATCCGGCTTCAGGGCGAGGGCGAAACCGTGTTCCTCGACTTCGAGGGTTCAGGGCGTCCCGAAGGTGCAGCTGCCGGGGGCGCCGCACAGTGAACGGTTTCCACGTGTCCGACGGCGACGTCGGCCTTCTCAGCCCCGTGTCGGCGTCGCCTGCTGTGGCGGCGCTGACGGGGGACCGGGCGGTCCTTGCGGCGATCCTCGCCGTCGAGGCCGGCTGGGCTTCGGTGCTGGAGAAGGCGGGCCTCGCGCCGGCCGGCTCTGCCGCCGTCGTGGATGCCGCCGCGGACGTGGACCGCTATGACGTGGCGGGCATCGCCGTGCGTGCGCAGGGCGGTGCCAACCCGGTCATCCCGCTGCTGGCCGACCTCCGCGCCGAGGTCAAGGCCCTGGACACGGACGGCGTGGGTGCCGGCGGTGTTGGTGCACTGCGTGCCGTGCACACTTCGCTGACCAGCCAGGATGTGCTGGACTCGGCGCTGATGCTCCTGGCCGGGAACGCGGTGTCAGCGCTGCTCCTTGACCTTCGCGGGAGCACGACGGCGCTGGCGGCCCTTGCGGAGCAGCACGCGGACACGCTGTGCGTGGGCAGGAGCCTGACCCAGCATTCGCTGCCGTTTACGTTCGGGCTCAAAGCGGCGCAGTGGTTCCACGGACTGGCCGCTGCCGCGCGGCGCCTGGAAGCTGTCGAGCTGCCGCTGCAGACCGGCGGCGCCGCGGGAACGCTTGCCGCCGCGACCGTGCTGACCCGGGACTCGGTGGACACGCCGTTCGACCTTGCGGGGAACCTGGCCGCGCACCTTGGCCTGGCGGCCGCACCGGGGCCGTGGCACACCAACCGGCTGGCCGTCACGGCGCTCGGCGATGCGCTGACTGCGGTGACGGATGCCCTGGGCAAGATCGCCAGCGACGTGCTGTTCCTCAGCCGGCCGGAAGTGGGCGAGCTCGGCGAACCCCGGGCCGCCGGGCGCGGGGTGTCCTCGGCCATGCCGCAGAAGCAGAATCCCGTGTTGTCCGTCCTGGTACGCAGCGCTGCGCTGCAGGCCCCGAACCTGGCCGCGCAGCTGCACCTGGCGGCGGCCAACTTCAACGATGAACGCCCGGACGGCGCCTGGCACAGCGAATGGCCCGCCTTCCGGCAGCTGCTCCGCCTGGCGCTCGGCTCGGCCGGGCACCTGCGCGAGCTCGCCGAGGGCCTGCAGGTCTTCCCCGCGGCCATGCGGCGCAACCTGGAACTGTCCGGGCCGCTGCTGCTCAGCGAAGGAGTGTCCGCCGCCGTGGCGCCGCTGCTCGCAGAGCGGGACGGCCACAGCGGCAAGCAGCAGCTCCAGGACGTGGTGGACCGGACCCTCCAGGCTCCGCCCGCGGAGAAAGCCGCCACGTACCGCCGGCTCCTGCGCGAAGCGGTCCCGGTCAGTGCCCTTCCCGACGAACGGCTGGAAGAACTCCTGGACCCGGCGAGCTACCTGGGGCAGGCCGGCGAAATTTCCCGCCGCGTCCTCGCCGCCTTCCCCGACTTTGCGCGCACCCCCACCGAAACAGACCCGAACGGAGGCCCCCGTGGCTAGACCAACAGTCAAGGCAGTACTGCTCTCCCCCCAGCGCCCGCTGGGGGACAAGCCCCTGCTGGTGGTGGGGCCGTCACTGGGGACGTCCTCGGTGCTGTGGACGCAGGCCGGCGCACTGCTGGGTAACGACTTTGACGTCGTCGCCTGGGACCTGCCCGGCCATGGCGTCTCACCGGCCGCGAAGGAAACGTTCGACGTCGCCGAACTGGCTGACGCCGTCGTCGAACTTGTCGATTCCATCGCCCCGGGCGAGCGGTTCCACTACGCAGGCGTGTCCCTTGGCGGAGCCACCGGGCTGCAGCTGGGCATCAAGCACGGCGAACGGCTCAAGAGCCTCTCCGTGCAGTGCTCCGGCGCCAAGCTGGGCACCCCCGAAGGCTGGCTGGAACGGGCCGAAAACGTCCGCACCCAGGGCACCGCGGTGATGATCCAGGGGTCGGCGCAGCGCTGGTTCGCGCCCGGATTCATGGAACGCGAGCCCGAGCTCAGCAGCCGGCTGCTGCACTCCCTGCGCGACGCCGACCGCTTCAGCTACGCGTTCTGCTGCGAGGCGCTGGCCGGCTTCGACGTCCGGGCAGAGCTGGGCAGCATCCGGGTTCCCACCCAGGCTGTTGCCGGCGCGGAAGACGGTGTTGCGCCGCCGTCGTTCGCCCAGGAAATCGTGGACGGCATCACCGCCGGCGGGGGAACCGCCAACGCAGTGACCCTGAGCGGTGTGGCCCACCTGGCCCCGTTCGAGGCACCCGGGCACGTGGCAGACCTGCTCAGGAACCTCATCTCGTGGACCGAATCGGCGGGCGGGAAATGAGCGGCGCAGGGGCACAGCGCGCAGGCGCCGAACGGAACGGCGTTGTCCAGCCGGACGCCACCAGCAAGGAAATCTACGACGGCGGCATGGTGGTCCGCCGCGAGGTGCTCGGCGCCGCGCACGTTGACCGCGCCAACGCCAACAAGGACTCGTTCACCGAGGATTTCCAGGACATGATCACCCGCATTGCGTGGGGCGGCATCTGGACGCGGCCGGGCCTGACCCGGCAGATGCGTTCCGCCGTCACCATCACCGCAATGGTGGCGCACGGGCACTGGGAAGAACTGGCCATGCACATCCGCGCAGCCATCACCAACGGCCTGAGCAGGGATGACATCAAGGAAATCCTGCTGCAGACCGCCATCTACTGCGGAGTTCCCTCCGCGAACACCGCCTTCAAGACAGCGCAACAGGTTTTTAAAGAAATGGATGCAACCTCATGAATCAGGCTTTTGTGTACGACGCCGTGCGCACCCCGTTCGGTAAGTTCGGCTCGGGTCTCGCTGCCGTGCGTCCGGATGACCTTGCGGCGCATGTGATCGGTGAGATCGTGAAGCGTGCTCCCGGTTTGGATCCGGAGCGGATTGACGAGGTGGTGTTCGGCAACGCGAACGGCGCCGGGGAGGAGAACCGGAACGTGGCCCGGATGGGCACGCTGCTGGCCGGGTTGCCGGTTTCGATCCCGGGCACCACGGTCAACCGGCTTTGCGGGTCGTCGCTGGATGCGGCGATCATCGCGTCCCGGCAGGTCAACGCGGGGGACGCTGAGCTGATGCTGATCGGCGGGGCGGAGTCGATGTCGAGGGCTCCGTGGGTGCTGCCGAAGACGGAGAAGCCCTACCCGGCCGGGGACTTGAACCTGGCCTCGACCACGCTGGGCTGGCGGCTGGTGAACAAGGCGATGCCGAAGGACTGGACCATCTCCCTGGGCGAAGCCACCGAGCGTTTGGCCGGGAAGTACGGCGTGACGCGTGAGCAGCAGGATGAGTTCTCGGCGAACTCGCACAACCTGGCCGCCGCGGCGTGGGACGAGGGGTTCTATGACAACCTGGTGGCTCCGGTGCCGGGCACGGACCTGGTCCGCGATGAAGGCATCCGGGCGGGGTCCTCGGCGGAGAAGCTTGCGGGGTTGAAGACGGTGTTCCGTGCCGAGAACGGCACGGTCACGGCCGGGAACGCGTCCCCGCTCTCCGATGGCGCGTCCGCGGCGTGGATCGGTTCGGAGAACGCCGCCGGGATCCTGGGGATGGAACCTTTGGCCCGGATCGCGGGCCGGGGTGCGCACGCGAACGATCCGCAGTATTTCGGGTACGCGCCGGTGGAGGCTGCGAACAAGGCCCTCGCGAAGGCGGGCATCAGCTGGGAGCAGGTGGGCGCCGTCGAACTTAACGAGGCGTTCGCCGCGCAGTCCCTGGCGTGCATCAACGCCTGGGGGATCGACCACGAGATTGTGAACCGGCACGGCGGCGCGATCGCGATGGGCCACCCGCTCGGCGCCTCCGGCGGCCGGATCCTGGGCACCCTGGCCCGGTCCCTGCAGGCCTCCGGTGAACGCTGGGGCGTCGCCGCGATCTGCATCGGCGTCGGCCAGGGCCTCGCCGTCGTCCTCGAAAACATGACCGCTGCCGGAACCAACACAGGAAAGGCATAAGCAATGCTGAATTTCATTGACACCGTCGGCGAGGCCGTCGCCGGCATCAAGGACGGTTCCACCGTGATGATCGGCGGGTTCGGCAACGCCGGCCAGCCGTTCGAGCTGATCGATGCACTGCTGGACTGCGGCGCCCGCGAGCTCACCGTGGTGAACAACAACGCCGGCCAGGGTGACCAGGGCCTGGCCTTGCTCATCAAGGAAGGCCGGGTGAAGAAGATGATCTGCTCCTTCCCGCGGCAGTCCGACTCATGGCACTTCGACGCCAAGTACAAGGCCGGCGAGATTGAACTGGAACTCGTCCCGCAGGGCAACCTGGCGGAGCGCATCCGTGCCGCCGGCGCGGGCATCGGCGGCTTCTTCACCCCCACCGGCTACGGCACCATGCTGGCCGAGGGCAAGGAAACCCGCATCCTGGACGGCCGCGGCCAGGTGTTCGAGACCCCCATCCACGCCGACGTCGCGCTCATCAAGGCACTCAAGGCGGACGGTGTCGGCAACCTGGTGTACCGCAAGACCGCCCGGAACTTCGGCCCCATCATGGCGGCCGCGGCGAAACACACCATCGTCCAGGTCTCCGAGATTGTCCCCACCGGCGGCCTCGACCCCGAGAACGTCGTGACCCCCGGCATCTACGTGAACAGCATTGTTCGCGTCAACTCAGTGAAGGTGGCCTGACATGAGCGCACAGACAAGCAGCGAGACCGGCGCGGTCCAGACCAGCGACACGACCCTGGGCCGCGACGACCTGGCCCGCCTGGTGGCCCGCGACATCAAACCCGGTTCGTTCGTGAACCTTGGCATCGGCCAGCCCACCCTGGTGTCCAACTACCTCGAGCCGGAGCAGAACATCACGCTCCACACCGAGAACGGCATGCTCGGCATGGGCCCGGAAGCCAAGGGCGACGCGATTGATGAGGACCTCATCAACGCCGGCAAGATCCCCGTCACCGAACTGCCGGGAGCGTCCTACTTCCACCACGCCGACTCGTTCGCCATTATGCGCGGCGGGCACCTGGACATCTGCGTGCTCGGCGCGTTCCAGGTCTCGGCCACCGGCGACCTCGCCAACTGGCACACCGGGGCACCGGACGCCATCCCCGCCGTGGGCGGCGCAATGGACCTGGCCACCGGCGCCAAGGACGTCTTTGTGATGATGACGCTCCTGACCCGCGACGGTGCGTCCAAGATCGTGGAAGCCTGCACCTACCCGCTCACCGGCGTGGGCTGCGTGACCCGCGTGTACACGGACAAGGCGGTGTTCCTCACGGGCCCCGGCGGCGTCCAGGTGCGCGAAACGTTCGGCTGCACCCTCGAGGAGCTCCAGGCCCTGGTGCCGGTCCCCCTCACAGCAGCCCCCGCCGTCGAACGCTAACGGCCACGCCCACAGCGCGAACGGACACTTAAGCCCCACGCCGCCGGGGCCGGAAGTGTCCGTTCGCGCTCACCCGCCGGGCCGGAAGTGTCCGTTCGCGCTCACCCGCCGGGGCCGGAAGTGTCCGTTCGCGCTCGGGGGACGGCGGAGGCTAATAGGATTAGTAACCATGACCGACGCAGCAGCAGAGACCGCGCCCAGGCCCTCCTCTGCGCCCCAGGCGAGTGACCAGTACGTGCAGTCCCTGGCCCGCGGGCTGGCCGTGATCCGGGCTTTCGACACCGACCATCCGGTGATGACCCTCACCGAGGTGGCGGCACGCACCGACCTGACCCGCGCCACCGCCCGCCGATTCCTGCACACCCTCGTGGAACTGGGCTATGTCCGCACCGACGGGAAAACCTTCGCCCTCACGGCCCAGGTGCTCCAGCTCGGCTACGCCTACCTGTCCGGCCTGTCGCTGCCCCAGCTGGCCCAGCCGCACCTTGAGGAGCTTTCGCTGCGGCTGGGCGAGTCGACGTCAGCCGCTGTCCTGGACGGGAAGGACATTGCCTACATCGCGCGCGTCACCACCCGCCGGATCATGAATATCGGCATCACGGTGGGGACGCGGTTCCCGGCCTACGCCACGTCCATGGGCCGCGTGCTGCTCGCTGCCCTTCCGCCGGCCGCGTTGCAGAAATACCTCGATGAGGCTGAAATCAAGCCGCTCACGCCCCGGGCCATCGGCACCCGGAAAGACCTGGTTGCCGCCCTGGACGTGGTCCGCGCGCAGGGCTGGTGCCTGCTGGACCAGGAGCTCGAACTTGGCCTGATGTCCATCGCTGCGCCGGTCTACCACGGCCCCACAAAGGTGGTGGCAGCCATCAACGTGTCGCTGCAGGCCCAGTCCGTGGCCACCAAGCCGGATCCCAAGGCCTACTTGGAGATGGTGCAGAAGGAAACTGTGGAGACGGCCCGGCTGATATCCGCGGACCTCTCAGCCAAGCACTGAGCGCCCGGCAAAGCCCGCAGGCTCAGTCCTGCTTCCCGTGAAGGGTGATCGGCTCCACGGGCGGCCACCACTTGGTGGGCGGACCGATGACAAACCGGCGCCCGCTCACTTCGGTGGGCGTGATCCGCACCAGGATGTCCTTCGCCCCTTCCTGCCAGGGCGACGGCGTCTCGGCAGGGGCGTCCTCACCGGGCTGCACCGCCTGAGCCGCCCCCTTGACCACCACGCTCCACGCGATGGTCCCGTATACGTTCAGCCCGTCGGCTTCGAGAACCACCGATTCCCCGGACAGCACGGCGTCCAGCTTGGTTCCGGGTCCCGTCCGGAAGATCACCGTGCCTTCATCGGGCAGGTAGTTCACCGGGAAGATTTCCGGCTTGCCATTGCTGATCACGGCCAGCCGTCCCACGGAGGCGGAGCGAAGGTACTGCCAGCATTCACGGACGGTAAGTGCGGCTGTTTCCGGCCCCGGCCCAGAGGTGTTCATGGTGCTGAGCCTAGGCGTCAGGTCCGCGTTGCGGCAAGGCAGTAAGACCCTGATTTCAGTTACGCTTCACTTTGGGGGAATCCCCGGACAATCTGCCTGCGAAGGACGTCATGACCCAGAACAATAAGCGCGCGGCCATCATCATCAATCCTGCCAAGCCGGTGGACGTTGACGTGCGCGCCCTGGCGGCCAAGCACTGTGCGGAGAACGGTTGGGGCGAACCCATCTGGCTGGAGACCACCAAGGAGGATCCCGGCGTCGGACAGGCCAGGGAAGCACTCGAACAGGGTGCGGACATGGTGATTGCCGCCGGCGGTGACGGTACCGTGCGGTGCGTCGCTGAGGTCCTGTCAGGCGGTGACGTGCCGATGGGGTTGCTTCCGTTCGGTACAGGCAACCTCCTGGCCCGTAACCTGGGCATGGACGTCACCGACTTTGACGGTGCCATGGCCGGCGCCCTGGCAGGTACGGAGCGCAAAATCGACGTTGTGCGCGCGGTCCGGAGCGATCCGGACAAGGAACAGCTCTTCCTGGTGATGGCGGGCGTGGGCTACGACGCCACCATCATGGCGGACACCAACGAGGACCTCAAGGACAAAGTGGGATGGCTGGCCTACGTGGACGCCGGCATCCGGAACCTGCCGGGCAAGCCGGTGAAGGCCACCGTCGTGATTGACGGCAAGACCGTGGTCCGCCGTGGAGTCCGCAGCGTGATGATCGGCAACTGCGGCAAGGTCCAGGGCGGCCTTGAAATCTTCCCCGACGCCAAGGTGGACGACGGCCTGATGGACGTCGCCGTGCTCGCTCCCCACCATGGCCGCCTGGGCTGGCTTTCCGTGCTGGCCGGCATCATCGGCAAGGGCCGGAACAAGGACACCTCCGTGGAGTACTTCCAGGGAAAAACGGTGGAGGTAACGCTGGAACACAACGATGACTACCAGCTGGACGGAGATCACGAGGGCGAAGGCAAGCACGTCCGGATGACCATCGAACCCGCAGCGCTGACCCTGCGCATGTAGATCCTCCCTGCTCGCAGTGCCCTACCCGGCCAGCAGCCTGCCCCACTTCGGCGCGAGCAGGGGAGACCCGGCCAGTTTGAGGCAGTGCCACAGCGTCACAGCCACGGAATCCAGCACAGGAACGCCGGTTTCCTCCTCGATCTCCGCCGCGATATTGGCACCGTACAGGTTGGTGCAGAGGTAGATCAGGGCATCCGGGCGGGCTGCTGCGAGCTCCAGCGAGCCCGGCCGCATTTCGTCGTCCGTGACCCGGCCGAATGACTCGTTGTCGCTGAGTCCCAGTGCCCGGTGGTCGATGGTCTTGATACCGTCCCGCTCGTAGGAGGCCATGACGGCGCGGTTGACGTCCTCCGTGTACGGGGTGAAAAGGCCGATCCGCTCCGTGCCGAAGGACTCAAAGGCCGCCAGGTAGGCGAGCGTGGACGTGGTGGCCGGAATGCCGCCCGTCGCGTCCACGATTTCCCGGACCAGTTCGCGGTCGTGGTCCGCGCCGAGCCAGGACCCGGACGTGCCGTTCCAGGCGATGACATCCACATCGGCCGTCGCCAGTTGCTCGGCGGCGGCCCGCATGACGGCGGGATCAAACTGCTTGTCGGAGGAGCGGTCCAACGCGATCCGGGTGACGGGGATCCTGGTGAAATGGATGGTGACGTCGTCCCGGTCGCCCAGGATGCGGTAGCTCTGCGGCTCCAGGCAGGTATTCGAGGACGGCACGATCATGCCGATGCGGGTCTTGCGTGCTGCGGAAGGCATGGATGCTCCTACTTGGCTGTGGAAAGGGTTGCGGGAGTGGCAGTGGACCCGGCGCCGGACGCCAGATGTTCGCGGAAGCCGTTCCGGGCCACGAAGCGCCCCACGGCGCCGGGATCGTGGAAGCCGCCGCCGTCGAGCACAACGCGCCCGGCGGACACCACGACGGCGGGCCAGCCGGTGAGTGCCCGGCCGTCGAAAGGCGAGAAATCAGTTCCCATGTGCAGCGCGCCGCCGTCGACCGTCCGTTCCTCGGCGGGATTGAAGATCACCAGGTCGGCGTCGAAGCCCTCGGCGATGGATCCCTTGCCGGGCACCGCGTTGATGCGGGCCGGCCCGGCGGCGAAGACTTCCACGAAGTCCTCCACCGAACTGCCGGCGGACGCCATGGCCGTGAAGGTGACCGGCATCCGGGTTTCCACGCCGGGCAGGCCGTGAGGCATGGCGCGGATGTCGTCCCTGCGTTCGCGTTTCTGGGACAGGTCATAGCAGGAGTGGTCCGAGGAAACTGTGTGGATGGCGCCGTCGGTCAGCCGTTCCTTGAGCGCGGCGACTGTTTCGGGGCTGCGCATGGGCGGGCAGCAGGCGTACCACTCGGGGAACGCGGAGCCGTATACCCTGTCATCGAGGGTGAGGTAGTGCGGGCAGGTCTCGGAGTAGGCTTCCTGGCCGCGGGCCCGTGCCTCGGTGACCAGGTCGACGGCGCCGGGCGTGGACTGGTGCACGAAGTAGACCGGAGCCTTGGTGTACTCGGCCATGGCCAGGGTTTCCTTGACGGAAATTTCCTCGGCCAGCTCGGGACGGGTCCGGTGCAGGTGCTCGATCCCGATCCTGCCGTCGTCGGCGTGCTGCTGCGTGCAGTCGCTGATGATGGGGTCGTGTTCGGCGTGGATGTAGGTGAGGCCGTCCAGCCTGACCATCTCGCGCATCACCTTCAGGATGGTGTCCCCGTCCGCCATGGTGGTGCCGCGGTTGGTGGTGTACATCTTCACGGAGCGCACACCCTCGGCGGCGAGCTGCTCCAGCTGCCACGGAACGGTCTCGTCCCAGCTCACCACTGAGCCGTGCAGGGCGACGTCGCAGCGGGACTCCTGCGCCAGTTCCTTCTTGTGCAGGACCGCCGCCAGCGGGGTTTCCTGGGCGTCGCGGGGAATGCCGAAGTCGATGATCGTGGTGGTGCCGCCCCAGAGCGCGGCGGTGGAGGTGGTGCGGTAGTCGTCCAGGGTGCGGAAGCGGCCGGTCACCTGGGCCACGTGGCAGTGGCCGTCCACGCCGCCGGGAATGACCAGCCGGCCCGCGGCGTCGATGGTGCGGGCAGCGGCGGGGACGGGTTCGGCAGCGTCGACGAGCTGTTCGATGCGGCCGTCGCGGACCACTACGTGGGCGTTCCTGCGGCCGGAGCTGTTGACCACGGTGCCGTGGGCGATGACGAGATCGGGAATGCGGGACATCCTTGTCCTCCTAGTTCGTTGAAACGGCGCTCGTTGAAGCGGTTTGTGCAGACTGTGCGGCGGCCAGGGCGGCGTCGAGGTTTTCGGAGAGGCCCTTGCGGGCTTTCATGGGCGGCGCCGCGAAGGCACCCGCGCGGTGGGGTCCGGACTGAAGTCCGACGACGGCCTCCGCCATGCGGATGCCGGCGGAGATGCCGTCCACCACCGGAACCGGGATGTGGCCCCGGAGTTCGCGGGCCAGCCCGGCGAGGGGTGCTCCGGCGAGGATGACGACGTCGGCACCGTCCTCCGCGACGGCCTGCCGGCTGAGTGCCAGCAGCGTTTCCTTGAAGTCCTGCTGCACGGAGCCGATGGCGTTGAGGCTCTCGTTGATGGAGCGGATGGAGGCGAGCCGTCCGCTGAGCCCGAAGCGCTCCACGCAGTCGAGGTACCAGGGCCGGATCCGGTCCGAAATGGCGATGATCGAGAAACGGTGCCCCTGCAGGGCGGCGGCGCACAGCGCGGCTTCCGTGATGCCGATGACGGGGACGTCCGTGAGTTCCTTCAGGGCCGGCATGCCGGGATCCCCGAAGGCCGCCACGACGACGCCGTCGATGGATGCGCCGTCGACGGGTGCCGCAGTGTATTCGGCGATCACCTCGGCCACGGCGCCGGCTGCGATCAGGGACTCAAAGCGGGTTTCGATGTATTCGACGCCGTGCCCGGCGGTGCGGACCACCAGTTCGGTGCCCGGCGAGGCGGAGCGCAGGGCTTCCGATTCGATCAGCGCCGTGACGTCGTCGCTGATATTGGGGTTGATGACGAGGAGTTTCATTTTTTCTTCCGGTGAAGGGAGGGTTCTGTTTTCTGGAAGTCGTCCGGGAACTGTTCGCGGTATTTGCCGATGTGCGACGCCGACTGGGCGGCGGCGCGGTCCGGATCGCCGCTGGCGATGGCGGCGTAGAGTTCGCGGTGCTCCTGGATCAGTTCGGGCAGGTCGCTCACGTGGCGGAACAGCCAGTGCATGCGGCCCTGCAGCGGCTCCAGGGCGGACCTGAGGAAGCCGTTGTCCGCGATCCTGGTGATGGCGTCGTGGAATTCGCTGTTGGCGCGGTGGGCCTCCATGACGGCGCCTTTCGCGAGGCAGCGTTCCGCCTCGTCCAGCAGTCCGTCGAGGTAGCTGAGGTCCTCGGCGGTGGCCCGGACGGCGGCGAGCCGGCAGGCCAGCACCTCCAGGGACTGGCGGACATCGAAGAGATCCTCCACGTCCTTGGGGCTGAGGGTGCTGACTTCGGCGCCGCGGGCGCCCCGGTCGCTGAGGAGTCCTTCCTGGCGAAGCATCCTGAGGGCCTCCCGGACGGGGAGCCGCGAGACGTTGAATTCCGCTGCCAGGTCGCGTTCCACCAGCCGGGTGCCGGGAGCGTAGTGCCCTTCAAAGATCCTGGTGCGGAGTGTGTCCCGGACAGTCTCGCGGAGGGGGCGTTCCTTGTCCTGGGTTTCTTCTGCGGCAAGCATGGTGCTCCATTCGGGTTCTTGAGGGGTGGTGCGCTCCCGGCGCCGGGAGGAGGTGCTGCGGTGCCTAGCTTAGGGCCGGTGGCCTAGACGGGCAGGCGCTTGTTGTAATCCAGCAGGAGAACGGACACGCCCATGATGATCGCGGACCCGACGAAGTACAGCAGCGCCCAGGTGTAGGAGCCGGTGGCGCCCACGATCAGGCCGACAGCAATGGGAGTCACGAAGCCGGAGATGTTGCCGCTGAAGTTCATCGCCCCGCCGAGGACGCCGGCGTTGGTCCGGCCGCCCAGGATGGAGGGAATGCTCCAGAAGAGGCCCACCCAGCGGAGGAAGAACATCACCACGGAGAGGAGTACGACGGCGGTGGTCGGGTCAGCGACGACGGTCACCCCGATGAGGCCGCCGATCACGACGACGCTGGAGATGCCCAGCAGCGTCCGCATGACGCGGTTGGCCGAGGCGCCGGCCGCCCGCCACTTGTCGGCGATGGTGCCGCCGAGGATTTCACCGACGAAGCCGGCGCCGAAGATCACGAAGGTGGACCAGCCGATGGTCTTCAGGTCGAAACCCTTGGCCTGGGCGAGGTACAGCGGTCCCCAGGTGAGCAGGCCGTAGAAGACGCCGTTGAAGCCCAGCCAGCCGAAGCACATGGCCCAGAAGGAGCGGAACTTCAGGTACGGGAGCAGGGCGCGCTTGCCTTTGCTGCCGTCCAGTTCGGCTTCGGCATCCTCGGCGGCATGGGAGGCCTCGATGTATTCGGCCTCGGCAGCGTTGACGGCGCGGTGCTGGCGCGGGTTGTCCCGGACGTACCACCAGACGGCGAGGCCCATGAGCACGGTGGCGGCGCCGGCGATGATGAAGGCCGTGCGCCAGCTGCCGGTGGAGGCGATCAGGCCGGCAATCAGGATGCCGCCGAGCCCGGCGCCCAGGGGAGCTCCGGCGTCAAGGATGGTGGCGCCGCGGCCACGTTCGGATTTGTGCATCCAGATGGCGTTGAGCTTGCCGCCGGCGGGCATGACGCCGGCTTCGGTGACGCCGATGCCGAGGCGGGCGATGAACATGCTCAGGAAGCCGCCGGCCAGTCCGGAGGCTGCAGTTGCAGCTCCCCAGCCGACGCAGGAGGCTGTCATGACCTTGCGTGGGCCGAACTTGTCGATCAGCCAGCCGACGGGGATCTGCATCAGGGCGTAGGTCCAGAAGAACGCGGAGAGCAGGAGGCCCACGAGTTCCGGGGCGAGGTTGAATTCCTTTTGGATGATGGGGAGCGCCACCGAGATGGATCCCCGGTCAATGTAGTTGACGGCCACGAGGACGAGGAGCAGGAGGAAGAGCTTCCAGCGGACGTTGGTGCGCCGTTGCACGCCGTCCTTGCCGGTCTGGTCTGTTTGGCCCTCGGGTGCGGAGGGTCCGGTGGATGATGTCTGGGTGCTTGGAAGAGACACAGCTTCTCCTTCACGGGGAAGATTGCGGGCAGGGGTAAGACTCTGGGCCGGCCGCGGCCTGGTTCGGGCGGAGGCCTTGCACTCCCGTGCTGGATCCGGGGATACGCCATGGGTGGCGCCAGCAGCCGGGAGGATGATCATTTTTGGGATCCCGATTTGGGATCCCAAAATCAAAGATAGAAGTGACCCCCGCCACTGTCAAGGTTTTTCGGACGACACCCGCCCGGACCGCCTATTTACCGATTGTGACTGCCGGCCTCAGGCGCGTGCGCCAGGATCTCCGCGAGTTCGGCCAGCCGGTGCGCCCGCGCCGATTCCGCCGGAGTGAACGGCTCGCCCGGCCGGTAGAAGGTGATTGGGCCGTGCCAGGCCGTAGGGATCTTGAGTACCGTTCCGGCGTCGGCCGAGGCCGGAGCTTCCTGGCGGCCCTCAACGGCCTCGGGAACAATCCTGGCCGACAACAGCTCCGCGACGGCCAGGGGAAGCTCATCCGGGTTGCCGGCAATCCGTGCTGCCAGGCTCAGCGCCTTGGTCTGACCGTCCGCCATTGCCAGGGCCGTGGTGGGCCAGACGTGGGGGTGTCTGCCGCCGCCGGCGCGCAGGGCATCCACCAGTTCACGTTCGCCCAGGTTCCCGGGAGCTGACAGGACGAACTCGTCGAGCACGCCGCCTGCCACCGGATGTAGGTGGATGCTGAGGATATTGGTGTCCAGCCGGGCAAGCGCCTGCGTGATTTTCTGGAGTGAGCCGGGCTGGTCGTGCAGCACGGTGCGCGCACGCCACAGGGCCGGTGCAGTGTCCAGCCGTTTGCGGTGCCGCAGGGCAGGAGCGTGAAGCCAGCTCCTCAGCATCCGGGCCGCGGAAGGCTCGGCCACCCAGATCACCAGCACGGTGGCGGTCAGGGTGAGGACCAGGACTTTCGCCACGTAGGGGAGATGCGTCTCCACCACGGCCGCGTGCACCAGCAGCTCGATGGGCAGCATGACGGCGATGTTCGCCAAGGTCAGCCGTGTTTTTGTGGGCTCCGGCATCTGGCCGCAAACCTCGCAGCTCAACTCGGCCGGTTCGGGGGACTGTGCCTTGCGCTTCATACTCACATCATGTCCGGACCCTGTTTCAGGGGCGTTGCGGCCGCGTCACGAACGCCAGCATCGTTGAATTGGCGCGGTTTCTGCACTACTTGCCCGTCCGGACGCCGGCCGCTCGGAGAGGCTCGCGGGGACGCCGGCTGCAGGCGCTGCCACGTAGTCCCGGGTGTCCCGGGTGTTAAGGCGTGCACGTAATTTCCAGCATGACCACCCGACGGCCCGCTTGGCGTCCGGGTACCACACGTGTGCAGCACAGACAGCATGCATTGAAAGCCGGGTAGGTGGCCCTCGTGACGGGGATACAGGCCCACAGCTTGTATAGGGGGAGGCATCAACCGGTGCCGCCTACCAAAGGTCGGGGGGGATAGGCAATGGCGATTTCGTCTGCGGGCATATCGCGTTCATCCGCCGTCGGCTCCGCTGCAGCCGCCCGTTCCGCTGCCGCCGTCGGGCATTCCCCGAAGAGCACGGACGGGCAACCGTCCGCACGCAAGCCGTCCGGCCGCGAATGGGCGCGCTACCTGGCCCGTTTCCTGCGCCTGACCGACTCCCTGACGGTGGTCCTTTCGGTGCTTCTCGGATATGTGCTCCGGTTCGACGGCGGGCACTCCTTTGCGGAAAGCCATGACAACGCGGTGGGCGCCGTCCTGGCGGCAGGCCTCGTGGTGCTGTGGCTCGGCGCCCTCCATTTCTACCGGACGCGGGACCCGAAAGTCCTGGGTGTCGGTTCCAGCGAATACAAGCGCGTGGCTGTTGCCACTACACGGGTCTTTGGCCTGCTGGCGGTGTTCCTGGTGGTATTCCGGCTGGAACCGGCATGGGCGTTCTACGTGGCGTCATTCCCCCTGGGGCTTCTGGCGCTGGTGGGTAACCGGTGGCTCGCACGCCGCTGGTACAACCGGAAGCAGGCCGACGGCCAGTTCCTGGTGAAGGCGATCGTGATTGGCCAGCCGGAGGATGTCCGCTACGTACTCGGCCGGATCGCCAAGAAGACCGGCGCGGCCTACGAAATCCTGGGGGTGTCCCTGCCGGGAGCCCGCAGGGGCATGATGCTCGACGTCGACGGACGCCGGATTCCGGTGCTGTCCTCCACCGACGACGTTGTCCGGACCGTGGGAAAGCACGGTGCCGAGGCAGTCATCGTGGCGGGGCCGGTGCCGGGAGGCAACCAGTACATCCGGGAGTTGGGATGGCGGCTGGAAGAGCACCGCGCTGAACTGGTACTGGCATCCACCCTGACCAACGTTGCCGGCCCGCGGATCCACTGGCGGCCCGTGGAGGGGCTGCCGCTGATGCATGTGGACGTCCCGCAGTACAGCGGCGGCAAACACGTGCTTAAGCGGCTCCTGGACATCGCGGGCGCTTCGGTGGCCCTGGTGCTGCTGTCGCCGCTGTTCCTGGCGCTCGCCGTCGTCGTGAAGCGGAACGGTCCGGGGCCGGTGTTCTTCAAGCAGGAGCGCGTCGGAAAGGCCGGCCGGCCCTTCCGGATGATCAAGTTCCGTTCCATGGTCACTGACGCCGAAGCATCGCTCGGCGCCCTCATGGCAGGCAATCAGGGGGCCGGCGCGTTGTTCAAAATGCGGGACGATCCGCGCGTGACCAGCTGCGGGCGCTGGATGCGCCGCTACTCCCTTGATGAACTGCCGCAGTTCTGGAATGTCCTCACCGGTGAAATGAGCCTGGTGGGACCACGGCCTCCGCTGCAGCGCGAAGTGGAGGCCTACGAACGGCATACCCACCGCAGGCTACTCATCAAGCCGGGCATCACCGGCCTCTGGCAGGTCAACGGCCGCTCGGACCTGCCCTGGGACGAGGCCGTGCGCCTCGATCTCTACTACGTCGAAAACTGGTCGATCATGGGGGACGTCATCATCATGTGGCGGACCTTCAAAGCAATGTGCATGCCTTCGGGCGCGTATTAAGTGGAGGGGACAGATATGGAATCGTCACAGGAGTCCTACCGCCGGGACCTTGACCTGATGGCATCAGCCGCGCCGCTGCGTGCGGCCGTCATCGGTGCCGGCTACTGGGGGCCCAACCTTGCACGGAACTTCAAGGCCGGCCCGGACTGGCAACTGGCCGCGATCGTGGACATGGACCGGGACCGCGCGGCGAAGCTCGCCGCAGCGCACGGGGGCGTTCCGGTCTGCGAATCCATCGACGAGCTGCTGGATACGGTCGACGTCGATGCAGTGGCAATAGCCACTCCGGCGCACACGCACCACGGCATCGCCCTGACAGCCTTGCGCGCGGGTAAGCACGTGCTGGTGGAAAAGCCCCTGGCCGACAGCAGGGCCAAAGGCGTGGAGATGGTCGAAGAAGCGGAACACCGCGGGTTGGTCCTGATGGCCGATCACACCTACTGCTACACCCCGGCTGTCCTGAAGATCCGGGAACTGATTGCCGACGGATCCCTGGGCGAGATCCTGTTCATCGACTCGGTGCGGATCAACCTGGGGCTGGTGCAGCCGGATGTGGACGTGTTCTGGGACCTGGCACCCCATGACCTGGCCATCATTGATTTCATCCTTCCCGGCGGCCTCCGCCCCATTGAAGTCGCCGCCCACGGAGCGGACCCCCTGGGCACCGGGCGGGACTGCGTGGGGCACCTGACCTTTGCGCTGCCGAACGATGCCATGGCCCATGTGCACGTGAACTGGCTCAGTCCCACCAAAATCCGCCAGATGGTGGTGGGCGGTTCGCAGCGGACCCTCGTCTGGGATGACCTGAACCCGCAGCAACGGCTGAGTGTGTACGACCGCGGCGTCAGCCTGGACCGGAAGTACCGCTCAGCCGCAGAAAAGAAGGCATTCGCCATTTCGTACAGGCTGGGCGACACCTGGTCCCCCGCGCTGCCGGAACACGAGGCCCTCGGCCAGATGGTGGCGGAGTTTGCCAGCAGCATCTGGCATCACCGGCCTGCGCGGACCAGCGGGACATCCGGCTTGAGGGTGCTGTCGGTGCTGGAGGCGGTCAGCCGCAGCCTCAGCGGCGATGGCCAGTCCGTTGCCGTCAGCGGCAATGAAACCCAGTTGGAGGGACGGCGATGAGCACGCTGCAGGGCGCACGGGTCCTGGTCACCGGCGGAGCCGGCACCATCGGTTCCACGGTTGTTGACCATTTGATCACCGCGGGTGTCGAACGGGTTTCCGTCCTGGACAACCTGGTCCGCGGCCGCCGCGCGAACCTCGATGACGCGGTTGCCGGCGGCAGGGTGGAGCTTGTGGAAGGGGACCTGCGCGACCGGGACCTTGTGCACGACCTCACCCGCGGCAAGGACATCGTTTTCCACCAGGCCGCCATCAGGATCACCCAGTGCGCTGAGGAGCCGCGGCTCGCGCTGGAAGTACTGGTGGACGGCACCTTCAATGTGTTCGAGGCTGCCGCGGAGCACGGTGTTGGCAAGCTGGTGGCGGCCTCCAGCGCCTCGGTCTACGGGATGGCGGAGGAATTCCCCACCACGGAACGTCACCACCACCACAACAACGACACGTTCTACGGGGCCGCGAAGTCCTTCAACGAGGGAATGGCCCGCAGCTTCCGCGCCATGACCGGCCTGGACTATGTCCTGCTGCGCTATTTCAACGTCTACGGACCCCGGATGGACGTGCACGGCCTCTACACGGAGGTGCTGGTCCGCTGGATGGAGCGGATCGCGGACGGGCAGCCGCCGCTGATCTTCGGCGACGGACGGCAGACCATGGACTTCATCCACACCCGGGACGTTGCCCGCGCCAACATCCTGGCAGCCGGCAGCGGTGCCTGTGAGGGCGTTTACAACGTAGCCAGCGGGGAAGAAACCAGCCTCCTTGAACTCGCCGAGGCACTGCTGCGGGCCATGGACTCCGACCTGCGGGTGGAACACGGCCCGGACCGGGCCGTCAACGGCGTTGTCCGCCGCCTCGCGGATACCTCGGCTGCACGGCTGGACCTTGGCTTCACGGCTGAAACCGGACTTGAGGACGGCCTCAGGGAACTCGTGGACTGGTGGCGTCCGCTGCGCGGCGAGATTGCCGCCGCCCGGGTGGGAGGCGTGCGGTGACCATCAGCCAGGATCAGGCGGTGAGCCGGATCAATGTCATGAAGCCGTGGCTCGGAATCGAAGAGGCGGAGGCTGTGGCGGAGGTGATTGCGTCCGGCTGGGTGGCCCAGGGTCCCCGGGTGGCGCAGTTCGAGGAAGCCTTTGCCGCCGCCCAGGGCGCGATGCACGCCGTCGCGGTTTCCAACTGCACCACAGCGCTGCACCTGGCGCTCAAGGTGGCGGGCATCGGGCCGGGCGACGACGTGGTGGTGCCCTCCTTCTCCTTCATTGCCACCGCCAACGCCGCCGGCTACGTCGGTGCGAGGACGGTGTTCTGCGATGTTGAAGAGGAGACCGGCAACGTCTCCGCCCGGACCATCGCCGCCGCGCTGACACCAGCCACCCGGGCCGTGATCGTGGTGGACCAGGGTGGAATGCCGGTGGACCTCGATCCCATTCGCGCGCTGTGCGACCCCCTGTCCATCACCGTCGTGGAAGATTCAGCCTGCGGGGCGGGCTCCACATATCGGGGCCGGCCCGTGGGGGCCGGCGCGGACCTGGCCGCGTGGTCCTTCCACCCGCGCAAGATCCTGACCACCGGCGAGGGCGGCATGCTGACCACGCTGAACGCAGAGTGGGCCGGCCGGGCACGAAGGCTCCGCGAACATGCCATGAGTGTTTCCGCGAATGACCGCCACGCAGCCCTGCTGGCCCCCGCGGAGGAGTACCTGGAAGCCGGGTTCAACTTCCGGATGACCGACATGCAGGCCGCGGTGGGGCTGGTCCAGTTGGGGCGGCTCGGCGAGGCCGTGGCACGCCGGCGCGAGATCGTGGCCGGTTATCAGTCCGGCCTGGACAGCGTCGGGGGCCTGCGGCTCGTCCGCGATCCTGTTTACGGCACCAGCAATTTCCAGTCCTTCTGGGTGGAGGTCCTGCCGTCGTTCCCGCTTAACCGCGAGGAACTCCTGGAGCGCCTGGCGCTGGACGGCATCTCGGCCCGCCGCGGAATCATGGCCGCGCACCGGCAGCCTGCCTACGCGGGGCTGGACACCGGCCACACGGACCTGTCCTCAACCGAACGGCTGACGGACAACACCCTGATCCTGCCGGTGTACCACCAGCTGACGCCGGACGAGCAGTCCCGGGTATTGCGGTCCATCCGGCTCGCCGGCGGGGAGGGCACCCGTGGCTGACCTTATCCTTATCGCCGCCAGCGGGCTCGCCCGCGAAGTGCTCGCCACGGTGCGGGACAGCGGCCAGTTCGATGTCATCGGAGTCCTCGACGACGACCGGGGCCGGGCCGGCACCACGATGGACGGCTCGCACGTCCTGGGACCGGTCAGCCACGCCCTCAACTACCCCGACGCGAAGGTGGTGGTCTGCGTCGGCGCAGGAAGCGGGCGGGCCGCCGTCGTAGCCCGGCTTGCAGCCCTCGGGTTCCCGGACCGGCGTTATGCCACGGTGGTCGATGATTCGGTGCGGCTTCCGGAGGGCTGCCGGATCGGCCACGGCAACATCCTGCTGGGCCACGTCACGCTGACCGCCGACGTCACCATTGGCAACCACGTGGTGGTGATGCCCGGGGTGACCCTTACCCACGACGACGTGGTGGAAGACTTTGCCACGTTCGCGGCCGGCGTTTCGCTGGGCGGCGGGGTCCGCGTGGGGCGCGCAGCGTACCTGGGCATGAACTCCTGCGTCCGGGAACGGACCGCCGTCGGCGCCGACTCCACCGTGGGTATGGGGGCCGTGGTGCTGGCCGACGTTCCAGCCGGCGAGACCTGGGCAGGCGTTCCGGCGCGGGCCATCAAACGCGCCATGGCGGTGATCTGATGCGTCGCGCCAGGCCTGTCCACTTTGCCGGTACCGCCGCGGTCACCGTGGTGGTGCCCTGCTACAACTACGGGCGGTTCCTGCCTGCAGTGGTGCACAGCGTACTGGCCCAGGAGCGTGTGGCCGCCAGGGTCATCATCGTGGACGACGCTTCCCCTGACGGGTCGGCCGACGTTGCCCGGTCCCTGGCGGCGGCGGACCCGCGCATCACCCTCGTGTGCCACGAGCGGAACCAGGGCCACATTGCCACTTACAACGACGGGCTGGGCCGGGTGGAGACGGAATTCGTTGCCCTCGTATCCGCAGATGACCTGCTTGCACCGGGCGCACTCGGCCGGGCCACGGACCTGATGACTGCGCATCCGGGGGTGGGCATGGTCTACGGGATGCCCCTGGAATTCGACGATGCCAGCGGAGCACCCGATGCCCCTGCCTTCGACCGGAAAGGCAGCTGGACCGTCTGGTCCGGCCGGGAGTGGCTGCAGTGGGCGTGCTGGCGGGGCCGGTGTTTTATTCTGTCCCCGGAAGTCGTCATGCGGACGGAGGCCATGCGGCAGGTGGGGCCCTACAACGCCGAACTGCCGCATTCCGGGGACCTGGAGTACTGGATCAGGACCGCAGCGCGGTGGGATGTGGGCCGCATCAACGGTCCGGCACAGGCCTACTACCGCGTGCACGGGAACAACATGCACCTGACCAGCTTTGACACCATGCAGGTGGACCTCAAGCACCGGCTGGATGCCTTCGATGTGCTCGCCAGCGGCGAACTGGCCGCGGACCTGCCCGGAGCAGCCCGGCTGCACCGGATGGCCAGGCGCGGAGTCAGCCGGGAGTCGCTCCTGCTGGCGGAGCGGAACCTCGACGCCGGCGGAGCAGTTGCCGCATCCGAGGCATTGCTGGCGGTGGCCGGGTCCGCTGACCCGTCGGCTGCGGCCACCCTGCGAGGCAGGGCCTTGCGGTACCGGCTGGCGCGCTCCCGCCGGCATGCCGCACCAGCCCGGCTCCAGAGCCTGATCGAAGGCTACCGGCGCCAGGTGGACAGGGTCCGCTGGACCGCGTGGCGAAAAGCAGGCATCTCGTGAGCACCCAAGTCAGCCCGGAGGCGGGTCTCCAGACGGTCAGGACCGGGCTCCGGGGCGGACTCCTTTGGGGCGCAGTGGGTGTCGGCTCAGGCAGGGTGCTGCAGTTCGTCACCACGGTGATCCTTGCCCGAATCCTTGCCCCCGAGCACTTTGGCGCCCTCGCCATCGCCCTGGTGGTGCAGACCATCGCCATGAACGTCACTGAGCTGGGGGCCACAGCCGCGCTCGGGCGGGCGGACCGCGACCCTGCAGAGATAGCGCCCACCATTTTCACCATCGGCCTGGTGACGAGCACGGCCATCACTGCTGCAGTCTTCGCCGGTGCGCCCGTCCTCGCGGGAGCAATGGGTGATCCCTCGGCCGCGCCCATCGTTCAGATCATGGCCTTCACCATCCTCCTGTCCGGCCTGTCCGGGGTCCCCGCCGCGATGGTTTGGCGGAACTACCTCCAGCGCCCCCGGGCCCTCGTGGAAATCGCCGGCGTGCTCTGCAGCCTGGCCCTGGTCATCCCGATGGCACTCGACGGCTGGGGGGCCTTCGCGCTGGCCTGGTCGAGGCTTGGCGGGCAACTGCTCACCACCATCGGGTACTGGCTTGTGGCTCCCCGGCGTTTCCTGCCGGGATTCCGCCGGGCCGAGGCCGCCTACGTCCTGCGGCTGGGAATGCCGCTGGCGCTCGCGAACCTCGTTGTTTTTGCCACCCTTAACCTGGACTACGTCATTGTGGGCCGGAACCTCGGAACGGCGGAGCTGGGAATCTACCTGCTGGCATTTAACCTCGCCAGCCTGCCCAGCAGCCTGATTACCGCCGTGATCCGCACGGTGGCCGTCCCCACGTTCGGCCGCCTGCACAAAGCGGGGAGGCTGGCCGAGGCGGCGCCTGCCGCACTGGGTGCCGTTGCCTACCTGGCGCTGCCCGTCTCCGCGCTCCTGGTAGGCCTGTCCGGCCCCTTGATCCAGGTTCTCTACGGCCGGGAATGGACCGGCGCGGCTGCGGCCATGATCGGACTCGGTATTTTTGGGGCCGGCCGCATCCTGACGGAGATGCTGGCTGACCTGTGTGTCGGGGCGGGCCGGACGGTGGGCCTTTTCTGGGTCCAGGTGGTGTGGTTCGTGGCCCTGCTTCCGGCACTCCTGGCCGGGGCCTCGTACGGCGGCCTGGCAGGCGTCGGCGCAGCACAGGCAGCAGTGATCTGGCTTGTGGTGCTCCCGGTCTATTTCCTGATGGTCCGACGCACGGTGGCCGCCCGCACCGGGGCGATGCTGCTGCAATGCGTGCCGCCGGCGGCCGTGGCCGCCCTGTCCGGCCTGGCAGCCTGGATGACGGCAGGAGCCCTACGCGAGCCGTTCCTGGCTGTGGCGGCTGGAGGCCTCGCCGGCACCGCGCTCTACGCCCTGCTCACCCGGCGCTACGCCCTGCGGATGCTGACCACCCTGAAATCACTCACTGCCGCCGACGCCGCGGAGGCCGCCTCGGAGGACGCCGCGCAGGCCAACACCACCGACACGCTGACACTAAGGAGCGCACAATGAACCTCCCCGCGCAACTCCGGATCCCGCTAGTGGACCTCGTCGCCCAGCAGGCCGAAATCCACGAAGAGCTGGCCCCCCAGCTCGAGGACATCATGCAGCGGGCGGCCTTCATCGGCGGCAAGGAGGTGGAGCTGTTTGAGCAGCAGTACGCTGATTTCCTCGGAGCCCGCCATTGCATAGGCGTCGGAAACGGCACGGATGCACTGGAACTCGCGCTGCTGGGTGCAGGCGTGCAACCGGGGCAGGAAGTCATTGTCCCGGCGAACACGTTCATCGCAAGCGTGGAAGCGGTCGTCAGGGCGGGCGCCGTCCCCGTCCTTGCGGATGTGGACGAAGAGCATCTGCTGCTGGACCCCGAGTCCGTCCGGCGCTGCGTAACCGGCCGGACCGCGGCCATCCTTCCGGTCCACCTTTTTGGCCAGGTGGCACCGGTGGAGCGGCTTGCCGCCATCGCCGAACAGTGCGGGGCAGTCATCATTGAGGATGCCGCGCAAGCGCAGGGCGCTTCACGGTTCGGCAGGTCCGCAGGGACGCTGGGCCGCATCGCGGCCACGAGCTTCTACCCGGGAAAGAACCTTGGCGCCGCCGGTGACGCAGGTGCCGTCATTACGGACGACGACGGCGCTGCCCGCCTGGTCCGGCTGCTGGGCGCGCATGGCAGCGAACGCAAATACGAGCACGAGGTCATGGGATGCAACTCGCGGCTGGACACCGTCCAGGCTGCGGTGCTGCTGACCAAGCTCAAGCGGCTGCGTGAATGGAACGACCAGCGCAGCCGGGCTGCCGCGCGGTACCAGTCGCTGCTGGCGGAGGTGGGCGGCGTTCGGCTGCCCAGGTCCGCGCCGGGAAATTCGGACGTATGGCATCTCTTCGTCGTCAGGCTCGAGGACCGTGACGCGGTTGCGGCCCACATGCAGCAGTGGGGGGTGTCCACCGGCGTCCACTACCCGGTGCCCGTCCACCGCACGGAGGCGTGGCGGAAGCTGGGACTGGAATCCGGCAGCTTCCCGGTTGCCGAGGCGGCGTCCCGCCAGATTCTGTCCCTGCCCATCTACCCGCACATCACCGTGAGGCAGCAGGAACACGTGGTGGCGAGCCTGCGGAGCGCCCTTGGAGTCGGAGCATGACAGGGCCCAGCATCCTGAAGCGGATCCACACCATGGGAACCCGGGACATCAGCAGGCGTGTTGCCCGGCGTGTTGCCGGCAACCTGGCCCGCCGTTTTGACACCGCCGGGCTGGACTTTCCGCTGCTCCCGGAGGACGTCGCTGATTCGACGCGGCTGCAGTTGGAGGCGCCGCCCGCCGGAAACGGCAAGGCCCGGCTGAACATCGCCTGGCTGTGCACGCCGCCCAGCCCCGGATCCGGCGGCCACACCACGCTGTTCCGCATGGTTGCGGGGATGGAGGCGCGCGGACACCGCTGCACCGTGCTGCTCTACAACCGCCACGGTTCCGATCCCGTCCGGAATACGGCAATCATCCGCCAGCACTGGCCGCATCTCACGGCCGCCATACGCCCCGTTCCCGAGGTTATCGAAGGATATGACGGATGTGTGGCCACGTCGTGGGACACGGCCCACGTACTGGCTCGCAGAAGTGGCGCAGGCACCCACCGTTTTTATTTCATCCAGGACTTCGAACCGTTCTTTTATCCCCGCGGAAGCCTGTATAGCCTCGCGGAGGACAGCTACCGCTTCGGCTTCCACCACATTGCGCTGGGCGGCATGGTGGCAGCGACACTCCTGGAAAACGTCGGGGTCCGGTCTTCGACGGTTCCGTTCGGCTGTGACACCGGGGTGTACCGGCTGGAGAACCTCGGACCGCGACGCGGGGTGGTTTTCTACGCCCGGGAGGCGGTGGACCGGCGCGGGTTCCTTCTCGCCCGGCTGGCGTTGGAGGACTTCCATGGCCGCCATCCTGAGCAGCCGATCCATGTTTACGGCGACCCGATGCGACGTTGGGCCGTGCCGCACCTCCATCACGGAAAGCTGAGCCCCGGCCAACTGAATACCCTGTACAACGCGTCCCTGGCCGGCCTCGCCATGTCATTCACCAACATCTCCCTGGTGGCCGAGGAAATGCTCGCTGCGGGAGCGACTCCCGTGGTCAACGACCACCGGTATGCTCGCCTGGACCTCCCCAATCCAGAGGTCGGATGGGCGCCCGCAACGCCGGGAGGGCTGGCAGACGCCCTGTCCCAGGTGGTCGAAACGGCGTCCGGACCCCGCAGCTTCCAGTGCTCAGCCGGAGTCCGGCAGGGCTGGGGCGGCACCCAGGATGCCGTCACAAGGCTGATCAGCCGCGCCGTGGCAGGCATGCCGGCGACCGCCGAAAGCGGAGGCCGCGGATAATGGGCGGCCGCCGGTGGATCCTTGCCGTCCTGCTGGGGCTGTACGTGGCCGCCCTGGCGGCAGTCGGCTTCTGGCCCTCGCCCGTGGACCGTCCGCTGGCCGGCTTCCTCAGCGAAATACTCGCCGTCCTGCGCGGGAACGCCCTGACGTCCGGCATCCGCTACGGCCATGTGGAAGCCGCCGCCAACGTTGCCCTGTTTGTCCCGCTGGGTGTCCTGGTCGCCCTGCTCCTGCCGCCGCGTCGCTGGTGGCTGGCAGCGGTGACCGGGCTCCTGACTTCCGGGGCCATCGAGGCTGTCCAGTACCTGCTTTTGAGCCAGCGCCAGGCAAGCCTCGCCGACCTGGCCGCCAACACGCTCGGTGCCCTGCTGGGTTCACTCTGCGTGGCATCGGCTCTCCGCCGCGTGTCCCGGGGACCCGGCACACCAGCAACTGCGCCGGTCTCCGGCAACACCACCCCCGGGAGGAACCCCATGATTACCATCGCTACCTCGGCGGATGTGGCGGAATCCGCCACCATTGGAGACGGATCGCGGATCTGGCACCTGGCACAGATCAGGGAAGACGCCTCCGTGGGCAGCAACTGCAACATCGGCCGCGGCGCCTACGTTGGGCCGGCCGTCCGGGTCGGGGACAACTGCAAGCTCCAAAATTACGCGCTCGTCTACGAACCGGCGCGTTTGGCCGACGGGGTCTTTATCGGTCCCGCCGCCGTGCTCACCAACGACCTCCACCCCCGTGCCATCACCCCCGACGGAACGCTCAAGGGAAACGACGACTGGGTAGCCGTGGGTGTGACCGTCGGAAGGGGCGCCTCCGTCGGGGCGCGGGCGGTCTGCATCGCCCCGCTCACCATCGGCGAGTGGGCCACCGTGGCCGCCGGCGCCGTCGTGACCCGGGATGTCCCGGCCTATGCCGTGGTGGCCGGCGTACCGGCGCGCCAGATGGGCTGGGTGGGGGAGGCGGGGCATCCGCTCAAGCAGGACGACGGCGGCAGCTGGCTGTGTCCGGCCACCGGCCGGCGGTACGTCGAAACTAATGGGCAGCTCGTGCCCGGACAGCCGAACTGAGGGGGCACCATGGAAAAGTTGGACAGCAACAGGGTCATTTTGGGTGGCACGCCGGTCGATCTGATGGACCCGGAGCCGGCGTTGGAACTCATCCTTACCAGGGCCGGCCAGCGGGGACTGCCGCCGCTGGGGGTGGCGTCCGTCAACCTGGACCACCTGCACCATTTCGGCACCGGCGGCCGCTGGGCCGGAACGCTGCATGCGGATCCGGCCAGTGCCGTGGACTGGCTCTACCTGCTCGACGGCGCGCCGCTGGTCTCGCAGTCGCAACGGCTGACCGGCCACCGCTGGCCCCGGCTGGCGGGCAGCGACCTTGCCTCCCCACTGCTTGCACGGGCGGAGCAGCTGGGCCTCACCGTGGGTTTCCTCGGCGGCTCGGCGGAGAACCAGCAGCTGCTGGCCCGGAAGATTGAGGAAGAACACCCCCGGCTGGTGGTAGCCGGCATGTGGTCGCCGGACCGGGAGGAACTGGCCTCTCCCGAACACTCAGAGCGGATCGCCAAAGACATTGCCGGCTCCGGCGCCCGGATTCTCTACGTAGGACTCGGCAAGCCCCGCCAGGAGCTCTGGATCGATCACTACGGGGCGATGACCGGGGCCGCCGTCCTGCTGGCGTTCGGCGCGGCTGTCGATTTCCTGGCCGGCCGCGTCCAGCGTGCTCCGCGGTGGGCAAGCGACCACGGCCTGGAATGGGGCTACCGGCTGGCCTTGGAGCCCAAGCGGCTCGCCGGCCGCTACCTTATCGACGGCCCGCCCGCCTACGTGAAGCTGCGGACGGCGTCCTGCACCGTGCCGCCGCCGGTACCAGAGCGACTGTCCCCGGCGGGTCCCGCTCCGCGGACTCCCGGCCGTTTCACCGGACAGGAGGGTGCAGCGGACGCCGTCGTCGTCGTCGTTACCTACAACAGTTCCCAGGGCATCGGTGCACTGCTGGACAGCCTGCGGGCCGAAACGGACCGGCTGACGCTGCGCGTGGTGGTGGCGGACAACGCCTCCGCCGACGGGACCCTGGGCCTGGTGCGCAGCGCGCACCCGGACGTGGTCTCGTTTGCCACCGGCGGAAACCTGGGATATTCCGGCGGGATCAATGCCGCCATGCGAAAGGCAGGCGACGCGGACGCCGTCGTGGTCCTGAATCCCGACGTCACTGTGGGGCGCGGCAGCCTGGGGACGATGCTGCACCGGCTGAACGCTTCGCGGGCCGGAGCCGTTGTACCCAGGCTCCTCAACGACAGCGGATCAACGAGCCCCTCCCTGTACCGGGAACCCAGCATCACGAATGCCTTCGGCGACGCTTTACTGGGGCGGCGGGCCGCCAACCGTCCCGGCTGGCTGGCCGGCACGGACTTCAATCCGGAAAGCTACGCCCATGCGCATACGGTCCAATGGGCCACCGGCGCCGCGCTGATGGTCCGGCGCAGCGTAGCCGACTCCCTGGCGTGGGATGAGTCCTACTTCCTCTACTGGGAAGAGACGGATTTCTTCCGCAGCCTGCGGGCGCTCGGCGAAACCATCTGGTACGAGCCAACGGCCATCATGACGCACGGCGGCGGCGGTTCGGGAAGTTCCCCGCAGCTGAACGCGCTGCTTGCCGTCAACCGGGTGCGCTACATCCGCAAGTACCACTCCGCCGCATACTCCGCAGTCTTCCACGGCGCCGTCGTACTCTCCGAGGCACTGCGCTGTTGGAAGGCGGACCGGCGGGGAGTCCTTCGGACCGTCCTCAACGAGGGCAGCTGGCCTGCCCTCCCCGGCCCCAGCAAAGACCCGGAGGCCGGCTATTTTCCAAGGGGCTCGGTGATCATGCCCGCCCATAACGAGGCCAACGTGATCGCCCGGGCACTCGCCCCGCTGGCCCCCTTGGCCGCAGCCCGGCAGGTGGAAGTCATTGTGGTCTGCAACGGCTGTACTGACAATACTGCGGAGATTGCCCGGCGGTTCGAAGGGGTCACGGTGCTGGAATCCACGGCAGCGTCCAAGCCGTCCGCAATGAACGCCGGAGACGCCGCGGCGTCTGAGTGGCCGCGGCTGTACCTGGATGCCGACGTCGAAATCACCGCGGACGCCCTGCGCGAACTCTTCCTGGCCCTGGCCCCCGGCGGGCTGCAGGCCGGCCGGCCAGCAGCCCGCTACGACCTGCAAGGCGCGCATCCGCTCATTCGCGCCCAGTACCGGGCACGGTTGCGGCTGCCGTCCAACGCCACGAGCCTTTACGCAGCCGGTGCCTTCGCCCTGTCCAAGGAAGGGCATCGCCGCCTGGAGGAGTTTCCGGAGGTGCTGGCGGACGACCTCTATGTCGACAGGCTTTTTGGACCTGCGGAAAAGGCAGTCCTCGACGTCGAGCCCATCGTGGTGCGTCCGCCGCGTGCCCTGAAGGACCACCTGGCTGTGATGCGGCGGGTGTGCCGTGCGAACGCCCAGGTCAACAGGATGGAGGGACAACGCAGCAGCACCGCGCGAACCGTTTCGGAGTTGATCCGTTCAGTCCGAGGTCCGCTCTCGGCGCTGGACGCGCTGATCTACGCAGGCTTCGCCATCGCGGGCCGAAAAGGTGCCGGCGTCCCGCGCCCCGGCTGGGAACGGGACGTCAGCAGCCGGGGCGCAACGCCGGAGCGGCTGCGGCGCTGATGAACTACACAGAGCTGCATCCGATACCGGGCATGGCGCCTGCCGGTCCGCCATGGCTGTTGAAGGCAACTGTGTTCTCAGTCATGGCCATCCCGCCGTACCTGGTGGTGGAGCCCATCGGAGCCAGCGCCAACCTTCCCGAGATGCTCGCTCTGGGCCTCTTCGGGCTCTGGCTCCTCTCCACCGTCCTACGGCTGCACGACCCCGTGGTGTTCCGGCACCCCGGGCGGGCAGCGGTGCTCCTGCTGTTGTTTGCTTCGTGCGTGAGCTATGCGCACCTTTTTGCCGGCCTGAGCGGAGCCAGCACCGTCGCCGGCAGGGCCGCAGCGGACCGGTGGATACTGCTGATGTTTGCCGCAGCGGGAATCGCGTTTGTGACCACGGAGACCGTGCGCACGCTCAAGGACGCCAGGGTGCTGGTCCGCTGGGTCCTGGCCGGCGGCACAGTCTGCTGCCTCGTCGCGATCATTCAGTTCGCCTTGCACACCAATCCCGTCGACTGGATGAAGCCAATCATGGTTGGCTTCACCGATAACAACTCCGGCATCAGTTTCCAGGAACGCGCCTCCCTGATGCGCGTCTCCGGCACCACCATGCATCCCATCGAACTGGGGGTGGTTTCTGCCATGCTCCTTCCGCTGGCTGTCTGGCGCGCACTCTACGACCGCCAAGGCTGGAAGCGGCTTCACTGGGTGGTGGTTGCCCTCTTCATCCTCACGAATGCCATGACAGTCTCCCGGTCCGCGTTGATCGGCCTGGTCATCGCCATGGTGGTCACGGTCCCGTTCCTGCCCCGGACGGCCAAGCGCTGGTCGCTCGTCCTCTTACCGTTCGGGGCCGCCGGCCTCTTCGTCGGAGTGCCCGGGCTGCTCGGGACCCTTTTCAATACGAGCACGGCCGGCAGTTCGGATTCATCCATTACGTACCGGACCGAGGACTACCCGCTGGTGCTGCGAATGGTGGCCGACCGGCCGTGGTTCGGGACGGGACCCGGTACGTGGATGCCGGTCAGGGCTATAGATGTCCTAGACAACCAATATCTCCTGGTGGCAGTGACGATGGGAGTGATCGGGCTGGTGGGCTTGATTGCCTACCTGCTGGTGCCCGCCCTGGCGGCGCTCGCCGCTGCCAGGGGCGCCCGGGACGGGGAGCTGGGATTGCTCGCGGCAGCAGCGGCAGCAGCCGGGTTTATCGCCACTGTGGCTTCGGGAACCTTCGACTCGCTGTCCTTCCAGGTCTTCGCGTTGCTGCTTCCGTTTTTCATAGGTCTGTCAGGGGCGTCCTGGCTGATGGTTAAGAATCAACTGGACCCACGCCGGACTGAGCCCTCGCGGGCTGATGCCGGGAAGGTCCCCTGGGGGTAGGAAGAAACCATGGATCCGATTTCCGTCTTGAAAACGCTCTGGAGGCACAAGTGGGTGGCCATGCCCCTGGTGGTGCTGACCATCGCGGCGTGTGTCTACGTCATGTTCTTTGCGCAGCGCAGCTATCAGGCCACGATGACGTATGCGTTGATCACCCCGAAGGTTCCCACTGCCCTTGAGATGCAGGAGGACCCCAAGCTGGCCAAGATCAACGGGGATAATCCGTACTTGAGAAGTCCGGACAGCACCCTGCTGTCCCAAGTGCTGATCACCAAACTGGGTGCGCAGGAAACACTCAAGAGCCTGCAGGACCAGGGCCTGGGAACTGAATACACGGTGTCACAGGCCAGCAGTATCGGCTCCGGCATGCTCCTGGTGCTTACGGCATCGGGGTCGTCGCCCGAGCAGGCGGTGGACACCGCCGTCGCCTTGGGAACAAGGCTCACCACGACCCTGCACGACGTGCAGAAGATCAACGGCGCCGACGAAATTTACCTGTATGCCGCGCTGCCGGTCGACGGGCCGGGCCAGGCGGAGGAGATGTTCTCCAGCCGGCTGCGGACACTGATCATTGTGGGCGTCGGCGGTGTGGTGCTGGTCTTCGGCGCAGTCTCGGTTGCCCGTTCCCTCGAGCTGGCCAGCGCCGGCCGGCGGGTCAAGGAAAAGCCGGCGAGGCACGCGGGCGTTTCCGAAGGGGACTCGCGCGGACCGCAGGTGCCCGGTTCCGGGCGCCCCCGGGAATCCGAGGACCACCATCTGTCGCACCCTGACCATGGCCTGCCGGGCGGCTCCTTCAGGGTCCCTGTTCCGGACAGGGAACACCGGACCTAAGACGGGCCTGAGCAGGTAACAGCGGGGTGTCCTGCGGCAAGCAATCCAAGTATTGCCCGTACGGCATGGCGGTCCACAAGCGGGTATTCCGCAGCGTAACAGCGGTGTCCCGAGGGAAAATGCGCGTACGTGACTCTCGTGACTGCAGCAATGAGTGGCGCGTTGAATGGAAGGGCATATCCAGTGCCGTTTTGACGAGCGGGAGGACCCGGTGACCATCAGCGAAGACCGTGCGGTAAGCCACATCGGTGTTATGAGGCCGTGGCTCGGGCAGGAGGAAGCGGATGCCGTCGTACAAGTGCTTGCTTCGGGCCGGATGGCCCAAGGCCCTCGCGTGGGACAGTTTGAGGAGGCGTTCGGCGCGGCGCAGCAGGCGCCGCACGCCGTCGCAGTGTCAAGCGGCGCGGCGGCACTCCACCTGGCGCTGAGGGTTGCCGGGATTCAACCGCAGGACGACGTCGTCATGCCCTCGTTCTGCCCCACAACGACCGCCGACGCCGTCAGCAGCCTGGGCGCCCGGCCGGTCTTTGCCGATGTCGAGGCGGATACCGGCAACGTATCGCGCGGCACCATCGAGGAGTCGCTGACGCCGGGTACGCGGGCGGTGATCGTTGTGGACCAGGGAGGCGTGCCGGTTGACCTGGACCCGATTAAGGAACTGTGCGACCCGCTGGGCGTCACGGTCATCGAGGACGCTGCATGCGGAGTGGGGTCCACGTACCGGGGCAGGCCGGTGGGAGCCGGTGCCGACCTGGCTGTGTGGTCCTTCGATTCATGCGAGGTGCTGACCACCGGGGACGGCGGGATGCTGACCACCCGGAATGAGGCCTGGGCCAGCCTGGCCCGGCATTTTCGTGAAGAAACCGGAAGCGGTTCCGGAGCCGAACACGGCATGACCGACCTGCAGGCTGCCATCGGACTGGTCCAGCTTGGGCGGCTGCAGGAAGCCGTTGCCCACCGCCGGGAAATTGTGGCCAGCTACCAGCTTGCCCTCTCGCGGCTCGGGGGCGTGCGGTTCCTCAGGGAGCCGGACTACGGAACCAGCAATTTCCAGTCCTTCTGGCTTGAAGTGCTGCCTTCGTTCGCACTGGCGCGTGATGAGCTTCTGGACCGGCTGTCGCGCGACGGTATTTCGGCTGGCGGCGGGCTGACCGCGGTCCACCGCCAGCCGGCCTACCGGCACCAGGACACTGGTGCGGCAGACCTGTCAGTCACCGAACGGCTGGTGGACAGGCTGGTGGTCCTGCCGGTCTACCATCAATTGACTCCCGGCGAGCAGTCGCGGGTCCTGCGCTCCGTCCGGCTCGCTGCGGCCGGGATACCCGCCACCGTGCGGAGGGGCAAATGGAACGGCGGGTTCCGGCGGGCGGACGCCGCCAGCGCCTGATCACACGTTCGTCAGCGCGGGTCTTCTTTCAGCGCGGGTCGTCGGAGTCCTTCGCTGCGGGTCCGGCCGCCTTTCCCGCCAGGATAAGGTCCCGGTCGTTACCCGCGAGCTGGGCCAGCAGGTCGCGGATCTCCGCCAGCAGCGCCGTGTCCGCCGGCAGGGGCTCTTCCTCGGGTTCCGCCGTCGCCAGCCGGCTCTTCACCAGCGAGTTGATCTTGTTCATTGGCGCCACGAAGATGAAGTACACCACTGCGGCGGTAATGAGGAACGTCACGAAGGCGGTGATCACTCCGCCGAAGTTGACGAACGTTTTGTCGTTGCCGGGCCAGATGTGGAAGCCGAGGCCTTCGGTCTGGACGCCGCCGGCCGCGGCGATGATCGGGTTCACGATGTTTGTGGTGAAAGCGCTGACCAGAGCCGTGAACGCCGTGCCGACGACGACGGCGATGGACAGTTCGATCACGTTGCCGCGAAGGATGAAATCTTTGAATCCTTTGAGCATGGGGGCCTCCGGTATGCGTTTCAGTCTGCGATTCAACCGATAGACGATACCAGTCCGCGGCCCCGCGGCCCGTCCCCGCGCGGTGGAGCCCGACACATTCGACGGCGGCGCCGGACGGGCCGGGCGTAGGATTTGGAGTGGACGCCAACGCTGCCGCCATCAGACTGGCACCGTATGGAAAGGCGCGACCCCCGTGAAGATGCTCGCCGAGATGTTCACTATTGCCCCCGGCAACAAGGACCATCACGTAGCCATCCGCTGCGCCGTCGGCGTCTTTGTCCCACTGATCATCCTGGTCCTCATGGACCGGGTGGATCTGGCAATCTTTGCTTCCTTCGGCGCCTTCACCGGGATCTACGGCCGCGGCGAGCTGCACCGGAAGCGGCTCTTCATCCAGATGCGCGCCGGATCGCTCATGCTGCTCGTCATGCTCCTGGCCACCCTGTCCGCCCGGGCCAGCCAGGCCCTCGGGCTGTCGGAGACGGCCAGCACGTGGACGCAGGTGGCAGCCACCACGGTGGTTGCGGGGGCGTGTTCGCTGGTGATTGCCTGGTGGCGGCACCGGCCGGCCGGTTCGTTGTTCCATATCTTTGCCTTCGCGGCCATCGCCTCGATACCGAACCAGCCGCCGCTCTGGCAGTGCATGCTCGTCGCCATCCTGACTACCGTGTTCTGCCTGCTGATCGGCATTTCCTCCCGACTGGTGCGGAGCCGGCGGACGCCGTGGGCCATGCCCGAGCCCGCCAGGCTCACACCCGGCGAAAAGCGTGCCGCGCAGCTCGAAGCGGTGGGCTATATCGTGGCTGCGGGCCTGGCGGGAACCCTGGCCACCGTGGTGGGCCAATGGCTGGGTTTCGGCCACCACTATGGGCCATGGTGGCTGCCGTTGTTCCGTTGGTGGGCCGGACCACCCGGCACCGGGTGGCCCGGGGCATCCAGAGAATCATCGGCACCGTGCTGGGGCTGGTTGTCCTGGCCGGGGTGCTCCTGCTGAATCCTGCCCCGTGGCAGATTGTCCTGGTGATCGCCGCATGCCAGTTCGGGGCGGAGATGTTTATTGCACGCCAGTATGTCCTGGCGCAGATATTCGTGACGCCGCTGGCTCTGAGTGCCACGTTGCTGGCCGCCCCAGCTCCGCCGGAAGTCCTCCTCAGGGACAGGATCGTGGAGACGGTGATCGGCGCCGCCGTCGGGATTGCCGTCGTGGTGGCCCCGGCCGTGTGGCGGCGGCTGCGGGCGCGGGACAGGGCGCAGCGCCTGGCGGCATAAGGGAGCGCGCGGCAATCCCACGAAGGCCCGACGGCGGCCCCTACCGCCGGATCCCCGTATGTGGGACACTTCAAACCATTCAACGGAAGGTGGCGGTGTGGCAAACTCGGGCTCAGGGGATTCGGTGGTGGACCGTGTGGTCCGCGTTATCGGCGCCTTTCCGGAGGGCGTCAACGTCCTGCCGCTCTCCGAACTCGCAGCCCGGGCGGGGCTCCCGCTCACCACGGCGCACCGGCTGGTCCGCCAGCTGGCCGGTCACGGGCTCCTGGATGTCGGGTCCGGCGGTTCGGTGCAGCTGGGACTCCGGCTCTGGGAGCTGGTCAACCGCAATTCGCCCACGCTGGAACTGCGCCAGGCGGCCATGCCGTTTATGGAGGACATCCAGCAGGTCCTGAACCAGAACGTGAACCTTGCGGTCCTGGACGGCTGGGAAGCCCTCTTTGTGGAGCGGCTTTCCCGCCGCGGTTCCGTGGCTAACCGGGCGCAGGTGGCCGGCCGCATGCCTGTCCATGTATCGTCCGCCGGGCTCGTCCTGATGGCCAACCAGCCTCATGCGGTCCAGGCGGAATACCTCGCTGGCTTCCGGGATCCTGCCGGCAGGCTGACAGTGGAGCAGCTCCGCGCGCAGCTCAGCGAGGCTGCGCACCAGGGCTACGCCCAGCTGGCCGGCGTGGTGGATCCGGACACCTGGGGCATTGCCGTCCCCGTGACGGACCGCAAGAAGCGGACGGTGGCCGCGATCGGCGTCGTCGTTCCCTTGCACGAGGTGCGCCTGCAGGCGCTGGTGCCGGCGCTGCAGACAGCCGCCCGGGGCATCGGACGCCGGTTGGTTGAGCTGCAGGGCCCCGCGTAGCGAGGATTAAGAGAGGTGTAGCGCCATGATTCCATTCAACGGAATTCCTGTAACGCCGATCACCCCTTCGGGCGCACACTGTTAGCCAGACGATCCAACAGGCCCCGGACTCATCCGCCGGCCTCCGCAACGAAGCGAGGAACACCATGGCAGCCCGCAAAGTCATCACCACCCAGGTGGCCATCCTGGGCGCCGGCCCGGCAGGACTGATGCTCGCGCATCTGCTGGCCAAGGCCGGCATCGAATCCACGGTCATCGAAATCCGCAGCCGCCAGGAAATCCAGGAGACGGTCCGGGCCGGCATCCTGGAGCACGGCACCGTGAACATGCTGGTGGACAGCGGCGTCTCGGACCGGGTGCTGCGGGACGGCGACCGGCACGACGGCATCGAGCTGCGCTTCAACGGCGAAAGCCACCGGATCGACTTCCAGGACCTCGTGGGGGAGTCGGTGTGGCTGTACCCGCAGACGGATGTGTTCATGGACCTCGCCGCTCGCCGTGAGGCCGACGGCGGGGACGTCCGCTACAGTGTCACGGACACCACCATTCACGACATCGAAGGTTCGCCGAAGGTGTGGTTCACGGACGCCGAGGGTGTGGAGTACGAGCTGCAGGCCGACTTCATCGCCGGTGCGGACGGTTCCCGGAGCCACTGCCGCTTCCAGATCCCCGAGGCGGACCGCAAATGGTACTTCCACGAATACCCCTTCGCGTGGTTCGGCATCCTGGCCGAGGCGCCGCGCAGTTCCGATGAGCTGATCTACGCCAACTCGGAGAACGGCTTTGCCCTGATCAGCCAGCGGACCGAGACCGTCCAGCGCATGTACTTCCAGTGCGATCCCAATGAGGACGTCAACGACTGGAGCGAGGACCGCATCTGGGACGCCTTCCGCAGCCGGGTCAACGGCAACGGTTTCGAACTCAAGGAAGGGCCGGTCATCGACAAGATGGTGCTGAAGTTCCGCAGCTTTGTCCACGCCCCCATGCGCCACGGCAAGCTGTTCCTGGCCGGCGACGCAGCGCACACGGTGCCGCCCACCGGCGCGAAGGGCCTGAACCTGGCCATCCACGACGTCAAGGTCCTGTTCGAAGGGCTGGAAAGCTACTACAAGGGCGGCTCCACGGTGCTGCTGGACGTGTACAGCGACCGCGCGCTGGAACGCGTCTGGAAGGCCCAGCAGTTCTCCTACTGGATGACGTCCATGCTCCACACGCCCGTGGATGCGGATGACTTCTCCCGAGCACGCCAGCTGGGCGAGCTCAACTCCGTTGTTTCGTCCCGCCACGGCAGGGCGTACCTGGCCGAGGCCTACACCGGCTGGCCGTCCGCCTGACGTTCCGGCGCGGCAGCCCGCTGTCGTGGTCTGCGGCGGACGGCGGCTCAGGGCGCCAGAAGTCGCCGGACTGCTGCGGCGATGGCGGCAGCGTCAGGCTGCTCGGCCCGCCTGACCGTGAGCAGATGGAGCAGCACGCCGTCGCCGTAGTCAGCCACGTCGCGGGCCCGGGCAGGCGCATCAGCTACCCCTAGCGCGGTGAGGGCCTGTTCCAGGCCGCCCACCAGGCGGAAGTGCCCGGCGGTCACTGAATCGGGCCGGTCGAGCGAGAGGGCCAGCCGGGCCCGGGTGAGGCCGGCATGCTGTACGGCGAGGGCCAGCACCAGGCTGGCCAGCTGATCCGCCAGCTCCTCAATGTTCCCTGGCGGACCGGCCGGCCCCTGGTCCTGCAGGAGCGCGGCGTCCAGCTCCAGCAGGCGGTCCAGCACCGCTTCGACGAGGTTGGCGCGGTTCCGGTAGTAGTTGGAAGTGGTGCCTTGGGGCAGCTGCGCCGCAGCATCAACGGCCCGGTGGGTAAGGCCCTTCATGCCCCTGTCCGCCACCACCTTGAGGGCGGCATCCATCAGTTCCCTGCGGCGGTCCGGCATGGGACCAGTGTAATTGCCCTTCCAATTCACTACAAAAGTAGTAACATTTCCGGCATGGAAACAATCTCGATTGTTGGCGGGGGCATTGCCGGCCTGGCGCTGGCCTCCTGCCTGGACCAGGACCGCTTCGAGGTGACCATCATCGAGAAGCGGCCGGAGCTGCCGGCCGTTGGAACAGTGCTGGCCATGTGGCCCAACGCGCAGCGCGCGCTGGAAAGAGCGGGCGTCCTGGCCGAGGCCCGGGCCGTGAGCCCTGTGGTTGGAAGCGGCTCCATCCGCGATGCGTCCGGCAATCCCTGGATCACCGTGAACGGCGGCGATATGTTCGGCATTTCCAGGATCGACCTCCTGCGCCTCCTCGACTCCGCCGTCCCCGCATCGGTCCGGCGGACAACGGCCACGGCCGGTTCCGTGCCGGCGGAGGCGGGACTGGTGGTTGGCGCCGACGGCGTGCACAGCGTTGTCCGCCGGGAAGCGTGGGGTACGCGTACCGCCGCCCGGCTCACGTCATGCCTTGCCGTGCGCGGCATCGTTCCTTCCCGGGTGGACCCCCAGGACGTGGGCGAGTACTGGGGCCGGGGAGACCTCTTTGGCGTAGCCAACGCCTCCCTGGGTATCAATTGGTACGGGAGCTACCGCTCCGGTCTCGGCCCGTCCGGGATCGACGTGGCCGCGGTCCTTGAGCAGACCCGGCATCACTTCGCAGGGCATGCGCCGGTGATTCGCCGTGTGCTTGCCGAGGCCACCCCTGAACACACTCTTGTGCAGCGGATTTGGACCACACCGCGGCTGCGTTCCTACGTCCGCGGCAACGCGGTGCTGATCGGTGATGCCGCCCATGCCATGACGCCAAACCTCGGCAGGGGAGCGTGCGAGGCGTTGGTGGACGCAACCACGCTGGCTGAACTGTTGAACACGCTTCCCGTGAAGGAAGCCCTCGCGTCCTACAACCGCCGCCGGCGGCTCCGCACGCAGGCCCTGGCCCTGGCGTCCTCCGCGATGATGAGGGTGGCATTGGCGGATCGTGCCCAGCCGCTGCGTGACCGCCTCCTGGGGCTTGCCCGACGGCGGAACCAGCGTGCCGCCGTCGTCAGCAGTTCCCCGCGGTGAACAGCGGTTAGCCAGGAAAGTCAGCGGATACTCAGCGGACGGGGGCGGCGGGCTGCCTGGTATCGTCACCGGCGGGAGCGTCGGCGGGGAGTGCCGGGCCGGCGACCTGCGCAGCAGGGGGCACGGCCGGAAGGCGCTTCCGTCCTGTCCCGATCCGCCGGGACCGCCCGTACACGAGATACATGGTGACGCCGGTGATGACCATCAGCAGCACGGTGTAGACGAAGGTATTTGCCACGCCGTCCACGCCCTCTGCGCCGTCCGTGTTGGCCTTGATGACGAGGCCGAGCGGCTGGACCAACGGGTGCGCCAGGAAAATGGCGGTGTCGTAGTCGTCCAGCATGCTGTTGAAGTTAAGGGCGGCGATGGCCGCTGCGGCGGGAAGGACCAAGGGGAGCAGGATGCGCCGGAACACATAGATGGTCCTGGCCCCCATGATGGTTGCCGCCTCCTCCAGGGAGGAATTGACGGAAGCAAAGGAGGCCTTCAGCATCCTGAGCGTAAACGGGATCTTCACCGTCACAAACGCGATCAGGAGGATGACGGTGGTCCCGGTCAGGACGGCGCCGCCCACCAGCGGGTTCGGGTGGTCGTAGCTGATGATCAGCCCCAGTGCCAGCAAAGCCGACGGCAGGATCCAGGGGATGTGCAGCAGGTACTCGAACGTGGCTGTCACCCAGTTTTTATGCTTCTGCAGGATCCGCGCCACAAAGAGCAGGCCGCCGACGGCGATGACCGCAGCAAGTGCGCTGTAGATGATGCTGATGACAAAAGGCCTCAGCCCCGAGGGCTGGGTCAGCACGCGCACGTAGTTGTCCACCGTGAGGCTGCCCGGCGAGAGCTGGCCAGTCTGGATGGCGGCGCCGTCGGCGAAGGAAAAAAGCACAATCAGGACTACCGGCAGTGTGTACACCGCGAACAGCAGGTACGCGGCTGCGTGGACGGCGATATTGGCTGCCGGGTTGCCGATTTTCTGCTTCTGCAGCGCGGAGGAAACCTTGGATACCGAAAAGTACGTCCCGCCCTTTTCCAGGCGCGACATCACCGCGAGCATCAGGATCGTGGCTACGCCCAGGATGACGGCCAGCAGCGCCGCCAGATCACGGGACGTGGGGCTGTTTGTAAACGTGAGGATCATCGGAGTGATGGTCTGGAAGTCGCGGCCGCCGAGGACCTGGGGCGCGCTGAGCGCCCCCAGGCCGGTCAGGAAGGACAGGATGGTGACGGCAAAAAGCGTGGGCTTGAGCATGGGCAGCACGATGCGGTGAAGGATGGTCCAGGTGGAGGCGCCGAGGTTTCTGGCCGCTTCGATGGTCTGGTAATCGACGCCTTTGACGGCGTTCGCGACGAAGAGCATGTGGTTGGTGGTGGTGGCGAACGTCATGACCGCCAACACGGCGAAGAATCCGGAAAACCAGCCGGGGTCCATGCCGGGAAATACGTTGAGCAGGAAGACAGTGACGATTCCCTTGTCGCCGTAGATGAACTTGTAGCCTGCTGCCAGCACAATTCCGCCATAGATGAAGGTGGTGGCGTAGCCCAGGAACAGGATCCTGGAACCGCGGATCTTGAAGTAATGGGTGACCAGGACGATGAAAATTCCCACCACGTTCACCGTGATGGAGAGTGCCACAGCCAGCAGGAAGCTGTTGCCCAGCGACTTCATGGCGCGCTGGGAGGAAAGAAGCTTCTCCGCCGCCCGGCCCGAAAAGCTTCCGTCCGGGAAGAACGTTTCGATCAGCACGTTCGCGTTGGGCCAGACGAGGAAGGCTGCGATGAACCATGTCAGGACCGTTCCCACGATGATGATGAACGGGGAACGAAGCATGCTCCTGGCCGGGGTTCCGCTCATCGGAGGGCCGCCGCCTGGTCCTGCGCTTCTTCGTCCTGCTCTGCAGGATCCTGCGCTGCAAGACTTGCGCCCGTGTCGGGGCGGTACTGCAGCACGTGGTCCGGCTGCACATACACGGTGGTCTGCGCACCTGCTTCGGGGTGCACGCCGCCGTCTTCCTTGACCAGCAGCCGGATCTCGGCGCCGTGGCTCTCCACCACGTAGCGGCTGTGGAGGCCGTGATAAGTGCGGGACACCACCTTGCCGGGAAGCCCGACGGCGGTGCTGCCGGCTGCTGTACCGCCGGCTGCCCCGTCGCCGGTTGCGGGTGGCGTCAGTGATGCTTTTTCCACCCGCAGGTAGGAATTGGCGGCCGTGCTGAGCCCCGCGCCGGAGAGCCGGTTCACTTCGCTAACGAATTCCGTGGTCAGCGTGGAACTGTCGCCGATGAAATTGCACACGAATTCCGTGGCTGCATGGTCGTAAATCTCCTGCGGAGTGCCCACCTGCTCCACTACGCCCTTGTTGAAGACGGCCACGCGGTCACTCATGGCCAGGGCTTCGTCCTGGTCGTGGGTCACGTAAACGGTGGTGATGCCGAATTCGCTCTGCAGGTCCTTGAGCTGCTGCCGGAGCTGGTGCCGCAGCTTGGCGTCGAGATTGGACAAAGGCTCATCCAGCAGCAGGATCTTGGGCCGGAGGACCAGTGCGCGGGCAACTGCCACCCGCTGCTGCTGGCCCCCCGAAAGCTCCGCCACGTTCTTGTCCAGCTGTTCGTCGCTGAGCTCCACCCGGCGCGCAATGTCGCGCACCAGGCGGTCGCTCTCGGCGGACTTCTCCTTCCGGACGCGCAGCCCGAAGGCGATGTTTTCCCGGACGCTCATGCTGGGGAACAGGGCGTAGTTCTGGAACACCATCCCCACCTGGCGCTTATCGCTGGGCAGGCGCGTGACGTTCCTCCCGTCCACATGGACCGTTCCCGCAGACGGTTCGATGAACCCGGCCAGGGTCCGAAGCGCCGTCGTTTTGCCGCAGCCGGACGGGCCCAGCAAGGTGAAGAATTCGCCCGGCCGGACGTGGAGGTCCAGGTGCGGAATGGCAATGAAGTCGCCGAAGGAAACTTCGATGTTGTCCAAGCGGATCATGGGGAGCCTGTCTGGTGTGGCGGTTGAAGCAGGAAGGGCGGGGCAGGGCTTAGGTCATGTACTCGAGCTCGATCTTCTCCACCCAGGAGCCCATGTTTTCCTGGACGAAGTTCCAGTCGATGTCCTGCTGCTTGAGCCCGTCGAAGAATTCGACCACCTCCGGTTTGGCCTTGGCGGCCGCGCTCTTGTTCACGGGCATTGAATTGAACTGCTGCGCCCATTCACCCTGGACGTCGGCGCTGCCGAACCAGTCGATGAACTTCAGGGCCTGTTCCTTCTTGTCCGTTCCCTTCACCAGGGCCACCTGCTCCACTGCGAGCGGGACACCCACGGAGGGCATCACTGTTTCGACGTTCACCTTGAAGGACTTCTCGCGCTCAGCCACGATCGACGACGGCATCTGCCCCATGTCCACTTCCCCTGACGCGATGCGGGCAAAGAGGTCGGTTTTAGCGACGGCCGGGCTGCCGTTCTGGAAGTACTGCTCCACCTGCTTCCAGCCTTCGTCCGAGATGCCCAGCTCCCCGGAGTCGTCCTTGTAGCGGGAGAGGATGCCCGCGAAAACCAGTTGCGCCGTGGCGGTGCCGAGCCCCGTGACCCGCTCATAACGCGTCTTGAATTCGTCCTTGGACCACAGGTCGGTCCAGTCCTTCGGTGCCTGGTCCGGCGTGAACTTGTCCGAGTTGTAGCCGAGCAGGATGGCCTGCTTGACCAGCGGCCAGTAGGCCTTGTCGTCGCCGCCGTCTGCCAGCGACGCGTCGACTTCGCCGGCCCAGGCCGGTTCGTAGGCCTCGATGGCATCGGCTGCCTTGACCTGCGCGAAGTACATGTTGTTGAGGCCGAAGGCGACGTCGGCAATCGGGTTGTTCTTCTCGGCGATCAGCTTGTTGGTCGCATCGGCCCCGCCGGCGCCCACAATCTCAATCTTGAAGCCGGCTTCCTCGGCCTTCTTCGTCAGCCACTCCCCGCGGCCCTCGCCATTGGAGTTGGTGTAAACAACCAGCGTGTCGCCGGATGCCCCGCCGGCGGACGGAGTTGCTGATGATGTTTCGGGTGCTGCGGCGCCGGCACCGCAGCCGGCCAGAAGGGTGAGGGCGACGGCGGCGGCAACCATGGTTTTGAGTTTGTGCACGATTGAGACTCATTTCTGAACTGGAACCGGAGCATTGTCCGGCAAGCCTATAGCGGCTCATGCCGAATGGGGCCGTTTATAGCTATCGATTCGATAAACTACCCGGCCTCGGCGTTCGAGTCTTGTCGGGGCTCCCTAACGGGGTGTGCCCGCGGCTTTAACGTGCGATGAACTTCCAGCGTCCCCGCAGTGCGCCCTCAGTCCTGTTCCAGGGTCTCTGTCAGGTGGTGCGTAGGGATGCGGTCGCGGTCGTAGGTGATTTCGGTGTAGCCGTGGGGTTCCGGCTTGCCGTGCGGGTTGAGGTTCACGAACACGATTTCCTCAATGGTGAGGATGCTCTGCCGGGTGATCATGTTCCGTACTTCAGCGCGCATCGTCAGGGACGTCCGGCCGAACCGCGTGGCGGTCAGCCCCATCTCGATCAGGTCGCCCTGCACCGCGGAGCTGACGAAATTGATTTCGGAAATGTATTTGGTGACGGCCCGGCCGTTGCCGAGTTGCAGGATGGCGTAGATGGCCGCTTCCTCGTCGATCCACTTCAGCAGGCTCCCGCCGAACAGCGTGCCGTTCGCGTTGAGGTCTTCAGGCCGCACCCATTTGCGGGTCCGGAAAGTGATGTCTGCCGATTCCATAGTGCGAGATTAGCCGACGGCGGCCCGGCTGCCGCAGTGTGACGACGGCGGCAGGCGCCTGCCGCCGTCGTCCGGCCTGATTGCCGCTGCGCCGGAGCCGGCGGGCCGCCAGCGGCCGCCTCAGGCCATTGCGGTGTGCGCAGCGCTGTGTGAGTCGATCTTCTTGGCGTAGCAGTACGAGTGCTCAACTCCGATGTAGGGCCCGAAGTTGGGCACTTCGTCGAAGCCGCAGCTTTGATAGAAGTTCCTGCCGTCCGGCTGGGCCGAGCCCGCCTCTGCGGTGATCGAGGTGACGCCCATGCCGTAGGCGTGCGCCTCCAGCGCAGCGAGGATGGAGCTCGCGACGCCGGAGCCCCGAGTGTAGGGGAGGACGTACAGCCGCTTGATCTCCGCCGTCTTCGAGTCCAGCATCCGCAGCCCGCCGCAGCCCACCGGCTGGCCGGAGCTCTTCTCGTAGGCAACCAGGAACACGGCGGTGTCCACTTCCGACGGCGGCGGTCCGGGTTCATGGTCTTTCGTGCCGAAGCGGGCATCCAGTTCCGCCTGCTGGGCTGCGCGCAGGTCGGCGCCCACGGGGTTGGCCCACGTGACTTGCCTGATGTTGAGACGGGGGTTGGTCTGCATCACTGCCTCGATTCGCCGAAGGGCCGAAGGGTTATGCAAAACAAGCCTATGAGGGGGCCGTTTCCGCGGTGTTTCCTGCGCGTAAGCGTCCGGAGAACAGGACGCCAACAGCCTTCGTCAGGTAGGAAGCCCGTCTAGCTATCAGATCGGCTAGGATAATTCAATGGCTTTGAACAGCAGTGCCGGGTCCGGCTATTGGTACGGCGCCGACGGGCAGTTCGACCATGGCGCGGCCGTCCTGCAGGCCCTGCGCGAATACCGCCATGCCGAAGTGGCGACCCGGCGGTCCGCCAGGGACTCAATGGGCATGGGGGAGACCGACATCCTCGCCCTGCGCTACCTGTTGCGTGCGCGGGCGTCCAACCGGTCCGTCGTTCCCAAGGATCTCAGCATGTTCCTGGGCATCACCAGCGCCTCCACGACCTCCCTAATTGACCGCCTGGTGGGTAGCGGCCACGTCCGGCGTGAGCCCCACCCCACAGACAGGCGGTCGCTCATCGTTGTTCCCACCGTCGAGTCCGACACCGAAGTCCGCGCAACCCTGGGGGATATGCACCGCCGGATGATGGCCGTCGCGGAGGAGCTGACAGCCGAAGAGGCTGGCGTCGTCATCGCATTTCTCCAGCGCATGCGCGGGGCGATTGAGCCGCACCCTGGTTCCCCGCCGTCGCAACTCCCCTCCGACCCGGCTAAGCAGGACCCGGCTAAGTAGTTAGACAAACTAGTTATCTAGACTACTTATATGTATGCTTACTATCAGGTTATCCCCCGATGGTTGGCATAAGGAGTTGCGTTCACTTGGTCGCATTTACCGGGTTTGACGGGCCGGACCAGCGGTCCGGGCTTGCCGTGCCGGAGTCCGGCTCCCGGCTGGAATACGGCCGCATCTCCAACGGCCCGGCGGGCTATCCGCCCGAACACTGCGGCGTTCCCATGGAGTGGTCCACGCCGGCTGCCCGGACCATGGCGGCGTATTCCTACGATGCCGGCGAAACTCTGGCTGACCTGCCTGACGTGTGGCGGTGCTCTTGCGGGTTCCAGCTGGACTCCTGGGTCAACATGGCGCCTGCCGCCGGTGTTCTGGCCGATATCAGCCGATCGTGACGGGGACGGGCGCACGTCAGTCCCGCGAGATCTGGGATGAACATTCAGACGCGCGTTATCTCCTCAACGAACGCATCGGCATCGGCGCCACAGCCGAGGTGTTCCGCGGCACCGATCTGCGGGACGGCCGTCCTGTCGCCATCAAAGTGGCTGCACTCGCCGAGGACCGGCATAGGGTGCGGCTAGCCGCCGAGGCGGCACTGATGGCGGGGGTGCGGCACCCGGCACTCGTGCGGTTCGTTGATCAGGGAACCGCCGCACCGGACTGCCCCTGGCCGGGCCGCGCCTTCCTTGTCCAGGAGCTTGTGTACGGAAGCAGCCTGGCGGAAAGGATCCGCTCAGGTCCCGCGCCCGGAACTGAAGTCGCTCCCTGGGCGGTAGGGCTCCTCTCCGGGCTGCGGCATCTCCATGCGCGCGGGATAGTGCACCGCGACATCAAGCCTGCGAACCTCCTGCTGAGCCACCTGCGCAAATGCCCGGTCCGGATTGTCGACTTCGGCATAGCTGCGCCCGCCGGGACCAGGCCGGAGCCGGGGACATCGTCCGGCACGGTGCAGTACATGAGTCCGGAGCAGGCAGGCGGCGGGGTGGTCCGGCCTGCGGATGACATCTATGCCCTGGGCCTGGTCCTCCTCGAATGCCTCACGGGAGCCAAGGCCTTTCCCGGGACTGCCATCGAGTCCCTCGTCGCAAGGACGCAACGGAGCCCGGCCATACCCCGGCACCTTGGTGCACCGTGGGAATCGCTGCTGGAATCAATGACGGCCATGCACGCGGCCGACCGCCCGACGGCGCTGGAGGCCACGGCTGAGGCTGCCATGCTGCTGCAGCCGCCGCATCCGCTTCGCCGGCGCGTGGCCGCACGCTCGGGGAGCTACTGCTAGGCGGGCCTGCCCGTAGGGTCCCCGGCGGTCGGGTCGGCCAGGGCCAGCCCGCCCACCGGGCTGTCGTCCCAGTGGATGAGCTTCCAGCCGTCGTCCGGAGCGCCTTCCAGGGCAACAATGCCGGTGTTGTTGAGAACGTGCTTTGCGGCAAAGCCCGGTTCAATATTCGCTGCCCGCAGGCCCGCCCATGCCCGGATGGCAGCACCGTGGCTGACCACGGCAACCGCCCCGGAGTCCCCGATGCCGTTAGCCCGTTCGGCCACCGTGGCGATCGCGGCGTCATAGCGGTCGAAGAAGTCCCGTCCGCTCGGCCCCGCGGGCATCCGCCGGTCCAGGTCGCCGTCTGCCCAGGAAAATATGGTGCCCAGGTAGCGTTTGTGCGATTCGTGGTCGGTCAGTTTTTCGAGCGCTCCGGCCTCGATCTCATGAATGCCCTGAATCACCTCGGTGTCCAGCCCGTGAAGCCGGGCAAGCGGCGCAGCGGTGATCTGGGTCCGGACCAGGGTGGAGGCGTACAACGCGTGGATCCGCTCATTCGCTAAGGCGCGGGACAGCGCCTCCGCCTGCTGCTCGCCGAGTTCGGTGAGTCCCGGCCCCGGGTGCGCGGTGTCCAGCTGGCCCAGGACGTTGCCGGGGGTCTGGCCGTGGCGGATGAGCAGGAGCCTCATTTGAGGTGGTCCACCAGCTGGTCCGCGATGCCCGTGTACTTGCCCGGAGTCAGGGCCAGCAGCCGGGCTTCGGCTTCTGTGGAGAGACCCAGGCTCTGGACGAATTCCTGCATCCGTGCGGCATCCACGCGCTGGCCCCGGGTCAGGTCCTTGAGGCGCTCGTAGGGGTTTTCCATCCCTTCGACGCCGGCAATCGCCTCGGCGCGCATCACCATCTGGATCGCCTCGCCCAGGACTTCCCAGTTCGTGTCCAGGTCAGCGGCCAGGACGTCCTCGGCCACGTCCAGGCGCTCCAGTCCCTTGGCCACGTTGGAGATGGCCAGGAGGGAGTGGCCGAAGGCCACGCCGATGTTGCGCTGGCTGGAGGAGTCGGTGAGGTCGCGCTGCCAGCGGGAGGTCACCAGGGTGGAACCCAGTACGTCCAGGAGGCCGGAGGAGATCTCCAGGTTGGCCTCGGCGTTCTCGAAGCGGATCGGGTTGACCTTGTGCGGCATGGTGGAGGAACCCGTGGCGCCGGCCACCGGGATCTGCGCGAAGTAGCCGATGGAGATGTAGCTCCAGATGTCCGTGCAAACGTTGTGCAGGATCCGGTTGAACCTCGCGACGTCGGCATACAGCTCAGCCTGCCAGTCGTGGCTTTCGATCTGGGTGGTCAGCGGGTTCCAGGTCAGGTCCAGGCCTTCGACGAACGACTTCGCGACCTGCTGCCAGTCAGCGCCCGGAACGGAGGCCACATGGGCGGCGTAGGTGCCGGTGGCCCCGTTGATCTTGCCCAGGTATTCAGTCCCGGCAATGCGGTCCAGCTGGCGGGTCAGGCGGTGGGCGATGACGGCAAGTTCCTTGCCCAGCGTGGTGGGGGTGGCGGGCTGGCCGTGCGTGCGGGACAGCATGGGAACCGCGCGGTTGTCCTCGGCCATTTTGCTGATCTGGGCCACCAAGGCACGGGCCGCGGGCAGCCACACGTCCTCCACAGCGCCCTTGACTCCGAGGGCATAAGAGAGGTTGTTGATGTCCTCCGAGGTGCAGCCGAAGTGCACCAGGGCGGTCAGGTGCTCAATGCTGATGGCCGGCAGGCGGCGGCCGATGTAGTACTCCACGGCCTTGACGTCATGGACCGTGACGGCTTCGATGTCGGCGAGTTCGGACACCGAAGCGGCGTCGAATTCGGTGACGATCGCACGGAGCTGGTCCTGCTGGTCCTGGGTCAGCGGGCCGGCACCGGGAAGCACGTTGTTGCTGGTCAGGTGGATGAGCCATTCAACTTCCACGGCCACGCGGTCCCGGTTCAGGGCAGCTTCAGACAGGTAGTCCACCAGGGGGGCGACAGCGGACTGGTAGCGGCCGTCCAGAGGGCCGAGGGCAATCTTGTCCGGCGACGCGGCAAGCGCCAGGCGTCCGGAAGGCGTACGGGTGTCAGCTGTGGCGGCAGTTTCAGGCATGCCCTGATTCTTTCACGAAGTCGCGCCGCCCCTTAAGCGCGGGGTCCGTGTGACTTTTCCCCACCAGGCCGGAGGCTCCCGGGCCTCTTTTCGTTGTCCACATAGCCGACGACGCCAGTTCCGGCAGGCGCTCCCGCTACGTAGCGTCGTCATCACCGAACAGACATCAAGATAGACACGGTCAGGAGATATCGAATGAGCGGCAGTTTCACCGCGGCAGATGCCAATGCGTGCGCCTCGCGGAGCTTCGAGGTTCAGCAGCTCGCCTGGCGGGTCGCCTCGTTCGCCTACAACCTCGACACGTTGACGCTCAGGTTCGGCCGGGTTGAGCTGTCCGAATGGCAGTCGCCTGCCGGGCAGGCATACCGCACCGCCGTCTCCCTGCAGGCGGCCGCCCTGGGGCGCGCGAGGGAGCGGCTCATGGCGGCCTCCGACGCTGTGCTTCGCCATTCACAGCAGGTCCCGGTCGCATCCCAGCGGACTCCAGGGGGAGGATACTGATGGCCGAGGCCACCCCCTCCGGAAGCGGCGGACCGCTGGGGCCACTGGAACTGGCAACCGAAGGCACCATGCGGATCCGTGGCGGAATGGGCGGAATCCGCTTCCAGCTGGAGGAGCTCATGGCGGGCGTGGCGGAGCTGGACGGCATGGCCGACGAACTCGCCAACGTTGAGGTCGGAGTGCGGCGGATTTGGGAAGAGCTTTGTCCCTACCAGTACGAGCCGCGGCCCAGCGGGACCGCAGCACTGATAGCAGTGGGCGAAGGTTGCCAATCGGTACGTGCTGTCAGGGAAGCACTCCAGCGCCTCGGCGACCAGGTCCGCGCAAGCCATCGCGACTACGAAAGAGCGGAGTCCCTTTCGGTGGCAGGGTTCCGGCTCCCGCAGGACGGCTGGAACTTCCTTCCCTTGTTGTTCGTGGATCTTACCCAGGCAAACTACCCCAGCCGGGATGCAGCGGAGGCCCTCGCGCTGCCGGTGGCAATCGGGCTGCTGACCACCATTGCGAAGGAGGACCTCGCCCGGGCCATGGCCGCAGAGCTGGCCGCCGGGCGGTACATGTCAGCAACAGGTCCCGTCCTTCGCAGGTTGGCGGAGAACCACTTCCCGCAGTTGAAACCCAGGCCGGTCACTGCGGTAGAGGAACTGACACGCGACGTCGACGTCGACACGTCCCCGGCGGGCCTGCTCGCCCGGCTCAGGGAGCTGGACGCGGACGGGCACGGAACGATCGAGGTGGTCCAGGTCGAGAACGGCGGGCGCAAGGCATTCATCGTCATTGTCCCCGGGACGCAGCGCACGGATCCGCCCGGCGGAGCGAACCCGCTGGATGAGGCAGGAATTGTGGAGGCACTGGGATACGGCTCGGAGCAGCTCAATGCCGCTGTTGCCTCCGCCTTGCACCAGGCCGGGGCATCCAAGGGGGACCAGGTGGTGGCCGTCGGCTACAGCCAGGGCGGCGCGCATGCCATGAACCTCAGCAGCGACAAGGCCTTCCTCGCCGAATTCGACCTGAAATATGTACTGACAGCCGGTTCGCCGGTGGGCGGGATTACCCCGGCAGCCGGAATCACGTCCCTCCACCTTGAACACCGCCAGGACTGGGTCCCCGGCAGCGACGGTATTCCGAACGCGGACACCCGGGACGGGGTCACCGTCACCCTCACAGACAGGGTGGTTACCCCCGACGGAAAAGACCCCGGCCTCGGGCCTGGCCACAACCTGGAAAATTACGAGGCAGCGGCCAGAACGGTTGCCGCGAGCGGGGACCCGTCCCTGGTGGCCAATACCGCAGTCCTCGCCGGAGTTGTGGGTACGGGCGGTGCCGCAACGGCGACGCGCTTTGCAGTGAACCGCGAACCGCAGGTTACGGCGGACCGCCAGCCGGGCCCGCCCCCGGGCGCGGCCCGATGGGTTGCCCGTTAGCCGTGCCCGTTAGCCGCCCTACCGCCGGACGCCGGTAATTTTTCCCGCCACCAGGGAAACAACCGTGATGATGATTGCTGCCAGCACCGCGGTCCAGAAGAAGGAGTCAATGGTGAATTTGACCGGGGTGTAGCTGCTCAGCCAGGACGTCAGGTACAGCATCGCCGCATTGATGACGATGGTGAACAGCCCAAGCGTCAGGATGGTGATCGGCAGGGACAGCAGGCTGACAATCGGCCGCACCAGGGCATTGACCAGCCCGAAGATCAGGCCGATGAACAGGTAGGCAAGAGCGATGCCCAGCGGGTCGGTGCCCTGCGTCACGCCACCCTGGGCAACGGCTTCGGTCGTCGCGGTGGTGGAGATATCCAGGCCCGGCAGGATCCAGCTCGCAATCCAGAGAGCCAGGCCGTTGATGAGGACCCGCACGATGAAAGAAAACATGGCCCCATGCTTTCACACGGGAAAGGAAAGCGGCAGGAGTGGAGAAGTAGGCTAGTTGGCATGACTTCACCAGAGAACCCCGCCGGCGGAATCAGGCCCCGCCCGGTGGTGGACAGGCTTCCGCGCTATGCCGCCGGCAAGCCTCCAGCCGCCGTCGAGGGCCTTGCCAGCTACAAGCTGTCATCCAACGAGAACCCGCTTCCGCCCATCCCTGCAGTGTTGCAGGCCATCGCGGACCAGACCGACTTCAACCGGTACCCGGATCCCCTGAGCAGCAAGCTCCGCGGCGCGCTCTCGGACTTCCTGCAGGTCCCGGCCGAGGACATCGTCACCGGTGCCGGCAGCCTGGGCGCCCTGAACCAGCTGCTGGTGACCTTTGCCGGACAGAACGACGACGGCAAAGCCGACGAAGTCATCTACGCCTGGCGGTCCTTCGAGGCCTATCCCATCTCTGTCGGGCTGGCCGGTGCTGAAAGTGTCCGGCTCCCCCTGACCGCGGACGGGCGCCACGACCTTGATGCCATGGCCGCCGCAGTCACCGCAAGGACCAAGGTCATCCTGCTCTGCACACCGAACAACCCGACGGGGCCCATCCTCGAGAAGGAAGAAACGGAACGGTTCATCCGGTCCGTCCCGTCCGACGTCGTCATTGTCATCGACGAGGCCTACCAGGAGTTCGTGCGTGCCGGAAACGCCGTGGACGGCATTGAGATGTACCGCAAGTACCCCAACGTGGTGGTCCTGCGGACCTTCTCCAAGGCGCACGGGCTGGCTGGCCTTCGCGTTGGCTACAGTGTCTCCAACCCCGACCTCACGCAGCATCTCCGCGTAGCTGCTACGCCGTTCGCCGTCTCCCAGATCGCCGAGCGGGCAGCGGTCACTTCCTTGCAGAATTTCAGCCAGGTTGTAGAAAGGGTACAAAGCCTGGTGGACGAGCGCGACCGCGTCACGGCAGGACTGCGGGATCTCGGCTGGTTCGTACCCGACGCGCAGGGCAACTTTGTGTGGCTCGATCTGGGGGAAAACAGCGCGGAATTCGCCGCACTGGCGGGAGAGCGTGCCCTGTCCGTCCGGGCATTCGGCAATGAGGGCGTCAGGGTGAGCATCGGCGAGGCGGAAGCGAACACCCGTTTCCTCGAGCTCTGTGCGGACTATACAAAGCCGCCACGGCGTTCCTAGCGCTTAACATAACCCCCGGCGTCCGCCTACTGCGGATAAAGTAAGGGACAGTAAGCCAAAATATATGCCGGACCGGGAATGTATTCCTGATCCGGCATATATCCCAGCGAGATTGCGACGCATTCAGGTGCGGCAAGCAAGGAGACGGTATGGGCGCCACACATCTGCCCGCTACCGAGTTCGACGGAACCGGGGTAGACGATCAGCTCGAGGCGGAAGCCGAGGCCGTGCTGGGTGCGCCCGACGCCCCCATGGTCCAGCTCCTGGGGCCGGACGGCGCCCTGGGCGAGGACCCGGTCTTCTCGGAATACGCCAGCCGGCTCGACGCTGAAAAGCTGCGCGGTTTCTACGCGGACATGGCGGCCATCCGGCGGTTCGACCAGGAAGCCACAGCGCTGCAGCGCCAGGGCCAGCTGGCCCTGTGGGTTCCCCTCACCGGCCAGGAGGCGGCCCAGATCGGTTCGGGGCGGGCCAGCCAGCCGCAGGACTACATTTTCCCCACCTACCGCGAACACGGGGTCGCCCTGACCCGCAACGTGGACCTGGCCGAGTTGCTGCGCCAGTTCCGCGGCGTGTCCAACGGGGGCTGGAACCCCAAGGACACCAACTTCCACCTCTACACCCTGGTCCTGGCGGCGCAAACCCCGCATGCTGTCGGCTACGCCATGGGCATCCAGCGGGACCAGAAGCTCGCGGCCGCCAACGCCACCCCGGGCCAGCCCCAGGAGCCCAAGGCCGCCGTCATGGTCTACTTCGGGGACGGCGCCAGCTCCGAGGGCGACGTGCACGAGTCGATGGTGTTCGCGTCGTCGTACAACGCGCCGGTGGTCTTCTTCTGCCAGAACAACCACTGGGCCATCTCGGTGCCCAGCACCGTGCAAACCCGCGTCCCGCTGGCCGATCGCGCCAAGGGCTACGGCTTCCCGGGCATCCGCGTGGACGGCAACGACGTCATCGCAGTCCACGCCGTGACGGAGTGGGCACTGGAACGCGCCCGTGAAGGAAAGAGCCCGGTACTGATCGAGGCCTTCACGTACCGGGTGGGCGCCCACACCACGGCTGATGATCCCACGAAATACCGCGGCTCCGAAGAGGAAGCGCAGTGGCGGGCGAAGGACCCCCTCGAACGCCTGGAGAAGTATCTCCGCGCCGAGGGGCTGGCCGATGACGCCTTCTTCGCCAAGGTCAAGGCCGACGGCGATGAGCTCGCCGCCTACGTGCGCAAGACCACCCACGACCTCGAAACCCCGGACATCCGGACGGCGTTCGCCAACACGTACGCCGAGGCCCACCCGCTGGTGGCCGAAGAGCTGGCCTGGTTTGAGGAATACAGTGCGGGATTCGCTGATGAATCAGAAACAGCCGAAGTAAACGCCGCCGAGGCAAATACAGACGGGGCAGCCAACCGATGACCACCATGACCATCGCCAAGGCCATCAACGAGGGCCTGCGCGCAACGCTGAACAACAACCCACGCACCCTGCTCATGGGCGAGGACATCGGTCCGCTCGGCGGCGTCTACCGTGTCACCGACGGACTGATCGGCGAATTCGGCGCCGACCGCGTGGTGGACACTCCGCTGGCAGAGTCCGGCATCATCGGCACAGCGATCGGACTTGCCCTCAGCGGCTACCTGCCGGTCTGCGAAATCCAGTTTGACGGCTTCGTTTTCCCGGGCTTCAACCAGATCACCACGCAGCTCGCCAAGATGCACTCACGCAGCAACGGAAACCTCACGGTGCCCGTCGTCATCCGTATCCCGTACGGCGGCGGCATCGGCTCCATCGAACACCACTCGGAGTCCCCGGAGGCGCTGTTCGCCCACACCGCAGGACTGCGCATCATCACCCCGTCCAACCCGCACGACGCCTACTGGATGATCCAGCAGGCCGTCGACTGCCAGGACCCCGTCATCGTCTTCGAGCCCAAGCGGCGCTACTGGCTCAAAGGCGAGGTTGACACCGAATCGCCCGGCCCCTCGGGCGACCCGTTCAAGGCCCATGTCCTACGCGAAGGCACGGACGCCACCGTGGTGGCTTACGGCCCGCTGGTGCCGGTTGCCCTCGCCGCTGCCGGCGCCGCCGCCCAGGACGGCCGCAGCGTGGAGGTAATTGACCTGCGGTCCATCTCGCCGATCGATTTCGACACCGTCACAGACTCGGTCAAGAAGACGGGCCGGCTCATCGTGGCCCATGAGGCACCGACATTCGGCGGCATCGGCGGCGAAATCGCGGCCCGCGTCAGCGAGCGGGCGTTCCTGTCCCTCGAGGCCCCCGTAATCCGGGTGGGTGGCTTCCATATGCCCTATCCCGTGGCCAAGGTGGAAGAGGACTACCTGCCGGACATCGACCGCATCCTCGAGGCGCTGGACCGCGCCCTTGCCTACTGACGACGCCTTCCAAACCGAGGACCCCATGACTGTAAACAAGTTCAACCTCCCCGACGTGGGCGAAGGACTCACCGAGGCCGAGATCGTTTCGTGGAACGTCAAGCCCGGCGACAGCGTCGCGGTCAACGACATCCTCTGCGAAATCGAAACCGCGAAGTCCCTCGTGGAACTGCCGTCCCCGTTTGCGGGCACAGTCACCGAGCTGCTCGTGCCAACGGGAGTGACGGTCGACGTCGGCACCCCGATCATCAGCGTGAGTGACACGGTGGCCGGGGATCCCACACCCGCGGATGCGCCCGTTCCGCCGGCCCCGGCAGCAGCCGCACCGCGTCCGGCGCCGGCACAGCCGGTTCCGGGCACGGCCGCGGCCCCCTTGGTGGGGTCGGGTCCCAAGGCCGACGCCGTCAAGCGCCGCCCGCGCAAGTCCTCGCCGTCCCCGGCGGCAGCTTCCGCTGCAGTGCTCCAGCCAGTTCCAGCGGTCGTGCCGGCCCCGGTCGTCGAGCCTGTCGAGACCCAAGGCATCTGGATCAACGCCGGGGCACCGGACGCCACAGACACCACAGACGCCGGGGCTCACGGGGAAGCCCCGGGGCGGCCCACCCTCGGCGGTACCATCAGCGGCCTGGTGAACCGGGTCCTGGCCAAGCCTCCGGTAAGGAAAATCGCCCGGGACCTCGGGATCGACCTCGCCGACGTGGTGCCTACCGGTGCGCGCGGCGAAGTCACCCGCGAGGACCTGGTCAGCTACCAGGCCCAGCGCGACGCCGAGGTGGACAAGGCGGACACCTTCTGGGGCAAGTCCGGCCGGCCGCAGGAACAGCGCATCGAGCGGATTCCCGTCAAGGGAGTCCGCAAGGCCACGGCCAAAGCCATGGTGGAGTCCGCGTTCGCTGCACCGCACGTCAGCATCTTCGTGGATGTCGACGCCAGCCGCACCATGGAGTTCGTCAAGCGGCTCAAGGCCTCGCGCGACTTCGAGGGCATCAAGGTCTCGCCTCTCCTGATCCTGGCCAAGGCCGTGATCTGGGCGGCCGCGCGGAACCCCAGCGTCAACGCCACGTGGGTGGACAGCGCGGACGGCAGCGATTCGGCCGAGATCCACGTCAAGCACTTCATGAACCTCGGCATCGCGGCGGCAACCCCGCGCGGCCTGATGGTGCCCAACATCAAGAATGCCCAGGACCTCTCGCTCAAGGAACTGGCACTGGCGCTCAATGACCTGGCCATCACTGCACGCGCCGGAAAGACCCAGCCCGCCCAGATGCAGGGTGGCACGCTGACTGTCACCAACATCGGTGCCCTGGGCATCGACACCGGCACACCGATCATCAATCCCGGCGAGGTGGCGATCGTAGCTTTCGGCACCATCAAGCAGAAGCCGTGGGTGCTGGACGGAGAAGTCATTCCGCGCTGGATCACCACCCTTGGCGGGTCGTTCGACCACCGGGTGGTGGACGGAGACCTGTCGGCCCGCTTTATGGCCGATGTTGCGGCGATCCTTGAGGAGCCAGCCCTCCTGCTGGATTAGTACTTCTTCCAGTCGAGAGGCACCGATGGAGACGCGACACCTCAAGTACTTCATTGCGGTGGCTGAAGAGCGGCATTTCGGCCGTGCCGCGGTCCGGCTGCACATGGCCCAGCCTCCGCTGTCGCAGCAGATCCGCCAACTCGAGGAGCAGCTGGGAACACAGCTGCTGGTCCGGACCACGCGGAAGGTGGACCTGACGCCCGCCGGTCAGCTGCTCCTGGACCGGGGCCGTCAGCTGCTGCACGAACTCGAGGTGTTGGAATCGGACGTGAAGCAGGTCGGTGCCGGCGCTACGGGCGTACTCAGGGTGGGATTCACCGGAACAGCTACGTACCGGCTGATGCCGGCAGTGGTGCAGGCGGCACGGCGCACTCTTCCCGGCCTGCGGATTACTGTCCAGGGCGAAATGCTCACCCCGCAAATGGAGGCGGCACTTGAGGAGGGCCGGCTCGACGTCGCCGTTCTTCGGCCCCCGGTCCGCTCAGGTGACATTGCCTTGAAGCTGCTGGAGCAGGACCAGCTGGTGGCAGCGCTCCCGGCCGATTCGCTGCTGGCCGGAGAAGGGCCGCTGGAGCTTGCGGACTTGTCGTCGCACGATTTCATTGGTTATCCCGCGTCATCGGCGGTGAGCAGCATCGTCATCGACGCGTGCCGGCAGGCGGGGTTCCAGCCGCGGCTGGTTCAGGAGGCCAAGGAAACGTCCACGCTGTTGTCCCTCGTGGCTGCGGGCATGGGGATAGCGCTGGTGCCTATGACTTCACGGATGTTTTCGTTCCAGGGCGTGGTGTTCCGCCCGCTACGGAACCCGCCCCCGGTGGACCTTGCTGTGGCGTGGAACCGCACCAACGAAACGCCGCTCATGGAAAGTTTCCTGGCACTTTTCGATTCGCTGCCCGCGTTTCCCGTGCCCGACGTGCCAGGGGCCGAGTAGGCGGCAGCGCCCATGGGTCCGGTAGGCCCGCCTAGTACGCGGGGTAGTTTGAGAGCATCTGGGCGAGGGCGGGATCGGCGGTCATTCCGCTCAGTCCCACTGCTGCCGCGATCATCACGCCGGAAAAGCCGGTGACGCAGGCGGTGACAACCGCGAAGAATTTCCAGTCATCGCGCATGACGCTGCGGATGGTTTCCGGCAGGTTCAGGCCGGGCTCAATAAGGTTGGGCGCGGTGTCGGTGGATCCGTCGTCGAGGAACGCGATCACCCGGTCGTTGGCCCGGTCCACCCGCATGGTGCTGATGTGGTTGCCGTGGCGGGCAAGAAGGATGTCGTGGCCTACCAGCTGGCGGCGCTGAAGCGTCAGCATATCGTTCCCCTGAAGTCGTCGGTACTCGGATGTCCGCACCATCGAGCACCCTTCAATTTTATCGCCGTAAACCGCGTGATTCCGGCGAAAATGGGGTGAGACTGCCCACCAGGGGGAGTGACGCCGGTCAACCCGGGGCCGGGACGACCTAGGGCCGGGACGACCTAGGGCCGGGACGACCTAGTCGGCGTCGTCGGTCTTGGCGATATAGACGTCGCACGGCGCATTGTGCGCCACGCTGTTGGCGACGCTGCCCAGCACCCGGCCCAGCCCGCGCATCCGGCGGTTGCCCACCACGATCATGCGGGCGTCGAAGCGCTCGGCTTCCCTGATGAGGGCTTCCGCCGGCTTGCCGCGGGCCGCAGAGTAGGTGACCTTGAGGTCTTCCGTGCTCAGCCGGGCCGCTACGTCCTTGGCCACCTTCTCAGCGTCCCCGGCGTCGGAGACAATCCAGCGGTCGCTGCCGCTGCCGAACACCTCGGTGCGGTCACTGTCGAAGGCCGTGACCACGTGGAGAGTGGCCCCCAGCGATGCGGCCAGTCCCCGCGCCGTCTCGGCGGCCCGCATTGCAGTCTCGCTGCCGTCAACACCGACAACAATTATTCCGGTCATGCTCCAGCTCCTCAGGGTTCGGTCAGCCTCATGAAAGTGCCCGGCTGCATGCAGTTATGACTCAGGCTACAGCGCCGCTATGGCGTCCCGCAGTACCGGCGCGAGGCGCCGCACGCCCTCCGCGATGGTCTCCGGAGGAACGGCACTGAATGCGAGGCGCAGCTTGTTGGACGGTTCGTCCGACGGCGTGAACGCCGCTCCCGGAATGAACACTACGCCCGCGTCGATTGCCTTGCGCAACAGCGGGTACGTGTCCACGCCCTCGGGGAGGGTCACCCAGACGAAGAAGCCGCCCTCCGGCCGGGTCCAGCTCAGTCCCTCCGGCATGTACTCAGCCAAGGCGGCCAGCATGGCCTGGCAGCGCTCGGCGTAGAGCCCGCGGTAGGTTTCGATCTGCCCTTTCCAGTCGTAGTCCCGCAGGTAGGCGGAGACCAGCATCTGGTTCAGCGTCGACGGGCAGAGCGTCACGGCCTCGGAGGCCAGGTAGTAGCGGCGCTGGAGATGGGCCGGCACCAGCGCCCAGCCGATCCTCAGCCCGGGAGCGAAGATCTTCGAGAATGAGCCCATGTAGATGACGTCGTCCGGATTGGCGGCCCGCAGCGGCGCCAGCGGTTTGCCGTCGAAGCGCAGCAGCCCGTACGGGTTGTCCTCCAGGACCAAAATATTTGCTTTGCGGCATATGTCGACGATTTCCTGCCGGCGTTCCTCTGCGAGGGTGATGCCTGACGGGTTGTTGAAGTTGGGGATGGTGTACAGGAACTTGATGTTCCGTCCGGCCGTCTGGAGGGCCGCGATCCGGGCTTCCAGGAGGTCCGGAACCAGGCCGTGCTCGTCCATGGGTACGGTGGCCACCTCCACCTGGTAGGCCTCGAAGGTGTTCAGGGCGCCCACGTAGGTCGGTTCCTCCACGAGTACCACGTCGCCGGGATCGCAGAACACCTTTGTGGCCACGTCCTGGGCGGACTGGGAGCCCGCGGTGACCACCACGTTGCGGGGATCCGCGTCAAGGATTCCCTCGGCTGCCATGACCTCGCAGATCTGGGCGCGGAGCTCTTCGGTCCCTTGGCCGCTGCCGTACTGGAGGGCGGTCATGCCCTGTTCCGCGATGATCTTCGCCGCTGTCCGGCCAAGTCGTTCCAACGGCAGCGACTGCAGGTACGGGCTGCCTCCGGCGAGCGAGACAAGGCCCGGGCGCAGGGAGATGTCAAAGACGTCGCGGACCGCGGATTGTTTGATGTTTGCTGCGCGCTCCGAGAACAGTTCGTCGTGGCGGTGTGCGGACGTTGCCGCGCGTTCGATTGCATCAATTGCCTCGGCCGGCAGGACATCGGCGGCGGCATCAAGTGTTTCGTGGGTCACATCCACAGGATACAGCCATATGTTGTCCATTAGGCAACGGTTGTTCACTCAATTTGCCAAAGTCCTGGGTTCCAGCCTGAAGTGCTTTACCTGCGGCGACGCAGGGCATGGAATGGAGCCATGGCAACGAACAGTCACCTCGGATCCCTGGCCGCCTCCTTCCATGCGCTCCACGAGGGCACGGCCCCGCTGGTCCTGGTGAATGTCTGGGACGTGGCGTCCGCCCGCCTCGTGGAGGAAGCGGGAGCAGCAGCGCTGGCCACCTCCAGTTCGGCCCTCTCGTGGAGCCTGGGCTTTCCGGACGGCAACCATATGCCGCGGGAACTGGCCATGGCGGCCCTTCGCCGGATTGCGGCATCCACGGCCTTGCCGGTTACGGCAGACATTGAGGCCGGGTATGCGCATGTTGGTGGCGGGTTCGATGACGGCGAATTGCGCGAAACCGTCCGCGCTGTGCTTGCCGCCGGGGCGGTGGGCGTGAATTTCGAGGACTCCGCTGAGCAGCCGCTGACGGACGTTGACGAGCAGGCGCGCCGCATCGCCGTCGTCCGCCGCGCAGCGGAAGAGGAAGGGGTAGACCTGTTCATCAACGCCCGTACGGACACCTACCTGTCCGGCCGGTTTGCGGAGACTGCATTTACGGAGACCCTCGGAAGGGCTGAGGCCTACCTCGCCGCCGGGGCCAACGGAATATTCGTGCCCGGGGTGCAGGACCTGCACGTGCTCCACGACCTGGCGCAGCGGATTGCCGCTCCCTTGAACGCGCTGGCGGGCCTGGGGGCGCCGTCCGTGGGGGAACTTCACGACGCCGGCGTCCGCCGGATCAGCATCGGCGGCAACACGGCGAAGGCCGCGTATGCCGCGGTGTCCCGGGTGGCCGAAGACGTGCTCGGCGACGGCAACTGGTCCGAGCTCGCGGGTGCCCGCAGCCACCAGGCCATGGACGATCTGTTTGGGGGCAGCTGACTTGACCGGGTTCCCGGTCGGGGGCCGCCCGTCGGAGCGCCGCCCGGGCCTGTCGCCCGGTCCTACCGAAGGCTCAGGATGTCTGCGAGCCGGCGCCCGTCAATGTAGAACTCGGCCCGGGCCGCACCCACGGCTGATACGGCCGTGTGCGTGAGCTGGGCTTCCAGCCGGGGGATGTCGCAGGTGCCGCCCGGGCGGAGGGTCCCGGTCAGGTTCACCACCACGGTGGTGCCGTCGAAGTACGCGGAAAGGTACTTCAGCGCGGAGTTGTCCAACGAGTTGTACAGCCCCTCCGGAGGGTTTCCGCCGCCCAGCAGGATGGCGAGGGAAGTCCGGAGCGGTTCCTCCGCCGCGGCGGGGCTGTGGAAGACGGCCACCAGGCTGTCATTGCAGCCGAACCGCACGCCGGTGCTGCCGCCGTCGTCCACTGCCACGAAGTACACGGGTGTCCCGCCGGGCACCAGGCCTTCCGGCGCGGCGCGGCCGCCGGCGGCCGGCAGGGTGTCGGTGGCGGAATCGTCTATCGTGGCGGCGGCTCCGCCATTGGCACCGGCCTGCGGAGCGATGCTCTCTGCCGCCCTCGGTTTGGCGGCCGGACCGGCGGGGGCGGCAGCCGTCGGGCCGGAAGCCGCAGCCTCCGGGCCGGACGAAGCAGCCGTCGCCGGAGCCGATTCGGGGAGTGCGGCAGCGTTGCTTGTGGTACCGGTGCTTGCGGTGACCAGGAATGGTGCTGGCAGCGGCTGCGGAACCGGCATGCCGCCGGGCTGGACAGCCGTACTGACCGGTGAAGCTCCGGGAGGCAGCGAGCACGATCCGAGCCACAGCGGAAGCATCAACGCGGCAGTTGCCGCAATTGCCCGGATCCCAGGCGTGGACATCATGAACGCACCGCACTTCCAGCTCTCGCACGTCCCCGTCTCCACGTTACGGCGGAGCGTCTGTGCGCGGAATATGCGCCGAGTGACGGTTGTGCGTCAGCTCCATCACGGAATGGTGACGCAAAACGCCCCCGGCTGCTGCCGGGGGCGCTACGTGGAGTGAATCTGACGTGGTGCGTTGGATCAGGCTGCTTCGGCTGCAGTTTCCGCGTTGGCCAGGGCAGCGAAGACGCCCTTGATCTGCTCCACAACTTCGGCGTCATCCTTGGGGTGGACTTCGGCGAAGCGCACCATGGAGCCCGGAACGGCAAGCTTGGCGTCCTCGACGACCTTGGCGCCGGCGATGCCGACAGCCTTACGGGCTTCGTCCTGCGCCCAGACGCCGCCGTACTGGCCGAACGCGGTACCCACGACGGCGGTCGTCTTGCCGTTGAGGGCCCCGGCGCCGAACGGGCGGGACAGCCAGTCGATGGCGTTCTTCAGCGACGCGGGCACGGTTCCGTTGTGCTCCGGGGTGACCAGCAGCAGGACGTCGGCGTCGTTGGCGGCGGCGCGGAGGGCGGCGGCAGCAGCCGGAACCTGGCCCTCGACGTCGATGTCCTCGTTGTAGAACGGGATGTTGCCCAGGCTCTCGTGGATAACAACATCAACCTGCTCAGGCGCGTTCAGCTGGATGGCCTCGGCGAGCTTCTGGTTGGTGGATTCGGCGCGGAGGCTGCCGACCAGGGTAAGTACGGTGCTCTTGGACATGTGAACTCCTAGTGTCTGGCCGCGGGAGTACCCGCCGGCTGATTGGTCATGGAGGCTGGGTGATGCCTTCACTCATGCTAAACGGACTGCGGTCCGATTATTATTCCCGCAACTTGAATCTCCCCGTGTGAGCCTCGTCGCAACGCGCTCCCCGCCCGCCGCTCGATTAGACTCAAAGGCGGTCGCTCGTCCGTCAGCGGTTCATGATCACTGGGGAACGGGACTGCGTCCCCAATGGAAGTTCGCAGCCAAGCCCACGGAGTCGATGTGCCCCACCCCCCAGAGACAGCCGAACGCCGTGCAGCCGCGGTGGCTCAAGGCCGCCCGTCCCGGCCATGGAACCGCAAGGTCGTTGGCATCTGCCTCGGGCTCGTCGTCATGGCGGGATTCCTGCTGCTGGTTCAGCTTCAGCCTCTTAGCGGGTGGTGGGTCCTGGCACTGACAGGTGTGCTGGCCCTTGCGGTGCCAACGGCACGTCAGTTGTCGCAGCGGATAGTCATCCTGGGATGCCTGTACTTTGGCGCGGTTCCCTTGCTGTGGTGGATGCCCCTTCCCGCGGAATTCCCGGGGTGGGGCCAGCTACTCCTCGGCGGGCTGATTTCCGGGCTTGCGATGTGGATCATCGGGTCCCCGGACCGGAAGGCGGCCGCAGCCTCGCTCCTGCCGTCAGCGGGCAAGGCGGACACCCTGCTCCTGGTTGCCGCGGCACTGGCCTCAGCAGTGTTAGTGCCGTATTTTCGCGTCTCAACGGGTCCACAGGCCCTGGGGCTCCTGCTGGCCAGCTGGGACAACTCTTCCCACTTCAGCATGTACAACATGATCCGAACCCACGGCACGGTGGTCCCGATGGCCGGCATCTCGGAGAGCGGCCATCCGTGGACCTTCATGGAGTATCCGCAGGGGTTCCACACCGCTCTCGCAACCATGGCGGACCTTGCGGTGGGACATGCACCGGGGCTGCTGGGGACTGAATTGGTGACCTACAGCCGGCTGAGTTCCCTCGCTGCTGTTGGTGCCACGGTGATGGTGACCGCCGCACTCACCTCCTTGCCCTGGATCAGGGAGCGGCCCATGATGTGTACGCCTTTTGTGGTGCTGGCCATCACGGCGTGGTCCTTCGGCACCGCCTCCATAGCCACGCTCCATGCGTTCCAGAACTTTGTTGTCGGTGTTGCGTTGCTGGTTTGCCTGATGATCGTGGTGTCCTTCGCGGACTCCCTGGCAAAGCCTGTGGTTTTCACCACCTGTGCTGCCGCGGTTGTCGGAATTGCCAACACGTGGGCGCTCTTACTGCTCCTTGTTGTGCCGGTGGCCGCCTTTGCCGTCTTCCCGTGGTCGCGGCAACGGTGGCAGGGTACGAGGGCAGAATGGCTGGCAAACAGCGTGACGGCGGCGGCGGGCTTACTCGGACTGGCCCTGGTCGGCCTGCAAATTTCCCGGATCGAGACCGGCACAGTCGTGACAGCCATTGGCAGGGTTCCGAGCTCAACCCACGGCGTGGAAATCGCCACGTTCCTTGTTGCCCTGGCCGCGTCAATATTGCTGGTGCACGGTAACCTCAGGGAATTCCTGGCCGGTCAAGGACAGCTTCCTGCGGCCGCCAGGCTTGTGGTGACTCCTGTCCTCGGCCTGGCAGTTGTCATTGCGCTGGGCACGTACCAGATAGTCACTGCCGGAAAAGTCAACTACTACTCCCTCAAGCTGGCCTTGGCGGTAGAGCTCATCCTGCCCGTCATTGCGTGCGTTGCCGTGACAGCACTGGTCGGCCGGTGGCTTGCGTCCCAAAGGTATGGCCGCCCCAGGGGGCTGGCGGTCATGTCTGCGTTGGCAGCCCTGGCGTCCACGCAAGTCTTCGGGCTCACCGTCCAGGACACCCGGCCGCTCGGCATGGATCCGATGACGCCGTACCAGCAGGGGATGTCCACCATCGAGTCGCACACCAGCAAGAATGCTGATGCCGCCACGCAACTGTTCCGCGCCGCGGAGACCCACACGGCCGGTCGGGGGGATGCCATGTACATCATCAATTCCGAGCAGATAGATCCGCTCCTGGCGGCCACGTGGTACCTGGCGCTGACGGGCACCCACAACCAGAACACGAACGGGCTGGTGGAGGAACTGCGGCCGCTCCACGAGGGCTACGGAGGCAATCTGGCCCACGTCGCAGAAGATGTGCTGGAAGCGGATCCGGACGTTTCCCTTGTCCTTGATGCGGCCCTTCGAGACTTTCTTGCCTCGGAAGGACTGTCCGAGCAGCTCCTCAAGCGAACCATCAGCGTGAACTGATTTCCCCGAACAAAGCGGGGCTACAATGTCCGGTGTGAGCCTCATCCCAATCCGGTCCGGATCGCAGCTGGGCGGGGAAGCGGAACGCAGCGATGCCGTCCGCAACCGGGAGCTGCTGCTCAAGGCCGCCCGCGAACTTATTGAGGAGTGCGGCGCCGACGGCCTCACCATGGACCGGCTGGCCGAACGGGCCGGAGTCGGCAAAGGCACCGTCTTCCGGCGCTTCGGCTCCCGGGCCGGGCTGATGATGACGCTGCTGAGCGACTCGGAGGCGGAGTTCCAGGGCCGGTTCATGTTCGGCCCCCCGCCGCTCGGTCCGGGCGCACCCCCGCTGGACAGGCTCGTGGCCTTCGGCGCGGAGCGGATCGCCTACGTCCTGGAGTACGGGGAGCTGGCCCGCGCCGCGGACTCCTCCGCCTACAACCGCTTTGATGTACCGGCCGCCGTGCTGTGGCACCGGCACATCGAAATGCTCCTCCGCTCGGCCGGGGTGAGCGCGGATCCGTGGCTCATGGCGATGTCGCTGAGCTCCACCCTGGATCCGGAACGCCTGCTCTATGCGGTGCGGGTCCACCATGTGGCTCCGGAACGGCTTGCGGAGTCCTGGCGCGAGCTGGTGACGAGCCTCGTCAGATGCCCTGGCGGCGTCGACCGCCGGGAGGGCAACGGGCCTGAGGGACGGAGGATATTCCCACCGGGCGAAGCGTAAATCCACCGGCTGGCCGGCCACTCAAATCAACCATCATGATTTATTCATAACGATCTGGTACAGGACCCCCGTGTTTCCGGTTCAGGGCATCCTGGCGGCTTCTCCATATGTGGTAGTTTCCTCTGGAATGTGACCCGCAACATAGTCCACCAGGACAGTGCCCTTGGGCGTGCGGGCGGCCAGACACCCGCTGGCCATGATCCCGGATCGGCGGAGGAACCCTCGCCGGTGCGGGGGATGACGGAAGGATCGACTGCTGTGAATGCTGAAATGACACCCGCCGGGAATGGCACCTCCGCAGCGCCGCCGTCACTGCGCGGCGCGGAACTGGCACCGGCGATCCAGAGCTAGGCAGACATGTTCCGCTACCTCGCCAAAAGGGCAGCCACCTACCTGCTCATGATCTTCCTGACCACGACGGCGGGCTACTTCCTTGCCGTCAGCACACTGCAGCCCGCGCTGCTGGAACAGGAACGCATTCCACGGCCTACACCCGAGCAGGTGACCAATTCCTTCCGGCTCAAGGGCCTTGACCCGACACTCAGCCCCTGGGAACGCTACGTGGACTGGCTCACGGCGGTCGTGACCCGCTGGGACTGGGGACGAAGCCCCAACGGCGCGTTCATCAATGCCGAATTCGGCGACCGCGTTTGGATTTCCACGCGGCTGTTCCTGGCCTCCATCGTCCTGACCCTCATCATCGGCGTCGCGCTGGGCGTGTACACCGCCGCCCGGCAGTACAAATTCCAGGACCGCGTCATCACGTCCTACAGCTACCTCGTGTACATCGTGCCCGCCCCGATCGCCTACTTCCTGGTCCAGTTGGGCGCCATCAACATCAACGAATCCATCGGCGAACGGATCTTCTTCGTCACGGGCATCTCCACTCCCGGACTGGAGGGCAACGCCTGGGTCCAGTTCGTGGACATGCTGGCCCACTATGCAGTGCCCACGCTGGCCATCACGCTGGTGGGGTGGGGAACCTACCAGATCGCCCAGCGCCAGTACCTGCTGGACAACGTCAACGCCGACTTCGTCCGCACGGCCCGCGCCAAGGGGCTCACCCGCAACCAGGCCATCGCCCGCCACGCCCTGCGGGTCTCGTTCATCCCGGTGGCCCAAAGCATCGCCTTCACCATCCCGGCCATCTTCGCCGGCGGTTTCTTCGCCGAGAAGATCTTTGCCTGGCCCGGCGTCGGTTCGTGGAGCATCGACGCCATTGCCCTGCAGGACGTCAACGCGGCCACCGCCACGCTGGCCTACGGCTCCGTCATCTTCGCGATCGGCGCCATCCTCGCGGACTTCGCCACCACGCTTGTCGACCCGAGAGTGCGGGTGCAGTAACCATGACCAACCTCAATGCCATCGACCCGGCCGCCGTCGCCGAGGAAGCAAAGATTGAGAACGACGACGTCGTCATCGCCAAGTCCTCGATCATCCTGCGGCGCTTCCTGCGGAACAAGACAGCCGTGGCCGGCCTGGTCATTTTCCTCGCCCTGACGGCCTTCTCCTTCGTGGGAGGTTTCCTCTCGCCTTGGGACAAGGAAACCATCGACCCGTTCAACATCGGCATGCCGCCCTCGGCGGAGCACCTGCTGGGCACGTCCCAGGCCGGCATAGACCTCTATGCCCTGATGGTGGAAGGCACCCGGATCTCCATCCTCATCGGCCTGGTGGTCGGTCTGGTCTCGGTGCTGATCGCCGCCGTCTACGGCTGCACCATGGCCTACTTCGGCGGCAAAGTGGACAAGGTAATGCTCTTCATCCTGGAGGCCCTCATCATGATGCCGGCACTGCTGGTGGTGGCCGTGGCCACCAGCGGCGGAGGCAACGGCCTGCGGGAGAACCTGCCCAGCTGGCTGCTGCTGATCATCGTGCTCCTGGTCTTCAGCTGGATGGGCACCGCCCGCCTGATCCGCTCCCTCTCGATGTCGCTCATGCAGCGCGACTTCGTCAAGGCCGCCCAGTACATGGGCATCCCGGCCCGCCGGATTGTCTGGCGCCACCTGGTCCCCAACATCGGTTCCCTGCTGGTCCTGGACATCACCCGCGGCGTCACCGGCGCCATCCTGGCCGAGGTGGCGTTCTCCTTCATCGGCATCGGCATCAAGGTCCCGGATGTGAGCCTGGGTGTCCTCATCAACCAGGCGACCTCCCAGGTCCAGACGTTCCCGTGGATGTTCTGGGTTCCGCTCGTGGCGATGTTCCTGCTCACGGGTTCCCTGGCAATGATGAACGACGGCCTCCGCGACGCGTTCGACCCCAGCTCCAGCTCAGGTGGCCGCGCCAAGGGCCGAAACCGGAAGACTGCAGGGAAGGCCAGCAAATGAGCAGCGACACCACCGCCAGCACGGAAATGACCGCGGAGCGCCTGCACGTCGCAGGGCTGCATGCGCCGGGCGATGCCCCCGCGGACGCCATACTGTCCGTCCGGGACCTGAACGTCCGGTTCAACTCGGAGAACGGCGTGGTCCACGCGGTACGCGGCGTGGGCTTTGATCTCCTGCCCGGGAAGACGCTGGGCATCGTGGGCGAGTCCGGCTCGGGGAAGTCAGTGACCTCGCTGGCCATCATGGGCCTGCTCCCCTCGACAGCGGACATCACCGGCTCCGTGAAGCTGAACGGCACGGAACTGCTGGGCCTCAGCGACAAGGCCATGTGCCGTTACCGCGGCAACGACATCGCCATGGTCTTCCAGGATCCGCTCTCGTCCCTGACCCCGGTGTACACGGTGGGGAACCAGATCATCGAGGCGCTCACTGTCCACCATCCCAAGATGAGCAAGCAGGCCAAAGAAGCCCGCGCCGTCGAACTTCTTGGCATGGTGGGCATCCCCAGCCCGAAGGACCGCCTGAAGGCGTTCCCGCACGAATTCTCCGGCGGCATGCGCCAGCGCGTCATGATTGCCATCGCGATCGCCAATAACCCGCGGGTGCTCATCGCGGATGAGCCGACGACGGCCCTGGACGTCACCATCCAGGCACAGGTGCTGGAGGTGCTGCACACAGCGCAGGAGGAGACCGGCGCCGCCGTCGTCATGATCACGCACGATCTTGGCGTGGTGGCCGGCATGGCTGACGACATCATGGTCATGTACGCCGGAAAACCGGTGGAAACCGGCAGCGTGGACGATATCTACTACAGCCCGCGGATGCCCTACACCATGGGCCTCCTGGGCGCCGTGCCGCGCGTGGACGTCGCAGAAAAGGCCTCGCTGGTGCCCATCGAGGGCATTCCGCCGAATCTGATCCATCCACCCACGGGTTGTTCCTTCGCACCGCGGTGCCCGCTGGCGAGTGATGCCTGCCTGCAGGGCGAACCGGAGCTGTGGCCGGTCAGCGGCCCCCGGGGAGCCGGGAACGGACTGCCTGGCGGCAGGCCGACCGGCAGCGGCGCCCACAAGGCGGCCTGCATCAAGACCGATTCCCTGGGCGCGGAAGTGGATGTCCACGAGATCTTCCATGCCCCGGCCGTTCCGGTCTCCCGCTTCGACGCCGTTCCGCGGCTCGAGCGCAAGAAAGTAGTGGAACTTCGGGACGTCCGGAAACACTTTCCGCTGCTGAAGGGTGCGCTCATCAAGCGGCGCATCGGAACAGTGAAGGCCGTGGACGGGCTGAGCTTCGATATCCGCGAGGGTGAATGCTTTTCGATCGTGGGGGAGTCCGGCTGCGGGAAGACCACCACACTGCTGGAAATCATGGAGTTCCATAAGGACCAGGACGGCGAGGTGACCATCGGCGGGCTGAGCAACAAGGCGGCCTCCGACGCCAAAACGAAGACTGCCATGCGCAAGGAACTCCAGATGGTGTTCCAGGACCCCACCGGTGCCCTTGATCCGCGCTTCACGGTCTTTGAAGTCCTGTCCGAACCGCTGGAAAACGCAGGCATGGCCAAACCCGCGATCCGGAAGCGGATCATGGAACTGATGGAGCTGGTGGGCCTCCAGCCGGACCACGTCAACCGGTTCCCGAACCAGTTCTCCGGCGGCCAGCGCCAGCGCATCGGCATCGCCCGCGCGCTCGCCGTCAACCCCAAGCTGGTGGTCCTCGACGAACCCGTGTCCGCACTGGACGTGTCAGTGCAGGCAGGTGTCATCAACCTCCTGGACAAGCTCCGCGCGGAACTCGGCCTGAGCTACCTCATGGTGGCCCATGACCTGTCCGTTGTGCGCCACATTTCCAACCGCGTGGCCGTGATGTACCTCGGCAAGATCGTGGAAATCGGTGACGTGGACAGCGTTTTCGACAACCCGCGGCACCCCTACACGCGCGCGCTTCTGTCCGCGATCCCGGTGCCCGACCCGCAACTGGAACGGACCCGCGAACGCATCATCCTGCAAGGCGACCTGCCGTCCCCGCTGGATGCGCCCAGGGGCTGCAACTTCGCCACCCGCTGCCCGGTGTTTGCCGCGCTGCCCGCCGCGAAGCAGGAAAAATGCCTCACGCTTGAGCCGCCACTGGAGACCGTCTCCGGCCCGGCGGCGGCCCGCCCGCAGGCGGCGGCTCGCCCAGAAGCGGCGGAGGAATTGCCGACGGACCAGCAGTTCGCCTGCTTCTTCCCGGACGGCGAACTCGACGCGGACATGCTTGTTGTCCACGACAGCCCATGACTTGCCCGATCCCCAAAGCACCAACTCTCGCACCAACAATGAAGGGAAAACCATGAAGAATCTGACCAAGATTGGCGGGGTGGCCGCCGTAACGGCAGCGCTCGCGCTTACCGGCTGTGGCGGAGGCGGCACCCCCTCGGGCCCCGACGCGGGCAAGGGCCAGGAAGCCGGCAGCGACCTCACCAAGCTGATCAGCATTAACGCCAAGGACGCCAAGGACCTGGAACCGGGCGGCACCGTGACGCTTTCGCTGGGCAACATCGGTCCGGACTTCAACGGCTTCTCCAACAACGGCAACAGCGCGGACAACACGGCGCTGCACCGCCCGATTGACCAGGCCGGCACCTGGGGCTGCTGGAACTTCGACTTCGACGGCACGGCGACGCCGAACAAGGACTTCTGCGAGGACGTCAAGAGCGAGGTCAAGGACGGCAAGCAGACCATCACCATCAAGGTGAACGAGAAGGCCGCGTACAACGACGGCACGCCGATCGACGTCAAGGCCTTCGAGAACACCTGGAACATGCTCAAGGGTGAAAACAAGGACATCGACATTGTCAGCTCCGGCGCGTACGAGTTCGTTGATTCCGTGAAGGCAGGTGCCAGTGACAAGGAAGTCGTTGTTACCACCACCCAGCCCGTCTACCCGCTGGATGCCCTCTTCACCGGCCTGATCCACCCGGCCGTGAACACGCCGGAGATCTTCAACACCGGCTTCACTGGCGACATGCACCCGGAGTGGATGGCAGGACCCTTCAAGCTGGACAAGTACGACAGCGCCGCCAAGACTGTCACCCTGGCCAAGAACGATAAGTGGTGGGGCGCCAAGCCTGTCCTCGACAAGGTGGTGTTCCGCCAGCTGGAGAGCAGTGCCGCGATTGCAGCCTTCAAGAACGGCGAGATCGACGGTGTGTCCGCCAACACGATCACCCCGTACAAGCAGCTGGACGGCACGAAGGATTCCGAGATCCGCCGCGGTCAGCGGCTGTTCGCCGGCGGCCTGAACCTCAACGCGCAGAAGGCCCCGCTGACGGACGTCGCAATCCGCAAGGCAATCTTCACCGCCGTGGACCGTGAGGCCCTGCGCAAGGTCCGCTTCAACGGGCTGAACTGGGAAGAGACCAGCTCCGGCTCGATGATGCTGCTGCCGTTCTCCAAGTACTACCAGGACAACTACCCGGCCACGGAATCCGGTGCGGAGGCAGCCAAGAAGGTGCTGACCGATGCCGGGTACAAACCCAACTCCGCAGGCATCATGGAGAAGGACGGCGTCCCGGCCGCCTTCAAGATCAGCAACTTCGGTGATGATCCCACCACCCTGGCCTTCGTGCAGACCCTGCAGAAGCAGCTCCAGGCCGGCGGTATGGACGTAGGAATCGACCAGCGCGCCTCCGCCGACTTCGGCAAGGTCCTGGGCAGCCGCGACTTCTTCCTCAGCGTTTCCGGTTACACCGTGGGTGCTGACGCAACGGACGCCGTCAAGCAGTTCTACGACTCCAAGACCAACGAGAACGAGCTGGGCGACGCCGAGCTGGATGCCGAAATCAAGGCGCTCAGCAGCATCGAGGACAACGCCGAACGCAACAAGGCAGCCATGGAAGTTGAAAAGAAGCACATGGCCAAGTACTTCTCCATGGGCGTTGTGATGAACGGACCCCAGATCTCGTTCGTCCGCACCGGCCTGGCCAACTACGGTCCGTCCCTGTTCAAGAGCCTGTCCCAGGTTCCGGACTGGACCACCATCGGCTGGGAAAAGAAGTAACGGCAGCCTGCCAGCAGTAACGTCGGGCCGGCATCACCGTGATCCGTTCATACGGACTCTTCACGGGGGTGCCGGCCTTCGCCGTCCCCTCCGACGCTCTCTCACTTCCTGCGCCTTTCCGGGCGATCCTCTCTCACGTTTCGCGCGTTTTCCCGAGACCCTCTCTCACTTGTTGCGGGATTCCCCGGCACGCTCCCGCAGGAAGTGAGAGAGCGTGCGGGGGTAGCGTTGGACCATGAGCATAGAAGCAACGCCCGGCTCCGGCCCGGGCAAGCCCGCGATCCGGACGGCAGTCGCCGGCTTCGGACTGTCCGGCCGCGTGTTCCACGCGCCGCTGATCGCCGCCAACCCCGCGTACTCCCTGGACGCCATTTCAACGTCCGACGCCGGGAGGCAGGAAGATGCGTCCGCCAGCTACCCTGCGGCGCGGCTCGTGAACACCCCCGCCGACCTCCTGGCGCTCGCCGGCGACCTTGACCTCATAGTCCTCGGGACGCCGCCGGCCACCCACTACCCGCTGGCGAAGGCCGCGCTTGAGGCGGGACTCGACGTCGTCGTCGACAAGCCTTTTGCGGTGCGCAGCGCCGAGGGCCAGGAACTCATGGATCTCGCCGAGCGGCTGGGCCGCGTGCTGACGGTCTTCCAGAACCGCCGCTGGGACGGTGATTTCCTCACGGTCCAAGGCCTGCTGGAAAGCGGCGCCCTGGGTACTGTGACCCGGTTTGAGTCGCGGTTCGAGCGCTGGTCCCCGGAAGTTTCCAAGGCCTGGAAGGCTGATGCGACGGCGGACGACGGCGGCGGGGTGCTTTTTGATCTCGGGACGCACCTCATCGACCAGGCGCTGCAGCTATTCGGCCCGGCGACCGTCACGCACGCGGAACTTCGGGCCCGGCGGCCCGGGGAAAAGACCGACGATGACGTGTTCGTGGCACTGCAGCATGATTCGGGCGTGATGAGCCACCTGTGGATGAACATGCTTTGCGCCCAGCAGGGACCCCGCTACCGGCTCCTGGGCTCGGCGGGCGGCTTCACCAAGCACGGCGTCGACCCGCAGGAGCCGTACATCGTGGCCGGCGGCGGGCCTCTGGACGAGGAATACGGTGTCGAGGGCGCCGAATGGGCCGGTTTGCTGGGCCGCGACGGACATTTGGACCGGCTATCCACCGAACGCGGCGCCTACCCGGAGTTCTACCGGCTCCTCGCGGACAAAATCAACGACGGCGGCACCACCTCGCCTCTGCCCCTGCCAGTGGACCCCGCCGGCCCGGTCGAAGTCCTCAAGTTAATAGAAAGGGCACGCGAACTGGCGCTGCACCGAGCTTAACCAAAACTGCGCTGAACGACAGACATCCGGCAGCGTGCGTCAAAGCGACGAAGGAGCAGCACGCCGAGGATGTCTGTCGTCCAGCGCAGCGGGACGAACTAAGGAGTTATGCGGAGACCAGTTCGTGCCAGTCGCCTACGAGCGGCAGGTTGTGCGCTTCGGAGACGGAGTGGTGCGCCACGTGGCCGGCAGCGATGTTGAGGCCGGCTGCCAGGGCGGGGTCCTTCTCGAACGCGGCCTTCACACCGAGGTTGGCGAGGGCAACACCGTAGCGCAGGGTCACGTTGGTGAGTGCGTAGGTGGACGTGTTGGGAACGGCGCCGGGCATGTTGGCCACGCAGTAGAAGATGGTGTTGTGGACCTTGTACGTGGGCTCCTGGTGCGTGGTGGGGTGCGTGTCCTCGAAGCAGCCGCCCTGGTCCACGGCGATGTCCACGAGCACGGAGCCGGGCTTCATCCGGGAAACGAGTTCGTTGGTGACCAGCTTGGGGGCCTTGGCGCCCGGGATCAGGACGGAGCCGATCACCAGGTCCGCATCCACCACGGACTTCTCGATCTCGTACTTGTTGGACGCGACGGTCTTCAGCCGGCCCTGGTACTGGGCGTCGAGTTCGCGCAGGCGGTTGATGTTGATGTCCAGGATGGTGACGTCGGCACCGAGGCCCAGGGCCATGGCGGCGGCGTTGGTGCCGGCCACGCCTGCACCGAGGACAACAACCTTGGCCGGACGGACGCCCGGGACGCCGCCGAGGAGCACGCCCTTGCCGCCGGCGGGAGCCATCAGCGAGGTGGCGCCGACCTGGACGGACAGGCGGCCGGCAACTTCTGACATCGGGGCCAGCAGCGGCAGCGTGCGGCCTTCCTGGACGGTTTCGTAGGCGATCGCGGTGACGCCGGAGTTGATGAGCTCCCGGGTCAGTTCGGGCTCGGCGGCCAGGTGGAGGTAGGTGAAGAGGATCAGGCCCTTGCGGAAGCGGTGGTATTCCGCGGCGATGGGCTCCTTGACCTTCATGACCATGTCGGCGCGGGCCCAGACGTCATCGGCTTCGGTGACGATCTCGGCGCCGGCGATGGCGTATTCCTCGTCGGTGATTCCGGAGCCCAGCCCTGCACCGCGCTCCACGAGGACGGTGTGGCCGTGGGTGCGGAATTCATGCACGCCGGCTGCTGTGATGGCGACGCGGAATTCGTTGTTCTTGATCTCTTTGGGGACGCCGATGATCATTTGTGGGCTCCATCGTTGGTGGCCTCTTGGGCCGAATGTGCGGGGGAATCTGTACTTCCAGAATAAATCCGCGTGTGAGGTAGCTGACAGGATTCCGCTCCTGCCCGCCCGCCTCTTCCGCGTGTTTCCGGGGTTTTTGAAGTCTGCGCATAGACATCTGTCGAGCCGTGGGGCGTCAGGTGTCGCCTGGTGTCCGTTCACGCTTCAGCGGCGCCGGGCAGTAGTGTGGCAAGCATGCACCAGCAGGATGTGGAACAGCTCGTTGAGCAGGTGGCCGTGAAGCTTGGCCGCGGGCTTTCGCTTGAGGATCTCGACGGCGTCCTGCTCGCCTACAGCTCCAACCAGTCGCACGCGGACCGGGTCAGGGTGAACTTCCTCCTCAGCAAACGCGTGCCGGCGGACGTCAAGGCATGGCAGCTCTCGCACGGGATCGCGACGGCGGTGCGTCCCGTCGTCGTACCCGCCAATGAGGAGCTGGGGATGCTGGGTCGCGTCTGCGTCCCGCTGCTGGTGCGCGGCTTCCGCGTCGGCTACTTGTGGGTGCAGCAGGACATCGAGGACCAGAGCGCGACGGCGATCCTCACCCAGCTGCCCGGCGTCCGGGACGATCTTGAGCTGCTCTCCGGCCTGCTGCTTGAGTCGAACACGGCTGAATCGGAATTCCGGCGCCGCAGGGAACAGGAGTTCCTCAGCGCCTGCCGCGGCGAGGCCAACGCCGTGGCCGCGGTGGCCGGCTGGAAGGAAGTCCAGGGGCGCGGTCCGTGGCAGCTCGTCACGGTGCTCGACGCCGACGGCTGGGCGGAGGGATCCGACCCCATCGCCTCCACCCTGATCCACCGTTCCGCGGCGCTGCAGGCCACCATCGGCGTGGATGCGGCGCTCTTCAGCGCAGGCACCGAAACCCACGCCGTGATCCTGTTCCGGGAGTCCACCGGGCGCGCGGCGCACGCGCAGGTCCTGGTCCACTACCAGCTGGAACTCGCCAAGCGGTCCGGCCGGCCGGTGCGCCGGATCATCCTGGGAACGAGTGAAGGCTTCGCCAAACCCCGCGAAATTGCCGATGCCTACCGGCAGTCGAAGCAGGCTGCACAGGCCGCGGCGGTGGACCCCCAGCTGGGCGAACTGGTGGACTGCCGGGCCACGGGCGTTTACCAGCTGCTGGCGTCCGCCGGCGGCGGCGCGGGGGCCTGGGCCGACGCCGGTTCCGTCTACTCGCGCATCCTGGAGGACCATGACCGGAACGGTGAGCTCCTGCCCGTGCTTGAACTCCTCTACGACAATGACGGGTCGGTGCAGGACGTGGCCACCAAACTGCACCTGCACCGGAGCAGCATCTACAACCGGCTGGGCCGCATCCGGCAGGTCCTTGGCGTGGATCCGCTGAAGGGCATGGTGCGGCTGGAACTCCATGCGGCGCTCAAGGCCCGCCGCTGGGCAGGGCGGCCGCGGATTTAGCGCGGACCCGGCCGCGCACTGATACCCGCCCTCCGGCTAGCTGCCAAAGACCTTCCGGGCCAGGAACTCGTTGCGGAATTTGTGCTCCGGATCCATGCGCTCGGCGAGGTCCTTGAAGTCGGCAAAGTGCGGGTACAGCCCGGCCAGGTGGTCGGCGCCTGCGTGGAACAGCTTGCCCCAGTGCGGCCGGGCGTTGAACGGGGCAAGTGCCTCCTCCATGGCGGGGAGCACGTCCTCCACCTCGTTCTGCCGCTGCTTCCAGGTGAAATGGAATCCCACGGTGTCCTGGTCGTAGGCCCCGCTGAGCCACAGCTGGTCGGCGGCCACCGTGCGGATTTCGGACACGAGCAACAACGGGGTGATGCGGTCTGACAGGGCACGCAGTTCCGCGATGGCGGCCACCGCGTCATCGCGCCGGACGAAGAATTCACTCTGGAGCTCTTCGCCGCTGCTGGGCGTGAACGCCATGCGGAAGTGGGCCAGGCGCTCAGACCACGGCCCGGGGACGCCGAGCTGTTCGGTGCAGTTTTCGGCCGATACCCCGGGCAGCGGATGCCGCGCCGTGGCGGCCCGTGTCCCGCCGAAGAAGGTGCTGCCGGCGAACGCAGGTTCCTGGGCCGTGCCGCCGGAGGCTGCGCCCGTGGCCCGGCCTGCGGAGGCGTTGCCCGCGACAGGAACGCGGCTCTTGAGCCATGCCTGCTCGACGGTGTTGCCGCTCCAGTCCGTGAACAGGCTGACGCTGTAGGCGCTGGAGGTGGCGGCGTCGAAATTTTCCAGCACTGTTCCCCAGGGAAGCGACTCGAAGACGTCCTGCCGGACCGTGAACGTGGGTTCGATGTCCAGGGTCACCTTGGTGACCACACCCAGTGCGCCGAGGCCCACGACGGCGCCTTCGAAGTCGGGCGAGCTGCCCCGGCCCAGATGGTGGACGGTTCCGTCCGCTGCCACGATTTCCAGTGCGGCGACAGAGGTTGCCAGGTTTCCGTTGGCGTCCCCGGAACCATGGGTTGCGGTTGCGACGGCGCCGGCCACCGAAATGTGGGGGAGCGAAGCCAGGTTGGGCAGCGCAAAGCCGTTGGCCTCCAGCTTTTCCGCGAGGGTGCCGTAGCGGGTTCCGCCCGAGACGGTGACGGTGTGGGCGGCGGAGTCGATGTGGATGCCCGGATCCAGTTCGTCGAGGGAGATCAGGTCCCCGGGAGAGTCCGCGATGGCATTGAACGAGTGACGGGAGCCGAGGGCGCGGATTTTCGAGGCACCGGCCACCACTTCCTGGACTTCCTCCAGAGTGCGGGGGCGGTGGATCGCGGCGGCCGTGTAGCGGTAATTCCCCGCCCAGTTCAGTCCCGGTGCGGCGTTTCCGGATCCGGTGCCGCTGCTTAGTCCGGGGAGTTCGCTGACCTCAGTGCGCATTGCTTACCTTTCGCGCCGGACCGTGCGGCCGCCGGCAATTGTTATCGCTAACAAGTCTGGTGATCCGACCGGCTCCGTGTCAATGGCCATCCACCTGTCAGCGGTCTTCCATCGAGGTCCGTGACTGGCTTTGCTCGAGCTGGCGGACGGCCGCTTCACGGCGGCGCCTGGCGAAGTGGCTTTCCAGGCCTTTGGAGACCGCAACGAAGGCCACGCAACTGGCCATAAAAGCGGCGGTGTTGCTCAGGCCCATGGCCGTTCCCAGGGCGGCAGTCAGCAGCATGGCGGCGAACCCCGCCACAATGTGCCACCCTCTGAACTTACCCACGAATAAAGGGTAACCCCGGCCTTTGGGGCGTTTTGGCGGTAAGCGGTGATCGTTGCTTGATCCTTATCACTGCTTCACAAATGGCGTTCCGCGCTAAACCAACGGCGCTCATCAGGGCCGTTTGCCGCCGTCGTCGGCTGGCGTGGTCTTCTTCTGCGCCTCCAGCCATTCCATGATGGCCGCCAGACGGATCCGCCGGTGCGTGCCGCGGTATTCCACCGGAATTTCGCCGCGATCCGTCATGTTGCGAAGGTACGTGTGCGAAATTCCGGCGAGCTCCGCGGCCTGGGACGTGGTGAGCATTTCCTCAACACTGCTGACGGTCACTGCTTCGCCGCGGCTGAAGCGGCTGAGCAGGTCCACGACGGCGTCCCTCGCCTGGGCAGGCAGGCGGTGGACCGTGCCGTCCACGAACACCGTGATGTCGTGGCTGCCGTTGAGGGCCTGCTTCAGTTTCAGGGCTTCGTCGCCGGGGAGCCCGGCGGTCACGCGGGGAGCAATCAGTGCCATGCGGAAATCCTAGCGCCCCCGGCGTGACCCGGCCCTGTGCCGACGATCCGGCACCCCGCCGCTATTCGGCGTCGAGGTCCGTCTCCAACAGGGTGACCAAGGCATCCAGGGCCTGGTCCGCGCCGTCGCCATCGGCCCGCAGGACGACGACGTCTCCCTTGGCAGCTCCCAGCGTCATCAGCGAAAGGATGCTGGCGGCGTCGAGGGCCTCTTCCGCCGGCTCGCCCTGCATGGAAATGGTGACGTCGACGCCGGCATTGCCGGCCGCTTCGGCGAACAGCGCCGCAGGGCGGGCGTGGAGGCCGGAGCGGCTGGCGATGGTTGCGGTACGTTCGGGCATTGGTTCTCCTGGTGGATTGTCGGTGGGCGGCTGTCAGAGGCCGAGTTCGGTGAGCACGGGCAGCTTCTCGCGCACCCAGGCCCGGGCTTCGGTGGCGCTCGGTGCGGACAGTGCCAGTTTGGCCAGTTCCTGCGCTTCGGCCAGCGTGACGGTCTTGAGCACTGCGGCCACGGCCGCCAGCGACCGTGCGGTCATGGACAGCGTGGAGACGCCGAGTCCGGTCAGTACGACGGCGAGGGCCGGGTCCGCCGCTGCCTCGCCGCAGACGCCCACGGGTTTGTTGTGGCCCTCCGCGCGCGAGCCCTCGACGGTCAGGCCCACGAGACGCAGGACGGCGGGCTGCCACGGGGTGTTGAGCGCGGCCAGCGGGCCGAGCTGCCGGTCGGCCGCCATGGCGTACTGGGTGAGGTCGTTGGTGCCCAGGCTGGCGAACCCCACTTCGCGCAGGATGGCCTCGGCCGTGAGCGCGGCAGAGGGGACCTCTACCATCACGCCGGGCGTCTTGATGCCGGCGTCGGCGCACATGGAGGCGAAGCGGGCGGCCTCTTCCGCCGTGGAGATCATCGGGGCCATGACCCACACGTCCGCGTCGGACTGCTTTTCGGCCAGCGCGATGGCCTCCAGCTGGCGGTCCAGGACGCCGGGCGTGGTGAAGTCCGTGCGGTAGCCGCGGACGCCCAGCGCGGGATTGGGCTCAGTGGAGTCGGTCAGGAACGGGAGCGGCTTGTCGGCGCCGGCGTCGAGCGTGCGCAGGACCACCTTCTTGCCCGGGAAGGCATCGAAGACGCTCTTGTAGGCTGCGGCCTGTTCTTCCACAGTGGGTTCGGTGTCCCGTTCCAGGAAGCAGAACTCGGTGCGGAACAGCCCCACGCCCTGGGCGCCCAGCTTGGCGGCTGCCTCCGCGTCCTTGCCGCCGCCGACGTTGGCGAGCAGCGGCACCAGGTGGCCGTCCGCCGTCGAACCGGTGCCGCTGAACTCGGCCAGCAGGGAGGCCGTGGCCGCCCATGACTCCGCGGCGGCACGCAGGGAGTCGTCGGGCTCGGACGTGACGGTGCCGGCGGCGCCGTCCACAAAAACTTCGATGCCGTCGGGAAGTTCGTCCACGCCCACGGCGGCGACGACGGCGGGAAGGCCCAGGGAACGGGCAATGATGGCGGTGTGGGACTGGGGGCCGCCGCCTGCCGTGACGAGCGCCAGGACCTTGTTGGGGTCCAGGGTCGCGGTGTCGGCAGGCGCCAAATCCTCGGCCACCAGGACGAAGGGCGTGTTGGAGGCGGGGATGCCGGGCGCGGGCACGCCGCGCAGTTCGGCGACGATCCGCGCGCGCACGTCCAGGACGTCGGTGGCGCGTTCCGCCATGTAGCCGCCCAGGTTGTGCAGCATTTCAGAGACGGAGGAGCCGGACTCCCAGATGGCGCGTTCGCTCGATATGCCGCGGGCAACGAGCTTGGCCGCGCCCTTGATCAGCATGGTGTCCTTGGCCATCAGTGCCGTGGCTTCCAGGACCGCCTTGCCATCGCCAGTGGCGTGGGTGGCCCGGGACTTCAGTTCATCGTGTACCGCCTGGGACGCCGCCTTGAGGGCCGCGGTCGCATCCTCGGCTGTGACGCCGGCGGGCAGTTGTTCGCCTGCAGGTGGTTCGCTGATGGGCTTGGGCATTTGACGGATGGTGCCGATGATGCGGCCGGGGCTGACGCCTACTCCTGGGAAGTTCTGCACTGAAGGTCCTCGTTCTCTGCCGTAAGCAGGCCCCGCCATTCGTTGCCCGGGCGATTGCCCGGACCGTCGCGACGGCTACGTCCGACGGCTTTTGCGGTGCCTGAAAAAATTGTATGTGATGCACTTCATATAGCGTTGCTATAGGTGCTAGGGTAGCGGTTATGAGTTTCGATGGCCAGCTTCCGCCCAAAGTTCGGTTGCTGCGTGCAGCCGCCGAACTGCTGGCCAACTCCGGTGGCGCGGCAGTTTCCACCCGCCAGATCACCCAGCTGGCAGGGGTCTCCGCTCCCACCCTCTATCACCACTTCGGTGACAAGGAAGGGCTGTTTGACGCCGTCGTCGCGGCGGGTTTCGAAGAGTACGTGGCCGGCGAACGCGACTTCGCGCCGTCCGGACATCCGTTGGAAGACATTCGGCGGATGTGGGACAACCATGTCCAATTCGGGCTGAACCAGCCGGAACTCTACTTGGTCATGTTTGGCAACATTCGCCCTGAGAGCCGTCCGGCCATCGTTGCCGATGCCGAGGCGCTCATGGAGGAAATGCTGAACAAAGCAGCAGTGGCAGGGCAGTTGAATGTCCAACCGCGCGAGGCGGCCAGAAGCATCCTGGCGGCGAACGTGGGCGTGACACTCATGCTGATTGCGGAGCCTGCCGCGGAACGCAACCTTGAACTATCCACCATGACCCGTGACGCCATGATTTTCGCGGTTTCCGCGGAACAGGCCAACGGCGCCGGGCCCGATACGTCCGGCAAGTCCTCGGTTGTGGTGGCAGCGATCGCTTTGAACGCCGCGCTCCAGGCATCGCACTCGGACCAGCTCTCCAGTTCGGAACTGAAGCTCTTTCTCGAATGGCTCCACCGGATCTCTACCAGTTCCACCAGCTAGTCGTCGGAAAATATCGGACCATCCTGCGGTGCAGCAGGAATCACGGTTAGGAAATCACATGGCAACAGAGACAGTTGCAAAACCCCGTACCAGCCTGCGGGTTGGCGTGCAGAAGTTCGGGACGTTCCTGTCCGGAATGATCATGCCCAACATCGGCGCCTTCATCGCCTGGGGCATCATCACGGCGCTGTTCATCCCGGACGGTCCGTTCCCGAATGAGCAGTTCGCTGCCCTCGTAGGGCCGATGATCACCTTCCTCCTGCCGCTCCTGATCGCATATACCGGCGGCAAGATGATCCACGGAGTCCGCGGCGGCGTGGTGGGCGCGGTCGCCACCATGGGCGTGATTGTGGGTACCGACATCCCGATGTTCATCGGCGCCATGATCATGGGCCCGCTGACCGCCTGGATCATGAAGAAGCTGGACAAGGTCTGGGAGGGCCGGGTCAAGCCGGGCTTCGAGATGCTGATCGACAACTTCTCTGCAGGCATCGTCTCGGCCTTCATGGCCATCTTCGGCATGCTCGTGATTGGCCCGGTGGTGAAGTCCTTCAGCGATGGCGCCAGCGACGTCGTCGAATGGCTCGTCAACAACGGCCTGCTGCCGTTCACCAGCATCTTCATCGAACCTGCCAAAGTGCTGTTCCTGAACAACGCCGTCAATCACGGCATCCTGACGCCGCTGGGCACTGAGCAGTCCCTGGCGGACGGCAAGTCCATCCTGTTCCTGCTTGAAGCCAACCCCGGCCCCGGCATCGGCATCCTGCTGGCTTACATGGTTTTCGGCAAGGGCCTGGCCAAGGCGTCAGCCCCCGGTGCCGGCATCATCCAGTTCTTCGGCGGCATCCACGAGATCTACTTCCCGTTCGTGCTGATGAAGCCCATCATCATCCTCGCCGCGATCGGCGGCGGCATGACCGGCATTTTCACCCTGGTGCTCACCGGCGCCGGCCTGCGTTCGCCGGCTGCCCCGGGCAGTATCTTCGCAGTTTTCGCTGCCACCGCCAGTGACAGCTACTTCGGGGTGGCGCTGGCCGTGCTGCTCGCAGCCACGGTGTCCTTCCTGATCGCCTCGGTGATCCTGAAGGCCAGCAAGACGCCCGTGGGTGAAACCGAGGAGGACAGCCTCAGCGCCGCCACTTCGCGGATGGAGGCCATGAAGGGCAAGAAGAGCTCCATCTCCTCCGCCCTGACCGGCGCAGGCGCAACCACCGCCGTCATGGCAGGTCCCATCAAGAACATCGTGTTTGCCTGCGACGCCGGCATGGGCTCCAGTGCCATGGGCGCCTCGGTGTTGCGGAACAAGATCAAGGCCGCCGGCTACCCCGACGTCAAGGTCACCAACTCCGCCATCGCCAACCTGAGCGACACCTACGATGTTGTGATCACGCACCAGGACCTCACTGAGCGGGCCAAGCCCGCCACCAGCAGCGCCGTGCATGTCTCCGTGGACAACTTCATGAACAGCCCGCGGTATGACGAGATCGTGGAACTGGTCAAGAGCAGCAACACTGAGGGAACGGCAGCCGCCGGCGAAACTGCTCCTGCGGGGGCAGCGGCGCCCGCTGCCGCAGCCGCCGCACCGGAGGCCGCGCCGCCGTCGGACATCCTGGTGGCTGACAGCGTGGTCCTCAACGGCACGGCAACCACCCGTGACGCCGCAATCGACGAAGCGGGCCGGCTGCTGCTGGACCGCGGCGCCGTGGACAGCGGCTACATCGACGCCATGCACGAACGCGAGGAATCAGTGTCCACGTACATGGGCAGCTTCCTGGCCATTCCGCACGGCACCAACGCCGCCAAGGACCACATCATGAAGTCCGCGGTGTCCGTGATCCGTTACCCGAACGGCATCGACTGGAACGGCAAGGAGGTCAAGTTCGTGGTGGGCGTGGCCGGCATCAACAATGAGCACCTGCAGATCCTGTCCTCCATCGCCAAGGTTTTCACGAACAAGGCGCAGGTGGCCCAGCTCGAGGCGGCCACCACGGTTGACGAAGTTCTGGCGCTGTTCGGAAAGGTCAACGCATAGTGAAGGCTGTTCATTTTGGGGCCGGGAACATCGGCCGGGGCTTTGTGGGCCTGCTGCTGCACCAGGCAGGCTACGAGCTCGTATTTGCCGACGTCGCGGATGAACTGATCTCGCAGCTCGCCGCCGCGGACAGCTATGACGTCCACGAAGTGGGGGAGAACCCCACGGTCCGGACCGTGGACAACTTCCGGGCGCTCAACTCCGCCACCCAGGAAGCGGACGTCGTGGCGGAAATCGCGACGGCGGACGTCGTCACCACTGCGGTGGGGCCGCACATCCTGAAGTTCGTGGCGCCGGTGATTGCCAAGGGCATTGCCGCGAGGGCCGCCGGGCTGGCCCCGCTGCAGGTCATGGCGTGCGAGAACGCCATCAACGCCACGGACATCCTGCGCGACGAAGTGGCGGCGCAGTGGGATCCGGCGACGGGTCCGCTCGAGGCCGCGGCCGTGTTCGCCAACACGGCCGTGGACCGGATCGTCCCCAACCAGGAGCCGGGCAAGGGCCTGGACGTCACGGTGGAGACGTTCTACGAGTGGGTCATCGACCGCACGCCCTTCGGGGACAATGTGCCGGTCATCCCGGGTGCCACGTTCGTGGACAACCTGGAGCCGTACATTGAGCGGAAGCTCTTCACCGTGAACACCGGGCATGCTTCCGCAGCGTACTTCGGGTTCGAGGCCGGGCTTGGCAAGATCTCGGAGGCCATGGCGGACCAGGACGTCGCTGCCGATGTGCGCGCCGTCCTGGACGAAACCAAGGAGCTGCTGATCCACAAGCACGGCTTCAACCGTGAGGAGCAGGAAGCCTACGTCGAGAAGATCCTTGGCCGTTTCACCAACCCGCACCTGCCGGACACCGTGAACCGGGTAGGCCGCGCGCCGCTGCGCAAGCTCAGCCGGCACGAGCGCTTCATCGGCCCGGCCGCGGAACTGGCCGAACGCGGAATCGTGCCCGAGGCGCTGCTTGGAGCCATGGCAGCAGCCCTGCGCTTCAACGATCCCGCCGACGCCGAAGCAACTGAGCTGGCGCAGATCGTGGCATCGTCCACGGCCGCGGAGGCCACGGAAAAGGTGACCGGCCTGACGCCCGGGCACCCGCTCTTCGCGGCCGTCGAGGCGCTGGTGGAAGAGGTCAAGGCGGAGGCCAAGGTCTAGGGCCAGCCACCCACTACCCCCACTCCCCACGGACGCTCTCTCACTTCCTGCGGGATGTACACAAACGCTCTCTCACCCCGGGTCGTCAGGTGAGAGAGCGTTTGTGGTTTCCCTGCGAAAAGTGAGAGAGCGCTTGCTGTGGCAGGCTGGGCTGGTGACTTCCGCGCAACCCGACCCGGCTGCCCTGCTGACCATCGACATCGACGGCGGGACATTCCGCCTGCGTCCGGCATCGCGGGCGGACCTGCCCGAAATCCTCAAACTCCTTGCCGACGACCAACTGGGTGCAACGCGCGAGGACATTTCGGAGATGGCCCCGTATGAGCGGGCCTTCGAAGCGATTGACGCCGACCCTGCCCACCTTCTCGTGGTCGGCGAACTCGTGGAACCGGGGGAGCCGGCCCGGCCTGTCGTTGCCACGTTCCAGCTGAGCTTTATCCCGGGCCTCTCCCGCCGCGGTTCCTGGCGCAGCCAGCTCGAAGCCGTCCGGGTGTCATCACGACTGCGTGGCCTTGGGATCGGAGCCGCCATGGTCATCTGGGCAGCCGCCGAGTCCCGCCGCCGGGGGTGCTCCGTGATGCAGCTGACTACGGACAAGTCGCGCAAGGACGCCCACCGCTTCTACGAACGCCTGGGATTCACGGCAAGCCATGAGGGCATGAAACTCACGCTCTAGTCCCTGGCGAAGGGACAGATAAGACCCCTGTTCATAGTGAACAGGGGCCTTATCTGTCCGCTCGCGCGGGTGTGCCGGAATTCGTGCTCGCGCGGAACCTAGACCTTGACGGTCCCCTTCGGCACGAACAGCGTTTCCGCCTGCTCCAGCGACATGCCGTTGGTCTCCGGCACCTTGAACATCACAAAGAAGAACGACGCCGCTGCAAACAGTGCGTACATGGCGTATGTCAGCGGCAGCGAACCTGCCGCCATCACGGGGAAGCTCAGGGTGATGGCGAAGTTGGCGATCCACTGCGCGGCCGCGGCCAGGCCGAGGGCGCGGGCGCGGATCCGGGACGGGAAGATCTCACCCAGCAGCACCCACACCAGCGGACCCCACGAGGCTCCGAAGCTGATCACAAAGACGTTGGCGGCCACCAGGGCGACGGGGCCCCAGGCGCCCGGCAGCGAAATTTCCTCACCGGAGCCGGTGGCCGAAGCGAAGGCCAGGGCCATGGCACCCAGCGAAACCGCCATGCCCACCGAACCGGCCAGCAGGATGGGACGGCGGCCGATGCGGTCCACCAGCGCGATGGCCACGAGGGTGACCAGGATGTTGGTGACGGACGTGGCCACCGAAATGGTGAGGGAGTCCTTTTCCTGGAAGCCCACGGCCTTCCACAGGGTGGTGGAGTAGTAGAAGATCACGTTGATGCCGACGAACTGCTGCAGCACGGACAGGGTGATGCCGATCCACACCACGGCCTGCAGGCCAAAGACCTTGCCGCGGAGCGAGCCCTTCTGGCCGGCCAGCTTGTCTTCCTCGATGGCGGACTGGATTTCGCGGATGTGGCGGTCGGTGTCCTCGGACGGTGCGATGGTCCGGAACACCTTGCGTGCCTCGTCCTCCTTGCCCTTGAAGACCAGGAAGCGCGGGGATTCGGGCAGGGTGTACGCGATCCAGCCGTACACGACGGCGGGGACGGCGCCGGCGAGGAACATCCACCGCCAGGCCTCGATGCCGAGCCAGAGCGGCTGGTCCGCGCCGCCGGCCGAGTTCGCGAAGAGGGCGTCGGACAGCAGTGCGGCGAAAATACCGGTGGTGATGGCAAGCTGCTGCAGCGAGGCAAGCCGGCCGCGCACGTGCCGCGGCGAGATCTCCGAGATGTATGCGGGGGCAATGACAGAGGCCAGTCCGATGCCGAGGCCGCCCACCAGCCGCCAGAAGATCAGGTCCCAGACACCGAACGCGAAGCCGGTGCCGAGGGCGCTCACCAGGAACAGGACGGCGCCGAGCTTCATGGCGGGAATGCGGCCGTACTTGTCGGCCACCTTGCCCGCCATGTAGGCGCCGGCGGCGCAGCCCAGCAGGGCGACGGCGACGGCGAAGCCGGTGACGGCCTCGCTGAGGACGAACTCGTCCTTGATGGCGTCGACGGCACCGTTGACAACGGAGGAATCAAAGCCGAAGAGGAACCCGCCCACCGCTCCCGCGATTGCGAGGCCGATCACCTTGCGGGGAACGCCGGGGCGGCCTTCGGTGCTGGATGTGGACATGGATCTCCCTTGGGATTTTGACGCTTTGGGTTTCAGCTGTGCGGACATCGTTGACCACGGAACCAGCCCTGTTGGCTGGCGCACACGCGCTAAACAGTGTGCCACTTCACGCTGTGAGGTTCCACTTAGGGACGGAAGCCGACGACGGCGGGACGTCCCGCCGTCGTCGGCTCCCCGGCGTTCGTGCGAACGGGTAAGGCTAGTGTGCGGCTACCGCGGACTCGGCCTTTTCCGAAGCTGCCTTCGGGTCAGTCAGCTTCTTCTTCGGCAGCGCAAAGCTGATCAGGAACGCGATGCCGGTGAGCACGGCGGCGGTGAGCATCACGGCGTCGATGGACTGCGCGAAGCCCTCGGTGATGGGACGGGTGAGCACGGGGTTGGCCGTGTGCAGCCAACTGGTGTCGTTGAGGGAATCGTTCGTGGCGCCGTTCTGGAAGAACTCATAGAGCTTGGCGTTGGCGGGGTCGGCAGCCACCGCGGGATCCTTCAGCACCGCCAGGTAGTCGGAATCCAGCATGGCGTCCTTCATGCCCGTGGCGATGCGGTCCGCGGCCAGGCTGAACAGCATGGAAATGAAGACCGCAGTGCCCACGGCCCCGCCCATGGACCGGAAGAACGCGGCGGAGGAGGTACCCACGCCCATGTCCTTCGGCGGGACGGAAACCTGCATGGCCAGCGTGAGCGGCTGCATGCAGAAACCCAGGCCCAGGCCGAAGAACACCGCGATGACGCCAGGTACCCAGAGCCCGGTGTCCACGCCCAGCGAGAGGCCCATGGCTACGGCTGCCGCGGTCAGCACGGCGGTGCCCATGATCGGGAAGATCCGGTAGGTGCCCGACGCCGAGATGGTCCGTCCGGCGGTGATGGAACCGGTGAGGATGCCCACGGTGAACGTGATCATCATCAGGCCGGCCTCGGTGGGGGTGAGGCCCTTTACCAGCTGGAGGTACATCGGCAGCATTGCGATGGCACCGAACATGCCGATGCCGATGATGAAGTTCAGCAGCGATGACAGGCCGAAGGTAAGGTTCCGGAAGAGCCGGAGCGGAATCAGGGCGTAGTCGCCGGCGCGCTTCTCGGCCAGCAGGAACGCGATGATGCCTACGACACCCAACCCGATGCACAGCAGGGACGCCGCCGAGGTCCAGCCCCAGCTGCGGCCTTGTTCAGCGACCAGGAGCAGCGGAACGATGGCCAGCGTGATCGCGGCCGCGCCCCAATAGTCGATCTTCTGCTTCACGTGCTTGGCGGGCAGGTGCAGGTAGAGGAAGACAACGGCCAGGGCAGCCAGGCCGATGGGCAGGTTGATGAAGAACACCCACCGCCAGCCGTCGAAGCCCAGGATGTTCGCGGAGCCGGCGAAGGCACCGCCCACCACCGGGCCCAGCACGGAGGAGATCCCGAAGACGGACATGAAGTAACCCTGGAACTTGGCCCGGTCCTTCAGTGCCACAATGTCGCCGATGATGGTCAGCGCGAGGGCCAGTAGGCCGCCGGCGCCCATGCCCTGGATGCCGCGTGCGATGGCCAGTTCGGTCATCGAGTGCACCGATCCTGCGTACAGGGAGCCTGCCAGGAAGATCACGATGGCGGCCAGGTAGAGCGGGCGGCGTCCGAAGATGTCGCTGAGCTTGCCGTACAGCGGGGTGCTCACCGTGGAGGTGATGAGGTACGCCGTGGTGGCCCAGGCCTGCAGCGAGAGCCCGTCGAGGTCGTTGGCGATGGTGTAGATCGACGTGGACACGATGGTCTGGTCCAGCGAGGAGAGGAACATGCCGAGCATGAGACCCACCATCACTGTGATGGTCTGACGCTTCGTCAGGACGTCCCCGGATACGGGCCCGGCGGCGGTTTTGGACATGACTGCTCCATTACGAAGAAAGGGAATTAAGCTTGATAGTTGCTTTCAGTAACTATCTTAGGGTGAGATTTGTTCCCTTGGCCCTGCCCTGCCTCCGCGAAATGCAGACTTAACCTCAACGCTCCACGAGGATTCCGTCCGGATCGCACCAGATCATGGCGCCGGGCCGCACCGTGACGCCGTCGATCTCCAGTTCCACATCCGTTTCTCCGGCGCCGGTCTTGGCGCTCTTGCGTGGATTGCTGCCCAGCGCCTTGACGCCGAGCGGCAGGTCGGCCAGTACCTCGCGGTCCCGGATGGCCCCGTTGATAACGACGCCGGCCCAGCCGTTCGCCACGGCGCTCGCCGCGATCATGTCCCCCATGAGGGCTGTCCGAAGGGAACCGGCGCCGTCCACCACCAGTACCGCGCCGTCACCCGGAGTACCCAGGGTGGACTTGACCAGGGCGTTGTCCTCGAGGCAGCGGATGGTGCGGACCGGCCCGCTGAAGTGGGTGAGCCCGCCCAGGGACTGGAACTGGAGCCCGATGGAATTGAGTTCCTCGCCCCGCTCGTCGTAGAGGTCGGCCGTGTTGATGCTGCGGCTCTCCGCCGTGGGAGTGGTGTCTGCGTTGTCTGGGGTGCCTGCGGGGGAATCGGTCATTGGTCCTCCTCGGAATGGGTGTGGACAACCCGGGTACGGGCCGTGATGCTCACGATAGTCTGATTGCACACCGATCATCAGTTCCCGGGGAGCCGCAATGAGCCTGTCCGACTTGCCGGGGCACGTCCCGGAACCTTCCGCTGCAGCCGCGTTGCCAGGCGGAGGTTCGACAGCGGCGCTCGCAGACCCCGAACGGCGCGTCCGTCCGCTCTGGACCACCGGCGTCGTGCTGGTCAACGTGGGCATCAACGCGGCCTTCTTCGGCCCCATCCAGGTGCTGCTCGGACAGCAGGCCGCACACTTCAGCGAAGGTGACAAGGAAGCCATTCTGGCGCTCGTCACCGGCGCCGGCGCCGCCGTCTCCCTCGTGGCCAATCCGCTCTTTGGCGCTTTCAGTGACCGTACGACGTCGCGGCTGGGCCGCCGCGTCCCGTGGGTGCTGTTCGGGGCCATCCTCGGCGCCGCCGCACTGATTGCCCTGGCCGGTGCGCCGAACGTGGCCGTCATGACCATCCTCTGGTGCCTGGTCCAGGCGGGCTGCAACGGCGCATATGCCGCCATCACCGCGGCCATCCCGGACCGCGTGCCCGTGCCTCAGCGCGGCGCCGTAGGCGGGCTCGCCGCCATGGGGCAGACAGTGGGAATCCTGATCGGCGCGGTGATCGCCGCAGTCGTCAGCGGGAACTTCGGCCTGGGATACCTGGTGTGTGCGGCGGCGCTAATAGCCGGCGTCGTGCTGTACTTTTTCAAGAGTGACGACGTGCCGCTGCCAGGGGAGGCCCGGCCGCCGTTCAGCCTGGCTGGCTTCGCCAGGGGATTCTGGATCTCGCCGGCGCTCTACCCGGATTTTGCGTGGGCATGGCTGACCCGGCTGCTGGTGAACATCGGCAACCACATGGTGACCCTCTATCTGCTGTTTTTCCTGACGGATGCGGTGCATCTGAAAGAGACGCAGGGAATCGAACCGGCCTTCGGCGTCCTGATCCTCACCGGCCTGTACGCGGTCATGGTGATCATCACCAGCGTGATCGGGGGCCCGCTCAGTGACCGCATGGGCAAGCGGAAGCCGCTGGTCATCGCCTCGTCGGTGATTATCGCCGTCGCATCGCTGATCCTCGCATTTGCCCCCAACTGGGCCGGCGCCATTGCAGGCGCCTCGGTCCTGGGCATCGGCTTTGGCGCCTACCTGGCAGTGGACTTTGCCCTCATCACCCAGGTCCTTCCCAGCGCCCTGGACCGCGGCAAGGACCTGGGTGTCATCAACATCGCCAATTCGCTCCCGCAGGTCCTTGCACCCCTGATTGCGTTCCCTTTCGTTACGCTGTGGGGCGGCTACGTGTCGCTGTACATCGCGGCCGCAGTGATCGGCCTGCTGGGTGCAGTTTTCGTGGTGAAGATCAAGGGTGTGGACTGAAGCCAGGCCGCCGGCCGCCTCCCGCAGCACACCGTTTTGACTAATTGGCGCACAGATTAGCCGCAAGGCGTGTGACGTATAGTGGACTCGAATTGCTGCGGCAGTGCTCTGATGGGGATCGCCTGACCGCTGTACGAAACCCGCTCCCGGAACGCTGCTGATGCTCGAACTCAATTCAGATCTTCCCCCCATGGCCGCGCCGCCGACCCTGCCCCGACAACAAATCCGCTATGCCCGGATCCTGGATGCTGCCGCCGGCTTCGCCCGGAAAGGGCTGGACTCCGTGAGCCTGTCCGAGGTGTCCGCCAAAGCCAACGTTCCGCTCGGAACCCTGTACCGGTATTTCCCTTCCCCCACCCACCTGATGCTGGGGCTGTACCGGAAGCAGCTGGGCGATCTGCAGGTGGGAAGCTGGCCGGAGTCCAGCGGAAGCCGGGTGCATTCCCTGGGCGGCGTGGTGATGGAGATTTTCCACATGCGGCTGATGCAGCCGGCGGTGGAGCAGTGCCTGAGCAAGTGCGTCTACACGAAGGACAAGGACACTACGGTCCTGCTGCGGGAGATCGATGTCATGGCTGAGCAGGCCGTTACGGTGGCAAGCGGCGACGCCGCCAAGTCCCGCGTGCTGCTGCTGACCGTCACCGGTCTGGTCCAGGCAGTGCGATGCCGCCGATTGTCGCTGTTCGAGGCCGAGGAAGACCTGAAGAAAGCCTGTTCGCTGCTGACGCGGTGCTAGCCGCATCGCGTAACCGGTCTAGACCACTATAGGCATTCCACGGGTGAATTCCAGTGACGTAGCTCACTAAAATCTCTGATAAAACGTTTTATCAGGCGAGGTGGTCGGCCCAGTGTCCGCTCAGCCGCCTCGCGTCTGTTTACCATTGGAGAACCGGAGTGGCTAGCAGCCCGTACCTCGCAGGAGCTTCACCGCGGTCCCGCCATCCCTTGGGCCGCAGAATTTCCGCCTGACCATCTTGAGCCTCCTATGTGCTTGAGCCTCATTGTGCCGTGCGCCCACGGCTAGCCCCAGGAGACAACGACGTGTCCACTGAAACCATCACTCCCGCAGACAGCACTTCCGCCGGCACCGCCTCCGCTGAGCCCTCCACGGTCCTCACCGACCAGGAGATCTTCGAAGCCCACCAGGGCGGCAAGCTGTCCATCTCCAGCACCGTCCCGCTGTCCACCAAGCGCGACCTTTCCATTGCCTACACTCCGGGTGTAGCCCAGGTCAGCCGGGCCATCCACGCCGAACCGGAGCTTGCCAAGACCCTCACGTGGGCCGAGCGCCTCGTGGTTGTGGTCAGCGACGGCACTGCCGTCCTGGGCCTCGGCAACATCGGCCCGAGCGCGTCCCTGCCGGTCATGGAAGGCAAGTCCGCCCTGTTCAAGTCCTTCGGCGACCTTGACTCCATCCCGCTGGTCCTCAACACCACCGACGTGGACGAAATCGTGGAAACCCTGGTCCGCCTGCGCCCCAGCTTCGGCGCCGTGAACCTGGAAGACATCTCCGCTCCGCGCTGCTTCGAGCTCGAGGAAAAGCTCATCGAAGCCCTGGACTGCCCGGTCATGCACGATGACCAGCACGGCACCGCCGTCGTGGTCCTCGCCGCGCTGACCGGCGCCGCCAAGGTGACCGGCCGCGAACTCGAAGGACTCCGCGTGGTGGTTTCCGGTGCCGGTGCCGCCGGCATCGCCGTCGCTGAAATCCTGCTCACCGCCGGCATCCAGGACGTCGTCCTGCTGGACTCACGCGGCGTCATCAACAAGGACCGTGCGGACATCGCCGCCGATCCCGCCAGCAAGAAGGCCCAGATGGCGCAGCGCAGCAACCCGCGCGGCATCACCGGCGGCCCCGGCGAGGCCCTGCTCGGCGCCGACGTGTTCATCGGCGTCTCCTCCTCGAAGCTGGACGAGGAACACCTGAAGCTCATGAACCACAGCTCCATCGTGTTCGCCCTCTCCAACCCGGACCCCGAAGTCCTGCCGGAGGTCGCCTCCCGCTACGCCGCCGTTGTGGCCACGGGACGCAGCGACTTCCCCAACCAGATCAACAATGTGCTGGCCTTCCCGGGAATCTTCCGCGGCGCACTCGACGCCGGCGCCCGCCGGATCACGCCCGCCATGAAGCTTGCCGCAGCCCGCGCCATCGCTGAACTGGCCGAGTCCGAGCTGTCCGCGGACTACATCGTGCCCAGCCCGCTGGACCCGCGCGTTGCGCCGGCCGTCTCCGCCGCCGTCGCCGCGGCGGTCGAAGCGGAGTAACCGCGGTTCACCTCCGCCACGAAGTTCGACGGCGGTGCCTCCCGTGCTGGGGAGGCGCCGCCGTCGTCGTTCGTTAAGCAAGCGCCGTCCGCGGACGGTCCGGCAGGCAACCCTAGACTGGGGGCATGAACCCCGAAATCCTCGTGACTGTCCTCTGCGGCCTTGCCATCCTGGTGGGCGTGGCCGGCACCGTGATCCCCGTGCTGCCCGGCAGCATCCTCATCGGACTCAGCCTGCTGGCTTGGGCCATCTGGGGCGGCGCCGGAACAGCCGGCTGGGTGGTCTTCGGGGTGGGCATGATCTTCGTGCTCGCGGGAATGGCGGCCAGCGCCGTCCTCACGGGACGCAAACTCAGGGAACACCGCATCCCCAGCCGAAGTGTGGTGGCGGGGCTCGTCTTTGGCGTGGTGGGAATGTTCCTCATCCCGGTGGTGGGCCTGTTCGTGGGGTTTGCTGCCGGCCTGCTGCTCAGCGAATCCCACCGAACCCGTGATTTCCGGACCGCCATGACCACCAGCTGGGCGGCGTTGAAAGCCACCGGCGTGGGCATGCTGGTGGAATTCGGCCTGGCCTGCCTTGCGGCGAGCACCTGGGTGATCGGTGTCTGGGTGACTGCCGCCAGCTAGCTCTTGCAGCTGCCGCCAAGCGTGCACCACTAGCATGGAATCATGAGCGCCGGACAGACCTCAGGACCGATTTATCGCGACCACCGCGACCTCACCCCGTTCGGCAACACGCAGGTCCGCACACCGGTGCGGGACATCGCGGACGGCGTGGGCGGGATCCTGCACAGCGCCCTGGGCGGCCGGAACGGTGCGCTCCTCAGCGTGGACGGTCCCGTCCCGAGGATCAAGCGGCTGCCAGGGAAGGCAGCCAGGGCGGTGTACGACGCGATCTTCCACAACACCGACCCCAACCGGCTGATCGCCGCCGGCCGCGCCTACCCCGGCTGGGCCGGGCTCTGCTACGTCATGGCCGGGCTCCTCGCCTACAAGCAGGGCGGCTACCTGCGCGCCTCGGAATTGCTGCAGCGCGGCCTGACCACCAGGAACGACGACGACGCGAACCAGTTCGCGTCGGGCTACCTGACGCGGGTGGTCACCCGGGTTGAAGTTGCCGAACGCATCGAAGTCCCCGTGCTGTTCAGCGAGGAGGCCGTGTTCCTGGCCCTGTCGCACTCGTTCCGGGAGACGGGCCACCTTGAGGCAGCGCTGCAAACTGTGTCCTCGCTTCCGCCGTCGCTGCCCTCCGCCCTGGCGCGCTGCTCGCTGGCACACGCCCTGGGGCGCGACAAGGAAGTGGTGGTGTGGACTGAAGGGCTGCTCAACGCCGATGACCTCTCCGCCGCGCTGCTGCTGGTCCGCGCCCGTTCACTGCGGCGGCTCGGTGCCCGGGCCGCCGCCCAGCAGTCCCTGAAAGAGGTGCTGCGGCGGCGGAAAACCCATCTGGCGCTACGCAACGATGCCCTGACCGACCGGGCCTTGCTGCTGCTGGACAACGGCCGGAAATCCCTCAATCCGCGGGACTGGCTGCGCGGAAGGCCCGCAGAGCTCGAAACCTTCGAGGTCATCCGCAAGGACGTTGAGGAGCGCAGGCTCTGGGAACAGGAGTGGAAGCAGCTGGACCGGGAATGATCCCGGGACGGCGAGCCAGGTGGCCCTTGTGGGCGGTGGCGGCCCGCGGTACAACGGACCAATGAACGACGCAATCAGGCAGTGGATGGAAAAGTACGTCACGGCATGGACCACCAACAAGCCGGAGGACATCCGGGCGCTCTTCACGGAGGACGCCGTCTACGCCACCCGGCCTTATGACCCGGACGCCTGGCGCGGACACGAGCAGATCGTGGAACGCTGGCTGACCGCGGCGGACGAGCCCGATGAGTGGACGTTTGAATGGTCGCCGCTCGGTTCGGACGGAGACCTGCATTTCGTCCAGGGGCGCACCACGTACCTGGGGGACCGCCCCAGCTACGAGAACCTGTGGGTGGTCCGGCTCGGACCGGACGGGCGGGCCTCCGCCTTCACCGAATGGTTCATGGAGCGCAAACTCTGAGGGGCGCGGGCAGTACTAGTGCCAGGTTATTCCGGCTACGAGCGGAACCAGCTGCTCGGACAGCAGCACGGCACCCAGAGCCACCATGATGATCCCGCTGGCAAGGGTCACCCGCCGGGCAGCCGCCGGCCGCGAGTCCAGCAGCTTCCGGGAGAGCAGCGCCACGCAGGTGTACACCACCGCCACCAGCAAGACAAAGGTCAGGCCCAGTAGCCCGGACTGCACCGGCACCGGCAGCGGCGCTTCCGGGCTGACGAACTGCGGGACCAGCGCCACGAAGAACAGCAGCCCCTTGGGATTGATCCCGCTGGTGCCCACGCCCTGGAGGAAGGTCCGGAACTGGGTTGATTCCGCCGGGCGGGATGCCTCCGTGGAAGGCGCTCCGTCGCCGAACGTGGCGCCGCGCCACGACCGGATGGTCCCGAAGCCCAGCCACAGCAGGTAGGCCGCACCCGCAACCGTGAGCCAGCCCAGGACGCCGGGCAGCCCGGCAAGCAGGGCCGCCAGTCCGGCCACCATCAGCACCGTGTGCAGGACGTAGCCGCCGCAGAGCCCCGCCACGGCAGGGACGAAGCTGCGCTGCCTCAGGCCCGCGGCGATGGAGTAGGCCCAGTCCACCCCGGGCGTGCAGGCCAGGGCGCCGGCAACCACCAGGAATGCGAGGAACAACTGGGGATTCACGGGCGGCCTCCTACGGTCTGCTGATAGGGGAAACTCTAGGCAAAATGCCGCCATAAGTGTTCCCTGATTTCTCCGGGAAATGCCCGTTTCCGGTAAGATTATTGCGTGATTGACCATATCGACAGAAATATCTTGCGCCACCTCAAGGAGGATGGCCGGATGACTGCCACGGCGCTGGCGGCAAAGGTCGGACTGACAGTGGCGCCGTGCCACCGGAGGCTCCGCGACCTTGAGTCTTCAGGGGTGATCCGGGGCTACCGCGCGGACATTGACCCGTCCGCCGTCGGGCTCGGGTTCGAGGCAATCGTTTTCGTGACGCTCAGGCAGGTGGACCGGCCCACCATGGAGATTTTCGAAAACAGGGTGGCGGATAACCCCAACATCGTGGAGGCGCAGCGTCTGTTCGGCTCGCCGGATTACCTCCTGAAGGTCATCGCGGAGGACCTGCCCGCCTACCAGCGCTTCTACGACGCCGAGCTCACCTCGCTGCCCGGCGTGGAGCGGCTGACGTCAACGCTGGTGATGAAAAATCTCAAATCGAACGCTGGCCCGCCGGTCTAGAAGCAGCCGTTCGGTCTCGGCCCGGGCCGCCAGTCAGGCTGCGGGGCTGACGTGGACGATGATCACCTGGGTGTCCTTGGAACCGTCATACCGGAGGTCGTAGTTGACCTCCAGGCCGGTGGACGTCCCGGGAGTGATGGAAAAGTCGCTCTTCCCTTCAGGGTCTTTCTCAGTCGACGAAATCCACCGCTCAGCGGAGCCGCCGTCGATTCCATAGCGCTGCACGCCGTCGCGGATCAGGCCGAAGTACTCATCCGCCGAATCTGCGGTCAGGAAGTAGGTCACTTCACTGAAGTCGGGTCGCTTGTCCGTGGTGTTGAAGCGGATCCGGTCCGTTTCGCCCGCGATTTCGCCGTTCGGGGCCACAATCGTCAGCGTGATCTTGCCCGAGTCGCGGGTGTTGATTTCCGGGCCGGAGCTGTCCTCGGTGACCCGCACGTCAGCCTTTTTCAGCGAACCCGAGCTCATGTCCAACCGGGCGGTTTTGGTGGCGCGGATCTGGTCCACTCCGGCGGCATCGAGGGTGGAAAATTCGGAGGTGCTCACGGTGCTCCCTGCACTAGATGATGCGGCGGACGTCGGTTCGGGGGCGTTGGGACTGCTGATCTGGCAGCCGGTGAGGGCGAGACTTCCGGCCAGGCCCAACACGGGCAGGACACGGCGGAGGACGGCGGCCTGCCGCCGAAGGCGCGGGAGGCCGGCCCGCCGCGCGGGGATCACTGGTGCACCTCGGCGTCGAAACCGGAGGCAAAGCGGTCCATGATGCCCGGGATGTTGTTGGTGGGACGGTACTGGTCCACGCGGTCGTTGAAATCCGAGCCGATGATCTGCCGGGCCCCGGCCGGGTCGGTAGCCAGCAGGTCCTGGTAGGCCGGCAGGGTGTCCTGCTTGATGAGCTCCCAGCGCTGGTCGGCATTCGCGATGTTCCCGTCGGGGAAGCCGGTGGTGAAGTCCGTGCGGAACTGGGCGGGGTTGTCCCAGTTGGTGAAGGGCACGTTTTCCGGGCCCGGACTTTCCACGCTGAACTTGTAGGGGAACACTTCGGGGTAGCTCCTGGCGCCGGGGATGGATGGTTCACCGGCCAGGGTCACCATGTAGGTCACGGCTTCCCCGCCGGGGTGGCTGCGCATGGTGTCGTAGTCGTCAGCGATGATTTCGTTCTGCTCGCGATACAGGAGCGCGGTGTTGCCTGCCTGCACCTGCGCGGGGTCGCCGGAATCGACCTGGGCCCAGGCGCGTGCCGTGGGGTAGTCGATGGCACCGGAGTCGCGGAGCCGGTTGATCTCGTCCAGGCCGCCTGCCATATAGGCCTGGTGCTGCCGGGCCTGGTCCAGGAAGATCTCCTTGTTCATGTCCAGCATGCTGGTCTCGTAGAACTTGATCTCCTGGTCGGTCATGCCGGCCAGTTGTTCGATCTGGTCCAGCATCGGCAGGGGAATGTCCGATGCAGGGTTGTCTGCGATCTGCTGCGCGAGGTCCCGCATCGCGGCCATGTCCTTGAACCCGCCGGCGAACGACGGGCCGATCATGTTGGCCATTCCGGCCCACTGCAGGTCCGGGTTGGACAGGTACGCCTGCCCGTAGAAGTCATAGACCTTCTTGATGGTCTCCCAGTTGTATTCCGTGCCCTTGGACGTATCCCAGTCCGCGGGATCGATGCCCATGTCCCGCATGGCCTGCTGGTTCCAGTAGTCGGAGAGGAACGCCGAATACTCCGGCGAATTCTTCTCGATCAGTCCCGAGTCGGCGGCCGCGTCCAGGGCGGACTTTGCGGCGTCCGGGTTGGCCAGCGCCCACTGCCTGAACTCTTCGCTTGTCAGATATTCCTGGCGTTCCCCGGGGGTCATGCCGTTGAGTTTGTCCGTCAGCTCCCGCGCGGCGCCGTCCGTCTGTGGATTGCCGCCGGCGGGCCCGCGCCCGCCGTTGCCGCCGCCCGGTGACCCGGTGCTGGCTTGGTCCTGCTGGTCGGCGTTCCGCAGCAGTGCCCTGGACGCGTCCTGGATGCCGGCGGCGGCCGTGCGGAGCGCCTTGGCGTGGGAGGCGTTCCAATCGCTGCGGAACCGGTCGCCGTCGTTGCCCTTCCATGGGCTGGAGGCGATGGGCCCGCCAAGCTGCTGCCCCAGCTGCTCCAGCCTGCCGGCACCCTTTGCCAGTTCCTTGGCGAGCTGGCGCAGCTGCGCCACATCAGCGCCGTAGAAGTTCCCCGCCATGTTTCCCCCTGGTTGAAGTCCACGGCAAGCGTAACGGCTTTGACGCGGGGCGGCGATGGGGACAAGTCCCCGCCGGCAGTGTCAGGTGCCCAGCAGCCCGGTGGTGCGGTAAGGGATGACCTCGCGAAGGAACATGCTGGTGGAGGTGCGGACGATGCCGGGACAGAGGCGGATTTCCTCCGACACCCGGTAGAGGTCGTCCGGGCTTTTGGCCACCACGCGGATGAGGAGGTCGGTGTCGCCCGCCGGCGCGTGGCATTCCAGGACTTCAGGAATCCTGCGCAGTGCTGCGATGGCCTCGTTCAGGTGGCTCTGGTCCAATTCAGCGCTCACCGCCGCGGCCACGCCGCGGCCGAGCGCCGAGGGCAGTACGCGGCTGCTGTTGGGCCGGAGGGCGCCCGACGCGGTCATCCGCTCCAGGCGCGACTGGACCGTTCCGCGCGCCAGGCCCAGCTTCTGTGCCAGCACCATGATGGGCGCGCGGGGATCATCGTCCAGTGCCGCAAGGATCCTCCGGTCCGTTGGATCGAGTTCCTGCAATCTGACCACTTCCTGTCCATCCTCGGCTCCGCTGTTGATCACTCTGACCAGTGGCGCCGCGGCTCATTGCGCCAACTGTAGGTCTTCTGTTCAAATAATGGCAACAAGGGACGCAGGCTACCGCCGGATCCCGCAGGCTACAGGATCCCCGGCACACCACCCGGTCCCTGGAACAGGTTTCCCGCAAGGAGGCTGCCGCTGATTGACACTTGTTCACGCATCGTCACTCCGCAAACACGGCAAGAGCCCCTGAGCTCCCGACGTCGGATTCCCGAAGTCATCGGTAGCTGAGGGGCTCTTGTGTTTGTTCGGGACGCCGCAGATCAGCCTAGGCTGGTGCCATGACTTCAGCCGGCCGTTTCGCTCCCAGCCCCTCCGGCGAACTTCATGTGGGAAACCTCAGGACGGCCATCCTGGCCTGGCTCTTCGCCCGCTCCACCGGCCGCCGGTTCCTGATGCGGGTGGAGGACCTGGACCGCGCGCGGGCGGGCGCGGAGGCGGAGCAGCTCCGCGATCTGGCGGCCATCGGCGTGACCTGGGACGGCGGCGTCGTACGCCAGACGGACCGCGAGCCGCTGTATGCGGAAGCGATCAGCAGGCTCGCTGCGGCGGGGCTGACGTACGAATGTTTTTGCACCCGGCGCGAAATCCAGGAAGCGCCGTCCGCGCCGCATGCCCCCCAGGGGGCGTACCCGGGGACGTGCCGGAACCTCGATCAAGCTGAACGTGCCTTCAAAAGGACCATCCGGCCTGCGGCGATCCGGCTTCGTTCCGCCATGGCCGAGTGGACGGTCGAAGACCTGCTGCACGGGCTGTACACGGGTGTGGTGGACGACTTTGTGCTGCGCCGCAATGACGGCGTTACTGCCTACAACCTCGCGGTGGTGGTTGATGACGCGGCGCAGGGGATCGACCAGGTGGTGCGGGGTGATGACCTCCTGCCCTCCACGCCCCGGCAGGCATACCTGGCCTCGCTTCTGAATATTCCCCTTCCGGAATATGCTCACGTGCCGCTGGTGGTGAATTCCGACGGCGCCCGGCTGGCCAAGCGTGACGGTGCCGTGACGCTCGCGGACCTCGCAGCCGCGGGCTGGGACGCGGGCGCGGTGCGGGACATCATCCTGCAATCGCTGGGGCTCCCGCCCGGACCGCTTCCGGTGGCCCTCGCGTCCTTTGATCCTTCGGCGCTGCCGCGGGAGCCCTGGGTGTGGCCCGGAGTGCCGGTGGCAGGCGCGTAGGCTGGGACCATGCCAGCCACAGGAACCACGGACTCAAGCGTCCCCCAGCCACGATTCACTGTTGAGACGGCCAAGGTCCTTGCCGAAGTTGCCCACAACCGCCAGAAGGACAAACTCAAGCGGCCGTACCGCGACCATGTTCTCGCCGTCGGCGATGCCCTGGCGGATTTCGACGACGACATCCGGATTGCCGGCTACCTCCACGACATCGCCGAGGACACCCCCATCACACGGCAGGCCCTGCTGGACATGGGCGTCTCCGAGCGTGCTGTGGGGATCATCGAGCGCGTCACGAAACGGCTGCACGACAACCCTGACGACTACCAGGCCGGCATCCGGTTCATCGCCCAGGACCACGACGCCACGCTGGTCAAGATCGCGGACAACGCCCACAATTCGCTGCCCGAGCGCGTCAAGGCCCTGGCTGAGAAGTGGCCGGACAAGCCGCCCGTCACGCGCTATGACGAGGCCCGGCCGGTGCTCTACAACGCCGTGCCGGTGGAAGAAGTCCGGATGATCCTGGCCCGGGTGAACCCTTGGTTGCTCGAGGAACTGGACGACCGCCTGGACGAGGCGGACGATACCGACTACGAGAACCTCTCTTACGAGTCCTAGTTAGCGGATGCCCTCCCAGAGGGCCCGCTCCCACGCCCTGGGGTCGTGTATGACGCGGGATTCGGTGTCGAAGAGCATGGTGGTCCGGCGCGCGGGGTCGTAGTCCGGCCAGCCCGGATCGCCGGTAGCGGCGAAGGAAATCCACGCGGCATGCATGGCATCGGCCAGCTCCTGTGGCGGGTCTGCTCCCAGCAGCGGACCGAACAGCCTGGAGTGCGTATCCAGGGTATCGAAGACGAACGGCACCTCCACTGCGTGGACTGCGCCGAGGCCGGGGGCGGGCCAGCCAAACTCGTACATATACGTGCGGGCGGTTGTGGCTGCCGCCGCGTGGGCGTCCGCCAGGCGGAGGGCGGGGAGCCGCACCCACCAGTCGGTTTCCACCGCGGCCAGCAGATCGCCGGGGGAACCGGCCGGGTAGTGGGAACGATACTCGCGGTATGCCACGTCGGCAGGGAGCCCGTACGCGGACATGGGCGGGAACCCGTCCACGCTGTTGGAGTCCGCAAGGTCCTGCTCCGTGACCTTGGCGATCACCCCCGTAATCGCCAGGAACAGCTTCCAGTCCTCGGTATTGGTGCCCACTATGACGTCGACGGTCGCGCCGGCGCCGGCGCCGATCCGTTCGATGGGCCGCTGCGGAACGACGTCGCCGTCGATCGTCGGTTGCCAGAGCATCAGGCCCGCCACAGCATCGCGTCCCCAACGTTCCGGGTCCGGTTTGGCAAAGAGATCCGCCTTCAACTCGGCCTGCGCCGCGAGGAACCGCTGAGGAGGCACCGCTGCCATTGCCTCCCGGGTTGGCGGAACCCCGAGCTTCTCAGCGAGGAGCCCGCCGATTCGCTGGGCGGTCTCCGTGGGAATCGCATGGTGGGCTGCCCCGCTCTGCAGGATGGCCCGCCGGAACAACCCCTCGGCCCGGGGCATCGAGAGGAGCACTCCGATGCTCATGGCACCTGCCGACTGGCCAAAGACCGTGACGTTGCCGGGGTCACCGCCGAAAGCTGCGATGTTCCCGCGGACCCACTCCAGGGCTGCGACCTGGTCGAGCAGGCCCACGTTGGCCTGCCCGTCTCCAAGGTCCAGGAATCCGTCCGCGCCCACCCGCCAGTTGATCACCACACACACGACGCCGTCCCGGGCGAAGTTCCGGCCGTCATAGGCCGCCGTCGAACCGATTTCGAACGCGCCGCCCTGAATCCAGACCATTACCGGGAGGCCGGCGCCGCCCGGGTCCGGTGTCCAGACGTTGAGGTTGAGGCAGTCGTCGCCGGCCAGCTCAGTGTCCCACTCCGTGCCCGCACTTTCCGGGGGAGCCAGCTGGAAAGGGGCCGCGCCGTACCGGGTGGCGTCCCGGATTTCGGTCCAGGGCTGAACCGGCCGCGGCGGGCGGAGCCGGTTCGCGCCGGACGCCGGGGCCGCGTAGGGAATGCCGAGGAAACGGTGCACGCCGTTGTCGACGCTACCGCGCAGCTGGCCATGTGTGGTCTGGACAACAGTGTTCATGCTAGCCACCTTCACCGGCGGGGGGCTTCCCGCCCCAGTGTCACTCTGGCAGCCGCGGCGGCGCGGTTGAAGGGCCGAAGGTCACCCCTTGGTGGTCTGGCCCGTCGAGACCGCCCGTTCCATCTGCTCCAGAGCTGCGCTCATCTTGTGGGTGCCGCGTTTCTCGTCAATGACAATGGAAACGCCCAGCGCCAGCACGATCACCAGCAGGCAGACGGGCACCGAGACCCCGGCGGCGGCGAGCCCCACGCTGCCGGCCAGGGCCGCGAGGACGCCCGTGGCCACGGCAATGACCGTGCGGTCCACGCAGATCATGATGCTGAACATCGCCGTCAGGGACGCCTTGAAAATGGCCACCGGGATGGCGATGCTGGCCACTGCCACGGCGGCGCTGATGTGCGCCTCGTGGTCGATGTAGTAGGCCGCCACATGCAGGCCGGCCCCTGTCGCGGCGATGGCGGCGAAGATGGGGATATGCCCGTAGCCGAAGAAGAAGGAGCGGTGCCGCTGGAGGTGCAGGGCCGGGCCGGCGGGCAGGATGAAGTAGATCCACCACATGGCGAAGGCGAGGGCCGTTCCGCCGAAGCCCACCAGGGCGGCGTCCACGCTCCAGCCGTGGTTGGCCACGATCGCGCGGAGGGTTTCGATGGCACCGATCAGGCATTCGCCGAGGGCGATGATGGCCAGCAGTCCGTAGCGTTCCGCGATGTGGTGCGCGTGCCAGGGGGTCCGCATGGAACGTTCGGCCACGTAGGGCGTGGCCATTTCCAGCACGAAAAGAGGCACCGTCATCATGATGGTGGTCGGCACGTCCGCCTGGATGAGCAGCACCGCGATCCAGCCGAGCTGCACCACCCCCAGGTAGGTCGCATAGCGCAGGCAGGTTCGGCGGCGGGCCGGATCCTGCCGCGCTGCACGCAGCCATTGGAACACCAAGGCGAGGCGCATGATTACGTAGCCGCCCACCATCACGGCGTTGTCCACATGGTCGCCCTCCACCAGCGAGTGGAACAACGGCTCGATCCCCATGGCCAGAATGAGCACGCCGAGCAGCTGGACCATCGTGACCACTCGGAACACCCAGTCGTCGGTGTCGTAGGCGCTGGCGAACCAGGTGAAGTTGATCCAGGCCCAGATCACGGCGAACATCGTGAAGGAGAACCCCAGCAGCCCTGCACCGAAGTGGGCTTCGGCGATCTCGTGGGCGAACTGGCTTCCGGCAACTCCGAAGGCAATGACGAAGGTGAGGTCGAAGAACAGCTCCAGCGGCGTGGCGGCCCGGTGCTTCTCGTGCGGGTCGCGGCCGCCCATGCGCGCCATGGCATGCCGAAGGGGGTTGGTGGACATGGCTCACACAGTACCGCGGTAGGTGGGTCCGCTCCAGAGAGCGCTAAATACTAAGGGGGACTACACCCGGCCCAGCGAGTCGATGTCCTCGAGGAAGTCCTGGTGGACCTCCTTGCTGACCGTGGTCCGGGTGTCCCCGATCGCGTCAAGGTAGTCCTGCGTGGCGGGGCCCTTCCGGACAGCCTCGCGTACGGAGGCGCTGCCGCCGGAAGCCAGCCCGCCGTCGTCGTACACTGCCTTTTCGAGCGCCCGCTGGGACGCGCTCCGGGCGGCGTACTCAATGTCCGCGGGGGAGAAGCCCTCGGTGCGGTCCACCAGCAACGCCACATCCACGTCGTCCACCACGGTGGCCGGAATGAAGCGCTGCCACATGGCCTCGCGGGCCTGGCGGTCCGGGAGTCCGATGGGGATGACGTAGTCAAAGCGGCCGTGCCGGAGGAACGCGGTGTCGAGTGCGCGGATGAAGTTGGTGGCGCAGACCAGCAGGCGGCCGGGCTGTTCGCGGAAGGCCGGGATGATTTTGAGGAGCTCGTTGGTGACGCCCTGCAGCGGCGACGGCGGTTCGCCGGACCGCTGGGACGCGATCTCTTCCACTTCGTCTATGAACACCACGGCATGTTCCAGCTCGGCGATCTCCAGGAAGGTTTCACGGAGGGCGCCGGCGAGCCCCTTGGGATCGGCGGCGAGCCTGGAGGGGAATACTTCCACGAACGGCCATTCGAGCCGGGACGCGATGGCCTTTGCGAACGTCGTCTTTCCGGTCCCGGGAGGGCCAAAGAGGACAACGGCGCGCGGCGGCACCACGCCAAACTCGTCCGCCAGGTCGGCCTCCGCCAGGGGAAGCACCAGCCGGCGTTCCAGCAGTTCCTTTTCGTTCCGCATGCCGGCCACGTTTTCCCAGAGGTCGCGGGCCAGGATACGGCCGCCGAGGAGGCCCAGCGGCTCGAGCTCCTGGCGCTGGACGGGGATGGTGCGCTCGAAGTACCGGAGGTTCTTCTTGAGCACGAAGCCGCGGCTGAGGAACGCCTCCACCCGTGTTTCGGATTCCGGCATCAGGGCGGACAGCTTGTTCAGCCCGTGCGGCGCCATCCGGTTTTCGACGGCGGCCAGCAGTGAGGTCCCGATCCCGCGGCCGCGGTATTCGGGGAGGGTGGCCAGGAAGACGATCCAGCCCTGGTCGTGCGCGGCGCGGCCGACGGCGGCGCCCACCACCATATCGCCCTGCACCGCCACCACGGCGTGGTCCTTTTCGCAGGATGCCAGGACCTCGGACAGTGCGTAGACGGGTTCAATGTTGGTGGCCTTGAGCGACTCCCAGAGGTGCAGGATGCCGTCAAGGTCGGCCGAGTGGAAATCCCTGATCCGCCAGGTGGTCATGATCGTTTCTCCCGAGGTGGTTCGTCGTTGAGCCAGCGTGAACTTCTTAGCTGAGCATATGCGAACCGGACCGCGCCCGGGGTTGCGCCGGCGTTGCATTACGCCGGCGCAACCACGCTAGGAGGGACTGTGGGGACGGAAGGTGACCCCGGCGTCGTCAGACTCCAGCAGCCCGCCTGACGTGGCTGCCCACACACGCACGGGGCCGCCGCTGCCACTTGACGCGTCAATGGCGTACACCTCGCCTGGCAGGGTCCCGCGCGGAACCCAGCTGCTGCCGCCGTCGCGGGACTGGTGGACTGCGCCGCCTGGCTCCACCCCTATGACGTCGTTGCCGCCGACGAAAGCCACGAACCGGAGGACCGGGGCGGCGCGGTTCAACGTCCAGGTGCCGCCGCCGTCAGTGGACCGCTGCAGTCCCTCCGCGGTGGTGGCGAGCACTACGTTGCCGTCCGGGCTTCCAGCCAGGGCGGCCGGGACGAAGGATGCCGCCACCTTTTGCCATGACTTTCCGTCGGAGCTGACCCGAAGGGCGTCGTCGAACGCAACGAACCCGGAGGCCGTGGTGGTCAGGGCGTGAAAGTCGGATGCCCCCTGCCTGGAGAGGGGCTCCCAGGTGGCGCCGCCGTCGGTTGAGCGCATCAGGCCGAGCGGGTCCGGAAGTGTTGAGCCTTTCTCCGGGTGGCCCGAAGCGTACAACGTGCCCTGGTCAGGGCCGGCAGTGAACCCCATGAGGTCGTGCCCGGGCCCGATCCTGACTGCCGGGTTTGTCGAAAGGTCGAACAAGCCGTCGTGGGTAGCAAGGAGCGGCTTGCCGGTCTCCCCGTTGACGGACAGGCCATGGACGTGGCTGTTGGGCAGGCCCTGCCGGGGTGCCTGCTGACTGGCACCTCCGCTGGTTGGCTGCTGGGCGGCTGAGCAGCCCGTGAGAAATAGAACGAGGCCCGATACGGCAGCGATGAGGCGGCCGCGCCGGGCAGCATGGATTGGATACAAGGCAGGCTCCAGCGGCTTGGAATGGGTAACGGACGGTGGCGCCGAACCAGGGGTGGGCCCGGTCCGGCGCCGGGGACCGGCGGACTAAAGCGTCGCCAGCAGGTCCTGCATCTGCTTGATTTCAGCCTCCTGGGCGGTAACGATCTCCTGGGCGAGCTTTACGGCGTCGCTGTTCTGCCCGTCGGCCATTTGGGCCTTTGCCATCTGCACGGCGCCCTCGTGGTGCGCGATCATCTGGGTGAGGAACAGCTTCTCAGCTTCCGTGCCCTGGGCGGCGTCGAGCGCCTTGAGGTCGTCGTCGCTCATCATGCCGGACATGCTGTGGCCCGCTTCGCCGTGCCCGGCCATGGTGGTGGGTTCGTTCCAGCCTTTGAGCCAGCCGTTCATCTGTTCGATTTCCGGGCCCTGCGCGGCCTTGATCTTGGTGGCCAGGTCGGTGATGGCCGGGTTTACGCCCTGCTTGCCGAGCATCATGTCGCTCATTTCCACGGCCTGTGCGTGGTGCGGAATCATGGACTGGGTGAACAGCGTGTCCGCGGAATTATGGCCCATGGCAGCGCTGCCCGACGGTGCGGAACTGGAGCTCATTGCCCCGTGGTCCGCGGGCATGGACGAGGAGCCGCTGGTGGCGTTCGAGCCGCAGCCGGCGAGTGTGATGACGGCTGCCAGGGCAGCGGCTGAAAGGGTGAGTTTCTTCTTCATGTGAATGGTGTCCTTCGGGAATCCGGCATGGGCGCCGGGAGGGCGGATGCCTGGCTTCGGTGCGCGGGTGTTCAACGCGGGGAGCCGGCATCCCTGGGCAGCGGAAGCACCGGGAGCGTCACGGTGCAGGTGCCGGTTTACGTCCGGCTGATAGAGAGTTCGCCGGGCGTGGGACTGCCGGGCACGTGCGCGTAGGCGTACAGCACCCGGCCGGTGTCCGTTGCCGGTTCCGGGCCGGACAAAGATGTGGTGCCGGGGGGCGGCGCCGACAAGCCCGCGGTGGCCGGTGCAGGAATGCAGCTTGCGTGCGGGGCAGACATCTCGCCGGTTTCGCCGGTGGAAACGCACGACGGCGGCGGTTCCGGTGCGCTGCTGCCCATGGGCCGGGCGGACGCAGGATCCAAGGCTGCGGCGTGCGCTGTACCGTCCACCATGGCGCTTGGCGCGGTGTGGGCCTCTGCACTCGGTGCTGTGGCGTGGGTTGCGTGGGTTGCGAGGGTGCCGGCGGGAACGGCTGCCAGGGCCACCGGGCCGTGCTGTGTGTGCGAGGGCGCCAAGACGTGCATGCCGATGAATCCGGCCAGGATTGCGAGGACGCCCAGAAACAGGGCGGGCCGGTACCAGCGGCCCGCAGGGAAGGATCCCGCACGGAAGGACAGGGAGCCGGCAATGTGAGGCACAGCGTTCTCCCTTCCTTGGTACCGTGCGCAGTGGCTGTAGCGTCCACCCGTTCAACGACGGATGCAGGTTTTAGATTCCCAGCGTACCCATGGTGTTCCGCAACGTGTCTGCCGAATGCTGCAGCGCCGCCAGTTCGCCGTCGTCCATGGGCGTGTGAAGCACGCGGCGCACACCGCCGCGTCCCACAATGCTGGGAAGCGACAGCGCCACGCCCGAGATCCCGTACTGTCCGTCCAGCACGGTGGACACGGGCAGGACGGCGTTCTCGTCCCGGAGCAGGGCTTCCACGATCCGTGCGCCGGAGAGCCCGATGGCGTAGTTGGTAGCTCCCTTGCCGGCGATGACCTTGTACGCCGCCTGCGTCACTTCGCGGGCCGTCTCGGCGAGGTAGTCCGGTGTAAAGATGCGTTCGCCGTCGTCCTCCCACTCGCGGATGGGGACGGGGCCGATCGTGGCGCCGGACCAGACGGGAAACTCCGTGTCGCCGTGCTCGCCCACCATGCTGGCATGGACGCTGGCCACGGAGACGCCGGCACGGCGGGCAAGCAGCCACCGCAGCCGCGAGGTATCCAGCACGGTGCCGGAGGAGAAGACGCGTTCGGGGGGCAGCCCGGAGATTTTCTGCGCCGCTACAGTGAGCACATCGCAGGGGTTGGTGACCAGGACGTAGACCGCGTCCGGGGCTTGTTCCAGCAGTTGCGGCATGAGCTGTTCGAGGATGCGGACGTTCGTCCCGGCCAGGTCCAGGCGGGTCTGGCCCGGCGCCTGCTTTGCCCCGGCGGTGATCACCACGACGTCGGCGCCTTCCGTCACGGCGATGTCGCCGCCGCCGGTGACGGTGGCGGCTGCGGCGGCGAACTGGGTGCCGTGGGCGAGGTCCAGGACTTCAGCCTCGGCTTTGAGGGCGTTGACGTCGAACAGCGCGATGTTGCTGGCCGAACCCCGGATCAGGGCGGCGTAGGCCAGCGATGTGCCCACGCTCCCGGCACCCACCACGGCAAGTTTGGATCCTGACATGAGTTACCTCTTCCCCGGCCCCGGAGTGCCAGGACCCGCGCTGGTGGTGCAACTGCCCGCAATGGCTTCATGCTACCCAGTCAGCAGCGCCCGCACACAAGCGCGAACGGACACTTAAGCCCCCCACAAAAGCGCGAACGGACACTTGCGGCCTTTGAATCCGAAGATTTTGGGGCCGCAAGTGTCCGTTCGCGCTACCGGAATTCGTGGGTGGTTAGCTCTTGTCCGTCGAGCCTGCACCCGGACCCGGCCGGTTGGCCACGAGCGGGTAGGGGCCGGTGAAACCGTCGCGGACCGCGGCAAGCTCCAGGACCCGGTCCCGGCAGAGGCGCCAGCCCAGCATCAGCGCCGGAATGACCACCAGCAGCGAGGCAATGGTCCAGGTGCCCACGGGCGAGTCGAAGGCCATCAGGACCAGCACTGCCAGCAGGAAAGCCAGCGTGATCCAGCCGGTCACCGGTGCACCAGGCATCCGGAACGCCGGCCTCAGGAGTTCGCCGCGCTTGGCCAGCCGGGCCAGCTGCATCTGGCACAGCACAATCACGGCCCAGGTGCTGATGATGCCCAGCGACGCCACGTTCAGGACGATTTCGAAGGCTTCGGCGGGCACGATGGCGTTGAGCACCACACCCAGGACAGCCACGGCAGCGGTCAGGGCGATGCCGCCGTAGGGGACACCGGCCTTGTTCATGCGGGCGGCGAACTTGGGGGCGGAGCCGGTGACTGACATGGAGCGCATGATGCGGCCGGTGGAGTACAGGCCGGCGTTGAGCGAGGACAGCGCCGCCGTGAGGACCACCAGGTTCATGATGGCGTCCACGCCCTCCACCCCGATGGAGCCGAAGAAGGTGACGAACGGGCTTTCGCCGGCTTTGTACGAGGTGTACGGCAGCAGCAGGGAAAGCAGCACCAGGGAGCCGACGTAGAACACCGCAATACGGACGATCACCGTGTTGATGGCCTTGGGCATGATCTTTTCCGGGTTCTCGGTTTCGCCGGCCGCGGTGCCGATCAGCTCGATCGAAGCGTAGGCGAACACCACGCCCTGCATCACCACAATCGCAGGCAGCAGCCCGTTGGGGAACATGCCGCCGTTGTCCGCGATCAAGCTGAAGCCCACCTGCTGGCCGTCCACCGGGGTGCCGAAGATGACGAAGTAGATGCCCACCACCAGGAAGGTCACCAGCGCCACCACCTTGATGAGCGCGAACCAGAACTCGAGCTCGCCGAAGACCTTGACTGAGACCAGGTTCAGGCCGAGGACCAGGATCAGGGCCGTCAGCGCCCAGACCCACTGGTCAACGTCCGCAATGGGTGCCCAGTATTTCTTGAAGAAGTTCATGTAAAGCGCGACGGCGGTGATATCCACGATTGCGGTCATCGCCCAGTTCAGCCAGTACAGCCAGCCGGTGACGAAGGCGGCCTTCTCGCCGAAGAACTCACGGGCGTAGGAAACGAACGATCCGGACGAAGGGCGGTGCATCACGAGCTCGCCGAGGGCGCGGAGGATCATGAAGGCAAAGAAGCCGCACACCGCGTAGCTGATGATGAGGGCCGGCCCGGCAGTGGCCAGCCGGCCGCCGGCGCCCATGAAGAGCCCGGTGCCGATCGCACCGCCGATGGCGATCATTTGGACCTGCCGGGGCTTGAGTCCCTTGTGGTAGCCCTCGTCCTCGCGGTGGAGGGTGGCTTCGGAGGCGTGGGCGTGCGCCGGGATGGTGTGGTCGGTGATGACCTGCTTTTGGGCAGTGTCCTGCTGGGGCTGTGTCATGTGGGGTCCTTAGTTGAGGGACTACTTGCTGAGGTTGGCCAGGCGTTGGGGGCTGAGGAGTTCTTCGAGTTGCTCGGCGGTGAGCAGCTGGTGTTCGAGGACGAGTTCGGCAACGCCCTTGCCGGTGGCGAGGGCTTCCTGGGCGATGGCGGTGGCGGTGGCGTAGCCGAGGTGGGGGTTCAGTGCTGTGACCAGGCCGATGGATTGTTCGACGGTGAGGCGGAGGTGTTCGGTGTTGGCGGTGATGCCCCGGACGCAGCGTGCGGTGAGGGTGCGGCAGGCGGCTTCGAGGTGGGAGATGCTCTTGTGGAGGCTGTGGACGATGATGGGTTCGAAGGCGTTGAGCTGGAGTTGTCCGGCTTCGGCGGCCATGGTGATGGTGACGTCGTTGCCGATGACTTCGTAGGCGACCTGGGAGACGACTTCCGGGATCACCGGGTTGATTTTGCCGGGCATGATGGAGGAGCCGGACTGCACGGCGGGGAGGTTGATTTCGCCGAGGCCGGCGCGGGGGCCGGAGGAGAGCAGGCGCAGGTCGTTGCAGATTTTGGAGAGTTTCACGGCCACGCGTTTGAGGACGCCGGAGAGGTGTACGAAGGCGCCGACGTCCTGGGTGGCTTCGATGAGGTCCATGGCGGTGACCAGGGGCAGGCCGGTGATGTCGGCCAGGTGCCGGCAGGCTGTTTCGGCGTAGCCGGCAGGGGCGTTCAGGCCGGTGCCGATGGCGGTGGCGCCGAGGTTGATTTCGTGGATCAGCAGGTCCGCTTCGGCCAGGCGGAGCCGGTCTTCGCCGATGGTGACGGCGTAGGTTCCGAATTCCTGGCCGAGGGTCATGGGGACGGCGTCCTGGAGCTGGGTGCGTCCCATTTTGACCACGGTGCGGAATTCGGCGGCTTTGGCTGCGAAGGCTTCTTCGAGTTCTGCCAGGGCGGCGAGTAGTTCGCGGGCGGCGAAGATGGTGCCGAGTTTCACGGCGGTGGGGTAGACGTCGTTGGTGGACTGGGAGAGGTTGACGTGGTCGTTCGGGTGGAGGCGGGTGTAGTCGCCTTTGGGGTGTCCGAGGATTTCCAGGGCGCGGTTGGCGATGACTTCGTTGGCGTTCATGTTCGAGGATGTTCCGGCGCCGCCCTGGATGACGTCGACGACGAACTGGTCGCTGAGTTTGCCGTTCAGGACGTCGGTGCAGGCGGCCTCGATGGCGTCGGCGCGTTCGGCGTCGAGCAGGCCGAGTTCGCGGTTGGTGCGGGCGGCGGCGAGCTTCACGGCGGCCAGGCCGCGGACCAGGTGCATGTTGGAGGAGAGCGGCTGGCCGCTGATGGGGAAGTTCTCCACGGCGCGGAGCGTGTGGACGCCCCAGTACGCGGAAGCGGGGACGTCGCGGTCACCCAGCAGGTCGTGCTCGGAACGGAAAGCGGCGGGGGATGCAGTTTCGGTCATGAATATCCTCGGGAGGCGTGGCTGGGGAGATGGGTTGGTTGGGGGCGGCTAGTTTGCCGGGACGAAGTCGGTTGCCGTCAGCTTGCCGACGGGACGGCCGCCGCCCAGGACAGCGCCGGTGGCGATGCCCGCCAGCGGTGAGGTGTCGACGTCGAGCGCTTCCAGCGCGCGGACGGTGACCGGCATGCGGGCGCGGTCGCCGCCGTCGGAAATCTTCACGGCCACGGCGCTGCCGTCCGGCAGCCCCACGAGCTGGACGCCTTCGAATCCGTCCTTGGCCACCGCTCCCGGGAGCAGGCGCATCAGTTCGGTGACGTCGCGGCCCTCGCCAGCCACCATGTCGGGGTGCTGCATCATGGAACGTCCGACGGCGGCTTCCGGACTCCTGGGATCGGTCACCACCGCGGCGGCGAGGCGGCCGAAGGCCCGGGCCATGCCGCGGAGGGTGAGGGCGAAGAGCGGAGTGCCGCAGCCGTCAGTGCTGGTGCGCTGGGGCTGTTCGCCGGTGAGTTCCCGGACGGTGGCGGCAACCAGCTGCTGCAGGGGGTGTCCCGGATCAAGGTACCCGCGGACCGGCCAGCCGTTGATCACGCAGGTGGCGGCCATGGCGGCGTGTTTGCCGGAGCAGTTCTGGGCTAGCCGGGTGGCGGTTCCGCCGGCGCGGAGCCATTCTTCGCGTTCGTCCGGGCCGTACGGGAGGTCGGTGCTGTTCTCCAGGGCGTCAGCTGTCAACCCGTGCATCTCGAGGATGTGCAGGGCGCCGTCGCGGTGGATGGCTGCTCCGGAGTGGCTGGCGGCGGTGAGGGCAAGGAGGTCGGCGGGCAGGTCAAGGCCGGCGCTGACCATGGCGACGGCCTGCAGGGGTTTGAGGGACGAGCGCGGGTAGAAGGGGGCCAGCGGGTCGCCCGCCGAAAGCAGCGTGCGGAGGCCGCCGTCGGCGGTTGCGTCCTGGACGGTGGCGATCACCGAGCCGTAGTGGATGCTTTCCACGAGCCCGTCGCGGGTCTGCACGGCCAACGGTGTGTGCTGCGGCAGGGTCAAAAGATCCTGTTCCTGTGCTGGAGCGTGGGCGTGGGCGGGCAAGGCAGGGGAGAGCATGGAGTCCTTGGGATCGGTGGTGCGGCGTCGGTTGCGTGATGGGTTTGGTGCGGCTACTGGCTGAGGATGGAGTCGAGGGCTGCGCCCACGGCCTGCAGGTGCTCCTGCATGGCGGCGCTGGCCTCGGCGGCATTGCCGGATTCGATGGCGGCCAGGATCCGCTGGTGTTCCTGGTCCGAGGCGTGCTGGCGGTCGGCCACCATGTTGAGGGTTTCTGACTGGTGCGCCAGGGCGTCGCGGATGTCGGCGACGACGTTTTCGAAAACCTTATTGTGGCTGGCGCGGGCCACGGCAGCGTGGAAGCTGGAGTCGAGGGTTACCCAGGCTTCGGGGTCGTCCTCGGCCGCCATGGCGGCGACGATGTCGCGCAGCCCGTCAAGTTCCTCCGGAGTGCGGCGCTGGGCGGCCAGGCCGGCGGCGGGGACTTCGATGTGGGGGCGGGCCTCGGTGAGGTCCAAGGCGGAGTACTGGCCGAGCACCAGGTCTTTGGCTACCCGGCTGGCCACTACGAACGTGCCGCGGCCGGTCTTGGTGGTGGTGAGGCCGAGGGCGTTGCAGGAGCGCAGTGCCTCACGGACCACCGAACGGCTCACCCCGTACTGCTGGGAGAGCGTGGCTTCGGAGCTCAGCTTGGCGCCGACTTCAAGCTTGCCGGACTCGATTTCCGCGCGGAGGACGTTGAAGACGGCTTCGGCCGCGCTAAGGCGGGCGAGGGGCTGGGTTCCGGGCTGTCCTGCTGTCCGGCTGTCTGACAGGTTCACGCTTAAAATATGGCACGGGTCACACGGGGTGTCAATTGTGTCCGCACGCATCTGACGGGGAATCGCCTGCGCCCGGTACGTTCGTTCCGATTTGGCCCTTTACGGGCCCATGGCTCGCTCGTAGACTTTAAGTCCACGCTCAATCGGTACGTTCGTGCCTCTAGGAAGCGCCAGCAATGAGAAAGGCCAGGCCATGGTCGACGCGTTTACTGACCGGCTCGCCGCCGAGGTCCGGGCGCGCCGTGGAGCCCTGCGCCTGACCCAGCACGATCTTGCCCAACTCGCCGGCGTCTCGGAGCGCTTCGTGCGCTTTGTGGAACAGGGGAAGCGCAGCGTTCAGCTGGATTCCCTCCTGGCACTGCTGGAGACGCTGGGACTGGAGCTTCAGCTGGCCACGCGGACACGAACCGCTGCGCGCGCCATAGGCGGCCAGTCCGCTGTCGGCGGCATGTCGGGCGTACCCGCATCCCGCGACCACAAGCCCGCCCCGGCCGCGGTTAAGGGCCCCGCACCGACGGAGCACCAGCCATGAGGCACCGCGTCGCCGATGTCTACAAGGCCGGCGTGCTGGCCGCCCGCCTCGAGCGGCACGGCGGCGGCACCAGGTTCAGCTACCTGCCCGCCTACCTCGCGGCGGGAGGTCCCGCCGTCGCCAGTTCGCTGCCGCTGAGCACTGAGCCCGTGCTGTCCGCCGCGGGAGCAGCGCCGCCGTACTTCACCGGGCTGCTGCCGGAGGGAAGGCGGCTGAACGCGCTTCGTCGATCGGTGAAGACGAGCGTTGACGACGAACTCTCGCTCCTGATCGCGGCGGGCGCCAACCCGGTGGGTGATGTGCAGATCGTTGGCCACGGCGAGCCGCTGGACCCGGACGAACACGCCGTCGAGCTGAACCCCAAGGCGCCGGTCGATTTCGACGCGCTGCTGGGCGATTCCGGACTGATCGACCCCGTGGCGCTTGCCGGAGTGCAGGACAAACTGTCCGCCGGGATGATCTCCATGCCCGTGGCCAGCGCCGGGCGGCGCTACATCCTCAAGCTCAATGCGCCGGAGTTCCCGCACGTGGTGGAGAACGAACTGGTGATGTTCCGCTACGCTGCCAAGCTGCGGATACCGCTGAGCAGAGTGCGGTTGATCCGGGACGTCGAGGGCCGGCCGGGGCTGTTGGTGGAGCGGTTCGACCGGATCCCGTTGGCAGGCGGTGCGCACGGTGCGGTGCAGCGGCTCGCCGTCGAGGACGGTGCGCAGGTGCTGGGGTTGTACCCGGCGGACAAGTACAACGTGGGGTACGGGCAGGTGTGCCACGCCCTGGCGGAGTATTGTTCAGCGCCGCTGCCGGCGTTGCGGAACCTGGCCATCCAGGCGGCTTTTGCATGGCTGAGCGGCAACGGTGACCTCCATGCGAAGAACGTGTCGATGGTGCAGCAGCCGTCGGGGGAGTGGTCCATCGCCCCGGTTTACGACATCCCCTCCACAGTGGTTTACGGGGATAAAACGCTCGCCCTCACGCTGGCCGGCAAACGCACCGGGATCTCGCGGAAGCATTTCCTGGGCTGGGCAACGGGTCTGGGACTGGCAGAGCGCGCCGCTGTTCAGGTGCTGGAGCTCGGATTGAAGGCCTCGGGTCCGTTGGTGGCCGACCTGGAGTCCGGGACCGCTTTTGCTTCAACGAACGACGACGGCGCCTCGCCGTTTTCGGCGACGGTCACCAAGTCGTGGCTCAAGGAGCTCAAGCACCGGCGGAGGCTGCTGGAAGGGTAGGGAAGCTGTGCCTAGAGGTGCTGGATCCCGGCCCGCTGCATTGCGTCCCTGTAGATCTCGACGCTCTTGCTCAGCAGTTCTTCCTGCTTGTTGGCGGAGACCGCGAAGGCCCGGCCGCCGAGGGCGCTTGCCTTGTAGACCTTAATCCCGGAGTTTTTCAGGGACTGGTGGTATGTCTTTTCGAAGAGGGTCAGGAAGGTCTGGGCATCCGTGCCGTGGGCGATGATGGCCGAGACGCGCTTGTTGATCTTCAGGAACTGGCGGAAGGGCCGCAAGCCGTCCGTCTTCTCCTGGACGTTGAGGGCTGAGGGGAGATCGGGGTCGCGCACCCAGGGGTAGGCGTTCCACGGCATGACGTAGCGGGGGTCGAGTTCCACGATTTCGTAGATTGAGGTGGCCCGCCGGGCTGCTTCGTCGTCATTGAAGTGCGATACAAAGCCCGATTCGGTGCCCTTGCCGGGACTGACGTGGAGGCTGACGATCCTGCATTCGTCTTCGTCGTGAACGGGATCGATATACGGGACTATTGAGCCCGGCTTCTTTTCCATCAGTTCGTCGCAAAGCTGGGTTACAGCTGCGATGTTCGGTTCCTGCAGCAGGGCCTTTTTTTCGTCCCAGTCAATCGTCACGATTTCTCCCTCAGCACACGGCGTCCAGAATCAGGCGTCTGGTTCCACTCTACGCTTTTGGCCGGGGTTGGTGTTCTGCGGGTTTCCAGAAACCGGGGTTGCCGGCATCGTGGTGGGGCTCAGCGGCAAGAGTCTCACGACCTATTTCCGGGCGGAACATACGGGCGTACGCTTAAAGCGCCTGCAGGTAACCGTTCAGATAACGCGGGCCGTTCGGGACATGCGAATGTCCGGGCCGTCTCCATAGCGAGATCGCGAAGGTACCTGCAGGTCTTTCGTGTTTAAGGCCGTCCTTGCCCGTTCAGTCGCGCGCATCAGCCATTGAGGCCACTGCCCTCTCCGGCCGCCGGAGCTATGCGGCCACGGAGCTATGCGGCATGGATCTAAGCTTGCCGCGCTTGAGCGCCTTGGCCTGGTGCCGGAGTTCCCGGCGGTGACGGGATGCTGCTTGATCGGGCGGCGAATGTCCCGGCAGCGGCGGAGCTGTGTACTGGTAGCTATGCCCCGTTGGCGTTGTCAGCTGGACTGTATGGCGGGGGCCTGGCCGTGGTCGGGCGGCCCAGCCGGGGGCTTCCTTGGTGTGGTTGCAGGCCTCACAGAGTCCGGCGCCGTTGCCTTGCGTGGTGGTTCCGCCGCGGTGCCAGGGCAGCACGTGATCCAGATGCCTGATCGGAGCGTCGCAATATGGCGTGCGGCAGGTGTGGTCGCGGACCTGGATGAAGCGGCCCAATCCGGGCGGGAAGAGCCTTGCCCTCGAGTCCATCGCCACGAGATCCCCGCTGCCCGGGGCGGTGTAGAGCCGACGGAGCCAAACGTTCAGGGGACGGTCATGGCCCCGGACAGCGATCTTCCGGGCCCACTCCGCAGGGACAATGCCGTAGCCCGGGAGCCGGGCCGGCTCGCTGTCGCCCTGGAACAGCGTGCGGTCCGTCATGACCAGCTGGATCTCGACCCCGCTGATTCCGACTGCCGTTCCTGTGATGCGTTCCACCAGCGCATCGGCCATGACCTGGCCGCGGGAGCGGGCGTCTCCGCCGGATCTGAACTTGTCCGCATGCCTCGTGAGCTCCGCGTGGACCGCCACACCCTCCGCGACCGGGAGGAACGCCGTCAAATAGCACATGGTGTCGGGCGCGGGGCGGAGACTGACATGACGCTCGGCGGCGGCGTGGCTGGCGCGGTCCGCAACGGAGCGTGGATCGCGCCGATAGGCAGCTGTCCGTGCCGCGGCAATCACCGCACGGTCGCCTGCTCCACTGAACGTCCCGACGTCGGACGCCAACTCTTCGTCAACGGCGCTGCGGTCGGCCGGGGAGAGGCAGGCAGTCTCCCGCACCAACAGTGTGGCGCGCCATTCACTCAGCTGACCCGACTCCAAGCCGGCGAGGGTGTGCGGCATCTCGGTGACGAGCGCCTTCGCCAAGCCCAGTAGCCGGCTGCCCCTGGCTGGCGATTCCCGGCGGGCGAGGGCGATCTGGGCTGCGACGCCGGTGCCGAGCTCTTCGGCGGGCATGCCGGCGCGGGCCTGCTCACTGCGCTGCTTTAAGTCGAAGGCAACCGCGATCCGGGCCTGTCGTGCGGCCACAGCAGACTTCAGCTCCTCAAGTTCACGGAGCTGGTCAATCATCCCCGCGCTGTCCGCGGCGGGCCGCGCGTCAGCCAGGGTGCGGATCATTTCCGTGACCGTCACACCGCTTGCTGCCTCGGAGACCACTTCAGGTCCCTGCCCGCCGTCCATGCACTAAGTGTCCCCGTGACCACCGACATTTAACGCCGCTTGCTGAGGGAACAGGCAAAGGGCGTCGCCTCCCGTTCCGGACGGGAGGCGACGCCCCTTGTGCTCGCCCCTGGTGGGATGACTCCTAGTGCTGGCCGAGGGTCCCCGCAGCAGGCGGCAGGCCGCCGTCGCGCCTTTCCTCGTCCCGGCGTTCAGCCGCACTGCGCGTGTCACTGTCGGCCGTTTCGTCCGAATCGCCCTCGAAGTCCACCAGTCCGTTGGTCTGGTCGAACGGCTTGGCGATCCGTTCGTCGCTCAAAGCGGAGCCCGTGCCGGCTGTGGCGCCCGCCGTTTCCGCCGGCTCCACGTACCCGGAAGCGTCGGTGGCCGGAACGGCTGAGACCGGTGTCCCGGAAACCGGCGCGGTGGTGTCGCGGGCCGGCTCCGTGTCCTTGTCCCGCATGCTCGCGGCCACTCCGGCTGCGGCCGCAGCGGCAACCCCGACTCCCGCCGCCATCTTTCCGGAGACGCCGGCCTTGCCGGAATCGCCGCGTGATGCCGCTGCGGCGTCCACCCCGGGCGTCGCCGGTGCAGCGCCCTCGTTGACGGTCCCGCGCCACGCGCCGCTTGCATAGCCTTCGTCTTCGATGAACTCCTTGAACCTCTTCAGGTCCGCGTCCACCTGGCGGTCAACGACGTGAAGTTTGTCTCCGATGGTTTCTACGATCCCTTCCGGTTCGTATTCGAGTGAGAGCTGCACCGACGTCTGGCCCCCTCCCACGTCTTCGAAGGTTACGGTCCCTGCGTTGGTTGCGCCTTCGGTCGCGGCCCAGGCGACCTTGCGGTCCGGAACCTGCTCCAGGATCTTCGCCTCCCACTTCCGGCGGACGCCCGCGATTTCGGCCACCCATTCAAGGCGGTCGTCGCTCAGTTGCGTCACGCTCTTGACGCCACCCATGAAGTGTGGAAATTCCTCGAACTGGGTCCACTGGTTGTACGCCGTGCTTGTCGGGACGTTGACCAGAATGCGTTTCTCGACCTTCGTGCTCATGGTGTCTCCTTTGACTAGGACGGGTTGTGCATCGACTGACGACGGCGGTGATCCGTCAAGTAATCAGTATGCTTACTATAACTTCGATGCTGCTGTCCGGCTAGAGTTTCCTTTGGCGGCCGCCGCCGTTCCACGTGTCCACGAGCCAAGGACCCACACATGCAGGTCAACAAACGGGCGCTCCGGGAAGCCGGGTTTGCGGGCTTCAGGTCCTTCGCGGACGTTGAGATCAACCGGATTCCGCAGGCGCCGGGGATCTTCGCCGTTCTCCAGCCCGAAGGTTTCCAGGTGCAGTTCCTGGCCAGGAGCACGGCCGGGGTGTTTAAGAAAAAGGACCCCTCGCTTTCCGCAGACAAGCTCGCTGCCGAATGGGTGGACGGCGCGGAGGTCCTCTACGTCGGAAAGGCAGGACCCGGCAGCAAGGGCAACCGCGGGCTGCGCCGCCAGATCCAGGAATTCCTGGACTTCGGCAACGGCAAACCCCCGGGGCACTGGGACGGGAGGCTTATCTGGCAGCTCGCGAACGCCGATTCCCTGCTCCTCGCCTGGAAAGAGCTACCCGCAGGCGGGTTGAACCAGGCTGAGGCCAAGTATCACGCCGACTTCCGTGAGACGTACGGCCGCCTCCCCTTCGCCAATCTGGTCCAGGCCAGGGTCAAAGGCTGAGGAGAGGGCCCTAAGTGTCCGTTCGCGCTGTGGGCGCACGACGGCGGCCGGCGGCTTTGGGGCCGTATGTGTCCGTTCGCGCTGTTCAGCCGCGTTCCAGCCGGACTGTCCGCTTCCAGTTGGTTCCGTACTTCTGCATATGAACGCGAGTCCGGTCAGCGCGGAAGAAGTCTTGCGCGAACTCCACAGGAGTTCCATGTACGTCCCAGGCAACCCGGCGGATTTCCAGCAACGCCGATCCGGGCGGCACGTCCAGCACACTGGCCTGCTCGTCCGTGGCGGGCACGGCTTCCACCGTCTCGTCGGCACGGTCCAGTTCCAGCCCGTACTCGGTGGTCAGCAGGTGGTACAGCGAGCCCGTCAACGGATGCGTGAGCAGTCCCGGGAAGCGGGCGGCCGGCAGCACTGACAGATCCAGTGACCACGAGGTCCCGTCCACCAGCCGCAGTCTCCGGATGCGCAGGACCGCATCCCCGCCGTTCAGGTGCAGGTTCCGCCGCTCGTCAGGCTGCGGCAGGCCCATCTCGGCGCGCACCACGGTGGTGGAAATGGAGCGGCCCTGGTGGAGCACCATTTGGGGAACGCCCTCCACGGTGTTCAGGTGCCGCTGGATCCGGCCGTCGTTGAAGAACACGCCGCCCGAACGCCCCAGAACCCGCCGGACGGTGCCCTCGGCCTCCATCCGGTCGATCGCCTGCCGGAGGACAGCCCGGCCGATGCCGAGCCGCTCGGCCAGTGCGCGTTCACTGCCCATCAGTTCGCCCGGGCGAAACATCTCCGCCCGCGCGAACCGGGTCAGTGCCGCGTGGGCGGCATCAGCGGCCGTCATTTTGTCCGGCTCTTCGCCCGCGCCCATTGCCATCGTCCCAAAGTATACAAACTAGGCGCCGAGTGCAGTCAACGACTCGTCAAGGGCCCCCACCAGCCAGTCGATGTCCATGGGCTGAAAGGCCAGCGGCGGGCGCAGCTTCAAAACATTCCCGTGCGGCCCTGCAACGGACGTCAGCACACCGCGTTCCCGCAGCTGTTCAAGCACGGCCAGCGCGAGTTCGCGGTCCGGTTCACGGGTATTGCGGTCCTTGACCAGCTCGAAGCCGATGAACAGACCGGCGCCCCGGACATCCCCCACGGACTCGTGGGTGTCCGCCAAACCGGCAAGTGCCGAAAGCAAGTGCGCTCCGACCACCCGGCTGTGTTCCTGCAGGCCTTCTGACCGGATGGTGGAGAGTACAGCCTGGGCGGCTGCCATGGACACCGGATTGCCGCCGAACGTGTTGAAGTAAGGAATCGTGTCGCTGAACGACGCTAGAACGTCAGCTTTGGCCACCAGCCCGGAGACGGGAATCCCGTTCCCCATCGGCTTGCCGAGTGTGACGACGTCGGGAACTATTCCGTGGCGCTGGAATCCCCAGAACGCCTCGCCGGTCCGCCCGAAACCGGGCTGCACCTCGTCCGCGATGATGATGCCGCCAGCGCGGTGGATGACGTCGGCTGCTTCGCGAAGGTAACCGGCGGGGCCCGGCAGGACGCCGTCGGACGAGAAAATCGAGTCGGCAATGAAGCCGGCGAAACGGATGCCGTTCGACTCCATGTCCGCGATCGCAGCGCGGATCTTGTTGGCGAACCACGTACCGAGTTCCGCGGCGTCCGAACCGGCCTCGGCACCCAAGCGGTAAGCATCCGGCGCGGCAACAAGGCGCGCGGTGGGTGCGAGCGGCTGCCCGGTTCCCAGCGCAGGCGACACTCCCGAGGTCAGCTCGGATGTGCCGTGGTACGCCTCCGTGGTGGCGATGATGCCCTCGCCGCCGCTGTACGCCTTGGCCACGCGGATGGCGAGGTCGTTCGCTTCGGATCCGGTGCACATGTACATGGCCTTGTCGAGCTCGGCAGGCATGGTGGAGAGGAGATCGTCCGTGTAATCCAGGATGCGTTCGTGCAGGTACCGGGTGTGTGTGTTCAGCTGCTGCATCTGCGCGGTCACGGCTGCCGTGACGGCCGGATGGCAGTGGCCCAGGCTGGCCACGTTGTTGTAGGCGTCGAGGTATTTCCGGCCGGCCGCGTCCCACAGGTACTGCCCTTCGCCGCGGACCAGGTGCACTGGGTTGCGGTAGAAAAGCCGGTAGGAGGCGCCGAGGACCGTGTCCCGGCGCTCGGTCAGCAGCCGCGTCTCGGGGTCGAGGCCGGCGGCGTCGTCCGTGCGGAAGCTGTTGGTGTCCATGATGGTGGAACGGATGACCATGGCTGGTTCCTTGCTGATCGGTGCGTGCAGTTTCGTCCGTGCGGGCCCAACCCTCGAATCGAATTTCTGTCCTTCCAGTATGTTTGGGCGGCGCCGCCGAAAACCTCCCGCAAATTAAGCCGGCGTTACTAAAAGCGGCCGCAAATTGAACGGTTTGTTTCCGAGTCGAGGCTTTGTTTCGAGGCGGTAAATTCCTCCGGATCGGCACGGTTCCGCCGGTTCTGCCGTGCAATACTCGCTACTGGAGCCCAACCCTCCTCGCCTCCGAGGAGCATCCATGAACACCATGACAGACACTTCCCCACTCGCCGTCTTCAATGGCCTGCGCCGCGGGGAACCCGCCCCTGAATGGATCGGCACCGCCGTCATGTCCGCCTGGGGCCTGATCCCGGACCGGACCGTGATCACTTTGATTGCCGTCTCGGAGAACGCTACGTTCCGGATCGAGGTCGACGGCGTTCCCGTGTCCGTTCTGCGCGTGCACCGTCCCGGCCATGTGGGGGATGCCCGCCAGATCGCCGGCGAGCTCACCTGGGTCCGGCGTCTGGCGGAAGAAGCGGAAGTGCGCGTTCCCGACGTCGTGCCCACCGCCAGCGGTTCCCTCCTGCATACCTTCACGGATCCGGGCGGGTCCGAATGGCACTGCGTAGCGTTTGCGTTCGTCGCCGGGGACATCCTGGAGGACTTCGCCGATCCGCGGCCTTACTATGCGGAAATCGGCGCCACGACGGCGCGCCTGCACCAGCAGGTCAGGCGCTGGCCGCTGCCGGCCGATTTCACCCGTTTTTCCTGGCAGCTGAGCGACATGCTTGGTGAAACGAGCAGGTGGGGGGACTGGCGCCGCGCAGACCTCACGCCCGAACAGGCGGCCGTGCTGGGCCGTGCCGAATTCGCAGCAGTCACGGCCCTGGACGGCCTTCCCGTCTCCGGTGACAGCTGGGGCCTGGTGCACGCGGACCTGCGCCCGTCCAACATCATGATCGACGGCGGCGCCCTCACCGTGATCGACTTCGACGACTGCGGCTTCTCCTGGCTGCTGTACGACTTCGCGTCTGCGCTGTCCTTCATCGAGCACGAGCCCTACGCGCCGGACATCGCCAAAAGCTGGGTGGCAGGCTACCGGACCGTCCGCCCGCTCACCGACACGGACCTGGCCCACGCCGTCGCGCTCAGCATGATCCGGCGCCTGACCATGCTCGGCTGGACCACCACCCACCGCGCCGACGCGCTGCCGGCCGAACTCTGGGACGCCCAGATCCCCGGCACCGTGGCCGTCGCCGAGCGCTACCTGGCATCGCCCACCTGGCTCTTCGACTAAGCCCGGCTCTCGGCTGAGTCTTCGCTTAGTTCCCCCGCTCTGCAACCGGGCCCGTCCCGGCTCTTCCCTGCACACCCAAATTTCACGCCCACGTTTACCGGAGGCTTCCATGACTGCAACCCTTCCGGCCGCTGAACAGCGCGCCGTCGACAAAGCCTATTTTGAACAGCGGACCCTCAGGCGGGGTGCCGCCGGCTGGCTCCTCCTGGCCGGCCTTGGCATCTCGTACGTGATTTCCGGCGATTTCTCCGGCTGGAACTTCGGCCTGGAAGCCGGTGGCTGGGGCGGCCTGCTGATCGCCTTCGTCCTGATGGGCGTGATGTACGCCTGCATGGTCTTCGGCCTTGCCGAAATGTCTTCCGCACTTCCGGTGGCAGGCGCCGGCTACGGCTTCGCCCGCCGCGCACTGGGCCGGCTGGGTGGTTTCGCCACCGGGCTCGCGATCCTCATCGAGTACTCGATAGCTCCGGCCGCGATCGCCGTCTTCATCGGCGGCTATGTGGAGAGCCTTGGCCTGTTCGGCATCACGGACGGCTGGCCGGTGTACCTCGTCTGCTTCGCGCTGTTCATCGGTATCCACCTCATCGGCGTCGGCGAGGCGCTCAAGGCGATGTTCGCCATCACGGGCATCGCGGTGGTGGCGCTCATCGCGTTCGTCGTCGGAATGGTGCCGCACTTCGACGCCACCAAGCTGTTCGACATCCCCGTGAGTGATGCGGCCGGTGCCAGCGCGTTCCTGCCCAACGGTTTCGGCGGCATCATCGGCGCGCTGGTCTTCGCCATCTGGTTCTTCCTGGCCGTAGAGGGTGTTCCGCTGGCCGCCGAAGAGGCGGAAAACCCTCAACGGGACATGCCGCGCGCCATCATCGTGGCCATGTCCGTTCTGGCGTTCACCGGACTGGCAGTCCTTATCCTGGCACCGGGCGGCGCCGGCAGCGCGCTGATGAGCACGTCCACCAGCCCGCTGCCCGATGCGCTGCGCGCCGTCGGCAATGAAGGACTGGCTGTCTTCGTGAACTACGCAGGCCTCGCCGGGCTGGTGGCCAGCTTCTTCTCCATCGTCTATGCCTATTCCCGCCAGCTCTTCGCGCTGTCCCGTGCCGGCTATCTGCCCACCTGGCTCAGCCGCACCAACTCGCGGAAGACGCCCACTTGGGCGCTGATCGTCCCCGGGATTGTCGGCTTCATCCTGGCCGCCGCAGTGGGCGACGGCGACAAACTCATCAACATCGCCGTCTTCGGCGCAGCCGTGTCCTACGTGCTGCTCAACCTCTCACACATCGTATTGCGCAGGCGCGAACCGGAGCTGCACCGTCCGTACCGGACCCCCGGCGGCGTGGTGACCACCGGCGTCGGACTTGTTCTTGCGGTCATCGCGGTGGTTGCCACCTTCTTCGTGGACATCCAGGCCGCGGCAATTACGGCCGGCATCTTCGTCGTCGGGCTGCTTTATTTTGCCTTCCACAGCCGCCACCACCTGGTGGCAGGCGCGCCGGAGGAGGAGTTCGCCCGGATCCGGGAGTCGGAAGCGGAGCTGCGCTAAACCGAGCCGCCGCCGTATGTGAACCTGCCTGCGACGAGGGTTGCCGCTACCGGCATGGACGCGAACACCTCGTCCGATACGCGGAGCGGGTCGTCGTCGAGCACCGCGATGTCCGCCGGATCGCCCACCTCGATCCGGCGCCGGCCCCGGGAGGACGCAGCCAGGGCCTCCTCCCGGGTGATGGCCTGCTCCGGGTGCCACGGTCCGCGTCCGTCCAGTGCGGACCGGGTGGCGGCGGCCGACATCGCGGTCCACGGGTCCAGGGGCGCCACCGGAGCGTCCGAGCCGAAGGCCAGTGTGGCCCCGGCCGCCAGCAGCGCCCGCAGCGGGAACGCCCGGTCGGTGCGGTCGCCCCAGTTGGCGTCCGCGGCGTCACGGTCGTCGAGGGCATGGGCCGGCTGGACGCTCGCAACCAGGCCCAGCCGGCCAAAACGGGCGAAGTCCTCCTGCCGGACAAACTGGGCATGTTCGATCCGCCCCGCAATGCCCGCCGCCTCGAAGGCGTTAAGCGCCACTTGGTTCGCGGCGTCACCGATCGCATGGACTGCGGGTACGAACCCGGCTTCCCTGGCCCGGACCAGCAGCTCCACCAGTTCCGTTTCGCTCACGGTGAGCAGGCCCCGCCCGCCGTGCGGATAAGGGTCCACGCAGTAGGCGGTCCGGGTGTTCAGCGAGCCGTCGATCAGCACCTTGAGCGGGCCCACGCGGAGCAGGCCGTTCCCTCCCGGGATGTCCTGCCCCGTACGCATGGCCTCCAGCCGCGCACGCTCCAGGTGCTCCGGGTAGACGCCCGCCTCCACCCGAAGGGACCCAAAGCCGCCGCTGACACGCCGGAGCCACACCTCGCGGTTCCAGGTCATTTCAAAGTCCACGATCCCCACCACCCCGCGGGCGGCTGCCTTCCGTGCGGCCTCATCGACCCAGGCGTCAACCGCTGCATCCGGCAGGCGGCCCAGCTCGCGGGTCAGGGTGAACGCCGGCTCTTCCCGCAGCAGGCCGGAGCCGTCCACCGACACCCCTTGGCGCACTGCGGCGGCACTGTTCAGCCAGACGCAGTGGAGGTCATGGCTGATCAGGGCCACGGGCACCCTCTGAGTCGCGGCGTCGAGCATCGCCAGGCTGGGCTTGTCCGCCCAGACGGCGTCGCGGAAACCGACGCCCACCAGCGTCGGACCACTTCCGGAGTCGTCCGTGTCCGTTCGGCCGCTGCTGAGGATGGCCGCGATACTCGACCGAACGACGTCGACGGCGTCACTCGCCGATCCGGCGTGCGATAAGTCGATCCGGTTGGCGGCCATGGCCCACTGCGTCATGTGCACGTGTTCGTCCCACAGGCCGGGGATGACGTAACGGCCGGCCAAGTCAACAACGCGGACACCGGCAAGATCGCTGGCGTTGTCGGGCCGCTCTTCCGCCGCTGTTACCCGGGTGACAATGCCCCGGGCGATGTGGAGGTCTGAAGAGCCCGTCTCCCCGGGCTGCCGGACGGAGGCAAGGACAAGGTCTGGCGTGGCGGATTCAGGCATACGGACAGGCTACTAAGAGTTCCCCTCCGCGCGGCTCCTGATCCCGTGGAGCATCCGCCGGGACATGATGAAACTGGCAACCTCCACCGCTTCGACCAGGCAACGCGCCCACCACTGCCGGCAGGCGTACCGCTCCCGCACCAGCAGCCGGGTGGCGCCGTCGGGCAGCGGCTGCAGGACAAATGCCCAGCTGAAGTCGAAAGGCCCGGGCGGGGAACCGGTCGGAACGCGCAGCACGAGCGCGCTGCCCGGGTCCACCAGCCCCACTTCCAGGTCTGCCGATGCAGCGGGCGCCAGGTGAAAGCGGTCGCCCACGTTGATGTCCTGCCACTCAGGGTGGATCCGGTCGGCACTGTGGATTTCAAGGCCGGCGAGGTTTTCCAGGAAGTCGTAGCTATAGAGTCCGCCGCGTCCCTGACCCATCTGCGCCAACCAGGGCCACACGTCCGTCGCGGGAGCCTTGATGGTGACCGCCCGCGTTGACTGCAGGTCTGCGGTGGACAGGAAGTCATCGCCCGGCAGCCCGCCGTCGGCTTCGGCAGCTGTGGCACCCCAGCGCAACTGGAAGCGCCGGAACACGAAGCCCGCTGCCACCAGCCAGGCCAACACCGCGGGCCCAGAAAGATGCTTCAAATTTTGGTGCTTCGTCATCGGGCAATTCTCCAGAGCGCCGATGGTCCTGTCACGGGCCATAAGCCCCGGGCCGGCTGGCGCCGGCACGTCGCCCGGCCCTCCGCATCAGGGACTTTCGTCCCTTACCCCCGCTGCGCGGACCGGCCATCCTTGATGTGGGGCATCTCACGCCTGCGTTACTCGCGCATGCACCTTGGGGAGGGAAATGCTTCGCCGATCAGCACCAGGTCTCGCTACACCATTGGGGAAGGGCTGGCGCGCTGCGCCTCCCGAACACAGCAGGAGACCCGGCTACATGAACCAGCACGCCCGCACTGTCCTGGGTCCTCGACCCTCCGTCCTCTCCCGGCACGGCCTCCCGTCCACCACACACTACGAACATTCCGACCACCGGCTGAAGGTGGTGGTCCGCATTGAAGCGGACCTGGCCGCTGCCAACATCGAAGTCCGGGGCGTTGTAACGGGCGCCAACCTTCGCGCGCTGTATGTGGTGGCCCGTCGAACAACCTCGCTCCTGCATGGCAAAGAACTCACCATCGATCTCTCCCGCGCCCGGGTGACCGATACGGTCCTCGAGCAACTCCACGAATGCGCCCGCCTGTCCCGGCTGGCATCAGGAGTGGACCGTTCGGTAGTGCCGTGCTCCGTGAAAATCGTGGACCCCGGCTTCATCCACAGAGTGAAGGAGTACGCATGAAAGCGCTCGTCTACGGCGGTCCCGGCGAAAAATCATGGACTGACGTCCCGGATCCCACCATTCAGAACCCCAGCGACGTGATCGTCAAAGTGGACACCACCACCATCTGCGGAACAGACCTGCACATCCTTAAAGGGGACGTGCCCGCGGTGCAGAAGGGACGGATCCTGGGCCATGAAGGCGTGGGGACCATCACCGAGGTGGGTTCGTCGGTCACCAGCCTGAAAGTGGGGGACCGGGTCATCATCTCCTGCATCAAGTCCTGCGGCCATTGCGCCAACTGCAAGACCGGCCTTTACTCGCACTGCATGGGCGACGAAGGGGCAGCCGGTATCGGCTGGGTCTTCGGACACCTGATCGACGGTACCCAGGCCGAATACGTGCGCGTCCCGTATGCGGAGAACTCGCTCCATCTCCTGCCCGAAGGGGTCAGCGACGACCAGGCCGTGATGCTCTCCGACATCCTTCCCACCGGCTTCGAAATCGGCGTCCAGTACGGGCGGGTCAAGCCGGGGGACACTGTGGCGGTTGTGGGCGCAGGGCCTGTCGGGTTGGCAGCAATCGCCACCGCCGGGCTGTATGGCGCCGCGACCATCATCGCGATCGACCTTGACGCGAACCGGCTGGAAAAGTCCCGCGAGTTCGGCGCCACCGACGTTGTCCTCTCCGGTGACTCCGACTGGAAGGAACAGGTCCTGGCGCTCACGGACGGGCAGGGCGTGGACGTGGCCATCGAAGCGGTGGGCATCCCGGCCACCTTCACCATGTGCGCGGACATCGTCCGCCCTGGCGGCAATGTGGCCAACGTGGGTGTGCACGGCAAGCCGGTGGAGCTGCATGTGGAAAACCTCTGGATCCAGAACATCAACATCAGCATGGGCCTGGTCAACGCCAACACCACGCCGATGCTCCTGAAGCTGGTGGCCCAGAAGAAGGTGCCGGCGGAGAAGTTCGCCACCCACCACTTCACGTTCAACCAGTTCATGGACGCCTACGACACGTTCGCCCGCGCCGCGGACACCAAGGCCCTCAAAGTGGTGATCACGGCGTGAAAGCGCTGGTTGTCTACGACTCCGCCTACGGCAACACCAGGCAGGTGGCCGAGGCCATCGTCGACGCCCTCGGCCCGCTCCAGGCCGAGGCCGTTTCCGTGACGGAGTTCGAGGCATCCGCGCTTACGGAAGGCGACCTTCTCGTCGTCGGAAGTCCCATCAACGGCTGGCGCCCGACGCCGAAGATCACCGAGCTGCTGGCCGCCCTCGGCGACGGACGGCTCAACGGCGTCAAAGCGGCGGCCTTCGACACCCGCGTGCGGCTCTTCATCCACGGCGACGCGGCGAGGAAGATGACCGAATCGCTCAAAACCGGCGGCGCGGAGATCATCTCCAAGCCCATGGCCTTTTACGTGAAAGGCAGCGAGGGTCCGCTCCGCAGCGGGGAACTCGACAAAGCGGCCGCATGGGCCGCAGACCTGCTCAAAAGAGTGGGTGGATAGCCGCCGGGGGGCCAGGCAAGACGCAAGAAAGGACTGCGGCCATGAAACCAGGCCGGATAGTCATGCTGGTGCTCGGTACCCTCGCCGCCCTGCTGGGGCTTGGACTGCTGACAGCCGCCGCCGGTGTCGGATGGGTCAACTTCCAACAACGCGACAACGGATACTTCACCACGCCCACCGAGCGGTACGACGTGGCCACCCGCGCCATCACGTCGCCCGGCCTGGACCTCCTGGTGGACGAGGAACTGCCTGACGTGCTGCCCGTGGACAGCGCGGGCCGGATGCTGCTGCGCGGCACGTCGGCCGCCGGGCAGGAGATCTTCATCGGCATCGGGCCGCAGGAGGACGTGGCCAGTTACCTGGCCAACGTCCGGCGTTCCGAAATCACCGAGTTGGACTGGTACCCGTTCCGCGTCCAGTACCGTGAGGTGCCCGGCGACGCCGAACCCGCAGCCCCGGGGGCGCAGCCGTTCTGGTCCACGTCCGCCCAGGGAAGCGGAACGCAGCAGATCGAGTGGGACCTGCGCAGCGGCCGCTGGGCAGTGGTGGTCATGAACGCCGACGGCGGGGCTCCGGTTTCCGTGGACCTGCAGGCGGGCGTCCGTTCCGACCTGCTCTGGCCGGTGTTCATCGGGCTCCTGATCGGCGGCATCGTCCTGCTGGTTGTGGGGGTGCCGCTGATCGTGGCCGGCGCCGCCGGACTCGGCAGGCACGGCCCGCCGCCGCACCGGCCGGCGGCCGGACCCACGGGCCCCGGCGGTGTACCCGCGGGCGCCGAAGCCCCGTACGGTGCAGCACCGTCCGGCACGGCACCCTATGGTGCCACCCCGTATGGTGCAGCAGCTGCACCGGCGCCGCCCGGCGGCCGCACGCCGCTGCCCACGGACCCGCAGCCTTCGGACACGTCCCGGTACCCGGTGCGGCTGAACGGGCACCTTGACCCGGCACTCTCCCGCGGCATGTGGCTGATCAAGTGGTTCCTCGCGATCCCGCACTACATCGTGCTGTTCTTCCTGTGGTTCGCGTTCTTCGTGACCACCATCGTGGCCGGCTTCGCCATCCTGTTCACCGGCCGCTACCCGCGCTCGCTGTTCAACTTCAATGTCGGCGTCCTGCGCTGGAACTGGCGGGTTGCGTTCTACGCCTACGCCGCGATCGGGACAGACCGCTACCCGCCCTTCACACTGGCGCGAACCGACTACCCGGCGGACTTCGACGTCGACTACCCCGAGCAGCTTTCCCGGGGCCTGGTGCTGGTCAAATGGTGGCTGCTGGCCCTGCCCCAACTCCTGATCGTCGCCGCCTTCTCAGGCACGGCGAGCACCTGGGGCAACCGGCGTATGTGGGTTGACGGGAGATGGGTTGACGGCCGGTGGATTGACGGAACCTGGGTGGGATACGACGGCGGAGGCGGGGGGATCTCGCTGATCGGGCTGCTGGTGCTCGTGGCCGGCTTCAGCCTGCTGTTCACTGGCCGCTTTGGCCGGAGGCTCTTTGACCTGCTGATCGGCCTGGACCGCTGGATCTACCGCGTCATTGCCTACGTGGCGCTGATGCGTGACGAATACCCGCCGTTCCGCCTCGATATGGGCCCGGCCGATCCCGCCGACGCACCGCCCGCCGGCTACGTCCCGCCTGAAGGCTACGTCCCGCCGCCGGTCCCCGCGTCACAAGCCGGGCCGCCACCCCCTCCGCCTGTGGCGGAGCCCCCGGGCCCGCGCACGGAACCTCCGCCGCCACCCGGCCCCGCCGGGCCGCCTCGCGTCTAGCACCCTCCGAATATGCCGGCCGCGGCCGGGCAGTCCAACCGGGCCGCTCGGCCGCTCCGCTGTGCCCGCCCTCCGCGCAGCCTCGAGCCATTTCCATCCCAGGCAAAGATATTTACATGCATCTGCATCCAAAAAGCCCCGTGCGCAGGTAATAGGGATGTAAGCAAAAATCGCCCGCCTGGCGGGCCGTTGAAGGAGATGTAAATGCGTACCAGCCTTTTCACAGCGGGCGCCGTGGCAATTGCGGCGGCTCTGACCCTCGCCGGCCCCGCCCAGGCGGCCGAGTCCGATGCCCAGCTTTCCGTACTCCACGGAGTCCCGGGACTGACCGTCGACGTGTGGGTCAACGGCGAACGTACCCTTGACGATTTCACCCCCGGCACCCTGGCCGGTCCGCTCGCCCTGCCGGCCGGGGACTACGATCTGGCCATCACCGCGTCCGACGCCGCGGACGCTTCCGCTCCTGTGATCGGCCCCGTGAAGGTTACCCTCGCTGCAAGCGGCAACTACACCGCCGTCGCCAACCTCGACGCAGACGGCAAACCGACTGCCAACTTCTTCACGAACGACGTATCGCAGATCGACCCCGGCAAGGGCAAACTCACGGTGCGGCACACGGCAGCGGCACCGGCCGTGGACATCCTCGCCGGCGGCACCGCCGTCATCTCCGGCCTGGCCAACCCCGCCGAGAAGATGCTGACGCTGGATCCCGGCACCCTGTCCGTTGCTGTTGCTGCCGCCGGCACCACGGCTCCGGTCATCGGCCCGGCGGATGTCACAGTGGCGGAAGGCACCCACACGGTGGTGTACGCCTGGGGCAGCCTCACGGACAACAACCTGCAGCTGGCCGTGCAGAACATTGAAGGTCTGCACTCCGCCCCTGCCGGAGTTCCCGGTGGACGGTCCGGCGCCGCTGATAACGGAAACGCATCAGCCGCCACCGTGGGCGTCGGCGCCGCGGCACTCCTGCTGCTCGCCGGCGGGGTCGCTGTGACCCGCAGGCAGCTGGCGCTCCGCCGGACCCGCTAGGCCGCAACCGCAAACCCCGGCCGCCCGGCTCCTGACATCCACCGGCCGAGAGGAGGCCTGAGATGCACCCCTGGAGGTCGGTTGTAGGCGTAACGGTGTGCCTGCTGATCGCCGGTTGCGCCGCGCCGGGGGACACCACTTCTCCGCAGTCCGTTGCCCCGGAGGCGGCGGTCACGGCGAAAGCCGCTCCGGACACAACCGTCCCGGTCCGTCCGGCAACGCCGGTTGCCCGGGCGCCCAAGGACCCGGCGCCCCGCTACCTCACTGTGGAAGGCACCACCATCAACATGCCGATCGTGGAGGTGGGGGTCAGCGCTGGCGGGGCCATGGAGATCCCGGAGCCTTTCAACGAGGCCGGCTGGTACCGCTTTGGACCTGCCCCCGGAGCCGCCGCAGGCACCGCAGTGATCGCGGCGCACGTGGACACCACCTCCAATTCCGCGCCGTTCTCCCAGCTCAGATCGCTCGCGCCGGGCACCCTCGTTACCGTCCAGCGTGACGGGGCGGAAGCGGTGACGTTCCAGGTGACCGGAGTGGAACTCATGGCGAAAGACGCGTTCGACGGCGCGTCCATCTTCCGGCGCGACGGCCCGCCCGGGCTGAAACTCGTGACCTGCGGCGGCCGGTGGCTGGACGAACAACAGGACTATGGCGACAACGTGATTGTCACGGCGGTGCCTGCGCGCCGACCCTAGGAAGCCGACCGTGGGAGCCGGTGGCAACCACCACAAGGTTTCCGCCCGGGTCCTGCAGCGCACCCTTGCCACCTGCCGCCCGCAGGAAGATAGTGGGAGGAACCGACCACTTCCGGGCAGGAGGCCCGCAATGCTGCTGGACAACGAAACAGGGCCAGCCGGCCTGCTGAAGGGCAGAACGGCCCTGGTCTATGGAGCGGGCGGTCCAATCGGCGGCGCCGTCGCGCGGGCCTTTGCGGCGGAGGGCGCGGCTGTCTTCCTGGCCGGACGCACGGAGTCCAGCCTCGTCAAAGTAGCCCGGGACATCCGTGAGACGGGCGGCAGCGCTGACACCGCCGTCGTCGACGCCCTGGACGAAACCCAGGTGAACACGTTCGTGGACCAGGCCGCCAGGAAGACCAAGCGGATCGACATCTCCTTCAACCTGATCTCCTACGGCGACGTCCAGCAGCCGCTGATGGACATTTCCGCCGAGGACTTCAGCCAGCCCGTCAACACCGCGACCCGGACCCACTTCCTCACCACGCGCGCCGCGGCACGGCACATGATCAGGCAGCGCTCCGGCGTCGTTTTGATGTTCGGCGGCTCCGGGCCGCAGACCCTGCACGGGCTCGGCGGGTTGAAGGTGGCGCTGGACGCCATGGAGGGTCAGCGCCGGCAGTGGGCGCTGGAACTCGGGAAGAACGGCATCCGTGTGGTCACCATGGTTACGGGCGGGATCGTGGAAACCATTCCGTGGCAGACCGAGGGCCGAGAAGAGATCGTGCAGGAAATCGCCCGGACCGCGCACCTGAACCGGACGGCGACGCTGGAGGACGTGGGCAACGTGGCCGTGTTCATCGCCTCGGACCGGGCCGGCGCCATCACGGACGCCACCGTGAACATCTCCTGCGGCGCGATCGTGGACTACTGAGTGCTGCTCCGGGGGCGCCTAAGCCACCAGGTTGTCCGCCGCGGTGTCCATGTGTTCGCGGATGGTCTTGCGGGCCAGCGAGGCGTCTCCGGTTTCGATGGCCGCCACAATGTCGTGGTGCCGGTCAACGCTCATGTTCGACACGCCCTTTTCCAGCCCGGCGAACATGATGGACATCCGGATGGAGCCTTCCAGCGATTCCCAGGAATGCAGCAGTGTCTCGTTGCCGGTGAGGCGGCACAGGGTGCGGTGGAATTCCAGGTCCGATTCGATCCGCTCCTCGAGTGTCCCCTTGGTTGCAGCATCCATGGCATCAATGGCCGCCCGCAGCGACCCAATCACGTGCTGGCGGTCCGGAAGTTCGCACAGGGTGCGGGCAGCCAATGATTCCAGCGCGGCACGCACGGAGTAGATGTCCCGGATTTCCTTCGCGTCGAGATGCCTCACCGAAAGGCGGCCGCGCGGGCCAGCCGAGAGCAGGCCTTCCTGTTCAAGCTGCCGCAGCGCTTCCCGAAGGGTGCCGCGGCTGATCTGGAGCATGTCCGAGAGCTCGGTCTCCACCAGGTGCCGGCCGGGTGCCAGCTCTCCGCTGGTGATGGCGCTGCGCAGCGCGGACAGGGCCTGCTCACGCAGGCTCTTTTTCTGCAGTCCCAGCAGGGGCGCTGTTGCTCCGGCCATCGTGGCACTTCCTCAATGTCAGTGGTCGACTGTTTACAGTCGGCGTGTTAACTGTTGATCTTACGGCAGAAGCGCGGACCCGTCTCGTGCCCGGTCCGCGCTTCCGCCGTTCGCCGGTTTCCCCGCCTGTTGCGCTAGCCCAGTTCGGCGAGGACCTTGGCAACGATCCGCTGGACGGACAGGCCGTAGCGTTCGTGGAGGGTGGGCAGGGCGCCGGCGTCAAGGAACTCGTCCGGCAGCGCCACGGGCACCACCCGCTTGCCCAGCCCCGCGGTGACGACGGCGGACGCGACGGTTTCGAACAACCCGCCGATCACGCTGTGGTTCTCCAGCGTCACTGCGAGGCGGTCTGTGTTGATCTCTGCCAGGACTGTTTCGGCGTCGAACGGCTTGATGGTGGGGGTGTGGACGACGGCAACGTCCACGTTGTGTTCGGCCAGTGCCTTGGCGGCCTGAAGCGCCCGCATGGTCATCAGCCCGCTGGAGATGAAGACCACGTCGTTCCCGCCGCGCAGGACCTTCGCCTTGCCGAGTTCGAATGTGTAGCCGTATTCGTCCAGCACGGTGGGCACATTGCCGCGCAGCAGCCGCAGGTACGTGGGCCCCTCGCTGGCCGCGAGCTGGGGGACGGCCTGCTCGATGTCGATGGAGTCGCAGGGGTCCACGATGGTCAGGTTGGGCATGCCGCGGAAAATCGCCATGTCCTCCGTGGCCTGGTGGCTGGGGCCGTAGCCGGTGGTGAGGCCCGGCAGGCCGCCCACGATGTTCACATTCAGGTTCGGTTCGGCACTGTCCAGGCAGAGGAAATCGTAGGCCCGCCGCGCGGCGAACACCGAGTAGGTGGACGCGAACGGCACCAGGCCGGTCTCGGCCAGTCCGGCGGCTGCTCCGAAGAGGAGCTGTTCGGCCATGCCCATCTGGAAGAAGCGTTCCGGGAAGGCCTGGGCGAAGATATGCATGTCCGTGTATTTGCCCAGGTCCGCGGTGAGCCCGACAATCCTGTCGTTCTCCTGCGCGGCCTTCACCAGGGCGTGCCCGAAGGGTGCGGACGAGGTTTTCTGGCCCGGATCGGCGAAGGACGCGATCATGGCCGAGGTCTTCAGCTTGGGGGCGCTGCCCTTGAGAGCGGTGGTGCTCATCGGCCTGCCTTTCCTTCGTATCCTGCGGTCAGCTGTTCGCGGCATTGCTGCCATTCGTGTTCTTCGATACGCATGAAGTGCGCCTTTTCGCGCTCCTCGAGCAGAGGCACTCCGCGGCCCACCTTCGTGTCGCACAGGATCACGGAAGGACGTCCGACGGCGGCGGCCTGGCCAGCTGCGTTGTCGAACGCCGCCAGCAGCGCGCCGACGTCGTTCCCGTCCACCCGCTGGGTGTACCAGCCGAAGGACTCCCACTTTTCCGTCACGGGCTCGGTGCGGAGCACAGTGTCGGTCTTGCCGTCGGCCTGCAGGGCGTTGATGTCCACCATGGCGGTGAGGTTGCCCAGCTGGTGGTGGTGCGCGCCCATGGCGGCTTCCCAGGTGGAGCCTTCGTCCAGTTCGCCGTCGGAGAGGAAGTTGTAGACCCTCGCGGAGGAGTCCTGGTAACGCAGGCCCAGTGCCATGCCGACGGCGATGGTGAGGCCGTGGCCCAGGGAGCCGCCGGAGATTTCCATGCCCGGGGTGTAGGTGGACATTCCGGACATGGGGAGCCGGGAATCGTCGGAGCCGTAGGTTTCCAGTTCCTCGACCGGTACGATCCCGGCCTCGGCCAAAGCGGCGTAGTGCCCGATCGCGTAGTGCCCGGTGGAGAGCAGGAAGCGGTCCCGCCCCTCCCATTCGGGGTCGCCGGCCTGGAAGCGGAGCTGGTCCGCGTAGACGGCGGCCAGCATGTCCGCGGCTCCAAGCGCCTGGCCCACGTAGCCCTGGCCCTGGACTTCGCCCATGTTCAGGGCGTGGTGCCGGATCCGGTAGGCCGCAGCGGAGACCCGGTCGAGGCGTTCTGAGGGTGTCTCGTGAAGCATTGGTTCCTTATGAGTCGTGTGCAGTTCGTGGGTGGCGGTCATCAGGCGTTCACCGACTGGGGGGTGCTTTTGGTGGCCTCATCCGCGAGCTGCCGCTCGCGCTTGCCCCAGGTTTCCCGGGTGACGAGGGCGGCCCAGAGGCCGATGGCGGCGTAGAAGCTGAAGAGGAGGGCGGGGCCCATCCAGCCCAGGGCTACGAAGAGGAGGGTGGTGACGAAGGGCGTGAAGCCGGAGACCATGGCGGAGATCTGGTATGCCAGTGAGGCTCCGGAGGAGCGCGTCTTGGCCTGGAACAGCTCCGGGAACCACGGGCCCTGGGCGCCGGCCAGGGAGTTCTGGCAGACGGCGTAGGAAATGACGATGGTGGCGATGATGAAGATGAACATTCCGGTGTTGACCAGCAGGAACATGGGGATGCCGAACAGGAGTGCGAAGGCTGTGGACCAGACATAGAGGGGCCGGCGGCCGACCCTGTCGGTGAGGCGGGCCCAGGCCATGGTGGCGAAGATGCCGATGAAGGACGCGATGCAGAGGGCCACGAGGGTCTGGGTCTTGTCGGCGAGCTGCTGGGTGTGGAGGTAGGAAATCATGTAGGTGATGGAGACGGCGTAGCCGGCGGTCTCGGCGATGCGCAGGCCGATGCCGCGGACGATGCTGCGCCAGTCGGTCTTGATGACCTCAATGATGGGGGACTTGACGATCGAGCCGCTTTCCTTGACCTCGTCGAAGACCGGGGACTCGGGCACCTTGGAGCGGATGATCAGGCCGACTGCGACGAGCACGATGCTGGCCAGGAACGGAACGCGCCAGGCGAGTTCGCCACCCAGGTTCACGCTGACCAGGAAGACGAGGTTGGCCAGGAGCAGGCCAACGGGGAAGCCGGCCTGGACAATGCCGGTGTATTTGCCCTTGGACTTCCAGGGTGCGTGCTCGTAGCTCATCAGAATGGCGCCGCCCCATTCGGCGCCGAAGGCCAGGCCCTGGACGACGCGGACAAACACCAGCAGTGCGGGAGCCAGCAGGCCCACCTGCTCGTAGGTGGGAAGGAGGCCGATGAGGAACGTGGCCACGCCCATGAGGATCAGTGAGGCCACGAGGACGGGCTTGCGGCCCACCTTGTCGCCCAGGTGGCCGCCGATGATGCCGCCGATGGGGCGGGCGGCAAAGCCAACGCCCAGCGTGGCGAACGCGGCCAGCGTGCCCGTCACCGGATCGCCGGTGGGGAAGAACGCCGTACCGAAGTACAGGGCCGCGGCAGTGCCGAAGCCGATGAAGTCATACGTCTCGATGACGGCGCCAACACCGGAGCCGATCGCGACGCGCTTCGCGTCCTTGGTGCCATGCACGTGGCCGCGCATCTTCAGAGCTTCATTGCTCATTGCTGGATTCCCTTTCGAAGAGTGACTGGCGCTTCCGCTCCGACACTGTCGACTGTTAACAACTGATACGACAAGTGTGACCTGCGTCATTCACTCTGTCAACAGTCAACTTCAAGGGTTGACTGTTGACAGTTAACGAAAGTAATGTGGTCTCCATCACCACCGCCCCCGGGCACGACTAGAGGATCAACGAAGATGTTCAACTCCCGACTCGGCTGCTCGTCCATCAGCTTCCGCCATCAGGACCTGGGCACCGCCCTGCGGACCATCAGCGGCCTGGGCTTCGAGGAAATAGACCTGGGCGCCCTGCCGGGCGTCTGCGACCACGTTCCCTATGAACTGGATGCGGACGCCGTCAGCGCCGTCACCGCGGACGTTGCCGCCTCCGGGCTGCGCGTCCGCTCGGTCAACGGGGATATCGGGGACCTCAATGCAGTGCTCGACGCCGGCCGGCAGGCGGACCGCGAACGGCACCTCGAGGCGCTGCTCACGCTCACGGCAAATATTGGAGCGAAAGCCCTGGTCCTCCCGTGCGGTGCCTTGGGACACGATCCCGTCCGGAGCATTGACGAGGACCTGGACACCATCGTCGCCCAGCTCATCCACGCCGGGCAGCGCGCGGCTGAATTCGGCGTCGAACTCTGGACCGAATCCCTGCACTTCCTCAGGTTCTGCTGGAACCTGGAACGCGCCGAACAGCTGGCCCAGCGGCTGGCCGGCTCCGGCGTCGGAATCGTCATGGACTTCAGCCACATCGTTGCCGCCGGCGAGGACCCGCTGGAATACCTCGAACGCCATGACGGCCGCATAACCCACGTCCACCTCAGGGACGCTGTCCCGGGCAACATCAACCTCAGCATCGGAAACGGCCAGGCGGACTTTGCCGCCGGACTGCGCTCATTCGCGGCCCGCGGCTACGCCGGCCACTTCTCGCTGGAACTGGAAACCCGGGACGTCACGCATGACGAACGCCCGGCCGCCGCCGCCAAGGCAGCCAGCTTCATCACCGACCTCATCTGATTCCACCAAACACACACCAGGCAATCCAAGGAGCATCACCATGACCAGCACCATCCAGCGCACCGTCGTCCTCACCGGGGCCACCTCGGACCGCGGCATCGGGATCACCACCGCACGCCGCTACGCCAGCCAGGGCTGGGCGGTGGTGATCCTGGACCTCGACGGCGAGAAGTCCGCCAAGGTTGCCGCCGAAATCAGCAATGAGTTCAACGTTCCCGCCTTTGGCCACGAGATCGACGTTGCCAACGAAGCATCCGTCAACGCCGCCTACCAGGCCGTCGCCGCCGAGGTCAGCGCCGGCAACCTTCCCGCCGTGGGCGCCCTGGCCAACATCGCCGGCATCACCTCGCCGGTGCCGTTCCTGGAAACCACCCTGGAACTCTGGCACAAGGTGATGGACGTGAACGCCACCGGCACCTACCTGGTCACCAAGGCGTTCCTGCCGGACATGATCGCCAGCGGCTGGGGCCGGATCGTCAACATGTCCTCGGTCTCCGCGCAGCGCGGCGGCGGCGTGTTCGGCAAGGTCCCCTACTCCGCCGCGAAGGCCGCCATCCTCGGCTTCACCAAGGCCCTGGCCCGCGAAATCGGTGCCACCGGGGTGACCGTCAACGCCATCACCCCGGGCGCCGTGGACACCAACATCCGCGTAGGCAGCACCGAAGAGCAGGAAGCCGCCATCAACGCCGGCATCCCGCTGGGACGCAACGCCACCACGGAAGAGATTGCCGCCGTCATCACGTTCCTGTCCTCCGAAGAATCGGCCTACCTCACGGGAACCACCATCGACATCAACGGCGGAAGCCACATCCACTAGCAGCCTCCGCCATCCAGGAGACCGAGCGCAGCCCAGAGAGCCCACCATGACCAGAATTTTCAACGATCCTTCCGACTTCGCCGAGGAAGCCCTTGCCGGGTTCTGCGACGTCCACGCAGACTTGGTTCGGCAGGTGCCCGGCGGGGCCGTGCGCCGCCGGCGCCCTGCCAAGCCCAAAGTCGCAGTCCTCGCCGGCGGCGGGTCCGGCCACTACCCGGCCTTCGCCGGCCTGATCGGCACGGGACTGGCCGACGGCGCCGTGGTGGGCAACATCTTCACCTCGCCCTCCGCGCAGCAGGCCTATGCCGTGGCCAAGGCCGCGGACTCGGGTGCCGGCGTCGTGTTCACCTACGGCAACTACGCCGGGGACGTCCTGAACTTCGGGATGGCCAGCGAACGGCTGGCAGCAGAGGGCATCCTGGTGGAAAACGTCCTCGTGACGGACGACGTCGCCAGTGCTCCGCCGTCGGAATCGGAGAAACGCCGCGGCATCGCGGGCGACTTCACCGTCTTCAAGATCATGGGTGCGGCGGCCGAAGCAGGTGCGGACCTGGCCGACGTCGTACGTCTTGGCCGCAAAGCCAACAGCCTGACCCGCACTATCGGCAGCGCCTTCCACGGCTGCACCTTCCCGGGCGCCGAAACCCCGCTGTTCACCCTCAAGGACCGGCAGATGGGCCTGGGCCTGGGCATCCACGGCGAGCCCGGCCTGTTCGACACCGATCTGCCGCCCGCCAAAGAGCTGGGCCAGGAATTCGTCTCCCGGCTGCTGGCCGAGACCCCGCACGGAGCCGGCGACCGCATCGCCGTCATCCTCAACGGCCTCGGTTCCACCAAGCACGAGGAACTCTTTGTCCTCTGGCTCACCATTGCCCCGCTGCTCCGCGCCGCCGGCTACACGCTGGTGATGCCGGAGGTGGGTGAACTGGTCACCAGCCTGGACATGTCCGGCGTCTCCCTCACGATCACCTGGCTGGACGACGAACTGGAACCGCTGTGGACCGCACCGGCCGAGACGCCGGCGTACCGGAGGGGCAATGCCGCCCTCGAGCCCGGTGGCCGGATGGCGGAGGAAGTGTCCGACGGCGCCGCCGCACCGGATGCGTTCGAGGCCACTGAAGAGTCGCGCGGCTATGCGGCGAGCTGCCTTACAGCACTGGCTGCCGCCCGTGATTCCCTGCACGGCGCCGAAGCCCGCCTGGGCGACATGGACGCCGTCGCCGGAGACGGAGACCACGGACGCGGGATGGTCCGCGGCATCGACGCGGCCGTGGCCGCAGCCGGGGACGCCGCTGCCCGCGGCGCCGGAGCCGGCGCCGTCCTGGCTGCCGCCGGGGACGCCTGGGCTGACAAAGCCGGCGGAACCTCGGGCGTGCTGTGGGGAGCCGGGTTGAGGTCCTTCGGCGAAGCCCTCGGCGACCGGCACGTTCCGGGAGCATCGGACCTGGCATCCGCTGTCACGGCGTTCGCGGCACGGATCACCGGCCTCGGCAAGGCGGAAACCGGGGACAAGACCATGGTGGACGCCCTGCTGCCCTTCGCCGAAACGTTCAGCCGGCGGGTGGCTGACGGCGGCGGACACGGCGAACAGCCCGTCGCAGCGGCGTGGGCCGAAGCCGCCGCCGCAGCAGCAACGGCGGCGGCCGCCACCGCCTCACTGCGCCCGCTCAAAGGCCGCGCCCGGCCGCTCGCCGAAAAGAGCGTGGGCACCGCGGACCCCGGGGCAACCTCCCTGGCCATGATCTTCACCGTCATGGGTCCGCACCTTGCCGCCCCTGTTTCAGCCGAAGCGGCGGCGGCAGGCCGCCGGACCGCAGGAACACCGTCATGACAATGGAAGGACAGCCCATGGGCATTCGACTCATCCTGGGCGCCGACGAAGCCGGCGTGGACTACAAGGACCGGATCGCGGAGGACCTGCGGAACGATCCGCGGGTCACCGAGATCATCGACATCGGCGTCAACCGCAGCGACGCCCCCGAGCAGTTCACCACTCCGTACCCCTACGTGGGGATTGCCGCCGGGGAGATGATCAAGGACGGCCTTGCGGACCGGGCCATCCTGTTCTGCGGCACCGGAATCGGGGTGGCCATCGCCGCGAACAAGGTGGACGGGATCCGGGCAGCCACGGCCCACGACTCGTTCTCGGTGGAGCGTTCGGTACTCTCCAACGACTGCCAGGTGCTCACCATGGGCCAGCGCGTGGTGGGCGTGGAACTTGCCCGCAGGCTGGCCCGGGAATGGCTGGGCTACACCTTCGACCCCGCATCCGCGTCGGCGGGCAAGGTCAAAGTGCTGACCGACTTCGAAGGCTGCTAAGCGGGCTGTTTGGGGACTGGCCGGCAGCTACTCGACGGTCACCTTCACGCGCTGCACCACGTTGTTGGCCATGCCCTGGTAGTTCCAGGCCTGCTCCAGCGGCTGCACTGATCCGGTGGCGTCGGTGGCCCGGCAGGCGAGCTCGTGCTCGCCCCGGTCCGCCACCCACGGCAGCGTCCATTCGCACCAGGCAAACGGTCCGGCCGGATGTCCCAGATGCGCGGGCACCCACTTTCCGTCGATCCCCACCTCCACCCGGACCACGGAGCCTTCACCGGACCAGGCCCGGCCCTGGAGCATGACGGGGCCGGGGGACAGGACCCTGCTGCGGGTGAAGAAGTCCGGGATGCCCGGCGGGATCATCAGCGAACGGACCCTGATCCGCGAGACCGGAGTGCCGGCGTCGTCCGCGTCCTTCTGGTAGCGGTACGCCACTGCCTGCTGGAACCCCTCGAAGGGGTGGGTCACCACGTGGATGGATTCCAGCCATTTGACGCTGGCCATGCCGTACCAGCCGGGCACCACCAGCCGCAGCGGGTAGCCGTGCTGCGGCGGCAGTTCGCGGCCGTTCATCTCGTACGCCAGGACGATGTCGGGGCGCATAGCCTCCTTGATGGGCAGGCTTCGCGCATACTGCTGCCTGACTCCGCCCTGGATCCCGGTATCAGCGCCCGTGAACACCACCTCGACGGCGTCGTCGTCAACGCCCGCCTGGGCCAGGAGGTAGGCCAGCGGAACGCCGGTCCACTCCGCCGTTCCCACGCCTTCGAGCCGCCACGGCTGGCTCAGCGGCCGCGGATGCAGCAGGGAGCGGCCGTTGCCGGCGCACTCCAGCGTGACCGGAATGCTGATGCTCGGGTCCCGGCGGAGGGCCCTGAGGCTGATCTCAACCGCCCGCTGCACCGCGCCGCCGATCCTCAGGTGCCATGAGTCCGCGTCGATGAACGGGATGTCGAAATGGGTCAGGACGTAGTGGAGCCCGGGCGGTGTGGTGTCCTCCCGCAAGGCTTCCAGCGGCATCGAGTGGTTCCGGACCGCCAGCTGCAGTTCCTCTGCGGTGAGCGGGCCGTGCGTAGGTTCTCCTGCATGCGCCGAGGGCTTCGCGGACTGACGGCGCCGGGAAATCTGCTTCGTCATGGCACTGGTCTACGCCGCCGCTGCCGGGGCGTCAAGCGGCAGCCCCTAGAGGTGATGCGCCTCTTGGAGGAAGTCCGCGAGCCCCTGCGGTTCCCTGCCCGTGAGGACTCGAACGTCCGACGTCGGGCCGGCCAGTTCGCCGTTGGCAATCGCCGTGTAGGTGCTCACCCAGGCGTCCAGCTGCCAGTCCGGCGCGCCGAAGGAGGCCCGGGAGGCATAGGCCTCCTCCACGGTTTCGGAGTGGTAGCTGATGGTCCGGCCCGTGCCCGCGGTGAGGAGTTCGGCAGCCCGCTGCAGCGAAAGGTCCTCCGGGCCGGTCAGGTCGTAGGTTCGTCCCACGTGCATCTCCGGAGCGGCCAGCACCGCCGCCGCGCACCGGCCGATGTCCCCGCGGGTCACGGCCGCCATCACGCCGTCGCCCGCGGGGCCGCGGATCACGCCGTCCTCTCCCACCATGAGCGGCAGGAAGTCGAGGTACAGGTTGTCCCGCAGGAACGTGTAGTTCATTCCGGAGGCCTTGATGCGTTCCTCGGTGGCGTAGTGGTCCCGGCCCAGTGTGAAGGTGCAGTTCGCGGAGGCGCCGAAAAAGGACGTGTACACGATGTGCTCAACCCCGGCGTCCGCTGCCGCATCCACGAAGGCGTAATGCGTCCGGAGCCTGTCCTCGGCTTCCGCAGCGGACACCATCAGCAGCGTTTTCACCCCGGCCAGAGAGGTCCCGGCCAGCTCGGGGTCCGCATACGTGGACACCACCGGAACGGCGCCCGGAAGGTCTGGTGCCCGCGCGGCGTCGCGCACCAGCAGCCGCTGCGGCTGCCCGGCGTCGGCAAGGATCCTGGCGACCAGTCCGCCCAGATGTCCGCTGGATCCCGTGACAGCCAGATCGGGCAGGGAACCGGGCGCCACGGTTAGGCTTCCCGGGATGCCGGTGACTTGGTCTGGCCCGGGTCGCGCTCAGCCAGGGACCCGATGGCGTCATCGATCTTGTCCATGATCCCCTGGTCCAGCTTCACGCCGGCGGCCGCGACGTTGCCGGCAATCTGTTCGGGACGGGAGGCGCCCATGATGGCGGAGGCAACGTTCTTGTTCTGCAGCACCCACGCGATGCTCAGCTGGGCCATGGTGAGGCCGGCTTCCGCCGCGATCGGCTTGAGCTGCTGCACGCCGCTGAGCACTTCGTCGGACATCCACCGTTCGATCATCCGGGCACCGCCCTTGGTATCCGTGGCCCGGCTGCCCTCCGGGGCGGGCTTCCCCGGCTTGTACTTGCCGCTCAGCACACCCTGGGCCATGGGGGACCAGACGATCTGGGAGAGGCCGAGCTCTTCGGAGGCGGGGATTACTTCGGCTTCGATGACCCGCCACAGCATGGAATACTGCGGCTGGTTGGAGATCAGCTGGAATCCCAGGTCCTTGGCCAGGGCATGGCCGTCCCGGATCTGGTCGGCAGTCCACTCGCTCACGCCGATGTACAGCGCCTTGCCCTGCCGGACAATGTCCGCGAAGGCCTGCATGGTCTCTTCCAGTGGCGTCTCATAGTCGTAGCGGTGCGCCTGGTACAGGTCCACGTAGTCGGTCTGGAGGCGCGTCAGCGAACCGTTGATGGACTCCATGATGTGCTTCCGGGACAACCCCACATCATTGTGGCCCTTGGGCCCGGTGGGGCCGAACACCTTGGTGAAGATCTCCAGGGACTCGCGGCGCTCATCCTTCAATGCCTCGCCCAGGACCTTCTCTGCCGCCGTGTTGGCATAGACGTCGGCGGTGTCGAAGGTGCTGATTCCAGCGTCCAGCGCCGCCCGCACGCACTGGGTGGCCACATCGTTCTCCACCTGGGAGCCGTGCGTGAGCCAGTTGCCGAAGGTGATTTCGGAGATCTTGAAGCCGCTGTTGCCAAGGTATCTGAATTCCATGGTTTTCACCGTAGCCCACTTGGTTGCTCAGGGTAAGGGCTTTCCTCGGACTGCCTCCCTTATTGCCGTCTTATCGCCGTCGCAGTTCCGCATACTCGAGGGAGGGGACCACGGCGCCGGCGTCCCGCTCCACAAAGTTGGTGCCGGGCGGCACCAGTTCGTCTATCGCGTCCAGGACGGCTTCGTCCAGCACTGTGTCCGCGGCTTTCAGGTAGGCCCGCAGATGCTCCTCACTCCGGGGGCCCACAATTACGCTGCTGACGGCAGGATGGTTCAGCGCGAAACCGACCGCCAGGTCCACCAGCGGCAGTTCGAGCTTGTCCGCCAGCCGGGCCAGGGAATCAGCGGCGAGCAGCTTCCGTTCGCTCGCCGGGCCGGAGATGTCGTACCGGCCCGGGAGGGAGTGGACCCGCGTGGGCGGCTTCCCGGCGTCCAGGACAAAACTCCCGGACAGCCAGCCGCCGGCCAGCGGTCCGTAAGCCAGCACGCCCAGGCCGTACTGCTGGGCGATCGGAAGGACATCGCGTTCGGTGCCGCGGACCAGCATCGAATAGGGGACCTGGTTGGCCACGGGCGGAATGAGGTGGTTGGTGGTGGCCAGCCACTGGGCCTCCACCAGCTGCGCCGGAGTAAACACGGACGTTCCGTAGTAGAGGATTTTTCCCTGGCGGATGAGGTCGTTCAGTGCCGTGATGGTTTCCAGGACGTCGGTGTTGTAGTCCGGACGGTGTGCCTGGTAAAGATCGATCCGGTCCGTCTGCAGGCGGCGGAGGCTGCCCTCCACTGCCTGCATGATCCAGCGCCTTGAGTTGCCGGAGTGCGCCGGGTTGGCACTCATCTGGCCGTGGAATTTAGTAGCGATGAAGACGTCGTCGCGGCGGCCCCTGAGTGCTCGGCCCACCACCTGCTCGCTCTGCCCCTGGGAGTAGACGTCGGCCGTGTCCACTGCGGTGATGCCGGCATCCAGCGCCGCGTGGATGATGCGGATGCTTTCATCGGCGCCAGTGGGCGCATAGCCCTGGGCCGAGGCGCCCGAACCGTCCGGGGCTGCCGCGGCGCCCTCGCCGAAGTTCATGGTGCCCAACGTGAGCGGACTGATCAGTGTCCCGCTGCGCCCGAACACCCGTAGCTGGTTGAGGCTCATTCCCGGTTTCCTCACGCTTGACTCCCACGGCTGATTGCTGTGGATCGTCATGAGGCTACCCAAAAGTGGTCGTTCGGAGGCCGCCGGGTGAAGCACTTCTTAGTGCTGCGTAGTGCGGAGTAACGCAGCGGGCGTCAATGACGAATTGTGAATCAGCCCGCGCGGCGGTGCTCCGCCGGGAGCGTGCCTTTCACGGCGCCGGGATGCCCGGCCAGGGAAACCAGGGAGCCGGTGTCCAGCATGGCCATCCGCCCGGGTCCCGGGGGCTTTTCGAAGGAACGCGGAATGGCCTTGACCGTGTCGTGCTGGTCCGTGGCGGACTCCACCAGGGGCGCTATTGCCTTGACCTCTTCCACCGGGGCATCCGGGCTGGGGAGATCGCGGACGGTGACCTTCACTTCGGGCGCTGCTGCGGCCTTGGCGCGGGCGGCGGCACGGGCATCGGCGCGGGCAACGGCCGCAGCCCAATCCCCGGAGAGTGCCGGGGCTTCGCGCCGGACGGCCCCTGCGCGCGCCTGATGGACTTGCGGTTTGGGTGGGCGTGGAGCGCGGGCCGGGGTTTTCCCGGACTGCACCGCGGGACGGAAGGACTCAGTGGGACGGGAGGACACGGCGGGGCGGGAAGGCCTCGCAGGGCGGCGCCCGACGAGCGCCATCACGGTGACGCCGACCAGCCGGCCCAGCCCTGCAATCAGCAGCGTGGCCACGAAAACCAGGAACAGTCCGATGAACATGACGAAGGCCACACCGAGCGTGCCAAAAAAGGTCAGGTTCAGGGCAATGGTGGTGGGATCTCCCATTTACCTCTCCTCACGCCTGCAGCGCCTGTGCACGGGAAGTCATACCCGGCGATCGGCACCCCTTAACAATACGGACTTTTGCCGGGCAACACGCCCGCAGCGGGCGCCGTGCCGGGGTTGTGTCGAAGCTGTTACCGGATATGACACGCCCGTTTCGTTCGGTCTGGCCCTATAGTCGGAAGCGCCCCTGTCGGGGCCCGCCAGCCATCCCGAAAGGACCACCTGTGCCCCACAACGGAAACTGCCCGTGCCTGTCCGGTGAGCAGTATGCGGACTGCTGCGGCCGGTTCCATCGCGGCGACGCAGATGCCCCTACGGCGGAGCAGCTCATGCGTTCCCGGTACAGCGCCTTTGTGGTGCAGGATGCCGCCTACCTGCTCCGCACCTGGCATCCGGACACGCGGCCTGCGGAACTCGAACTCGATCCGGCCATGCAGTGGCGCCGCCTGGACATCGTTTCCACCGGCCGCGGCGGACCCCTGGATTCGGAGGGGACCGTGGAGTTCAAGGCCCATTTCCGGCATGACGGAGAACGGGGGGTCCACCACGAAACCAGCAGGTTCGTGCGCGTGGACCGCCGCTGGTACTACCTCGACGCCATCATGCCCTAGGTCCGGTCATGCTTTACCGGTCAGCGTCAGCCTCCACCGGCGTGAAGCCGGCCCGGTCCACCTTGCGATGGAAACGCATTCCGGCCAGGCCGCCCAGTACGGCCCCGATCATGGCCACGACGGCCACGACGACGGCGGCGATGATGCCGGTGGTGGTCAGCTGTCCCTCATTCACCGGGATGCGCGGGAAGCTGTTCAGGCTGGCCAGGATGTTGAAGCGCTCGCCGGCGATCATCGCCAGCACTGCAACAACCACTGCGAAGATCACGGCCCAGATCCACACCATGAAGCCCTGCTTGGCACCGTTGAACCGCGCCATGCGGCCGGCAACGTAGCCGCCGCAGTAGTAGGCCACAAAGAGGATGGCCAGCAGCACGATGATCCCCACCAGGCCCACGCTCTGGTCGGAGGAGGCCTGGTTCACTGCCTCGTTCACGTCCGTGCTGGTGGCGAGCCCCACGGCAGTTCCGGCAGCTGCGACCAAGGCCGTCAGCAGGACGGCCATTCCCGTCGCGGCCAGCCAGCCAAAGAAGGCGGAACCGATCTTGATCCCGCCGAACTGCTCTTTTTCGCGGGCAACCACGGTCTCGCGGGTGGCGGCAGTCGGGTCGGCTGCCAGGGCGTGTCCGCCCGTGGGCGGCACCGCGTAGGCGCGGGTGTCGTCGTCGTAATCCGTGCCGGCGTCGTAATCGCGGCTGGCCTGCGGGGCGTCAGCGTAGCTGCGCCGGCCCTCCAGCCTGTCTTCGACGCGGCCGCCGTCCATCCGTGTGGCGTCGACGCTGTCGGCGCCCTCAGCGCGTGCGGCGCGTCGCGACTGTCTGTCTTCGGGCCCTACTGTGCTGCTCATCAGGCGTTCTCGCTTTCATCGATTGAACCGCGCCCATTGCTTGGGCGGGCCACCGCTATGCGGAGACGTGCATGGTGGTCCTACGTCCACCTAACCACGCCATGGCAGTGGTAGCAAGGGTGCTTAGCATCTCCGGCGGGTCGAAAAACGGCGTGAATCAGCGGTATTTGCGATGCAGGTTCTCCTTCACGGACGCCCGGGGGGACGCATCGGCGATCCATGGTCCGGTGCCTTCGGACTGGTCCAGGACGCCGGCCTCCAGCCAGGTGTAGTCGCCGGCGAGCACCTTCTCCGTCAGTTCGCGGTCGGCGTCGTCGGTGTTCCGCCACAGCTGGTCGAAGTATTCGTCAACGCGGACGCGCGCCTGCTCGCAATAGGCTTCGGCCAGCTCATAGGCGGTGCCTGCCTGCTCGGGTGAGGTGTGAAGCAAGCCTTCGGCCCGCGAGCAGCACGCCGCCATGGCGAACAGCTCGGCGCCGATGTCCACAATCCGGCCCAGGAACGCCTGCTTGTGTTCCAGCTTGGCCTGCCAGCGGCCCATCCCGTAGAACGTCTGCCGGGCAAGCCGGCGCGAGGACCGCTCAACGAACCTCAGCTGCTTGGCAAGCCTGCCGAATTCCGTGTAGGACCGCGGGTCCATCCCGGCGCCCGCCACCAGCTTGGGCAGCCACTTCGCGTAGAAGCCTGAAGCGCCGACGGCGGCCCTCGCCTTGTCGGAAAGGCTGGCCTCCGCGGAGGCCAGGTCCCCGGCGGCGGCCAGGTGCGCATCCACGGCTTCACGGGCAATCAGGAGCTTCATGATTTCCGAGGAACCCTCGAAGATCCGGTTGATCCGGAGGTCCCGGAGCTGTTGTTCGGCCGGCACCGCCCGCTCGCCGCGGGCCTCCAGGGAATCCGCCGTCTCAAAACCGCGCCCGCCGCGGATCTGCACCAGTTCGTCCGCAATTCTGCAGCTGATCTCCGTGGACCAGAGCTTGGCGAGGGCGGCCTCGATCCGGACGTCCTTCTGGCCGGCGTCGGCCATTTCGGCGGACAGTTCGAACACGGCGTCCAGGGCGAAGGCACTCGCGGCGATGAACGCTATTTTCTTGCCCACGGCTTCGTGCCTTCCCACCGGCCGGCCCCACTGGGTGCGGGCGTTGGACCATTCGCGGGCGATCTTCAGGCTCCACCGGCCGGACGCCACGCAGAGGGCCGGAATGGAAAGCCGTCCGGTGTTCAGGGTGGTGAGGGCAATCTTCAGGCCCTGGCCTTCCCGGCCAAGGCGGTTTGCTGCGGGTACGCGCACCTGGTGGAACCGCGTCACGCCGTTCTCGATGCCGCGCAGCCCCATAAAGGCGTTGCGGTTTTCCACCGTGATGCCGGGGGAGTCCATTTCCACCACGAAAGCGCTGATGCCGCCCTTGTGGACGGTGCCATCGGAATCCGTGTGTTGCGGCACCAGTGCCATGACCACCACCAGCTCCGCTATCACGCCGTTGGTGGTCCAAAGTTTCACGCCGTCCAGAATGTAGGCGTCGCCGTCGTCCGTGGGAACCGCGGTGCTGCCCATCCGGGCGGGGTCGCTTCCGACGTCCGGTTCCGTCAGCAGGAACGCCGTGATGGCGCCGGCGGCGCAGCGGGGAAGGTACTCCTGTTTCTGTTCCGCGGTGCCGAACACCTTCACGGGCTCCGGCACGCCGATGGACTGGTGGGCGGAGAGCAGGGCGCCGAGGCTCGGGTGCACCGAACCCAGGAGGGCAAGCGCCCGGCCGTAGTACACCAGGGAGAGCCCCAGGCCGCCGTATTCGCGGGGGATCTTCATGCCGAAGACGCCCAGCTCGGCCAAGCCGGCAAGGTATCCGTCCGGAATCCTGGCGTCCCGCTCGATCACGCGGCCGGACATCGTCCTGCAGTAGGCGGTGAGGCGGGCCATGAACTCTTCGCCGCGTTCCACATCCTCGCTCCGGGCCTCAGGCCAGGGATGGATGAGCGAGAGGTCGAAGCTGCCCAGGTACAAGCCCTTGGCGAAGCTGGGCCGGTCCCAGGAACTTTCCCGGGCGGCCTCGGTGATGGCGCGGGCATCGGCTTCTGTGGCCTCAGGCCCGATTTTTTCGGGGGCGACGGGAACGTCGGCGGCGGGACTGTCAGTGGCAGAGCTCACGGGGCATCTCCTCTAACCGGGGTGGCCGGCTCGAGCCCTGGGTCCGCCTCGGGTGGAGAACCCTTCAGCTGTCCCTCAATGCTACCCGCGGGTAAGTTCCCGTGCTAGGGGCAGGCTGGCCCTGAAAGTCGCCGGGGAGTTCCACGGTGGAGGCGTGGTGCACCAGCCGGTCCCACAGGTGGTTGATGCCGTGGACCAGTCCCAGCAGGGTGCCTGCGACGATGAACCAGGCGAAGCGGCCCACCCCCACGAGCACCATGGCCAGGAAAGCGGCCGTCATCATGAAACCCACAATCAGCATCGCAAACACCAGTGTTCCAATAAACACCAGAGTGCCTGTTTCAACTGCGCTGAGATCGAACTGCATGGTTTCCCCCTGCGTCATTGCCTGGATGGATCAAGTAGCACGAGCGTAGGGTGCGGGCGGCACTGCCAACCAGACCCGGCGTGCCGTGGCGCGGGGGTTGATACGGGATCGAAATGCTACCGGGGCGTAGGTCACAGCGCGGTCACTGAAACCCCACCAGTAACATGCGTAACAGGACTGGCGAGCGGTGCAGCCGCCACCGGGGGCCCGGCCTGCCCGCGCGGGCCCACTGCGTTAACCTTGTAGTTGGCAGTTTTCGGGTTTTCCGCTGCCCGACGAGTCTTGCGGCAGCTGAAGGAGAGTGTGTGTCCCGATCCGCCCCGTCCTCCTCGGACGCGATCAGTGCCCGGCTCCGGGACCTCGAACTCCTGACCAAAGGGCCGGCCTGGGCGCTCACCAGGTCCGCCCCCTGGGTTATCGCAGTCCTGCAGGCTTCCTTCACCCGAACCCGTCCGCAGCTTCCGCTGGAAGAGTTCCATGCCGACGTCGATGCCTTCCTTGAGCAGCTCCGCCGCCAGGACCCCGGGCTGGGCGGGATGGCCAACGGGAAGTCGTTCGGCGATGAATGGACCCGCAAGAATTTCCTGACCCGCCGCAACCAGTCGGGGCAGATCGTGTACGAAGTCACGGAGCCCGCTGCCCGCGTGCTCGCCTTCCTGGACAGCCTCTCCAGCGAACGCTCCACCCTGAACGGTTCCCGGCTGGGGACACTGCTGGGCGACGTCGAAAAGCTCGCCAATGAGACGAACCCGGACCAGACCGCCCGGCTGGAGTCCCTCGAGGACGAGATCGAGGAGCGGCAGCAGCTCATCGAAGACATCAGCTCCGGCGACTTCGACGGCTTGCTGGACGACGACGAGGCCGTGGAGGCCGCCGGAAACATCCTGGACCTCGCAGCCAGCCTGCCGGCGGACTACAAGAAGATGCGCGACCGGATCGAGGAACTGGTGGGCGAGCTCCGCAACCAGATCATCGAGGAGTCCCTCAGCAAGGGTGCCACCATGGCGCAGGTGCTGGAGGCGGACAAGCGGCTCCGGCAGAGCCCTGAGGGCAGGACGTTCCGTTCGTTCACCGCATTCCTGGAGGATCCCCAGCAGCAGCTGCGTTTCCGCTCGGCGATCGGCGAGGTGCTCAGCCGCCAGTTCGCGGACGACCTCAGCCATGAGGACCGGGAGACGCTGAAGAACCTGGTGGCCGAACTCCGGACCCAGCACAGCCAGATCCAGCGGATCTACGGCAAGCTCAGTGAAAGCCTCAACACGTACGTGCAGAGCGACGATTTCCGCCAGTCCGTGCGGCTGCGGAAGGTGCTGCGTGAAGCCGAACAGGCCATCCGCTCACTGCCTTACGAACGGGAACGCCCGGGACTGGTGCCCGGACCGGTGCTCTTCAATGCGGGCTTCGAATCGTTGGCCATGGTCAAGCTCTTCGACCCGGACGAGTTCGCAACGCCACCCAGGCTTGCCGATCCCATCGCGTTCAACGATTCGGACCGCGTGCGCTCGCCGCGCACCGGAAAGGCCAGACCGGCAGCCATCCGCGCCGCGCTCGCCGGGGCCGCGACCCTCCCGGAGGCCTGGGGGCAGCTTCCGCCGGAGGAACGCCACATCAACTCCATCCGCGCGCTGCTGTCCCACGCACTGCAGGACGGCGCCGGCTTTGACCGCGCCGGCTGGGATGCCATCGACTTCGAACAGATAGACGGCACCACCCGCAAGGCTTTCCTCCCGGTGGTCACCCTCACAAAGGATTCGCATGACTGAAGAGATTACGACGACGGCGGATGCCGCCGTCGACGGGGACAGCCCGGAAGCCCCTCCGGCCCCGGAACATGCCCACCCCGACCCCTTCACCGTGACCCCGCGGGACACCTTCGTGGATGGCGCCGCGCTGTTCCCGGGCGATACCGGCGTGCTCCCCATGAAGGTCCGCCAGGCCCTCGTCAAGCTGTTGAAGGGCCCGTACATCGACGGCGGCCGGGACGAAAAGCTCTGGACCACACTGCTGGACAACCAGCTGATCCTCCGCAGCCGCCTTTCCGAGCTGTTCCTGACCCTCCAGCTGGACCACGAACGCAAGGTGGCAGTGCTGCGCCCGGTGGACCCGGACGCCATCGGCGGCAGCACCCGCTCCAGCATCCTGCGCCAGCAGCGTGCACTCAGCCGCGTGGAAACCATCGTGCTGTTGCGCCTGCGGCTCCTCCTGGACCGCCATGTCACGGCCCAGACGGATCCAACGATTACGCGCGAGGAAATCGCCGAGCTCGTGGCCCACTACCAGCCTTCCGGCCAGCAGGACGCACTGCGCGATTCCGACGTCGTCAACCGCGCCATCACCAAGCTCCTGGCCCGCCAGCTCCTCATCACCACCGGCCTCGACGACGTCTACACCATCTCCAACGCCCTCCCGCTGGCCCTGCCCTTCGAGAACATCGGCGACATCCCCGCCCACATCGAAGCCCTGGTAGCTGCCACGGCAGACCCCGCGGGCACCGAGCCCCTTTTGGAACTCGACGGCGAGAATCCCGTTCGCTCGGATGACGACACTGAAGACGAGGAAGGAAGTACCAAGTGAGCATCGCAACCATGCTGCCGATGGGCGAGCTCACCAACCCCGGCCAGATGCGGCTCGCGCTGGTCCAGGTGGTCAACTGGGGCACGTTCCATGGCGCCCACACGATGCACGTGGACCGCAACGGCACCCTGCTTACGGGCAACTCCGGCGTCGGCAAGTCCACGCTGTTCGACGCCATGCTGCGGGTCTTCGATGCGAGGCCGCGGTCCAACGAGGCCGCCGCCCAGCGCTCCGGCGCCGTGGAGGACAAGCGGACCACGTTCACCTACATGCGCGGCAAGGTGGGGGACAAGGCTGTGGGTGAAGGCTCGGCCAGTGCCTTCCAGCGGCCCGGTGCCACGTGGTCCGCCGTGGCCCTGACGTTCGATAACGCGGCCGGCACGAAGGTGACGGTGTCGGCGCTGTTCGACCTGCCAAAGAACGGCACGGAGTCCAGCGTCGGGCGGTACTACCTGATTGACAACAAACCGCTGGACCTTGCCGCGATCGAGGGAATTGCGGAGAAGCGCTTCACCAAGGCTGCGCTGGATGCGATCTTCCCGGACGCCCAGGTCTTCGATGTGCACAAGGCGTTCGCCGAGCGGTTCCGGCGCCTGCTGGGCATCAATTCGGACCAGGCCCTGCCGCTGCTCCGCGTGATCCAGGCCGGCAAGGGCCTCGGCGGCAGCGTCAACACGTTCTTCCGGGACCAGGTGCTGGACGCGCCCGCCACGTTGGCCGCGGCGGACGACGTCGTCGAGGAATTCAGCAACCTGATGTCCATCCGCCAGCGGCTGGAGGACGTGCGCCAGCAGCGCGACCAGCTCGCCCCGGTTCCCGGCCTGAACAAGGAATATGCGCAGTCCCTGCTGGATGCGAACCGGCTCCGCGAGCTTGCCGGCGAAGAGTTCGATGCGTACAAGCAGCAGCTCGCCGTAACTGTCCACGAGACGACCCTGGCCCGCTTCAAGGGGCTCGCCCAGTCGAAAGCCAAGGAGCTCGGCGCCGAGCGCGCGGTCCGGGACAGCCTGGCCAAGGACCTGCGGCAGCTTGAAGCGGACTACAACAACCAGGGCGGCAACGCGATCTCCGCGATAGAGCAGTCGCTGGAAAACGCCCGGGTGGGGCTGAAGCTCCGCCAGCAGGTCGAGGACTCGGCGCGGAAGGCGCTGGCCGATGCCGGACTCGATCTCGAGTGGACGTCCGAGGGCTGGGAGCAGGCCCACACCCAGGCCGCCGCACGCTCCGCCGAATTGCAGGACGACTCCGAAGCGCTCAAGGAGCTGCGCTTCGAGGCATTCGACGGCCATGCCACCAAGAAACGCGAACTTGCGGCGGCTCAGCAGGAACTCGTCTCGCTGAAGACGCGCAAGTCCCTGCTGCCGCCGTCGAGCATTGAAAACCGGACCGCGATCGCCGCTGCAACGGGCGTGCCGGAGGAGCTGATGCCGTTCGGCGGCGAGCTGATCGACCTCGCCGAAGGGGAGGAGCAGTGGCGGCCGGCCGCCGAACGCGCGCTGCGGAACCTCGCCACCACGCTGCTGGTTCCCGGCGTGCACTTCGCGGCCGTCACCCGCTACCTGAACGACCACTCCATCCGCGGCGCGCTCCGCGCCGTCGACGTGTCCAAACCGCTCGCCGGCGGCGCCCTGGCCGTTGAGGACGTGGCCGACGGCGACCTGCTCACCAAGCTGGACATCCTCACCACCGGGACGGCGGGCGACGCCGGGCAGTGGATCCGTGAGCGGATCGCGGTTGATTTCGCCTACCCCTGCGTCGAGGACCCGAACGAACTCGCTGCGCTGGACAAGGGCCTGAGCCTGGGCGGTGTGGTCAAGCGAAACCGCCACACCGTGGAGAAGGACGACCGCTTCACCAGCAGGCAGGACTACGTCCTCGGCTTCGACAACGCCTCGAAGCTGGAGCTCGTGGCCGCGCAGGTGGAGGACCTGCAGCGGGAACTGGCCAAAGCCGCCGAACTTGCGCAAAGCCGCGAAGAGTCACACCAGGGAATGACCCGCCAGCTGGAGGCCTTGCGCCGGATCGCCGAGGACCACCGGCCCTGGGAGCAGGTGTCCGCCGCGGTGGCGCAGGACGAGCTCGCGAAGATCGAGCAGCGCCTCCAGGATGCCCTCGCAGCGCAGGCCGACCTGGAACCGCTGCGGGCAAACATAGAAGCGATCCGGCAGAAGCACCAGTCCAGCACCGAAGCCGCAGCAGTCCTGCAGAGTGAATACAAGGCGCTGGACCAGCAGCTCACCGCCGCGGATTCGCTGCTGGACGCCGCGCGGACGCGCCTGGGCCAGGCACCGCCGTCGGACGCCACCGTTACCGCGCTGGAACCCTACTTTGCCGGCGCTGGCGACATCACGGAAATGCACGAGCTGGACAACGTAGCCAACCAGGTGCGGACCCGGCTCCTCGCCGAGCTGCACGCGGCCGAGTCCCGCGGCCAGGCCACGTCAGAGCGGCTCACCCGGATGTTCGAGGGGTTCGTGCGGGAATGGGGCACGGCGATCTCCGCGGACCACGGCACGTCCATCGGCGCCGCAGGGGAGTTCGAGGCCCGGTACCACGCCATTGTCAGCGACGGCCTGCCCGCGCAGGAGGCCGAGTTCCGGCAGTTCTTCAACCAGCGCACGCACGAATCGTTCAGCACGCTGCTGCACCTGCTGGACGAGGAGCGCCGGTCCATCACCAGCCGGATCCTGCCGCTGAACGGGATCCTGTCCGAGGTCAACTTCCACGAGGGCAGCTTCCTGGAACTGGACATCAAACAGACGCTGCCGCCCAGCGCGAAGCAGTTCAAGGACGCCATCCAGAACGCACTGCGGACCCGGCACACCCGGCCCGCGCGTTCCGCAGGTGCGGCGGCTACGGGTTCCGGCGCCTCCAGCCCGGAAACGGACGACGACGCCGAGCTCACCAACCGCTACAAGTCGCTGGAAACGCTCGTGAAGCGTTTGGGCTCGCAGACGCCGGAGGACCGGCGCTGGCGGGCAGAGGTGCTGGACGTGCGCGGGCACCTTTTCATCCAATGCAAGGAGCACCGCGAGGTACAGGGCCCGCGCGGCAGCAAACGGACCGACGTGTTCATGCACGCGGACACGGGCTCCATGTCCGGCGGCGAGCGGCAGCGGTTCACGGCGTTCATCATGGCCGCTGCCCTGAGCTACCAGCTGGGCATCGCCGAGCAGGGCTTCACCACCTACGGCACCGTGATGATGGACGAGGCGTTTGTCCTCGCGTCGGAGGAGTTCGCCGGGGCGGGCATCAAGGCGCTGCACGAATTCGGCTTCCAGTTGCTGCTGGCGGCGCCGGAGAACGTGATCGACCTGTCCAGGCACCTCGGCTCCGTGACGGAAATCCTGCGGGACAAGCGCACCAACCGCTCCGGTGTGCTCACCGCACCCGTGATCGGGGGAGGGGCCGACGGGCAGTGGAGGTCCGAGGCGAACCCGGTGGACATCGTCCTGCGCTGACCTCACCCGCCCAGCGGGATCCTCTCTCACTTCCTGCCGGGTTTCGGCGGATCCAGGATGTGAGAGAGCGTCCGGGAATTGGGTGCAGGATCTGAGAGAGCGTTCGGGAAAGTGCCGGCCGGCCTGTCAGGGACGGGCTGCCCGGCAGGCGTCGATTTGGGACTGGACGATCGCCCCGTAGTGGGCCACCAGCTCGTCGAAATCCCAGCCTTCGAACATGCCGAGCGTGCGCACAGCCTCGCCAAAACCCGTCATGAGCGCCACCACCGTGGAAGCGTAACGCCGGTCCGGCGTCGTGTCTTCGAGGAGCCCGGCCATGCTTGCAAGGTACCGTTCGCGCGTGTCTGCGCGGGCGGCGTCGGGCGTCGGGGAGTCCTGGATGCTGAACGGGAGCATGGCCCACGGCTCCTGCAGCCCGCGCTCCCGCCGCATCAACACGCGGAACACGAGCGTCGCGCCCAGCTCCGCGGCCGGGACGTCGAGTTCAGACAGCAACGACTCGTCCGGTTTGGCGGCGGCGAACAGTTTCTCCTTGGAACCGTACAGCTTCATCACCAGCGCCGCCGAGACGCCGGCGTCGGAGGCGATGTCGCGGACGGTCACGCCGCGGTAGCCGCGTTCGCCGAACAGCCTCCCGGCGGAGTCCAGGACGGCATCCCGGCTGGACATCCCGGCCGCGCTCATGCGTCCACCAGCTGCCCGGCCGGGGAGTCCATGGCCAGGTCCGCGGACACTGAGCGGTTGTCCACCGCCAGTTTCCGTGCCATGGCCTGGTGGGTCGCCGGGTGCAGCAGGGTCACGATGTAGCGGCCGGCAAAGGGCAGCGGCAGCGAATACCGGCCCGCTGAATTGGTCCGCACGGTAGCCACATGTTCACCGGACGCCTGCAGCAGCGTCACTACCGCGTCCGGCAGTACTGCGCCGTCCGCTGACGCGGTTCCGGCGAGTTCCAGGCGGTCCTCCAGATGGAAATTCTGCTGCAGCGTGCGGCCGTCAAAGTCGAATACCTCCGCCATCGGCGCCCAGCCGGCGGCATTGGCCACCATGAGGTACTTGCCCGCGCCGGGCAGCGCCACGGAATAGTTGCCGTCGCTGTCCACCCGGCTCCAGTCCACCGGTTCGCCGCCGGTCTGCAGGACGGTGACGACGGCGGGAGTGACGGGTCGGCGGTCGGCTGTCAGGACGCGTCCCTGCACCACCAGTTCGGCGGCGGGTGCAGGGAGTGCTGCCTGGGCGGCGGCCGCGGCCCGGGGTATGAACACCGCAGCCACCATGGAAGCGGCGGACGCCAGGGCAGCCATCCAGAAGACGTCCTTGAACGCCTCAAAGGACGGCAGCCGGGCGGATCCCACGGTGAGGGTCACGGACGTGAGGACGGCGGCGACGGCTGCGCTCGACGTCGAGGTTCCAATGGACCGGACCAGGCTGTTGAGGCCGTTGGCCGAGGCTGTTTCGGTGATGGGCACGGCGCCCATGATCAGGGTGGGCATCGCGGCGTAGGCGATGGCGGTGCCGATGCTCACCACTGTGGAGCCGATGATCACCGACGCAATGGAATCCCAGAAAAAGACGCGGCCCACGTAGCCGACGACCATGACGGCGGCACCCGCGATCAGCGCCGACTTCCCGCCGAAACGCCGGATGATCGCGCCAGAAACGGGAGCGAAAACCACCATGGCCAGGCCGGACGGGACCATGCAGAGGCCCGCGGTGATCACGCTCAGCTGGAACCCGTAACCGGTGGAGGCGGGCAGCTGAAGCTGCTGGGTGGTCAGGAGCATGTTGGCGAACATGGCGAAGCCCACCAGGAGGGACGCCAGGTTGGTCAGCAGGACAGGGCGCCGGCCGGACGTGCGGAGGTCCACCATCGGCTGGCTGACCTTCAGTTCGTACGGCAGCCAGGCGGCAAGGAGGACTGCGGCGGCCAGGAACAGCAGCAGTACCGGCTCCGAACCCCAGCCCCAGGAGCCGCCCTTGGAGATGGCCAGGAGCAGTGCCGCCAGGGCGCCGGAGAGAATCACTGCGCCGAGGTAGTCGAACCGGCCCGGCGTGCGCACTTTGGATTCGGGGACCACCAGGACGACGGCGGCGAGCAGCAGGGTACCGGCGGCAGCGGAGACCCAGAAGATGGATTCCCAGCCCAGGCTTTCGTAGAGAACTCCGGCGAGTGGGAGGCCCAGGGCGCTGCCGATGCCCAGCGTGGCACTCATCAGGGCGACGGCGGAGCCCATCTTTTCCTTGGGCAGCTCGTCACGCATGATGCTGATGCCCACGGGAATCAAGGCCGAGGAGAACCCCTGCAATGCCCGGCCGACGATGAGCCACAGGAAACTTCCCCCGACGGCTGCCACCACCGAACCGGTAACCATGATGGCGAGGCAGATCACCATCATTTTGCGTTTCCCGTACATGTCCGCGCTGCGGGACACAATCGGGGTGGCCACGGCGCTGGAGAGGAGCGTGGCGGTGACGAGCCAGGAGGCGTCGTCGGCCGTCACGCCGAGGATTCCGGGGAAATCCGGAAGGAGCGGCACCACGAGGGTCTGCATGAGCGCCACTACGGTTCCGCTCAGCGCGAGGACCGCCGTGATGGCGCCGGGTGACAGGGATCTGCTGCGGGATTGGGTCATGGAACCTTCTGGCGTGTGCTGGCCACCGGGGTGAACGCGTGTTTACTCTCTTTAGAGTGAACCACTGTTCACCCCGAACGCTCCACATATTTGGCCGTGTGACTCCTCACTTTTGACCCGGACCTGGCCCGGCGGGGAGCATTGAGACAATTACGTTACGCAAAGCTTCCGTAATTCACAGAAGGATAGGCTAGCCTTACTTGAGTTCGCATCACTTACTTAAGGAGTCCCGTGGCTTCCCTTCTCCCACGCCGCGCCCTGCTCAAGACCGCAGGCACTGCGACGGCCGTCCTGGCCGCCGCCGCCCTTTCACTCACCGCCTGCTCCACCGGTCCGGCAGCATCCGGCGCCGGCACCGCAGCGGCGAGCCAGTCAGCCAGTTCGCAGTTCCCCGTCACCATCAAGCACGTCTTCGGTGAGACCACCATCGAGTCCCAGCCGCAGCGTGTCGTCACGGTTTCCTGGGTCAACGACGATGTTGCGCTTGCCCTGGGCGTTGTTCCGGTCGGCGTTCCCAAAAATGAGTGGGGCGGCAATGACAAGGGATCCACGCCGTGGAAGGACGCCAAGCTGGAAGAGCTCGGCGCCGGCTTCGGCACCGGGAAGGCGCCGGTCCAGTTCTCCGAGGCGGACGGCATCAACTTCACGGAGATCGCCAAGCTCAACCCGGACGTCATCCTGGGCGCCTACTCCGGCCTGACGGAAGAGGACTACAAGAAGCTCAGCGAAATCGCGCCGGTTGTCGCCCACCCCGAAATCGCCTACGGCACGTCCTGGCAGGATTCCACCAGCATCATCGGCAAGGCCCTGGGCAAGGAAGCGGAGGCTGCCAAGCTGGTCTCCGACACCGAGGCCACCATCAAGGACAAGGTCTCCAAGTACCCGCAGCTGGCCGGCAAGAGCTTCATCTACGGCAACCTGGAACCTGCCAAGAGCGACGGCGTGAACGTCTACACGGCCAACGACAACCGTCCGCGCTTCCTCTCGGAGATCGGCATGACGCTGGCTCCCGTTGTCGAGGAGAACTCGAAGGGCTCCAAGGAATTCTTCATCCCGTGGTCCGCTGAAAAGGCCAACGAGCTCGAATCGGACATCTTCGTAACCTGGGTCCCTGACGCCGCCACCACTGATTCCATCAAGGCCGACCCCCTGCTCGGCCAGATCCCGGCCATCAAGAACGGTGCCCTGGTGGCCGACTCGGACAACACGCTCACGCTGTCCATCTCGGCGTCATCGCCCCTGAGCCTGCCGTGGTCGCTGGACACGTTCCTGCCGCAGCTGGCCAGCGCAGCGGATGCAGTGAAGTAAGAACCCCGCCATGACACCAAGTACGACGACGGCGGGTCCGGGCCATGCTTTGAGCTCGCCTTCCAGCCGTCCCGCCCAGCGCGAACGGACACATAAGGCCCCGCGGGCAGCCGGAAGGCATGCCGCGTGGCTGCTGGCCGCCGTCGTCGTACTTGTTCTTGTTTCTGCAGTATCGCTGGCCGTCGGCGCCCGCGGACTTCCCCTCGAAACCGTGTGGGAGGCGCTGGCCCGGTTCGATCCGGCCAACGGCGACCACGCGGTGGTCCACGCGCGCATCCCGCGCACTGTCCTGGGCCTGCTTGCCGGCGGGGCTCTCGGCCTGGCGGGCGCCGCCATGCAGGGCGTGGCCCGCAATCCGCTGGCCGATCCCGGCATCATGGGAGTCAACGCCGGAGCCGCGCTGGCCGTGGTCACCGGTATCTACGTCTTTGGGATCTCCTCGCTGACCGGCTACATCTGGTTCGCGTTCATCGGCGCTGCGGCGGCCGCCGCCCTCGTTTACCTGGTCGCCTCGCTGGGCAGGGACGGTGCGACGCCGGTGAAGCTCGCCCTCGCCGGTGCCGCCCTGAGCGCCGGACTGTACTCGCTGATGAACGTCATCCTGGTCTCGAGCCAGGACACCCTGGACCGGTTCCGGTTCTGGCAGGTGGGCGGCATTGCCGGGCGCGACTGGTCCGTGGTGCTGCCCGGGGTGCCGTTCCTCATTCTTGGCGCAGGCATCGTGCTGGCAACGGGCCGGATCCTCAACAGCCTCGCACTGGGCGACGACATAGCCCGCGGGCTCGGCCAGCGGGTGGGCCTGGTCCGCGGCATCACCGCCCTGGGCATCGTGCTGCTGTGCGGTTCCGCCACGGCACTGGCCGGACCGATCGGCTTTGTGGGGCTCGTCATTCCCCATGCCGTCCGCTTCCTCACGGGCCCCGACTACCGCTGGATCCTGCCGTTTTCCCTCGTCCTGGCGCCGGTGCTCCTGCTGTCCGCCGATATCCTGGGCCGCGTGGTCCTCCTGCCCGGCGAAGTCCCGGCAGGCATCATGACGGCCCTCGTCGGCGCCCCCGTCTTCGTGTGGCTTGTCCGCCGCGGGAAGGGGGCCGGGCTGTGAGCAGGTCTGACCTGGCCCACGTGGGGCGCGAACTCGGTGACAACGCCCCCGGCGCCGGGCCTGTTGCTGAGCGCGGTGCCGGGCGCGAACGGGCAGATAATGCCCTCAAAACCGCGAAAACAGGGCATTATCTGCCCGTTCGCGCTGGTGTGCTGACCACAACCGTGCTGAACCGCACCACAGTGAACCGGACCGCAGTCCTGGCGTTCGCCGTCGTGGTCCTGTTCGCCGTCAGTGTGCTGCTGGGCAGTTACACCGTGACCATCCCGGACTTCTTCAAAATCCTGATCGGGCACGTTACCGGCGGCCCGAAAATCCCCGGCGCAAGCTTCATCGTGATGGAAAACAAACTTCCGCGCGCGGTGATCGGCACCATGATCGGCGCCGCCTTCGGCCTGGCCGGGGCCCTCTTCCAGACCATGCTCCGCAACCCGCTGGCCAGCCCCGATGTCATCGGCATCAGCTACGGGGCCAGCGCCGCCGCCGTCACGGCAATCGTTGTTTTCGGTGCGTCCGGCGCCGTGGTTTCCGGTGCAGCCCTCGCCGGTGCACTGGGTGTCGCCGCCCTCATCTACGCGATTTCCCGCAGCGGATCCCTCGGCTCAGGGGCCCTGGGGTCCGGTGGAACCGGCAGCGCCGCCGGCAGCCGGCTGATCCTGGCGGGCGTGGGCATCGCCGCCGCACTCCACGCCGTGGTCAGCTTCCTCATGACGCGGGCGGACATCCGCACCGCCGCCGACGCCCTGGTGTGGCTCAACGGCTCCCTCAACTCCGCCAGCTGGGACCGCGCCGGCGTGCTGGGGCTTGCACTCCTGGTCCTCGTCCCGGCCGCTGCCGCGCTGTCCGGCCCCCTGCGCATCCTGGAACTGGGCGACGACACCGCCGCCGGCCTGGGCATCAGGGTCGGGTTCACCCGCCTGGCCGTTGTGGTAGTGGCTGTGGCGCTTGCGGCCGTGGCGACGGCGGCAGCCGGACCGGTTGCGTTCGTCGCCTTCCTGGCCGGTCCCATCGCCCGCCGCTTCACCGCGAAGGCCAGCCTTCCGGCGTCGGCCTGCGTCGGGGCACTGATCGTGCTGACGGCGGACTACTTTGCCGCAAACATCGCGCCCGTGCTGCTGGACGGCACCGTCCTGCCGGTCGGCGTGGTCACCGGCGCCCTGGGCGCACCGTTCCTGCTGTGGCTGCTGGTCACTTCCAACCGAAAGGATGCCTGAGATGGCTGTTCTGCGCGCCACGGACCTCACCCTCAAATACGCCCAGCGCACGGTGGTTGACGGGCTCGATGCGGAAATTCCCGAAGGCAAGGTGACCATGATCGTGGGCGCCAATGCCTGCGGCAAGTCCACCCTGCTCCGCGGTCTGTCCCGGCTGCTGAAGCCGGCCGCCGGCACCGTGATGCTCGACGGCAAGGACATCCACACCCGCTCCGCCCGCGACGTCGCCCGGACGCTGGGCCTCCTGCCCCAGCACCCCACCGCGCCGGACGGCATCACGGTCCGCGACCTGGTGGGGCGCGGGCGCTACCCGCACCAGGGCTTCTTCCGCAGCTTGTCACCGGACGACGACGCCGCGGTGCAGCGTGCGCTTGAAGCCACCGAAACGCTGGACCTCGCCGGGCGCAACGTCGATGAACTGTCCGGCGGCCAGCGCCAGCGGGTGTGGATCGCCATGGCACTCGCCCAGGAAACGGACGTGCTCCTCCTGGACGAACCCACCACCTACCTTGACCTGGCCCACCAGGTGGAAGTCCTGGACCTGATCACGGACCTCAACCGCGCGCGCGGCACCACCGTGGCCATCGTCCTCCACGACCTGAACCTCGCCGCGCGGTACGCGGACCACGTGATTGCCATGAAAGGCGGCCGGATCGTGGCCGAAGGCGCCTCCACGGACGTGGTCACTGAGGACCTGGTCCGGGACGTCTTCGGCCTGGAGTCCCGGGTGCTTCCCGACCCCGTTTCCGGCACACCGCTCATCATTCCCCTCGGCCGGCACCACACCACTGCAACTGAACTGGAGCTCGTTTCATGAAAACCCGCGACATTGCCACCACCGAACCCATGACCCTGGCGTTCGACGTGACGGTCACCGCCGTGCAGGAACTGAGCCCCAACTTCCGCCGTATCACCTTCGGCGGATACTCGCTGCGCGATTTCGGGGTCCACGGCGGCACCCTGGACCTCCGCGTGAAGCTGATGATCCCGTCCCTTGCCGAGGACGGTACCCAGCTGCCGCTGCCTCAATTCCAGATGGAACAGTCCGGCTGGTACCGGGAATGGCTCGCCATGGACCCGACGACCCGGGGTTCCATGAGGACGTACACCGTCCGGCAGGAACGGCTCGACGCCGTCTACCCCGAGATCGACGTGGATTTCGTGATGCACTTCGACGCGGAGGGCAACGGGGGGCCGGCCGCCAATTGGGCCCTGAACGCCAAACCCGGCGACGCCCTCACCATCATCGGTCCCAACAACCGGGCCGCACACTGCGTCACGGCCGAGATCTATTCCGGCATCGAATGGCGGCCGGGCCTGGCCCAGCGCGTGCTGCTCGCAGGCGACGAAACCGCTGTTCCAGCCATCAGTGCCATCCTGGAAAGCCTCCCGCCGTACATGAGCGGGCACGCGTTCCTTGAGGTCCCCGAAGCCGGCGACTTCCTGGACCTGAAGTCGGACGCCGACGTCGAAATCACCTGGCTGGCGCGCGGCGCCTCGATCGGGCGTTCACGCCCCCACGGCGAACTGTTGCAGGAGGCAGTCCGCGCCGCCGTTCCCGAGCCGGGCTGGGTGGGCATCAAGGCAGCATCCGGCGGGGCCGGACCGGAACCGGAAGACGTGGACGTGGACCATGACATCCTGTGGGAAACACCCGCGAGGATGGAAACCGCCGCCATTGCTGCCACGAAGAACCCCGGAATGCCCGCAGGCGCCATGCCGTTCTACGCCTGGATTGCCGGTGAAGCGGGAGTCATCAAGGAGATGCGGCGCTATCTGGTGCGCGACGTCGGGATCGACCGGAAGCAGGTGGCGTTCATGGGCTACTGGCGTCAGGGCAAAGCGGAGCTGTAAAGACTCGAGTTCACCCGGTTGACTCCAACGCTCTCTCACTTCCTGCGCGTTATCTTGGCACGCTCTCGCACTTCCTGTCGCTCAATCGCAAACGCTCTTTCGCTTCCTGTGGCTGGCCGTTAACCCTGCCGTTTCTTTTCGCGGCTAGGGTGCCGGGGTGGGTTCATTTCCTTTACTTCCGGACCGGGGAGGGCGACGGCGGTTTGTCGCCCTGGGGGATTCGTTCACCGAGGGCGTGGGGGACCGGAGCAAGCGGCTGCCCAACGGGGTGCGCGGATGGGCCGACCGGGTGGCCGAAAAGCTGGCCAAGGCCGAACCGGGGTGGGAATACGCAAACCTCGCCATCCGCAGCAAGAGGCTTCGCCACATCATCGACGAACAGCTGGAACCGGCGCTCGCGATGGAACCCACGCTGGTGACCTTGTACGCCGGAGGCAACGACATCCTCGATTTCGGCACAGACGTGGATGCGCTCATGGCCGAGTACGAATCCGTTGTGGCCCGGCTGGCCGGCACGGGTGCCACGGTGGTGCTGTTCACCGGTTTCGATGTCAAGGTGTCCGCCGTCCTGGAGCCCCTGCGGAAGCGCAACACCGTCTACAACCGCCGCGTCCGCGAAATCGCGGCCAAGTACAACGCCGTGCTGGTGGACTACTGGTGCTTTGATGCGTTCCACGACCGGCGGATGTGGGATTCGGACCGGCTGCACATGTCCAAAGCCGGCCACAAATACCTTGCCGCCCAGGTCCTGGACCACCTGGGCGTGCCGCACAAAATCAGCCCGCTGGAGTGGGATCCGCCGTCGAAACTAAGCCTGCGGGAGTGGGAACAGCGGCAACGCCGCTGGCTGCACGACTGGGTGCTGCCGCTTTTTGGCCGCAAACTGCGCGGCGTGACGTTGGGGGACAGCCTCAGTCCCCGGTGGCCAGAACCCGTCACAGTCCCACGGAAAGGCGGACTGAAGAAACTCGTCGAGAAGATGCCCGAGCCGGAACCCCGGGGAAACTAGCTGTCCAGCAGGTTTTCGAAGCCAGGAGCCACCCTGCCGGCATGGAATTCTTCGACGTCGAACTCCGCCACCCCGTTCGTGTAGAACGGGTCCTTGACCAGCGACGCGTCCAGGCTGGCGCGGTCCGCATTGGAGAGCAGCAGGGCGCCGGTGCGGGGGATCTTCCGGCCGGCCACAATGAAGATGCCCCGGTCGAAGGCGTCCTGCAGCCACTCGACGTGGGCTTTGAGGTGGAAATCGACGATCTCTTCGGGGACCTTGTAGGTCAGGGAGACTACGTACATGCGGACAGCCTACCGGTTCCCGAATCGCCCCCGCGAGCGTTCCCCGCCTCCGGTCCGGGGCCGCCTAAGGGAGCAGTTTGAGCGCGCTGTTCCAGTTGTACTCGGGGTAGGCGCCGCTGAGCTGCAACCCCACCACCAGCAGCTGGAAGGCTTCCAACTCCCGCGCGCGGCGCAGCGGCCCCACGTCGATGGCGCGCAAACCGGAATCATTGATGAAGCTGGCCACGGCCGCCTTGGCCTCGTCGGAATCGCCGGCCAGCAGGACATCCAGCGTCTGCCCGGCAACTTCCCCGGCAGCCAGCGTGGCGGCGAAGACCGTATTGAAGCCCTTGACCACGTTCGCTCCGGGAACCAGCGCCTGGATTTCCTCGGCCGCGGAGCTTCCGGCGGGCACGGTCAGGGAGTCATAAGTTTCCGTATTCACGGGGTTGGAGATGTCCACGATCGTTTTACCGTCCAGCGCTGTGCCGTAACGGCTGGCGATTTCCTTGGACACATCGAAAAAGGTGGCCAGGATAACGATGCTGCCCTCGATGTCCTTTCCGGTGGTTCCGACGGAGGCGTTCGTTTCGGAAGCCAGGGCGGAGGCAGCCACGGCATCGCGGCTGAGGATCTGGATGCTGCGCCCCGCGCTGGCAGCCCTGGCGGCGATGCCGGCCGCCATGTTTCCGGTGCCGATGATCGTGATGTCCGTCATGACGCTTCCTTCCATCGGACAGCCGGGGCTTGAACTGTCAATGATTTTTTCTCCTAGGATGTATCCATGACCGAACCCCGCTGGCTTAACGCCGATGAGCGCCGCGCCTGGCTTGCCCAGCTGAGCATCAACACCTTGCTGCCGGCGGCGCTGGACACAAAAATGCACGCAGCGGGCAAGCTTTCCCTCTTCGACTACAACGTACTCGCCATGCTCTCTGAAGCGGAAGGCCGCTTCCTGCCGATGAGCGAACTCGCCGCCCGGACCAGCGCATCGCTGTCGCGGTTGTCCCATGTGGTCACCAAGTTGCAGAACCGCGGGTGGGTGGAACGCCGGCCGCATCCCCGCGACGCACGCGTTACAACCGCCCACCTGACCGACGCCGGCATGGCCACCATCGTGGAGCTGGCACCCGGCCACGTGGAAGCCGTCCGGTCGCTGTTCCTCGATGCCCTGACCGATCGCGACGTCGCCGACCTGGCCCGCATCGGGGAGAAAATCGTGGGCCGCCTGGATGCCGACCACTGGATCCTGCGGGAGCCCTGACCGGCCGTACGGCCCCGGCGGGTAACCGCTGCTTTGTTGCTCCCGGCAACGGGATGGCAGACTGTCGATATGGATTTTTCCGCCCGTTATGTAGCCCTGGGAGATTCGTTCACGGAAGGGCTCGGCGACGACGATCCGGCCCGGGCCAACGGTGTGCGCGGCTGGGCAGACCGCGTGGCTGAGCAACTGTGCGCCGCGGACCCGTCGTTCGGCTACGCCAACGTCGCCATCCGGGGCCGGAAACTTCGGCAGATCATGGCCGAGCAGGTGGATGCCGCCGTCGAACTTAAACCCACCTTGGTGACCATTTACGCGGGGGCCAACGACATCTTCCGCCCAAGGATCGACATTGACGGCCTTTTGGCGGAGTACGACGCCGGCATCCGCAAGTTGAGTGCCACGGGTGCCACCGTGGTGATGTTTACGGGCTTTGATGCCCGGGGTTCCAAGGTTTTCGGCACGATGCGCGGCCGTACCGCCATCTACAACGAGCTGGTGCGCGGCATCGCAGGCGACCACGGCGCCCTGCTGGTGGACTACTGGCGCTTCAGCGAATACTACGACTGGGGCATGTGGGCCAAGGACCGGATGCACATGTCTGCCGCAGGGCACGCAAACATGGCCAAGAGGGTGCTGACCGTCCTTGAGCACGACCACTCCATCGATGTGCCGCCCATGACCCCCGTTCCAGAGCTGAGCCGGGCGGACGCCATTCGGGCCAACGCGCGCTGGGTGCGGGAGCACGCCGGCCCCTGGGTGATGCGCCGGGTCACTGGACGGTCCTCGGGCGACGGCCTCCAGCCGCGGTACAGCCAGCTCACCCGACTTTAATTTTCGCTGGCGCTTCCGCCGGAACTTACCGCCGGAAGCCCGCCGTCGCGACCAGTCCGCCGCCAGCCCGGACTGCCAGTACGTCGATGTCCCATCCGTCCGTGGCACGGTCCAGCATCGGCATCCCGCCGGCCACGATCGCCGTCGCCAGCACGTCGGCCGTCACAATGTCCGCCGCTGCGACGGAAACCTGGCGGAAGGCCGGAGCTGCCCGGCCGCCACCGGCGACGGTGCCCGGCCCGCGGCCCGCTCCGGTCCCTCCGCCAGCCGCCCAGATGTGGTCTCCCCGTTCGGCGGAACCGGAGGTCGCCAGCGCCAGCTTCGCCTCCGGGTGGCCGCCCAGCGGATAACCGGCAATCAGGGTGCGGCGGTCCGCGGGGTCGACAATCCCTGCCCGCCACGGCTCACGGGAACCGGACACCGTGGTCCCCGCTCCGGCGCTCGCCGGCACGGGAGATCCACTGACCAGCACATCGCCGCCGGCATTAAGGCACCAGTCACGAAGGCCCAGCGCCAGCAGGGATGTTCCCGCCTCCCCGATGGCATGTCCCTTCACGATCCCCGACAGGTCCAGGACGCCGTCGGGCCGTTCCGGGGTGAAGGCCCCTTCGGTCACCAGCCGCCAGCCCACGGCATCGGCGTAGAGCCGTCGCATGTCCTCGGACGCATCCGGCAGCATAATTTCGGCCCGCGCTATCCGGCTCGCCTCCGAGTCGGGGCGGTAGAGGCTGAACGTCTCGTCCAGCCCGGCAAAAAGCTGTTCGACGACGGCGGTGGCCGCTACCAGCTCGTCCTCGCCCGAGGTTGAGGGAACGGTCAGGCTGACTACCGTTCCCATGCAGTTGAAGGTCCTGGCCCGCAACGCGGGCCGCCGCAGGGGTTCAGCCCGGTTGCGGTTTTCAGAGATTCGCTGCATCGATGGCCGCCTGGAGGGAGCTCAGGTAGGCGTCGCTGGTCACAGTGGCGCCTCCGATGGTCTGGACGTCGGCTGACTGGGCGGCGAGGACTTCAGCCTTAAGGAGGGGTGCCGCCCGGTTGCTGATCTGGATGGACTTGCGGTCGTCATCTGTCAGCTGCAGGGCCTCTACGTCGGTGATGGGCCCCGCTTTCACGGTGATCTGGACCTGGACTGCGCCGAAACAGGTCTGGACCACGCTTCCTGTATACGTCCCGCCGGGCTTTGCGGCGGCACCCGTGGCGGGTTCTGCTGCCGCGCCCGAGCCAGCCCCTGTGGCGCCGGACGAACCTTCGGCGCCCGTGGCACCGTTGGTTCCCGCCGAAGTGCTGGCCGCGGCGCTCCCCGTGTCCTCCACATGGATTCCTGATTGCCACCCGGCAAGGAGGATGCCCGCGGAGGCGAGTGCTGCCGATACTGCTCCCCGTATTCTCACCAGTCAAACCTTTCGTAGTGGAGTTGGTCTTCCCTGACACCCGCGGCACGGGCATCGTCAAGGACGTTGCGTGCCCACGCCGCCGGGCCGCAGACGTAGACGTCCGCGCCGGCGATGTCGGGGGCATAGTCCGTTAGCCGGTAGCCGGTGTCGGTGGCATGGCCGGGGAGCCAGCTTCCCGGCTGCCCCGAGCGGGCGCCCGTCAGGTGGAATACGGTGGCACCCCGGTTCCGGGCAAGTTCCAGGATTTCGTCGCCGAGGTACAGTTCCTGCTCACTGCGGCCCCGGAGGATCACGGTGGCTTGTCCCGGTGCGAAAGGCGTGGATTCCAGGAGGGCACGAAGTGGCGTGATGCCGATCCCGGCACCGATCATCACCACCTTGTCCCGGCTCCGTGCCGCGGTGCTGAAAATGCCGTACGGTCCCTCCACCGCGACCTTCGTCCCGGGCTTCAGGCCTGCAAGTTGGGCCGATCCCCGCCCCAGGTTGCGGACGGTGATCCGCAGCAGGCCCCGCCCTGACGAATCGAACTGCAGCGGCTCGGCGGAGAGGCTGAAAGGATGCGGGTGCCACCACAGGCCGGGAGCCAGGAAGCGCCAGATGAAAAACCTTCCGCCGGTTCCGGCCAGCTCATTGAGCCGCAGCCCGTGCATCTCAATGCTGACCACACCGGGTGCCACCCGGACCACGCGGCTGACGGTCAGCTGATGCCGGAATGTTGCGATGAGTGGCTCGAAGAGGCGGTAATGCAGGAGGGCCGCGCCGGTTGCGATGCATACGGCCAGCCAGTACCAGCGTTGCCAGGTACCTTCGGCGAACAGCCCGCCCACACTGAACTGATGGGGCAGCGAGGTGACGACGGCGGCATAGGTCAGTAGGTGCACGGCGTACCAGAACTCGTAGGGAAAGCGCCTGCGGACGGCAACCAGCGAAGTCACCACCACGGCGACAAAGAGCGCCATCGAAATGAAGGCCAGCCACATATCCGGCACCAGCACCCAGAGGGAAACCGCTTCGCTGAGCGGATCCAGCCCCTCGGCCAGGCCGTAGCCCGTGGCGATGAGGATTCCGTGCGCCAGCAGGAGGTAGAGCGACGGTTTGCCGAGCTTCCGGTGGAATTCCAGGGCGCGGTCGTGGCCTACGGTCTGGTCAATGAGTGGAATCCGTGCCGCGAGCAGCAGCATCAGCAGGACAAGGTCCATGCCGGCCAGCCCGGCCACAATGCCCAGGGCGGTGAAAGCTCCGGCGGGTGTCGAGACACCCGTTGCGCCGCCGTCGGCCAGCCACAACGCCACAGCGGCCGCAAGGGAAGTCCAGGCCGCCGTCGTCAGCAGGTCTGCCCGCAACAGGCGCCGGCGGTGCCGGGCCGCAAACGTGCCAGGTCCCTTACGCGAGCCCGGAGAACCGGCGGGCAGCGCCGGGAGGAGTTGTGTGTTCATGCTTCAACGGTGCGGCCCGATCCTTTCGTTCTGCTGTGAAAAGGCTGCGGCTCCGTTGTGACCTGTGCAGGTGCCCGACGAGGCACTTTCAGCCGGTGAGGAGTGCGGCCTTATACACCCGCAGCGGGCAATTCCGGCTACCCGATTGGCCTTTAATTAGTCAAGCTCGTAGACTTGGTAGGCGCTAGGTGGCGCGGAGCGTGTGCAATTGCTCCGGTTGGCGGGATCTGTCCAAACATTCGACAGTCCCGAAGGCCGGTAGTTAGGGGCTCAAGTTGCGTGCACTCCTGTATTCGCCCAGTATCCCGGTACTTCGCAGTGGATTCCGCTGCCCGGTACTCGTGGCCAATCACGTTCGCCCCTAGGGACGGAAACAGCCGGCTTTCACCGGCTTTCCACGCCTGCGGACATTCTGATGTGGACGCTGGATGCGGACGCCGCCTATCGCACGGGACGCGGAACTCTGCGGACCGTTTCATTTATTTTCATGAGGAGAGTCGTCATGGCAGCACACTGCCAGGTGACCGGAGCCGAGCCGGGCTTTGGACACAGCATTTCGCACTCGCACCGCCGCAACAAGCGCCGGTTCGACCCGAACATCCAGAAGAAGCGCTACTGGGTTCCGTCCCTGCGCCGTAATGTCACCCTGCAGGTCTCTGCACGTGGCATCAAGACCATCGACGTACGTGGCATCGACGTTGTCGTCGCCGCAATCCTGGCACGAGGAGTGAAGCTCTAGTGGCAAAGGACAAGGACGTACGTCCGATCATCAAGCTCAAGTCGACCGCTGGCACGGGTTACACCTACGTCACGCGCAAGAACCGTCGTAACGACCCGGACCGCATGGTTCTGAAGAAGTACGACCCCCGCATCCGTAAGCACGTCGAATTCCGAGAGGAGCGCTAAGCACTATGGCTAAGAAGTCAATGATCGCTAAGAACGAACAGCGTAAAGTCATCGTCGAGCGCTATGCCGCAAAGCGCCTCGAACTGAAGAAGGCCCTGGTTGACCCCAACTCAACCGACGAAGCACGCGAAGCTGCACGCCTCGGCCTGCAGAAGCTGCCCCGCAACGCCTCCCCGGTACGTCTGCGTAACCGCGACATCATCGATGGCCGTCCCCGCGGTACCTTCCAGAAGTTCGGTATCTCCCGTGTTCGCTTCCGCGACATGGCTCACCGCGGTGAGCTCCCGGGCATCACCAAGTCTTCCTGGTAATTCACCACTGCTGCTAAGCCAGCACTGCTGATTCCAGTGGTCTAAGAAGGGCCGGCAACCTCACGGTTGCCGGCCCTTCTTGCGCTTAACCGCTTTTTCGTCCGGCCTCGATCAGGCGCGGTGATGCAGCACACAGAATCCACGGACGACGCCGGCGCCCCGGAAAGTGCCTCCGGTGGCCGTTTCGCCGCGGATTGGCGGGGTTTGGGGGCCATGCGGGGGAGGGTTTGCGGTGGGGCCAAAGTAGGTGTATTGTTTTCTAAGTCGCCGAGAGGGGGCCGGCGAGGAGCTGGTTACCGAAGGCGACCAAAACCCCTTCTAAACAGCCGAAAAACGGTTCGCCACTTGGCGTGCGGTTCGAAGGCGGGGATGGTCTCGATGACCGGCAGATCGCGGAAACGCTGATTTGCTTTGAGTCTTGAGTTCAGGTAAGTTTGCGAAGTTGCTCCGGAGCGAGCTGCGACTGGCTGGATGTTGGTTGTGGTGGTGCCGGGTGTGTCTGTTGTTTGAGAACTCAATAGTGTGCCAAGTTTGTTGATACCAATTGTTTTATTGATTGGTTGTT
>NZ_JAWMTH010000008.1:0-107450 GCF_033142195.1 Arthrobacter sp. B10-11
GGGCCGGCGTCGCGCCCCTCTGTTGCGTGTCTGTTCAGTCGCTCGAGCTGGGTTCGGTGGTGAGGCCGCGGTGGTCCGCGGTTTTGCGGTTCTGTTCTTCGGCGGGCCCCGGCGGCTGGGTGCCGCCTGCTGCGTCCGGACGGTCCGGCTTGCCATCAACAGGGCCGGGGCCGGCATGGCGGCCGGATGCCTGGGCTGCCGGCTTGTCCCGGGGCACCGGGCTTGACTGGTCCTCGACGCCGTCGCTCACAATGTCTTCGGGCTTGTGTTCGGTGCTCATGGACTGCTCCTGATCTCGCGGTGTGGTTTCACGCTACAGGCGGGGCGGGGGTCCGTACAGGTTCGGCGCGGTGCTACGCCGTGGAAGCCCACTGCCGCAGCTCCCGGGTTTCGCCGTAGGGCACCTCGCGGCTCACGGCCACGGTGTAGGTGGAGAATCCCGTTTGGGTGACCAGCACTCCGTGCCGCTGTTCCTGGATGGCGTGCCGGCGGGCGATGTCCACTGCACTGTTGAGGTCGTGTTCGATGGTGGCGGGATCGTGGGCAACGATTTCCAGCAGGATGTCTGAATGGTGCTTGATCATGGGGTGCTCTCTTTCGCGGTGGCGGGGCGGTGGAATCCGGGGAGGGCAAAAGGGGTGCCGGTAAGGGCTGAAAATGATTCGAGCTGAAGGTGATTCGAAAAGGCCCGGCATTCTGAGATGGGGCGGGGCCGGCTCCATGCGTCCGGCGGGAGGATCGGGAACGTCTTGCCGTTCCTGCGGATCCACCCTAAGTGTGGCGGACCGACCGGCCGCAAGGCAATCACTTCGGTGGAATTTCTTTTGTGTCCCGCATCACACGCAAAAGGCAAGGGGCCGACGGCGGAAGCTACCGCCGTCGGCCCCTTGCCGTTTGTGGTGGCCCTTAGTGCCGCGGGCTCGCCGCCAGGTGCTCGCCCACCGCGAAGGCCCGCGTGATGGCGGATCCCAGCGTGGCACCGCCGCCGGGGTAGTTGTTCCGGAACACGCTGGCAGCCACATTCCCCGCGGCGTACAGGCCGGGGATCGGCTGACGGCGGCGGTCCAGCACCCGGCCGTCGAAGTCGGTGTCCAGGCCGCCGGAGGTTCCCAGGACGCCCGCCGATACGGGCACCGCATGGAACGGGCCGGTGGCCAGCGGCGCAAGGCAAGGGTTGGGGGTGTTGCCGGCATCGCCCAGGAAACGGTCCTGGGGTGTGGCGCCGCGGTGGAACTCGGTATCGGCTCCGGCCGCAGCGTCGGCATTGAACCGGGCCACGGTTGCACTGAGCCCGGCGGGATCGATCCCCAGCTTTCCGGCCAGTTCCTCCACGGTCCCGGCGGACGTCATCCATTCGGCCGGCCGCCCGGGCGTTGAGCCGGCCACCGGGTACTTTGCCAGGTAGGCGGAGTCGAACACCAGCCACGCCGGATTGTTCTGCTGCCGCCCGGTGTGCGGGTCCACCGAGGCAAACACGCGGCAGGCGTCGTGGTAGTTCAGTGCTTCGTTGACAAAGCGCTTTCCTGCGGCGTTCACCGTGATGGAACCGGGCAGGGTCATCTCCACGTTACCCATCCGGCCGGACTGGCGGCCGTCGTACTGATGCGCCGGTGCGGAGATCACGGGAACGCCCCAGATGGCGGTCATGTCGGCCACGGCGGCCCCGGCTTTAAGGCCCAGTTCCAGCCCGTCACCCTCATTGGACGGCGCGCTGATGGGCGTCACCGGAAAGGGCAGGAACGCCTGGCGCAGCCGCGGATTCCATTCGAACCCGCCGGAGGCCAGCACGACGGCGGCAGCCGCCACGGTCCTGCCGCCGGTGCCGGTGCCGCTGCCGAGCGTGACACTCCAGCCGCCTTCCGAACGGACCAGGTCCTCCACGGGGGCTTCGGCGACTATCCGGACACCCCGGTCCAGGGCGCTCGCGAGCAGCCGGCCCACCAGGGCCCCGCCCATGGTGCGCACCCCGGTCGCCGCCCGCTTCGCGAGCAGTCCGGGATCCGCGGCGCGGCCGTTGAGCTCGTCCCGCTCGGTCATGGTCAGGAGCGGAAAATACGACGACGGCCGGATGGCCTCCGCCAGCCCCGGGTAGCCCGACGGATCGAAAGCGTTGTTGTCCAGGCCGCGCCCGCCGTCGGCCGCTCCGTTCCATTCCAGGTGGTAGTCGGGGCGGGCGATGGGGGTCATGGACACCCGGGTGTTCCTGGTCAGGTACTCGACGGCGCGGGGCGCGGTGAGGACGTACCAGTCGATTTCCTCCGCGGAGAGAACGTGCCCGGCTGCTTCCGTGAGGTAGGCGACGGCGCGGTCATGGCTGTCGCTGAAGCCGGCCCCGCCGGCAAGGTGGTTGTTCGGCGCCCACACCACCCCGCCGCCGGCGGCGGTGGTCCCGCCCAGCAGCGCCGCCTTCTCGGCCACCAGCACGCTCAGCCCGGCGTCCGCCGCCCGGACTGCGGCCACCAGGCCGGCCGCGCCGCTGCCGGCCACTACGACGTCGTACGCGGCAGCGAGCTCCCCGGCCGGCGTCAGCACGCTGCGGGTACCGCCGGTGCTTGGGCCCGTGCTCATGGCCGGCCTCCCGCCGGTGCGAGTGCCCCTGCGAATGCCTTGGCTGATCCGGCGGCTGATCCGGTGATTCCGGCCGCCGGCATGTCGATGACGATCTTTCCCACCTTCTCTGTGCGGTTGCGCATCAGCTCATAGGCCTGCTGCAGCTCCGCGAAGCCGAAGCGGTGCGTCATCAGGGCCCGGGCCTGGTCAGGATGGCGGGTCAGGAGGTCCAATCCGTCCGGGATCAGGTTGAGGCTGTTACGGCTGCCCAGCAGGTCCAATTCCTTGAAGGGGATGTCCTTCATGGAGACCGTGGCCGTGCGCGGTGAAATTCCCACCTGGACGATGCGGCCGGCGCTGGCCACAAGCCGGATGGCGATCTCCAGGGAAGAGGGTGCGCCGGTGGCCTCGAGCACCAGGCCGGGGCCGTAGCCGTCGGTCCGGCGGCCAAGCCGCGCGGACTGCTCATTGTCGGGGAAGCAGGCGGGGCCGACCAGCAGGGTGTCCACCGCGCCGAAGGCGCGTGCCAGCGACAGGCGGTCAGGCTCCGTGTCGGCGCAGACGACGTCAACCCCCAGATCAGTCAGGTAGAGGGTGGCAAGCAGCCCGATGGGGCCGCTGCCCAGGACCAGGGCGGTTTCCCCTGCTTCGGGACGGCCCCGGTTAACGGCCTGCATGGCGATGGATGCCGGTTCGGCCATGGCGGCGAGATCCAGCGCTAGGCCCTCAGGAACCGGGCACAGCTTTTCCACCGGGACACTGAGCACTTCCACCAGTGCGCCGTCGGAATAGCAGCCGATGCAACTGATATTCCGGCACACATTGAACCTGCCCTGAAGGCATGGCCGGCATGTTCCGCAGTAGGTCATGGGGCTGACGGCAACCCTGTCGCCCACCCGGATTCCGGCAGTGTTGCCGGAGTTGTAATTGCCAATTGCCTCGACGACGCCGGAGAACTCGTGGCCTTGGACGATTGGCAGTTCGGTGGGGTAATCGTCCTCCCAGATATGCAGGTCCGTGCCGCAGAGCGTCACGTGGTGGACGCGGACCAAAGCGTGGCCCGGCTCGAGGACGGGCTCGGCCACGTCCTCGTAGCTGATGGTCTCCCTGGCAACGGTGCGTGCGGTCAGCATGCCGCGTCCACGCGTTCGGCGCCGAAGAAGATGTTCCACTGGCGGATGGTCCGTTCCTCGATGAGGTTGTTGCTGAAAAACGGATCCTGGTCCATCAGTGCTTCGACATCTGACTTGGATTCACCCTTGAGGATCAGCAGCGCGCCGGGGGCCTCCTCGGAGCCGAAGGGCCCGCTGGTGATCAGCCTGCCGCCGTCGAACTGCGTTTTCAGGAATTCCACGTGGCGGGGGCGGTGCTCATCGCGGCGTCCGGCGGTGGCGTCGGTGTAGGCATAGGTGACGGCGAAAGTTGCCATGGGTGCGGTGTCCTCTTCATTGAGCGCTGGTGGGATGTCATTCAATAGTGGGTGCAGGATTGAGACGCGTCCAACACTTACTTGGTCTTTGACTATGTGCTGAAAACACATAGTCAACCCCACATGGCGGCTCTGGTTCGGAGGGGCAGCGGCTCGGAGGGTCAGCGCGGCGGCGTGGGCAGAACCGTATCGGCCAGCTCAAGGGCAAGCTTGAGGGCGGGTGACACGAGGGCCGGATTCCATGCGATTCCGGAGTCCAGCAGCGGGACTTCGCCGGAGAGCGGGATGAACACCGTTCCGCCCGGCATGATGCCGGCCATGGAGTCGGGCATCAGGCTGACGCCTACCCCGCCGGCCACCAGTGAAAGGGCCGTATAGGGATCGGATACCTCCTGCGCAATGCGCGGCCGGAAACCGGCGGCGGTACACGCCGAGAAAATGGCCTCCCGCAGCGTGGACCCCTGCGCAGCCGGCATGGTGACGAAGCCATCGGCCGCCAGGTCGGCCAAGGCGATCGAGGGCCTCCCGGCCAGGGGATGGTCCACCGGAACGGCAGCGCCCAGCGGCTCCACGGCGATGCGCCGCGTGGCCAGGGAAGGAGCATCCACCGGCAGCCCGACGAAGGACAGGTCCAGGGACCCGTTGCGCAGCTGGTCGAGGGCGTCCTGCGTCAGCAGCCCTCCGCTGAGGGTGAGTTCCAGGTGCGGGTAGTTGTTGCGCAGGGCCCGCGTGAGCGGCGGGAGCGTCCTGTGGTTGAGGGCTCCGGAAAATCCGATGCTGAGCCGACCGTAGACTTCGCCGCTGTCCGCGGTGGCGGCCCGGCGCGCCAGGTCCAGTTCCTCCACAATTTTCCGCGCGTGGGCAAGGAAGGCGAAGCCGGCCGTCGTCAGCGAGACCGCCCTGGTGTTCCTCTCAAAGAGGTCCGTCCCGAGGCTTTTTTCCAGCTTCTTGATAGTTTGACTCAGCGGGGACTGCGCCATGCGGAGCCGGTGGGCGGCGCGGCCAAAATGCAATTCCTCGGCCACGGCAAGGAAAGCCTCGATCTGCCGCAGCTCCACGTGGTTCCTCCCGCTGGTTCCTTGCTCAGGTGTCCTCACGCCAAGGCTATATTGGCAGGAAAGACACAGGCGACAACCCGGGAGGAACCATGGCGAACTCCGCATCGGGGGAGTCCGTCATCCAGCGCGTGGTGAAGATCCTGGATGCCTTCTCCAAGGGGCACCCCCGGCTGACCCTTGCCGACCTGGTCCGCATCACCGGCATGTCCAGCAGCACTGCCCACCGCCTGGCCAACGACCTCGTGGACAGCGGGCTGCTCAACCGCGGCGACGCGGGGGACTATGGCGTGGGCGTCAAAATGTGGGAACTTGCCTCGCGCAGCAACCCCCTCGAAGAGTTCCGGCGCCGCGGGCTTCCCTTCCTGGAAGGCGTCCACGCGGCCGTCCGCGAGAACGTCTCCTTGTCCGTCCCCGACGTCGAATCCGGCAGCGTCCTCTACCTTGAACGCCTGGACCGGCACGGCACGGTGTTGAACCTTGCCGACGTCGCCGGCCGGCTGGACATCCACAACACGTCCTCGGGCCTCGCCATGATGGCCCACATGCCGCGCCACGTCCAGGAGCGTTTCCTGGCGGGCCCGCTGGAGAAGACCACGCCCAACACGGAGACGGACCCCGTGAAGATCCGGGCGCACCTGGCGTTGATCCGGGAGCGGGGCTATGTCCGGCTGGCCGGCGTCCTGGTCCCGGAAAACACCGCCTACTCCGTGCCCGTGTTCGGCGAGGGCAACAGCGTCATCGGTGCGATCGCCGTCGTCGTTCCCACCGCGGAGGAGAAGCCACAACTGATCCTGCCGGTGCTGGTGGCTGCCGGCCGCGGCCTCTCCCGGACCATGGGCGCGGAGCGCCGGCCGTACGGCACCCGGCCTTGGCTGGAGCCGGGCCGCCAGGCTGCCGGCGGCCGGGACGCGAAGATCTAGGCTGCGCCCGCCCTATCGATGCCGTCCCGTTGAATGGGATCTGCCGCTGAGTTCTGTGATGCCGCTCATACAGTTTTTCTTCAGGGAACCACGCCACCGCCCGCCATCCGGCGGACGGTCCTGGCCCCCAAAAACGCTTACGGAACGTGCCACCGCAACGTGGCGGCGGCCCCCACCACCCCCTAACCCGTGACACTCGATGAGGAGACACTATGGGACCTGTTCAGCAATCCCCGGCAGCAGATGCCCTGGCAACTGACGCCTTGGCGCCCGCGGAAACCCGCCCGGCCAAGATGCCCAAGAAGGCTGCGCTCGCATCCTTCCTGGGATCCACCCTGGAGTACTACGACTTCTTCATTTACGGCACCGCCGCGGCGCTGGTCTTCCCCAAGATCTTCTTCCCCGGCGGCGACCCCGTTGTGGCGCTGCTCGGAGCGATGGCCACCTTCGGCGTCGGGTACCTGGCCCGGCCGCTGGGCGGCATCGTGATGAGCCACTTCGGTGACAAGGTGGGCCGCAAGCAGGCCCTCATGATCACGCTGGTCATTATGGGCGTCGCCTCCATCGGCATCGGCTTCCTGCCCACGTACGGCCAGATCGGCTACTGGGCCACCGCACTGCTGCTGGTCGGCCGCCTGGCGCAGGGCTTCTCCGCCGGCGCCGAAGCCGCCGGAGCATCAACGCTCACCATGGAGCACTCCCCGGAAGGTCGCCGCGGCTTCTTCACCAGCTTCGTGATGACCGGCTACGCCTCCGGCATGGTGCTCTCCACCGTGGTCTTCATTCCGCTGGCCGCCCTTCCCGAAGACCAGCTGCTCAGCTGGGGCTGGCGGGTACCGTTCTGGATGTCCGTGGTGGTCCTGGGCGTCGCCTACTGGATCCGCACGCGCCTGGAGGAACCGCCGGTCTTTGAAGAGGCCGTGGACCCGACGAAGCCCAAGGGAATCCCGGCGGCCGAGGTACTGAAGACCCAGTGGCGCGACGTCCTGCGCATCGCCCTGGTCATGCTGTTCTCCGTCATGCAGACCACGTTCACGGTTTACGCCCTGGCCTACGCCACCGGACCCTCCATCGGCCTGGACCGGACGCTGATGCTCAGCGTCAACGCCATCACCATCGGCCTGTCCATGTTCACCATCCCGCTGGCCGGCATCATCTCCGACAAGTTCGGCCGCAAGAAGGTGCTTTTGGTGGGCGCGCTCGGTTGCGCCATCACCTCATTCGGCTACTTCTGGGCCATCAGCGAGCACAACATCCCGCTGATCTTCGTCTTCGGGTTCCTGAACATGAGCGTGTTCTACTCCTGCTGGAACGGCGTCTGGACGGTCTTCTTCCCCGAGATGTTCCCCGCCCCGGTACGCTACTCGGGAATGGCCATCGGCAGCCAGGTGGGGCTGATCCTTACCGGGTTCGCCCCCGTCATCGCCACCATGCTCGCCCAGCCCGGCCCCGGCGGCTGGATTCCGGTGGCCAGCTTCACGGTGGTCTGCCTGACAGTCTCCGCGATCGCCATCGCCACGGCGAAGGAAACCCACAAGACCCCGCTCGAAGAGCTCGGCCTGCCCCGCAAACGCCGCGTTTCCGCCTAGCACCCACCGTTTTCCGCCCAGCGCCCCTCCGCCCAGCGCCCCTCCGGCCCGCCGGGCCAGCCCGCCCACGCACCAGAAAGTTGATCCTCCCGTGACATCATCAGCATCCGCCCGAACCTTCCGCGTCGGCATTGTCGGCTGCGGGGCCATCTCCCGCAACCACCTTGAGGCCTTCGGCGCCCTGGACAACGTCCGGATCGTCGGGGTCTGCGATATCGACCTGGACCGGGCTAGGGCCACGGCCGAGTCCTGGGATGTGCCGCACGCCGTGGACACCGTGGACGGGCTGCTGGGCCTCGGGGTGGACATCATCTCGGTCTGCACGCCGCACCCCACCCACGAGGACGTGGTGCTGCAGTCAGCCGCGGCGGGCGTCCACGTCCTCTGCGAGAAGCCCATCTCCACGGACCTGCCCTCCGCCGAACGGATGGCGGCGGCCTGCGCCGGCGCCGGGGTGAAGCTGGGCGTGCTCTTCCAGCGCCGCTTCTGGCCGGGCGCCCGGCGGATCCGGGCGGCGATCGACGACGGAACGTTGGGCCGTCCGGTGATGGGCCAGTGTTCGGTGATGCTGCACCGCGAACCGGAGTACTACTCCAAGGACGCCTGGCGGGGAACCTGGGCCAACGACGGCGGCGGCGTGCTCATGACGCAGGCCATCCACTACATCGACCTGCTGCAGTGGTTCATGGGGGACATCGCCGAGGTCTACGGGAAGATCAACACCTACAAGCACGGCGCCAACATCGAGGTGGAGGACTCCGCCACGGCCGTCCTGACCTTCACGTCCGGAGCGATGGCAACGCTGGAGGCCTCGACGGCGGTCTCACCCAGCCTGGGCGTGCAGATCCGGATCACCGGCGAGACCGGCGCCTCGGCGTCCCTCACCGAGTTCCCGGAGGGCAGCGACGGCCGGGTGGACCTGTGGGCCGTCGGCGAAACGCTCACCACCGAAGCCGTCCACCCGGCGGGCGTCCGGCCCAATGTGGACCTGGCCACCATCAACGGCCAGCTCATCCCGTACCACACCAGCCAGGTCCGCGACTTCGTGGCCGCACTGGAGAACGGCACGGAGCCGGCCATCACCGGCGAGGACGCCACCAAGGCGCTGCGCATCCTGCTGGCCGTGTACGAGTCCTCCCGCACCGGCGTCCCGGTCCGCTTCGCCGCGGTGGACCAGCCGGACATCACCGGCCGGCCCTCCCCGCCGGAAGCCCCGGCGGCCGACCTCACCGCCCGCATTCCGGCAGCACGTTAGGGAAGACGAATGACCACCGAACGCTACGCGGCCCTGCCGCTGACCCTTGGCCGCAACGGCCGCACCCCGCGGACGCTCCGGAACCGCCTCGCCTCCGCCCCGATGGAACGCAACTACGGCACCACGGACGGCCGCATCACCGAGCAATACATTGACTACCTGGTCACCCGGGCCAGGGCGGGACTGGCGTTGGTAACCACCGAGGCCACCTACGTCCGCGCCGACGGCAAGGGCCGCACCCACCAGCTGGGCCTGCACAGCGACGCCATGATCCCGGGACTGCGCAAACTTACGGATGCCCTGCACGCCGAAGGTGCGCTCGCCGCCGTCGAACTTAACCACGGCGGCCGCACCGCGCAGGCAGCAGTGTCCGGCTGCAAGAACCTGGCGCCGTCCCCGGTCCCGTGTGCGGTGGCCGGCGGCGAGGTGCCGCGGGAACTCACCGTCGGGGAATGCCACGACCTCGCGGAGGCATACGGCCAGGCTGCCCGCCGCGCAGTGGAAGCCGGGTTCGACGTCATCAACATCCACGGCGCCCACGGCTACCTGATCCACCAGTTCATGTCTCCGATCTCCAACCACCGCACCGACGAATTCGCCGCCCCCGAACGCTTCATGAACCTGGTGATCGACGAAGTGCGGCAGGCCGCCCCCGATGCCATCATCGGCATGCGCGTCTCCGTGGTGGAGGGTCCGGCGGACGGCATCACCGCAGAGCAGCAGTTGGCCATCATCGGCAAGGCCCACCTGGGACACCTCGACTTCCTGGACATCTCCGCCGGCAGCTACGAAGCCGGCGAATGGATCGTCCAGTCCGGCGAATGGAAGCCCGGCGTCCTGTCCGATTACGCCAGGGCCTACCGGCGGTTCGGCCTTCCGCTGGGCATGGCCGGACGGCTGAACTCCCCGGCCATCATCGAAGAGGTCCTCAGCGAAGGCACCTGCGACTTCGTCAGCCTGGCCCGCGCCATCCACGCCGACCCCGGCTTTGCGGGCGGCGTCCTGCACGGCGGGCGGTACCGCCCGTGCATCGCCTGCAACGTCTGCATCGACAACCTGGGACTCGGCCAGGTGACCTGCACCGTCAACCCGGCCGTGGGCCGCTCCCGCGTCCCCGTCCCCACGCCCGCCGTCCGTGAGGGCTCCCGCGTTGTGGTGGTGGGTGCCGGTCCCGCCGGCCTCACCGCAGCCCGTGAGCTCGCCGAAGCCGGTGCACAGGTGACCGTGCTCGACGACGGCGCCCGCCCCGGCGGCCAGTTCGCCCTGGCGGAACGGATGAAGTCCACCCCGGACTTCCACCGCTTCGCCGAATGGTTCGCGGCGGAGAACACCCGGCTCGGGGTCGACGTCAGGACCGGCAGGCGCGTGGACACCCGCGACGTCGCCGCACTGGTCCGCGAAACCGGCGCCGACGCCGTCGTGCTGGCCACGGGCGGTTTGCGCCCGGACGCCGGGTTCCCCGGAGGAGATTCCCCAAACGTCCTGGACGTGCGCGAATGGCTCGCCGCCCACCCCGGCGTTCTCGACGGTACGGACATTCCCGACGCCGTGACCATCTGGGGTGCCGATTCCGTGGCCATGAGCGTGGCGGACACCCTGGCGGACCGCGGCACCGCCGTGCTGCTGGTGGGGCCGCAGGAGGTCATCGCACCGGAATCCGGCCGCCGCGCCAAGATCCTGGCAGTGCCCCGGCTGGAAGGGAACCCGCGCGTCCGGATCCGGCTGGGCGCCACCATCGAGGAATACGACGGCACCCGGGTGCGGCTGGAAAGCGGCGAGTGGCTGGACGCCCCGGGACCGCTGCTGGTCTCCCGCTCGGTGGCCCCGCTGGACGGCTCCGTGCCGGCCAGGGGACGCGACGCCGATCTGAGTTTCGCGGCCGGGGTCCCCGTGACCCTCGCCGGAACGGTGGTGGACCAAACCCCGGCCATCGCCTCCAACGCCGTGAAGAGCGGGTACGACGCCGCCCAGCGCGTGGCGGCCGCACTGGCCGCGGACTCCTCTGCCATCAACGAACTGAGCCTGAACGGAGCAGCATCATGAACACGCCCTCACGCCGCCAGGTGGGCCTGGCCCAGCTGTCCCTCGTGGGCACCGCGCCGCCGGACCTCGTGACCATCGCCGCCGAGGCAGGCTTCGACTTCATCGGCGCCCGCGTCCGGCCGGTCACCGCCACCGAACGCGCCTACGACCTGCAGCCGGGTTCACCCATGCTGAAGGAAGCCCTGGCCCGGATGCGGGACACGGGCGTGACAGTGAAGGACATCGAGTTCCTGCTCCTGGACGGCAGCGATCAGCGCGAGGCCTGGCTGCGGATGATGGAAGCCGGCCAGGCGCTGGGCGCCGGCTCGCTGACGGTGGCCGGTGCCGATCCGGACACCGCTAGGCTGGCGGACACCCTGGCCCGGATGACTGAAGACGGCCGGGGCTTCGGCATCGTGCCCACGCTGGAGCCGATCTCGTACCAGGCGGTGCATTCCATCCCCGCCGCGGCGGACCTGGCCCGGGCCGCCGGCTGCAAGATCGTGGTGGACGCCCTGCACTTCAACCGCTTCGGCGGAACGTTCGAGCAACTCGCAGCCGGCGCGGACCTCGTCCCGCTGCTGCAGCTGTGCGACGGCCCGGCGGAGCGGCCCGCCAGCCGTGAGGACCTGGTGGCCGAGTCCCGCTCCGAGCGCGGCGTCCCCGGCGAAGGCGGATTCGATCTCGAAGCGCTGGTGGCCGCCTTCCCCGCCACGACGCCCGTGAGCGTGGAAACGCCGTCGGACCGGCGCGTTGCCCAACTCGGCGAACCGGGCTGGGCCCGCACCCTCAAGGCCGCCGCCGACGCCGTCCTGGCGGCAGCGGAGAACCTCCAGGAAGCAGGGACCAAGTGAGCGAAGTACTGGAAAGCACGACGACGGAACTTGCCCCCGGCGTCCACGTTCCGCTGATCGGGCTGGGCACCTGGCCGATGGCGGGGGAGGAAGCCGCGGATGCCGTGAAGCGCGCCATCGCCAACGGCTACCGGCACATCGATACGGCCGAGAACTACGGCAATGAAGAGGCCGTGGGGGAGGGCATCCGGCGCAGCGGCATCGCCCGGAAGGACATCTTCATCACCACCAAGTTCAACCGGGACTGGCACAGCCGGGACGGCGTCCGGACCGCATTCGAGCACTCGGCGCGAAGGCTGGGCGTGGACTATCTGGACCTGTTCCTGGTCCACTGGCCCAACCCGGCGCAGGGCAGGTTCGTCGACGCCTGCGACGGGCTCCGGCAACTGGCCGACGACGGCGCCATCCGCGCCTGGGGAGTGTCCAACTTCAAGCCCGCCCACCTCCGCCAGGTCCTGGACGCCGGACTCACCGTGCCGGTCAACCAGGTGCAGGTGGACCCCGCCCACGGGCAGCCGGGCCAGCTGGCGTTCCACCGCGAGCACGGCATCGCCACCGGCGCGTACAGCCCGCTGGGCCGCAACGGCGATTTCCTGGCCAGCCCGGCCATCACCGGGCCGGCGCGGGAACTGGGCAAGGCGCCCGGGCAGATCGTGCTCCGCTGGCATGTCCAGCAGGGCCGCATCGCCACGCCGAAATCCGCGAACGACGCCCGGCAGCGGCAGAACCTGGACGTCTTCGGCTTCGAGCTGACACCGGAGCAGGTGGCGGCCATCACCGCCCTGGAAACCGGCGCCCCGCCGCGCCTCGATTCAGACCACTACGGACACTAAGAACTACGGACACTGAAAGACAGCGAGAGAACCACAATGGAGAACCCCATGAACGCGAGCACCGACACGGCAACGCCGGACTCGACACCGGCCCCGGCCTCCGCTGAGCAGGACCGCCGCCTTCCCGCCCTGGACTGCGACGTCCTGGTGGTGGGATCCGGCGCCGGCGGATTGTCCGCAGCCGTCACCGCTGCCTACCACGGACTCAAGGTCATCGTGGTGGAAAAGGCGGAGGTCTGCGGCGGTGCCACGTCCTGGTCCGGCGGCTGGGCCTGGACCCCCGGCAACCCGCTGGCCAGGGCCGCCGGCGTGAACGAGGACAAGGAAACCTTCCGGACCTACCTGCGCCACACCCTGGGGGAGCAGTACCAGGCGGACAAAGTGGACGCCTTCCTCGAGGCCGTGCCCCACATGGTGGGTTTCTTCCAGGACAAGACATCCCTGCAGTTCGTCCCCGGCACCAGGATCAGCGACATCTACGGCAAGGTCCCGGGCGCAGGCACCGGCAACCGCTCGGTGGGTCCCAAGCCGATCAACGCACGGCGCATCCGTCCGGAACTCCGCGCCAGGATGCGCCACCAGCTTTACGAAACCTCCTTCCTGGGGATGGGCATCATGGCCGGACCGGACCTCACCAAGTTCCTCTCCGCCTCGCAGGGCAACCCCCAAGGCATCGCGCACGCCGGCTGGCGCCTGGGCCGCCACCTCCTGGACCTGCTGGTTCACCGCCGCAACATGCAGCTGGTCAACGGGACCGCCCTGACCGGACGCCTGATGAAGTCCGCTGACGACCTCGGTGTGGACATCCGCGTTTCCACACCTGCCCGGAGGCTGCTTACCGACGACGCCGGCAAGGTGACCGGCGCCGTCGTCGACTCCCCGGAAGGCGGGCTGCAGATCAACGCAGCACGCGGCGTCGTTCTCGCCGCCGGCGGCTTCCCCCAAGACGTCCAGCGCCGGAAGGAGCTTTTCCCGCACACTCCCACGGGCCGGGAACACTGGACACTGGCTCCGCAGGAAACGAGCGGCGACGGCATCAGCCTGGCGCAGGCCGTGGGCGCCCGGTTCAAGACCGATGTGAAGTCCGCCGCGGCGTGGTGCCCGGTTTCCCTGGTGCCTTACCGCAACGGCCGCACCGGCACCTTCCCGCACATCATGGACCGCGCCAAGCCCGGCAGCATCGGCGTCCTCGCAAACGGCAAGCGCTTCGTCAACGAGGCCAACGGCTACTACGACTACGTTGCCGCGCTGATGGCGGCCACTCCGGAGGGCGGCACCGCGGAATCGTGGCAGATCGCCGACAGCAGGTTCGTCCGGAGGTTCCCGCTGGGCATGGCCAAGCCGCTGCCGGTCCCGCTGTTCCCGTACCTGCGCTCCGGCTACTTGAAGAAGGGCCGGACCCTCGAGGAGCTCGCGGCCAAATGCGGAATCGACCCCGCGGGCCTCAAAGCCACCGTGGAGGAGTTCAACCGCAATGCCCGCGACGGCGTGGACCCGGACTTCGGCCGCGGTGAGACGGCCTTCAACCGGTACGGCGGCGACGCCGCGAACAGGCCCAACCCCTCGCTCGGCCCGGTTGAGAAGGGACCTTTCTACGCGGTCCGCGTGGTTCCCGGCAGCTTCGGCACCTTCGCCGGACTCGAGGCGGACGGCCGTTCACGCGTTCTGGACAACCACGGCCGGCCGATTGACGGGCTCTACGTTGCAGGCAACGACCAGGCCAACGTGATGGGCGGCCATTACCCCGCCGGCGGCATCAATCTGGGACCGGCCCTCACCTTCGGCTACATCGCCGGCCGCGACCTCGCCGGGGCCGGCGCGTACGAGGACGACGGGACGCTGCCCGCAGAGGTGCCCGACTCTGTGCCCGGGGCGGCGGTGGCGGCTGCGGGGTCCGCCACGATGCCGGCTACCGGCGCGCCGTTGACCGCCTAGGGTGCCGAGCGTATGCTGACGCTCACCTTCCGGGGCCTCCGCTCGGCGGGGACCCAGGTCTCCTTCTAGAACGCATGCGGCCGCCGGGTGCCGAGGCAGTTTCCGGCGGATCGCCAGGGGGCACAACTTCATGTCTGACATCACCATCAACGGCATCACCATTGATCCGATCAAACAGAACCGTGCCCTGCGCGACGCAGGACTGGTTGCCGAGGACGCCTCGGAATCGGACCACATCCTCATCCAGACCGCGGAGCCGCTGACGGCGGAACAGCGTGCGGAACTTGCCGGCATCGACGTCGAAATGCAGGAATACGTCTCGGACAACACCTACCTGGCAGCGTTCCCGCCGGCAGACCTGGACCGGGTGCGCGCCCTGCCGTTCGTGAGCTGGGCCGACGTCTATTCCCGTGTCTTCAAGATCCCGCCACCGCTGCTCCCGCGCAGCGCCGATACGGCGAATGTCCGGTCGCTGGCGGACCACGAACCGCATCCGGACCGCCGGCTGGAACGGGTGGACCTGCTCCTGCACCCCGGCGTGGAGGCCAGCCCGGACCTGATTGCCCGGGTTGCCGTGGCGGCCCGGGTGGAGCCCGACGCCGTGGCGGTGACCCCGGGAAAGCTGCGCATCACCACGTCGGTGGGCCAGCTCCCGGAACTGGCCGCCATCGACGAGATCCGTGAGATCCATCCGGTGCGCGATCGCCAGCTGTTCAACAACGTTGCCCGGCAGATCCTGAATGCCGGGGTGCAGCTCAACGGCACCACGTACCGGGGCGACGGCGAAGTGGTGGCCGTGGCGGACACCGGATTCGACACCGGCGACGCCGCCAGTCCGCACCCGGCGTTCACCGGACGGGTCCAGACGCTTTATGCGCTGGGCCGCACGGCGCCGGACAAGGCGGACGATCCGCACGGCCACGGCACCCACGTTGCCGGCTCCGTACTGGGCCGGGGAAACTCGGCCACCATGGGCGGAGACATCGAGGGCACGGCGCCGGAGGCCCTGCTGATCCTGCAGAGCCTCCTGGACGCCAACGGCGGCCTGGGCGGCATTCCGGTCAACCTCAACGACCTCTTCCAAAAGACCTACGACGACGGCGCCCGCGTCCACACGAACTCCTGGGGCGTGCCCGGACTCAACCTTCCCTATGATGCGAGCTCCCGGGAGATCGACGAGTTCGTGTGGAACCACCCGGACCAGGTCATCTGCTTTGCCGCCGGGAACGACGGCGTGGACGGCAACAGCGACGGCACGGTGGACTCGAACTCCATCGGATCGCAGTCCGCGGCCAAGAACTGCATCACCGTCGGCGCCAGCGAGAGCCTCCGCAAGGAATTCGCGCCGTCCTACGGCACGTACTGGCCGGGGGACTTCCCTGCGAACCCTGTCAAGCGGGACAAACAGGCCAACAACCCGGACGGGATGGTGGCCTTCTCCAGCCGCGGGCCCACCAAGGAGGGCCGCATCAAGCCCGACGTTGTGGCGCCGGGGACCAGCATCCTGTCCACGCTCTCGCGGAACGCCCCGATGGGCAACACGTTCGGCACCTCCACCGACCCGCTGTTCTTCTTCGACTCCGGCACCTCGATGGCAACACCGCTGGTTGCCGGCTGCGCAGCGGTGCTGCGCGAAACCCTGGTGAAAAACGGACTCGGCACACCCAGCGCCGCCCTGGTCAAAGCCCTCCTGATCAACGGCGCCGACGAGCTGCCGGGACAGTACAACCCGAGCGAAGCCGGCGAATCACCAAACGGGAACTCCGGCTGGGGCAGGGTCAACCTGGCCCGGTCCGTGGTCCTTCCCGGGCAGCCCGGCAACGCGGGCCTGGGCGAAGGGGGGCCCCTGGAGCAGGGGGAGGAGGACTCCTTCGTTATCGACATCCCCGAAGAGGTCCCCAAGGTGGCCCCCAAGGGCAGGCGGCACCGGGGTCCGGCCGGGGACCCGGAACTCGCCGCCGCCGGGGTGACCCTGAAGATCACCCTTGTATGGTCCGATCCGCCCGGCCCGCAGCTGCAGAACGACCTTGACCTCATCGTGCTGGCGGCCGATGGCACCGAGCGGCACGGAAATTCCGGAGCCACCGCCGGCTTCGATCACCGGAACAACGTGGAACAGATCCACTGGACGGGCATCCCGCCGGGCCAGGCCAGGATCACGGTCCGCGCTTTCCGGATCACGCAGTTCCCGCAGCCCTACGCCTACGTGTGGCGGCTGTCCTAAGGGTGGCATAACGCCTGAACCGAGGCACGTGATGAGCGTTGACCCAGCTCCGAACACCGGCGGAGGCATCCGCGCCCGGATTAGGGACCGGATTGCCGCGCACCCCGTTGCCGCTTTTCTGATCCTTGCCATCCCGCCGGCCTGGCTGGCCCAGTGCCTTGCCATCGTCTTGTTGCAGGACGTCACTCCCGGGCTCCTGGTGGAACTCCTGGTCCTGCTGGGGGCCGCGGTCCTTGTGACGGCAGCGGCTGAAGGCCGTTCCGGGGTCCGGCGGTTGTTCAGCGGCGTGGTCCGCTGGCGGGTGGGCGCCGGCTGGTACGCCATGGCGCTGCTGGCGCTGCCGCTCCTGACCCTGCTGACCGCCGTCGTGACCGGCACGCTCCGTGAGCCGGCCAGCGGCTGGGCGGCCACCGCAGGGATATACCTGCTGAAAGCTGTTGTCGTCGGTGCCCTGCTGGGCAACGTCTGGGAGGAGCTGGCCTGGGCGGGAGTGGTCCAGCGGCGGCTGATGGACCGTAAGGGCGTGCTCGCGGGCTCAGTCCTGACGGCCGTTCCGTTCGCGCTGATCCATCTGCCCCAGGCCTTTGCCGAACGCGGGTTTACGGCCACGCCCTGGACGGACGTGGCCCTTTCCTGGGGAGTCCTCTTCGGGTTCGCCTTCCTGGCCCGTTACCTACTGGGTATGGTCTTTGTCGGAACCAGCGGGAGCATCCTGATCCTGGGGCTCCTGCACGGTTCCATGAATGCATCCCAAGGCATGGACACGGTGGACTGGTGGCAGTTCATTCCGGCGGTGGCGGTGCTGACGGCGGCTGTCGCCGCGTACTTCGCGGCCAGGTCCGGATCTGCCGCATCCGAGGAGTTTTTGTCCAGATAACGGGACTTAGATGCCCCTGAGGGGCCATTATCTGGACAAAAACTCCGGAGAGGCAGGCAGCCTGAGGGAGGAAGGCCAGTAGCCTTCACCCTGGTCTTCCGCCGCGGTGGTCTTCCGCCGGGTGGCGGGCGCGGATAATCTGGGACGTGCCAGGATGCTGCCCGTACAGCACCCCAGTTCCTGGCCAAGAGAGGCGCGACATGTCAGAGAAGCTGCATCTCAGCCCGGAAGATGATTTTCCGGAGGATCTTTCAAAAGTTGAGGACAAGGATCTTCAAATTCTTGACAGCCAGGTCCAGCGCCAACTCGATTACGAATACGTGGCCGAAGGCGAGCCGAATCCGGAGACCGAATTCCGGCACTATGACCTCGATGAAGAGTTCAGCGAACGGGACAAGCGGGACTAGCCGTCCACCGGTATTTCCAGCACGTTCGCGTCCTCGGACCAGCTGCTGCGCGTGCCCAGCTGAACGCTGAGCTCCTGCATCCGCGCTGCGATCTGTCGCGCGCCCTTTCCGGCCAGCCGCGCCTGGAACCCGGTGATTTCGGTGGGGTGGAGCTGCAGCCGGACAGGGACGCCGCCCGACGTTTCCAGGCGGAAAATGAAGGACTGGTCGTTGCGTTCCACGGGGTCCACGGCATAGTCGTCAATGAAGTCCCCGGCGCTGTAGATGAGGGGCCGGCCGCGGTAGAGTTCGACGCCGCGGAAAATGTGGGCCGAATGCCCGAAGACGACGTCGGCCCCGGCATCCACCAATGCCCGCCCCAGCTCCCGGTGGGCGGACGGCACCTCGGCTCCCCAGTTGCCGCCCCAGTGGGCCGAAACCACCAGCAGGTCCGCGCGGGCCCTGGTGCGGCGGACCAGGGCAAGCAGGTCCCGGACCCTCGCGTCGTCCCACTGCCGTTCCCCGACCGGAACGTAATACACGCCGGGCCGCTGCGGCCCCGCCTCCCAGTCCGGCTGGTTGTCTGTGAAGGCAATGAGTCCGACGGCGGTTGGACCCACCCGCCTGATCACCGGCCGCAGCGCGGCCTCCAGGTCCGGCCCCGCCCCGGCGTGCAGGATTCCCCAGCGGTCCAGTGCAGGCAGGGTCTCCCGGAAGGCATCCAGCCCGTAATCGAGGACATGGTTGTTGGCGAGCGCGACGGCGTCGATGGCTGCCGCGCTCAGGACGGCCACGTTGCGGACGTCCGAGCGGAAGTGGAACACCTTACCCGGCTGGGGCGCCCCGCCGTCGGCCAGGACGCACTCGAGGTTGGCGAAGCGGATGTCCGCCCGGGCCAGGACGGGCAGCGTATCGCCCCAGGGGAAGCCGGGCGGGACGGATTTGAGCTGCCGGTTCACCAGCCGGCCCAGCATCACGTCGCCCACGAATGCCAGCTGCATGCGCCTACTTTTCCGCCGGGGCGGCCACCGCATGCCGCGACCCTGCTTTGAGGGCGGTCCTGATGCTGACCTTCGAGGTGTAGGAGATGGACCCGTACTGGAACAGCCGCACGGCCACGCGGAGCATCACGGCGGCACCGACGTAGAGGATGGCGATCACCAGTGCGGCTTCCATGACGCCGAGGGAACCGAAGGCGTTCCGCAGCAGCGCTGTGACCGGCGCAGAGAACGGGAAGTACGTGAAGACCTGGACGATCGGGGAATGCGGCTCGGAAACCACCAGGCTGACCGAGTAGAAGGGGATGAAAATCAGGGCGATCATCACGCCCATGAAGTTTCCGGCTTCCTTGGCTGTGGGCATCACGGCGCCGATGGCCACCAGCGTGGTGGTGAAGAGGGCGAAGCCGCCCACGAGGATCAGGAAACCGACGGCCATGCGCAGGGGGTCGAAGATCAGCTGCGACGCCTCGAACTCCGGGATGCTCAGCGCATCCCGGTAGAAGAGCGCGCCGACCAGGACGGGGGAAGCGAACACCGCCACCTGCACGAGGCCCACCATGAACAGGGCCAGCACTTTGCCGGTGATCAGGGTGGTGGGCTTGAGGGTGGTCAGGATCATCTCGGTGACCCGGTTCTCCTTCTCCTCCAGCGTGGAATTCAGCATCTGCCCCGCGAGGAGCATCACCAGCCCGTAGAAGACCACCAGGAACGCCATCGGCGGAATCACGGAGTTCATTCCTCCCGCCACCTCGGACCCCTGGTAGGTGACGGTTTCCACTTGCGCCGCCCCTGACGCGAGGCTGGACAGCTGGGGCGAGCCGATTCGCACGGCCACGGCGCGTGCCAGCATGGCCTGCGCGACGGCGGCGTACTTGCCGTTCTCGAACAAGCCCTTGTCCGTGCCGTACACCTTCACTGCCGTGGTCTCGGGATGCGCGGGGAACTCGAAGTAGGCATCGACCGCGCCGGACTGGACGGCCCGGACACCGGCATCGGACGAGTCCGCTGGAACGGCGCCGAATGCGGCTGCGTCGGCGGGGGTGATCAGTCCGGAGGCGTCCCGGTAGGAGATGCTGAACTGGGCGTTCTTCTGGGCCTCGGCGGCGGAGCTGGTGCTGGTGTTGCTGAGGAAGATCATCCCGAACACCACGGCCATGATGACGGGTACGGACAGGGTGCCGATCCAAAACCGGGGCTTGGTCACGGTGCGCACGAATTCGAAGCTGGTGACCGTTCCAAGGTTGTGCCGGGCCATCGCTAGGCACCCGGCCTCGCGGCAACGCGGGCAGGGACAGCGACCGGCGGCGGCTGGCTGTGCTCCCCGTACACGCGGATGAAGATGTCCTCCATCGAGATCTTGGTGGTGGTGAAACTGCGGACGATCAGGCCTGCGTCCATGAGCTCCCGCAGGATGGCCGCCTCGTCGGTGTCGTCAGTGATGGAGAGCTCGGCATAGTTGGTTTCTTCGAGCGTCACTTCGTAGTGGGGTGACGCCGGAATGCGTCCTGCGTGCCGGAGGCGGACGATCCTGCCGCCGTACTTGTTCTGGACCTCGTCAATGGTGCCGTATGCCTCCGACGTGCCGTCCTTGAGGAGGATGATGCGGTCGCACAGCCGTTCCACTTCCTCCATCTGGTGGGTCACCATGACCACCGTGGCGCCGTCGTTCTTCTGCTCCGCGATGATGTCCATCAGCAGCCGCCGGTTTACCGGGTCGAAGCCCTTGGTGGGTTCGTCCAGGATGAGGAGTTCCGGGCGGTTCATGATGGTGACGCCGAGCTGGACTTTCTGCTGCTCGCCGCTGGAGAGCTTGTCCACCTGGGTGGCGGCCTTGCCGGCCAGGTCCACGCGGTCCAGGTATGCCAGCGACCAGTGCCGCGCCGCGTGCCGGTCCATTCCCTTGAGCCGGCCGAAGTAGGTCATGACGTCCATGACCTTTTCCTTCTTATAGAGCCCGCGTTCTTCCGGGAGATAGCCAAGCCGGCCGCCGTGCTCGGGTTTGAAGGGCCGGCCGTTGATGTGCAGGACCCCGGCAGTGGGTTCGTAGAGGCCCAGGAGCGCACGGATGGTGGTGGTCTTGCCCGAGCCGTTGCTGCCGAGGAACCCGAATGTCTCGCCGGCGCGGACATCGAAGGAGAGATCGCGGATCACGGTGGTGTCCGCGAAGTCCATCCGGAAACCGCTGATATGCACCACTGGTTCGTCCATGGCCGTCGCCGCCTGTACCGAATCATTGCCCGCCAACGTCGGTTCCCCCCGAGGCAGGCTGCCATGTGAACAGACTGACCGGAGCGTGCCTCAAACGGAAGGGGCGAAGGTCCCGGCAGGCGTGCGGGAACGGTACCATCATGACCATGCCCGGAGTACTCGACATTGCAGGTCCCATCCTGGAAGTGCTGACCTGGATTTGCCTGCCCGCCGGCCTGATCCTCCTCGTGGCTGTGGGGACGATGCGGCGGTTCGAGGATCAGTGGACCCAGTCGGAAGGCGTGGTCTACTCCGACGAAAGCGGCGTGGGTTTCCGCTGGTATGACCACCATTACCAGGTCCACAACGCGCCCATGTCCCCGCACGACATCCGGCACATGGCCCCGGGGGACGCCGTCACCATCCACTATGCGGTGAAGACGCCCACCCGCTGGCGGACCAGTGCGCCGGAGGTCCGCGGCGAAGCGGCCGGCGTCCTGGGCTGGATCCTGAGCGGCATCGGAGCGGCCGCCTTTGTTGCCGGCTTCCTGCTGCCGATGTTCTGAGCCGTTACAGCTCGAAGTGCGTCCTTGCCGGGCCTTGGCCCAGGGAGTCCACAATGGCCGCGGCCACGCCGTGCAGTTTGACGTTCCGGGCACTTGAGGCCGCCTTCAGCAACTCGAAGGCCTCCTCCTGGCTGCACCGGTTCTGGGCCATGATGATGCCGATGGCAACGTCGATGGCGGTGCGGGTCTCCAGCGTTGCCTTGAGGTTGTCCGCCGTCTCGCTGAAGTGGGCGAAACGTACGGCAAGCCGGAGGGCCATGGACGTCTGGCTGACAAAATCCTCGGCGAGCTCCAGGACCTTGCCCTCGAACCGGCCGGGCCGGTGGGAGTAAAGGTTCAGCGCCGCCCGGGTGTCGCCGTCCAGCTGGAACGGCACGGCGAGGATGGAACGGACTCCGTGCCCCAGGACCGTCTCCGAGTACTTGGGCCAGCGATCATGGGCCTCAAGATCCACGACGTGCACGGTCACCTGGTCACGGGAGGCGGTCATGCACGGGCCGTCGCCATAGGCATACTGGATTTCGTCCATCGCCTGCGCCTCGGGGCTGCTGCTCGCCACCGTCGCCGCTTTCCGGTGCCGAAGCAGCGTAATTCCGCAGAGGACTGCATCCCCGGGTTCGGACAGGCTGCGCGCGGAGACACGTGCGAGTTCGTGAAGGAATTGCCCTACATCCGAGCTGTTCAACACCATTTCGTGCAGATGCTGGCTGATGGACGTTGCGGTGTTTGCGGTCGTCTCGCTGGCCACGATGTTCTTGCTGCCATTTCGTTCAGGTCAAAACGAACCGGCAACGCCGCGTCCACCCTGGCGTACGCAACGCGGGGTAGCAGGCAGAGAAGCCGGATCGTAGAACTATCCAACGGCCCTCTGCTAGACCGTACCGGGAAATTATATACATCAGTTCAGAGCCTCCGGACGCATGTGACACGGCCGTCGGCTGAGCCGGCCCGGCCCGGCGGATGTCGTTCAATGGCCGGCGAATCCGGGCCGAAAGTCCCTCGCAACCGGCCGCCGCCTGCCGGATAGTTGGATAACAGTGGCCGCCGATGTCCCTCCCCGCATGCCGGGCTGCACACCCATGGCGTGCACGGACCCGTACGGCGGCCTGGAGCCACGAGGCGAACGGCCGGCCATGAGCATTTTCGAGGACAGAGTTGAAGCGGGACGGCGGCTGGGGCAGCGCCTTGAGTATCTTCGCGGCCAGAACATCGTGGTCCTCGGCCTGCCCCGGGGCGGTGTTCCGGTGGCGTTCGAGGTGGCCACGGCGCTCGACGCCCCCCTGGACGTGATCGTGGTGCGGAAGCTCGGCGTCCCGTTCCAACCCGAGCTGGCTATGGGAGCCATCGGCGAAGGCGGTGCGCGGGTGCTGGACAAGCACATCATTTCCCGCGTGCGCGTGACGCAGGCCGAACTTGAGGCTGTCGAAGACCGGGAACGCGCCCTGCTCGAGTCACGGGTGGCGCGGTTCAGGAAGGGGCGGACCCGCGCGGATTTGCGGGGACGCACCGCAGTGATCGTCGACGACGGCATCGCCACCGGTTCCACGGCCCGCGTTGCGTGCCGCATCGCCCGGGAACTGGGCGCCGCCAAGGTGATCCTGGCAGTGCCGGTGGCGCCCGCCGATACGCTCGCGGACCTCACGGAACCGGACGAAGTCGTCTGCCTCGCCACGCCCCGCCAGTTCACCGCCGTCGGCTACCACTACCGGGACTTCTCACCCACCGGCGACGACGAAGTGGTACTGCTGCTGGATGCGGCAGCGAAGCGGCTGCACAGTGCCCAGACAGTTGCCAACGGAACCGCCGTCGACGAGGACGTCCAGATCCAGGCGGGGGAGGTGCGGCTCCAGGGGCACCTGTACCTGCCGGTGGCGGGCGCCGCCGTCGTGGTGTTCGCGCACGGAAGCGGCAGCAGCAGGCACAGCCCCCGCAACCGTTTCGTGGCGTCGTTCCTGCAGCGTGCGGGGCTGGGCACCCTGTTGCTGGACCTGCTCACGCCGGCCGAGGAACTCAACCGGGCCAATGTGTTCGACATCGGGCTGCTCGCCGGCCGGCTGACGGGGGCAACGGCATGGCTCGGCGACCGCCCGGACACGGCCCGGAGCCGCATCGGATACTTCGGTGCCAGCACGGGGGCCGGTGCCGCGTTGTGGGCCGCAGCGGAACCCGGCGCCCGGATTGATGCCGTGGTGTCGCGGGGCGGCCGTCCTGATCTGGCCGGTGAGAAGCTCTCGGCGGTCCGTGCACCCACGCTCCTGATCGTGGGCGGAGCGGACCGTGAAGTGCTGGAGCTCAACCGCTGGGCCCAGGCACTGCTGCGTTGTCCCAGCCAGCTGTCCGTTGTTCCGGGTGCCACGCACCTTTTCGAGGAGCCGGGGACATTGTCTGAAGCCGCGGCGCTGGCGAGGGACTGGTTCCTGCGCTACCTCGCGCCCGGCGGGGACCCGACCGGAGGCTATTCCGGGGAGTGATGCGGCAGGCCGCCCCTCAGGATCTCCTCATACAGGGAGACGTGGTCGGCCACCATCCGGCCGGTGCTGAAGCGCAGCTCGGCGGCCCGGCGGCACGCGCGCCGGTCCAGTCCGGGGGCGAGCGACAGGGCGTCGGCCAGTTCGCCAATGCCGCTGCGGAGGTAGCCCGTGACGCCGTCGTCCACTATTTCGGGGGCCGCCCCTGAGCCCGTCCCCACCACGGGGGTGCCGGTTGCCAACGCTTCGATCATCACCAGGCCGAATGGTTCGGGCCACTGGATCGGGTTGAGGAATGCCACCGCCCCGCCCATGAGCTGGTACTTTTCCGCGGCGGTAAGTTCGCCGAGGAACTCCACCTCGGGTCCCAGGAGCGGTGCAATCCGGCTGTCAAAGTAGTCCTGTTCCTCCCTGCCCAGGATGCGCGCAGACATCAGTAGCCTGTACCCGGCCCGCCGTGCGATCAGGATTGCTTCCCGGGGCCCCTTGTCCGGACTCATCCGCCCGAGGAATGCCGCGTAGCCGCCGGCGCCGTCTCCCACCGGCACGGAGCCGACATCGATGCCGTGGTGGATCACCCGCGCGATCCGCACGCCGGCAGCGTCCGCGGCCTGCCGGTGCGAGATGGCCACCATGGCCACGTCCGGACCCATCAGCCGGTAGAGGTCGCCCAGGAGTGAACTGAACGGGCCGTGGTTGGTGGTGACGACGGGCAGGGCGGAAGGGCGGTAGCGGAAGAAGGGACCGGCCACCGTGTGGTCGTGCACGAGATCCACTCCGGTCAGTGCCGCATAGGCCCGGGCCACGTGGTACAGCTCCGCGGTGGCGGACCAGGTGGCGGCGGCCGAACCGGCGCCGGCCGCCGGCATCCCCGGCACCAGCGGAACCGGGCAGGTGCTTCCCTCCGGCGCCGCCAGGAGAACGTCGTGACCGGCGGCCAGGAGTCCGCGGGCCAGCCCGTCCACCACCACTTCGGTGCCGCCGTAACGGGGCGGAGGCACCGGCAGCCAGGGCGGCGCGATCAGTCCGATACGCACGTTGGATCATCTCCTTGCACCCGGGGATGCCGCATTTTTCCGCGAGCCAAGAATGCCACTCACGCGAGCGCTTTCCCAGTGTCTTTAGTCCCCAATCCGCTTTTCCTTGAGCCACTGTGCCGCTCTTGGTACTGTGTTGATATCAGTCTGGGGTTGATGCAATAGAACGGTGAAGCAGTCCGCCGTTTGTGTCTCGCTGCTGTGGGGAGTCGCATGAGCCCGGACCTTCCGGTAGTTAGTAAGTACCCGTCAACCAATCCCTTCACTCCTTCCGCCGGATGGCGCCATGTGGCGTGAACCCATCCGGAGGCGCACCGAGGACCTGTTGCGCGACTTCGTGGCCCGGGCAGATGAACTAGTGCGTGCCCAGGACCAGATGCAGGGCTTGCTGGGTGCTGTTGTTTCCCTGACCGAGGACCTAAGCCTCGAAGCAGTCCTGGACCGGGTGGTGCAGTCGGCGTGTGAGCTGGTCGGCGCGCGTTATGGCGCGCTCGGTGTAATCAACGACGATCACGAGCTGGGACACTTCATCACGGTGGGAATTGACGACGACGGCATCCGGCTGATCGGCGACCTGCCCACGGGCCGCGGCGTGCTGGGGCACCTGATCCGCCGGCCTGAGGCACTCCGGCTGGACGATCTGGGCTCCCACGAAATGGCCAGCGGATTCCCGCCGAACCACCCTGACATGAAGACGTTCCTCGGGGTGCCCGTCAGGGTCCGGGGTTCCGTCTTCGGAAACCTGTATTTGACGGAAAAGCTCGACGGCGGGCCGTTCGCCCCGGAGGACCAGGAACTCGCTTCGGCATTGGCAGCGGCTGCCGGCGTCGCTATCGAGAACGCCCGGCTCTACGAGGACACCCGGCGGCGCCAGCGCTGGCTCGAGGCGGGACTGGAGGTCAGCGACCAACTCAGTGCGGCCGTGTTCCCCGGCGAAACCGACAACCTGGACCTCGTTGCCGAGCGGGCATTGGGTGTCTCGGATTCGATCCTGGCCGTGATCGCCTACCCGGACGCTGACGGCACGCAGCGCTGCCGGACGATGGTTGGCGTCCAATCCCTCCCGGCAGGCCAGGAGCTGCCGTCATCGGAGGTCATTGCCGAGGTCCTTGCGACGGGAGCTTCGGCTCTGGTGCGGGACCCCAACGAGGTCTTCGGAGCCGGAACGGATGAGAAACTGGGTCCGGTACTGGTGGCCGCCCTGGGGCGCAAGAGCAGCGAACGCGGCCTGATCATCCTGGCACGTCCCGCCGGCGGCCCCCTCTACCTCCAGTCGGACCTGCAGTCCAGCGCCGTTTTCGGTTCCCGCGTGGGGCTGGCACTCGGGCTGGTCCGGGCACGGCAACGGCGGGAGGAACAGCTGCTGTCCACGGACCGGGACAGGATCGCACGCGACCTGCACGATCTGGTGATCCAGCGGCTCTTCGGGGCGGGGCTCAGCATGCAGAGCCTCCGCCGGTACATCCCGGATCCTGTAGCCCAGGAACGCATCTCCGCGGTGACGGCCGAGCTGGACAGCACCATCCACGAACTCAGGGACACTATCTACTCAATGCGGACCGGCCACGGCCAGAAGGAGCCGCTCACCGGCCTCATCATGCGGACCATTCACGAGGGCATCCGCAATTCCGAATTTTCACCCAAAGTCCAGCTGACGGGACCGGTGGACGAAGCGGTTCCCGACGCCGTCGTCGAGCAGTTGCTGCCGGTACTGTCCGAGGGACTGAGCAACGCCGTCCGGCACTCCGGGGCCGACGAGATCAACATTTCACTCACCGCCCTGCCGGATTGCGTGGAGCTCAACATCATGGACAACGGCCGCGGGTTCGAAAATCCCACGCGCGTCAGCGGCCTCGCCAACATGAAACATCGGGCCATGGCCCTGGGTGGCGAATGCACCATCAAGAGCCGTCCCGGACACGGAACCCGGCTGACCTGGACAGCCCCTTCGCAGTGAGTCTGGCGCAGAGAGTGTGACCCGCGTGGGCTTAGCCCCGCAGCTCGAAGCCCAGTTTCGTGAGTATTCCGGCCACCTGGATTTTCACGGTTGTCCGGGCAAAGCGCGTTTCCTCGCTGATCTGGCGGTTGGTCAGCCCCTGCCCCATAAGGGCCAGGACCTTCAGCTCCTGCGAACTCAGCCCGCTGTGCGCGCGGTTGACCTGCGCCCTGTACAGCCGCTCCATGACTTCGCGCTCGACGCCGGGCTCCAGCAGTGATTCGCCGGTGGCCACCCGGCGGATTCCGTCAAGGAGCGCCGTCCCGGGCAACTGCCGGAGAACATAGCCGGCCGCCCCGGCCAGTACGGCACCGCTGAGGGCATGGTCGTCGTCGTAACTGCTCAGGAGAAGGCACCGGAGGCCCGGGTTGTCGGAAAGAATTTCCCGGCATACTTCGATGCCGGTGCCATCCGGCAGGTGGGCTCCGATGACCACAAGATCGGGGCTCAGGGCCGGGATTTCACCGCTTGCCTCCGTGGCCGAGCCGCTCTCGCCGACCACCTGGAAGTGCGCTTCTTCCAGCAGCTCGCGGATTCCCACCCGGACCAGGGCATGGCTGTCCAGGATGAATACGCGCGTCCCCCCAACACCGTTGTTCCCGATTGCTGGGTCAGCGGCCACCGTGAGCCTCACCCAGTCCTGGCTTCATCGGATCGGTGACAGCCTGTCCCGCGTGCCGGCTGACACTGCGCTGGCTACGGAAGGCGTAGTACAGAAGGCCCAGGCCTGCCACCAGCGGCACCACGGCGGTGAGATACTCCACGGCGCGGAAACTGACGGCGGACTGAAGGGCAAAGGACAGACCCAGAACGGCCAGCCCCGCCGCCGGAATCAACGGCCACTTCATCCGTTCCGGCGTGAAGGTCAGCGACGCAAAGGTGGCGGCGAGGCCCAGGAACAGCACGGCCGCTCCGGGCCAACCGTCCAGTGCCGGGGGCAACGCCACCACCAACGCGAGGGTGAGCATTACCCCGCAGGGAATCAGGGCCCACCAGTTGGCCCGCACCCGGGCGTACACCGCCGCAAACCCTGCGGAGATGGACAGGAAGAACAACGAGCCTGGCCAGTCCCCGGCTGATTCGGGCCACAGCTGCGTCATGGCGGACACTCCGGCCAGCCCCAGCAGGACAAATCCCGGAATGGCCGCCCACCAGTAATCGCGGCTCCTGGAAAAGACTGCCAGGAAGACTGCGCCGGCGGTGCCAAAGATGAACGGCCACACGAGCAGTGCGGTATCGAGGACACGCAGGGCGTCCAGCAGTAGCAGGACGCCGGCAAGCAGGAGGACAACGCCTGCGATGATGCTCGCCGTTGCTGCTTTCATGACGATGCTCCCGGGACTTGGGTGCGCGGTGCCAGCCGCGCTGGTGCATAGAGGTTGGGGATGGGGGAGGTGCCGGGCCTCACCCGGACGCCGGGCCGGCTGCCGGTTTGGCCACCTTGGAGTCCTGGCCTACCACCAGGACAGGGCAGTGGGCGTGCGCGGCGCAGGCCCCGCTCACGGATCCCATGACCTGGGAGAGGAAGCCGCCTTCCCCGCGGCGGCCCACCACCAGCAATTGCGCATCGCCGCTTTCGTCGACCAGGGTCTTTGCCGGCGGACCGAACTTCACGGTGCGGGACAGCTGTGCCGGCGGTGACGCCCCAAAAGCCCTCTCAACTGCCTGGTCGACCAGGCGCTTGGCTGTCTCCTCGAGTTCCTCCATGCTGGGGACGCGCCCGGCAGGCAGATGGGACGCGAGGTAGAAATCAGAGGTTCCCAGGCACGTGATGATCTCCAGCGGGGCGTTCAGGCTGCCGGCCATTCGCCCGGCGAGCTGCAGTGCAGCAGTGGAGAACTCGGAACCGTCCACGCCCACCACGATCCGTTCTTCAGTGTTCATGGATTCCAGCGTGCACCGCCCGGGTCCGCCTGCCTAGGGTCGAAAGTCACCGCGGCGATGCCCATGACTTTCGGCTCTATTGACTTTATAGCCGGAGGGACGATCCTTAATATCAATCCGGTTCGGAGGTCAATGATGCCGCTTTCTGACCATGAAAAGGACATCCTGAAGCAGTTGGAGCAGTCGCTTCACGAGGATGATCCACGCTTCGCCGCGCGCATGGAGGGCCAGTCCCGGTCGCTGATGCGGCGGGTGGTACTCGGTGCCCTGTGTGTGGTTGTCGGGCTACTCACGGTAATCTGGGGCGCCGCCATACACCTGGTGTTCCTGGGGGTCGCCGGGTTTGCCGTGATGGTGGCCGGCGGTTACTACGCATCCCTGGGCATCAGCCCGAGCAGGCTTCGTTTCGGGCGCCCGAGCATGGGTTTGCCGGGCCAGTCGCAGCATATCTAAGACCCCAACGATCATGACCTCACCAGGCAGGGTGCCGGAGCACGGCTGCTGAGCGCCGGCCGCAGGCGGGGGCGCTCCTTCCTAGGACTCAGAGGGCCAGCCAGAAGGGCTGCGTCCATGCCGTTGCGCCCCTAGGGTGGAATGACGACGGCGGCGGCCGGCAGTCGCGGAAGACGGCATGCCGCCAACTACCCAGAGGAGTTCCTGATGAGAGTTGCTGTAACCGGAGGAAGCGGAAAGCTGGGCAGGAGCGTGGTGCGCAGGTTGTCCGAGGACGGCCACAATGTCCTGAACCTGGATCGCACGGGCGCCAGGGGCCGCGGGTTCACCGAGGTGGACCTGCGCAATTACGGGCAGGTCCTGGACGTCATCCTTGGCCTCGATGACCGGCACTCGGGCTTTGACGCGATCGTGCACCTGGGGGCCATCCCGGCTCCGGGCCTCGCACCGGACGCCGCCACCTTCGAGAACAACATGCTCGGCACGTACAACGTCTTCCAGGCGGCCCGCCGGGCCGGAATCAAGAAGGTGGTGTACGCCTCCAGCGAGACGGTGCTGGGGCTGCCGTTCGACGTCGATCCCCCCTATATCCCGGTGGACGAGGAATACCCGGCCCGGCCGGAAAGCACCTACTCCCTGGTGAAGCACCTGGAGGAGCAGATGGCCATCCAGCTGACCCGCTGGGATCCGGAGCTGAGCATCACCGGCCTGCGGTTCTCCAACGTGATGGACCCGGAAGATTACGAGGACTTCCCCTCCTTCGACGCCGACGCCACCCTGCGGAAATGGAACCTGTGGGGCTATATCGACGGCCGCGACGGCGCACAGGCCGTGGCCCGGGCCCTGGAGCACGGCAAGCCCGGCTTCGAGGCATTCATCATTGCCAACGAGGACACCGTGATGAGCCGGTCCAGCGCCAGCCTGGCGGCGGAAGTCTTCCCCGGCGTCAAGGTGGTCAAGGAGCTCGGCGAACACGAGACCATGCTTTCCATCGACAAGGCGAAGCGCCTGCTGGGGTTCGCCCCGGAGCACACGTGGCGCACCTACCACTCAAACCGCACCACACCCACCGAGGACTGAGGAGAATTATGCAATACCGCACACTGGGCAACAGCGGCGCCGTCGTTTCCAACTACGCGCTGGGCACCATGACCTTCGGCGCCGAAGCCACCGAGGAAACGTCCTTTGCCATCCTTGACGATTACTTCGCAGCCGGCGGCAACTTTATCGACACCGCGGACGTCTACAGCCAAGGCGTTTCGGAACAAATCATCGGCCGCTGGCTGGCGGCCCGTCCCGACGTCAGGGACAGCGCCGTTCTGGCCACGAAGGGCCGCTTCCCCATGGGCACGGCCCCGAACGACCTGGGAACGTCCCGCCGCCATCTCACCCGCGCCCTCGACGACTCGCTGCGCCGACTCGGTGTCGAACAGATCGACCTCTACCAGATGCATGCGTGGGACCCCATCACGCCGCTGGAGGAGACGCTGCGCTTCCTGCACGACTCCGTGAGCAGCGGCAAAATCGCCTACTACGGCTTCTCCAACTTCCTGGGCTGGCAGCTGACCAAGGCGGTCCACCTCGCCAGGGCCCACGGCTGGAGCGCCCCTGTGACCCTGCAGCCGCAGTACAGCCTGCTGGTCCGGGAGATCGAGTCGGAGATTGTTCCGGCGTCGCTGGATGCCGGGATCGGGCTGCTGCCGTGGTCGCCCCTGGGCGGCGGCTGGCTTTCCGGCAAATACAAGCGCGACGAGGCACCGGCCGGCGCCACCCGGCTGGGCGAGAACCCCCAGCGCGGCATGGAAGCCTGGCAGGCCCGCAACGATGACCCGCGCACCTGGGAGGTCATCGGAACCGTTGAAAAAATTGCCGCGGACCACGGCGTGAGTGCCTCACAGGTATCCCTGGCGTGGCTGGCGGACCGGCCGGCGGTCACATCGGTGATCCTCGGCGCCCGCAGCACGGAGCAACTGGCGGACAACCTTGCTGCTGCGCACCTGGAGCTGACCGAGGAGGAAACCCGCCGATTGACCGAGGCCAGCCAGCCCCGCGTTGGGGTGTACCCGTACGGTCCCATGGCCCACGAGCAGCGCAGCCGGAAGATTGAAGGCGGACGCTAGCCGGCGCGGACTGCACGTCTGAAGGAAGGAGGCCGACGGCGGCGCGTGCTTGCCGGCGTCGGCCTCCTTTTCTTGTCACGCAGGTGCCCGGCGCTGGCTCCGCCGCGCCCTTTCGGCGGTAGGATCTGTTTACTATTCGCTGGGGGAGGACGGATTACGTGGCAGGATCGCAGCAACGGAATGTGGCTATTTTCCTGGATATGGAGAATCTGTTCGGCGGGTATAAGAACGACGTCACGTCGGTGCCGCTGGCCATGGTGGTCCGCGACATCGAGAAGGTCGTCCGGGATACGGACCTTGGCGGGCGAACGGCGCTGACCCGGGCATATGCCAACTGGGCCCGGGCTGACATGGCCGGCTACCGGAGCCAGTTGCTGGCACACAACATCAAACCCGTGCAGATCTTTTCCTTTGACCAGAGCAGCAAGAACGCCGCGGACATTGAACTGGTGGTTGACGCACTGGAAGTGGCCGCGGACATGCCGTGGATAGACCTCTTTGTGATCGTCAGCGGCGACGGGGACTTCGTCCCGCTCCTGCGCCGCCTGCATGCTCTGGGAAAGCGCTCACTGGTGGCCACCACATCGCAGCCGAAGGCCGGGGCTGTCAACAAGGTCCTGCAGTCCGTTGCCGACCATTTCCATGTCATCGACATTCCCGCGCCGCCGGCTGCCGCGGCCGCGGTGGGTAAGCCGGCGAAGAAGAAGAACGAAGCGCCGCACACCGAGCTTGAACTCTACAAAGCGAGCGTCCACGCGTTCCTGAAGGACGATGCCACGCTCTGGGAGAAGGGCCTGGTGAACGTGGCCCGCCTGGGTCATTTACTGAGGGACCGCTGGCCCAACGTCACCTACAAGACCTTCGGATACAAGACCCTGACCTCGTTTGCCGAGGAAGGCTGCGGACTCAAGGTGATCAGCACCCCCGCCGCCGGGCCCAAGGCCCGGGCAAAGGTGTGAGTCCTCAGCCGGCGGGAAGGACCTCGTAGCCGTCCGCCTTGGACACGAGCTGGCGGCCGTGGTTGCCGTCGAAGCGAAGCCACATCACGGCGGAATCGTGCGTGGCGTCCTCCACCTCGCCGGTGCGGATAAACCTGCCGTCGAGCCGCAGTTCAACCCGGCTGCCAATCAGCTGCTGCCAATCGCCGGCTGGTTCAGGAACGGGGGCGGGGGCGGTCATTCCGGGTCCTTGTCTGTGATCGCTAACAATCATGAAATGGTATCCGCGCCAACACTGTGAAGCAAATCACACCGGGTCTGTGGCGTGTTTCGGACCGGGGGAGGCGCCGGGCGGACAAAGCCGCCCGGCGCGGGCCGGAATTGAGGTCAGGCCCGGACGCTGAGGCCCGGAACGCTGTCGTGGATTTCGAAGGAGGCCTTGGTGCTGACGGGGGATCCCGGCGTCGTGACGTAGTCAAGTACGCGGAAATCCGCCTGCAGGGAGTCCTTGGTGATGCGCGTGTTCACGTAGCCGCGGTTGTCGTTGTAGAACTTCAGGTGCGGGTTCCAGGCCATCACCGGATCAACCGTGGAGCCGGACCCGTTGCCGGTGGACGTGACAGAAGTGCACACCAGCTCGGACCCCACCGCCGGCGAGGCCGGATCCTTGTAGTCAACCTTGACGTCGTTGGCCCAGTTCCGGTGGACGTCGCCCGTGAGTACGACGGCGTTGCGCACCTTCGCATCCACCCAGCCCTGGGTGATGCGCCGGCGTGAGGCGGCGTAACCGTCCCAGCCGTCCATGGACACATCGTCGATTTCCGGTGCCCTGTTGCGGTCCCGCTCCGTGAAGAAAACCTGCTGGCCCAGGACATCCCACCGTGCGGTGGAGTTCCGGAAGCCGTCCAGAAGCCACTTCTCCTGCTCGGCGCCGGTGATGGTGCGGTCCTCGGCCAGCCGCTCCTGCACGTTCTTCTTCCAGCCGTCGCCTGCCAGCTGGTCATCGCGGTACTGGCGGGTATCCATCATGTGGAAATTGGCCAGTTGGCCCCACTGCAGCGTGCGGTAGATCTTCATGTCGGCCCCGGCCGGGACGGAGGACGCGCGCAGCGGCATGTTCTCGTAGTAGGCCTGGAACGCCGCGGTGCGGCGCTGGCGGAAGCGCTCCGCCGAGTCGTTCATCTGTGCCGGATCGGAGTTTTCCGGGACCTCGTCCGCCCAGTTGTTGTCCACTTCGTGATCGTCCCAGACCACAAGCCATGGCGCCACGGCGTGTGCGGCCTGAAGGTCGGGATCCGACTTGTACTGGGCGTGGCGCTGGCGGTAGTTCTCCAGGGTGACGGTTTCGGGTCCGGCATGGTCGCGGGGGTTTCCGCCGCCAATCACATACGACTCCTTCTTGTACTCGTACAGGTAGTCGCCCAGGTGCAGCACCAGATCAGGCTGGTCCTCCGCCAGCCGCCGGTATCCGGTGAAGTAGCCGTGCTCGTACTGGGCGCAGCTGGCGAAGGACATCGCCAGGGCCGCCGGCGTTTCGTGCAGGGCGGGGCTGGTGAGGGTCCGTCCCACCTGGCTGATGTACTGGCCGCTGCGGAAACGGTAGAAGTACTCCCGGCCGGGCTTCAATCCCCGCAGTTCCACGTGGACGGAGTGGGACGTTTCGATCCGGGCATGCTCGACGCCGCGCGCCACCACCTGCTTCATGGCCGCGTCCTCGGCCACCTCCCAGGCCACCGGAACGCTGCGTGCCGGCATGCCGCCCAGGCCGTCCCCGGCCAGGGGGTCCAGCGCCAGTCGGGTCCAGAGGACAAAGCCGTCCGGCCAGGGCTCGCCGGAGGCAATGCCCAGCGTGAACGGATCGGAACGGAGTCCGGCGCCAGACATGGTGGACGTGGCTGCAACGGCCGCGCCCGGAACGGCGGCGACAAGGCCGGCGCCGAGGCCGGCGGTGAGAAGGGATCTGCGGGAAATGGTATCCATGCCTTGAAAGCTATGCAGGCTGTTTTGACAGCGGCTGTCATAGGCATGAATGCGGCGTTAACGGTGCAGGGACTTCCCTAGACTTCCACCACGAACTGCGCGGGTGCGTACCGGACCCCGTTAATCTGCAGTTCCAGGGCATGGCTGCCCGGGTGGTGCACCCGCGTGGTCATCTGGCGGAAGGCGTGGCGCTTCGTCATGGTCCGGGTTTCGCCGGGGTCCAGGGTCAATGCCGCCAGTTTGAAGACCTTCTCCGTTTGCGAGCCATTCGCCTTCATGTAGTGCACGACGTAGTCCACCGCCAGCCTGGCCGGATCGGCTCCCGTGTTGGAAATCTCGAATTCGAAGCCGAGGTCCGCCGGAAGCGTCACGGTGTCCCGGTCCAGCCTCGGCGGCGTCACTGCAAGGGACGCCGGCGCGAACCCTTGCAGGGCCAGGGCGCCGGGATGGGCTTTCTTGACCAGGGTGCGCAGGCCGTGCCGGAGCACCCACGGCGTGTTGGCATCCGGTGCGGCGGTCCAGGCCGCGGCCGTCGCCAGCACCGCCTCGGGAGAGTGGCGTGCCAGGTCGTTGAGGTGGTTTGCCACAGAACGCCGGACGTTCTCCACCGGATCCCGGTACAGCGCGTCGAGGACGGGAAGTGTGGCCTCCGGCCGCTGGATCAGGCCCGGAATCCGGACCGCCCAGGGAAGGTAGGGCCGGGTCCCCTCGCTGGCGAGGCGCCGTACATGCTCATCAGGGTGCACGGTCCAGGTCAGCACGACGGCGAGGGCGCGGTCCAGATCGGCGGCCAGCAACCGGCGGATGGCGAATTCTCCGGTCAGCCGCGGAGTCAGTTCGGCAAGGAGTTGGAGGCAGTCTTCAATATGGTCCGGTCCGGCCGAACCGAGGGCGAGCGTTACTGCTGATTCAGTGACCGGCCAAATTGTCCAGCCGGTGAAGCCAGGATCCTGGAGGGCGCTCCGGAAGGTCCGTGCCGCCGTCGAATAGTCCCCTTCGCCGGCAGCGGCGAGATCCGCCAGCAGCCCCCGGCTCACGTGGTCGGTGCGTTCCCGGAGGCTCAGGTTGTCCAGCGAGGCGCCGGCCTCCGTGACCTTGGTCCAGGCCACGCCGGGAGCGGCATCCGCGAGTACGCGCACCAGCCTGTCAACGGCCGCTCGGTCAATCAGTTCGTTCATGGCACCCATCCAGTCAGGCTACCGCTGCCGCCGTCCCACGGCGGGTCGCTCCACCCTGGCGGCCCGGAGTGCCAGGGCCTGCCGCGAGCCAAAATCGCGGAAGCGGGATAATGTCAGCGGACACAATTTTTTTGGAATGCATAGGCGGTAGCGGCACATGGCTGAAGATCGAACCCGGAAATCGCCGCACTGGTGGCGCGTCTTCCACGACAAGTTCGTGGTTGAAGAGCGGTACATGAGTGCTGCCTCCCGGAAGAACCTTTACCGCATCGCCGTGATCCTGATGGTCATTGGTGCCGGGCTCTTCCTGCTCACCTTGACGGACGTCCTTGGCAGGGACGGGCTGACCGGGCTGGATGAGCCTGCGCGCTCCTGGTTGGTCAGCCAGCGCTCGGAGCCGGCTACCGCCATCATGATCTTCCTGGCGATCGTGTTCGGCCCTGTGGCGCTGCCGATCATCATCCTGGTGGTCACCGTGGTCTGGGGGATCGCAGCCAAGCACGCCTGGCGCCCGCTGCTGCTGGCGGGGGCCATGCTCACAGGAGTTGCGCTGGCCCAGATCATCGGGCGCTCGGTAGGGCGACAGCGGCCCCCCTTGGACCTCATGCTGTTTGGTCCGGACGTCACTTTCTCCTTCCCTTCCGGGCATGTGCTGGGTGCCTGTGATTTCCTGCTGGTCACGGCGTTCCTGGTCTTCTCACGGCGCCAGAGCACCTGGCCCGCTGTGTTGGGCTTTGCCGGGGCCGCCGTCGGTATTGTCCTTGCTTCCATCAGCCGCCTCTACCTGGGCTACCACTGGGTCAGCGACGCGCTGGCCTCACTGTTTATCTCTTTCGTGGTCCTGGGGGCCGTCATCGCGCTGGACACCTGGCGGACGGCCCGCATCCCGGGAGAACAGATCACCGGCGAGCTGTCCAAGGCCGACACCATCGAAAGCTAGCGACAGGTGGCCGCCGAAGAGGACGTCCGTCGCATCTGCCTGGCACTGCCGGGGGTCACGGAGCGGCCCAGCTGGAACCAGCCTGCGTGGTTCGCGCGGACACTGATGGCCAGGCTCTGGGAGGACGGCGTCCTCACGGTCAAGACGCTGGAACGGGAAGCGCTGGCCGGGACCGATCCCGAAACGTATTTCTGGACTCCGCACCACGACCGCTCACCCCGGCTGGTCCTGGTCAGGCTGGACCGGATCGACGTGCAGGAGCTGGCGGAACTTCTTGAGGAGTCGTACCTCATTGCCGGCGGCCGCCCTTGAACCCCGAGTCAGCCCTGCGGGCGTGAGCGTGCCTTCTTGAGTTCGATCCTGAGCTTGGCATTGGCCGCTTCAAGTTCCAGCACCTTGGCCACTCCGGCCAGATTGAGCCCTTCGTCCAGCAGTTCTCCGATGCGTTTCAGCACAGCGAGGTCCGCATCGCTGTACTGCCGCGTCCCTCCCGAAGTGCGGTCCGGGGTGAGCAGGCCCTTCCGTTCGTACAGCCTGATGTTCTGTTGCCCGGTGCCCACCAGATGGGCCACCACGGAGATCGCGTACAGGCCTGTCTCCGAACTGCGCGCTGCCATGGTCCTCCCAAAATTTCCTGAAAAGCGTCTTGCAACAGTCTCTCACCGGTGCTATAAAAAATCTATACCCGCCAATACAGATAACAGCGGCGGGTGCGGAAGAATGGAACAACCACAAGCTGAAGGAGTGGGAAATGATGTTGATGCGTACGGACCCGTTCCGTGAACTGGACAGGCTGACCCAGCAGGTGTTTGGCACCGCGGCCCGGCCTGCGGCCATGCCGATGGATGCCTGGCAGGAGGACGGGGAGTTCGTCGTCGCATTCGATCTGCCGGGAGTCGACGTCGACTCTGTGGACCTCAATATCGAGCGGAACGTGCTGACTGTGCGGGCTGAACGGCGCGATCAAACCCAGCCCAATGTGGAACTGGTCGTTTCCGAACGGCCCCGCGGCGTCTTCAGCCGCCAGCTGATCCTCGGTGACACCCTGGATACGGACAGCGTCAAGGCAAAGTACGACGCCGGCGTGCTGACCCTCCGTATCCCCGTCGCCGAACAGGCGAAGCCGCGCAAGATCGAAATCGAAACCAAGCACGACACGGCGCACGAGATCAGCGCCTAGTCGAATCGTGGAACCGGGGCGGCAGCGGCAGGTGCCGGCCGCCGCCCCGCCACGCACCGGACAGTGTGACACGGCCATGAGGTGACGCGGCCATGAGCAACCAGCTACCCGACTACTACGGTGTTCTCAACGTGGCTCCGACGGCCACGAAGCAGGAAATTTCACGTGCCTACCGGGCGCTGATGCGCCTGCACCATCCCGACGTCGAAGGCGGAACCGCAGCCGGCAGGGGCGACGGCGGGCTGTTGCGCATCATGGAAGCTTTCGCGGTGCTTCGGGATGCGGAAACGCGTGCTGCCTACGACCGCGCACTGTCCGTTCCCCGCGTCAAAGTCGGAGGGCCCCGGGATGTTCCGGTCCGCCGGGTTCCCCCTTCGGAGCCCCCGTTGCTGCGGGTCTCACCCGTTTTTTGGGAGCGCGGCCCCCGGCCGGGGACGGGATAACGAGAGATACCGGATAGCTAAAGAAGGAGTATTCGATGAGCGCCTGGCGCCGCTATGATTCCCATCTGATTCCGGCGTTCCACGAACGCTTTGAGAAACGGTGGGGTCTGGGCACAGCCCCGTTCCTGGATCCGGAGGCCCATGAGGAGCCCCTGCCGCGGGCACAATGGATCCACCCGGAAACAGGCGCGGCCCTGGCGGTGGTCCCCATCTGGACCCCGGAAGACAGCCAGCACCGGTCCTTTGGGGTCTTTTACCTGCCGCCGGGCGGTGACATCTGGGTGCTGCGCCCGGGCTTCACAGGCTACCTTGAACCCGCAGCGGATGACACGGAGCACCTGATCACGCTCCGCAACGATGCCTTCAAGAAAGCACTGGCGCACGCCAAGGAGTTCCTCTTCGGCTCCGACGCTGCGGTGCACTAAAATCAGTCCACTATCCGAAACCACATAAGGGATCAAGCAGATGAAATTCTCCGCCAAAGATGTGGCTGCCACGATCCCGCCGTCGTTCACCATGGGCGTTGCCACGGCGGCCTTCCAGATCGAGGGCGCCCTCGATGAAGATGGACGCGGACCGTCCGGCTGGGACGTCTTTGCCCGGAAACCCGGCGCGATCGTGGACGACCACAGCCCCGCCACGGCCTGCGACCACTACCACCGCATGCCCGAAGACGTTGCGTTGATGAAGGAACTGGGAATCGACTCCTACCGGTTCTCGCTGTCCTGGTCCCGCATCCAGCCCGGCGGCAGCGGCCCGGTCAATCCCAAGGGCCTGGACTTCTACGACCGCCTGCTGGACCAGCTGCTGGCCAGCGGCATCTCACCGATGGTCACCCTTTACCACTGGGACACCCCGCTGCCTCTCGACGAGGCCGGCGGCTGGATGAACCGGGACACGGCGTACCGGCTCGGCGAGTTTGCCTCCATTGCGGCCGCGGCCTTCGGTGACCGCGTGGCCCGGTGGGTGACTGTCAACGAGCCTGCCACCGTGACCACCAACGGCTACGCACTGGGCCTGCATGCGCCGGGCGAATCACAGTTGCTCAAGGCGCTGCCCACAGTGCACCACCAGCTCCTTGGCCACGGACTGGCAATGCAGGCACTCCGCGCGGCGAACGTCCCCGGCGAAATCGGCATCACCAACGTCTATTCGCCCATGATTCCCGCCTCGATCAACCCGCTGGACAAGCTGAGCTCGTCACTGATGGATGTTTTCCAGAACAGGCTGTACGCGGATCCCGTGCTGCTCGGAAAATACCCGGACCTCATCCGGGCCGCCACCTTCTTCAGCTCGTTCAGCCCCTCCGAGGAGGACCTGAAACTGATCTCGCAGCCGCTGGACTTCTACGGGCTCAACTACTACATGCCCACGCGGGTGGCTGCCGGCCCCGGCGAAGGTGCCGTTCCTGCCGGGATGGCGGAGGCCATGGGGGACGACCTCAGCGGCAGCGCTCCCGGTGCGCCCTTCCACATCACCGAGTTTCCCGACGCCGAAACCACGGCCTACGGCTGGCCGATCAGGCCCGACTACATGCCCGTGGCGCTGGCGGAAATGGCAGAACGCTATCCCGACCTGCCTCCGGTCTTCATCACGGAGGGCGGGGCGAGCTTTGAGGACCTGGTGGTCCGGGACAAGGCAGGGGACCGGATCATCATTCCGGACGAGCGCCGCCTGCGCTATCTTGCCGAGCACATCTCCAGCGCAGTGGAGGCCACCAGCCCCGGAGGGCCCGCGGAGTCCATTGATCTGCGCGGCTACTACGTCTGGTCGCTGCTCGACAACTTCGAATGGTCCGCTGGCTACAAGCAGCCCTTCGGCCTCCTGCATGTTGACTTCGAGACGCTCACCAGAACGCCCAAGGCGTCCTACTACTGGCTCCAGGAGCTGCAGGAAGCCCGCAAGGACGCGGCCGCGGCGGCCGTTGACACCAGTGCGGCCGGCGAACCGGAACCGGTGGCCTGACGCAGCAAGATCTGATGCAACAGGAAAGGCCGGCCCGAAAGGGCCGGCCTTTCCTGATTTCGTGGCTTAGACGATTTTGAGGTCGGCGAGGCCCTTGGTGATGCCTGCGCCGTCGGGGGAGTAGATCCACGGGACCGTGGAGCCGGTGTGGTCCCCGTTCTCGGAGTGACCGCCGGCCAGTACGGACTCGCTCACGGAGAGCTGGCGGATGGCGATGGCCGCTACGCGGTCGCCGTGTTCCCTGGCGAACTTCGAGTAGATCTGTTCGTCATGCTGGCCGTTGTCGCCGATGAGCAGCCACCTCATGTCCGGGAATTCCTGCGCGAGCCGTTCCAGGTTTCCGTTCTTGTGCTCCTGGCCGCTGCGGAACCAGCGGTCCTGGGTCAGCCCCCAGTCCGTCAGGAGGAGGGGCCCGGCCGGGTACATGTTCCGGGTCAGGAACCGTGCCAGCGTGGGGGCTGCATTCCAGGGGCCGGTGGACAGATAGATCACCGGGGCATCGGGGTGTTCCACCACCAGCCGGTCCATGAGCACCGGCATGCCGGGCGTGGCCATGCGTGCCCGCTCACTGAGTACGAACGTGTTCCACAGGGCAAGGAACGGCCGGGGGAGCGCGGTGACCATCACGGTGTCATCGATGTCCGACACGATGCCGAACTTGGTGTCGGGGCCGATGACAATGATGTTGGCCTTCACGGGCTCGGTTCCCTCGGCCCGCAGCGTGGCAGTGTGCCAGCCGGGGGAGAGCTCAACGTCCACCACGGTGTCAATCAGACCGCCGCGGTCCGCCTTGACGCGCCTGGTCACACCCTCGATTTCGATTTCCACGTCGGTGAACTGCAGGGGCACGCTGGTGAACGCCCGCCAGCCGCGGATGTTCTGGTTGCCGTTCTTCGCGGCGTGCTCGGCCCGGCTGCCCGGCATCGGCTTAGTGGTCAGGACCACCCGGCCGAGGACCCGCACCCACGATGTGGAGCCGTACCCCTGGTAGGCGACGGTCTGCGGAACAAAATTCCAGCGCCGAGCCAGCTTGATGCGGACGCTGTTGACCGTGTCCGAGAGCTTGTGTGCCGCCCGGAAAGCGTGGTTTCCGGACAACGATGATTCCTGCGGCGCCGATTTCATGCCTCCACTCTGCCACAACGCGGCACGTCGGCGCGGGTGCGGTGCCACTAAGGCGCCGGGCCGTAACAAGGACTTAGCCGTCCCCCAGCAGCCACCGCAGGGTTTCGGCGTTCCGCACGGCGTTGCCGCCGCCGTCGTTATTGAAATACACGAACACGTCCTTGCCCTGGCCCTGCCACTCGCGGATGCGGTCAGCCCACCAGCGAAGGTCATCCTCCGAATACGAGCCCCCGTAAAGGTAGTCGTGGTCCGGTCCGTGCAGGCGGACATACACAAAAGGCGCCGTGGCCCGCAGGATGCAGGGCAGGTTGGCGCCGCTCATGATGCAGTAGGCGGCCCCGTGGCGCTCCAGCAGGGCATACACGTCGGGGTGGTCCCAGCTGGGGTGCCGGAACTCCACCGCCACCCGAATCCACCAGGGCAGTGCCGCGAGGAAGTAGCCAAGGCGGGCGTCGTCCCGGCCGAATCCCGGCGGGAGCTGGACCAGCAGCACCGCCCTCTTGTCACCCAGCTCATGCCAGCACCTGATGATCCGCTCCACCCAGACTTCGGGGCTGTAAAGCTTCTTCGCATGGGTCAGGCCGCGCGGGGCCTTGACCGACATCACGAAGCCCTCGGGCAGGCGCCGCCGCCAGCTGGCGAAGGATGATTCCCGCGGCCAGCGGTAGAAGCTTGCATTCAGCTCCACCGTGCCGAAACGCGCCACATAGTAGGCAAGCCGGTCGCGGGCCGGAAGTCCGGGCGGATAAAGCACGTTCTCCCAGTGGTCATAGCTCCAGCCGGAAGTGCCGATGTGGATCCCCATAATGTGCCTGGACGCTAGTCAGCCGGCCGGCTCAGACTTCGCCGGCCCAGTCGGCCGCATGCGGCGCGAACGCATCCTCCCATCGCTCGCGCTCGCTGTCGGGCAGCGGGCCGCGTCCGACGGCGGCCGCCGCGGCCTCCAGGTTGCGCACCTTGGAAGTGCCCGCGATCGCCGTGCTCACCCCCGGGCTGAAGGCTGAAAAACGCAGGGCGGTGCCCTGCCAGTCATCGGTTTCCGGCTCGATGTCCATCCGGCGGAGCCTGTCCCAGTAGGTTTCGCCGTACACACCCACGGGTCGTTCGGCGTGGCGCCAGGGGGCGTTGGCAAGTGGCCGCTTGGCCACCACTCCCAGCCCCTGCCGGCCGGCGGCGGGCAGGACGCGACTCCGCGAGCGCTGGTCCGCGACGTTCACGGAAGACTGCAGGGCGCCGAACACCCCGGCGTTTCCGGCCCACTCGAGGGCGTCGTTCTCGCCGCTGTAGCCCGGCACCCGGACCTTTCCGGCCTCCGCGCACCGGAGCAGCGCCTCCACCGCATCGCCCTGCTGCAGGACGGTGAGGGGGCACGAGTGCAGGAACACGACGTCGATCACGTCGGTGCCCAGCGTGCGCAGGGCCTGGTCCACTCCGCCGGTCACCGCGGCAGCGGTCCAGTCCTCCGCGCCGTCGACGTCGTACCCCACCTTGGTGGACAACACGACGGCGTCGCGTTGTCCACCAAGGCCGGATAGCCAGCTGCCGATCCGTTCCTCGGAGAGTCCGTAGCCCCGGGCGGTGTCGATGAAGGTGATGCCCAGATCCAGTGCCCGGTCCAGGAGCCCGTGGGCCTCCCGCTCGCTGACGTCGTCGTAGCCGATATGGCCCGCACCGAATCCGAGGGCGGATACGGTCAGGGCAGAGTTTCCGAAGTTCCGTTGCAGCATGCCTTGGATAGTAGTCGGCCCGGACGGGTTGTGGCACTGTAAGGTCCATGGCACGCATAGAGGACTACGCCGTAGTAGGCGACCTGCAGACAGCCGCCCTCATCAGCACCGAGGGCTCCATTGACTGGCTGTGCCTGCCGCGGTTTGACTCCCCGGCCTGCTTCAACGCGCTGCTGGACACCCCCAGGGCGGGGCGGTGGCTGCTGGCACCCGCCGGTGCCGGGGAGTGCACAAGGCGCCACTACCGCAAGCAGACCCTCATCCTGGAAACCGAATGGGAAACCTCCACCGGCAAGGTGAAAGTCATCGACTTCATGCCCCCGCGTGACAGTGCGGCGGATATTGTGCGGATCGTGGTGGGCGTCCGCGGCTCCGTCCGGATGCGCGGCGACCTGGCGCTGAGGTTCGATTACGGCCACATCGTGCCGTGGGTCCGCCACGATGACCATGGCATCCACGCCATCGCCGGTCCGGATGCCGCCTACCTGGTCACGGAAGCCCCGCTGCGCGGCGAACGGCTCCGGACCGTCAGCGACTTCACCGTCCGCGCAGGCGAGCGGGTCCCCTTTGTGCTGACCTGGACACCGAGCCACGTGCCGCGCCCCCGGTCCATTGATCCGGAGGCGGTCCTGGTTTCAACGGAGGCGTTCTGGCGTGAATGGTCCGCCAGATGCAAAATCACCGGCCCGTACCGGGACGCCATCCAGCGCTCGCTGATCACGCTGAAGGCGCTGACCTACGCCCCCACCGGAGGCATTGTGGCGGCGGTGACCACGTCCCTGCCGGAACAGCTGGGCGGGCCGCGCAACTGGGACTACCGGTACTGCTGGCTGCGGGATGCCACACTCACGCTCCAGGCGCTGCTGGGCGCCGGCTATACCGAGGAAGCAGCCTCCTGGCGTGACTGGCTGCTGCGGGCCGTGGCCGGAGACCCGGCTGACCTGCAGATCATGTACGGCATCCACGGGGAGCGCCGGCTGCCGGAGATGGAGCTGCCGTGGCTGGAAGGCTACGAAAAGTCCGCGCCTGTCCGGATCGGAAACGGAGCTGCGGGGCAGCTCCAGCTGGACGTATGGGGTGAAGTGCTGGACTGCCTGGCCCTCACCCGCCACTCCCAGCTGGAGCACAGTGACGAAGCCTGGGACGTCCAGGTTGCCCTGATGGAACACCTCGAGGGCGCCTGGCAGCGGCCGGACAACGGCCTCTGGGAAATGCGCGGCCCGCAGCGGCATTTCACGCACTCAAAGGTGATGGCCTGGGTCGCTGCGGACCGGATGGTCAAGGGCGTGCGGGACTTCGGCCTGGTGGGGCCGGCAGACCGCTGGGAGGCCCTGCGCGACACGATCCACGCCGAGGTGATGGCCAACGGCTTCGACGCAGGGCGCAACACTTTCGTCCAGTCCTACGGACGCCCGGAGCTGGACGCCAGCCTGCTGCTGATTCCCCGCGTCGGGTTCCTGCCGCCGGATGATCCCAGGGTGGTGGGCACCATCGACGCCGTTCAGCGCGAACTCACCCGCGACGGGTTCGTGCTCCGCTACCGCCCGGCGGAGGCCGACGACGGGCTGCCCGGCGACGAGGGCGTCTTCCTGGCCTGCTCCTTCTGGCTGGTGGAAGCGCTAATCGGCGTGGGACGGCGCAGGGAAGCCAAGGAGCTCTTTGAACGATTGCTGACGCTGCGCAACGATGTGGGCCTCCTCAGCGAGGAATGGGGTGTGGACACGGGCCGGCAGCTGGGAAACACCCCGCAGGCATTCAGCCACTTCGCACTGGTCATGAGTGCCATGGAACTCCACGAGGACAGTGTGCAGCGCAGCGACACCCCGGTGCACGGACACTAGCGGCATTCCCCGGCGGTCACATTTTGTTCAGCTGGGGTCCGTGGCCTGCTGCATGGTTCCATGGTCACGGAACCTATTGGAGCAGGCACGAAGGAGTGTGGACCGGTGAAATTTGCGCGTCTCGGAGATTCAGGCCGGGAGCAGCCGGCCGTTCAGCCCGGCGGGCCTGAGTCCAACGGGAAGTGGTATTCCCTCGCCGGCCTGACGGCAGACATCGACGGAGCCTTCCTTGAAGGCGGCGGCGTTGCCCGGGTCCGCGATGCCCTCGCGGCCGGGAACCTGGCCGAGATCCCCGACGCCGGCGCGCTGCGCGTCGGTACCCCGCTGGCGCGCCCCGGTGCCGTCGTGGGAATCGGCCTGAACTACGCCGGCCATGCCGCGGAATCGGGGGCGGCCATCCCGGAGGTTCCGGTGGTGTTCCTGAAGCCAAGCAACACGGTGGCGGGGCCGTTCGACGAGGCACCACTTCCGCCGTCGTCCGCCAAGTACGACTGGGAAGTTGAGCTGGCCGTGGTGATCGGACGGCGCGCCTCCTATCTTGCGTCGGCTGACGAAGCCGCCGACTGTGTTGCCGGCTATGTGCTGGCCAACGACCTGTCGGAGCGCGACTACCAGCTGCCCGGCGCGGCGGGCCAGTGGGTCAAGGGAAAGTCGCTTCCCGCCTCCACGCCGCTGGGTCCGTGGTTCGTGCCGGCCGCTGACCTGGATCCGTCCGCGCTGCGGCTGCGGACCTGGGTGAACGGGGAACTTCGCCAGGATTCATCCACTGCGGACCTTATTTTCGACGTCCCGGCGGTGGTGCACCACCTGAGCCAGTTCATGGTGCTGGAGGCCGGTGATGTCATCCTGACAGGCACGCCGGAGGGAGTGGCACTCTCGGGGCGCTTCCCCTACCTGCAGGACGGCGATGTGCTGGAGCTGGAGGCCGAGGGCCTGGGCCGTCAGCGCCAGGTTCTCCGCCGGACGGCCCCAGTCCTCCCGCGCAGCTAAGGATCGCGCAGCTAAGGAGTAAGGCTTAGGAGGCCAGCCGTTCACGGGCGGTGTGACCGGCGCCGGCCGGTTCAGCTCCACGCTCGGGCCGGTTGATCTCGGTCCACACCGCATCGAGGGAGAGGCCCAGGACATCGGCGATCGCCGCGATGGTGGGGAAGGCAGGCGTAGCGACCCTGCCCGACTCGATCTTCCGGAGGGTCTCCGGGGAGACGTGTGCCTCGAGCGCGGTCTCCAGCATGGAGCGCCCGCCCCTGGCACGGCGCAGCAGGGCGCCGAGGCGCTGTCCGCGCTCGACCTCTTCGGACGTAAGTGGCAACCTGACCATGGCTCCAATACTAATACCGGGATAATATGGCCGGGATAGTTATTGGTTGCGTGAGAGAGGCGCCGCATGATCGAGATCCTGAGCCCGACCGAACTGGCCCGAGCGAGGGAGTCGGGCGCCTTGGTCGCTGGCATCCTGCAGACGCTGAAGAGCCGCTGCGCGGTGGGCACCAACCTCCTGGACATCGACAGCTGGGCCCGGGCCATGATCGTCGACGCCGGGGCGCAGTCCTGCTACGTGGACTACGCGCCGTCCTTTGGGCGCGGGCCGTTCGGCCACTACATCTGCACGGGTGTCAACGATGCCGTGCTGCACGGACTGCCGCACAACTACACGCTTGCCGACGGCGATCTGCTGACACTCGACCTCGCCGTTTCCAAAGGCGGGGTTGCCGCCGACTCCGCCATCAGCTTCATCGTGGGCGACACCAGGCCCGGGGAGAGCGTGGCGATGATCAGTGCCACCGAACGCGCCTTGAGCGCAGGGATAGCTGCTGCCGGACCCGGAGCCCGCATCGGCGATATCTCCCATGCCATCGGCGCGGTCCTCAGCGAGGCGGGATACCCGATCAACACGGAGTTCGGAGGCCATGGCATCGGATCCACGATGCACCAGGATCCGCACGTTCCGAACACCGGACGGCCCGGCCGCGGGTACAAACTGCGCCCTGGCCTGTTGCTCGCATTGGAACCGTGGGTCATGGCCGACACCGCCGAACTCATCACTGATGCCGACGGGTGGACGCTCCGCAGTGCCACCGGCTGCCGGACGGCACACAGTGAGCATACGATCGCCATCACCAGCGACGGAGCCGAAATCCTCACATTGCCGTAAAGGCGCTCGAAGTGTCCGCATGACTTCCGTAAACCGCACAGGTAAGTATACTTACTAATACCCCAGGTTGGGGTTGGAGCGGAGGATTAGCAATGGCTGGACATTTCGAGCTGGTTGATGCGCCCGACGGCGGATACCGCGTCAAGCTCATCGATGGAAGCGGAAACCTGATGGCCATCTCAGTGACTTTCCCGACGAAGCGTGCCGCGGCCGCGGGCGTGACCAAGGCCAGGGAAATCGCGGGCACCGGGCTGATCCGGGACCTCAGTGAAAGCCAGGATTCCGAGCCCCTGAAGCAGCCGCCCGTCCGGCAGCACGTCAAAGCGCCCAAGAACATCGGCGTCCTGGGGTCCGGGAGGCCGACCGGAGCTACTGGACTCAAACGTGCCCGCACACATTACTGAGCGCCCGGCCAGCCGTGTCTCCTAACGGGCCGGGTGGCCGGAATCGCGGCGTGCTCTTCGACGTCGACGGGACCCTGATTGACTCCTGCTACCTGCATACCATCGCGTGGTGGCAGGCCTTCCGGGAAGCAGGGATGGACATTCCGATGGCGGCCATTCATCGTTCCGTGGGCATGGGCGGCACCGAACTGCTGGACCACCTGCTTCCGGCAGGTCGGGACAAATCGGGCGACGCCACCATCAAGTCCTCCCACGGCGCTGTTTTTGCCACTTTCTGGCCCGCGCTCCGTCCGCTTGACGGAGCCAGGGACCTGCTGGCCCAGTGCTATGAAAGCGGCTTTGCCGTAGCGCTGGCGTCGTCTGCCCGGAAGCAGGACCTTGAGGTGCTGCGTTCGACGTTGCGGGCGGACGCCTTTATTCACGCGGCCACCAGCGCCAATGATGCCAAGGCGGGGAAGCCGGCGCCGGACATCCTGCAGGCGGCGCTCGATGCCGTCGGGCTGCGGCCGGAAGACGTGGTCTATGTTGGCGATGCTGTCTGGGATGTCTATGCGGCCGGGGGGCTTGGCATTCCGACCATCGGCCTCACGTGCGGAGGCACCTCCGCCGCTGAGCTGCTTGCGGCGGGCGCCGTGGAAACCTACGGTAACCCCAGGGAGCTCCTGGCGAACCTGCGGGACAGTGCGATCGGCAGGCTCGCCGGGAGCTCCTGACAGCTCGGGAAATTTCAGGCGTCCGCGATGGCGCCCTTGTTCCAGGACACCGCGACGCTGACTGATCCGTCGTCGTCCCGCTCAACTTCGGTGATGACGTCGGCGGGCCCCGCTCCCATTTCCATCAGCTTGGCCCGATAGGACGTGACCAGCTCTTCAAGGCTGGATTCCGTCCACTCGCCGGGGCGCATGCGTGTTGAGATTTCCACCGGCTCTGGTTGATACAGCGTCATGTCGTTGCCTTTCCTCGATGCTCGGATGCTTCAACGCTATGGTCCACGACGCCCGCATGCAAGAGATTTACTCAGTGTGCTTAGCTTTTGTTCGGATCGGTAGTAAGCTTGCTGACCTTCACCTGTGAAACCTGACTGAAAGGCGCACCATGAAGGCACTAACGTGGCAAGGCAAACGCTCCGTCAGCGTGGAGAACGTCCCCGATCCCACCATCCAGGAGCCCACCGATGCGATCATCCGCATCACCTCGACGGCAATCTGCGGATCGGACCTGCACCTCTACGAAGTCCTCGGTCCCTACATGCACAAGGGCGACATCATCGGGCACGAACCCATGGGCATAGTGGAGGAAGTGGGAAGCTCCGTCACCAGTCTCTCCAAGGGGGACCGCGTGGTCATCCCCTTCAACATTGCCTGCGGAAACTGCTTTATGTGCAAGCGCGGCCTGCAGTCGCAGTGCGAGACAACCCAAGTGAAGGACAAGGGCTCCGGCGCCGCCCTTTTCGGGTACTCGGAGCTGTACGGTTCCGTTCCCGGCGGCCAGGCCGAATATCTGCGGGTCCCCCATGCCGACTACGGGCCGATCAAGGTGGGAACGGAACTGCCGGATGACCGCTACCTGTTCCTCTCCGACATCCTGCCCACCGCCTGGCAGGCAGTGAAATACGCGGACACCGAGGAAGGCGGCGCCCTGGCGGTGTTCGGCCTCGGCCCCGTGGGGCAGTTCGCCACACGCATCGGCAAGCATCTCGGCCTGCGGGTTATCGGCGTGGACCCCGTTCCCGAGCGGAGGGCGATGGCGGCCCGGCACGGCATCGAAACGATGGACTACGCCAAAGCCACTGCCGATGAACTCCGGGAGGCGACCCAGGGGCGCGGCCCCGACGCTGTGATTGACGCCGTCGGCATGGAGGCGCACGGTTCGCCGGTCGCGGGCTTTGCGCACCAGGCGTTGGGACTCCTGCCGGACAAGCTGGCGCAAAAGGCCATGGAAACAGCCGGCGTGGACCGGCTCGCGGCACTCCACGCGTCCCTCGATGCTGTCCGCCGCGGAGGCACGGTTTCCCTCAGCGGCGTCTACGGCGGCCAGGCGAGCCCGATGCCGCTGCTGTCCATGTTCGACAAGCAGATCCAGCTCCGGATGGGCCAGTGCAACGTCCGGAACTGGACCGATGCGCTCCTGCCGCTGGTGGAGGACGAGGCGGATCCGCTGGGGGTCATGGACCTGGTGACGCACCGGGTGGGGCTGGATGAGGCCCCTGCGATGTATGAGAAATTCCAGAAGAAAGAGGATGGCTGCATCAAGGTGGTGCTGCAGCCCTAGCCGTCGGCGTGCCTAGCAAGTTGAGTTGAGGGCTTCCTCGACGACGTCGATGAGTTCTTCCACGATGCCGTTGCCGGTGAAGCTGAAGGGCTGCGGCGGGTAGGCAAGGGCAACTGATGCCTGCCGGGTTCCGTCGGCACTGGACATCGTCAGGGTTCCGTAGCCGGCGGTGTCACCGGCGTGGCCGTAGTAGAAGTTGTTGGTGCAGGTATCGTTCCAGCGCTGGATGCCGAGGCCATAGCGGGCGTACAGCGGGGTCTGCATTTCCGTGACCATGGCCCGGGGGATCAGCCGGTCCTGGAGCAGTGCAGCGAAGAACGTGTTCAAGTCACCGACGCTGGACACCAGCCCGCCCGCAGGGTCATCCGCGTGAAGCGCAGGGTAGCTGACGTCCAGGCGCTCGCCGAAGCTGGTGACATAGCCGTGGACCAGCGCGGGAGGAGCCTGGCCGGGCCCGGTCATCCGGGTGGCGTCGAGGCCGAGCGGCTCAACCACCTCAGACCGCAGCACCTCGCCGACGGGCCGCCCCCGCAGCCTTTCCACGATCATGCCCAGCGCGATGTAGTTCGAGTTCGAGTATTCAAAACCCTGGGCCAGCCTCCCCTCCCAGCGCCGGGTTGCGGCCAGGGCCAGGAGTTCCCGGTGGGTCCGGCCCGTGGACAGCACCTCGGGCAGGCTGCCCTGCTGAAGGAGCGGGATGACGTAATCCGGCATTCCTGACTCGTGCTGCAGCAGCCGCCGGATCGTGACCGGCCCGGGCGGGTGCATGATGTCCTCAAATTCCGGCAAATGCTTGCTGACGGGGTCCTCTAGACCCAGCTTGCCTTCGGCGGCCAGTTTGAGGACAGACACCGCGACGAAGGATTTGGTCACGCTGGCAACATGCACGGGATCGCCGATCTCCACCGGCTCTGTGCCCTCCAGGCTCCTGACACCGGAAGCCCGGGACCATTCTTCACCCCGTACTTTGGCCTGCATCAGGACGGCAGGTGCGCCGTCGTCGAGCATTCCGTTGCCAAACTCTTCCAGCGCTGCCGCCAGCCGCGCCATGGAGGAGGGCTGCTCCGGCGGCTCCGGCGCCGCCGTGCAGCCGCTCAAAGCGGCGGCCAGCACGACGGCGGTTGCCGCAGCGGCCGTCCTGAACGGCAGTGCGCGAACCATGGCCACGAAACTCATGTTCCTCAGGGCCCGCGGTCCAGTCAATAGCGGCCGGGAGGTCTAGGTCAGCCGTACCTGGCGGTTCATGTCCTTGTACAACAGGTAGCGGAACTCGCCCGGGCCGCCCGCGTAGCAGGCCTGCGGGCAGAAAGCGCGCAGCCACATGAAGTCGCCGGCCTCCACCTCCACCCAGTCATTGTTGAGCAGGTACATGGCCTTGCCCTCAAGCACGTACAGGCCGTGTTCCATGACGTGGGTCTCCGGGAAGGGGATCACGCCGCCGGGCTGGAAGGTGACGATATTGACCTGCATGTCGTGCGCCAGGTCGCTGGAGTCCGTGAAACGGGTGGTCTTCCAGGCGCCGTCGGTGTCCGGCATGGAGGTCGGCTCCACGTCCTTTTCGTTGGTGACGAACGACTTCGCCTCGAAGCCCTCGAGGCGCTCGTACGCCTTGCGGATCCAGTGGAAGGAGACGATGTCGTCCGAGACGTTCTCCAGGCCCCACTCTGATCCGGCAGCAAGGTAGGCGTAGCCGCCTTCCTCGAGGTGGTGCAGTTCGCCGTCCAGGGTCAGGTTGACCTTGCCCGTGGTGACGAAGACGACGCCTTCAACGCCTGCCTCGAATTCGGCCTTGGGCGCCCCGCCGCCCGGGCCGATCTCAACGATCAGCTGCGAGAATGTGGTGGCGAAGCCGGAGATCGGCCTGGCAATGATCCAGGAGCGTGTGTTGGAGAATCCCGGCAGGTTGCTGGTCACGATGTCGGTCATGACGCCCTTGGGGATCACGGTGTAGGCCTCCGTGACGATGGCCCGTTCCGTGGTGAGCTGGGTCTGCGGCGGCAGGCCGCCCTGGGGGTAGTAGTACTTGCCCATCATGGGATCCTTACTTCGAAGTGGAGTGGGCCAGCCGCGGGTGGGCCAGTCCGGTCAGTTGGGGGATTCCGACGCCGGCAAGCGCCTGGACGTCTTCGGCGCCGACGGCTCCGCACTGGACGCCGCGCAGTACGAACGCGGCCAGCGCGCGCGCCGTGGCGGGCTCGTCCATGACCCCGCCCCCGGTGCGTTCCACGTAGTTGCGAAGCCGTGCCGCGGCGGCCGGCAGCCCCTGGCGGTAGAACGCGTACGTGGCCGAGAACCGGCTGGGCAGCTGGGCCGGGTGCAGGTCCCAGCCCTGGTAGTAGCCGCGCTCCAGGGAACGCCGCACCAGCCGGCCGTGCAGGCGCCAGGCGTCTTCCACGTTGTCGCCCACCGGGATGATGTTCGTGGAGCCGTCCGAAAGCCGGATGCCGGTTCCGGCCACTGCCAGCTGCATGACTTCCTTGGCGAAGTCCGCCACCGGGTGCTCCATGGACTGGTACTCCGCCGAGATCTGCAGCGAGGCGGAGTAGTCGTACGTGCCGTAGTGCAGGCCGCTGATCCGGCCCGGCACGGCGTGCGGCAGCTGTGCCACGGGGGACGTTCCTTCCGGGCCGAGGATAAGCTGCGGCGTCTCCACCTGCACCTCGAACCGCAGCCGGCCGGCAGGCAGCGAATGGGTTTCCTCCAGCCGGGAGACGGCGAAGTCCATGGCCTGCACCTGCGCCACGGTGGTGACCTTGGGCAGGGTGAGGATCAGGCCCTGCGGGAGTTCGCCCGCCGCGGCCAGGGCGGAGACGAACAGGTCCAGGGTGCGCAGGCCGCGGGCACGCGTGGCCGCCTCAAAGCACTTGAAGCGGATGCCGATGAACGGCGGAGCGCTGCCGGCCGCGACGGCGGCAGCCGCGGCGGAAGCGGCAGCGACAGCGGCGGCGTCCTCGGCGTCGTCGCCCCTGTCCCCGAACCCGTCCTCGAAGTCCAGGCGCAGGTCCTCGATCGGTTCGCTTTCCAGCTTCGCCTGGACCCGGACCGCCACGGCCTCGGCCAGTTCGGCGTCCTGGCCCAGCAGGTGGCCCAGCCGGGCCAGTCCGCCGTGGGCGTCCGCCGTCGCCAGCGCCTGCGTGCCCCACTCGGCAGAGAACGACGGCGTGAAGCGGTCCGCGGGTACATACACGGTATGCACGGGCTGGCGGGTGCCGTCGTCGCCCGGGTAGTTGCGCTCCAGGAGCCGGTCCGTGGCGGCAAGCTGGCGGTCGATGTTGGCGAGGTCCGCCGCGCTGAGGGAACCGGAGGGTACCGCCATGCCTCAGCCCACCAGTTCGTAGGCCGGCGTGGTGAGGAAGTCCGTGTAGTCCTCGGAAAGGCAGATGTCCGCGATCAGGTCGCTCGCCGGCCGGTAGTACTTTGCGAAGGATTCCTCTCCCACCTCGCCGCGGAGCTTTTCCGTTTCCTCGGCGAGGATGGTGCTGACCAGTTCACGCGTGACCGTGTTGCCGGTGTCGGCCAGGACCACCTTGTTGCGGATCTGCTGCCAGACTTGCGAACGCGAGATCTCGGCCGTCGCGGCGTCCTCCATCAGGTTGTGGATGGCCACCGCGCCGTTGCCGGAGATCCACACGGCCGTGTAGGCGACCGCAACATAGAGGTTCAGGCGCAGCCCGGCCTCCGTGACCGTGCCGTCGGCCGAGGCGATGTCCAGCAGCTGGTCCGCCGTGACGCTGACCTCGGGACGCTGCCTGTCCAGCTGGTTGGGCCGCTCGCCGAGGACGGAATCAAACACTTCCTTGCACACCGGCACCAGGTCCGGGTGGGCCACCCATGAACCGTCGAAGCCGTCGTTCGCTTCACGCGTCTTGTCCGCCCGGACTTTCTCGAAGGCCTGGGCGGTGACCTCGGGCTGCTTGCGGTTGGGGATGACTGCGGCCATGCCGCCCATGGCAAAAGCGCCACGGTGGTGGCAGGTCTTGACGAGCAGCTCGGTGTAGGCGCGCATGAACGGTGCCGTCATGGCCACGGTGGCGCGGTCCGGCAGCACAAAGTCCGCTCCCGCGTCGCGGAAGTACTTGATGATGCTGAACAGGTAGTCCCAGCGCCCGGCGTTTAGTCCGGCGGCGTGGTCGCGGAGCTCGTAGAGGATCTCGTCCATCTCGAACGCCGCGGGGATGGTCTCAATGAGCACGGTGGCCTTGATGGTGCCTTGCGGAATGCCCAGGAAATCCTGGGCGAAGACGAACACATCGTTCCAGAGGCGGGCCTCCAGGTGGCTCTCCATCTTGGGCAGGTAGTAGTACGGGCCGTGGCCGTTGAGGAGGAGCTGTTTGGCGGTATGGAAGAAGTGCAGGCCGAAATCCACCAGCGCACCGACGGTGTGTTCGCCGTCGAGCAGGAGGTGGCGTTCGTCCATGTGCCAGCCGCGGGGCCGGGCCACGACGACGGCGAGCGGGGCATCCGTGCGGAGCCGGTATTCCTTGCCCTCCGGGGAGGTGTAGCTCAGGGTTCCGGCTGCGGCGTCGCGGAGGTTCAGGATCGCGTCGATGACGTTGGCCCAGGTGGGCGTGCTGGCGTCCTCAAGGTCCGCCAGCCACACCTTGGCACCCGAGTTGAGCGCGTTGATGGCCATCTTGGCCGGCGAGGCCGGGCCGGTCATTTCCACCCGGCGGTCCTGCAGCGCGGCAGGCGCCGGCGCAACCTTCCAGTCGCCCTCGCGGACATCCTTGGTTTCGGGCAGGAAATCGAGCTTTCCGGTCCGTGCCACCTGCTCGCGCTTGGCCACGCGGGCTTTGAGGAGTTCGGTGCGGGTGCCCGCAAACCGCTTGTGGAGCTCCTCCACGAAGGCCAGGGCCTTCGGGGTGAGGATTTCCTCTGCTCGTGCAATCGGCTGCGGGTCTGTGACTGAGAGAGCCATTGTCCGGGTCCTTTCTGGGCTGCGAATCAGGCGTTGGCGGGTTCTAGGGTTGCACTGGCTGCGTTTGCGGCGGCGTGCGCGGCACGGGCGGCGTGCGCTGCGTTGGCTACAGCCGTAGCCACGTCCGCCGCAACGTGCGGGTCGAAGACGCTGGGGATGATGTAGCTGGCGTTGAGCTCGTCGTCGGCCACGCGGTTGGCGATGGCTTCGGCCGCGGCCACAAGCATGTCCGGCGTGATGTCCGACGCTCCGGCATCCAGCAGGCCGCGGAAGAACCCGGGGAATGCCAGGACGTTGTTGATCTGGTTGGGGAAGTCGCTGCGCCCCGTAGCCACCACTGCCGCATGCTTTGACGCTACCACCGGGTCGATTTCAGGTGTGGGGTTGGCCATGGCGAACACGATCGCGTCCGGGGCCATCGCGGCAACCTGCTCCTCGCCGATCACGTGCGGTGCGCTGACGCCGATGAACACGTCAGCGCCGACAAGTGCCTCGTGCAGGGTTCCGGAGAAGCCGTCCTCGTTGGTGTTGGCGGCAATCCAGGTGCGGTGTTCGTCGCCGTATTCCGCGCCGGAGTGGATGGCGCCGGAGCGTCCCGCGGCGATGATGTGCCGGGCACCCTGGGCCTTGAGGAGCTGGATGATGGCCGAGCCTGCGGCGCCGACGCCGGAGACCACGATCTTGACCTCGGCGAGCTGCTTGCCCACCACGCGCAGGGCGTTGACCAGGGCGGCCAGGGTGACGATGGCCGTGCCGTGCTGGTCGTCGTGGAAGACCGGGATGTCGAGTTCCTCGCGGAGCCGGTTTTCGATTTCGAAGCACCGCGGGGCCGCGATGTCCTCGAGGTTCACGCCGCCGTACACCGGCGCCAGGGCCTTGACGATCTTGATGATTTCCTCAGTGTCCTGGGTGTCCAGGCAGACCGGCCAGGCGTCCACGTTGGCGAACTGCTTGAAGAGGGCTGCCTTTCCTTCCATGACGGGGAGTGCCGCGGCCGGGCCGATGTTGCCCAGGCCCAGGACGGCGGAGCCGTCGGTGACGACGGCGATCGTGTTCCGCTTGACCGTCAGGTTGCGGGCCGCTGAGGGGTCCTCCGCAATGGCGAGGCAGACGCGGGCGACGCCGGGGGTGTAGGCGCGGGAGAGGTCGTCGCGGTTGCGGAGGGCAACCTTCGGGACCACTTCGAGCTTGCCTCCGAGGTGCATGAGGAACGTGCGGTCGGAGACGTGCTGGACCGTGACGCCGTCGAGCGCGTTCAGGGCGTCCTTGACGCGGGCGGCGTGTTCGTCGTCGGTGGTGTTGCAGGTGACGTCCACCACCAGGGTTTCGTGGTGGGACTCGGTGACGTCCAGGGCGGTGATGGCTGCTCCGGCGGCTCCGACGGCGGCGGCCAGCTCGCTTGTCGCGGTGAAGCTGGACGGCGCTTCCACGCGCAGGGTGATCGAATTTCCGGGGCTCGGGTTCGCCATTGAATGTTCCTCCTGGTCGGGCCCGGGACGCGCAGCGCCTCCGGACGTGGTGCTCAATCAAATGTTTTCGTATTATGGATATTATTATCTACTTTGTGGAAACACAAGCCCTGGTTGAACATCGACGGAGAACGATGCGTGCTGTATCTTGGGTCTTCTAAGCAATTTTTTTCACGATGTGGATAAGAGTTGTCGGAATCAATACCGCAGGAGACCACGGTTATGGCTGAAAAAGCCCCGGGAGGCGTGCAGTCCGTTGAGCGCGTCTTCGAACTTTTGGAACTGATCACTGATGCCGGCGGAGACGTCACGCTCAGCGAGCTCTCATCCTCCACCGATCTGCCGCTTCCCACCATCCACCGCCTGCTGCGCACCCTGGTCACGCTGGGCTACATCCGCCAGCTGCCCAACCGGCGCTATGCCCTCGGCCCGCGGCTCATCCGGCTTGGCGAAGGCGCCAACAAGCAGCTCGGCGCACTGGCCCGGCCGCAGCTCAAATCCCTCGTGGACCGGCTGGGGGAGACGTCCAACATGGCCGTGCTGGACTCGGACATGGTCATCTACGTGGCCCAGGTGCCGTCCCTGCATTCCATGCGCATGTTCACCGAGGTGGGCCGCCGCGCGCACACCCATGCCACCGGCGTCGGCAAGGCGATCCTGGCGCAGCTGGATGACGAGACCGTCCGCGGGATCGTCCAGCGCAGCGGCATGCCCACGCCGACGCCCAAGAGCATCGGGGACATCGATTCCCTCCTGCTTGACCTGAAGCTGATCCGGGAACGCGGCTACTCCATCGACGAGGAAGAGCAGGAGATCGGCGTCCGCTGCTTCGCGATGGCCGTCCCCAACGCGCCGACGCCCACCGCCATCTCGGTGTCCGGGCCGGTGTCCCGCGTGGACCAGTCCTTCGCCGAACGCGCCATCCCGCTCCTGCGCGAAGCAGCCCAGGCAATCTCCGACGAGCTCAACCAAAGCTGACCTCCCGCCGTCGAACTCGCGGCCGTGCGTCCAGCGCGAACGGACAGTTAAGCCCCCTCCTCCCAGCGCGAACGGACACTTGCGGGCCGTTTTCCTGACGGAAGTGGGCCGCAAGTGTCCGTTCGCGCCCAGACAACGTGAGGGTTCAGGGTTCGACGGCGGCGGCTGCTACAGCGGGCGGCTGTCGCTGAGCGTCCCGTCGCTGACTGTGCCGCCCCCGGCGGCGGGTTCGAGCGAGATCATCGGGGACCGGCGCTCCAGGGCACGGAAGACGACGAAGCCGAGCGCGCAGCCGAGGAACCAGCTGTAGTTGCCGATCCAGGCGGCGTTCACCGCCGTGGCGCCGGTGTCCAGCAGCATTTTGGGGATCAGCACGGAGGCGATGGAGATGGCGCCGCTGATGGCCACGGCCTTGACGGCGTTCGGGTTGTAGCCGTTCCGGAACCAGTACCGGCCGGTTGACTTCATCGTGTACATGTCGTCCACCCACACTTTCTGGCGGCTCACCACGTAGTACCCGGCGATCAGGATGCCGAACAGCGGGCCGATCAAGGCGCCCAGGACGCCGAGGGTGTAGTGGATGGCGTCGTTGTTGGAGTACCAGTTCCACGGGGTCAGGATGACGGAGCCGACGGCGGCAATCATGCCGCCTGCGCGCCAGCTGATTTTCTGCGGGCTGACGTTGGAGAAGTCGAACGCCGGTGAGATGAAGTTGGCCACGATGTTAATGCCCACGGTGGCGATGACGAAGGTGAGCCCGCCCAGCAGCACGGCGAACACCGTGTCGATTTCCTGGACGGTCTTCACCGGATCCGTGATGAGGCGGCCGAACACGGGAATGGTGGCGGAGGCCGTGATGACTGTCAGGAGCGAGAAGAACAGGAAGTTCACCGGCAGGCCCAGGAAGTTGCCCTTCTTAACGGCCTTGTAGCTTTTGCCGTAGCGGGCGAAGTCGCCGAAGTTGAGCATCGGGCCGGAGAAGTAGGACACCACCAGGGCGATGGCGGAGATCATGACGGGGATGGAGGCCGCGAAGTCCAGGGGCGGCCCGCTGGACAGGTTCAGGCTGATGTTGCCGATGCCCGCTTTGGAGACGAGGTAGATCGCGAGGATCAGCATAACCACGTACACAGCGGGGCCGGCGAAGTCGATGAACTTGCGGATGCTTTCCATGCCGTTCCAGAAGAGGGCGGCCTGGGCCACCCAGAGGATGCCGTAGCAGATCCAGCCCAGGGCGGAGAGGCCCAGGAAGTCGTTCTGTTCGACGTCGTACAGCGGTGCCATGCCGGGGAAGAACTTGAGGAAGACGATGACCAGGGCCTCGGAGGCGAGGAACGTCTGGACGCCGTACCAGGCCACTGCGATGAGCCCGCGGATGATTGCCGGGATGTTGGCGCCCTTGACTCCGAAGACGGCCCGGTTGATGACACGCCTTCAATTAGATGGAACCAATGTTTCAAAGCTGTTTCCGGCGCAACAAATCCTGTTTACTTCGCTGCGACCTACTTCGCCTCGATCTCGCCGAGGGTGTCAAACATGCCCGTGACCTCGCGGACCCGGTCGCGGCCCCTGCGTCCCAGTGCGATAAGTACGCCGTTGGCCAGGACGCTGACCAGGCTCATGGCCGCGGCGTAGCTGTCAAAAGCGTGGGTACCGTCCACCGGGCACTCGAGCCACAGGGTGGCGTCGGCGGCCAGCCGGCGTGCGCTCGGATCACCGATCAGAATGACCGTGGCCCCGGTGGCCGATGCGGCCTGGAGGATCTTGCGGAACCCGGCGGGCCGCCGTCGGAAGCCGAACAGAACCGCCGCGTCCGCGGGTCCCAGTCCGGCCAGTTCTTCGCCCAGGCTCTGGCCCGGCTGCGGCGCCAGGGAAACGCCCGGGCGGCACTGGAGGAGTTGCTGCCGGAAGTGCAGCGCCACGGGATAGCTGTTGCGGAACCCGAGCAGCAGCACCGTTCCGGCGCCGGCGAGTTTGTCGCCGGCTTCCGACAGCTTGTCCTCATCGAGCGATTCAGCCAGCCGGCGCAGGTTTTCCTGCTCCTGCGCCAGGTGGGCGGCCAGGCCGCCGTCGGACGACTGCGGACCCAGCGGCATGCCGCTGGAACGGATGGACCGGGTGTGTTCCTTGACCTCGTTGAAATCCTCGAAGCCGAGCCGCCGGAACAGCCGGCTCATGGTCGCTTTGGAAACACCGCTCAGGCGGGCCAACTCGGCGGCGTTGTAGACTGCGAGGTCGCCGAGGCGGTCCAGGAGCGTATCTGCGGCCTTCTGCTCCTGGGGGCTGAGCTCCGCATACTGCCGTTCGATTCGTTCATCGATCCTCATGAAACAACCGTCTCACAGCCCAGGCCAAGCGCGAACGGACAGTTGCGGCCCTTCGGAAAGGGGCCGCAACTGTCCGCTCGCGCTTTTGTGCCGGTATGCGGGCTTAGTGGTCAGACTTCGACGACGACTCCACCGGGACTTCCTTGCCGTCGCAGTCGATCAGCTTGCCGTCTTCGAAGCGGTCGCCGTGGGCCAGGCACTTGAGGTCCTCTTCACGGACAACGCGGCCCGTGCCGGCCACGAACACCGACTGGTTCTCGGAGTTGCCGGCCTTGAGGTGGTTGAAGAGCAGGTTCAGCAGGATGGCCATGACGGCGGCCGAGCTGATGCCCGAGTGGAAGATGGTGCCGAACCAGGACGGGAAGTTGTCATAGAACGCGGGCGCAGCGATCGGGATCATGCCGAAGCCGATGGACGCCGCCACGATGATCAGGTTCATGTTGTTCTTGTACTCCACTTTGGCCAGTGTCCGGATGCCGCTGGCGGCAACAGTTCCAAAGAGTACGACGCCGGCACCGCCCAGGACGGGAGTCGGCACCGCTGCGACCACCCGGCCAAGAACCGGAAGCAGGCCCAGGATCACCAGGATGAGGCCGCCGGCGCTGACCACGAAGCGGCTCTTGACGCCCGTGATGGCAACCAGGCCCACGTTCTGGGCGAACGCGCTCTGGGTGAAGGAGTTGAACAGGGGTGAGATGGCGCTGGAGAGCATGTCGGCCCGCAGGCCGTCGCCGATGCGCTTGGAGTCAACCTTGGTGCCCACGATCTCGCCCACGGCAATGATGTCGGCGGAGGTCTCGGTGAGCGTCACCAGGATGACGATCAGCATGGAGATGATCGCGGCAATCTCGAAGGTGGGCGGACCGAACGCGAACGGGGTGGGGAACGCGACGATCTCGCCCTGGCCCACCTTGGAGAAATCGGCCATGCCGAAGACGAACGCAATCAGCGTGCCGAGCACCATGGCCAGCAGGATCGAAAGCCGGGAGATTGCGGCGTTGCCCACCTTGCTCAGGAGCAGCACGATCGCCATGGTGGCTGCGGCCAGGCCGATGTTGGCCATGCTGCCGTAGTTCGGTGCCTTGCTGTTGCCGCCCATGGCCCAGTTGGCCGCGACCGGCATCAGGGTGAGGCCGATGGTGGTGATGACGGTACCGGTGACCACCGGCGGGAAGAAGCGGATGATCTTGGAAAACAGCGGGGTGATGAGCAGGCCGATCAAGGAAGCTGCGATGACCGAGCCGAAGACCGCCTGGATTCCGCCGCCGCCGTGGACAATCGCCACCATGGTGGAAACCCCGGCGAAGGAGACGCCCTGGACCAGCGGCAGCTTGGACCCGAAGAATGGAATGCCGATGGTCTGCAGGATGGTGGCCAGGCCGCCGACGAAGAGGCAGGCTGCAATCAGCAGGCCGATGTCCTGCGACGACATTCCGGCGGCTGCGCCGATGATCAGCGGCGGGGCGATGATGCCGCCGTACATGGTGAGGACGTGCTGGAAGCCGTAGGCGAAGGTGCTTCCGAGGGGCAGCCGCTGGTCTTCGGGGCGGTCGGACTGCTTGCGGCCGGTGGCGGCCGATGCAGCAGCCGTTTTCTTCTTGGTGTTCATGGCAGACTTTCTTGGTGTTCATGGCAGACGTCTTTGTCTGGCTAACGGTGTCTGGCTAACAGTTGTGGGTCGATAGGTGTGCTTGTACCGGAGTTTTTGTCCAGATAATGGGCGTTTGAGCGTGCCCAAGCCTCGATATCTGGACAAAAACTCCGGGCGGGGCGGGCGGGCGGGGTGTGGCTGGGGCCCGCTACTGGCCGTTTAGCAGAAGCCGGCGATGCCGGACCAGGCGATGTCTGCCGGGGCGGCGTCCTCGCGCTGGACCGTGGCCTCGATCAGGCCGTACGGGCGGTCTGCGGCAAAGAAGACCTCGTTGGGGTTGTCGAGGCCGAACGGCGAGAGGTCCACCAGGAAGTGGTGCTTGTTGGGCATCGAGAACTTGATCTCGTCGATCTCGCTGTGCGCTTCCAGGACCTTGGCGCCCATGTCGAACAGGGTCTGCTGCAGGGCGTGCGAGTACTTCTCGGTGAAGCCCTCCAGCAGCAGGCTCTTGACGTCTTCGTAGCTCTTGTTGAAGTCGAGCGAGGTGAAGTCCGTGTTGGCGTTGAAGCGCCAGCGTGCGGAGACATCCGTGGCCAGGATGCGGTCCGTGGTTTCCGGCAGGGTGGTGTACTTGTCACGCGGGTAGCCGACGAAGCCGGACTGGGTGGACTTGAGGACGGTAAGGTCCTTAAGGCCCGAGATGAGGTGCGTTGCCGCGCCGTCGCGGACCAGCACCGCAGTGCGGACTTCCTGGCCTTTGCGCACGAAGGAATGGTCGTGCTCGGCGCCGTGCGCCTGGATCCGGTCCCAGCTGTAGGACTCGGCTTCCCAGCGGCCCCCGGTGACCCAGTCGAAGCTGGACGTGAAGTGCTCGCCCAGCCGCAGGAGGAAGGCCTCCGGGGAGCCGACGCCTTCCCGGGCAAACGCGTAGATGGTGTTCTTCTGCGTGTCCGTGGCCACGACGTGGCTGTTGTCGCCTTCGAGGTGGGCGGCGGCGAAGTCACCGCGGAGCTGCGAGGTGACGTTCAGGTCTTCGATCTCGTGGCGGTCGGTGTCGCGGGTGATCTTGACGACCCGGACTTCGGCCTTGCCGTACTGGTTCTGGCCGAGGATGATTTTGCTGCTCATGGTCTGTTCCCAACTTCCGTGATGTGGAACCAAGGTTCCATCATTGAAATTAAGCGCGTGTTACACACGCGTTTCTGATGGAGCCGACCCAACAAAAAAAGAGCCGGCATCCAATGACGCCAGCTCATTACGACCCTGCCTGCTGCTCCCAGGTTACGTGACCTACGCCACGAGTTGTTTTAAAGCGTAGCCGAGCTTCGCCGTGGTGTACATCACTTGTTGAAAAATCCGACTGTGACCGGAGGTCTTCTGAACCATTGACGAACAGTCAGGCCGGGCTCTACGCTATTTCACATAGCAAAAGTTATTTTCCATTTTGCGGAATCTTGAGAGCGTGACCAACCACCTCGGAGGAGGATCAGATGTACCAGCAGGACACAACGCCGGTTGCACCGGCACAAACGGCGGCACCTTCAGTCCAGGAGTTCTACCTCCCCCTCGGAGGCGGAACGGATCCGGACTTCTACCTGCCCGCAGACCGGGAGCACGTCCCGGGCCGTTTCTCGCGCTGGGTCCACGGCCTGCCGGGCTTCGGCGGCCAACGTTCGTCGCGAGGCTGACGACGCGCATCTGCGCTGACGACACGCAAAAGGCCTGCCGACACCGGAATCCTGGTGTCGCCAGGCCTTTTGTGTGTCGACGGGCACTCTGCGTGTCCCCGGGATCAGGACCCCGGACGCCCCGGCCACTCCTTGCCGGCCCACGGGTCATAGTCGGCGAGCAGCTCCTCCTGCGGCGGACGCTCCGCTTCGGGGATGTGCTGCAGGTTCACGCGTACCCGGTACCAGAGTGAGCTCGATCCGCGCATTCCGTCGACGAGCACATCGGCGGGGTGCAGGGCCGGGACCAGGTCCGCATGCCGGGTCTTCCACTCCTCGAGCGCCGCCAGCGCCTCTGGCTTGGTCCTGGTGCGGGCCACCTCGATGAGCGGCATCACTGACTGCCGGCGGCCGGAGCCGTCACCGCTGCGCGGCGGTTTCTCGGCGGGTCCGAGGTCGGCCGCCAGTGCGAGGAGTCCGTCGAGGGAGCCCGCCGCGTCGTCGATCCCGGTGTGGGGGTCGCCCACCTCCGCGAAGCGCGAGGGCACCGTCAGTACCGTGAACTGTTCCGGCCGGGTGGAGCGGACCTCGTCCCAGGCCAGGGGCGTCGAGACCCGGGCATCGGGCAGGGGCCGGATCGAATACGCCGAGGCCACGGTGCGGTCCTTGGCGTTCTGGTTGAAGTCGACAAACACACTCTCGCCGCGCTCCTCCTTCCACCACCGCGCCGTGGCGAGGCCGGGGGCGCGGTTCTCCACCTCGCGGGCCAGGGTCTCTGCGGCCAGCCGCACGTCGCGGTATGACCACTGCGGCGCGATGCGCACCAGGATGTGGAGCCCGCGCGACCCGCTGGTCTTCGGCCACCCCACCAGTCCGACGTCGTCGAGCACCTCCCGCGCGACATAGGCGACGTCGACGATCTGGGACCAGTCGACCCCCGGCATCGGATCGAGGTCCACCCGGAGCTCGTCGGGATGCTCGAGGTCCTCGGCGCGCACGGGGTGCGGGTTGAGGTCGAGGCAGCCAAGGTTCACCACCCACGCCAGGCCGGCGGCGTCCCGGATGACGGCCTCTTCGGCCGACGTACCGGACGCGTAGTGCAGTGTTGCTGTGTCGATGAAGCCGGGGTGGTTTTCGGGCACGCGTTTCTGGAAGAACGGCTCGGCGTCGATGCCCTTCGGGAAGCGTTTGAGCACCATCGGCCGGCCGCCGGCGCCGCGCAGTGCGCCGTCCGCCACCGCGAGGTAGTAGCGCACCAGGTCCAGCTTCGTCAGGCCGGGCTCGGGGAACACCACCTTGTCCGGACTCGAGATGCGAACCTCGGTGCCGTCAATGGTGAGGATCTCGGCCGGGGCCTTCGACGGGCTCATTCCGCCACGCTAGCAACGATCGGTTACCGCGGCATAGCCCCGCGGCCCTAGCCGTTCACCAGCTTCCGGGCCGCAGCCGAATGCTCCGCGATGAGACCGGCAACGTCCAGCCCCGGAATCTGTCCGTCCACCACCCGCCACTGCCCGCCCACCATCACCCGGTCGGCCCGGTCCGCTCCGCACAGCAGGAGCGCGGCGAGGGGATCATGGCTGCCCGAGAACCGCAGCTCGTCCAGCCTGAACAGCGCCAGGTCAGCCTGCATCCCTGGTGCCAGCTGGCCAAGGTCGGAGCGGCCAAGCACGGCCGCCGACCCCCGCGTCGCCCAGCCCAGCGCCCGTTCCACCGGCACCTGCGCGCCATAGCGCAGGCGCTGCAGGTACAGCGCCTGCCGCGCCTCCAGGATCATGTTCGAGGCATCGTTCGACGCCGACCCGTCCACTCCCAGCCCCACGGGCACTCCCGCGTCTTCCAATTCGAGCACGCGGGCGGTGCCCGAAGCCAGCCGCATGTTGGACGTGGGGCAATGCGCGACGGCGGTGCCCGCGGCTCCCAGCGCGGCGATCTCGGCGTCGCTGAAGTGGATGCCGTGGCCCAGCCAGGTCCGGTTGCCCAGCCATCCCACGCTGTCCAGGTATTCCACCGTGCGCAGCCCGAACATTTCGCGGCAGAAGTCCTCCTCGTCCAGGGTTTCGGCGAGGTGCGTGTGCAGCCGGACGTCATGCCTGTCAGCCAAAACAGCGCTTTCGGCCATGATCTCCGTGGTCACCGAAAACGGCGAACACGGTGCCAGCGCGATCTGGATGACGGCGCCGTCGCCCCGCTCGTGGTACTCGCGGATCAGCCGTTCGCTGTCCGCCAGGATCACGTCCGGCGGCTGGACGGTGGACTGCGGCGGCAGCCCGCCGTCGTCCTGTCCGAGCGTCATGGAACCGCGGGTCAGCGTGGCGCGCATACCCAGTTCCCGCACTGCCCGGACCTCGATGTCGATGGCGTCCTCCATGCCTGCCGGGAAGAGGTAGTGGTGGTCCGCCGCGGTGGTGCAGCCGGAAAGCAGCAGTTCCGCGAGGGCAACCGTGGTGGCCAGCTCCAGGTCCCGCGGCGTGAGCCGGGCCCAGACGGGGTACAGGTTCTGCAGCCACGGGAACAACGGGGCGTTGGCCACCGGACCCCAGGCGCGCGTGAGCGTCTGGTAGAAGTGGTGGTGGGTGTTGATCAGGCCGGGCAGCAGGACGTGGCTGCCGGCGTCGAACGTTTCCCGGCAGGGTGCGGAGGGCAGCTGGCCGGCGGCGAGCACTTCCGTGATGACGCCGCCGCTCACCACGATTCCGCCGGCGGCGTCCAGCGCATTAGCGGTGAAAGCCGCGAGTGGATTACGGATCCAGAGCCGGGAATCGGCAGGGTGGTTGGTCATGGGGCGGGCTCCTGTCTGAGCGTGCAGAGGAAATGCCAGCTCAGTGAGGGCCTGTCTGCTGATCCAGGCGTCCCCGCGGAGGAAAGGTGCGCCGCCGGGTGGGCATCAGCGTAAGGCGCCAGGAAGTGCCGCGTCAACGCACCGTTTGTGACCGTCCGCATGGACCGCAGGGAATCAGTCAAATTTCACATCTCGAAATTAACTTTCCGAAAATCTATGGCGCAGCTCACGTTCCGGTGCTAATCTCGATCTTGCCAAAGGCGGGCCCCCGGACTCCGGGGAAGCTATCTACCAGGCGCAACTTAACCTTCAAAAGCACATGCTGAAGCCTGGTAACCGTCGCAACTGGCCCTTTCGTCCCACCTCGGCGTACCGGCTTCCCAGCAAAGGGAGTCGCATCATGAGTACCACCGTCACGGCCCAGGAATTCCTGGCCAGATCCATCGAGTTGGCCACTGCCAACGTCCTCAACAGCGGCGGTCCGTTCGGTGCCGTCATTGTCACGGCAGACGGACAAGCGTTCGACGGCGTCAACCGCGTCACCGCCACCAACGATCCCACTGCCCACGCCGAAGTCACGGCCATCCGCCGCGCCTGCAGCGAACTCGGCACCTTCGACCTCACCGGCGCCACCCTCTACACCAGCTGCGAGCCGTGCCCCATGTGCCTGGCCTCGGCGCTGTGGGCTCGGGTGGAGCGCGTGGTGTTCGCGGCGGACCGGCACGACGCCGCCTCCGTGGGCTTCGACGACGCCGTGTTCTACGAGTACTTCGAAAACGACCAGCGTGATGCGCTCATGCCTGTGGCCAGGCTGGACCTCGAGGACCCCCAGGCGCCGCCCGTCCTCGAACCGTTCACCACCTGGAACACGCTTGAATCCAGGATTGACTACTAGGGCCGGTGGCTGAGATGACAATCCTGGACACCACCTCCGAAGGGCATCCGCAGCACGGCGGGCAACAGCAGCCGGCAGCCCCCCAGCGCCCGAAGCCGTCGAATGCTTTCCTGGACCGCTTCTTCGAGATCACCAAGCGCGGCTCCACCGTGGCCCGCGAAGTGCGCGGCGGCCTGGTCACCTTCTTCACCATGGCATACATCGTTATCCTGAATCCGCTGATCCTGGGCGGCTTCAGCGCGGACAATGCCCCCACCGACGTTGCCGGGGGCTGGCTGTCCGCCGCGCAGGTGGGTGCGGTCACCGGCCTCACCGCCGGCGTCATGACCATCCTGTTCGGCCTGATCGCCAACCTGCCGTTCGGGCTGGCCGCGGGCCTGGGCATCAACTCCTTCCTGGCCGTGGCCGTGATCCAGGAAGTCACCTGGGCCGAGGCCATGGGCCTGGTGGTCATCAACGGCATCCTGATCGTCCTCTTCGGCGTCACCGGTGCCCGGACAGCCATCTTCCGGGCCGTGCCCAAGGAGCTCAAGGCCGCCATTACGGTGGGCATCGGCCTGTTCATCGCCTTCATCGGATTCGTTGACTCGGGCTTTGTCCGGGCCACGACGGCGGGGCCTCCGGTCCAGCTGGGCGACAACGGGTCCATCACCTCGGTTCCCACCCTGGTGTTCATCGTGGGCCTGCTGGTCATGGGCATCCTCGTGGCCCGCAAGGTCCAGGGCGGCCTGCTGATCGGCATCGTTGCCACCACCGTGCTGGCGGCAGTGGTGGAGGCGGTCATGAAGATCGGGCCCGGCAGCGCAAGCAACCCCGGCGGCTGGCACCTGAACACGCCGGTCCTCTCCGGCCAGCTTGTCTCCGCCCCGGACCTGTCCCTGGTGGGGCAATTCGACCTCTTCGGCTCCTTCGGCCGGATCGGCGCCCTGGCTGCGGTGATGCTGGTGTTCACCCTGGTGTTCACCAACTTCTTTGACGCCATGGGCACCATGACCGGCCTGGCCAAGAGCGCCGGCGTGGCGCACAAGGACGGCACGTTCCCGCGGCTGAAGTCGGCCTTCATCGTCGAAGGCCTGGGAGCCGTGGCCGGCGGCGCCACCTCCGGTTCATCCAACACTGTGTACATCGATTCCGCGGCGGGCATCGGGGAAGGCGCCCGCACGGGCCTGGCCTCCGTGGTCACCGGCGTGCTGTTCCTGGGTTCGATGTTCCTGACCCCGCTCACCTCCGTGGTGCCGCTCGAAGTCGCGGCAGCCGCCCTGGTGGTGGTGGGCGCCATGATGATGGCCCAGATCCGCGAGATCAAGTTCAGCAAGTTCTCCGTGGCGCTGCCGGCGTTCCTGACCATCGTCACCATGCCGCTGAGCTACTCCATTGCCAACGGCATCGGCGTTGGTTTCATCTCCTGGGCGGTCATCAGTGCCTGCTCGGGGAAGATCCGGAAGGTGCACCCGCTGATGTGGGTGGTCACGGCCGGCTTCCTGGTGTATTTCGCCCGCGGTCCCATCAACGCGCTGCTGGGCGCGTAGGGACCCGGGCGAAGGAACACCCTTAGACCGGACCGGGGCAGGCAGATGGGGCCGGCCCCGGTCCACCAGACCGCTGATCGACTCAGCTGCGACGAAAAAACTGCAATGAAACAGACGCAGGCGCCACAACCGCCGGTGCTTCCCCCGGCGCAGGATAGGAACGAGAATATGGACACCATCGCCGCACAGGAAAAGGGAGTGCAGCAATGTTGGATCTGATGCCTTCACTGAAGGAATGGCAGCCCGCCGTCTCCGGCAGGCGCTGCGCCGTGGCCACGGTGGTGGGTGCCGGCGGATCCGTGCCGAGGCCGCTGGGCACCTCCATGCTGGTGTCCGAATCCGGCGAGGTCCTGGGGAGCCTGTCCGGCGGCTGCGTTGAAGGCGCCGTCGTGGAGGCGGCGCTGGAGGCAATGCACGACGGCGGCATGCGCCGTGAGTTTTTCGGCTACAGCACCGAGGACGCGTTCGCCGTCGGGCTCACCTGCGGCGGGGAGCTGGAGGTCCATATCGAGCCGCTCGGCACAGCGCCCGGGGGGCTCCGGCTGGAGAACCTGCGAACCCTTGCCGGGAATGGAGCTGCCAGCGCCCTCGCACTGATCCGGCGGGTTGACGCCCACGGGGGCGGCGCCGTCGTGATTCCGGACCCGGCAACGTTTCTCCCCGGGCAATCAGCGGAACTGGCAGTACTTCTGGGCCTGCATGGCGCCAACGGGCCGGAAGCCCGCCGGCTGCTGCGGGCTGCCGCTGCCCAGCTGGAACCGCTGCTGCGCGGCGGCCGGACCGGCCTTGTCCGGCTCGCCCCGCCGGAGGGCTGCCTTTCCGATGCGGAATCAGGCGCCGGTGCCGGAGCCCGCCCGGGCACGGACGCCGGCCTGCCAGGAAACGCGGCCATCAGTCCGGAGCCCATCACCCTGCTCGTGGAGAGCCGGCTGCCACCGGCCCGGCTGCTGATCTTCGGTGCCAACGACTTCGGTGCCGCCCTGCTGCCAGCCGCCCAGCTGCTGGGGTACCACGTGACCCTGTGCGACGCCCGGCCGGCCTTCGCGGGCCAGGCACGGTTCGCCGGCGCGGACCAGGTGGTCACCGCCTGGCCGCACCGCTACCTGGCCGAGGAAGCCGCGGCCGGGCGGATCGACACCCGGACCGTGGCCTGCGTCCTGACCCATGACCCCAAGTTCGACATCCCCCTGCTGCAGGCGGCCCTCGGCCTGGACCTGGCCTATGTGGGCGCGATGGGCTCCCGGCGCAGCCACCGGCAGCGGGTCGATTCCCTGCTTGCCGCGGGAGTCAGCGCCGAGGACCTGATCCGGTTGCATTCGCCCATCGGGCTGGACCTCGGCGCCGTCACACCGGCCGAGGTGGCCGTGTCCATCACGGCCGAACTCGTGGCCGCCCGCAACCGCCGCGCAGGCTCCTCCGTGCAGGCAGCGTCCCTGAAGGACGGTGCCGGCCCCATCCACGGCACCGGCCCTCTTCACGGCACCTTTTCCAACGCCACCACCCCGCAACACCAGGAGACCCCATGGACATGAACACCATCGAGGCCGTGGTCCGCACCGAGGACCCGGCCGAATGGCGCGACGGGGATGCCTGGCTCGCCGGCGGAACGGTCCTCTTCTCCTACGGCAGCCTCGCCTTCGGAAAAGAACCGCTTCGGCGGCTGCTGGACCTCGGCGCCGCCGGCTGGCCCGCCGTCACAATGACCGATGACGGCATCGAGCTTGCAGCAACCTGCACCGTCGCGGAGCTCTATGCGCTGCCTGCCTCCGACACTCTGGCGGAACACGCAGCCGCCTGGCCGGCCCTGGACCTCATCCGGCCCTGCTGCGACTCCTTCGTGGCGTCTTTCAAGGTGTGGAACATGTCCACCGTGGGCGGCAACCTCTGCACCTCCCTGCCCGCCGGTCCCATGATTTCGCTCTGCGCCGCGCTCGACGCCGGGGCCACCATCCACGGTCCCGGCGGCTCCCGCCGCACCGTGCCGGTGGCCGATTTCGTCACGGGGGACGGCAAAAACTGCCTGGTCCCCGGTGAACTCCTGCGCAGCATCCACCTCCCGGCGTCGGCGCTCGCATCCCGCGTGGCGTTCCGCAGGCTGTCCCTCAGCAACCTGGGACGGTCGGGAGTACTGCTGATCGGAAGGCTCGACGCCGACGGCACCCTGGTCCTCACCGTCACCGCCGCCACCCGGCGCCCCGTGCAACTGCGCTTTCCGGCACCGGCGGAGGATGCCGGGCCCGGCGCGGATGCCCGGCCCGGCGCCCCGACGTCGGCGGCTGCCCTCGTTGAGGCACTCGACGCCGCCATTCCGGCCGAGCTCTATCACGACGACATCCACGGCCTGCCCGCGTGGCGGAAAGACATGACGTACCGGCTGGCGGAGGAAATCAGGGCCGAACTGGCAGCCCCTGCCGGGGTTCCGCCCGCCCGCGTCTCCGGGGACTTCTGGCCGCCGCAGCGCAACGCACAGCACACAGCTTCACCGCAGGCTTCGCCTCAGCAGGAAGGGGCCTGAGCATGGCCAACACCACCACCCGCACCATCGACATCAACGGCGTCCCCGCCTCGGCCGAACCGCGCCCCGGCCAGTGCCTGCGCACGTTCCTGCGGGAGCAGGGCAACTTCGGCGTCAAGAAAGGCTGCGACGGCGGCGACTGCGGTGCCTGCACGGTCCATGTGGACGGCACGCCCGTGCACAGCTGCATCTACCCGGCTGTCCGGGCGGAAGGCCACGCCGTCACCACCGTCGAGGGCCTCGCAGACACCTGCGGCAGTTCCGAAGACGCCGGGGCCCTCCACCCGATGCAGCAGCAGTTCCTGGACCGCCAGGGATTCCAGTGCGGATTCTGCACGGCCGGCATGGTGATGACGGCCGCCACGTTCACCGAGGAGCAGAAGGAAAACCTGCCACGGAACCTCAAAGGCAACCTCTGCCGCTGTACCGGCTACCGGGCCATCGACGATGCCGTCTGCGGCCGCGAAGGACACCCGGACCCCAAGGGCCCCGGTTCGGGGATCGGCGGCGAAGGCCAGCCCGAGCCGAAACCGGGCCAGCTGGGAGACGACGTGCCCGCCCCTGCCAGCCTCGCCGTCGTGACGGGGAAGGCGCGCTACACCCTGGACGTGCCCGCGGAGGAACTGCCCGGCCTGCTGCATTTGAAGCTGCTGCGGTCGCCGCACGCCCACGCCCGGGTCATCTCCATCGACTCAACCGCCGCCCTCCAGGTACCCGGTGTGGTGGCCGTCTTCACCCACGAGGACGCCCCGGCGCAGCTGTTCTCCACCGCCCAGCACGAGCTCTACACGGACGATCCGGATGACACGCGCGTCCTGGATGACGTGGTGCGGTTCATCGGACAGAAGGTCGCCGCCGTCGTCGCGGAGTCCGTGGCTGCGGCGGAGGCCGGCGTCCGCGCCCTCAACGTCGAATACGAGGTGCTGGACGCGGTCTTCACGCCCGAGGAAGCGATGCGCCCGGGAGCTCCGGCGGTCCACGGGGAAAAGGACGCCGCCACGGCGCGCATCAGCCGGCCCGAACAGAACGTTGTGGCGGAGCTGCATTCGGAACTGGGCAGCGTGGCCGCCGGGTTTGCCGAAGCCGACTTTATCCATGAACAGACCTACCGGACCCACCGCGTGCAGCACACGGCGCTGGAAACGCACGCCGCCATCGCCTCCGTGGACCAGGATGGCCGGCTCCAGGTCCGCACCTCCAGCCAGGTCCCGTTCCTGGTCCGCCGCACCCTGTCCCGGGTCTTTGACATGCCCGAGGAGCAGATCCGCGTGGTGGCCGGCCGGGTGGGGGGCGGCTTCGGCGGCAAGCAGGAGGTGCTCACGGAGGACGTCGTTGCCCTCGCCGCGATGAAGCTGAAGCGTCCCGTGCAGCTCGAATTCACCCGGACGGAGCAGTTCACGTCCGCCACCACCCGGCACCCGTTCACCATCCACCTCAAGGCCGGAGCCAGCAAAGACGGCAGGCTGACGGCGCTGCAGCTGGACGTCCTCACCAACACCGGCGCGTACGGCAACCATGCCCCCGGCGTGATGTTCCACGGCTGCGGCGAATCCCTGGGCGTGTACAAGTGCGCCAACAAGAAGGTGGACGCGCATGCCGTGTACACCAACACCGTGCCGTCCGGGGCGTTCCGCGGCTACGGCCTGAGCCAGATGATCTTCGCCATCGAGTCCGGCATCGACGAGCTGGCCACCGGCATCGGGATGGATCCGCTGGAGTTCCGCCGCCGCAACATGGTCCTCGAGGGCGACGACATGCTCTCCACGCACTCCGAGCCGGAAGAGGACGTGCACTACGGCAGCTACGGCCTGGACCAGTGCACCAGCCTGGTGCAGGACGCCTTGGCCCGGGGGCTCGAACGGTACCGGGCCGCCGGGCTGGACGACCTGGGCCCGGACTGGGTCACGGGGGAGGGGACGGCGCTGTCCATGATCGACACCGTCCCGCCGCGCGGCCACTTTGCCCACTCCAGGCTCCGGCTCCTTCCGGACGGCACGTACGCCGCCGACGTCGGGACCGCCGAATTCGGCAACGGCACCACCACTGTCCACGCGCAGCTCGCGGCCACCGCGCTGTCCACGACGGCGGGGCGCGTCACCGTGCGCCAGTCGGATACGGACCTGGTGCAGCACGACACCGGCGCCTTTGGGTCGGCCGGAACCGTGGTGGCGGGCAAGGCCACCCTCGCCGCGGCGGAAGAGCTCGCGGTCCGGATCCGCGCGTTCGCCGCCGGCATCCGGCAGGTCCAGTCCTCCGGCTGCGTGCTGGAGGAAGACGCCGTCGTGTGCGAGGGAACCCGCGTGCCGCTGGCGGAAATCTACGACGCCGCCGAAGCGGCCGGCGTCGAGCTTGCCACTGAGGGGCACTGGGGCGGGACGCCGCGGTCGGTCGCGTTCAACGTCCAAGGCTTCCGCGTGGCCGTCAACACCGGCACCGGCGAGCTGAAGATCCTGCAGAGCGTCCAGGCGGCGGACGCGGGCGTGGTGGTCAACCCGCGGCAGTGCCGCGGGCAGATCGAAGGCGGGATCGCGCAGGCCCTCGGCGCAGCGCTGTACGAGGAAGTGAAAGTGGACGACGGCGGGAAAGTCACCACGGACATCCTGCGGCAGTACCACATCCCCACCTTCGCGGACGTGCCACGCAGCGAGGTGTACTTCGCTGAAACCAGCGACAAGCTGGGCCCAATGGGGGCGAAGTCGATGAGCGAAAGCCCCTTCAACCCGGTGGCACCGGCGCTCGCGAATGCGATCCGCAACGCCACTGGTGTGAGGTTCGCAGAACTGCCCATTGCCCGGGACAAGATCTACCTGGGGCTTAAGGAAGCGGGGCTCGCCTCTGACCGTGAGAGCGCTAACGGCCTATAGTCGGATGATGGAAAAGCGAATGTTGGGCAAGACCGGACGGAACGTCTCCATCGTCGGACTGGGGACCTGGCAGCTTGGCGCGGACTGGGGCAGCGTGGACCCCGCCCAGGCGCAGGCCATCCTGGCGGCGTCGGTGGAAGAGGGCGTCACGTTCTTTGACACCGCGGACGTCTACGGCGACGGCCGCAGCGAGCAGGCCATCGGCGCCTTCCTGGCGGACAACCCGGGCCTGGACATCATGGTGGCCACCAAGATGGGCCGCCGGATGGACCAGCAGCCGGAGAACTACAACCTCGCCAACTTCCGCGAGTGGACGGACCGGTCCCGGCGCAACTTGGGCACCGACCAGTTGGACCTGGTCCAGCTGCATTGCCCGCCCACCGCCGTCTACAGCAACGCCGAAATGTACGACGCCTTGGACACCCTGGTGGCCGAGGGCGCCATCCGGAACTACGGCGTCAGCGTGGAGCGGACGGACGAAGCCCTTGAGGCCATCCGCCACGACGGCACGGCCACGGTGCAGATCATCCTCAACGCCTTCCGACTGAAGCCGCTGGACGAAGTGCTGCCTGCGGCCGAGGCCGCCGGTGTGGGCATCATCGCCCGCGTCCCGCTCGCCTCGGGCCTGCTCTCCGGCAAGTACACCTCCGATACCGCCTTCGCGGAGAACGACCACCGGAACTATAACCGCACCGGCTCGTCGTTCGACGTCGGGGAGACGTTTTCCGGCGTGGATTTCGAGCAGGGCCTCAAAGCGGTGGCCGAATTCGAGGAACTGGTGCCCGACGGCGTCAGCACCGCCCAGGCGGCCATCGCCTGGATTGCCGCGCAGGACGGCGTCAGCACGGTGATCCCGGGCGCCCGGAATGTGGAGCAGGCCCGCTCCAATGCCGCGGCCGCGGCGGTCAGCGGCATTGACGCAACGTTCGACGTCGGCGTCCATGAAATCTACGACCGCTACTTCCGCGAGACGATCCACCCGCGCTGGTAGCCGGGCCCTCTTAGCGCGAACGGGCAGTTAGGGCCCTTAGTCGGGGCATCTGAGGTTCTTATCTGCCCGTTCGCGCTTCGAACCTAGGGGGAGTTGTGTGAGTACGCCATCCATCAGCGCCTTTGTTGACCGGCTCGCTGCTGTGGCCACAGGGCCGGGGTGCAACAACTTCTTTAACCACGCCGTCCCGGCCAATGCCCAGCGACAGCGGAACCTGGGAATCTACCTGCAGGAAATGCTGGACCGCTCCCCGAAGGTGCTGCTGGTGGGGGAGGCCCCCGGCTTCAGGGGCATGAGGATCACGGGTGTCCCTTTCACCAACCGCACCATGTTCGAGGGGCCCGCGAACAGCTTCGGGCTCTTCGGGCCGGGAAAGGGCTACGTCCTGCCGGCGGAAGCTGCAGGCATTCCGTCCGAGCCCACCGCAACGGTGATGTGGCAGGTCCTCTCCGAGCTGGAATTCCTGCCCTTGCTGTGGAGTGCCTGCCCGTGGCATACCCATGTGCCGGGGCGGCCGCTGTCCAACCGCACCCCGAAGCCGGCCGAAGCAGCCCTCGGAACTCCCTTTTGGCAGGCGTTGACTCAGCTCTTTCCGATCGAATCCGTGGTGGCCGTGGGCAATGTGGCGCACCGCAGCCTGCAACGGAGCGGCTTCGACGTGCCGAAGATCAGGCATCCGGCCCATGGCGGCCGGGCCGGCTTCAAGCGGGGACTGGAGGAGCTGATGGAAGCGGGGATGCAGCCCTGACTGGTTATCCGAGCAGTCCCAGCTGGTCCGGTGTGTCCAGGTCTTCGCCGCCGGACTGGTCCGTGCAGTCCACCAGGTCGATGAGTTCCGGGTGGGCCTGCAGGAAATGCCGGGCACCGGCGTCGCCCGTTGCTGATTCCGCCGCGTCGGCACGGAGGATGGCGTCCAGCAGCAGCGGGTGGCCGCGCTGCAGAGTGCCGTCCGGTCCGCGGTAGGCGGCGGCCGTTACGCGGCCCGGACGGTGGAGTGCCAGGAGCCGGCCCACCGTTTCCGGGGTCAGGCCGGGCTGGTCCACCAGCGCCACCAGTACGTGGTCCCCGGCCGGCGCGGCCGCAACCCCCGCCTGGAACGAGCCGCCCATGCCGTCCTGCCAGCCTTCGTTGTCGATCACGGTGTACGCGGACAAGTCGGCCGTTTCAGCGACCCTCGCAGCCCCGGCACCGGTGACGACCACGACGCCCCGGCACCCGCCGTCGAGCAGCACCCCGGCGAGGACTTCCACCAGGGTGCGGCCACGGAAGGGGAGCAGGGCCTTGGGCCCTAGCCCCAGGCGGGACCCGGAACCTGCGGCGAGGAGCACCGCCGTCGTGCTCCGTTCCCCTAAGTCAGCCATCGCCCCAGCCTACGCACCCAGGTGGCAGTTGACGGCAGTCCCGGGGCGGAACACTGCCGTCAACTGCCCACTCGATGGCGTCAGGCTTCGCCGCCTGCTCCTCCGGTGGTGCCGGCGTTGACGTCCAGGAGCTTGTAGCGGTCCATGGCGTACGACGGCGCGCCCTCCTCGACGTCGCCCCTCGCCGCGAGCATTTGCAGCGTCTTCACCACGATGGAGTGGGTGTCGTTCTTGAAGAAGCGCCGTGCGGCTGCGCGGGTGTCGGAGAAGCCGAAGCCGTCGGCACCGAGCGAGGCGAACTCGTTCGGGAGGAACTGGCGGATCTGGTCCGGGACGGCCTTCATGTAGTCCGAGACTGCCACGATGGGGCCGGTGGCACCTTCGAGCTGAGCCGTGACGAACGGCACGCGTGCCGGTTCGCCCGGGTTCAGGAAGGCCTCCTCCTCGGCGGCCAGGCCGTCGCGGCGCAGTTCGTTCCAGGACGTGACGGACCAGACGTCCGCGGAGACGCCCCAGTCCTCGGCCAGGATCCGCTGGGCTTCGAGGGCCCAGGGGACGGAGACACCCGAGGCCAGGATCTGGCTCTTGGGACCTGCAGCCTCCGACGCCGACACCCGGTAGATGCCTTTCAGCACACCGTTGACGTCGAGGTTCTCGGGTTCGTTGGGCTGGGTGATGGGTTCGTTGTAGACGGTGATGTAGTACATCAGGTTACGGTCGGCCGCGGAACCGGCCGGACCGCCGTCGGGATGTTCCCCGTACATGCGCTCGATGCCGTCGCGGACGATGTGGCCCATTTCGTAGCCGTAGGCGGGGTCGTAGGTGACCACTGCCGGGTTGGTGGCGGCGAGGATGGGGGAGTGTCCGTCGGCGTGCTGGAGGCCTTCGCCGGTGAGGGTGGTCCGTCCTGCGGTGGCGCCGATGATGAAGCCGCGGGTCATTTGGTCCGCTGCTGCCCAGAAGGCGTCGCCGGTGCGCTGGAAGCCGAACATGGAGTAGAACACGTAGACCGGGATCAGCGGGACGCCGTGGGTGGCGTAGGCGGTGCCGGCGGCGGTGAAGGCTGCGACGGCGCCGGCTTCGTTGATGCCGGGGTGGATGAGCTGGCCCTGGGCGGATTCCTTGTAGGCCAGGACCAGGTCCCGGTCCACGGACAGGTAGTTCTGGCCGCCCGGGTTGTAGATCTTGGCGGTCGGGAAGAACGCGTCCATGCCGAAGGTTCGTGATTCGTCCGGGACGATGGGAACGATCCGGTGCCCGAATTTCTTGTCGCGGAGCAGGTCCTTGAGGAGCCTGACAAAGGCCATGGTGGTGGCTGCCTGCTGCTTGCCGGTGCCCCGCTTGGCGACGTCGAACGTCTTGGCTTCGGGCAGTTCAATGGCCGCGTGGTTGGGACGGCGCTCGGGCGTATAGCCGCCGAGTTCCGCGCGGCGTTCGAGGAGGTAGGCGATCTCGGGCGCGTCTGCTCCGGGGTGGAAGTAAGGCGGGCTGTACGGGTCCTCCTCGAGCTGGGCGTCGGTAATGGGAATTCGGAGGTAGTCCCTGAACTCCTTGAGGTCGTCGAGGGTGAGTTTCTTCATCTGGTGGGTGGCGTTGCGGCCTTCGAAGTGCGGGCCGAGTCCGTAGCCCTTGACCGTTTTGGCCAGGATCACGGTGGGCTTGCCCTTGAATTCGGTCGCTGCCTTGTACGCGGCGTAGACCTTGCGGTAGTCGTGGCCGCCGCGCTTGAGGTTCCAGATCTGGTCATCGGTCAGGTCCGCGACCATGTCCTTGGTCTGCGGGGTCTTGCCGAAGAAGTGTTCGCGGACGAACCCGCCGGATTCGGCCTTGTAGGTCTGGTAGTCCCCGTCCGGGGTCTCGTTCATGATCTTCACCAGCGACCCGTCGGAGTCCTTGGAGAGCAGCGCGTCCCATTCCCGGCCCCAGACGACCTTGATGACGTTCCAGCCCGCGCCGCGGAAGAACGCCTCGAGTTCCTGCATGATCTTGCCGTTGCCGCGCACCGGCCCGTCCAGGCGCTGGAGGTTGCAGTTGATCACGAAGTTCAGGTTGTCCAGGTTCTCGTTCGCGGCGAGCTGGAGCAGGCCGCGGGACTCGGGCTCGTCCATTTCCCCGTCGCCCAGGAACGCCCAGACCTGCTGGTCCGAGGTGTCTTTCAGGCCGCGGTTGTGCAGGTACCGGTTGGACTGCGCCTGGTAGATCGCGTTCATCGGCCCGATGCCCATGGACACGGTGGGGAATTCCCAGAACTCCGGCATCAGCCGCGGGTGCGGGTAGGAGGACAGGGCGTGCCCGGCCTTGGACTTTTCCTGCCGGAACCCGTCCAGGTCCTCCTCGGTCAGCCGGCCTTCCATGAACGCGCGGGCGTACATGCCGGGGGAGGCGTGGCCCTGGAAGAAGACCTGGTCCCCGCCGCCGGGGTGGTCCTTGCCGCGGAAGAAGTGGTTGAAGCCGACCTCGTACAGGGTCGCGGCGCCGGCGTAGGTGGAGATGTGCCCGCCCACGCCGATGTTCGGCCGCTGGGACCGGTGCACCATCACCGCGGCGTTCCAGCGCATGTAGGCCCGGTAGCGGCGTTCGTATTCCTCGTTGCCCGGGAACTCAGCTTCCTGGTCCGCCGGGATGGTGTTCACATAGTCCGTGGTGGTGACCATCGGAACCCCGACGCTCTGGGCGCCGGCACGCTGCAGGAGACTGCGCATGATGTACTGGGCACGCTCGGTGCCCTGTTCCCTGATCAGCGTATCCAGGGACTCAATCCATTCGGCGGTCTCTTCCGGATCACGATCAGGCAGCTGGTTAGTCAACCCGCTGAGGATATGGGAGGTATCTTCTCCTGCAGTCATGGCAGCCTCTTTTCATCGTTGAATGTGGGGGCTTTTGGTTTCGTATTGTGAGAAAACATTCTTGCCATTCGAGATTATGCAGAAGCGGCCAGGCGGTCAAGGCGGCGAGGTGTCATCCGCCCCCGGGTGGCAACCCTGCCCCCTGTGGACGGAATGTGACAGTCCGGCGGAGTGTGGCTTCCTTGACCGCGAGGTGATCCACGTCATAAAGTTATTCCACTCCTCAAAACCAACTTTCCACTTTATGGAATATTGCCGGAAGTGCGAACTTCCGCCCCTACCCGTCCCCTAGAACTGGAGATCCAGATGCAGACGACCCCATCAGTCGGCGTCGAAACCGCTCCCGGCCCGACAGCGTCGTCGGGCCAGCCGGTCCATCACGCAACGGGCATCGACGCCCTGTGCGAATCAGCAAGCGCCGCGTCCGGGCGCACCATCAGCCCCAGCCTGTACAACATCGACCTTGCCCCGACGAAGCGGGAAGGCAGGCGTTGGACGAGCTACAGCATCTTCACCCTGTGGGCCAACGACGTCCACAGCCTCGGAAACTATGCCTTTGCCATCGGGCTCTTCGCACTGGGCCTCGGCGGCTGGCAGATCCTCCTGGCCCTCGGCGTGGGCGCCATCCTGCTCTTCGCTTTGCTGAGCTTCTCGGGCTTTATGGGCGTCAAGACCGGTGTGCCTTTTCCCGTGATGAGCCGGATCAGCTTCGGTATCAGGGGTGCCCAGATTGCCAGCCTCCTGCGCGGTGCGGTGGCGGTGGCCTGGTTCGGCATCCAGACCTACCTGGCGTCGGTGGTGCTCCGCGTCATGCTGGTGGCCATGGTCCCTTCACTGCGTGAGCTGGACACCAACTCCGTCCTCGGCCTCTCCACGCTGGGCTGGGCCTCCTTTGTGTTCCTCTGGATCGTCCAGCTGGTCATCGTCAGCTTCGGCATGGAAATGATCCGAAAGTATGAGGCGTTTGCGGGCCCCGTCATCCTGGTGACCATGGCGGCCATTGCCATCTGGATCTTCGTGGAGGCCGGCGGTTCCATTGCCTGGGCTTCGGACAACGCCCTCGAAGGCGCGGAGATGTGGCGCACCATCTTCGCCGGCGGTGCGCTCTGGGTGGCCATCTACGGAACGTTCGTCCTGAACTTCTGCGACTTCACCCGGTCCGCCGTCTCCAAGAAGGCAGTGGTGCGCGGCAACTTCTGGGGCATCCCCATCAACATGCTCCTCTTCGGCGCCATCGTGGTGGTCATGGCCGGCGGCCAGTTCAAGATCAACGGCACAGTCATCCAGAGCCCGTCGGACATCGTCCAGACCATCCCGAACACGCTGTTCCTGGTCCTGGCCTGCCTCGCGCTGCTGATCCTGACCATCGCCGTGAACCTGATGGCCAACTTCGTGGCTCCGGTCTACGCCCTGACCAACCTCTTCCCGAAGCACCTGAACTTCCGCAAGGCGGCCTGGGTCAGCGGCACCATCGGACTCATCATCCTGCCGTGGAACATGTACAACAACCCGCTGGTGATCGTGTACTTCTTGGGCGGCCTCGGTGCCCTGCTCGGCCCGTTGTTCGGCGTCGTGATGGCCGACTACTGGCTGCTGCGGCGCGGCCGGGTCAACGTCCTTGAGCTGTACACGGAAGATCCTGCCGGAGCGTACTACTACAAGAAGGGCTTCAACCCCCGGGCGATCATCGCCATGGTCCCGGCCGCCGCCGTCGCGCTCCTGATAGCGTTCGTTCCGGCGCTCGAGGCCGCCGCCCCGTTCGCCTGGTTCTTCGCTGCCGGCATCGCCGCGGTGGTGTACTACGTCATCGCGGACCGCTCGCAGCGGCTCGAAGACGTGGACGGCGAAGCCATCGCCGTGGCGAGCACACACTGACCAGCCCGCATTGACCAGCACCCACTGACCGCCCCGGCCAGCACGACAACGGAAGACCCCACCATGCGCATACTCGTTGCCAACGTGAACACCACCCAGTCCATGACCGACTCCATCGCCGCCCAGGCACGGTCCGTCGCAGCGCCGGGAACGGAGATCGTCGGAATCACGCCGCGGTTCGGCGCGGACTCCTGCGAGGGAAACTTCGAAAGCTACCTCGCCGCGATCGCCGTCATGGACGCCGTGGTCAACTACCCGGAACCGTTCGACGCCGTCATCCAGGCCGGGTACGGCGAGCACGGCCGCGAGGGGCTGCAGGAGCTCCTGGACGTTCCCGTCGTCGACATCACCGAGGCGGCAGCCTCCACGGCGATGTTCCTTGGCCACAAATATTCCGTGGTCACCACCCTTGACCGGGCGGTGCCGCTCATCGAGGACCGGCTGAAGCTGGCCGGCCTCGATGCGCGCTGTGCCTCGGTGCGGGCCAGCGGCATGGCCGTCCTGGAGCTGGAGGAGGAACCGGAGCGGGCCGTCGAAGCGATCATCGAACAGTCGCTGATCGCCGTCCGCGACGACAAGGCCGAGGTCATTGTCCTGGGCTGCGGCGGGATGGCAGGCTTGGACGAGGAGATCCGGCGGCGTGCGGGTGTCCCGGTGGTGGATGGAGTGGCGGCGGCTGTGACCATCGCTGAATCCCTGGTGCGGCTGGGGCTGTCCACATCCAAAGTCCGGACCTACGCCAGCCCGCGGCCCAAGTCCGTCATAGGCTGGCCCATAACGGCAGCGGAAGTGCCCGCGGCGCCGTAGCCGCGGTGCGGAACGCCCTGCCACCCACAAGGAGCAACGAATGACTGCAACCCACCGGCCTGTACCACCCCACCGGCCGGGGCCGGTCGCCGTCGTGACCGGTGCGGGTTCCGGGATCGGCCGGGCGGTGGCGCGGCTCATGCTGGCAGACGGCTACCGCGTGGTGCTGGCCGGCCGCCGGGAGGAGCCTTTGCTGGAGTCCGCGGCGGGTCACCGCCAGGCACTCACGGTGCCGTGCGATGTCACGGTGCCCGACGACGTCGAGCGCCTCTTCGCTGCGGCCCTCCAGAGGTGGGGGAGGGTGGATGTCCTGTTCAACAACGCGGGCGTGTTCGGCCCGGCGGCGTCGGTGGACGAGATCAGCGTGGCCGACTGGGACGCGGTGGTGGCGGTGAACCTTACCGGCTCCATGCTGTGCGCTGCCGCCGCGGTGCGGGCCATGAAGGCCCAGGAGCCGCAGGGCGGCCGGATCATCAACAACGGGTCCATCTCCGCGCACTCCCCGCGGCCGCGGACCGTGGCGTACACGGTGACCAAGCACGCCATGACAGGGCTGACCAAGAGCATCGAGCTGGACGGCCGGGGGTTCGGCATCACGTGCGGCCAGATCGACATCGGCAACACGGCCACGGACATCATGGGCACCATCGGAGTGGATTCCGGTGCCCTGCAGGCTGACGGAACCCGGCGGGTGGAGCCCACCTTCCCGGTGCAGGACGCGGCACGTGCCGTACTTCTGATGGCCGGCATGCCGCCCTCGGCCAGCGTCGGCTCGGTGGTGATCACCGCCGCCGGCATGCCGTTCATCGGCCGCGGCTAGGGTCTTCATGGAGTTTTTGTCCAGATAACGCGACTTCAGGCGCCCCCAAGTCCCTCGATGTGGACAAAAACTCGCCTGCCCGAAGGTTTTACTGTGGATAACTCAAGAGGGCCGCCCGCTCAGTGCCTCAATGGAGCATGAGCAGATTGTCACCACTTCCCGAGGGGATCAGCGGTCGGCCGTTCGTCGTTCCTGAGGCGGCTGAAGCGGGTGTGCACGCCAGCCGGCTTCTTGGCGCGGACCTGCACCGTCCCAGCCGCGGTATTCGCGTTCCGAAGGCCTCCCGCCCTGATCTCGCCGCACTGGCCCGGTCCCACACCGAGCTGGATGCCGATACTTTTGCGAGCCTGGTCAGCGCGGCCGAAATCCTCAAGATTCCGCTGCCGCCGTGGGCGGAATTCCGGCCCGACGACGGCGGCCCGGTGACCGCCGTCGTCGAACCTGTTCCGTGGGGGAAAAAGACCGGTCCGCATTTCCGGGGACCCGGCCGCTTCCTGCACCTTTCCCGTCGGGGCGGCGGAACGCTGCCGCGGCGCAAAGGGGTTGCCGGGCACCGGCTCAGGATCCGCGACGGCGACCTCATCGCAATAGACGGTCTCAGGCTGACCTCCGTAGCCCGGACATGGGTGGACCTTGGCTCGGTGCTTCCCGTGGATGATCTTGTGGTGGCTGGCGACGCTATTGTGAGCGCACATGCCAGGCACTTTGGGCCGCCGAAACGGGCCATGGTGCCGCTGGCCGAGCTGCGTGCATTTGTAGGCAAGGCGAACGGCATCCATGGGGTGCGCAAGGCCAGGATTGCGCTGGAGTTGCTGCGGGTCGGCGTCGATTCGCCGCCCGAGAGCAAGCTCCGGCTCATGCTGGACGACGCGGGCCTTCCGGAGTTCACCCCCAACTGCCGGGTGGACGACGTCTTCCGAAGGCCGGTCTGGACAGATCTGGGCTGCGAGAGGTTCCGGACCTGCATCGAGTACGACGGCCTGCACCACCTAAGCCCGGAGCAGCAGGCCCTGGACGCCTACCGGGACCAGCGCGTCGCTGAAGTGGGCTGGCGCCAGGTCAAGGTGAACAGGATCGATATGGAGCGCGGCCCCGAGTGGGTGGCCTCAAGGGTGAAACAGGCGCTCCGCAAGCAGGGCTGGCAGCGCTGAGACTTTTTGTCCAGATAACGCGACTTCAGGCGCCCTGAAGTCCCTCGATGTGGACAAAAACTCTAAAACAGAGACTCCGTAAGGCATTCGCCATCTCCTAACATTTTCCGCATTGTGAAAACTCAATTTCCCCTTGCGGAATAATGTGAGCGGGGTTACTTTGGAAACAGACCCCGATTTCCGGGGCTGTTCCCGATTGATAGGTACAGATCAATGAAGATCCCAGATTCCGCGGCGCTGAAGGCGAGTTCGGCGCCGTCGAAGAAGAAGCCCCTGTATAGGTCGCTCTTCTTCCAAATTCTGATCGCCGTCGTGGCAGGTGTTCTTATCGGACATTTCTGGCCGGACCTCGGTTCGCAGCTGAGGCCTCTCGGTGATGGATTTATCCAGCTCATCAAGATGATCATCGCGCCGCTGATTTTCCTGGTGATCGTCACCGGCATTTCGGCCGTAGGCGACGTCAAGGCGGTCGGAAGGGTCGGAGTCAAAGCCCTTCTCTACTTCACCGCGGCCACGCTGTTCGCGCTGGTCTTCGGCCTGATCGTAGGCAACATCGTCCAGCCCGGTGCCGGGCTGAACATTGATCCCAGCACCTTGTCCCAGGAGGCCCTGGACGCCAAAACGGGCCATGCCGTGCCCAAGGACGCCGCGGCCTTCATCCTGGATGTCATCCCCACCAGCGTCATCGGCGCCTTCGCGAACAACAGTCTCCTGCAGGTCCTGTTCTTCTCGGTGTTTTTCGGCGCGGCCATCGTCGTCATCGGACGCGAGCGCTGCATGCCGGTTGTCAGCCTCATGGAGACCGTCCTGGAGCTCATCTTCAAGATCATGTCCTGGATCATGAAGGTGGCGCCGATCGGTGCTTTCGGCGCTATGGCTTTCATCATCGGCCAGTACGGACTCGACACCCTCAGCACTTACGCGTTGCTCATCGCCGCCTGCTACGGCGCGGCAATCGTCTTCATCGGCCTGCTGTTCCTCGTGGCCTGGGGGTTTGCCCGCGTTCCGCTGTGGCAATTCCTGAAGTACACCCGCGAGGAGTTCCTTCTGGCGCTCGGCACCGCCTCCACCGAGGCTGTGATGCCGCGCATCATGACCAAGCTGACCAACGCCGGCTGCTCCCGTGCAACCACCGGCCTGGTGGTCCCCACCGGCTATTCATTCAACCTCGACGGGGCCGCGATCTACCTTTCGATCTCTCTGCTCTTCCTGGCACAGGCCTTCGGGCACAACCTGGATCTCGGCCAGCAATTGGCCGCGCTCGGCGTCCTGCTGCTGACGTCCAAGGGCATGGCAGGCGTTCCCGGTTCATCATTCCTGGCGCTGTCCGCCACCGCCGCCGCACTGGGGATCTTCCCGGTTGCCGGCGTAGCGCTGCTGCTCGGCGCGGACCGGCTGATGGACTCCATGAGGGTTGTGGTCAACCTGCTGGGCAACTGCGTGGCCACGTTCGTGGTCTCCAAGTGGGAGGGCCAGTTCGACCGCAGCGTGATGGTCCGTGCGTTCCGGGGCGAAATCACCAACCATGACTCGGCTATCATGCTCGGCGTCGAGGATGACTTCGAGGACCAGGAACTTGCCCGAATCAGCGGCGGCGAAGCACCGTCGCCCAAGTTCCGCGGCGGTCCCGATCCCAAGGACATCCCCGGATTCCAAATGAGCCGGCCCGGCGGCCATACCGGCCCGCCGGAACGCAGCTCGGCCGCGATCAACCACGAATAGCGCAGCGCCCGCAAACAGGCGTCCCGCACAACAGCAGCCGAACCGCACCTCAGCAGCCCCGCCCCTGGAAATGACAGGGACGGGGCTGCGCGTTGTCCATAACCAGCCCCGGAGAACGTCGGCTCATCGCCGGCCGCAGAGTTTTTGTCCAGATAACGTGACTTCAGGCGCCCTCAAGTCCCTCGATGTGGACAAAAACCCCAAAAGGAGGTGGCGGGCCTACAGCTAGAGCGGCAGCAGCTCCGACAGGTCCGCCCGGAGGCCTGATGCAGCGACCTTCCCGGAGGCGACGGCGTCTGCCCAGCTCAACTGGCCGGTGGCCATCGCCAGCCAGGTGGCGGCGTCGCACTCAATCACGTTCGGGGGAGTGCCACGCGTGTGCCGCGGGCCCTCCACGCACTGCGTGACGCCGAACGGCGGAACGCGCACTTCCACGGAATTGCCCGGTGCCCTCGCCGTGACTTCCTCCAGCGTGTAGCGCACCGCGGTCGCGGTCACCGCACGCGGAACGCCCGACGCCGGAGCGCCCGACGCCGGAACGCCCGACGCCGGGACGCTGGCTTCCAGCCACGCGGACAGGGCTGCGCGGCCTTCCTCTATGTCAATGCGTCGTCGTGAAACGGCCATGTCAGTCCAACAACGCCGAGACGGCGTGGCCCAGCCGGATTTTGCCCACGGGGCGGCCGCCGCCGAGCACGGGCTCCACCACTTTTTCGAGGACGCTGGAGACCCCCGGGATGTCCACTGCACCGGAGGCGGCAAGCAGGGTAAGGCCCACCAGGGTGGTGGCGCGCAGGTTTCCGTCCAGCACCTTGATGGCCACCGAAACGCCGGTGGTGGTGGCCATCGCCAGGACGCCTTCGGCGCCGATCTTGGCGATGATCTCCAGTTCGTCCATCACGATGGTGTTGGGTTCGCCCTTGCCCTGGACGGCCCAGGGGTAGTCGAGCATGGACGTGGCGATGGTGGCGGCGCGGGCATTGGAGTTCTTGTCGCCGGGGGCCTTGGCCAGCCGTGAGTATGCCCGTGCCAGCCCGGTCAGGGAGATGGCCGCCACCGGAGCGCCGCAGCCGTCAATGCCCAGGTGCGCGATCCGCTCACCGGAGTATTCTTCGATTGCCGAGCGGACACGCTGCTGCAGCGGGTGGTTGGGCTCAAGATAGCTGTGGGTGTCCCAGCCGTTTTCGGTGCAGGCCCAGAGGAAAGCAGCGTGTTTTCCCGAGCAGTTGAACGCCAGTTTGGACCTGCCCTGTTCGGACCGGATGAGCCAGTGGCGGGCGTTCTCGTCCTGCGGCCACGCCGTGGGGCATTGCAGCTGCTCTTCCTTGACTCCCGCGGCCTTCAGCATCCCCTCCACCACATCCATGTGGTCCAGGGAACCGGTGTGGCTGGCGCAGGCGAGGGCAACCTGGGCGCCGCGCAACGGGACGCCGGCCTGCATGGCCGCCAGGGCCTGCAGTGGCTTGAGCGCAGAGCGGGCGTAGATGGGGGTGGTGATGTCGCCGAGTTGCGTGACTACCGTTCCGTCGGCGGCAAGAACCACGGCCGAGCCGATGTGCCGGGATTCAACGAAACCGCTTCGTTCCACGACTGCCAGTTCGACGGCGGACTCCACTGTGAATGTGGCATGCGGATTTTCTGGCATGGCTAAAGTCTATGGTGCCGTTGCCGGAAACCCGGGAAATCCGGGCTGTTGCCCGCCCCCGCCCGGACCTCCTCCGGGGCCATGGCCGGCTATTGCACGGTCACCATGACCGACTGCCAGCCGGAGGCGCCGTCGGGTACGGGATCGGCGCGCTTGTCCGTCTGGACCTCACCGGTACCGTCGGTGGCGCGGGCCTTGATGTAGTGCGGACCCGGCGTGGCGTCCCATTCGAAGGACCACTGGCGCCACGTCACCACGGAGGCTTCCGTGGACAGCACGGCTTCGGTCCAGGGCCCGTTGTCGATCTGCACTTCCACCTTGGTGATACCTCGGGTCTGCGCCCAGGCTGTGCCGCCGATGGCCACTTTCCCGGCCGGGACCTGTGCGAAGGACTTGGGCACCTCCACCCGGGCCATGGTCTTGATGGGGCCGCGTTCGGACCAGCCGCGGTCCGTCCAGTACGCCCTGCTGTCCGCGAAGCGGGTGACTTCCAGGTCAACAACCCATTTGGTGGCGGACACAAAGCCGTACAGGCCCGGAACCACCATGCGCACGGGGTAGCCGTGTTCCAGGGGCAGGGGCTCGCCGTTCATGCCGATCGCCAGCATGGCGTCCCGGTCGTCCTGCAGCACTTCGAGCGGGGTCGAGGCGCTGAAACCGTCCTCGGAGGTGGAGAGCACCATGTCCGCGCCGTCCTTGGGGCGCGCCATCTTGAGGACCTCGCGCAGGGGAAAGCCCAGCCATTTGGCGTTGCCGGCCAGGTTTCCGCCCACCGGGTTCGACACACAGGTGAGGGTCACGTGGGACTCGATCAGGTCGGCGTCGAGCAGGTCCTGGAAGGTGAGCGTGACTTCCTGTTCCACCAGCCCGTGGACGCGGAGCTCCCAATCCTCGGCGTTGATCTCCGGCACGCTCAAGGCGGTGTCGATCCGGTAGAACTCGCCGTTGGGGGTGATCCAGGGCGTGACTCCCGGGGCGGCGGACTGCACGCCCGCCGGGACAGCGGGGGCTGCCTTGGCCGGCGAGGGCAGCTGGAGCGATTCGCGGGCCTGGGCAATGTTGCTCCGGGCTGCGCTGAGCAGCCGTCCGCCGGTGGCTGCGACGGCAGCAGCTGCCGCAGTGATTGCGGTGGCGGCGACGAAACCGCGTCGCGTCGTGGCCGGACGTTCGGTGTCCTTGGCGGCCACGTCCGCGGCCACACCCGGCCAGGGGCGCATTTGCCACAGCCGCTTCATCAGCAGGCGCAGCACCACCAGGCCGGCAGCGGTGCCGATGAGCGAGGGGATGGCGTCCAGCGGGTCCACACCGGCCCGGGTGACCACGCTGGCAACAATCACCGCACCCATCAGGAGAACGCCGGCAGCGCCCAGCGCCCACTTCCGGTAGGCCACCACGCCCAGCACGCAGGCAAGCAGGAAGATGGTCAGCCCCATGCCCGCGAACAAAGCGGCCTTGTCATTGGTGCCGAACGTCGCGATGGCAAAGTCCTTCAGCCATGGCGGCGTGAAGTCGATGAACGTGGAGCCGAGGGCAATGAGCGGCGTTGCCCGCGCCGTGAAGAAGGCGCCGATCAGTTCCGCAACGGAAAGTACGACGGCGGCCGCGGCCACGCCTGCCAGCGCCGCCAGCGCGGTGGGACCCTTGAGCCAATTCGTGAGCTTCTTCATGCCGGGGGTTCGTAGCTGCCGGCGTTAAGGATTGACCGGGGCGGGTCACGGCTTAGGACCGGACCGGGTGCACAAAGTACCCTTGGAGACTGTGAAGGTACTCGTCATTGGCCCTGGTGGCCGCGAACACGCCATTGTCCGCTCCCTGCTTGCAGACCCCAACGTTTCCGAAGTCCACGCGGCTCCGGGCAACGCGGGCATCGGCAAACTGGTCCCCACCCACAACATTGACGGCAATGATCCGGCCGCCGTAGCCGCCCTGGCCACCAAGCTGACCGTGGACCTGGTCGTGGTGGGCCCCGAAGCGCCCCTGGCCGCAGGTGTTTCCGATGCTGTCCGTGCCGCCGGGATCCCGGTGTTCGGGCCCAGCAAGGCCGCGGCCCAGCTGGAGGCGTCCAAGGCTTTTGCCAAGCAGGTCATGGCCGAGGCCGGTGTGCCCACCGCCATGGCGCGGGTCGCCAGCACCGCCGAGGAAGCCGCGGATGCGCTGGACACTTTCGGCGCCCCCTACGTGGTCAAGGACGACGGCCTGGCTGCCGGCAAGGGCGTGGTGGTCACCAACAACCGGGACGAAGCCCTGGCCCACGCGCAGACCTGCTTCGACGCCGGCGGCTCCGTGGTGATCGAGGAGTTCCTGGACGGTCCCGAGGTTTCCGTGTTCGTGCTGTGCGACGGCCGCAATACCGTGGCGCTCTCGCCGGCGCAGGACTTCAAGCGCATCTTCGACAACGACGAAGGCCCCAACACGGGCGGCATGGGCGCCTATACCCCGCTGGAATGGGCCCCGGAAGGCCTGGTCCAGGAAGTCATCGACCGCGTGGCGCAGCCCACTGTCAACGAGATGGCACAGCGCGGTACCCCGTTCGTGGGCGTGCTGTTCGTGGGCCTTGCCCTGACCTCCCGCGGCACCCGCGTCATCGAGTTCAATGTCCGCTTCGGAGACCCCGAAACCCAGGCCGTCCTGGCCCGGCTCAAGACCCCGCTCGGCTCGCTGCTGTTGGCAGCCGCCAAGGGCGAACTGGACAAGGCGGAAGAGCTGCGCTGGTCCAAGGACACGGCGGTCGCCGTCGTCATCGCCTCCGAAAACTACCCCGACACCCCGCGCACCGGCGACCGCATCCGCGGGCTCAAGAAGGTGGACGAGCTGGAAGGCGTGCACATCATCCACGCCGGCACCAAGCTGGACGAGGAAGGCAAAGTGGTCTCCGCCGGCGGCCGCGTGCTCGCCGTGGTGGCGCTGGGAACCGACCTCGTGGAGGCCCGCGAACGGGCGTACGACGGCGTGGAGCTGGTTCAGCTGGAAGGCGGACAGTTCCGCACGGACATCGGGCGCAAGGCGGCCCGCGGCGAAATCAAGGTCTCGTCCGGCGCAACAGGTTCGCTGCCCGTAACGAAGACAAAGGCATAGCATGACTGAGAATTCCCCCCTCGAGGCCGCCCCCAAGGCAGGCCTGGACACCGCTACGCTGGACCTGCCGGGATGGCGCCACGTGTACTCCGGTAAGGTCCGGGACCTTTACGTTCCCGCGGACGAATCCCTCGTGGAACAGTTTGGCCAGGAGTGCGTCCTGGTGGTGGCGAGTGACCGCATCAGCGCTTACGACCACGTGCTTTCCAGCGAGATCCCGGACAAGGGCCGCATCCTCACCCAGCTGAGCCTCTGGTGGTTCGACCAGCTCGAGGTGGAGCACCACGTGCTCGCATCCACCGTGGCGGGCGGGGTTCCGGCAGCGGTCGAGGGCCGGGCCATGATCTGCAAGAAGCTGGATATGTTCCCGGTGGAATGCATCGCCCGGGGCTACCTCACCGGCTCCGGACTCGTGGAATACCAGCAGTCCCGGACCGTCTGCAGCATTCCGTTGCCGGAGGGCCTGGTGGACGGTTCCCGCCTGGACGAAGCCATCTTCACCCCGTCGGCCAAGGCGGAGGTCGGGGAACACGACGAAAACATCACCTATGGCGCCGTGGTGGCCCTGGTGGGCGAGGACGTTGCCGCCCGGCTGCGGGAGCTGACGCTGACGATCTATACCAAGGCCGAGGAAATCGCCCGCGGGCGCGGCATCATCCTGGCGGACACGAAGGTGGAGTTCGGCTTCGATGTGGCCACCGGTGTCATTACCCTGGGCGATGAGGTCCTAACCCCGGACTCCTCGCGGTTCTGGGACGCCGCCACGTACGAGCCGGGCAAGTCCCAGCCGTCCTATGACAAGCAATACGTCCGGGACTGGCTGACGTCCGCGGAGTCCGGCTGGGACCGTGCTTCGGATACACCGCCCCCGGCACTGCCGGAGGACGTGGTGAGCCGGACCCGCGGCCGCTACGTTGAGGCCTACGAAAAGCTCACCGGCGAAAAGTTCGTTTAGCTGGCCTCTGCCGCGGCCTTGGCGGCCGCGGCGCGCCGCTGGGCGAGCTTGATCTCCAGCACGGCGTCCATGGCCTGCTGGACACGGTCGGAAGCGCCGGCGGCGCTGAACTCCTGCTGGGCTTCTTCGAGGAGCACCAGGGCTTCGTCGGATTCCCCGGCGGCCTTGAGGGATTTGCCCAGCAGGAGTGAGACTTCGCCGGCCGTGTGGCGGGCGAGGGCCTTCCGCTCGGCGTGGATCTCGCGGAGCTTGTCCACTGCCGCAGGGATGTCGCCGGTGAGGTACAGCCAGCGCGCCCGGATGAACGCGACTTCCAGCTGGTCCGTCTTGTTTCCGCCCACGATGGACAGGGCCAGTTCGGCGCGCTCGATGGCGGAGAGGGTTTCGGGTTCCACGATGCCGGAAGAGAGCCTGACAGCCGCGGAGGCCTTGTTGAAGCGGGCCCACAGCTCGATGTCGTTGGCCGGGGAGAGCAGTTTGGCGGCACGTTCGTGGTACTTGATGCCCTCGGGGTAGTCATGCCGCATGAAGGCAACGTTGCCGATCACCCAGGCCACTTCGCCTGCGAGCTGGGAGATGGACTGGTCATCCATTTGGTCGTTCATGGCCTGGCAGTAGGTCCAGGCTTCGTCCAGCCGGCCGCTTTCGGCCAGGGCGCCGATCAGCGCACGCAGGGCCCCGATGATCAGCGTGGACCCCTTGGGCAGCTGCGAGCACAGTTCCACGGCCTTCTGGGCATGCTCGACGGCGGTGGCCAGCTGGCCCTGCCCGTGGCACACTGCGGCGAGCATCTGCCGGGCGCGGACTCCCAGGCCGGCGGACTCGGTGGCCATGGGGTGTTCCAGGAGGTGCAGCATGATGTTCTGGCATTCCTGCAGCTGGCCCTGCTTCATGAGGCATTCCGCCTGCATGTAGGTCATGTTCCACCATGCGCTGGTGTTCTTGCCCTCGAGCGCTATCTGGGCGGCGGTTGCGGCGTGGGCCGCCGCGAGCGGGTAGTCCCGGAGGTCCCAGGCCTGGCGGGCGTAGAGCCCGGCCAGCACGTACTCGGCGTCGCTGACCGAGATGGGCTGGCTCCAGGCTTCCAAGGCTTTGGGGGCCAGTTCGAGCCGGCGGGCTAACTCTTCGATAACATCGGCGGTAGGTTCACGCCGGCCTGTTTCCAAGAGGGAGATGTAGCTGGGAGAATAGAGGTCCTTTCCCAGTTCTGCTTGCGTCAACCCACGTTCGAGTCGTTCGGCGCGGAGCTTCTCCCCGAATCCGTTCCCCACGGGTTTCCTCCTTATTCCGGACAGTCTTTATACCAAATGCTTGACAGTCTCTGTGGAAAACATTTTACAATGTATGTCAACAAGGGCAGTGCTGACTTTGTAACGAATCCGACTCGTATTGAGGAAACCTAATGTTGAAGAAGATTGCAGCCGCCGCCGCACTGGCTGGCGCACTGGCATTTTCAGCCGCAGCCCCCGCAGTGTTGTCTGCAGGTCCTATCGGCAATTGGGCGGATCAGCTGGGAAGCACCATCGCTATCGGTAACTGGCCCGATCCCATGCAGGTTGCCCAGGCCATCGGCAACTGGCCGGACCCCATGGCTTTCCCGTCATACATCGGTAACTGGCCGGACCCGATGTAAAACGGTTGATGTACTTCCCGCAAGGGAACACAGGCTCCGGGACATGCGCGAACCATGTCCCGGAGCTATTTTTTTGGCCAAACGACGCAAGGGGAGTGTCATGAACCGCAGCGAAGCGAATGACTTGAAGCGTGCCTATGCCGCGTGGACCATAGCAGGGACCTCCCTGATCGTGGCCGCCGTAGCGGGGTCGGCAATAATCGCCGTGTTGGACGGAACGGCCGATGGCGGAACGCTGGCGTGGGGGATCGTAGGCATTGCGTCGCTGCTGGAGGCGCTGGTGCTCTTTGCCTACGGACTCCGGCTTCGGCACCGGTACGTGAACCAGGTCCGGACCTATGAGAGCCGCGGAGACTACCGGGAGGACGACGGCTCCGGGCGGCCACGGGTTCCACTATTGGGCGACGGCCAGGCCAGCCAACGATCCACGTTCGAGGGCCTCTGACTCACGGGGCGGCCCCTGTCAGGGTAGGAACAGCCGGTACAAAAGCAAGAGGGCCTTCCGAATGGAAGACCCTCTTACTTTTTGGTCGGGATGACAGGATTTGAACCTGCGACCTCGTCGTCCCGAACGACGCGCGCTACCAAGCTGCGCCACATCCCGATCCGTTGCTTCAAAAGCAACTTCACAAGAGTATCCGATTCCGGCCCCCATGTGAAATCGGCGCCCTGAAGCTACACAAGAGCTAGACCAGCGAGTCCTTCCACGCCCCGTGCAGCTCGGCGAACCGCCCGCCGCCGCCGATCAGTTCCTCCGGTGTGCCGTCCTCCACGACGCGTCCGTCATGGACCACCAGGACGCGGTCTGCGGTCTCCACGGTGGACAGCCGGTGTGCGATGATCAGGGCCGTCCGCCCGGCGTCGTGCCCTGCAACGCCCTCCAGGAGGCTCGCGAGCCCGCTTTGAACCAGGCGCTCCGAGGGGATGTCCAGCGAGGACGTGGCTTCGTCGAGGATGAGTACGGCCGGGCGGGCCAGGAACGCCCGGGCAAAGCTGATGAGCTGGCGCTGGCCGGCCGAGACGCGTCCGCCGCGCTTGTTGACGTCGGTGTCGAAGCCCTCGGGGAGTTCCATGATGAATTCGTGGGCGCCCACGGCCCGCGCGGCTTCCTCGATTTCCTCGCGGGATGCTTCCGGGCGGCCGAGGGCGATGTTGTCCGCCACGGAGCCGCTGAACAGGAAGGCCTCCTGGGTGACCATCACCACGTTCCTCCGCAGGTCCGGTGTGGCGAGGCTCCGCAGGTCCACGCCGTCCAGGGTCACGGAACCTTCGGACACGTCATAGAAGCGGGCGATCAGCTTCGCCAGCGTGGACTTGCCGGCGCCGGTCTGACCCACCAGGGCAACGATCTGTCCGGCGGGGATGTGCAGGTCCAGCTTCGGAATGATCAGGGGCCCGTCGCCGTACCGGAACTCCACGCCGTTGAAGTCGATGGTGCCGCGGGCGTCACGGAGCGCTACGGGGCTCTTCGGGGGCCGCACGGTGGGAACCTCCTCGAGCAGCCCGGAGACCTTCTCCAAGGCAGCCTGGGCGCTCTGGAACGAGTTGTAGAACATCGCCATCTGGTCCACCGGCTGGAAGAAGCGCTTGGTGGACAGGATCAGGGCCAGCAGGACACCCACGGCGAGGTCCCCGCCCAGCACCCGGAAACCGCCGAACAGCAGCACGACGGCAACGCAGACGTTCCCGATCAGCACCAGCCCGGGCTGGAAGACGCCGTTGAGGTTGATCGAACGGACGGTCACCCTGCGGTAGTCCTCGGAGAGTTCGCCGTAGCGCTCGGCGTTTTCGCGTTCCTTGCGGAAGGCCTTCACCGCGCGGATGCCGGTCATGGTCTCAACGAAGTGCACGATCAGGCGTGCGGAGACCACCCGGGATTCGCGGAAGGCAATCTGGGAGTGCTTCTGGTACCAGCGGGCCAGGAAGTACATGGGAACCCCTGCGGCCAGCACAATCAGGCCGCTGCGCCAGTCCAGTGCGAACACCGTGATGGCGGTGAACACCATGAAGAGCAGCCCCGAGGCCAGCGAGCTGACGCCGGAGTCCAGGAGTTCGCGGAGTGCTTCAAGGTCGGACGTCTGCCGGGCGATGATGCGCCCGGACGTGTACTTCTCGTGGAACTCGAGGCTGAGCCGCTGCGTGTGCCGGAAGACGCGGACGCGCAGGTCGAGCAGCATCGCCTGGCTCAACCTGGCCGTGGATGTCACGTACAGTGCAGTCAGGCCGGCAGTGGCGATTGCCGCGGCAAGGTAGGCGACGCCGGTGAGGACCAGCGGCATGTTGTCCCCGGCCCGGAGCGCCGGCAGTGCATGGTCGATGCCGAAGGCGATCAGTGCCGGGCCGGCCACCCGGGCGGCCTGCGAGAGGACCACCATGGTGATGGTCAGCCAGAACCGCAGCCGGACGGGACGGATCAGGGACCCCAGCAAGGCGAGCGACCGCCGTCGTACGGTTTTGCTTTCGCTCTTGCTCAGGCGGGTGTTGTCCTCGTTGGCGGTTCCGAAGGAAGCGGTGCTCATCGGGAAATCTCCTCGGACTCGTCCTCTAATTCTGAGAGGTCGGACAGTTCGGAATCCAGGTCCCGGGGCTCCGTTTCAAGGCTGGCGATCACGTAGCGGTAGTGCTCGTTATGAGCCAGCAGCTCGGTATGCGTCCCGACGGCGGCGATCCGCCCTTCCTCGAGCAGCGCCACCCGGTCCGCCAGTGCCACGGTGGACGGCCGGTGGGCGACGATCAGTGTGGTGGTGTCGGCAAGGACCTCGCGCAGCCGGGTTTCCACCAGTTCCTCGGTGTTGACGTCCAGTGCGGACAAAGGGTCGTCCAGCACCAGCACTTTGGGCTTCGCGGCGATGGCACGGGCCAGGGCGATGCGTTGCCGCTGGCCGCCGGACAGGCTGAGGCCTTCCTCGCCGATCAGCGTTTCCAGGCCGTCGGGGAGCGAGTAGACGAAGTGCGCCTGGGCCACGTCGAGGGCTTCCTCCAGCGCCGCCTGGCTCCGCTCCTTGGCCCCGAGCAGGACGTTGTCCCGGACGGAATTGGAGAACAGCGTGGTGTCCTCGAAGGCAACGCCAACCACGGTGCGCAGGTCCTCCACGGAGAACTCGCGCAGGTCCACGCCGTCGATGGTGATGGAGCCCGCGGTGACGTCGTAGAGGCGGGGGACCAGCTGGAGGAGCGCGCTTTTGCCGCTGCCGGTGATGCCCACAAGGGCCATGGTCTCGCCGGGGCGGATCTGCAGGCTGACGTTCTTGAGGATCGGCTTGTCCGGGGCGTCCTCAAAGGCGAACGTCGCGGCGTTGAAGCTGAGGGCTCCGTTGAGCTGCACAGGTTTGCGTGGCTGCTTCGGGCTGGTGATGGTGTTAGCCGCGTCCATGACCTCGAAATGCCGGTCGATGGCTGTTTTGGCGGTCAGCGCCATGGCCAGCAGCATGCCGCAGAATTCCACCGGTGCGGCGATGACGGCCGCCGTGGCGAAGAATGCCACCAGGGCGCCGATGCTGAGCTGTCCGTCCGCGGCCAGCATGATGCCCACCACCAGGCCCGCACCCAGCGCCAGTTCGGGCAGGAGGGTGACCACCATGCTGAACGTGGCAAGGTGTTTGGCTTTGGCGATCTCGGTCTGCCGAAGTTCCTCGGCCTGTTCGTTGAAGTTTTCCAGGGCCTCGCGGCTGCGGCCGAACGCCTTGAGCACGCGGATGCCGTGGACCGATTCCTCCACGGTGGTGGCGAGGTCGCCGGCCTGGTCCTGGCTGCGGCGGGCCACTTTGCTGAAGCGGGTCCGGAACCGGAATCCGTAGACCATGATGGGCACGGCCGCGGCCAGGAAGATCAGCGCCAGCTGCCAGCTCATGGAGAACATGACGACGACGCCGATCACCACCGTCAGCGTGGTCACCACCAGCATGATGGCACCGAACGCCATCCAGCGCCGCAGGAAGTTCAGGTCCGTCATGGCCCTGGAGAGCAGCTGCCCGGATCCCCAGCGGTCGTGGAAGGAGACCGTCAGGTCCTGGAGATGCCCGTAGAGCGACACCCGCATCCGGGTTTCCACGGTGGTTGCAGGGTTGATGACGAACTGGCGGCGGAGGGCAACCAGCCCTGCTTCGGCGACGCCCAGGCCCAGGATGATCAGGGACGCGGTCCACACAGCGTCGGTGGCTCCGCCCGGCCGCAGCGAGTCATTGACGAGCACCCGCAGGACCTGGGGGATGGCCAGCGCCACGATGCTAGCCAGGAGGGCGCACAGGAGTCCCATTATTAGCCGCGGGATGATCGGCTTTACATGGGGGTAGAGTCGGCTGATTGACGTGAAGAATGGAGTCTGCTGCTTGGCCATGCCCGCTTCTTAAAGCTCAACTGCGAATGTAGTTTCCTTTAGCAACTACCCTATGCCATGGAGTGACGCCGTTCATAGGATTCCGCACGCCGCGGGAATCTTGCCCAGTCATTGCGGTTCGTAATGGACCGGCTGCTTAGCGCTCCGTCAAGGTCAGCAGGACGGCCTCCGGCCGGCAGGCGATGCGCACCGGTGCGAAGCGTGAGGTGCCGATCCCGCCCGACACATTCACCGGCGTCGTGCGTCCGTTGCTTTGCCAGTCGTTGAGGCCCTTAGCCCGCCACGTGGGGATATCGCAGTTGGCCACCAGGGCGCCGTAGCCGGGCAGGCAGATCTGGCCGCCGTGGGTGTGGCCGGCGAGCAGGAGGTCCGCGCCGTCCTCGGTGAAGTGGTCCAGCACGCGCTGGTAGGGGGCGTGGATGACCGCCACCCGGAGATGGGGAGTGCTGTCCTGGCCCTTGGTCCCTCGCGGCCAGCCGGCGTAGCGCTCCAGTTTTAAGTGGGGATCGTCGACGCCGGAGAAGTCAAAGCGCAGGCCTTTGAGGACCACGGACTGGTTGCGGTTGGTCAGGTCCACCCAGCCGGACATCCCGAAGTAGGAGCGCAGCCGGGGCCAGTCGAGCTCCACGGGCTTCTCATGTGCCTTCGAAGGCCCCATGAAGTACGACGCCGGATTCTTGAGTTTGGGTGCGAAGTAGTCGTTGGAGCCAGGCACAAAAACGCCCGGATATTCCATGAGCGGCGTCAGCGCTTTCAGCAGCGGATCGATCGCCTTGACGTGGCTGAGGTTGTCTCCGGTGTTCACCACCAGGTCCGGCTCCAGGTCAGCCAGCGAGGCCAGCCACTGTGCCTTCCGGTTCTGTCCCGGGACGAAGTGGATATCGCTCAGGTGGAGGACCCGGAACGGACCGAACCCCGGGGGAAGGATGGGCAGCGTTTCCTCACGAAGGACGAACTGGTTCTTCTCCCACAGGCCGTATCCGGCCGCGGCCAGGCCGGCTGCAGCACCGGCAGCTGCCGTGACGGCAAAGCCGCGTCCGATGCTCCGGGCGCGGCTTGCCAGCGACGTTGCGTCCACCATCGGGGCCCTTACCCGTTGCCCTTGCCGTTGTCCTTGGTGGGCTCCGGGGCTGCAGTGGTGGGCGCGGGTGCAGGCGCCGTGCTCTGCGTCGTCGGGGTGGTCTGCCGCGTGGGCGTCCCGCTGATCATGTTGGACGGCGGTGCCGTGAACGGGTTGGTGCCGTACGCCGGCGCCACCTGTGTCATGAAGTTGGAGAACATCGGACCGGCGATCATGTAGCCGTCGATGCCCTTGTAGAACTTGCCGTTGACGGTGACGTTCTGGCCTGCGCGCTGCTGCGACCCGAGCGCGTCGCCGAACCACGATGCGGTGGCCAGACCGGTGGTGTGGCCCACCACCCAGGTGGACCCGTTGTTGTTGGAGGTACCGGTCTTGGCAGCGATCGGGAAGCTGGTCCTGGTGGAGATCCGGGGCTGGATGAGCGAGCCGGAACCCCGGTTGAGGACCTCCTGCAGGGCATAGTTCACGCCACGGGCGACTTCCGGCTTGAGTGCATCGCGGCAGTTCGTGGACTGGGCCGGCAGCTGTGCGCCGGTCTGGTCGGTCACCGACGTGATGGCGATCGGGGCGCAGTATTTGCCGTCGTTCGCGAAGGTAGCGAAAGCGCTGGCCATGGACAGCGGCGACGTCTGCCTGGAGCCGAGGAGGTTACCCAGCGTCGTCATGGTGATGGGCGGCTGGGCGTTGACCATCTTTCCCGTGTCGTCCCTCTGGGGAAGGCCTTCGTGGAGGCCTACTGCGTCTACGACCTTCTGGATTCCACACAGATCCACCTTGGCCGCGGTGGCAAACGTCATGGTGTTGATGGAGTTGGCGAGACCGTCGAGAACCGTCATCGAACGGTAGTAGCCTTCCTCGGCGTTCTGCAGGTCCTTGGATTCGCCGTTGGTGCTGTCGTACCAGCCGACGGTCGGGGTCTGGCACGTGTTCTTCCACGGGAAGTTCTGCGGATAGCGGCGCACCGCGCCGTTCAGGACCGCGTTCATCGAATTGCCCTCGTTGAGCCACTGGGCAAACGTGAAGGGCTTCATGGTTGAACCGGGTTGCGCACCGCCGAGGCCGTTGAGGTCGTTGCCGTTGGCATCGTACTGGTCGACGTTGAAGTTGAGCTGGCTGTCGAACTTGCCGTCACCGGCGAACCACACGGTGTTCTGGGCCATGTTGATGATCTTGCCGGTGTTCGGCTGGACCGACACCAACGCAGCGCCCCACTTGTCCGGGTTGGCGCCCGCGGACGCGTCCACCTGGGCCTGCGCCGCGTTCTGGGCGTTGGGGTCAAGGGTGGTGGTGATGGTCAGGCCGCCACGGAAGACCTTGCGCTCACGCTCGGTGGCGTCCGCGCCGTAGGCGGGATCGTTCAGCAGGAGGTGCAGGACGTAGTCGCAGAAGTACGGGGCCGTGGAAGCGTAGGCGCAACCCTGGCGGGCAGGGGTGACCTTGGTTTCCACCGGGGTGGCCACGGCGGCCTCGTAGTCCGCCTGCTGGATCTTGCCCTGGGTGTACATGGCATTCAGCACCTGGTCGCGGCGGTTCTTCGCGTTGTCAGGGTTGTTGATGGGGTCGTAGAACGACGGGCTGTTCACCAGTCCGGCAAGCAACGCGGCCTGGGGGAGTGTCAGGTCCTTGGCGGAGCTGCTGAAGAAGAACTTGGACGCGGCTTCGATGCCGTAGGCGTCCCGGTTGAAGAACACGATATTGAGGTAGCCCTCGAGGATCTGCTCTTTGGTGAACTTCTTCTCCAAGGCGATGGCCAGCTTCATCTCGCGGAGTTTGTCGCCCACGCCCTTGTTGACGCCGTTGAGCTTGATGTCCTCGGTGTTGCCTTCAGCCTCGAGCGAGGCGTTGATGACGTTGTTCACGTACTGCTGCGTGATGGTGGAGGCGCCCTGCTTGTTACCGCGGGCTGTACTGACCAGCGCGCGCATGATGCCGGTGGTGTCCACGCCGCCGTGCTCATAGAAGCGGCTGTCCTCGATGGCGATCACTGCGTCCTTGATGAATGGCGACATCTGGTCCAGTGAAACGCGGGTGCGGTTTTCGGCATAGAGGTTGGCGATCAGGCTGCCGTCAGCTGCAAGGATCTTGGTGGACTGGCTGGGCGGGTCCACCTGCAGCTCCGCCGGGAGAGTGTCGAAGAATTCGATGGATCCGCTGGCCGTGCTGCCGGAAACAGCGGCCGCCGGGACCAGCAGGCCCGCCACCAGGACACCACAAATAGCGCTCACGCCAAGGAAGGCAAGGATCTTTCCGAGGGTGGTGGCCGTGTCGAATAAAGGGTTCTTACCAGTCGCCATGTTTTCCACTTTACCGGCAAGGACTAGTCTTTAGCTCATGACCAAATGGGAGTACGCCACGATTCCGCTCATTATTCACGCCACGAAGCAGATTCTGGACCAGTGGGGAGAGGACGGCTGGGAGCTCGTCCAGGTAGTTCCCGGTCCCGACGGCAACGGCCTCGTTGCCTACCTTAAGAGGGAGAAGCAGTAGTTATGACAACCCCTACAGGTACGGCGCCGGAAACCCCGGCCCACGCCCAGAATCCGGCCTCCGGGGCGGCAAGCGGAGCCCCGGTTTCCGCCGTCGAACAGCGGCTGGCGGAGCTGGGACTGGCCCTTCCGGACGTTGCGGCCCCGGTGGCCGCCTACGTTCCGGCCGTCATCTCCGGCAACCATGTTTACACCTCCGGGCAGCTGCCCTTTATTAACGGCAAACTCGAAGCTACGGGCAAGGTGTCCACGGGCACCGAAGGCTTTGCGGACGAACCCACCGTGTCTCCCGAAGACGCAAAGCGCTTCGCCGCGGTCTGCGCCGTCAACGCACTGGCAGCGGTCAAAAGCGTGATCGGCGACCTCGACCGCATCACCAGGATCGTCAAGGTTGTTGGCTTCGTCTCCTCCGATCCGTCCTTCACCGGCCAGCCGGGAGTCATCAACGGCGCGTCGGAACTCCTGGGCAAGGTCCTCGGCGACGCCGGCCAGCACGCACGGTCCGCCGTCGGTGTGTCGGTCCTGCCGCTGGACTCGCCGGTGGAAGTCGAACTGATCGCCGAATTCAGCTAAAGGCCGGTCACTTCCCTTGCCCCAGTTAGCCCGTCGCCTGTTTGTGCTGCCTCCCGAACTCGAGGGGGCAGCACAAAGCTGGCTCGAACACGGCGAGCGGACACCGCGTGCCGCCCGTCCCGCGTCCTCCGTGGTCCTGCTCCGTGACGCTCCCACCGGACTTGAAACCTGGCTGGGCTACCGTCCGGGTTCCTCCCCGCTCGGCGTCCTCGCTTTTCCGGGTGGTTCCCTGGAGTCGTCCGACGAAGACGCCGTCGGCTGGCTCGGCCCCACACCGCAGCATTGGGCGCACCAGATGGGAACGTCCGACGTCGGGCTGGCGCGCCGCCACGTGGTGGGTGCCATCCGCGAACTCTTTGAAGAAACCGGTGTGCTCCTCGCCGGTCCGGATCTGTCCACTACGGTGGAAGCCACCTCCACACCCGAATGGATGCGCGCCAGGATCGCCGTTGCCGAACAGGAGAAATCCTTCACCGATGTCCTCGCCAAGCGCGGACTGTCCATCCGCACGGACCTGTTGAAACCGCTGGTCAACTGGCTGAGCCCTGACTTTGCGCACCGCCGTTTCAACACCCGGTACTTCGCCGCCACTGTGCCGGTGAACCAGCAGCCCACATTGCTGCAAAGCAAAGGTGTGTGGGGCCGCTGGGTCTGTGCCAGCAAGGTGATCGCCGAACGTGACACCACAGCGTTGGGCGACGAAGTGGGCCAGGAAAACACCGTGGGACTCACGCTTGGCCAGCTGCTGGTGCCCGGCTCCGAGATCATGCTCGAAAAGATGGCGGCCGCCAACGGGTGCATTGCCTACCTCAGCTACAAGCGCAAGGCCCACGTCTACCAGCCGAAGCTGGTTGAAGAAGACGGAAAGCTGATGCTTGAAGTCGAGGCCGCCAAGACCGTCGCCGGAGAACCCCAGCGCGAGCGCTAACGACACACAAACATCCTGGCGACACAGAAAATGCCTGGCGACACCGGAATCCGGGTGTCGCCAGGCATTTTCTGTGTCGCGGGATCGCGGATAAACCTAGCGGGAGCGCTGGCGGAGGCGCTGCATGTCCAGGATCACGACGGCGCGGGCTTCGAGCCGGAGCCAGCCGCGCTGCACGAACTCGGCCAGGGCCTTGTTCACGGTTTCGCGGGAGGCACCCACCAGCTGGGCCAGCTCTTCCTGCGTGAGCTCGTGGGCCACCAGGACGCCGTCGGTTGCCGGGCGGCCGAAGCGGTCGGCCAGGTCCAGCAGTGCCTTGGCCACGCGGCCCGGAACGTCGGAGAACACGAGGTCGGACAGGGAGTCGTTGGTGCGGCGCAGGCGGCGGGCCAGGGCCTGCAGGAGCTGGGCCGAGACCTCCGGGCGGGTGCGCAGCAGGGCGTTGAGGCTTTCGTTCTTCAGGCCGGCCAGGCGGGTCTCCGAAACGGCGGTCGCGGTGGCAGTGCGGGGGCTTGGATCGAAAAGCGCCATTTCGCCGAAGAGTTCGCCCGGGCCGAGGATGGCCAGCAGGGACTCGCGGCCATCGGGGGACGTGCGGCCCAGCTTAACCTTGCCGGAGACGATGAAGTACAGCTGATCACCCTGGTCGCCTTCGCGGAAGACCGAGGCTCCGCGCGACAGGTCCACCTCCGTGAGCTCGTCCGTGAGTAGACGGAATGCCTCGTCGTCGAGCGTGGCGAATAGGGGTGCGCGGCGCAATACCTCGATGTCCATGAAATCTCCTGAGTAAATGTGTCGGCTGGGGCGCTTCAGCCATTGTTTCAGAATTTTCAAGGTTCTGTGACGTACTTGGCACCCGAAACGCCTGAAACGGGGCCTTTGAGCCCGTTGCGGGGCCCTGTGGGGGAAATATTGCGACGGCGCTGCTCCGGTTTGCGCAGCATTTTGCCGGTTATTCGGGGCGACCGCACGTCACGGCAAACTGTCAGGGTCCGCACTTAGAATTGGGACTTACCTGTTTCTGTGAGGAGCCCCTGTGTTCGGCTTGACCATCCTGGACCTGGCCTTGATCCTGACGCTGCTGTCCTATTTGATCTACGGCCTGCGCAACGGCTTCCTGGTGACCCTCGGCGGCATAGCCGGGTTCATTGTCGGCGCCGTGGCCGCATTTGTTTCCGTACCCATCGTCAGCGACCTCGTGGAGGACAGCGGCTGGCGGCTGACCGCGATCGTGGGCGCCGCCGTCGTGCTCATTGTCCTGGGCCATGCGCTGGGAACCATGATCGGCCGCAAAATCCGCAGTGCGGTGCGGATCCAGCCGCTGCGGGCCATGGACCGCGTGGTGGGCGGCGCAGTCAACGTGGTGGTGTCGGCGCTGGTCATGTCCATGCTCGCCTTCAGCATCAGCGCGCTGGGCGTCCCGTTCGTTTCCCAGCAGCTGGCGGAGTCCAAAGTCATCCGCTTCATCGACGGCCTCACGCCCGTGCCGGTGAAAACTGCCGTGGCGCAGCTGCGCTCCACCGTGATCGGGGATGGCATACCCACCCTCATCGAGGGGCTCGGGCAGGGCCAGCAAGTGGCCATTCCCAACGCCAGCACGGACACGCCGGCCCTGAACCGCGCGGCGGAATCGGTCTTGAAAATTGCGGGCACCGCGTACCAGTGCGGCCAGAACCAGACCGGAAGCGGCTTTGTGGTGTCGCCCGGACGCGTTGTGACGAACGCCCATGTGGTGGCGGGCGTGTCGCAGCCGGTGGTGGAGATTCCCGGCGGCGGAGCCATGCCCGGCCGGGTGGTCTACTTCGACGGCCAGCATGACCTTGCCGTCCTGGCCGTGGACGGACTGCCGTCGTCACCGCTCCCGCTGAGTGCGGACCTGCCCGCCGGAAGCGCGGCCGCTTTCGCCGGCTACCCGCACGGCGGTCCGTTCCAGTCCAAACCGGCAACAGTGCAGGATATCGCCTCCGTCCTGGTTCCGGATATTTATGGCGGGAATCCGGCACCCGAAGACGTCTACCGGCTCGCCGGCGACGTCCAGCCGGGCAACTCCGGCGGGCCGCTCCTGACCACCGAGGGCCAGGTTGCCGGTGTGATCTTCGCCAAGGCAACATCGGACTCCGACATGGGCTTCGCCATCACCATGGACGACCTCGGTCCGGTCGCCGCCCAGGCGCCGGGACTCAGCAGCCCCGTTTCATCCGGGCAGTGCATCCAGAAGTAGCTGCAGGGCAGCCGACGGGGCGGCCCCGGATGTCCCCGGCCACCTAGAGCCATTCCAGGCTTTGGCCGTGCGGTCCGGCGATGGCCATGGGGACACCGTCCTGGAGCAGGAGGAACCGGCCCCGCAGCCGGGCGTCATCCATTTCCGGCACCACCACGGAGCCGTCCGCCTGGGCAAGCACCGTGTGGCCCTCGTTGGACAGCCAATGGCAGCCGCGCTCGGCCGCAAGGGTGCCGATCGTGGCCCGGAAGGCTTCCCGCTGCCCGGAGTTCAAGTACGCCATCACCGCGCTGTGGAACACTACAAGGGTTGCGTCCGGCGGGGCCTGGTCCGCCAGCGGGACCAGCTGCTCGTTGAGGTCTCCGGCCACCAGCAGCGGCGGCTCCTGCCGTGCGATGGCGATGGCCCGGCGCAGCCTCTCGCGGCGGAATTCCTGCTCCGGCCAGATGAGCGCTTCCAGCCACGCGACGTCGTCGGAGTTGTTGATGTCCAGGGGGTTCAGGTCTATCCCGGCCCGCCACACCACGCGGGGGAGCTCGGCGGGAAGCGGGACGGACCCTTCCACCGTGCATCGGAGAACGGGAGGTCCATCCGCCGGGGACCCGGCCACGTCCGGTTGCGGGAGCAGCCGCGTGACTGATGCGCCGTCGTCGTACTCATAGGCGTACTTGTCCGGGAACAGGGCCAGGCCGGCAGAGGCGCCCACTTCGATCAGGGCCAGGGGACGGCCGGTTGAAGCGGCGATGGCGGCGAGGGACGGCAGCAGCGTGGCGCACCTGCCTGTCTCGTTGGTCTGGGTGGCGCGGGCCAGCACAATCCGGGAGACGTCGTCCCAGCGGGCCAGGAGGAACTCCCGGAACTCGGGGTACGGGGTGATGCCCGCCCCAAGGAAGCGCGCGGCGGCCAGAATCAGCAGGGGCTGGCGTTTGATATGCGGCCACTGCCCAATGCGGCGGATAAGTTCAGGATCGTCGGCGATTCCCAGGGACCACTCCGCGTAGCACGGCGAGGAAGCCGGCGCATCGACAAGGCCGAAGTTCCGGTACCAGTCCGCCGTGCCCGCCGGTCTCGTGCCCGCCCCCATGCCGGCCCTGCCCATGATTAGGCCCTGCCCATGATTAGGCCTTGCCGGCGTTCAGCTCCGCGAGGTACTCGACCGCGAACCGGTAGCCCATTACTCCCGCGCCGGCGATCACGGCCTTGCTGATGTCCGAAAGGTAGGAGTGGTGCCGGAATTCCTCGCGGGCATGGACGTTGGTGATGTGGACCTCGACGGCGGGAACCTGCACCGCGGAGATGGCATCGCGGATGGCCACAGACGTGTGGGTGTAAGCACCGGCGTTGAGCACGATGCCCACCGCCTTGCCGCGCGCGGCGTGGATGGCGTCCACCAGTGCGCCCTCGTGGTTCGACTGGAAGCATTCGACGTCCAGGCCGTACCCGGAAGCAGTATCCTTGGCGAGCTGTTCGACGTCGGCCAGCGTGGCCGTGCCGTACTTCTCCGGTTCCCGCGTTCCCAGCAGGTTCAGGTTGGGGCCGTTCAGGACCAGGATGGTGCCGCGGCCGGCTTCGGTGGCGGGGGAGGCTTCAGTCATGGGAGCCAATCTATCGCTTAGCGGGCAGCGTTCGCGGTTTTTTACGGCGGGCTGACGGGCTGACGGGTGATACGGGCGATGCGCCGAAGGGCCGCCGCGCAGACGGGAAGGTACGCCGGCGCCCACCACGGAACGGTGAACGTGACCCGGCAGCCGTCGTCCTCCGGAACCACACGGTGCCCGGTGGCGCGGATGCCGGCCACTGACCAGGACCAGGAGCGGCCCTCACGGAATTCCGTCACCGTGAACGGCAGGGTGGCGCCGGCTGCCGTTCGAACGCGTCCGGTGCTGCCGGCGGTGAAGCCGGCGGAATCCAGTTCCGCGCCCCGCACGGAGGGCCCCCACTCCGGCCAGCGTCCGACGTCGGTGAGCAGCCCCCACACGGCCCCGGCGGGCGCCTCGATATGCCGTGAGACGGCGAACCGCACGCGGCTACCCGAAGTCCGGGCGCAGGACGGCCTGTGCTGCGCGGTGGCCGCTTTCGAGGGCACCCTGGATGGACGCGGTGGAGCGGTGGTCGCCGCAAACGAAGACACCCGGTGAGATTTCCGCCGGCCCCGGGGGCCGGAGCGGTGGCGGCTGGGCGGGCAAGGCGTCCGGAACTTCGTGCCTGGCCACCAGTTCCCAACCGGAGGCATCCGCCCCGAAGATTTCGGCTGCGTGCCGGCGGACCTCATCATCGCCGGGCACAGGCCGCCCCGGTCCGAGCAGTGCCGACGCCTGCACGAGGTGGCGCCCGGCGGGGGCGTAGGCAGGGGCTGCGTTCGAAACGACGGCGGTATTGACCAAGGGGCCGCCGGGCCGCTTCCGGGCGTCAACGCAGAGCAGATTGAGCCGGGATGGAGGCTCACTCGCCGCGAACCAGTGCGTCAGCACGCCCTTCATGGCGGACACACCGCTTCCCGTTGCGCCGCCGCCATGGTTTCCGAATGCCAGGGTTTCGGCGCTGGCCGGGTCCGTGGCCACCACCACCTGTTCGGCCCGGAGCTCGCCGGCGGAGGCGCGGACCAGCATGGAGCCGGCCTCCCGCGCAACGGACTCCACCCGGGTCCCGGTACGGACCGGCGCTGCGAGGGACGCCGCCAGCTGCCGCGGCAGCGCCTGCATGCCCAGGCGCGGCAGTCCGGGCACTCCCAGTGCGAAGGTGCGCAGCAGGAGCAGCGCGAAGTCATTGGAGGTGCTGCCATCGTCCTCCAAAAGCACCCCGGCGAAGAACTGTTCCACCACCCGGCGGAGTTCTCCCGCCAGCCCGGCGTCGTCCAGCGCGTGCCGCAGAGTGACGTCGCGCCCGGGCCGCCGGCCGGGGCGACGCCCGTCGTCGTCACGCCCCCAGGACCGGACGACGGCCGGAGCCGCCCAGCGCAGGAGGGCCGCTGCATCGTGCGGCGTCGCGATGCCGCTGCCCACGGTCCCGGCAATCAGCCGCGGTTCGCGCAGGGGGTGGGCAAGTACGGCGAGCCCTTCGTCACGCCGGACCCCGAGGCCGGCGCCGAAGCGCTGCAGGTCAAGTGCACCGACGTCCACCCAGCGGCGAACAGCCGGGTAGGCGGGATTCAGCACCTGGAATCCGCGGTCCACCAGGAAACCGTCCACCTGCTCCGTCCGGATCCGGCCCCCGATGTCGTCGGCTGCCTCCCACACCTGCACGTCACGTCCGGCGGCCTGCAGCTCGCGGGCGCATTGAAGCCCCGCGAGCCCGGCACCGACCACCAGAACTTCACACGAATCGGTCATGGTTCATCTTGGCACGCCCGCGCGGAGCGTTGCCGGGAGGCGGGCGCGTGCGGCCGGTCCACGCCTCCCTGTTGCCTCATGTGAAAAGGTCCGGTTCAGTGAGGGGTTGAACCAGGTGTTGATCTTGTAGTCCCGGGGTGCGGCTTTGGCTTGGGTCAGGGTCTCGAGCTGACCGGTCAGGGCCAGGATCTGCCGCGACAAGGTTGCGGGTTTGAGGCGTTTGAACTGGGCGTTCATGGCAATCACGGGACGTTTACGGATGCCCGGGTCCCTGCCTGCGCGCTGATGCGGG
>NZ_JAWMTH010000009.1:0-90452 GCF_033142195.1 Arthrobacter sp. B10-11
ATTTGAAACCAGCTGTAAAAACCAGACCCATCCACGGGGTGGACAAACCTGGCCAAAACAACCAATCAATAAAACAATTGGTATCAACAAACTTGGCACACTATTGAGTTCTCAAACAACAGACACATGCGAATACTTTTCAAACAACATTTGAATTCCAGTGAATTCTTTGTTATCATTTCTTCGCTGCGATATTTCTAGCTTATTTCATTCATTTCCACTTTGCAAATCCGGTTATTCTTCCGAAATTCACTTGGTGGAGTGAATCCGCCCAGCAAAATGTGAAGCAACTTTTCATTTCTGCGCCTTGCGCATGAAGAATTGCTTCTCATTTGTAGGGGGTTTGTCACCACTCAGCGGCGGCGACTCAGAAAACATTACACGCTCCTCCCCGGCCGCGCAAATCGGCCGGAAAGGAGCGTGCGTATGGTTGCCAGGAAGCCCTGTTCCTAGAACGCCGACACTTCCACGGTTGCCAGGTTCTTCTTACCGCGGCGCAGCAGCAGGTAGCGTCCGTGCAAGAGTTCGCTGTCCGGAATGACGGCGTCAGGATCGGTCACTTTAGTGTTGTTGACATAGGCGCCGCCTTCACCGACGGTCCGGCGTGCAGCAGACTTGCTGTCCGAAAGCCCGGAAGCGACGAGCAGGTCAACGATGCCCAGGCCGTCGGCATCAATGCGGGCCGAGGGCAGTTCGGCGGTCGCGGCCGCAAGGGTGCGCTCGTCCAGTGCGGCAAGGTCGCCGCCACCGAACAGTGCCGCCGATGCCGCAATGACCTTCTCCGTGGCATCCACGCCATGGACCAGCGAGGTCACTTCGAATGCGAGCCTCCGCTGGCCTTCCCTTGCAAAGGGACGTTCGGCAATCGAAACTTCCAAGGCTTCGATTTCGGCGCGGGTCAGGAACGTGAACACCTTGAGCCTCGCCGCAACATCTGCGTCAGCAGTGTTGAGCCAGAACTGGTAGAAGGCGTACGGGCTGCACATCTCCGGGTCGAGCCAGATCGCATTGCCTTCGCTTTTGCCGAACTTGGTGCCGTCCGAATTGGTGATAAGCGGTGTGCCAAGCGCGTGCACGTGCTTGCCTTCCACCTTGCGGATGAGTTCGGTTCCGCTGGTCAGATTGCCCCACTGGTCCGACCCGCCGGTCTCCAGGACGCAGCCGTAATCACGGTAGAGCTGGAGGTAGTCCATGCCCTGGAGGATCTGGTAGCTGAACTCGGTGTAGCTGATGCCCTCATCCGAACTCAGGCGGGAGGCCACGGCGTCCTTGCGGAGCATGGTGCCGACGCGGAAATGCTTGCCGATCTCGCGCAGGAAATCGATGGCGCTCAACGGAGCGGTCCAGTCCAGGTTGTTGACCATCCTTGCGGCGTTTTCGCCGTCAAAGCTCAGGAAGCGGCGGACCTGTGCCTGAAGGTACCCGACCCATTCGGAAACGGTGTCCTTGGTGTTCAAGGTGCGTTCCGCCGTCGGCCGCGGATCACCGATCAGGCCGGTCGAACCGCCAACCAGGCCCAGTGGCTTGTGCCCGGCCAGCTGGAGCCGGCGCATCAGGAGCAGCTGCACGAGGTTGCCCAGATGCAGGCTGGGCGCAGTGGGGTCGAAGCCGCAGTAATAGGTGATCGGGTCCCCGGCGAGCAGCTTTTCCAGTTCCACTTCATCGGTGGACACGTGGACCAGGCCGCGCCAGTTGAGCTCCTGCCAGATGTTGGCGAAGGTCGGATCGTTCTGCTGGGACTCGAGATCATTTAGTTGGGACACGTGATCTAAGTTAGCAGGATTGGCCGGTCGCCAGCGCTGCGTGACAGCGCCGCCGGCCGGCAGGAGGCCGGGATGATCCGGTCCTCCTGCAGCCGGGGATCAGCGTTCGATGCCTGCGGGCACCGGGGCGGCAGCGATGAGCCGCAGCCGCTGGGTGGGCCGGGTCATGGCAACGTACAGGTCGCCCACCCGCCCGTGCTCCTGGTTGAGCATCATGGAAGGCTCCAGCACCACAACGCCGTCGAACTCGAGGCCCTTGGCTTCCCGGGGGCTGATGACGACGATGTCCTGCTCGTAGCTGCCTGCACCGCTGCCGACACGGCGGCCGTAGGCGGCGCGCAGGGCCGTGGCGGCTTGCGGCAGGAGCTCGCCGTCGGCAATCACCGCAAGCAGGCCGCCGTCGAGCGCGTCCAGCTCATCCGGAAGAACCTCCACAAGCCTGCTGACCACGGATCCGTCGTCCACGCGGTCAATGATCGGCGACCAGCGGCCTTCACGGACTGCCTTGGGAGCAGAAATCACCAGGCCGGCGGCCGTGGCCATCCGGGCCGCCGCCTCAGCGATCTGCGATGGCGTGCGGTAGTTGACGGTGAGTTCCTCAAGCTGCCAGCGGTCCCCGAACATCGGTTCCAGCGCGCTCTGCCAGGACTTGGCACCCGCCACGGAACTCGTCTGGGCGATGTCGCCGACGATGGTGAACGACTTCAGCGGGCAGCGGCGGACCAAAAGGCGCCACTGCATCGGCGACAATTCCTGGGCCTCGTCGACAACAATGTGCCCGAACGCCCAGGTGCGGTCGCTAGTGGCCCGTTCCGCCGCGGTGAGCCGCGCTTCGCGTTCCTGGTTTTGGTCGACGAGTTCCTCGGCCGTCATCAGCACGTCCACCCCGGCAGTTTCCATGTTCACCAGGGTCTGCTTGGCGTTGGCGATGTCCCGGGCGCGGTCGTGCTCCTGCTGGGCCAGTCCGCGGCCGGCCGCGGGATCAAGCTCACCCAGCAACTCGGCAGCCTCGTCCAGCAGCGGCACGTCGGCCTCGGTCCAGGGACTGTCTATGGGGCGGGCCAGCAGCGCGCGTTCAGCCCCGGACAGGTGGGGGGTGCAGGCTTCCAGGATGGCAGGCTTGCCGAACAGCTCGGAGATGAGCTTTTCCGGGGTCATCGGCATCCAGCAGAGATTCAGTGCGATCCGGACATCGCGCGCAGTGCGGACGTCCTCGGCCAGATACGAACGGTCCGCGTTGTTGCCGATGCTGCCGGCCTCGACGAGCTCGGTCATCTGCTCGGTCAGTTCGCGGAGCAGGATTTTCACAAACGTCAGGCGTGCCTCGTTGTGGGGCTTGTGGGTGGCGCGGGCCTTTTCCCGGGCCCGGCGAACCTGACGGGGTGTCAGGACCAGCTTGCGGCCGTCCACTTCGAGGATCCGGTTCTCCGCCGGGATGCGCTGCCGGTTGGAAACAGCATTGGCAACCACCTCGGCCATATCCAGCCTGCCCTTGATGGCGGCGACGTCCGCTTCCTGTTCGGGAACGGCGTTGATACCGGGCATCAGCCGGCCCACGCTCGCCATGACCACGCCCGTTTCGCCGAGTGACGGCAGGACGCGCTCGATGTACTTCATGAATGAGGACGAGGGCCCCACCAGGAGCACGCCGGCGGTCTTGAGCCGGTCGCGGTGCGTATAGAGGAGGTACGCGGCGCGGTGCAGCGCAACGGCCGTTTTGCCTGTTCCGGGTCCGCCCTGGACGACGACGGCTCCGGAGATGGAGGAGCGGATGATCCTGTCCTGCTCCGACTGGATGGTGCCGACGATGTCCGACATGCGTCCGGTGCGCTTGGAGTTGAGGGCGGCCAGCAGCGCGCCCTCCCCCTGCAGCGATTCATTGTCGGCCAGCATGCCGGCGTCGAGGACGTCGTCTTCAATGGCCTTGACCTCGCGGCCCTGCAGGATCAGGTGCCGGCGGCGGCGGACGCCCTGGCGGTCGAAGGCTGTGGCCTGGTAGAAGTGCCCGGCTTCGGGCGCGCGCCAGTCGACCATGAGCCGCTGGAGGTCGTCAGTGGTCAGGCCGATGCGGCCGATGTACTGGGCCTCCCCCGAATCCAGGTCGAGGCGGCCGAAGACCAGCCGGTCATCCACAGCGTCCAGCTGGGCAAGGCGGTCCTCATAGAGGGCCGCGAAGGCATCCCGTTCGGAAACATTTTGCATGGTTCCCACGGCACCGGCACGGCGGACCTGGGCAAGTTGAGTGCGCTTTTCCTCGCGCAGCTCATCAAGGCGGGCATACAGTCCGGCAACATAGTCCCGTTCATGGGCCAAATCAGCGTCGAGCATCGAGACTTTCCCCTATCGCAAAAGACAGACCGTCCATTCTACAACCATTTTGATGAACGCACGCTAGGTCCGGATGAGCGAGCGGACGCGATGGCCGCTCAGGGCGGATCGGCCGCGCAGCTCACCCAGTTCCATGACCACGCCCACTCCCGAAACATGCACTCCGCAGCGCTCAAACAGGCGTGCGGCGGCGCCGAGCGTGCCGCCCGTGGCAAGGACGTCGTCGAGGATCAGCACCCGGCTTCCGGCCGGCAGGTCCGTGGTGTGCAGCTCGAGGGTCGCAGTGCCGTACTCCAGCGCATAATCCTCCGCGACCACCTTCCGGGGGAGTTTTCCGGCTTTGCGCACGGTGATCACACCCGTGTTCGTGGCGTAGGCGGCAGCGGCGGCCAGCAGGAAGCCGCGGGCCTCCACCCCGGCTACGGCGTCGAACTGCCCTTTGAACGGCTCCACGAGTGCGTCCACAACAGCGCGGAGCGCTGCGCCGTTGGCAAAGACGGGCGTCAGGTCCTTGAAGATGATTCCGGGTTTGGGGTAGTCCGGCACCGTGGCGCAGAGGCTGTTGATCAGCTGGTCCACTGGAACGCTTCTTCTGGCTTGGCCGGGCTCGCTTTGATTCACGCATCTACCCTATGCCGGTGGCGGCTATTCTTCACGATCCGGGCGGGCCTTCGCGGCCTTATAGCGCGAGACCGTGGGATCGCCGGTGAGCCAGTACCGCCATGGATAGGCATGGCTGCCGCCCGCCCCCGAGACCCCCACGCGCGGACCGGTGCTGATGTCCCGTGCGCGTGCCACCGGCAGTTCCAGCCTGAACGGGTCGTCGAGGGCGTCCCGCCCGCTGTCCGCCGTCGTCAATCCCAGCGCCGTGGCGAGCCGGGCAGGCCCGCTGGCCAGGTCCTTGGCGGATTTCGACGTCGGGCGCCTGGTGCGTGCCAGTTCCTCGCCCCCCACGATTTCGCCGCCGCGCAGGAGCAGGGCAGAGGCTGTTCCGGGCGGTCCGCAGACAATGTTGGCGCAGTAGTGCATCCCGTAGGTGAAGTAGACGTACAAGTGCCCGGCGGGTCCGAACATGGGTTTGTTGCGCCCCGTTTGTCCGCGGAAGGTGTGCGAACCCGGGTCCGGGTGCTGGGAGTCGTGCGGGCCAAGATAGGCCTCCACTTCGGTGATGCGCACCGAAACCGCCCCCTCCGGGCTGTCATACGTGAGCACAGCCCCAAGCATCAGGGGCGCCACGTGCCGGGCGTCCCCGGACAGCACCTGCCGCACGGCGTGTTCGCGTCCGGTGCGCGGCGGGCTGGAGCTCATGCATCGACTTTAACAAAGAGCCGCTGCCAAGGGGGCCCCACGCCCGTGTCCGATTTCCGCTAGCTCCGGGTGCGCCGAGCTGACAGGATGGAGCCATGGACTTCTGGCAGCGCTACCGGGCGATCGATGCCCGCGACACCCGGTTCGACGGGCAGTTCTACACCGCTGTCCGGACCACGGGGATTTATTGCCGGCCTTCATGTCCTGCCCGGACCCCTAAAGCGGAGAACGTCACGTTCTATGAAACCTCCGCCGCGGCCCACGACGCCGGGTACCGCGCCTGCAAGCGCTGCCTGCCGGAGGCTGTCCCGGGGACACCTGCCTGGAACCTCCGGTCCGACATCGCGGGCCGGGCCATGCGGCTCATCAATGACGGGGTGATCAACCGCGACGGAGTGGAAGGACTCGCGTCGCGGCTCGGCTACTCCTCGCGGCAGCTCAACAGGATCCTCAGCCACGAACTGGGCGCCGGTCCGCTGTCGCTGGCACGGGCCAGCAGGGCGCAGACCGCCCGGACGCTGCTGGTGTCCACGCAGATGAAGCTCGCAGACGTGGCTTTCGCGGCCGGGTTCAGCAGCGTCCGCCAGTTCAACGAAACCATCGGCGAAGTCTTCGACATGACTCCGACGGCGCTCCGCGGCACTGCAGTTCGCGGCACCGCCCGTCACCACCGGACGCCGGCGGCGACTACGGCGCTGACGCTGAACCTTCCCTATCGTGAGCCGTTCGATCCTGGCATCTTCGAATTCCTGGCCGTGCGGTCCGTTCCCGGGATCGAGGCCGGCACCGCAACCTCCTATGCGAGGGCCTTGCGGCTCCCCCACGCGGATGCCCGCTTCAGCGTGGAGTACGACGCCGGCGCCCCGGGGCGGCCACTTGTCCTCACCATCGGTGCGGTGGACCTCCGGGACCTGCCGTCCTTGCTGAGCAGGGTCCGGCGGCTGCTGGACCTCGACGCCGACCCTGTGGCCATCGACAGTGCGCTGGAGGCCGATCCGCGGCTGGCACCGGCCGTCCGCACCGTCCCGGGCATTCGGATGCCGGGGGCCCTGGATCCGCAGGAGTTGCTGGTCCGTGCCTTGATAGGCCAGCAGATAACCGTCGCGGCCGCCCGGACCGCCCTCACCCAGCTGTCGGCCTGCGGCAGCGGGAGCCGGGTACCGGCGGACGGCCTAGACCGGCTCTTCCCCACTGCGGCCCAGATCGCCGACGAGGGATACAGCCTGCTGCGTGGTCCGCAGCGGCGGATCGACTCCGTCCGCGCCGCCGCCGGCGCGATGGCCGCCGGGGACCTCGATTTCGGCTACGGCGACGACTTCGCCGGACTGCACACCAAACTCCTGCCGCTGCCCGGGGTGGGACCCTGGACCGCGGGGTACGTGGCCATGCGCGTGATCGGGGCGCCGGACGTGTTCCTGGCCAACGACGCCGCGGTGCGCAACGGCATCCTCGCCCTCGCCGCCGGCAGTGCTGACGCAGAGACAGGCGGCTGGCTTCCACGGCACACACCGGACTTCTCCGAAGTGAGCCCCTGGCGTTCCTATGCCACGATGCACCTCTGGCGTGCGGCCGCCACGCACCCCAGGCCCACGGCGAAACGGCAGGCACCTTCCCTGCCGCATGATCCGGCGATTTAACCCAACAGTTTTAACTCAGGCGACCTAACCAGAAAGCGAAAGCCATGAAAGCCCAACTACTGACCATGTCCACACCGGACGGTCCGTTCACCATCATTGCCCGCGACGGTGCCGTGCTGGCATCCGGCTGGACTGCGCACGCTGCGGAGCTCACCGGACAGATCCATCCCGAACTGCTGCCGGATGAATTCGTCCCGGTCCAGGAACTGGGCGAAATCTCCGACGCCGTTGTTGCGTTCTACGCGGGCGATCCGGAGCCCGCCATGCGTGTACGGGTCCTGCAGAAATCGGGGCCTTTCCGCAGCCATGCCTGGGATGTCCTCCGGACGGTGAACCCCGGGCGGCCGGTCACCTACACCGAGTACGCGGAGCTCTCCGGGAACCCGAAGGCCGTCCGCGCCGCGGCGAGTGCCTGCGCCTTCAACGCCGCAGCACTGTTCGTGCCGTGCCACCGCGTGGTGCGGACGGACGGCACGCTGGGCGGATTCAGGTGGGGCCTCGCCATCAAGGAGAGCCTGCTGGGCCGCGAACAGCGTTGACCAGGGAAATGCTGATGACGGCGGGCCGGCAGCCCTATTTGGTGATCGGTACGCCCGAGGGCCAGGGCAGGAGCTCGGGGAGATCCACACCGTCCGCAGCAGCGGACGCACGCAGGCTGCCCAACGAGGGTTCACGCCCCGCGAGCCAGGCCGCGATGTCCGTCAGCATGCCGTTGATGACGGTGGACCGGTTGCCGGCGCCGATGGTCACCGGCGGAAGTCCGAGGGGCTGCAGCACAAACCGCTGCCCTTCCGGCACGCGGGCAGCCAGGAAATCGAACAGGTGCTCACAGAAGGGCCTGCTCCAGGTTTCCGGACCGCGGCCGGTGCCGAGGTCAGTCGCATGGATCAGCAGTTCCCGCCACAGGGCAAACCCGCCGTCCAGCACCACTCCGCCGCGGTAGGAAATGGGCACCTGCCAGGAGCCGGCGTCCAGGCTATCGAAGGCCCGCAGGGCGCGTGCAAGCGCGGCGTCCAGATCCGCCCTGTGCTGCGCCAAGGTGTGGCCGGCGGCCATGTCGATGGCCTTGGTGCGGCCCTCCTGGCCGCCGTCATACAGTTCCACGGTCTCTCCGCGGCCTGCGAATTCAAGTTGCCGGGCCATGGCGTTCGAAATGCCGGCCAGGTGCGCGAGGACGTGCCCCCGCGTCCAGCCCGGCAGTAATGACGGTGCCTTGACATCATCTTCGGCGAGTTTGCCGGCCTGGGAGGCAACGACGTCGGCAGCTTTATGGAGTTCGGCGAGCAGCGCTTCCGGTGTGATTGCGGTCATACCCGCCATCGTAGCGGACGGTTAATCGTCCTTAACGCAGGCCGCTGCCAGAGCCGGGACTGTCCAGAACGTCACCCGGCGGACCGCCACCGTAGCGGTGCCGGATGTGGCGGCGGTCGTGGCGGGCCTGCCAGAACTCGATCTCCAGCGGCCGGACGGCGTACAGCTGCCAGTCCGGGTTGGTGCCGCCGTCGGCTCCGGGCCGGGCGTCCCAGTCCGCGGCCGAAGCATCGGCGGACAATTCAAGGACTCCCCCGGCCACGCGGACCTGCCGGCCCAGCAGGGGCCAGTAGAAATTAAGGGCCGCCCTCGGGTTCGCAGCCAGCTCCTGACCCTTGCGCGAGGTGCGGGACGTTGCGATCTGCCAGCCGCCGTCGTCGTCGATGTCCTTCAGGATCAGCATCCGGGACGACGGCTGGGCATTGGCACCCACGGTGGCCAGGCTGCAGGCGTGCGGCTGGGGCTCCCCCGCGGCCAGCGCCTCCGCCAGCCATTGCCGGAACAGCTCAGCCGGGTCCGCCGGCGCAGCCGCCGGGTCAAAATCCGGCAGGTCGTCGGGGAAGTCCGGCAGGCCACGGAGGTACCGGCGGAAGGATTCGCTCATCCTCCCACCATAAACGCAGAACGCTCTCTCAGTTGTTGCATGAAAATCGGCGACGCTCTCTCACTTTCTTGCGGAAAGTGAGAGAGCGTCGGCCCGAAGGCTGCAACAAGTGAGAGAGCGTCGGCCCGCTACCCGGCGTACTCCCGCACGCCTGCAAGCTCGGCTTCCAGCGCGAGCAGTTGGCGCTCGACGGCGGCCGGCGCCGTGCCGCCCTGGGAGTTGCGGCTGTTGAGCGAACCCTCAGTGGACAGGACCGTGCGGACTTCCGGCGTCAGGTGCTCCGAGATCGCGGCGTATTCCTGGTCCGTGAGGTCCCAGAGTTCGACGTCGCGGCTTTCGGCCTGCTTCACCGCGGCACCGGAGAGCTCGTGGGCTTCGCGGAACGGCACACCCTGGCGGACCAGCCATTCGGCAATGTCCGTGGCCAGCGCGAAGCCCTGCGGTGCCAGCGACTCCATCCGTTCAGTGTTGAACTTCAGCGTCGCGATCATGCCGGAGACGGCCGGGAGCAGGAGCTCCAGGGTGTCGGCGGCGTCAAAAACCGGTTCCTTGTCCTCCTGCAGGTCGCGGTTGTACGCGAGCGGCAGGCCCTTGAGCGTGGCGAGCAGCCCGGTCAGGTTGCCGATCAGGCGTCCCGCCTTGCCGCGGGCCAGCTCGGCGACATCCGGGTTCTTCTTCTGCGGCATGATCGAGGAACCGGTGGAGTAGGAATCGTGCAGGGTGACAAAGGAGAACTCCTTCGTGGCCCACAGGATGACTTCCTCCGAAACCCTGGACAGGTCCACGCCGATCATGGCGCAGACCCACGCGAACTCGGCGAAGACATCGCGCGAGGCGGTGCCGTCGATCGAGTTGTGTGTCGCCGAGAAGAAGCCCAGGTCGGCTGCCACGGCTTCCGGGTCCAGGCCCAGCGAGGAGCCCGCGAGGGCACCGGAACCGTAGGGCGAAACGCCTGCGCGCTTGTCCCAGTCCTGCAGCCGCTGCACATCGCGCAGCAGCGCCCAGGCGTGGGCCAGCAGGTGGTGGCTGAGCAGCACCGGCTGCGCATGCTGGAGGTGGGTGCGGCCCGGCATGGCCACGCCCTGGTGTGCCTTGGCCTGGTCCACCAGTGCCTCAATGGTTGCCAGCACGCCGCGGGCGATGATCCGCGCATGGTCGCGCAGGAACATCCGTCCCAGCGTGGCCACTTGGTCGTTGCGGGACCGGCCGGCGCGGAGCTTCCCGCCCAGCTGGGTGCCGGCACGCTCGATCAGGCCGCGTTCCAGCGAGCCGTGGACGTCCTCATCGGACTCCGCGGGCAGGTACGCGCCGGAGGCGACGTCGTCATCCAGGCGGGACAGCGCAGCAAGCATGCCTTCAAGTTCGGCATCGTCCAGCAGCCCGGACTTGTGCAGCACGCGGGCGTGCGCCTTGGATCCGGCGATGTCGTAGCGGGCCAGCCGCCAGTCAAAGTGCGTGGACTTGCTCAGGGCTGCGAGGGCGTCGGCGGGGCCGCCGGCGAACCGGCCGCCCCACAGCGCACCCGTGTTGGTGGCTTCGGACTTTTGCTCAGCCACAGGGGCTACTTTCCTGCGACGCGGATGTCGCGGCCGGACGCCACCTTGGCGGACATGCCCCACAGCTCGATGAAGCCGCGGGCCATCGACTGGTCGAAGGTGTCGCCGGTGTCGTAGGTGGCGAGGTCGAAGTCGTACAGCGAGGTCTCGGAGCGGCGTCCGTTGACGATCGCCTGGCCGCCGTGCAGCACCATGCGGATGTCGCCGGAGACGTACTTCTGGGTGTCCTCGATGAAGGCGTCCAGGGAGCGCTTGAGCGGGGAGAACCACTGGCCGTCGTACACCAGCTCGGACCAGCGCTGGCCGACCGTTGCCTTGAAGCGGGCCTGCTCGCGCTCGATGGTGATGTCCTCGAGGTGCTTGTGCGCGGTGATCAGAGCCATGGCACCGGGAGCTTCGTAGATTTCGCGGGACTTGATGCCGACGAGGCGGTCCTCGACGACGTCGATCCGGCCGACGCCCTGGGCGCCGGCGCGGCGGTTGAGTTCCTTGATGGCCTGCAGCGGGGTGACCTTGACGCCGTCGATCGCTACCGGAACGCCGGCTTTGAAGGAGATGGTGACTTCATCGGGCGCCGGCGGGAACTCCGGGGTGGCCGTGTAGTCGTAGATGTCCTTGGTGGGGGCGTTCCAGATGTCTTCGAGGTAGCCGGTTTCGACGGCGCGACCCCAGACGTTCTGGTCGATCGAGTACGGGTTCTTCTTGGTGGTCTCGATCGGCAGTCCCTTTTCCTCGGCGAAGGCGATGGCCTTGTCGCGGGTCAGGGCGAGGTCGCGGACCGGGGCGATGCACTTCAGGTCCGGGCCGAGGGTCTGGATGCCCACCTCGAAGCGGACCTGGTCGTTGCCCTTGCCCGTGCAGCCGTGGGCCACGGTGGTGGCGCCGAATTCGCGGGCGGCCTTGACCAGGTGCTTGACGATCACCGGGCGGGAGATCGCGGAAACCAGCGGGTAGTGGCCCTGGTAGAGGGCGTTGGCCTTCAGCGTGGGCATGCAGTACTCATTGGCGAACTCGTCGCTGGCGTCGGCCACGTAGGCTTCGACGGCACCGCAGCCCAGGGCGCGCTGGCGGATGGTCTCCAGCGACTCGCCGCCCTGTCCGACGTCGACGGCCACGGCGATGACCTCGGCACCGGTGGCTTCACCGATCCAGCCGATCGCTACGGAAGTATCCAGGCCACCGGAGTAGGCCAGCACAATACGCTCAGTCACTTCAAATGCTCCTTAGTTGTTTGGTTCTTGGTTGTCTTCAAGCTTATTGGCCCGCTTCTTCGGCGAAGTGCAGGAAGCGGGCGGCCACGTCCGCACCGCCCAGCGGGTCGCGGGTGACCAGCAGCACGGTGTCGTCCCCGGCGATGGTCCCCAGGATGGACGGCATGACCGAATGGTCGATGGCCAGCGCCAGGAAGTTCGCGGCCCCCGGCGGCGTCCTCAGCACCACGATGTTCGCCGACGCTTCCGCGGTTACGAGCAGCTCCCCGCACAGGCGGGCAAGCCGGGCGTCCAGGATCTCCTGGGTGACGCCGGCCTTGGCTGCACGTTCACCGCCCTCCCCCGGTACCGCGTAGACGAGCACGCCGTCCTTGCCGCGGACCCGGACGGCGCCGAGTTCCACGAGGTCGCGGGACAGCGTGGCCTGGGTGACCTGGACGCCGTCGTCCGCCAGCAGGGCGGCCAGCTCCGCCTGCGACCGGACGGACTCACCGGTCAGGATCGCGGTGATCCGCGCCAGCCTGGCCGTTTTGGTGGCCGGGCTCGCGCCCGGCACCGACGGGTTGGTGGACACTAGAACGTGCTCTCCCCGGTGCCCTCAACGGGAGAGAGTCCGTCAACGAAGGCCAGTCCGGACCGGTGCATGAGCCAGGCCATCAGCGCTTTCTGCGCGTGCAGGCGGTTTTCAGCCTCGTCCCAGACAATCGACTGCGGGCCGTCGATGACACCCGCGGAGATCTCATAGCCCCGGTACGCCGGCAGGCAGTGAAGCACGACGGCGTCCGGCGCCGCGAGCTGCATCGCCGCCTCGTCCACGGAATAGTCGCGGAACAGCCGGAGCCGGGCTTCCTTTTCAGCCTCCTGGCCCATGGACACCCAGGTGTCGGTGGCGACGACGTCGGCCCCCTTGAGGGCTTCCGCGGCGTCCGTGGTGATCAGCACCGAACCGCCTGTCTCGGCGGCCCGCTCCTCGGCGGCGGCAACGATGTCCGCAGCCGGCAGGTAGCCGTCCGGACCGGCGATGCGCACGTGCATGCCGGCGGTCACGCCGGCGAGCAGGTACGAGTTCGCCATGTTGTTGGCGGAGTCGCCAAGATAGCTCATGGTGAGGCCCTTGAGCTCGCCCTTGTGCTCCTTGACGGCCAGCAGGTCGGCCAGGAGCTGGCAGGGGTGGTAGTCGTCGCACAGGGCGTTGATGACCGGGACTTTGGAGTTTTCCGCCATGGCCACCAGGCCGGAGTGGGCACCGGTGCGCCAGACGATGGTGGAGACCATGCGCTCCAGCACCTTGGCGGTGTCCTCCACCGATTCCTTGTGGCCGATCTGTGCCTCACCCGGGTTGATGATAAGGGCGTTTCCGCCCATGTCGGCCACGCCGGTCGCGAACGAGACCCGGGTCCGGGTGGACGTCTTATCGAAGATGACCGCCACTGTCTTACGACCGCTGCCCTCGGCGGCGAACGGCTGGACGCTGTACGGCGCAGCCTTCATGCGGACGGCGAGGTCCAGGACCTCAGCCTGCTCTGCCGGTGTGAGGTCGGTGTCCTTGAGGAAGTGGCGGGTGGTCGCGGAGCTGGTCACTGGGCGGCGTCCTTTGCGGTCTGGAGGAGCGTGGGCAGGGCCTGGATGAAGCTGTCGGCCTGTTCGGCGGTGAGGATCAGCGGCGGGGCGAGTCGGATGGTGCGCGGACCGGGGCTGTTGACGATGAACCCCGCGTCCAGTCCTGCGATGACGACGCCGGGTGCGATGTCCGCGTCCAGGTCGAAGCCGATCAGGAGGCCTTCGCCGCGCACTTCCGTCACGCCGTCGACGTCGGCGAGCTTCGAGCGCAGGCGGTCACCCACGGTGCGGACGTTGTCCAGGACGCGCTGGCTTTCAATCGCGTGCAGTGTTGCCAGGGCGGCGGCCGTGGCCACCGGGTTCCCGCCGAACGTGGTGCCGTGCTGCCCTGCGGTGAGGAGTGAGGAGGTTTCCGGGCCGAAGGTGACCAGCGCCCCGATCGGGAAGCCGCCGCCCAGGCCCTTGGCGAGGGTCACAGCGTCCGGGACCACGCCGGCGTCTTCGCTGGCCAGCCACTTGCCGGTGCGGCCGATGCCGGTCTGGACTTCGTCGAGGATCAGCAGCGCGCCGGACTTGGTAGTGGCCTCGCGTGCTGCTTTCAGGTAGCCGGCAGGCAGCGGCCGGACGCCTGCTTCGCCTTGGATCGGCTCCAGGAAAACGGCGGCAGTGGTTTCGTCGATGGCATCCAGCAGGGCGTCGACGTCGCCGAACGGAATGTGGACCACGCCGCCGGGAAGCGGTTCGAACGGCGCCCGGTAGGCGGCCTTGGCGGTCAGCGCCAGTGCTCCCATCGTGCGGCCGTGGAAGGCGCCTTCAAGGGCGATGATCTTGGTCCGCCGTTTCACATCGCTGCCGGGTCCGGACAGCGCATCCGCACCGGAGTTGCGGCGCGCCAGCTTGAACGCGGCCTCCACCGCCTCGGTGCCGGAGTTCGCGAAGAACACCTTGGAACCTGCCGGCGCCTTGGTGAGCTCAAGCAGCTTCTCGGCCAGCGCGATCTGCGTGGGGCTGGTGAAGAAGTTGGAGACGTGGCCCAGCGTGGCCAGCTGGCTGGAGATCACCGACGTCACGAACGGGTGGGCGTGGCCCATGGCGTTTACGGCGATGCCGCCGAGCAGGTCGAGATACTCCTTGCCGTCGGCGTCCCAAACCAGGCATCCGGCCCCGCGGACCAGGACCCGCTGCGGCGTGCCGAAGACACCCATGAGGGACGATGAGTAGCGGCTCAGCCACTCGGCTCCCGTGGTGTGGCCGCGGGTCTCCACCAGTTCAACCACCGGGGACTTTTCGATCTGGCTCATGCGTTCGTTTCCTCGTCCGGGACCACCTGCGTGCCGATGCCCGCGGTGGTGAATGTTTCCAGCAGCATGGAGTGCGGCAGCCGGCCGTCCACGATGTGCGCGCGCTCCACTCCGTCATCGACGGCTTTGAGGCAGGCGGCCATCTTGGGGATCATGCCCGATTCAAGCCGCGGGAGCATCTCCCGGAGCTCCGACGCCGTCAGGGACGAGATGAGCGATGACTTGTCCGGCCAGTTCGCATAGAGGCCCTCGACGTCGGTGAGGATGACGAGCTTCGAGGCACCCAGGGCGGAGGCGACGGCGGCCGCCGCGGTGTCCGCGTTGACGTTGAGCACCTGCCCGGTGGTGGAGCCGTCGTCGGCAATTTCCGGGGCAACGGTCGAGATCACCGGGATCCGGCCGGCCGCGAGGATGTCCACGATGCCCTCCGGATTGACGCCCACAACCTCGCCGACCAGGCCCAGATCCACTTCCTGGCCATCCACGACCGTCCCGGTACGGACGGCGCGCAGCAGGCCGCCGTCCTCTCCGGACATGCCGACGGCATACGGGCCGTGGGAATTGATCAGGCCCACGAGTTCGCGGCCCACCTGGCCGGTCAGCACCATGCGGACCACGTCCATTGCCTCAGGCGTGGTGACGCGCAGCCCGCCCTTGAACTCGGACTCGATGCCGAGGCGGCTGAGCATGGCGTTGATCTGCGGACCGCCGCCGTGCACCACCACGGGGTGGATGCCGACGTGGTGCAGGAACACGACATCCTCTGCGAACGCCCGGCGAAGGTCGTCGTTGACCATGGCGTTGCCGCCGTACTTGATCACCATGGTGGAACCTGCGAAGCGCTGGATCCACGGCAGGGCCTCGATCAGGGTGCCTGCCTTGTCCTGGGCAGCTTTGGTTGTATCGGGGCCGATGGTAGTTGTCTCGCGTGTCTGGGTGTTCATGCTGCTGTCTCCCCGGGAAGTGGGTGCTTCACCTAGCTTGAGTAGGCGCTGTTTTCGTGGACGTAGTCGTGCGTGAGGTCGTTGGTCCAGATCGTGGCTTCGGCCTCTCCGGCCTGCAGGTCGATCTCCACCAGGACCTCGCGGGGCTCAAGGTCCACCAGGCTGCGGTCCTCGCCGATGCTGCCGTTCCGGCAGATCTGCACGCCGTTCATGGAAACGTTCAGCTGGTCCGGCTCGAACGCGGCATCGGTGGTGCCCACGGCGGAAAGCACCCGGCCCCAGTTGGGGTCCTTGCCGAAGATGGCGGCCTTGAACAGGTTGGAGCGTGCCACGGCCCTGCTCACGATTTCCGCGTCCTTCTCGCTGGCCGCATTGAACGTGCGGATGGCGATGTCGTGGCTGGCACCCTCGGCGTCACCAATCAGCTTGCGGGCCAACTCGGCGCAGACCTGCGTCACCCCGGCACCGAACTCCCCTGCCGACGGCACAACACCCGACGCGCCCGAGGCCAGCAGCACCACGGTGTCATTGGTGGACATGCAGCCGTCCGAGTCCGCCCGGTCAAAGGTGACCCGGGTGGCATCGCGGAGCACGACGTCGAGCATTTCCGGCTGGACGTCCGCGTCGGTGGTGAGAACCACCAACATGGTGGCCAGCCCGGGTGCCAGCATGCCGGCGCCCTTGGCCATGCCGCCGATGGTGTACTCGTTGCCCTCGGCGTCCTTCCCGGTGAACACTGCTTCCTTGGACACGGAATCGGTGGTCATGATGGCCGTGGCCGCCGCCGGCCCGCCGTCGGCACTGAGGGCGGCTTTGGCAGCGCCGATGCCCGGGATGATTTTGTCCATGGGCAGCTGCTCGCCGATCAGGCCGGTGGAGCAGACGAAGATGTCGGTGGCTGAGACGCCCAGCGCTTCGGCGGTCTTTTCGGCGGTGGTGTGCGTGTTCTGGAAGCCCTGCGGGCCGGTGCAGGCGTTGGCGCCGCCGGAGTTGAGGATCACGGCGTCCACCCGGCCGTCCTTCACCACCTCGCGGGACCAGTGCACGGGGGCCGCCGCCACCCGGTTCGACGTGAACACCGCGGCTGCCGCCTTAGAGGGGCCGTCGTTGACTACCAGGGCAAGGTCGGGGTTCCCGGACGCCTTCAGGCCGGCTTTGACGCCGGCGGCGCGGAAGCCCTTGGGGGCGGTAACGGTCACGGGGCAACTCCCTGCAGGTTGAGGCCGGCGGTTTCCGCCAGGCCAAGGGCAATGTTCATGGACTGCACGGCGCCGCCGGCCGTCCCCTTGGTCAGGTTGTCGATGGCGCAGGTGACGATGACGCGGCCGGTGTGCGCATCGAAGGCCAGCTGCATCACGGCATGGTTGGAGCCCTGCACGGATTTGGTGGCGGGCCACTGGCCCTCAGGGAGCAGGTGGACGAACGGCTCGTCGTCGTACGCTTCTTCCCAGGCAGTGCGCAGCTCTGCTGCCGTGACGCCGGGCTTCACCCGGGCCGTCGCCGTGGTGAGGATGCCCCGGCTCATCGGGGCGAGGGTGGGGGTGAAGGACACCGTCACCGGTTCGCCCGCCGCGTTCCCCAGTCCCTGCTCGATCTCCGGCGTGTGCCGGTGGCCGCCGCCGACGCCGTAGGGGCTCATCGACCCCATGACTTCGGAGCCGATGAGGTTCACCTTTGCGGCTTTCCCGGCACCCGAGGTGCCTGAGGCAGAGACAATCACGACGTCGTCGGGCTGGAGGAGTTTTCCGGCGAACCCGGGCGTCAGGGCCAGCAGGGACGACGTCGGGTAGCAGCCCGGTACTGCGATCCGCTTGGCGCCCTTCAGCTTTTCCCGCTGTCCGGGCAGTTCAGGGAGCCCGTAGGGCCAGGTTCCGGCGTGTGCGGACCCGTAGAACTTTTCCCAGGCGGCGGGGTCTTCGAGGCGGTGGTCGGCACCGGCGTCGATCACCACCGTGCCGTCGGGCAACTGCGCCGCGATCTCCGCGGACGCTCCATGCGGGAGCGCCAGGAACACCACGTCGTGGCCGGAAAGGTTTTCCACCGTGGTGTCTTCAAGGATGCGGCTGGCCAAACCATGGAGATGCGGCTGCAATTCGCCTAGTCTGGAACCGGCGTTGCTGTGTGCTGTGATGGCGCCGATAGTGACGTCGGGGTGCCCGGCCAGAAGGCGAAGCACCTCACCGCCGGCGTAACCGCTGGCACCGGAAACGGCAACAGAAATAGTCATGGAAACGACTATACAGCAAGACTATGCATAGAACCCGATATTTATGCATAAACTCCTGCGTGCCCGTTGCCCGGCCGCATTGCGAGCGTCGGCGTATGCTTGGAGAAGGGTGATCCTGACCGTGCGGTCCGAATGTCGGCTGCAGCGTTGCCCGTAACAGTTACGAGGCTCCAAGTCCATGACCCCCACCACTACTGCGGAGCGCCCCCAGTCGCGTGTCCGGCAACCCAACGCCGTCGTCCTGAGCTATTCCGAGCTCCTCAAGACCGTGAAGGCTGCGGGCCTGCTCGAACGCCGGGTCGGTTTCTACGTCACGGTCTTCTCCGTCCTGGTGCTCCTGATGACCGCAACCTGGTTCGGCTTCGCGCTCATCGGTGACAGCTGGTTCCAGCTTCTCATCGCCGCTGCGCTGGGCGTCATCTGCACCCAGTTGAGCTTCCTGGCCCACGAAGCCGGACACCGGCAGATCTTCGCCTCACGGCGCGCCAACGACTGGGCCGCCCGGCTGCTGGCCACGTCCGTCGCCGGCATGAGCTACTCCTGGTGGGAGCAGAAGCACGGCGCCCACCACAACCACCCGAACGTCATTTCCAAGGATCCTGACATCGCGCCCGGGCCCATCGCGTTCCACACCGAGGCGGTTGCCGACCGGCAGGGCCGGTTCGCCTTCCTGACCCGGAAGCAGGGCTGGTTTTTCTTCCCGCTGCTGTTCCTGGTGGGGCTCGGCCTGCAGATCGATTCGGTCAAGTTCGTCTTCCGCCGCGCAAAGGTCACGCACCGCTGGGTTGAACTCCCGATCCTCCTGGCCCGCCTGAGCCTGTTGCCGGTCCTCACCTTCACGTTCCTGCCGTGGGGTATGGCACTGGCGTTCATCGGCGTCCAGCTCGCCGTCTTCGGTTTCTACATGGGCGCTTCCTTCGCACCGAACCACAAGGGCATGCCGGTCCTGCCCGCCGACAGCCGCGTGGACTTCTTCAGCCGCCAGGTCCTGACCTCCCGGAACATCTCCGGCGGCCGTTTCATGGACATCCTGATGGGCGGCCTGAACCGCCAGGCCGAACACCACCTCTTCCCGGACATGGCCCGCCCGCAGCTGGACAAGGCCGCCGTGATCGTCCGCGAGTTCTGCGCCAAGCACCAGGTCCCCTACACGGAAACCACCCTGCTGCAGTCCTATGGCATCATCGTCCGCTACCTCAACGACGTGGGCCTCTCCGCCGGGCGGCACTTCGAATGCCCCATGGCCACGGTTACCCGCCGCTACTAGGCGCGACTCCCTTACCAGGCACGTCCCTGGCTAGCACCCACATCCCCAATCACCCCGAAGTGACGGCCGGTTACCGGCCGTCACTTCGTCGTTGGCGGACGTGTCCCTAGGATGGGTCCTGTATCCGGGCCTGGAAATCCCAGCCCAGGGAAGGAGACACATGATGCACGCAATCGTCGCCCGCCAGGCCGGCGGGCCGGACGTCCTGGAGCTCACCGAAGTGCAGCGTCCGGTACCTGGCCGGGGCCAGCTCCTGGTCAAGGTGTCCGCCACAGGCGTGAACTTCATCGACACATACAAGCGCAGCGGTACGTACAAAGTCCAGTACCCCTTCACCCCGGGCTCCGAAGCCGCAGGCACGGTGGAGGAGGTCGGCGACGGTGTGTCGCTCTACTCCCCCGGCGACCGGGTGGCCACCGCTGAAGGAACCAACTGCTACGCCGGCTACATCCTGGTGGACGAGGACAAGGCCCTTCCCGTGCCCCGCGGCGTGGACGATTTCACGGCAGCCGCCCTTCCCCTTCAAGGGATTACCGCGCACTACCTGATCAACTCCTCGTTCCGGGTGGAACCCGGCCACACAGTCCTGCTCCACGCCGGCGCCGGCGGCGTTGGCCTGCTGGCCATCCAGCTGCTCAAGGCGAAGGGCGTCAGGGTCATCACCACCGTCTCCACCGACGACAAGGCGAAGCTGGCCCGCGAAGCCGGAGCCGACCATGTCATCCGCTACGACGGTTTCTCCGCCAAAGTCCGCGAACTGACCGACGGGACCGGCGCGGATGCCGTGTTCGACGGCGTGGGAAAGGACACCTTCGACGGTTCCCTCGCCGCCCTCCGCGTGCGCGGCACGCTGGTTCTCTTCGGCGCCGCCTCCGGACCGGTTCCGCCGTTCGACCCGCAACGGCTTAATGCCGGCGGATCCCTGTACCTGACCCGCCCGACCATTAACCACTTCCTCCGCAACGCCCAGGAACGCCGCTGGCGCTCCGACGAAATCTTCGCGGCAGCCGCCAACGGCAGCCTTAAGGTGCGGATCGGTGGCCGCTATGACCTTGCGCACGCGGCCCGGGCGCACGACGACCTGGAACAGCGCCGCACCACGGGCAAGATCATCCTCGTACCGTGACCCGGTAAACAGGACGCAAACCTGCGGCGAACGTCCGGCGAACTGCGACACCTTTTGTTCATCTTGCTCCGAGAGAATCACCCCCGTGACTGACCAACCGCAAGATCCCGGATCCGTGCCCGAGCCGGAAGCTGTTCCCCCGGTAGGACGCACTGCACTTCCCGGAATCCGGAACCTGCATGCGCCGCAGCTGGCCGGCGCCGCCGCGGCACCGCCGGAGCGGACGCTGATCGACATCCTGGAGGAGACGGCCAGGAAGTATCCCGAAGCCTCGGCCCTGGACGACGGCCACCGGCGCCTGAGCTATGCGCAGCTCATGGCCGAGGTCCGGGCCACCGCGCGCGAGCTGCACCTGGCGGGCCTCGGCGCCGGGGACAAGATCGGCGTACGCATACCCTCCGGCACCAACCGGCTCTACGTGTCGATCCTGGCCGTCCTGCTGATCGGGGCGGCGTATGTTCCGGTGGATGCCGACGACCCCGACGAACGCGCCAAGCTGGTGTTCAGTGAAGCCCGCGTCGGCGCCATCCTCAAGGGCGCCGGCGAGATCGTTACGGACAGCAAGCGGCCCCGGCCGTTCCCGGACCCGCGCAAGCCGCAGGCCGACGACGACTCCTGGATCATCTTTACGTCCGGCTCCACCGGCACGCCCAAGGGCGTAGCCGTCCAGCACCGGTCCTCTGCAGCGTTCGTTGATGCCGAAGCCCGCATCTTCCTGCAGGACGAACCCATCGGCACCCAGGACCGCGTGCTCGCCGGACTCTCGGTGGCCTTCGACGCCTCCTGCGAGGAGATGTGGCTGGCCTGGCGCTACGGAGCCTGCCTGGTTCCCGCTCCGCGGTCGCTGGTTCGGACCGGCATGGATCTCGGTCCGTGGCTGATCAGCCACGGGATCACCGTGGTTTCCACCGTGCCCACCCTCGCGGCCCTGTGGCCCGCGGAAGCGCTGGAGAACGTGAGGCTGCTGATTTTCGGCGGCGAGGCCTGCCCTCCGGAGCTCGCGGAACGCCTCGCGGTCGACGGCAGGGAAGTCTGGAACACCTACGGGCCCACGGAAGCCACTGTGGTGGCCTGCGCGGCGCCGCTGGGCGTGCCCGGCCCGGTCCGGATCGGCCTGCCGCTGGACGGCTGGGACCTGGCAGTGGTTGACCCCGGCGGCGTTCCCGTGGATGAGGGCGAGGTGGGTGAGCTCATCATCGGCGGCGTGGGGCTGGCCCGGTACCTCGACCCCGCCAAGGACGCTGAAAAGTATGCGCCCATGCCGTCCCTCGGCTGGCCCCGGGCCTACCGTTCCGGTGACCTGGTCCGTTACGAGGCCGCCGGGCTCGTCTTCATGGGCCGCGCCGATGAACAGGTGAAGCTCGGCGGCCGGCGGATTGAACTCGGAGAGATCGACGCCGCCTTGCAGGCGTTGCCTGACGTTGCCGGAGCGGCGGCGGCCGTCCGTACGACGGCGGCCGGGAACCAGATCCTTGTGGGTTACCTTGCCGCCGCGGGCACCGCGGACATCGATCTCGCCGCTGCCAGGGAGCTGCTGGGTGCCAGCCTCCCGGCGGCGCTCATCCCGCTCCTGACCGTTGTGGATTCGTTGCCCACCAAGACGAGCGGAAAAGTGGACCGGCACTCCCTGCCCTGGCCGCTGGCCGGTGCGGGGGCTGCGGATGCGGACAACGCCCCGTTGAACCTGCCGGATGACGCACGCTGGATCGTGGAGCAGTGGGGCAGCGTGCTGGGGACACCGGCGTCGAGCCTTGACGCGGACTTCTTTGCCCATGGCGGCGGGTCCCTGGCAGCCGCGCAGCTCGTGTCGGCACTGCGTGTGCGCTACCCCACCATTACGGTGGCCGACATCTATGCCACGCCCAGGGTGGGGGCGCTCATCGACGCTGCCCGGCAATCCCTGCCCGAAGGCGTAGCCGGGCCGGCACCGGAACGGGAGGTGCGCCCTACGGCCCTGAAATCGCAGGTCTTCCAGACCCTGATGGGCGTCCCCCTGCACATCCTGGTGGGGATGCGATGGCTCACCTACGTGATGGCGGCCAACAATCTTCTGGCCGCCTTTGCCGGCTTCTCGGCGGCTCCTGTCGTTTCCTGGTGGTGGGTGGCTGCCTCCTGGCTTGTTTTCGTGAGCCCGGCCGGCCGGATGGCCCTTTCCGTCCTTGCCGCCAGGACCCTGCTCCGGCGGGTGGTCCCCGGGACCTACCCCAGGTCCGGCAAGGTGCACCTGCGGCTGTGGCTGGCTGAACAAATCCAGGATTTGTCGGGTGCCATCAGCCTGGCAAGCGCCCCGTGGGTTCCGTACTACGCGAAAGCGCTCGGGGCGAAGATCGGCAACGATGTCCAGCTGCACTCGCTGCCGCCGGTCACCGGAATGCTTTCGCTGGGCCGCGGCAGCAACATCGAACCCGAAGTGGACCTCTCCGGCTGGTGGATTGACGGGGATACGGTCCATATCGGCCAGGTACATGTGGGTGCCGGCGCGACGGTCGGGGCACGCAGTACGCTCATGCCAGGGGCCAGTATTGGTGCCGGCTCACAGGTGGAGCCGGGGTCGGCGGTCCTCGGCAAGGTGAAGGCCGGGCAGCTGGTATCCGGCTCCCCTGCCGAGCGGATCGGCAAGGCGAGGCAGGCATGGCCTGACACGCCGCCGGCGCATGCGCTGATCGGGCGGCTCTGGTTCGTGGCCTTTGCCGCAGCGTCCGCGGCACTGGCCGCCCTCCCGTACCTCTCCGCTGCCGCCGGGGCATTCGTCATTTTCCTGTTCATTCGCGGCAGCGAATCGCTTTCGGCCGCCCTCCCCCAAGTTCTTGCCTCGCTGCCGCTGGCGGCCCTGACATGGTTCCTGACCAACCTCCTGCTGATCCTTGCCACCACCCGGTTGCTGGGCACCGGACTCAAGGAAGGCTACTTCAGGGTGCGGAGCCGGATCGGCTGGCAGGTCTGGGCAACCGAACGGGTGCTGGACCTGGCCCGGGATGTGCTCTTTCCGATTTACGCCAGCCTGTTCACGCCGGTCTGGTTGCGGCTGCTGGGAGCCAAGGTGGGCAAGAACGTGGAAGCTTCCACCGTCCTGCTTCTTCCCAAGATGACAACCGTCGGCGAAGGCGCGTTCCTTGCGGACGACACGATGGTGGCCTCCTATGAACTGGGGGGCGGGTGGATGCGGATTGCCCCCGCGAAGATCGGCAAACGTTCCTTCCTGGGCAATTCAGGAATGACGGGAGCCGGACGAAGCGTGCCTAAAAACTCGCTGGTGGCAGTCCTCTCCGCCACCCCGGCCAAGGCAAAATCCGGCACGTCCTGGCTCGGCAGCCCTCCGGTCCGCCTGCGGCGCACCGCAATCGCCACGGACAACACCCTGACTTTCCAGCCGCCCCGGAGGCTGAAGCTGGCCCGCGCCCTCTGGGAGCTGTGCCGGTTCATCCCGGTAGTGCTCACGGTTGGCCTCGCCGCCGGCGTGATGCTCGCGTTCGACCGGATCGCGTCGGCGTGGGGCTACGGGATCGCTGCACTCCTGGGCGGCATCGTGGTCCTTGTGGCCGGAGCTGCGGCCGCCGCCAGCGCTGTGGTGGCCAAATGGCTGCTGGTGGGCAGGATCAGGCCGGGCGAACATGCGTTGTGGAGTTCCTTCATCTGGCGCAACGAGGTAGTGGATACCTTCATCGAAATGGTGAGCGCGCCGTGGTTTGCCCGATCCGCCTCGGGCACTCCGGCGCTGGTCTGGTGGTTGCGGGGCCTGGGCGCAAAAATTGGCCGCGGCACGTGGTGCGAGAGCTACTGGCTGCCCGAAGCAGACCTGGTCACCCTGGGCGAGAGCTCAACGGTCAACAGGGGCTGCGTGGTCCAGACCCACCTGTTCCACGACCGGATCATGAGCATCGACACTGTTACCCTCGAAGACGGAGCCACCATGGGACCACACGGGGTCATCCTTCCGCGGGCACGCATCGCGAGGGGCGGAACGGTGGGCCCGGCATCCTTGGTCATGCGCGGGGAAACTGTTCCTGCCGGGACATACTGGATGGGCAACCCGGTCAGCCCCTGGGCAGGTCCGGCAGTGCGGGCTCCGCGGCTAAAGTAACACGCGCAAGGCAGTACCTCCGTCCCACCAGCTCACCATGAAAGCCCCGTTTATGAGTTTTGCAGCACCAGCCAGCCCCGGTGATACGCGCATGCCGGGTGAACCATCGGGCCCACCGGATCCCTACGTTCCCGGGCACGGCACGAATGCCTACCGCGTCACGCGTTACGAACTGGACCTGGACTACAAACTCGCCAGCAACAGGCTCAACGGCAGGGCCGTCCTGCACGCCGAGGTGGAACGGCCGGCGTCGGCCGTTGTCCTGGACCTCACGGGACTGCGTGCCGTCAAAATCTCCCTGAACGGCAGAAGGGTGCGGAGATTCAGCCAGCGGGCCGAGCAGCTGGTGGTCGTCCCGGATGCAGCGCTGCTGCCGGGCGACCGTTTCGAGCTGGACATCCGGTATGAGGGGAATCCTTCTCCGCGGCGCGGCCTCTGGGGCGAGGTGGGCTGGGAGGAGCTGACCGACGGCGTCCTGGTGGCGGGCCAGCCCAACGGTGCTGCCTCGTGGTTTCCCTGCAACGACCATCCGCAGCACAAGGCCAGCTACCGCATCGCCGTCACCACGGACGCCAATTACCGGGCGGTCTGCAACGGCCTGCTGATCTCCCGTAAAACCGGCTCCAGCCGTGAAACCTGGACGTACGAGCAGGCGGAGCCAATGGCAACGTATCTCGCCACCGTCCAAATCGGCCGGTACGACGTCCTGACCCTGGATACGACCGGGATTCCCGGCAGCATCCCCCAGCACATCGCAGTGCCCGCAAACCTGGCCGACGAGGCACGCCGGGGCCTGGCCCGCCAGCCGGAAATGATGCAGACATTTGTCAAGAGCTTCGGCCCCTATCCCTTCCAGGAGTACACCGTGGTGGTGGCGGAGGACGAGCTCGAAATTCCGCTCGAAGCCCAGACCCTGTCCATCTTCGGGCCCAACCACCTGGACACGGGCTGGGAATCGCAGCGGCTGATCGCCCACGAGCTGTCGCACCAGTGGTTCGGCAATTCCCTGACCGTTGCGGCCTGGAGCGACATCTGGCTCCATGAGGGATTCGCGTGCTACGCGGAGTGGATCTGGTCCGAGGCGGCGGGCGTCATGAGCGTTGCGGACCGGGCAGCGGCCGCCTGGCGGAAGCTTGCTGCCCTGCGCAAGGACATTGTCGTCGGGGACCCCGGACCTGAGCTGATGTTCGATGACCGCGTGTACAAGCGCGGGGCCCTGGCGCTGCACGCACTCCGGATCCGGTGCGGCGACCTCGCCTTTTTTGCGCTGCTGCACGACTGGGCCGCCAGCAACCACCATGGATCCGTGTCCACTGCCGCTTTTATCCAGACCGCCGACCGCGTGGCGGGCATCGATTCAGAAGCCCTGCTCCATCCCTGGCTGTTCGAAGAGGCGCTGCCGGCCCTGCCCGTCCGGTAGCGAACTGCCCGTCCGGTCGCGAGTCGGCACGGGCCCCGTCTTCAGCCGAAGGCGACGGCGGCGGCCAGGTGGCCCGGCAGCCCCGACTCGGAGGGTGCCAGGTCCCTGACGCCGTGCCGGTCAAGCACGTCCAGCGTCTCCGGCGCACGCCTGAGCCCCTCCCCGGTCATCTTCAGGAGGGCTTCCTTCCGCGCCCACAGCCGGGCACGCTCACGCAGCAGGGCGCCCCCGGTCAGCGGGGCCACGGCCTGCCGCTCCGCCGGAGTCAGCGCCACCGCGTCGAAGCCGTCAAATTCCATCAGCTGCGGGTCCTCGGCATCAACACCCAACCGCTGCTTCGGTGCCGGTTGAACCACGGCCGCCAGCAGGGTCCAGCCGGCGGCCCGGGACAGGCTCAGCAGAAGGGGCGCCGGCGCCCCTCCTTCCCGGGTGTAGCCCGGCGTGCCGTGGGAGATCACCGCACCGCTGCCGCACTGCGGACAGGTGTAGCTCGCGGCCAGGTCCTTCGCGCGCACCCCGAGCAGCTCCGCCGCGAAGAGTCGCTGGACAATCCGGCCGGCCAGGAAATCCGAACGAGCTGGCTGCACCATGGCGCGGGCTCGCTCCAGTTCGGCCCCGTCCAGGAGCCGGCGGGCACTCCGTTCCAGGCCGGCCGCTGCCTCGGTTGAATCCTGTCCGGGTACGCGGAAGGGCGGGCACGCACGCACAACAAGTTGTGATGCCATTGCCCGCCCTTCCGTGTGCAAGCGCTCTGGGCGCCGGCGCCGAACTGCGCCGGCGCTGTTCTACGTCACCGCTGTTCTACGTCACCGCTGGACGGCTCCGAAGCGCTCGGCGGCACAGGCGACGGCGCTTTCACGTGCGGCAGACGCCTCGTCGGCCGTGAGCGTCCTGTCGGCGGCACGGAAGCGGAGGCCGAAGGCCAGCGACTTCTTGCCCTCCTCGATGCCCTTGCCGGCGTACACATCAAACAACGCCACGTCTTCCAGCAGCTCCCCGGCGCCCTCGCGGAGGGCGGCCAGGACGTCGTCGGCAGGGATTTCCTGCGGAACCACCAGGGCCACATCCTGCGTGGCCACCGGGAAGCCGGAAATGTGCTTGGCCACGATGACGTCCGCGGCGGCGTCGAAGAGGGCGTCCGCGTTGAGCTCAACCGCCACCGAGCGTGCGGGCATGTCGTGCGATGCCAACAGCTTGGGGTGCAGCTCACCGGCGTAGCCGATGACGTCGCCGGAACGCAGTGCCAGCCGGGCGGTGCGTCCCGGGTGGAAGGCCTGGTGGTGGCCCTGGCTGACCACGATCTCCACACCCAGGACGTCGCCGGCCAGGCGGGCGACGTCCACGGCGTCGGCCCAGTCCCAGGCGCGCGGCGTGTGCGACGCGGCAGCCGGGGAATCGTGGCCCGTCAGGACCGCAGCGATGTGCAGCGGCTGGTCCGGAACGCCGTCGTACAGGGCATCCAGCACCTCATCGGAGGGCTTGACGCCGAGCGGCGGGATGGACGGCGTGCCCACGGTGTCACCCGGCAGGAACACCAGTCCGGCTTCGAAGACCGCCAGGTCGCGGAAGCCGCGCGAGTGGTTCCGCTTGGCCACCTCGATCAGGCCGGGGAGCACGGACGTCCGCAGGAAGCCCTGTTCCTCGCTGATCGGGTTGGCCAGCTTCACGGCCTTGCGTTCAGCGCCCTGCTCTGCCACGCCGAAGGTGTCGTTGGCTGCCTTGGACACAAACGGGTAGGCCAGGACCTCGGTGAGCCCGGCATCGGCCAGTGCCTGGACCAGCCGGCGGCGCTGCTGCTGGACGCGCGTCAGCCCGCGTCCGGGAGGCGCCACGGGGAGGGTCGCCGGAATCTGGTCGTAACCCACCAGCCGGGCGATCTCCTCGGAGAGGTCTTCCTTGGTTTCCAGGTCGTTCCGCCAGCTCGGGGCCGTGACCGTCCAGCCGGCGTCGTTCTTCACCACGGCAGCGCCGAGGTCCTCGAGCGAGGTGACGATCTGCTCTTCGGTGAAATCGATGCCGATCCGGGCGGCGGCGAAGGCCGCGGGCAGTTCGATGGTGACGGCGTCCGGTGCGGTCCCGACGTCGGTGCCGGCGTCGTCGGCAATGCCGCCGGCCAGCTCGACCAGGAGGTCCACTACACGCTGGGCCGCGATGCCCGCGACCTGCCAGTCCACGCCCCGTTCAAAACGCTTGGATGCTTCGGACGGCAGCTTGTGCCGCCGGCGGGACCGTGCGATCGACACCTCGTCGAAGTGGGCGGCTTCAACCAGGACGTTCGACGTCGAATCGCTCACCTCCGTGGCGGCACCGCCCATGACGCCGGCGATGCCGATCGCGCCGGAGCTGTCGGTGATCAGGAGGTCCTCGACGTCGAGCTTCCGCTCCTTGTCATCAAGCGTGGTGATCTTCTCCCCTGCCACCGCGCGCCTGACCACGATGTCGCCGGACAGCTTGTCCAGGTCGTAGCAGTGCGTAGGCTGGCCGAGTTCCAGCATGACGTAGTTCGAGATGTCCACGGGCAGCGAGATGGAACGGATGCCGGCCAGGCGCAGGCGCGACACCATCCACGGCGGCGTCGGCCTGGTCGCATCGACACCGCGGACGGTGCGGGCCACAAAACGGTCGCACCCCGGCTTGCCGTAGATGGGAGCGTCGTCGTTGAGCTTGACGCCGTGGCCGCCGGAAAGTTCGGCCGGTGCCTGCACCCTGGACGCCGGATCCGTGAAGGTGGTCCCGGTGGCATGGGCGAATTCGCGGGCAACGCCGCGGATAGAGAACGCGTAGCCGCGGTCCGGCGTCACGTTGATTTCGGCGGCCTGGTCGTAGAGGCCGAGCAGTTCCATCGCGTCGGTGCCGATTTCGGGATCCAGCCCGATCCGGGAGAGCACCAGGATGCCGTCGTGGTCCTCGCCGATGCCCAGTTCACGGACCGAGGCGATCATGCCCGCGGACAGGTGGCCGTAGGTCTTTCGCGCGGAGATGTGGAAGTTTCCGGGAAGCACGGCGCCTGGAAGGGTGACGACCACCTTGTCGCCCTCCACGAAGTTGTGGGCGCCGCAGATGATGCCCTGGACACCGGAAGGGTCAATGCCGTCACCGGTAAGGGTCTGTTCCTGGCCCTCGGGGACCACGCGGACCTGGCACCAGTTGATGGTTTTGCCGTTGGTCTGCGGCTCCTTGACCAGGCTCAGCACCTGGCCCACCACCACGGGACCGCGGAGCGCGTCCGTGGGGCGGTGGACCGCTTCTTCTTCAAAACCGACCTTGACCAGTTCTGCCATGACATCTTCGGCCGTCGCTCCGGCCGGTACCTGCGCGAATTCACGCAGCCAGGAAAGTGGGATACGCACTGTTAGATCTCCATCCCGAAGTGCTCGCTGAAACGTACATCGCCTTCGATCATGTCGCGCATGTCGCCCACCTCGTTGCGGAACATAAGGGTGCGCTCGATGCCCATGCCGAAGGCAAAACCTGAATAGACGTCCGGATCGATGCCCGCGGCGCGCAGCACGTTGGGGTTGACCATGCCGCAGCCGCCCCATTCAATCCAGCGCGGGCCGCCCTTGGCGCCGGGATGCCAGATGTCCAGCTCGGCGGACGGCTCGGTGAACGGGAAGTAGTTGGGGCGCAGCCGGATCTGGGCTTCGTCGCCGAACATCTGCCGGGCAAAGTGCTCCAGGGTGCCGCGGAGGTCGGCCATGCTGAGCCTCTTGTCGATGGCCAGGCCCTCGAACTGGTGGAAGACCGGCGTGTGGGTGGCGTCGAGTTCGTCGGTGCGGAATACCTTGCCCGGGCACAGGACATAGATCGGCACCTCGCGTTCCAGCATGGAGCGGACCTGCACCGGGGAGGTGTGGGTGCGCATCAGCAGGTGGGCTTCCGGGGGCTCCACGAAGAAGGTGTCCTGCATCTCGCGGGCCGGGTGGTCCGGCTTGAAGTTCAGCGCATCGAAGTTGAACCACTCCGACTCGACCTCGGGACCCTCGGCGATTTCCCAGCCCATCCCCACGAAGATGTCAGCGACGCGGTCCTGCAGCGTGGACAGCGGGTGGCGTGCACCGGCACGACGGCGGCGCGGGGCGGCCGTCACGTCGACGGTCTCCTCGACCAGGATGCGGGCGTCGTTCTCCGCTTCGAGCTCGGCAGTGCGGTCCGCGAGCGCCTTGTTGACGCGTCCGCGGGAGGCGCCCATCAGTTTTCCGGCGGCGGCCTTCTGGTCCTTTGTCAGGCCACCGATTCCGCGGTTGGCAAGGCTCAGCGGCGATTTCTCGCCGGTGTGCGCCAGCCTCACGGCCTTGAGTTCATCAAGGGTGGAGGCCGCGGCAATGGCGGCGACGGCGTGGTCTACGGCGGCAGTGATGGCAGCTTCATCCAGAGGGTTCGGGATGTCAGCGCCCGGCAAAGTTTCAGTCATCTACTGTTCTTAGCTACGAGTCGGGTTATCGCCAGCGAACTGTCCTGCTGCATTCGGGTCCACCGGCAGCGTGTCCGTCACTGGCTTGTCTTCCACGCAGCCGTTTCCGGGCCGCGCGGAGGGACAAAGGGCAGGGCTCGCCGGAATTCGTCCGGCGGGCACTCTCCCCCAGTCTAGTTGAATGCGCCCCGCCGGACGCGCCACAACTGCCCAGTCTGACTACCATGGCCTCATGACCCCCGGACAGCGGCTGCGGCAGATCGCCAATGTGCTGAATGCAACGACGCTCCTGGGCCTGCTGCTGGCCCGGTGCGCCCGGACCTCCGTGCGAACCGGTCCGCGAGGCCTGCTGATCGCCACCGGCTACCGCTGGCGCCTCCCCTTCGCCCAGGCGTTCACCGTGGGGAATGTCGTGCTGTTCCGTGCCGCGCCCGCGGAGGCACTCGCCAATCCGGCGCTGCTGCGGCATGAGGAACGGCACTGCAGCCAGTATGCCTGGTGCCTTGGCCTGCCGTTCCTGCCGCTGTACTTCCTCGCGGCGGGGTGGTCGCAGCTCCGGACGGGAAACCCGGGGTCCGCCAACATTTTTGAACGCCTGGCAGGGCTGGAGGCCGGCGGCTACGTGGACAGGCGCCCTGCGGATCCGGGGCTCCGCCGCAAGCGCCGGCGCCCCGCCGGCAAGAACGCCCGCGATGGAATTGAGGCATGACATGACCGAAACCGCCAGGACCGTCACCGTAACCGGCTCGGGGACTGCCGAAGCGGCACCCGATTTACTCACCGTCTCCATCGGCGTGGAATGCCGCAGGGAGGATGTGGGGGCGGCCTACGCGGCCGCCGGGCAGGCTTCGGCAGGAATTTCCGCGGTGCTGCGGGAGCACGGTGTGGGCGACCAGGACATCAGCACGTCCGGGCTCAACGTCCGCGCGGATGTGGTGTGGAAGGAGGGCCAGGGCCAGACAGTGACGGGGTACGTTGCCTCAAGCATCCTGTCGGTCCGGTTGCGGGATGTTGCCGGCTCCTCGGAGGTCATTGCGGGTGCGGTGGCCGCGGGCGGCAATGACGTCAGGCTGAACGGGCTGGACCTCGGCTTCGCGGACCCGGCCGGCGTCACGGCACAGGCTCGCGAAGCCGCCTGGCAGGACGCCCTGGCCACCGCCACGCAGTTCGCGTCGCTGGCGGGCTCCGAACTCGGCCCGGTGGTGTCAGTGACGCAGCAGCCCGGGCCGTCGGGGCCGATCCCGGTGGCGAAAATGCAGCGGGCCATGGCCGCGGACTCCGTGGGGATCGAGGCGGGACAGTCCAGCGTGTCAGCGACGGTGGAGGTCGTCTGGGAGCTTCGCTGACCCGCCCCGCGGCAGGAGCCGTTAGTGGATGGCCCCGGCGGAAAGCTTGAGGTCCGCGGTGGTCACCAGGGCGGTACGGACGACGACGGCGAGCGCCTCCGCCATCACGGCGGCGGGCAGCGACGGGGTGCCGCTGCCCCGGGGCACCTGCTGCGTCTCGTAGGGGACATGGATGAAGCCCCCGCGGACGGGCGGAGAGCCGGCGTCCGGACTGGTATGCAGTGCGTGCATCAGCGCATAAAAAACGTGGTTGCAGACGTAGGTACCGGCGCTTTGGGAGACTTCGGCCGGTATGCCGGCACTGCGCAGCGCTGCGAACGCTGCCTTCACCGGTAACGAGCTGAAATAGGCCGCCGGCCCGCCGGGGACCATTTCCTGGTCCACGGGGCAGTTTCCGGCGTTGTCCGGGATGCGGGCGTCGTCGCAGTTGATGGCGACCCGTTCCAGGGAGATCCGCGGCCGCCCTCCGGCCTGGCCCACGCAGATCACCAGCTCCGGGCGGTGGTCCCGCAGCGCATCCTCGAGCACCGTGATGGATTCCTTGAACACGCACGGCAGCTGCACCGCGGCGACGGCGTGGCCCTCCGCCTGCAGCACACGGCAGGCCGCGTCCGCGGCAGTCCAGGACGGGTTGATGGTTTCGCCGCCGAACGGTTCAAACCCGGTGAGCAGGATCATGGCCCCAGCCTAGCAACCGGCCCTGCTGCGACACCGCCCTGCTGCGACGCCGCCCTGTTGAGACGGCTGCGGCTGCAGGCCCTTGACATTGATTCGAATATATCTTCGAATGGTACCCATGAGATGGGATGCACAAGCACTCCGGCCGGCGAATGGGCCGAAGCCGGACAGCGCCGATGACGCCTCAGGCAACGCTCGGCCCGCCGCCCCGGCCGTTGACGCCTTGCTGCCCCTTGCCGGGCTGGTGCGTTCCATTTCTACCCCCGAATTTGCCGGGGTCACTTTCCATGAGGTCACCGCCAAGTCAGTGCTCAACAAAGTGGCCGCCGGTTCGCGCATGCCGTTCGAATGGACTGTCAATCCGTATCGCGGTTGCAGCCACGCCTGCGTCTACTGTTTCGCCCGCAAAAGCCACACCTACCTCGACTTTGATGCCGGCCTGGACTTTGACAGCCAGGTTGTCGTCAAAATCAATGCCGCCGAGGTCCTGAGGAAGGAACTGGCGAAGCCTTCGTGGGGCCACCACCACGTTGCGCTGGGCACCAACACGGATCCGTATCAGCGCGCAGAAGGCCGCTACCAGCTGATGCCCGGCATCATCCGCGCGCTTGCCGATTCAGGAACACCACTGTCCATCCTCACCAAGGGGACGCTCCTGGCAAGGGATATTCCGCTGCTTAAGCATGCCGCCACGCAGGTTCCCGTGGGGATCGGAATTTCGCTGGCCATGACTGACGAACAGCTATCTGAAGCAATCGAACCAGGCACGCCGGGCCCCAGGGCGCGGCTCAAGCTCGTCTCGAGGCTTCGCGATGCGGGCCTTCCATGCGGCGTGATGGCCATGCCCATCCTGCCGTGGCTCTCCGACAGCGACGAAGCGCTGGACTCTCTGTTTGGCTCGTTGGCTACGGCCGGCGCAACGGGTGTCACGGCCGGGGCTTTGTACCTGAAGCCCGGCACGCGCGAATGGTTCATGCAGTGGATTGCCGCCCGACACCCTGAGCTGGCCGGCCGCTATCGCCGGCTGTACGGCACGGGGTCGTACGCGTCCAAGGAGTATCGCCAGTGGCTCGCGGGACGGATCCGCTACTTCAAGTCACGGCATGGTTTTTCCGGTTCGCACGGGTTCAGCCACCGGGACCTGGCCGGGGATCCGAGGGACGAGGAAGCGCAGTACCCGGCCGGCAGCATCCCCGCTGCGCGAACCGGCCCGGGAAAGGGCCGGGGCGTGGAGTCCGCGCAGCCCACACTGTTCTGACCGACACCATAATCCGAGGCACTAAACGGCTCCGGCTCCGTTACGAGTCCGGCGAAATCGACTCCGGGCCGGCAAGAGTTGCCAGCAGGGCCCGGACAATCGGAAAGTCAGCGGGTATCCAGGGAAGCGTGAGAGCTTCGTCGCTTCCTGCCAGGGTGATCCAGCGCAGTTCGTCGTGGTCTTCCAGCGGCCGGGGGTCACCGTCGGCAATCTCGGCGAACCACACACGCATGGACGCCTTCGAATTCAGGGGCCAGCCGGCGGCAGTTTCCGCCGGCAGTTCAGCGCCGAGCCGGACCCCGACTCCCAGCTCCTCCCGGAGTTCCCGGTGGAGGGCGTCTTCAGCTGATTCCGAAGGCTCCACCTTCCCGCCCGGGAATTCCCACATTCCGGCAAACTGGGGCGGCGCAGTCCTCCGCGCCACCAGCAGCCGGGCAGGGGAACTCAGGGAATCCACAACAGCTCCGCCAACAACATTGATGAGTCCAGTCACCGCATCAGTCTATGGGGGACAATGGTTGTGGCTGATTCCGCCGGAGCCCGGGATAACGTGCGCCGAAAAGCGACGGTGCAGTAATGACGGCGCAGGAATACGGCCCCCTTCCCCCGTGTTGCAGTAATCAGATTTTATGCTGCGTGCTGACTCTCACGTCCGATGAACCAGAACTTCCGAAAAGCAGGCCAATGACCTCCACGTCCACGCTCAGCCCCGCCCGACCGAAGGCAGGGCCCCAGCACCTCGCCTTAGCCATAGTGTCCCTTGCGATGGGCGGATTCGGCATCGGCGTCACTGAATTCACCATGATGGGACTGCTCAAGGAGGTGGAGCAGGGCCTGAACATCGGCACACCGGAAGCCGGCCACCTCATCTCTGCCTACGCACTCGGCGTGGTCATCGGAGCCCCGCTGCTGGCAGCAGTCGGCGCCAAACTCCCCCGCAAACATCTTGCCCTGGGCCTCATGCTGTTCTTCAGCGTGGCAAACCTGACGTCGTTCATCGCTCCGGACTACGGCACCATGCTGGTGTCCCGGTTCGCGGCCGGCCTGCCACACGGAGCGTTCTTCGGCGTGGCGGCTGTGATTGCGGCTTCGCTGGTCGCACCGACCAAACGGGGCTGGGCGATCTCCATGGTGATGGCCGGATTGACCATCTCAAACGTCATCGGTGTTCCATTCGCCACCTGGCTGGGCCAGGCCTTCGGCTGGCGGCTGCTGTTTGTGCTTGTCGGCGTGATCGGGCTGGTCACGCTTGCCATGCTCTGGAAGTTCGTCCCGTTCCAGGCGGCGCACCCGGATGCCAGCATCCGCAGGGAACTTGGCGCCCTGAAACGGATCCAGGTCTGGCTGGCCATCCTCATCGGCATTGTTGGCTTCGGCGGATTCTTTGCCACCTACACCTACATCGCACACACCATGACCTCCGTGGCAGGTATCCCGTCGGCGTTCCTCCCCCTGGTGGTGGCACTCTACGGCCTGGGCATGGTGGCCGGAAACATCGTAGGCGGCCGCATCGCCGACAAGTCAGTGATGGGAACCATCTACCTGGTGCTGCCGGGCATTGCGATCGCGCTGGTTGTCTACGCCATCGCCGTCCACTGGCCGTGGTCCGCGTTCGTGATGGTGTTCGTGGTGGGCGGTGCAGGCTCGCTGCTGGTACCCGCCCTGCAGACGCGGCTGCTCGATGCCTCCCCCGATGCTCCGTCACTGGCATCTTCGCTCAACCACGCGGCCCTGAACGTGGCCAACGCCCTCGGCGCCTTCCTCGGCGGCCTCGTGATCGCCTGGGGCTGGGGTTATGTCGCGCCCGCCCTGGTCGGCGCGGTGCTGGCAGTCCTGGGCCTCGCTGTCGCCGTCGCCAGCGGCATGCTGGAACGCAAAAGGCCGCTGGTGTCCTAGCCTGCCCCGGGCAGGTTCGGTCCAGCGGCCTTCCGCGTCACGGCGACCCGTGATCCGGCGTACGCGCAATCAGACGTGCGCGCGCTCCACGTCCGGTTCAAGGTAGATGACCCGCGCCATAGGCACAGCCTCGCGGATGCGGCTTTCAGCGCTATCGATTACCGTGGCAATCTCCGCGCCGGTGGCGGCGGCGCCGACGCTGATTTTGGCAGCAACCAGGAGTTCTTCGGGACCAAGGTGCAGGGTCTTCAGGTGGATGATCCTGGTACCGTCGGCTTCAAGCGCCCCGCTGATCCTGGCGACGTCGGCCTTGGTGGCGGACTCACCGAGCAGCAGGGACTTGGTCTCCAGGGCGAGGATGATGGCGATGGCCACCAGCAGGAAGCCGATCATCGCGGTTCCAAGGGCGTCCCAAATGCCGTTGCCTGTGATCAGCGTCAGGCCCACACCGAAGAGCGCGAACACCAGGCCCAGCAGGGCGCCGAGGTCCTCGAGGAGGATGACGGGAAGCTCGGGCTGCTTGGCGTTGCGCACGAAGTGCACCCAACTCTGCTTGCCCCGCACGTGGTTCGATTCGATGATCGCCGTCCGGAACGAGAAGGATTCGGCGATGATCGCACCGATCAGCACTGCCAGCGGAACCCACCAGAAGTCGCCTTCGATGGCGTGAGGGTGCTGGATCTTTTCCCAGGCCTCATACAAGGCGAACAGTCCGCCCACGCTGAACAGCACAATCGAGACGATGAAGGCGTAGATGTAGCGCTCACGTCCATAACCGAAGGGATGTTCCGGGCTGGCGGCACGCTTCGCGCGCTTGCCGCCCACCAGCAGGAGGATCTGGTTGCCCGAGTCGGCAACGGAGTGGATGGCCTCAGCCAGCATTGACGACGACAGCGTCAGGATGAAAGCGACGAACTTTAGTACAGCGATGGTCAGGTTTGCAGCCAGAGCCGCAACGATTGCCTTAGTACCGCCATTTGCAGCCAAGTGAGCTTCACCTCTTCAGGGATTGCCGGAAAAATTGCAGGTGCGATCACCGCCCAATACTGATGCCCGCAAGGAATACCGTACCCGCCTGCCGCTGCCGGATGCACCACGGGTCACTGCGGGCGACACCTAAAACATTGAAACTTCGCCTGCTGACAAGGAAACACACCCTGTGTTAGCTTGAAGCCATAATCGGGGCTTGTAGTGAGCCCCGACGAATATGTAGGAGGAGAAATGGGCTTTCTTGGCTGGATCATTCTCGGACTCATTGTAGGAGCAATCGTCAAGGCAATCATGCCTGGAAAAGTCGGCGGCGGCTGGGTCACCAGTCTGGTGCTCGGTGTCGTCGGCGCCATCGTCGGCGGCTGGATCGGCGACCTGTTGTTCGGCGGCGGCAGAATGGAATTCTGGAACCTCGGCTCCTGGCTTCTGGCCATCGTCGGCGGCCTCGTTGTAGCCGGCATCTACGGCTTCATCACCGGCAGGAACCGGACAACATAACTACACACCCCTAACCGATTGGGGCACCCGAGGTGCCCGACAACGGTGAAGATTACGACGGCGGGACCCACCGGAAGGCGGGTCCCGCCATTTGCGTTCAGGCCCGTTTCTGCGAACGCGCGCTGGCGTAGAGGCACACCGTGGCAGCCGTGCCCACGTTCAGGCTTTCCGCGGCACCGTAGACCGGGACAGCCACCCGGTGGTCCGCCAAGGCGAGCTCGGCGTCGGATAAGCCCTGGGCTTCATTCCCGAACAACCAGGCGGTTGGCCGCTCGAGGTCATAGGCGGATTCCGCGTCCGACGTGCCCAGCCTTCGGGCAGCGCTTTCGTCCTGGAGCTGGTCCAGGTCCAGCTGGCCGTAGCCGTCGGCCGCCAGGATGCCGATCCCGCGTTCGCTGCAGGCCCCGGCCAGTTCGGCCAGGTCCGTTCCCAGCACAACCGGCAGGTGGAACAGCGATCCGGCCGTGGAGCGGACTGCCTTGGGGTTATAGATGTCCACGCTGGAGGCCGTCAGGACAACGGCGTCGGCTCCGGCAGCGTCGGCCGCCCGCAGGACGGTGCCGGCATTGCCGGGGTCCCGAAGCTGGCAGAGCACGGCGATCAGGCGGGGCCCGGCGTCGAGCACTGCCTCAAGCTGCACGTCCACAAAAGCGCAGACGGCGATAATGCCCTGGGGGTTAACGGTGTCCGCCATGGCGGCGAGTACCTCGTCGGTGGCGAGTCGGGCATTGACACCCTCGGCGAGCTCATCAAACTCCGGATGGCGGTCCAGGCAGGCTTCGCTGGCGAATACTTCGTGGACCACGCCCGGCTCCCCCGCTGCAACCCTTTTCTGATGGAGTACCAGTGCTTCGCGGACGGCCTGCGGTCCCTCGGCCAGGAACTGCCCGCGCTTTAAACGGGCCGGGCGCCCTGCAAGCTTTGCCACATCCTTTACCCGATCAGCTCGGGGGTTGGAGAGTGGAAAGTCTTGCGGGCGCCCGGTTTCGTTCATATAAGAACTTTAGTGGCTATTGCCACCGGTCCCTGAACGGCGGGATGCTACTTGGCAGCCTTTTCGGCAGCCGGCTTCTTCGCAGCCTTGGCCTTCGGAGCCTTTGCCTTCGGGGCTTCAGCCGCAGCGGCCGGCGCGGAAGTGTCAGCAGGCAGCGAGTCCTTGGCAATCTGCACCAGGGCAGCAAAAGCGTTGGCGTCTGAGACGGCCAGTTCTGCCAGCATGCGGCGGTCAACCTCGACCTCAGCGGCCTTCAGGCCCTGGATCAGGCGGTTGTAGGTCAGGCCGTTGGCGCGCGATGCAGCGTTGATGCGCTGGATCCAAAGACGGCGGAAGTCGCCCTTCTTCTTCTTGCGGTCGCCGTAGCTGTACACAAACGAGTGCAGCAGCTGTTCTTTTGCCTTGCGGTACAGGCGTGAGCGCTGTCCACGGTAACCTTTTGCGCGTTCGAGGATAACCCGGCGCTTCTTGTGGGCGTTTACCGCCCGCTTCACACGTGCCACGTGCGTACTCCTTCAGAATTCTGATCCCAAGCGTCTACTGCCGGATAACCGGCCGGCCTGAGAAGCCTTTTTGGTAGTTGACTGCCGCCAGGTGGCGAGCAGTCAGAGAACTTGGAACTTAGATGCCGAGCATCTTCCGGATGACCTTGGCGTCGCCCTTGAAGACGATCTTGTCGCCGGCAAGGCGACGGGTCAGCCTGGAGGACTTGTGCTCGAGGTAGTGGCGGCGGTTGGCCTGCTGGCGGCGCAGCTTGCCGCTACCGGTCAGCTTGAAGCGCTTCTTAGCACCGCTGTGGGTCTTCATCTTCGGCATGGGAACCGATCTCCTTACGTATCCGCAGACAAGTCTGCAGTCTTTCGTGCAGCCACCCCTGCGGGCGGCGTGCTGGTTGCTTGCTGCGCCAGGCGATGCTTGGCGCAACTTTGAACTAGTTGGTCTTCTTGCTGCCCGGCTTGGGGGCAGCCGGCCGTGCTGCAGGCTTCGGCGCTGCGGGCCGGGCTACCGGCTTGGGCGGCGAAGGTATTCCGGCCGGCCTCGGCGCCACGGGGGCGGCCTCTGCCGGCTTCGGTGCAACAGGCTCCTTGGCCACAGGCGGCTTGCTGGCTGCAGCAGGCTTGCTGACTGCAGGACGCGGGGCCGCCGCAGCCTTGGGGGCTTCGCGCTTCGGTGCTGCCTGCTTGGGAGCTTCCTTGACCGGGGCTTCCTGCTTCGGCGCTTCCTGGACAGGAGCTTCCTGCTTCGGTGCTTCCTGCTTGGGAGCTTCCTGCTTGGGAGCTTCCTCGGCCGGGACCTCGGTTTCCGGCGCAGCGGCCGCTTCGGCAGGTGCCTCGACGGCAGCTGAAGCCGCAGCGGCCTCGGTGTTCGCCTCGGGTGCTGCCTCTTCCGTCGATACTGCAAAGCCCTCAGGCAGCAGGTCCGCCAGGGACTGCGTCATGGCGGGCTGGTCACGGCTGACGTCCACCCGGCCGCTGGCCTTGGCTTCGTTCTGGGCTTTTGCTTCAGCGCGCTGCGTCGCACGGCGTGCTTCTGCCTTGGCCTCGGCCTTGTTCTTCAGCGGGCCCACCACCATGACCATGTTGCGGCCATCGATGCGGGGGCTGGACTCGACAACGCCAACTTCGGCGACGTCGTCGGCGAAACGCTGGAGAAGGCGGATGCCCATTTCCGGACGCTGCTGCTCACGGCCGCGGAACTGGATCATGGCCTTGACCTTGTCTCCGGCGCCGAGGAAGCGGAGGGCGTGGCCGCGCTTGGTCTCGTAGTCGTGAGTGTCGATCTTCAGCCGGAAACGGATTTCCTTCAGAACCGTGTTGGTCTGGTTCTTACGGGCCTCGCGTGCCTTGACAGCAGCTTCGTACTTGTACTTGCCGAAGTCCATCAGCTTGCACACCGGAGGCTTGGCCTGCGGTGCAACTTCAACGAGATCAAGGTCGGACTCGGCAGCCAAACGCAGGGCGTCCTCAATACGGACAATTCCTACCTGTTCGCCTGCAGGGCCGACCAGCCGCACCTCGGGGACGCGGATACGCTCATTGATTCTTGGCTCGCTAATGTTAGAACTCCTGTGGTTGAGATGAGTACTCCACCGGCAAACAGAGAAGGCCCCCAATTGCCGGAGCAATCGAAGGCCTCGAAGATCGGATGTACCGGGCCTCCGGGGAGGCTGTACGCGTTCCGGCCGGCTGACGCCGCCCTGGAATGCCCGACCAGGTACCCGGCAACCTTGCTTCCTGGACATTGCTTCCGGGAAAACGGCTGACGCGGGTGGGAGAGAACTCCGCTTGCAAACTGAAAGTCAATGCTACAGAAAGAACCCCGGAAACTGCACATTGGCAGCAGCTAGATTCACATAACAAAATAACGACATTCAGTCGGTCTGTGACAAGCTTACCAGTATGAGCACTTCAGACAGTAATTCACACGTTTTCGAGCCCGCCGCCGGTCAGCGGGACGGCCAGGAGCAGGTGTCGCAACAGATCCGCGATATCTCCGAGGTCCCCGCCATCGAGGTCATCACCACCGCCGCTGTCCACCTGATGAGCGCGTCGGCCGTCAAGCTCGGGCTCGCAGCCGAGGAGAATGCCGAGGAGCTCAAGGACCTGGACGAGGCCCGCAAGCTGATCACCGCCCTGGCCGGACTCGTGACCGCCGCCGCTCCGGAGATCGGTTCCCAGCACGCCGGACCGTTGCGCGACGGACTGCGCTCCCTGCAGCTGGCCTTCCGCGAGGAGTCCATCATTCCGGACGCCCCGGGCAAGGGTCCGGGGGAAAAGTACACCGGGCCGGTTAACTAGCCGGTTCACTGGCACGTCGACGGCGGCGGGCGGACCACCCGGGTCCGCCCGCCGCCGTCGTAATTCCCTGAGTTTTTGTCCAGATACAGGGACTTACGCACCCCGGAAGCCACGTTATCTGGACAAAAACTCTGGGCGGCCGGTCAGGTGAGGGCCCGGCGACGGCGCCGGTGCTGCAGCACCAGGCCGAAGAGGCAGAGGACAACCCCGGCGGTCCCCACCGAGACGAATCCGGCGGACGGCCCGACCCCGTCGATGAACACGCCGGCCAAGGGAGCGCCCAGCGCCACTCCGGCCGTGAGAGCGGACCCGTACCAGCCCATGGCCTCGCCGCGGCGGCCCTCCTCCACGAGTTCGGCAACCTTTTCCGACGCAGCGGATAAGACCGGTGCGCACAGCAGGCCGGGGAGAAGCGATAGCAGGCACAGCGTCAGTGTGTCGCGCGCGAAGCCCATCGGGATGGTGAGGGCTGCCATCCCGAGCAGCAGGAGAATCGGGGAAACGGGCCGGTGCATGGCCCCGTAGAGGAGCCCTCCGACAACCGACGCCGCGCACCAGAACACAAAGACAAGGCCGATCTCCGCCTGGCGGCCGCCGGTCTCCAAAGCGGCAACAATGCCTACGTCCGTGCCGCTAAGCACCATGCCTGCCCCGGAGGCCACCGCGAAGACCGCTGCCACCGCGGCGGTGAACCAGGCGAAATTGTGTACCACGCTTTGCCTTAATCCGGCGGGCCTCAGTCTGGAGCGGCGAAGGCCGCCGGCCGCTACCGGAGCGAGTTCCGCAGCAGCTTCCTGGAGGTGCGCCGGAGCTGCAGCGACGACCGCCGCTTCCGCGCCTTCCCGCTGGTCGGTTTCATAGTCTTCATCCGGCACAGCACTCCGGGTGGGCGGGTTGAACCACATCAGGAAGAGTCCGGCCACGGAAGTGCACACGCCCACTACTGTCAGCCCGACAACCGAATAGCCGGCAGTTGCCACAATCGCCCCGGCCGCCGGGCCGAGCATGAAGACAAGTTCCGTGGAGATGGCGTCCAGGGCAAATGCCGTCCGCCGCTGTTCCCCGCCCGCCAGCACGCCCAGGGACTGGCGCACCACACTGAAGATCGGCAGTGTGAGGAGTCCCCCGACGAAGACCAGCGCCAGCACCCACTCGTAGGAAACATGCGGCACCACGGACCAGATCACGGTCTCGGACACGACGGAAGGAATCAGTGCCTTGCGCAGGCCCACGGTGTCCACCCGGCGCCCTCGCCACGGCGCGCCCAGGGCGATGCCTATGGTCATCACCGCCGCGGCTGTGCCTGCGGCGGCATACCCCTCGCCCAGGGCCAGGACAATGTGCAGCGTCAGGAGCACGCCGGCGGCGGAATGCGGTATGCGGGCTATCATTCCGACGGTCAGCAGGCGCCGGATGGGCCTGATTGCCAGGAGCTCCTTGTAAAGAGCGAAATTCACGGGTACGTCCTTCATCCTGCCGGCGACAAGACCGGGACGCGTCCCCGTGCCGTCAAGCTATTCTGTTGCGCGCTGCAACTTTACCTCGATCGAGTCGACGCGCTCGGCGAAGACCGCATTCCGCGACCAGTCAGCGTTGAGCCCTGACACGATGGCCTGGACGCCTGCCGCATCGAGGCCGTCTTCCAAGTACAGCACCACCCTGAGTTCCGGCCCCGGACCGCCGCCGCGGACAACAGCGCCGCCGGCTGTTGCCGAGGCTACGCCACCGCCCGGCTGGAGCTCGACGCGCTTAACGGCCCCATAACCGGCCGTTGCCTCGGCCATGGCCCGGGCAAGCTCTGGATCGGCATAGGACGGAAGCCAGTCCTGCTGCTGGGCAAGGGCCCAGACTGCGGGCCGGCGGACCACGAACGTGTACTCCGAGCCGGGGTCGAGGACCAGGAGCTCGGCTCCTTCAGCCACCGCCGACAGGGCGGCCCGCGCCGCGTACACTGCCACCGGGCGGGCATCCGGATGCCATGCTTCCAGCGCCGCAGCCGAGGTGAAGACCGGCATGGCCGTCCGGCCGTCCGGCGCCTTCAGCGTCACGAGCGCCATATCCGCCTGCTTGTCGCCGTGCAGCTTCTCAGCCTGCATCCCGTCGTCACCGTGCCCGCTTCCGTGAGGCGCGTGCGCGTGTTCGCTTTCCTCGGCCAGCCGGGCAACGATCGGAACGAAAACCCTGGCAGTGGCCAGGGACGCCACCACGGCAGCTTCGTCGCCCTCAGCAGAGCGGAGCGCGGCAACCGCGGCGAGGTAACCGGCGTCGGCCGTGCCGTCGTCGTGCTCGAAGTTGTGGATTTTTGCATCCTCGCCGGCGAGGCTGCGGCCGGCCCAGGGCTGTCCGGCAGAGTCCGTGGCGCCGCCGGAGCCTGCCAGTGCGGCCGCGATGTGGCCCGGCAGTTCGCGGGATGCGGGAGGTTGCTGCTCCATGGTGGCTGCGGGCCTAGCGGCGGCCTGCTACGTCCAGCGCTTCCGGCAGCGTAAACGCACCGGCGTAGAGCGCCTTCCCGACGATGGCCCCTTCCACGCCCAGGGGAACGAGGGAGCGCAGGACCTTGAGGTCTTCGAGGCTGGAGATGCCGCCGGAGGCAACCACGGGCTTGCCGGTCTTCTCCACCATCTGGCGGAGCAGCTCAACGTTGGGACCCTGCAGGGTGCCGTCCTTGGTGACGTCGGTGACCACGTAGCGGGCGCAGCCGGCTTCTTCGAGCCGTGCCAGCACGTCCCAGAGGTCGCCGCCTTCCTTGGTCCAGCCGCGGCCCGCCAGGGTGGTTCCGCGCACGTCGAGGCCGACGGCGATCTTGTCACCGAAGCGGTCGATGGCGCGGGCCGTCCACTCAGGGTTTTCAAGAGCCGCCGTGCCGAGGTTCACCCGGGCAACGCCCAGGTCCAGGGCTTTTTCCAGGGATTCGTCATCGCGCAGGCCGCCGGAGAGCTCCACCTTGATATCGAGCCGGCCCACAACTTCACGGAGCAGCCCGGCGTTGGAGCCACGGCCGAAGGCGGCATCCAGGTCCACCAGGTGCACCCATTCGGCGCCCTGTTCCTGCCAGTTGAGGGCAGCTTCCAGCGGGGTGCCATAGCTCGTCTCACTGCCGGCTTCGCCCTGGACCAGACGGACCGCCTGGCCGTCCACGACGTCGACGGCGGGCAGCAGTTCCAGTACGGGCAGCGGCGTTTCGGTGGTCATGTTGGAGTCCTCGGGGTTGTAGTGGAGCTGCGTGTGATCGGGTGTTGCGCGGTCAGTTTGCCGGCAGCGTAAGCAGGTAGGCGGCCAGCAGCGACATACCGGCCAGCACGTAGAAAACGACCTGGGTCCAGAGCGGCTTGTGCTGCTGCCTGAAGGACAGTGCCCCGCCAACCAGCAGGCCGGCGAGGCCCATCAGGACTATCGACCACATCTAGGCGGCCGGTCCGGCACTGGCGGCCGCGGGCGCTGTGGCGTCGCCTTTGCCGCGGCGCAGGCCGTTGACCCAGTTGCGGAGAAGCCGGGCGCCGGCGTCGCCGGACTTTTCCGGGTGGAACTGGGTGGCGCACAGAGGGCCGTTCTCGACGGCGGCGACGAACGGTGCGCCATGCTCTGACCAGGTGACCAGCGGGGCAGCCATGCGCGGCTGGATGACGTCAAAGTCCCATTGCTGGACGCCGTAGGAGTGGACGAAGTAGAAGCGTTCGTTTTCGACGCCTTCGAAGAGCCTGGATCCTTCCGGGACCTTGACAGTGTTCCAGCCCATGTGCGGCACAACCTCCGCAGGCAGCAGTTCCACTTTTCCGGGCCACTCCCCCATGCCCTCGGCCTCGGTGCCGTGCTCGACGCCCGCCTCGAACAGCACTTGGAGGCCCACGCAGATTCCCAGGACGGGCCGGCCGCCGGCCACGCGCCGGCCGATCATCCGGAGCGCGTCCACTGCCTTGAGCTCGCGCATCACCGTTTCGAAGGCACCGACCCCGGGGACCAGCAGGCCGTCGGCATTCAGGACGTCTTCCGGCTTGGCGCTGAGGATGACTTCGGCACCCGCCCGCTCCAGCGCCCGGACGGCTGAGCGGACGTTTCCGGAGCCGTAGTCCAGGACCGTAACCGTGGGTTTCCCCTCGGGGGACGCCGGTTTCGCACTCGCGGCAGGGTCCAGGATTGCCCCGTCCCGGAGGATCGGGCCGGTCACAGTGCGCCCTTGGTGGACGGGATGCCCTCCACGCGGGGGTCCGGCTCCACGGCTGCCCGCAGCGCCCGAGCGAATGCCTTGAACTGCGCTTCCACGATGTGGTGCGGGTCCCGGCCTGCGATGACGTTCATGTGCAGGCAGATGCCGGCGTGCAGGGTGATTGCTTCGAAGACGTGGCGGGTCAGGGACCCCGTGAAGTGTCCGCCGATCAGGTGGTATTCCTGGCCGGCCGGCTCGCCGCCGTGCACCAGGTACGGCCGCCCGGAGACATCAACGACGGCGTGGGCCAGGGCTTCGTCCAGGGGAACCGTGGCTTCCCCGAAACGGCGGATCCCCGCCTTGTTGCCGAGGGCGGTCCGAAGCACTTCGCCGAATGTGATGGCCACATCCTCCACCGTGTGGTGGACGTCGATGTGGATGTCCCCCGTCGCCTTGACCGTCATGTCGATGAGCGAGTGCTTACACAGAGCAGTCAGCATGTGGTCATAGAACGGAACCGAGGTGCTGATGTCCGAGATACCCGAGCCGTCAAGGTTGATCTCGACGAGCACGGACGATTCGCTCGTGGAACGCTCCATGCGTGCGGTCCGGGCCTCGACAGCAGTGGATCCGGTGGTGCTCATGTGTTGTGTCCTTTGGATGTCAGGAGAAATACCGTTGGGTGCGGGTTGCCGGGAAGTGGTTCCCCGGGAACCCGGGGGTCCGACTCCAGTTTAGGCCGGGACGCTGGGCTGACCGGTCAGGATCAGTTCCAGGGCCTCCAGGAAGGCTGTGGTTTCCGTCTCAGTGCCGGCCGTAACGCGCAAGTGCCCCGGGATCCCCACATCCCGGATCAGGACGCCGCGGTCGAGCAGCCCCTGCCAGACCTCGTGGGGGTTCTCCAGTCCGCCGAAGAAGACGTAGTTGGAGTCGGACGCGGCGGGCTTGAGACCCATCCGGGTCAGCTCAGTGACGATCCTGTCGCGCTGCCGCTTGATGTCTTCGACGTCGGCCATCAGGGCCTCGCGGTGCGTCAGGGCAGCCAGGGCGGTGGCCTGGGTGATGGCCGACAGGTGGTACGGAAGCCGCACGAGCCTCAGGGCGTCCGCAACCTCGGGTGCTGCCGCCATGTAGCCGAGGCGGGCTCCGGCGAGGGCGAACGCCTTGCTCATGGTGCGGGAGACGATCAGGCGCTCACGGCCCGGAAGCAAAGTCAGGGCGCTGGGCGTGCCGTCGTGCGCAAACTCGTGGTAAGCCTCGTCGACGATCACGACAGTCTGGCTGGCCTCGCCTGCTTCGTAGACGGCTTCCACGACGTCGAGCCCCAGGCCGGTGCCGGTGGGGTTGTTCGGTGAACACAGGAAGACAACGTTTGGTTGAAGTTCCCGGACCTGCCGCGCCGCCGATTCGGCACTGAGGCCATAGTCATCCGCACGCTGGCCGGCGATGTATCCGGTATCGGTCCCGCTGGCCAGCAACGGGTACATGGAGTACGTGGGCGGAAATCCGAGGGCGGTGCGCCCCGGGCCGCCGAATGCCTGCAGGATCTGTTGCAGCACTTCGTTGGACCCGTTGGCGGCCCAGATGTTCTCGGCCCCCAGACCATGGCCCAGGTATTCCGCCAGGCGCTCCCGGAGTTCGGTGAACTCACGGTCCGGGTAGCGGTTCAGTCCAGCGGCGGCCGCCGTCACGGCTTCCGAGATGGCCACCAGGACATCAGCCGGAACGCCATGGGTGTTCTCGTTGACGTTGAGCAGGATGGGAACATCAAGCTGCGGTGCACCGTATGGAGTGAGGCCCCGCAGGTTGGTCCGGAGGGGAAGTCTGTTCAGTCGCTCTAGCTGGTCAGTCACTTCAACAGTTTAAGTGAGGGTGGCCGGGCCACTGAAACTGTGACGCCGCTGAGCCGCCGGGGCCGATGGCCGGGGGCTCCAGGCGGCATGCTCGAGGCTTAGTTTGAGGGAACAAAAATCTGCTGGCCCGGCATGACCCTGCCGCCGTCAAGGTTGTTGAGCTGGACGATATCGGCGACGACGTCGCGGGTGTCCCGTTCCGGGGACACGGTCCCGGCGATCTCCCAGAGCGACTGCCCCGGCTGGACTGTCACGGACACGGTGGGGGTCAACGACAACTCGGACGCTGAATCCGCAGCTTTCGCCGGCGAATTCAGCAACCCGGCCAGCGAGATCAGCAGTACGGACACCAGGATCAGCGGCACGCCCACAAGAACGATGCGCCCCCTTCGTGTCAGTCGGAGCGGCGGCTGCACGACCCTGGCCTTCGCCGGCTTAACAGCTTTCGCTGCGGGACGCTCCTCCCAGTTGAAGCCCTGGATTCCTACGGCTTCAGCTCCCCGGATGGGCGAACCTTCATTATTCGAACCCTGAATAGCGCTTATTGCTGACATGAACTGAGCCCTCCTGGACCTGACTGTGCCGCCCGCCGTGTTCCCCAAAGCCGCCGTCCGCCCGCTTCCGGCTATCGAACATAAAACCGAACGGGACTTCCGACTAGAACACATATTCGAACTTTGCTGGTTCTGTTCTAGCACCTATTAACGAACATTGTCGAGACTCACTAGAACAAATGTTTGAAAAAGCTATGAGGCTGGCCTACGTTTGAGCTACAGAACAACCACTTCTGCAGTTGATCAGCAGGGTCTGACATTTCAGGCCGGAAGTTCCCGGCAGCTGCAGCCACGGATGCCGGGTGGAACGGAAAGGCGTTGGCGAACATGGCAGCACAAGCCACCGGCGGCAGGGCTACCCAGCGGAGCCAGCAGTCACCAGCGAAGCCGAAGGGCCTCACGGTACGGCAGAAGAAGATTCTGGAAACGATCCAGCGGTCCGTCAACGACAACGGCTATCCGCCGTCCATGCGCGAAATTGGGGACACCGTTGGCCTGGCCAGCCTGTCCAGCGTCACCCACCAGCTCTCGCAGCTCGAAAAACTGGGCTACCTCCGCCGTGACCCGAAACGCCCGCGCGCGATGGAAGTCCTGATGCCGCTGACCCTGGACGAGGGCACCGCCAAAATCTCCGGCGTGGAGAAGCCTGCACGGCTGCGCACCGTTGGCGGATTGGCTGTTTCCGAACTGGCCACGGCAACGGACACGGCCATGGTCCCCCTCGTGGGGCGGATTGCGGCGGGCGGGCCGATCCTGGCCGACCAGATGGTTGAGGACGTGATGCCGCTGCCAAGGCAGTTGGTTGGCCATGGCGAGCTCTTTATGCTGAAGGTGACCGGCGACTCCATGATCGATGCGGCAATCTGCGACGGCGACTGGGTTGTGGTCCGCCGGCAGAGTGACGCTGTCAACGGCGACATCGTTGCCGCCCTGCTTGACGACGAGGCGACGGTGAAGACCTTCCGCCAGCGCGACGGCCACACCTGGCTGTTGCCCCAGAACACGCAGTACGAGCCCATCCTCGGCGATCACGCCAACATCATGGGCAAGGTCGTTTCGGTTCTCCGCTCGCTGTAGCCGCCGCGCCGCCGCCCCGCCGCACCGGCGGGGCGGCGGCCCCGTCAGGCGCCGGCAACCTCCGCCGGAGCCTTTGCCAGCCTTGACAGTGCAGCAACAGCGATCGCGGGATCAGTGGTGGGCCAGAACGGCGGCAGGGCGGCCCGCAGGAAGCCCCCGTAGCGTTCAGTGGACAACCTGGAGTCAAGGACAGCCACAACCCCTTTGTCGCCCGTGGAGCGGATGAGCCGGCCGGCGCCCTGGGCGAGCCGGATCGCGGCGTGCGTGGCCGACACCGACATAAAGCCGTTGCCCCCCGCCTGCGCCACTGCCCGGGAGCGGGCGGTCATAAGGGGATCATCCGGCCGTGGGAACGGGATGCGGTCGATGACCACCAGCCGGCACGAACCGCCGGGAACGTCCACTCCCTGCCAGAGCGACATGGTGCCGAAAAGACAGGTGTCCGGTTCGTCCGCAAACTGCCGCACCAGCGCCGTCATGGTTGATTCGCCCTGGCACAGGATGCTGACATCCAGGCGGGGCCGCATCGCCTCCGCCGCTTCCTCCGCTGCCCGCCGCGACGAGAAGAGGCACAGCGCACCGCCGTTCGACGCCCGGATCAGTTTCTCCAGCTCGTCCAGCGCCTCGGGCGATGTCCCGCGTCCCGGCTTCGGCAGATGGCTGGCCACGTACAGAATCCCCTGTTTGGGGTAGTCGAACGGGGAACCGACGTCCACGCCGGTCCAGCTGGGTGCGCCCGGTCCCACCAGCCCCAGCCCTCCCGCAGCCGGTTCGAAGGCCGATCCGATGGCCAGGGTGGCAGACGTAAGGACAACGGTGTGCCCGGCAAAGAGCCCGTCGCGGAGCTTCCCGGCCACGCTCAGCGGGGCAATGTTGATCAGGGCAGGCGCTGCGTCATCCGGCTGCGAGTAGCCCTGTTGCGGGTCGAAGGTGCTGTTCCGCGAAAACCAGACCACCTCCCGGTTTTCCCGGGCGGCAATCAGGCGCTCACAGAGTTCCAGGATGACCATGAGGCGTGACCGCGCAAGCTGCCGCCCGCCGTCGGCCGTGTTGGCGCTGTCGCCTTTGGAGTCGGAGAGGGCCGCGCGGCAGGCTTCCCGTAACTGGTCCACACAGTCGAGCTGCTCGTCGTTGAGGCCGTTGGGCAGGAGGCCGCTGGGAACCCCGGCGATGGCGAGTTCGAGGTTCGCGGCGGCATTGTTGAGCGCATCAACCGTAATGCCCGTGTTTTTGCGGGCGCCGGAGGCTGCGGCGTGGACCATGGCTACGGACAGCTGGCCGGAGACTGCTCCCGTCACGCGGTCCTGCAGCTCGTGCGCCTCGTCAACCACTACGACGTCGTACTCCGGCAGGACTGCGAGGCCTTCGAACGCGCTGACGGCCAGCATCGCGTGGTTGGTCACCACAACGTCGGCCTCGGCGGCGTCCTGCCGGGCGAGTTCACTGAAGCACTCGGCGGCCATGGGGCATTTCTGCGCGCCCAGGCATTCCATCGAGGTGACGGACACCTGCCGCCAGGCGCGGTCCGTCACGCCGGGCATCAGTTCGTCACGGTCCCCTGTGGCGGTCTTCTCCGCCCACTCGCGGAGACGGACCACTTCCTTGCCCAGCTGGGATGCCGGTCCGCCCAAAGAGGCGGCAAAGTGCGGAACGCTGGTGTCCTCGCCCAGGGAGAAGAGCTGGCCCTCCGACGGTTCTTCGGAGGGGAACCCGCCGTCGAGCTTGTGCCGGCAGACGTAGTTTGCCCTGCCCTTGACCAGCGCGACCTTAACGGGGCGCTCCAGGGCGGGGTTGAGGGTTTCGAGGAGCCGGGGAAGGTCCCTGCCCACGATCTGGGTCTGCAGTGCAAGGGTGGCCGTGGACACCAACGTGGGTTTATCGCTGACCTGTGAATGGGCAATCAGCGGAATCAGGTACGCAAGGGACTTACCCGTGCCCGTTCCGGCCTGGACCAGCAGGTGGTCGCCGCTGTCGATAGCGCGCGCCACCTGCCGGGCCATTTCGTGCTGGCCGCTGCGGCTTTGTCCGCCCATGCCGGACACTGCCCGGTCAAGGAGTTCGATGACGAACTCCTCGCCGGAGGAGCCGCTGGTTTCTCCGGCCCCGGGATCAGACATTGCTGATGAAGGATTCCAGTTCAGCGGCGAGCCCCTCGCGCACCATGACGAGGGCGCGCGTGCCCCCCTCCTCGTGGTCCAGGCGGAGGATTTCGGCGTCCGTTTCGTGGAGTTTGTTGATCAGGTCCCCGCGGTTGTAGGGAATCAGCAGTTCCATCTTGACGCTCGGCCTCGGAATGGAATCGCTGATGGCCTTCAGGAGCTCGGCGATGCCCTGTCCCGTGCGGGCGGACACCACCACATGGCGGGGTTCGCGCTGTTTCAGGCGTTCCACCACGAACGGATCCGCGGCGTCGGCCTTGTTCAGCACAATGATCTCCGGGACCTTGCGTGCGTCCACTTCGCTGAACACAGCCCGGACCGCGGCGATCTGTCCCTCAGGATCGGGGTGCGAGACATCCACGACGTGCAGGATGAGGTCCGCATCGGCCACTTCCTCCAAGGTGGAGCGGAAGGCTTCCACCAGCTGCGTGGGAAGTGAACGAACGAAGCCCACGGTATCGGCCAGCGTGTAGCCCAGACCGTCAGCCGTTTCCGCCTTGCGGACCGTCGGATCCAGCGTCGCGAACAGCGCGTTCTCCACCAGGACGCCGGCGTCGGTGAGCCGGTTCAGGAGCGAGGACTTTCCGGCGTTCGTGTACCCCGCAATGGCGACCGACGGCACGGAATTACGACGGCGGTTGGCCCGCTTCGTTTCCCGCGCCGGCTTCATGGCGGCGATTTCGCGCCGCAGCTTGGCCATCCTGGTGCGGATCCGGCGGCGGTCCAATTCGATCTTGGTTTCACCGGGGCCGCGGGAACCCATGCCGGCACCTGCGCCGCCCACCTGGCCACCGGCCTGGCGGGACATGGACTCGCCCCAGCCGCGCAGGCGCGGGAGCAGGTACTCAAGCTGCGCCAGCTCCACTTGCGCCTTGCCTTCACGGCTTTTGGCGTGCTGGGCGAAGATGTCCAGGATCAGGGCCGTGCGGTCAATGACCTTGACCTTCACGATGTCTTCGAGTCCACGCCGCTGGGACGGCGCCAGTTCGGCATCCACCACCACGGTGTCGGCACCGGTGGACATGACGATGTCCTTGAGCTCCTGGGCCTTGCCGGAGCCGAGGAAAGTGCCGGGGTCGGGCTTGGCCCGGCGCTGGACGATGCCGTCGAGGACCTCCGAGCCCGCGGTTTCGGCCAGGGCGGCAAGCTCGCGGAGTGAGTTCTCGGCGTCGGCGAGGGTGCCTTCGGTCCAAAGGCCGGCCAGGACGACCCGTTCGAGACGCAGCTGCCGGTATTCGACTTCGGTGACATCTTCGAGTTCCGTGGAAAGGCCTGCCGTGCGGCGCAGGGCCCGGCGTTCCTCGAGGTCCTGCTGGTCCCCGTCGAAAATGCTGTTTTCGCTGTCCTGGCGGGAAATCGCCTGGGCCGAACCCAGGACTCCGCGCGGATTTTCCGGGGCGGAGCCGGCTGCACGGGCCGGGACATCCTTGGACAGAATCCGGTCGATGACAGCCTGGATTTCCTCAGGACTCATGTCCTGGGAGGCTGAATCTGATCCGGTGTTGGGCTGGTTGGTCATGTTCTCCTTTGAAGATTCGACACCTTCAGAATAATGCTGATTGGTTGTCTGCGGGGCGGTATTCGCGCTGGGCTGACGACTAGTGGTCATTCGGGCTCCTGGAATGCCGGCGGCTCGCTGGGCGGCGGCCGGCGGAATTGGTGGTGAAGCGGGTGGTGGCGCAGGTGTCCTGCGAGGCAGGCGGCTGCGCGGAGGGCCGGGATGTCGGTGGCAGTTGGTACGCCACGGTTCAGATGATCAGCATTGCTGGACTCCAAGTAGTACGGGCGGGACGTCGGGCCGGATAGTCACGGCAGGACGGCGCACTGAGCGGAAGGTGAATACCTGCGTCGCTGCGGGACGGGCTTAGGCCCGTGCCGACTACTCAAAGATCAAGAACATGGATTAAACCTTAGCAGACCGGTTTCCCTGCATCGTTCCCGTCCGCGTTTCCCATCGGCGCGCGTGGCAACTAATCTGGCGAGTTATGGAGTCTGCACACTATTTCAGCGCCCAGCCGGCCGGGCCGTTCACCCGCAAACCGCTCACTGTGGAACTTGCCGGTGAAACCCGCAGGCTGCAGACGTCCAACGGCATCTTCAGCCCCGACGGCATCGACAAGGGAACGGCGGTCCTGCTGGCCGACGTCCCGGCCCCGTCCCCCCAGGGCAACCTGCTGGACATCGGCTGCGGCTGGGGTCCCATCGCCCTCACCATGGCCCTCCGTGCGCCGCACGCACACGTCTACGCCGTGGACGTGAATGAGCGCTGCATCGCACTCACCAACGAAAATGCGGCCCTGCTGGGGCTGGGCAACGTCACCGCCAGCCTGCCCGACGACGTCGATGCCGGCATCCGGTTCGACACGATCTGGTCCAATCCCCCCATCCGGATTGGAAAAGACGAGCTTCACTCGCTGCTGTTGAAGTGGCTGCCCCGGCTGGCCCCGGGCGGATCCGCCTGGCTGGTGGTCCAGAAGAACCTTGGTTCGGATTCCCTCCAGCGCTGGCTGGACGCCGAATTGGACAGCAGTTTCAATGTCACCCGGGAGAGCACCTCGAAGTCCTTCCGGATCCTGAGGGTCAGGAAAGCGTCCCGCTAGCCACGATCACGGCCGGACCGCTGAGCTCCACATGTTCGTGGCCTTCCGGCCCCGCAAAGAACTTCACCCCGACGACGCCGCCGGGAACCTTGACGTTCCAGGCGTCCGGGGCGCCCTGCCCGGCCCAGTGACGGATGGCAACCGCTGCCGCGCACGCGCCGGTGCCGCAGGACTGCGTCTCCCCCACACCGCGTTCGTGGACACGCATGGTGACGGTCCCGACGCCGTCGTGGACGAGCGGCTCGGACGGGACGACGAACTCGACATTGGTACCGTGGGCCGGCTTCGGATCAACCTGCGGTGCCTTGAAAAGCTGCGTTGCCTCGAGCTCGCTGAGTTCTGCGAGGGCCACCACAGTGTGCGGATTGCCCATGCTGACGGACAGCGCCGGGCGGGGCACCTCGAGGCCGTCCGCGGTCACGAGCGAGTCCATGGCCCGGGCGGTGGCCTCACCCGGGAAGATGAATTCCCACGGGCCCATGTCCACGGCGTAGCCGTTGTCGGTCCGCACTACCGTCTTGACGCCCCCGCGCGTGCCGATTGTCAGTGCGTCGCCGGCGTCAAGCCGGACGAGTCCTTCAGCGATGAGGAAGTGGACGAACACCCGCACGCCGTTTCCGCACATTTCGGACAGGGATCCGTCCCCGTTGCGGTAGTCCATGAACCACTCGGCATCAGGGTGGACGGCCTGCAGCTCACGTCCTTCCGGGAGGTACCGCGACGGAACCGCGCGGATCAGCCCGTCGCCGCCGATGCCGCGGTGGCGGTCGCAGAGTTCCGCAACCTGCTCGGGCGCAATGGGCCAGGTACCCTCGGGGTCTGCAACCAGCACGAAATCGTTGCCGGTGCCATGGCCTTTAGAGAAGGCCAGGCCGCTCAGCCCCTGGAGTGCGCGGTCAGGGGCGGGTGCAAGCGTTTCGTCCATGCTCCAAGGTTACCGTCCCGGCGGGGCGGGCAGGACACCCGCAGGCACACCAGGGCGCGGCTCAGCGGCAGACGGCTGCCGCCTTGGCCACCAGGTCCGGGTCCTGCCAGTCGAGCCAGGTGATGCGGGGATCCGCCCTGAACCAGGTGAGCTGCCTGCGGGCGAATTTCCGGGTGGCCACGATTGTGTCTTCCGTGGCTTGGCCGGCATCCCACTCACCGTCGAGAACCTTCAGGAACTGGGAATAGCCCAGTGCTCGCGCTGCGGTCTTGCCGTTCCGCAGCCCTGCAGCGTCCAACCGCTGCACCTCAGCCTGCAGTCCGTTGGCCACCATGCCGTGGACACGGCGCGCCAGTCTGTCCTTCAGGAGTTCCCTGTCGACGTCGAGTCCGATCTGTACCGCTGGCTGGAAGTACTCCCGCACCGGCATGAAGGAACTGAAAGGACGCCCCGTCAGCTCGAAGACCTCCAGGGCACGGACCACCCTGCGGGCGTCGCCCAGGCGGGCGGCGGAAACGGGGTCGACCGCTTCGAGCCGGGCGCGCAGCGGCGCGAGGCCGGCGTCGTCGAGCTCGGCTTCCAGTCGGCGCCGGACGGCCGGATCGGTCCCCGGGAACTCGAGCACGTCCAGTGCGGCCCGGACATAAAGGCCGGAGCCCCCGGCCAGGATGGCCCGCTTGCCGCGCCCGTGGATCTCGGCGATGGCGGCCCTGGCCTCGCGCTGGAAGTCCGAAACGCTGGCTTCTTCGGTGATGTCGAGCGTATCCAGCAGGTGGTGCGGGACTCCCCTGCGTTCCTCGGCAGTGATCTTGGCGGTCCCGATGTCCATGCCGCGGTAGAACTGCATGGCGTCTGCGTTGATGACTTCACCGCCAAGTTCCAGCGCCAATGCGACTGCGAGGTCCGACTTCCCAGACCCGGTGGGGCCGACCACTGCGATGACGGCAGGCGGCGTGTTGACCATCGCCTAGCTGCGTCGGACGGGAAGAGCCGGCATGCCCAAGGACACCCCACCCTTGCTGCCGTTCGTGCCGGAACCGCTGCCGGGCAGCGGGGCACCGCAGGAGTCCGCCTGGGACCTGTCCCAGGCGTCGCCGGCACGGGAGCGGCGCAGCGTGTAGTCTGCCGCCGTCGCCGGATCGGCCACCAGGTGGAAGGCTGCGGCTTCAGTGATGGTGACGGTCACGAGGTCACCGGGCCGGGGCTTCTCTGAGCCCTCAGGGACCGAGAAGTGCACCAGCCGCTGGTCCTGCGACCGGCCGGACAACCGGTGGGTTTCTTCTGCCTTGCGGCCGGACTGCGCGGTGACCATGACTTCCACGCGGCGGCCCAGCTGGCGGGCATTTTCCTCGGCAGCGATCCGGTCCTGCAGGGCGGTCAATCGCTCAAAGCGCTCCTGCACCACGGCCTTCGGGAGCTGGTCCGGCAGGTCGGCAGCAGGAGTGCCGGGACGCTTGGAGTACTGGAACGTGAAGGCCGTGGCAAAACGGGATTTCTCGACGACGTCCAGGGTGGCCTGGAAGTCCTCTTCGGTTTCGCCGGGGAAGCCCACAATGATGTCGGTGGAGATGGCTGCATGCGGAATCCGTTCCCGGACTTTGTCCAAAATGCCGAGGAACTTGGTGGAACGGTAGGACCGCTTCATGTCCTTGAGTACTTTGTCCGAGCCTGACTGCAGCGGCATGTGGAGCTGCGGCATGACGTTCGGGGTTTCGGCCATGGCGTCAATGACGTCGTCAGTGAACGCCGCGGGGTGCGGGCTGGTGAACCTGACGCGTTCCAGCCCTTCTATTTCGCCGCAGGCGCGGAGCAGTTTGGAGAAAGCCTGGCGGTCGCCGAACTCCACACCGTAGGAATTTACGTTCTGGCCCAGGAGCGTGACTTCGATCGCGCCGTCATCCACCAGCGCCTGGATCTCGGCGAGAATGTCGCCCGGGCGGCGGTCCTTTTCCTTGCCGCGCAGCGCAGGCACGATGCAGAACGTGCAGGTGTTGTTGCACCCCACGGAAATGGACACCCAGCCCGAGTACACCGAGTCCCGCTTGGTGGGAAGCGTGGACGGGAAAACGTCCAGTGACTCAAGGATCTCGAGCTGCGCTTCATTGTTGTGCCGGGCGCGGTCCAACAGCGCGGGCAGGGCACCGACGTTGTGGGTACCAAACACCGCATCAACCCACGGGGCCTTCTTCAGGATCGTTTCCCGGTCCTTCTGGGCCAGGCAACCGCCCACCGCTATCTGCATGCCCGGGTTCGCTGCCTTGACCGGCGCCAGCATCCCGAGATTGCCGTAGAGCTTGTTATCAGCGTTTTCCCGGACCGCGCACGTGTTGAACACCACGACATCCGCGTGGTCGCCGGACGCAGGCACATAACCGGCGCCTTCCAGCATGCCGGCCATCCGTTCTGAGTCGTGCACGTTCATCTGGCAGCCGAAGGTGCGCACCTGATAGGTGCGCGGCGGGGCTGCCTCAGGTGCTGCATCGATGCTGGCGGAGGGGCTGGTGCCGGACGCTGGGGAGGGAATGGTCAAACTCACCTGTTAAGGGTACCGGTTCACAGGAATTCCGTGGCCGCCCGCTCACCGTCCGGGTCCGCCGCCGCGGACTCGAGTACCTCGCCTACGATCCGGAAGGCCTGTGAAGGCTGGTATCCCTTCCGCGCCAGCATCGATGCCAGCCGACGCGTCACCTTGTCCCGCTCAGCCCGGTCCGCGAGGTGAACCCCGCCCTTCAGTTTGCGTTCGACGAGTTCCCGCGCAGCGGACTCTTCCGCGTCGTCGCTGAGCTGCTCCAGGGCGCGTGCCGCGATGTCGGCGTCAATACCTTTGTCCGCCAGCTCGCGCCGTAACGCTCCCTTCGCGAGCTTCCGGGTCTGGGACCTGCTCCGGACCCACATATCCGCGAACTCCGCGTCATCGACGAGCCGGACTTCCTCGAAACGGTCGAGGACGGCTTCCGCCACATCCTCCGGGACGTTGCGCTCGGCAAGCTTGCGGGACAGCTGCAGCCTGCTCTTGGGCGAGCTGGTCAGCTGCCGCAGCACGATGGCCCGGGCCACCGCGGCCGGATCCGGTTCGGCATCCTGTTCAGCCTCCGAACCCGGACCGCCCCGCCGGGTTCCCCTAGAAACCGTCAACGGCCTTGAGCTTCGGCGACTCTTCAGTTTCGGCCGCGGCCGGCTTGACGCCGACGCCCAGCTTCTCCTTGATGAGGCGCTCCAGTTCCGCGGCAAGCTCCGGGTTGTCCCGCAGGAAGCGCCGGGAGTTTTCCATGCCCTGGCCCAGCTGGTCGCCGTCGTAGGTGAACCATGAACCGGATTTCTTGATCAGGCCGTGCTCAACGCCCATGTCGATGATGCCGCCCTCGCGGGAGATGCCCTGGCCGTAGATGATGTCGAACTCGGCGATTTTGAAGGGCGGGGCCATCTTGTTCTTGACGATTTTCGCCTTGGTGCGGTTGCCCACCGAATCGGCGCCTTCCTTCAGCGTCTGGATGCGGCGGACGTCGATGCGGATGGAGGCGTAGAACTTCAGTGCCTTACCGCCGGTGGTGGTCTCGGGCGATCCGAAGAAGACACCGATCTTCTCGCGCAGCTGGTTGATGAAGATGGCGGTGGTCTTGGTCTGGCTCAAGCGTCCGGTGATCTTACGGAGCGCCTGGCTCATCAGGCGGGCCTGCAGGCCAACGTGGCTGTCGCCCATGTCACCTTCGATTTCCGCGCGGGGCACCAGTGCTGCCACGGAGTCGATGACGATGACATCGAGGGAGCCCGAGCCGATCAGCATGTCCATGATTTCCAGGGCCTGCTCACCGGTGTCCGGCTGGGATACCAGCAGCGCGTCGGTATCGACACCCAGCTTCGCGGCGTATTCCGGATCGAGGGCGTGCTCGGCGTCGATGAAGGCGGCAATGCCGCCCTGGCGCTGGGCATTCGCCACGGCATGCAGGGCCACGGTGGTCTTACCTGACGATTCCGGGCCGTAGATCTCCACCACACGCCCGCGCGGCAGGCCGCCAATTCCAAGGGCAACGTCCAAGGCAATGGAGCCGGTGGGGATCACTTCGATGGGAGCTCGTACTTCGTCGCCCAGCCGCATGACGGAGCCTTTGCCGAACTGCTTGTCGATCTGGGCCAGCGCTGCGTCGAGCGCCTTCTGACGATCCGGGGCTGCCGCCATGGTTCACACCTCTAGTTTTCTCGCTGTGGAGTGGCCTGAGCGGCCCTTTATCTGTCATCACCGACGCTAACGGCACCGACCGACATTATTGCCGGATGACATTGCGTATGTGGACAACGGTCTGAAAAAAGCATAGCCCGACCCGAACAGATATTCGAACAATCCTGCGGCGTGTCAGGCCGGTGGCGTCAGTTCCGGGACGGCTTGATGTCCCTGCCCAGCCGGCGGTCAGCCGGGACGTCCTGGACGTCGCACATCGCCAGCCAGACCTGGCGCGGGGGGATGCCGGCCGCCAGCGCCTGGTCGGCGGTCCGGCCTCCGACACCCGCCAGCACCAGGGAACTGCTGAGGACGCGAGAGTACCCCGCCCCGAACTCATCGTCCATGAGCCGCCAAAAGTCGCTGATTCGCACGGATAAAGTCTCTCACGCCTGCGGCCAATAGAATGGTTGCCATGAGCAACCCAGCCGTGGAACCCGATGCCTCCGGGGCCACCGAAAACAGCGTCGATGATGCCCTGCGAACCGTGGAGCACCAGATCAGCCTGTTCTGGCGCCGTGGCCGCTCCATCTCCCAGCAGCTGTCCCGGCAGGTCCACCCGGACATGGAACCGGCGGCCTATGGCCTTCTCACCGTTATCCGCCGCGAGGGTCCCATCAGGCTCACCGAACTCGCTTCGTGCATCGGCGTGGGCAAGCCCTCGGTCAGCCGCCAGATCGCGTTCCTTGAGAGCATCGGCTTGGTTTCCAAGGAAGCGGACCCCCTCGACGGCCGCGCCCAGACCATCCGGCTGACGCCCAAGGGCGAAGAGAAGATGCACCAGGTGCAGGATGCCCGCCGCGAGGTTTTCCGCGAGCGGCTGGGGGAATGGCCGGTGGAGGAGCTGCAGACGCTCGCCGCTTACATGGCCAAGCTCAACGCGACCTATGAACGGGACGGCTTCCCGAAGGACGAGCCGAAATAGCCGCCGCGGAATAGACAACGAAGGCCGCCGGCACAGCCGGCGGCCTTCGTGTCAGGGACTAAAGTCCAGGTTCTGAGCGGTTGCGGGTCAGCGGGCGCCCGAGAGCAGTCCCTTGGCCAGTTCGTCAGACAGGTCAGTATTGAGTTCGCGGTCAAGGTCGCGGCCGTAACGCTGCGAGAATTCCTGCGGAACGGTGTCCGGAACAGCAACACCTTCAGCGACGGCAACGCGGTCGCTGACTTCGCGGAGCATGCTGGACAGCGGGACGTCCAGGGCCGAGCAGATCGAAGACAGCAGCTCCGAAGAGGCTTCCTTCTGGCCGCGCTCCACTTCACTGAGATACCCCAGGGAAACCCGGGCACTGTGTGACACTTCGCGGAGGGTTCGGCCTTGACGCTGGCGAACGTCGCGCAGAACATCACCGATTTCGTGACGAAGTACTACCATCTTGCGCTCCTTCTGTTCGCTCTTTGCCTGATCGGCGAGGCCCACATCCTTCCAGCGGACAACGCCGTTCACGGATACGGGCTGCTTTACCATCTGTATCGCCTTGCTCCCTCGTACGTTAAGGTCCGCCTTCATCCGGCGAACCGTAATTATTTATTCATCCTAGGCGCCACCGTCATTCGGAAGCGACACAATGTAACAACTATTAGGAATCAAATTTTGTTCCCGGCAACTTTACGCCGGGTAAGCCCCGGAAGATAGGGCCTCAAGCAGCCGCTCCAAAGCAGCCGCGCACGCCTGGCCGCGGATGTCGGCGCGATTCCCCTCGAAAACATAACCGAACGACGTCGTGCCCTCCGCGGTGGCGACACCGACGAAGACCGTGCCCACTGCTTTCCCGCCGTGCGGTTCCGGGCCGGCAACACCGGTGGTGGATACCCCGATGTCTGCTCCGAGGACCCGCCGGGCCCCCTCTGCCATCGCTTCCGCAACAGCTCCCTCTACGGATCCGACGGCGTCGAGCAGCTCTTGCGGGACGCCCAGGACGCCTGCCTTGACTGAATTCTGGTAGGAAACCACCCCGCCCTGGAGCATGCCCGAGGCGCCGGGGGTGTCTGCGAGTACCGCGGCCACCATGCCCGCAGTCAGCGATTCGGCGGTGGCCACCGTCAGGCTCCGCGAGATGGCGCCCGTCACGGCCTGTTCAGCGATGCGGTGCAGATTGCTCATGGCAGTTCTCCCTGGACGGGCCGGCTGGCTGCGCGCCGGCCGTTGGCCCGCAGCTTCAGCGCTTCTACGACATATTGTCCGCCGGTCCACACGGTGATCGCCACAGCGGCCAGCATCACCAGGAAGGACACCACACCGAGCCACGGGGCCAGGGAGGCGAGCGGAACCACGTACAGCAGGATCGCGACCGTCTGAACCACAGTCTTCAGCTTGCCGCCCCGGGACGCAGGGATGACGCCGTATCGGATCACGAAGAACCGCAGTGCCGTAATACCCCATTCGCGGGCCAGGATCAGAACAGTGATCCACCACGGCAGTTCGTTCAGGAGGGACAGCATCACGAGCGCGGAGCCCGTGAGCAGTTTGTCTGCGATCGGATCGGCGATCTTTCCGAAATCGGTGATCAGTCCCCTGCTGCGGGCGATGTCGCCGTCGAGTTTGTCCGTGTAGATGGCCACCGCGAACGTGAGGGCCGCAGCCCACCGCCAGAGACCGTTCAGCGCATCCAGCCCCGGCGCGTCCGCGATGAGGAACCAGACGAAGAACGGCACCAGGACAATCCGCAGCATCGTCAGGATGTTCGGAAGGTTCCAGATCCCGGAGGCGGAGCCTGAGCTGTTGGCTTCAGTGCTAGTCACTCTCCTAGGCTACCGTCCGGTGAGCGACCAGGCGTCCTCGGAGCCGTCTTCGTCGTCGCCGGAGTTGCCGTCGGCGCCGTCATAGTACTCGACGTTCTGGGTCCGGTTGTCCAGGTCCGCTGCCACAAGGTCCTCGGCGTAACCGCCCTGGGCGATGTTCGCGTTGGCGTTGTCGCTCAGCGCCGCGGTCTGGGAATCCGGCGCGGACGGAGCCTCCTGGCCCTTCATGGCGGCGAGGACTGCCGCAAGGTCGTCGGGCTTCACCAGCACGTCGCGGGCCTTGGAGCCCTCGGAGGGGCCTACCACTCCCCTGGATTCGAGCAGGTCCATGAGCCGGCCGGCCTTCGCGAAGCCGACGCGCAGCTTCCGCTGCAGCATTGACGTGGAGCCGAACTGGGTGGTGACCACGAGTTCGGTGGCCTGGAGCAGGACTTCGAGGTCGTCCCCGATGTCGTCGTCGATCTGCTTCTTCTCCGCCTCGGGGGCAACGTCATCGCGGTAGACAGCCTTGAGTTGGCCCTTGACGTGTTCGACGACCTTATGGATCTCGGATTCCGTGACCCAGGCGCCCTGCACACGCATCGCCTTGGAGGCGCCCATGGGAAGGAAGAGCGCGTCACCCTGGCCGATGAGCTTTTCCGCACCGGGCTGGTCCAGGACCACGCGGGAGTCGGTGACGGAGGAGGTGGCGAACGCCATGCGGGACGGGACGTTGGCCTTGATCAGGCCGGTCACGACGTCGACCGACGGCCGCTGTGTGGCCAGGACCAGGTGGATGCCGGCGGCACGGGCCAGCTGGGTGATGCGGACGATGGAATCTTCGACGTCCCGCGGAGCCACCATCATGAGGTCGGCAAGTTCGTCCACGATCACCAGCAGGTACGGGTACGGGCGGATCACACGCTTGGAATCGACCGGCGGGTGGACCTTGCCGGCCCGGACCGCCTTGTTGAAGTCATCGATGTGCTTGAAGCCGTAGTTGGCGAGGTCGTCGTAGCGGGCGTCCATCTCGCGGACCACCCACTGGAGGGCTTCGGCGGCCTTCTTCGGGTTGGTGATGATGGGCGTGATCAGGTGCGGGACGCCCTCATACGCCGTGAGTTCCACACGCTTGGGGTCCACCATGACCATCCGCACTTCGTCCGGCGTGGCGCGCATCAGGATCGAGGTGATCATGGAGTTCACGAAGGACGACTTACCGGCGCCGGTGGCACCTGCCACGAGCAGGTGGGGCATCTTGGCCAGGTTCGCCACGACGTAGCCGCCCTCGACGTCCTTGCCGACGCCCATCACCATCGGGTGGTCGGTGCGGCGGGCGTTCTGGCTGCGGAGCACGTCGCCGAGGGAGACCGTCTCGCGGTCCGTGTTCGGGATTTCGATGCCGATGGCGGACTTGCCGGGGATGGGGCTGAGGATGCGGACGTCGCTGGAGGCGACGGCGTACGAGATGTTTTTTGACAGGGCGGTGACGCGCTCCACCTTGGTGCCCGGCGAGAGCTCGATTTCGTAACGCGTAACGGTAGGGCCGCGGCTGAAGCCGGTCACCTGGGCGTCGACGTTGAACTGGGTCAGCGTCTCCGTCAGGGAGGCCACGATGGCGTCGTTGGCCTCGGTGCGCTCCTTCGGGATGGACCCCGGGGTCAGCACGTCGGAGGACGGCAGGGTGTACGTGACGTCGCCTGCCAGCGACAGCTGCTCCGTACGCTGCGGAATCGGCGTGGGCGGCGGCGCGGGGGCCACCGGGCGCGAGGGCACCTGCGCGGCTGACGCAGCGGCAGCAGCACCGGCTCCGGCCGCGGCTGCGGGGTTGAGCGACCCGGCAGCCACCATCCCGGGGGTCACCAGCGGGATGGCCTCGGTGGCGTTCTCGCCGTTTGCCTCCGGCCCCCTGGTGCCCAGCCCCTGGGCCGCCTTGATCTTCTCGACGGCGATTTCGGCCTGGGTGGGCCGGCGCACGCCCGGTGCCGGGCGGGGGCTTTTGCCGCCTGCCTTGGGGCCGTCGGCGCTGTCGGCGGCCTCGTCGTCGTCGATGACGGCATGTTCGAAAGCTTCGTCACCCACATACCCTTCGAGGCGGGGATCATTTTCCTGGTCTTTGCCGAACAGCCGGCCGCGCCTCTTCTTCTTGGGCGCTGCCGGGGCGGAGTTTTCGTAGAGGTAGCTGCGGTCGTGGCCGTCGCCGGGTTCCTGCAGGTCGATGCCCATGAGGTGTTCATAGGCATCCCTGATCCGGCGGGGAATCGCGCCGAAGGGGGTGGCGGTCACGATCAGGAGGGAGGTGAAGGCGAGCAGGCCGTAGACTGCCACAGGCACCGCGGTATGCAGCGCTGCCAGCGGCGACGCGGCCAGGAAGCCGAGCATTCCGCCCGCCTGGCGCAGTCCGTCGAAGCCGTCCGTGACTGTGGGCTGGCCGCCAATCACGTGAGCCAGGCCGCAGCCGGCAAAGGTCATGATGAGGAAACCGATGCCGATCCTGTTGTTGCCCCGTCCGTCCGAAGGCTGGCGGAACAGCCGGAAGGCACAGACGAACAGCATGAGCGGCAGCAGCAGCGACATCCAGCCGAACGTGCCGTTGACGATCGCGAACACTGTGTCGGGGAACCACCCCTTGAAGCCCCACCAAGCGAAGGTGGCGACGAACACGCCCAGGGCGAGGTTGAAGAGTGCGGCGCCGTCCCGGCGGTCCTCGGGCGCGAGGTCGCTGACGTCATGGCCGATCCGGCGGACACCGCCGCCGACGACGTGCCCGATACCCAGCCATGCGCCTGCCGCCACCCGCACAAGCCAGGGCTGCCGGGGTTCGACTGCGGCCATCTGACGCGTGCGTGCGGTGCCTGACGTTCCTCCGGCCCGGGTGGATTTGGACGCAGCGGAGCCGGAGCCCCTGCCCGCTGAGCTGCCTGTTTTGCCGCTTGAGTTGCCTCTAGGCGCGGAGGAGGTACGTGTCGCCATACCCGCCACGGTACCCGAAGTCCAGCCAAAAACCGCGGATTTCCGGGGCGTTCCACGATGCATGTTGCGAACAGGGCGGCAGGTGCAGCGCGTTGAGGGGCGGGCTCCAAGGGGCTTAAATGACGGGGCCCTCCCCCGCGGACTGCGGCCCGAAGGCACACTTTCCGGTGGGGAGGGCCCCGTCAACCATCCCAGGCGCTTTACGCTTCCAGCACCACCGGAATGATCATGGGCTTGCGGCGGAGCTTGCGGTTCACCCATGTGCCCACGACGCGGCGGACAACCTGCTGCAGCTGGTGCGTGGTGTGGTCCGTGTGGTTGAGAACGGCCTCTTCCAGCGCAGCGTTGATCTTCGGAATGATTTCGTCGAAGACGGAATCGTCTTCTGCCACGCCGCGGGCGTGGATTTCCGGTCCGGAGACCACCTTGCCGGTGGCGCGGTGAATCACGGTGATGATCGAGATGAAGCCTTCATCGCCGAGGGTCTGGCGGTCCTTCAGGTCAGCTTCCGTGACTTCACCGACGCTGGAGCCGTCAACATAGACGTAGCCGACTTCGACCTGGCCCACGACGTCGGCCTGGTGGTCCCGGAGGTCGATTACGGTGCCGTTGTCCGCGAGCAGGATGCTCTCGTCCGGCACGCCGGACTCGAGGGCGATCTTGCCGTTGGCAATCAGGTGCCGCGTCTCACCGTGGACCGGCATGGCGTTCAGCGGTTCGAGGATGTTGTAGCAGTACAGCAGTTCCCCGGCGGCCGCGTGGCCGGACACGTGGACCTTTGCGTTGCCCTTGTGGATGACATCGGCGCCGAGCTTGAGCAGGCCGTTGATGATGCGGAAGACGGCGTTCTCGTTGCCGGGGATCAGGCTCGAGGCGAGGATGACGGTGTCGCCCTGGCCGACGACGACGCGGTGGTCGCCATTGGCCATGCGGGACAGGGCTGCCATCGGCTCGCCCTGGGAACCGGTGGACATCAGCACCACACGGTTGTCCGGGAGGTTGTCGATGTTCTTGATGTCGACGAGGATGCCCGGGGGTACGTCGAGGTAGCCGAGCTTCTCGGCGATGGCCATGTTGCGGACCATCGAGCGGCCCACGAAGGCAACCTTGCGGTTGTGGTTGGCCGCGGCGTCCAGGACCTGCTGAACGCGGTGCACGTGCGATGAGAAGGACGCGACGATCAGTCGCTTCGTGGCCTGGCCGAAGAGCCGGTCCAGGGTGGGACCGATTTCCTTCTCGGCGGTGGTGAAGCCCGGCACGTCGGCGTTGGTGGAGTCCGACATGAACAGGTCCACGCCTTCTTCGCCGAGCTTGGCGAAGTGGCGGAGGTCGGTGATGCGGCCGTCCAGGGGCAACTGGTCCATCTTGAAGTCGCCGGTGTGCAGCACGGTGCCGCCGGAGGTACGGAGGAACACGGCCAGGGCGTCAGGGATCGAGTGGTTGACGGCCACGAATTCGCATTCGAACGGGCCGAACTTCTGCACCTGTCCCTCGGTGACGACCTGGGTGATCGGCTTGATCCGGTGCTCCTGCAGCTTCGCCTCGATCAGGGCCAGCGTCAGCTGGGAGCCCACCAGGGGAATGTCGGCGCGCAGGCGCAGCAGGTACGGAACGGCACCGATGTGGTCCTCGTGGCCGTGCGTCAGAACGACGGCGACGATGTCATTGAGTCGGTTCTCGATGTAGGAGAAATCAGGCAGGATCAGGTCGACGCCGGGCTGGGTCTCCTCCGGGAAGAGGACGCCGCAGTCAACGATGAGCAGCTTGCCGTCGATTTCGAAAACGGTCATGTTGCGGCCGATCTCCCCGAGGCCACCGAGCGGAACGATCCGCAGGGTGTCCTTGGGCAGTTTCGGCGGCGTAACAAGGCCGGGAAGGGCGGTTTGGGTCATAGTGCACTACTTTCCGGGCGAAAGCAGGAGAGGTCTTTGCCGATCAGGAAAAGACCATTCCTGCTTCCGCCAAATCCTCGCGGATGATTGCGATCTCAGCTTCGTCCGGCTCCACGAGGGGCAAACGGACAACCGAGTTGGGCAGGACTCCCTGCCATTTAAGAATCTGCTTGGCCGCAACGGCCCCCTGCACGCGGGTCATCGTGGCCCGGACGACAGGTTCAAGTTCAAAATTGATCTTCCGGGCGGTGCCGAGGTCGTTCGCGTTGACGGCGTCGATCAGCTCGCGGAACCGGCGGGTGGCAACGTGCGTCGTCACGCCCACGAGGCCGACGGCGCCCAGCGCCATCCACTGCAGGGTCAGTCCGTCGTCTCCGGAGTAGAACAGGAGGTCAGTCTGCGCCATCACGCGCGTCGCGGCGGCGAAATCGGCCTTGGCATCCTTGACCGCAACAATGTTCGGGTGCTCGGCGAGACGGATCATCGTGTCCGGGGCAATTTGGATTGAGGAACGGCCCGGGATGTCGTAGAGCATCACGGGGACGTCGGTGGCGGAGGCAATGGTCTCAAAGTGGGCGCGGACGCCGGCCTGGCTGGGCTTGTTGTAGTACGGCGTGACGAGCAGCAGTCCGTCAACGCCAACCTCGGCTGCCTGCTGGGAAAGGTGCACGGAGTGCGCGGTGTCATTCGTTCCGGTGCCGGCGATGATGGCGGCGCGGCCGCCGACAGCTTCCTTGACCGCACGGAACATGCCCACGTTCTCCTCGTCGGTGAGGGTGGACGTTTCTCCCGTGGTTCCGGTGACGACGAGGCCGTCGCAGCCGTCGTCGACAAGCTTGACAGCCAGTTCCGCCGCCTGCTGGTAGTCCACTTTGCCGTCTTCGAAAAACGGCGTGACCATTGCGGTCAGGAGGGTACCGAATGCAGGGATATTCGCGGAAGTGTCAGCCATAGGAAAAACGTTACCTTGTCCCCGGCTTGTTAGGACAATGGCGGCGGCGTGATCATCGTCAAATTCGCGCCGGAGGGCGTCACTTTTTCGGGCCTGGGGACGGTTCCGGGCGGCCGGTGCCGCAGTAGCGGCCTACAGCATCCTGGCGGAGCGACTCCGCCCAGGCGGCGAGCCGCTGGGCGGCGCGGACGTAGTCGAAGAGTTCCGTGGGCGTGAGGGCTTCAAGGTCGCATTCGGAGAGCCTGCGCGCCAGTTCCGCGCCGGGAGGCTGGGCCGAGAGGGCCACGCCCTCACTGCTCCACTGGATATCCTCGGCGGGCTCTCCGGCCACAAGTTGCCTGAAGAGAAAATCGACCACGCCGGGGCTCATCGCCCGGAGCGGCCCCGAAGCAGCAGTTCCACGTTCTGGTGCATTGTTCATGGAACGATGCTATTCGAACATATATTCGAACACAAGGGCCTTCCAGCCGGATATGAGACCATCGGCTCATGACCTCCCGTGGCACTGCTTCACCCTCGCGGACCGCCCCAGGCACCACTAAGACGACGAGACTCACCGGAATCGACGCGGCCCGGGGACTGGCGCTGCTCGGCATGATGGCCACGCACCTGCTTCCCACCTTCGAAGCCGACGCACAGTTGACGCCCACCTGGATCGGCCTGACCTTCTCGGGACGGGCGGCTGCACTTTTTGCCGTCCTGGCCGGGATCGGCCTGGCCCTGTCCACCGGTAAGCAGCGTCCGCTGCAAGGCCAGGAGCTGAGCGGCGCACGCCGGGGAATTGCGCTCCGCGCCCTGGTGATCGCCGTCGTCGGACTTTTCCTGGGCGGCCTGGAAGTGAACGTCGCGGTGATCCTGGTCCACTACGCGGTGTTGTTCCTGTGCGTCCTTCCGTTCATCGGACTCAGCATCAAACCGCTCTGCGCGCTGGCTGCCGGCTGGGTGGTGGGTTCGCCGCTGCTGGCCTACCTGCTGCGGCCGTGGCTGCTGGCACCTTCGCCGGCGCTCAAGCTGGGCCACAACCCCAACTGGGACGACCTCGCCACGCCCGGGCGCCTGCTCGGGGATATCTTCCTGACCGGCTACTACCCCGTCCTGCAATGGCTGAGCTACCTGCTGATCGGGCTGGTGATCGGCCGGCTGGCACTGGCGAAGGCAACCATCCAGGTGCTGCTGCTGGCCGGCGGAACCGTGGTGGCCGTGCTGGCCAAATGGCTGGGCGTGCTGGCGATGGATGCGTGGGGCGGCAAGGAAGCGCTGCAGGCCCGGCTGGCGGACCCCCGTTACCCGCTGGACAGCCTCCTGCAGGTGAATCTTGCGGGGATCGAGCAGTCCGGCTCGTGGTGGTGGCTTGCGAGCAGCGCGCCGCACTCGGGCACCACGCTGGACCTGCTCCATACGTCCGCCGTGGCCGCCGCCGTGGTGGGTGCCTGCCTGCTGCTGGGGAGGCTGGGCGAATGGCTCGCCCTGGACCTGTTGCTGCCGCTGCGGGGTGCAGGTGCCATGACCCTCAGCCTGTACACGGCGCATGTTTGCCTGGTGGCCGCCATGTACCTGCAGCCGCTGCCGGCCGGGTGGACTGAGGAAGGCGTGTATGCGGCCCAGGCGCTGACCGCCGTGCTCATCGGAGGGTCAGTCGCAGTGCTCAACTGGCGGGGGCCGCTGGAGTGGGTGGCCCACGCAGCCAGCGAGGTGGGCCGCTACCAGCGGTCGGGCGTCCGCTAGGCGGGGCTGCCGCCCCCGCGGAACAGCTTCACGGCATCACGCATGGAGGCCCGGGCGCGCTTGCGGTCGCCGGCGGCGTCGTAGGCACAGCTGAGCCGGAACCACGAGCGCCAGTCCTCCGGCGCTGATTCTGCTTCTGTCCGGTACTTTTCAAACTCGGCGTCCGCGGATTCCCGCACGATCCGTCCGGCGGGGGTGCGCCGCAGGTTGTCGACCGGCAGGCCGCCTTCCGCTTCGAGGACCTTGGCCATCTGTTCCGTCCGGGCACCAAACATAAGTTCGCGTACCAGCGCCCAGGCGCCGATGACGGGCAGGATCAAATAGGCGGCGCCAATGGCCTTCGCCACAGGGTTGGGATCGGTGATGAGCAGCACGGAGCGCTGGAAGGACACCACCAAGTAGAAAACCAGCAGGAGCGTCACCGCGCCGACCCAGATTTTGGTGCGGTTCTTCTTCAGGCCGGCGAGGACGTTGCCCATAGCCGTCAGACTCCGAGGTCCAGGTAGCCGTCCAGGCCCACGGTCAGCCCGGGGTGGCCGGCAACGTTCCGCACTCCCAGCAGCACGCCCGGCATGAAGGAGGCACGGTCGAAGGAGTCGTGCCGGAGTGTCAGCTGCTCCCCCGGTCCGCCGAGCAGGACTTCCTGGTGGGCCACGAGGCCGCGGAGGCGAACACTGTGGACCCTGACGCCGTCCACGTCGCAGCCACGGGCACCGGCAAGTTCGGTGGTGGTGGCGTCCGGGCTGGCGCCTACTCCGGCGGCGGCGCGTTCTGCCGCGATCAGCTGTGCCGTGCGGACCGCGGTGCCCGAGGGCGCGTCCACCTTGTCCGGGTGGTGCAGCTCGATGACTTCCACCGATTCGAAGTATTTGGCGGCCTTGGCGGCAAAGGCCGACGCCAGCACGGAACCGAGCGCGAAGTTCGGGGCAATGAGCACGCCCACGCCGGCGCTCCCGCCTAGCAGTTCCTCAAGTTCGCCGAGCCTGCCGGCATCCCAGCCGGTGGTGCCGACGACGGCGTGCATGCCGTGTTCCACGGCAAAACGGACGTTCGCCTCGGTGCTCTCGGGAACCGTCAGGTCCACCACAATCCTGGCACCGGCGGTGACCAGCTCATCCAGGGAATCACCGCGTCCGAGGGCCGCTACCAGCTTCATGTCGGGGGCCGCTTCAACGGCTTTCACGGCCTCGGCGCCCATGCGCCCGTTTGCGCCCAGGACGGCGACGGCAAGTTGTTCGGTCATGGACTTAACCCTACCGTCGGGCCGGCCGCCGGGATGAACCGGGACGGGAGGTTACTGCGCTCCGGCCCCGGACTTCCTTACGCCCCGGCCCCGACCCATTCAACGGTCCCGTCGCTGAAGAACTGTTCCTTCCAGATGGGCACCTCAGCCTTGATCCGGTCAACGAGCTCCGAGCACACCTCGAACGCCTGGCCGCGGTGCGACGCCGACACGGCGCACACCAGCGCGGGGTCCCCGATTTCCAGCATGCCCACCCGGTGCGCGGCCCAGATCCGCACCGGCTCTTCGCCGGAGGCGGCATGTTCGGAACCGGCATGTTCGGCCACCAGCCGGGCGACGACGTCGGCCATCACCTGATGGGCCGTGGGATGCGCACTGTAGCTGAGCCGCTCAACCTGCTTGCCGCCGTCGTGGTTCCTGACCACGCCGCTGAAGCTGACGACGGCGCCCGCCGTGTCCGATTCCACCGCAGCGATCGCCTGCGCCACCGAGATGGGCTCGGTGCTCAGCACGGCGTTCACAATCTCGAATCCGGACTCCATGTCCTTCTTAGTGCTCATGGCTGCCTTCCAATTGGTCGCAAAGGTGGCTGATCACCGGATCGAGCACGCTCAGGCCGTCCATGACGCCCTTGGGTGATCCGGGAAGATTGACAATGAACGTCCGTCCGGCCGCACCGGCGTGTCCGCGGCTCAGCATTGCCATGGGCGTTTTGGCGAGGCCGGCCTGCCTGATGCCCTCCATGATCCCGGGAATCTCGCGGTCCAGCAGGGGAACCGTCATCTCCGGGGTCAGGTCATCGGGGCTGAGCCCGGTTCCGCCGCTGGTGATGATCACGGCGGGATGCTGCGTCAGCAGGGCGCGCAGCGCTGCGCCTACGGGTTCGCCATCGGGCACCACCATGGCCGGGAAAGTTTCGAAGCCGTGCTCAGTCAGCCAGTCGGTGATCACCGGCCCTGTTTCGTCGCGGTAGATGCCCGCCGCGGCCCGGTTGGAGGCAATGACGACGCCGGCCTTCCGGCCGGTGGCCTCTCCGTGGCGGTGCGGTTCGGGCTGCTGTCCAAAGCTGCTCATGCTGTCCAGTCCCCGCTCTTGCCGCCGCTTTTGGCCAGCACCCTGATGTCGGTCAACACGGCGTGCTTGTCCACTGCTTTGATCATGTCGTACACGCTCAGCGCCGCCACCGAGGCGGCGGTGAGCGCTTCCATTTCGACGCCCGTGACGCCGCGGGTCTTGACGGTCGCCAGCACCGCGACGGAGTCGCGGCCCAGTTCGAAGTCGACGGTGACTTTGGAGATGGGCAACGGGTGGCACAACGGGATGAGCTCGGGGGTCTTCTTTGCCGCCATGATTCCCGCCACGCGGGCAACAGCCAAGGCATCGCCCTTCGGCAGGTCCCCAGCGCCCAGGAGGGCGAGCACCTCCGCGGTGGTGCGGACCGTGGCGGTGGCTGTAGCCTCCCGCGTGGTTTCGGCCTTGCCGGAAACATCAACCATCTGGGCTGTCCCGTCCCGGCGCAGATGCGTCAGGCCGGCAGCAGTGTCTTCTTTATTCACAGCGTCCATACTTCCACTTCTGCGCCCGCGGCGAGCGCAGATGTCCCCACCGGGACGTGGACCAGGGCGTTGGAACTGGCCAGGGCGTGAACGAGATGCGAGCCCGCTCCCCCCTCCAGCCGGACCCTGCCGTCCGGAAGGAGCGTGCCGCGCCGGAGCTGGTGCTTGCCCCCGGGTGATTCCACCGGCTCCGCGAGCCTGGCCCGGATGGCCGGCCGCGGCGCCGGTGCCCCGAACAGCGAACTGAGCGCCGGCCGCAGGAACATCTCGAAGGAAACCAGGCAGCTGACCGGGTTACCCGGAAAACCAACAAACGGAACGCCGTCGAACCGCCCGATCCCTTGGGGACCGCCGGGCTGCATGGCCACGTGCAGGAATTCCACGTCCTGTCCGGCAGCTGCCTGCCTGACCACTTCGTAGGCGCCTTTGCTGACGCCGCCCGTGGTCACGATCAGGTCCACCTGCGGGGCGTGCTCCCGCAACATAGCCGTAAGTGCATCGGGGTTGTCTGTCGAGATGGCCGCCCGAAGGACGTCCACCCCGGCCTGGCTCATGGCTGCTTCGAGAAGCGTGCCGTTGGAGTCGTAGATCTTTCCCGGTTCCAGCGGGTTACCGGGCTCCACCACTTCGTCCCCCGTGGTGGCGAGCAGAACTTTCAGCCTTCGGTGCACCTTGACCTGCGTGATGCCCAGGGCCGCCAGGAGCCCCAGCTGGCCCGGGCCCAGGAAGGATCCGCCGGCCAGGGCCAGCTCCCCCGTACGGATATCGCTGCCCGCGTTGCGGACATAGGTGCCTGGCTGTGTTGCCGGCAGCCGGACAGTGGCTGCCGTTCCGGGGTCCGGGAAGGAATCGGGAACGGCCTTCTCAATCGGCACGACGGCGTCGGCTCCGGGAGGCATCATGGCTCCGGTCATGATCGGGGCTGCCGTGCCCGGTTCAAGCGCGGCCGCGGTGGCCCCGGCCGGGATGGGCGCCACCACCGCAAGGAGCGTCCCGCCGTCGGATATGTCACTGCTGCGTACGGCAAAGCCGTCCATTTGGGAATTCGCGAACGGCGGCAGGTCCACGGGAGCGGGGATATCCCCGGCCAGCCCTCGTCCCAGGGCCGCCAGCAGCGGGAGCAGTTCGGTACGGCCGGGACCGCTGAGGCCCGCCAGCAGCTCCCGCACGGCGTCGCGGTGGGCCTCCACAGTGCGGGCGTGATGCCTGTCGTCGGTGCTGTGCATGCGTTCCTTACCTCGGTCCGGGCATTGCTGTCGGGCTCATAGCGGTGTTCCGCCTGCTGCGGCCTTCCTACGCGACGTGCGCCCCGCTACGGCGTCACGTCAACTCTAATGGTGTGGAATCCGGTGGCGCCGTCAGGAGCCACCCGGGCACGGTCTTCGATCTGACGCGCACCGTTCAGGTCCGTGGCGCGGACCTGGATTTCGTACTGCCCGGGCGTCAATGCCAGCGGCAGTTGCCACTGGTACCAGGTGTCCCGGGAAATACCGGGAGCAAGTTCCGCAGCCTGCCAGTCTCCACGGTTGACGCGCAGTTCCACCTTGCCGATTCCGGTGTGCTGGGCCCACGCGACGCCGCCGAATGCCACCGTTCCGGCACGCACCGGACGCCCGGCGCGCGGCACGTCAATGCGCGACGACATCTTGATGGGTCCGCGCTCGCTCCAGCCGCGGGGTGTCCAGTACCCGGCGTCGTCCGCGAACCTGGTCACTTTCAGTTCTGTGAGCCATTTGGTGGCGGATACGTAGCCGTACAGGCCGGGGACGACAAGCCGTACGGGAAAGCCGTGCTCCAGTGGCAGCGGCTCGCCGTTCATCCCCACGGCAAGCAGGGCATCCCGGCCATCAGTGAGGACCTCCAAAGGCGTGCCGGCCGTCCAGCCGTCCGTGCTCCGGGACAAGACCATGTCTGCTCCGCTCTGTGGCCCGGCCATCGCCAGCAGCTCCCGGACGGGCCAGCCCAGCCACAGAGCATTGCCGATCAGGTTCCCGCCCACTTCATTGGACACGCAGGCGATGGTCACGTGGCGTTCGGTCATGGGCTTGGAAAGCAGGGTGGCGAAATCCAGCTCGATGTCCCTTTCCACCATGCCCGTGACCTTAAGGACCCAGGTGTCCGGATCGACGGCCGGCACTGTGAGCGCGGTATCGATCCGGTAGAAGTCCCGGTTGGGCGTTACCAGCGGACTGATGCCGCCAAGCTCCAGCTCAGCACCGGCCGGAAGCGGCGGAGCCGGCGAAGCAGCGGACGGCAGGGCCAGCCTGCTCCGGAATTCACTGACGCCGGCAGCGGCTCCGCGCAGTGCTGCGGCAAGCACTCCCCCGGCGGCTGCGCCGACGGCGCCCCCGCCCAATGCCTGCAGGAACCGGCGCCGGCCTGCTGCTGGCCGCTCCGGGGCGGGCCGCTCCGGGACGCCCCGCTCCGGGGCGGATCCCTCCGGGACGTCCCGCTCCGGGGCGTCCCGCTCCGCCTCTGCGCCAGTCTTCTTCCAGTCCCGGAGGCGCGACATCAGCCAGTGCAGCACCAGGATCCCGGTTCCGGCGGCAAGCAGCGGCAGCACCACAGCATTGACGGTCGCCTGGGCCCGGCCCAGGACCGCAGCCAGGCCCACTACGCCAAACACTGCAATGACCGCGGCCCCGGCAAAGCGGCGCCGCCATTCCACGAGACCGGCAAGCCCGGCCATGGCAGCCATAACCAGTCCCATGCCGACGAGCAGCGCCAATTTGTCAGCAGTTCCGAACACGGCGACGGCCCAGTCCTTGACGGCCGGCGGAACAGCATCGATCACCGCACTGCCGACTCCTGTCATGGGCGACAGCGCCGGGCTCACGAAGGCTGCGGCGAGTTCGCCGGCGACCACCCCCGCGGCCACCGACACAACGCCTGCGGCAGCGGCCTGGGGCGGCGCCGGCTGGGACTTGTTCACCCCTCCAGCATAGGTTCGCAGCTGTCATAGGCGTGATGGTTGGACCAAAGGTGGCGTAGCCTGAATTTATGAGTGTTCAGCTTGGTATGCCACAGCCCCGGGACGGTGCCGGTTCCGGTCCGGGAGTACCGCCGCGGCCGGCGGGCATGCCCGCGGGCCTGATGGACCGTTACGGACGCCGTGCCACGGACATGCGCCTCTCCCTGACCGACAAATGCAATCTGCGCTGCACCTACTGCATGCCCGCCGAGGGCCTTGAATGGCTGGCCAAGCAGGCCGTGATGTCCGCTGAGGAAATCGTCCGGATCGTGCGGATCGGCGTTGACATGCTGGGGGTGCGCGAACTGCGCCTCACCGGCGGGGAGCCCCTTGTCCGGGCCGACCTGCTCGACATCATTTCCGCCCTGCGCCGGGCCCACCCCGAGCTGCCGATCTCCATGACCACGAACGCCGTCGGCCTGGACAAGAAGGCGGCCGGGCTCAAAGCCGCCGGGCTCTCCCGGATCAACGTCTCACTGGATTCATTGCACGAGGAGACGTTCACCAAGCTGACGCGCCGGCCGTTCCTGGACAAGGTCCTTGCCGGGGTGGACGCCGCCTGGGCCGCGGGACTGGGCCCCGTGAAACTCAACGCCGTCCTGATGCGCGGAATCAACGACGCCGAGTCCCCGTCACTGCTCGCCTGGGCGCTGGACCGGGGGTACGAACTCCGTTTCATCGAACAGATGCCGCTCGACGCCGACCACGGGTGGACCCGCCGGAACATGATCACCGCGGCCGAAATCCGCGAACTCCTGTCCGTCGACTATGTGCTCAGCGCCGATCCGAGGGACCGCGACGGCGCGCCGGCGGAACGCTTCGAGGTCCGGGCCCGCGTGCCCGGCACGGCCGAGGCCGCCGGCCCGGTGCTGGGAACGGTGGGGATCATCGCTTCCGTGACCGAGCCGTTCTGCTCTGATTGCCGCCGCACCCGCATCACGGCCGAGGGCAAGATCATGAGCTGCCTGTTCTCCCGCGAGGAATTTGATCTCCTGGGGCTGTTGCGCGAAGGTGCCACGGACCAGCAGCTCGCCGAGCGCTGGCAGGACGCCATGTGGATCAAGCCCAAGGCCCACGGCATGGACCACGTCGGTTTGGACGCTCCGGACTTCGTCCAGCCGGACCGCAGCATGAGCGCCATCGGAGGCTGAACCACCTGTGAACGTACGATATTTCGCTGCCGCGCGCGCTGCCGCCGGCGTCGACGAGGAACGCTATGAGCTCCCCGCCGGCGCCACTGTCGACTCGCTCCTGGAGGCGATCCTCGCCGTCGAACGCCCGGTGCCCCCGCCCGGAACGCCGCCGCTGGCACGCCTGCTGTCCAGGAGCAGCTTCCTGCTCAACGAAGTGGCGGTCCGGAACCGTGCAGCGGCGCTGAAGCCGGACGACGTCGTCGACGTGCTTCCGCCGTTTGCGGGCGGCTAGGCAGTCCCCGGGTTCCGAGTGCCGCCCGGCGGGGCCTCAAGTGTCCGTTCGCGCTTTCAGGTGCGGCGGCATACGGAGGTCATGAACGGAGCGAAAGCGGTGGCGCCGGCAAGGCGGACCTCGGAGGTGTGCGTCAGCACGCCGTCGTCTACCCGGAAGGTGTGCCGGGACGTATCCCGGCCGTTGCGCCGTTCCACGGTGAGGACTCCGCCGTGCCAGCTGCACCGCGTGGGCGCTTCCCGCGGCAGGCCCACGCTGTCCACGTGATACCAGACGGTGTCCGGGTGGTCGGGGTCCATGGTGAACATCCCATGCCGCTCGAAACGGATCCCGTCATTTTCGGTGTGGCGGTAGCTTTGCAGCACGGCATACCCGCCGGCGGCCGTGGTGAAGGTCAGTTCAGCAGCCGCCGTTCTGGCGGACCGGCGCGGCGTAGCCTCGATGCTGGTGGTTCCCGTCCAATGCCCGAGGAAAGCCTGCAGCTCTTCCTGCGCAGTCCCCGGGTGCAGACGGTCCATTGCTCCTCCAGTGTGGCCCCGGCTTCATCATCACGCCGCTGCAGTGGGATGTCCAGCTTTGGACAGCGTTGGAACGTCCGGCTCAGAGGCCGAACGTTTCGTCTTCCTCGAAAGGACCCACGACCGTCACCGTCCGCGGCGCTGCCGCCAGCTCCTGTGCGAGCTCCCGCACCTGCTCCACGGTGACGTTCTTGATCTGCCGGAGGGTCTCCTCGATGTCCTGGTATTCGCCGGAGACCAGCTCGGCCCGGCCGAGCCTCGACATCCGCGATCCGGTGTCCTCGAGCGCCAGCACAATCCCGCCGCAGAGCTGGCCCACGGCCTTCTTGAGTTCCTCGCCGGAAATGCCGTGCTCAGCCAGCTTGTCCAGTTCGGCACCCAGCAGCTCAACGACCTGGCGGACCTTCGACGGGGTGCACCCCGCGTACATGCCGAAGTAGCCTGCATCGGCATAGGACGAAGCAAAGGAATACGTGGAGTACACCAGGCCGCGCTTTTCCCGGACCTCCTGGAACAGCCGCGAGGACATGCCGCCGCCCAGGACGGCGTTGAGCACGCTCATGACGTAGCGGCGCCCGTCCGTAGCCACGATCGTGGGACAGCCCATGATGATGTTGGCCTGCTCCACGGGCCGCTTGACCACATGCAGCCCGGCTGTGCCGGTGATGTCGGCCCGCTCGGTGGAACGCCGCTCCACGGGAGCCGTACCGGGTTCCAGCGCCCAGCCCGCCTGGTGGAGCGCGTCCACCACAAGTCCGCAGACGACGTCGTGGTCAAGCCCGCCGGCGGCGGTGATGACCAGCTCGTCCGGACGGTAGTACCGGCGGTAGTGGTCCCAGACGGAATCGCGGGCCACCGCCCGGATGGCCTCGGGGGTTCCGCCGATGGGGCGTCCCAACGGGTGCGTTCCCAGTACCGCCGCGACGAAGTGCTCATGGGCGACGTCAGTGGGATCATCGCTGTCCATGGCGATTTCCTCCAGGATGACGTCCCGTTCCTGCTCCATCTCCTGGGGGTCCAGGACGGCGCCGGTAATCATGTCCGCGATGACGTCGATGGCCATCGGGAGGTCCGTGTCCAGGACGCGGGCAAAGTAGCAGGTGCTTTCCTTGGCCGTGGCCGCATTGGATTCCCCGCCAACCTCATCGAAGGCGGACGCAATTTCCAGCGCGGTGCGCCGTCTGGTCCCCTTGAACAGCAGATGTTCCAGGAAGTGCGTGGATCCGTGCTGTCCGTGGGCTTCGTCCCGGGACCCTACACCCACCCAGAACCCGATGGTCGCGGAACGCTGGCCCGGCATGGCCTCCGTCAGTACACGCACGCCGCCAGGGAGCACGGACCGGCGGACAACGGACCCGCCGTCGGCTCCGTGGATCAGGGTGTCTCCGGGATGGTTCTGCACTAGCGGCAGGGGAACGACAGTCATCAAGGCCTTTCACGAATACGGTGCCAAATCTGCCTGCAATCGTACCAGCGGACCATTCTCACGCGGCTCCGGGAAACCGTCGTTCAATCGCTCGGCTTAAATGCGGCGGGGCCGGTGGATGATCCACCGGCCCCGCCGTCCTGCTGGTACTACGTCAGGCCCTGCAGACTACTCTGCAGCTGCCTCGACGGACTCGGCGCTTTCAGCGCCTTCTTCCTCGGCGATAACCGGGGACAGGGACAGCTTTCCGCGGTCGTCGATCTTGGTGATCTCTACCTGGATCTTCTGGCCCACGGAGACGACGTCCTCGACGTTGTCAACGCGCTTGCCGCCGGCGATCTTGCGCAGCTCGGAGATGTGCAGCAGGCCGTCCTTGCCCGGGGTGAGGGAAATGAAGGCGCCGAAGGTGGTGGTCTTGACGACCGTACCCAGGTAGCGCTCGCCGATTTCCGGAACCTGCGGGTTGGCGATGGCGTTGATGGCGGAGCGTGCTGCGTCTGCAGACGGACCGTTGGTGGCGCCAATGTAGACCGTGCCGTCGTCCTCGATGGAGATGTCGGCGCCGGTGTCTTCCTGGATCTGGTTGATCATCTTGCCCTTGGGCCCGATGACCTCGCCGATCTTGTCAACCGGGATCTTGACCGCGATGACGCGCGGCGCGAACTCGGAGAGCTCGTCCGGGGTGTCGATCGCGGAGTTGATGACATCCAGGATGTGCAGGCGGGCTTCGCGGGCCTGCTTCAGTGCTGCTGCCAGCACGGACGCGGGGATGCCGTCGAGCTTGGTGTCCAGCTGGATGGCCGTGACGAACTCGGACGTACCGGCAACCTTGAAGTCCATGTCGCCGAAAGCGTCTTCGGCGCCGAGGATATCGGTCAGCGCTGCGTAGCGGGTCTGGCCGTCAACCTGGTCGGAAACCAGGCCCATGGCGATACCGGCAACGGCTGCCTTCAGCGGCACACCAGCGTTGAGCATGGAGAGCGTGGAGGCACAGACGGAACCCATCGACGTCGAACCGTTGGAGCTGAGGGCCTCAGACACCTGGCGGATGGCGTACGGGAATTCCTCGCGGGACGGCAGCACCGGAACGAGCGCGCGCTCTGCCAGGGCACCGTGGCCGATTTCGCGGCGCTTGGGCGAGCCCACGCGGCCGGTCTCACCGGTGGAGTACGGCGGGAAGTTGTAGTTGTGCATGTAGCGCTTGCGCGTCACGGGAGACAGCGAGTCGATCTGCTGTTCCATCTTCAGCATGTTCAGCGTGGTGACACCCATGATCTGGGTCTCGCCGCGCTCGAAGATGGCCGAACCGTGGACGCGGGGCAGAACCTCAACCTCGGCGGTGAGCTGGCGGATGTCCGTCAGGCCACGGCCGTCGATGCGGATCTGGTCCTTGAGGATACGCTGGCGCACAACGTGCTTGGTGACCGAGCGGAAAGCCGCGGACAGCTCCTTCTCACGTCCCTCGAACTGGCCGGCCAGGGAAGAGGTGACCTCGTCCTTGAGCTGGTCCGAAGCGGTGTCGCGCTCCTGCTTGTCGGCGATCTGGAAGACAGCAGCCAGCTTCTCGGCGGCAGCGGCCTCAACAGCGGCGTACACGTCGTCTTCGTAGTCGAGGAAGACCGGGAATTCAACCGTCGGCTTCGCGGCGCGGGCAGCCAGGTCGGCCTGGGCGTCGCAGAGGGCCTTGATGAACGGCTTGGCAGCCTCGAGGCCTTCGGAAACAACCTCTTCGGTGGGAGCCGTGGCGCCCTGTTCCTTGATGAGGTTCCAGGAGTTGTCGGTGGCTTCGGCTTCGACCATCATGATGGCCACGTCGTCACCGGCAACCCGGCCGGCCACAACCATGTTGAAGACGGAGTTCTCGAGCTGGGAGTGCTTCGGGAAAGCAACCCACTGCGAGCCGTTCTCGTCGGCAACGAGGGCAACGCGGACGCCGCCGATCGGGCCGGAGAAGGGCAGGCCGGAGAGCTGGGTGGACATCGAGGAGGCGTTGATGGCCACGACGTCGTAGAGCTCGTCAGGGTTGATCGCCAGCACGGTGACGACGATCTGGACCTCGTTGCGCAGGCCCTTGATGAAGGCCGGACGCAGCGGGCGGTCCATGAGGCGGCACGCCAGGATGGCTTCGGTGGACGGGCGGCCTTCGCGGCGGAAGAACGAGCCCGGGATGCGGCCGGCGGCGTACATCCGCTCTTCGACGTCAACGGTCAGCGGGAAGAAGTCGAAGCCTTCACGCGGGTGCTTGCCGGCGGTGGTTGCGGACAGCAGCGCGGTGTCTTCGTCGATGTACACCATGGCTGCGCCAGCTGCCTGTTTGGCAAGGCGGCCGGTTTCGAAGCGGATTACACGCTTGCCAAAGCGGCCATTGTCAATGACGGCTTCTGAGAACTGGATTTCGGGACCCTCCAAGAGAGTCACCTCCGTTTCTTGGTTAACGGAAGTCCAGCCGCATCAACCCAGTCCAGCATCTGTCTACTGGCCTGCACTGCACCCGGTCATCGATCGAGACCCACGGGCCGGGCTTCACTCTTCGAAGCCGTTCCCGGGAATCACTACCGAGGACCGCGAATGCGTGATGCGGTTGATCCTCCTGTTTAGTTTTGTTTGAAGAAGGCGGCCCTTTCCGACACGGAAGGGGCCGCCCCTTAGAGCTGACTAGCGGCGCAGGCCGAGGCGCTCGATGAGCGCACGGTAGCGTGCAATGTCAGTGTTCTTGAGGTAGGTGAGCATACGCTTGCGACGACCAACCATGGCCAGCAGACCGCGCTGGGTGTGGAAGTCGTGCTTGTGCTCCTTCATGTGCTCAGTGAGATCCTTGATCCGCTGAGTCAGGACTGCAACCTGGACCTCCGGTGAACCGGTGTCGCCTTCGCCGGTTGCGTATTCCTTGATGATGGACTGCTTTACAGCGGCGTCAAGTGCCACAATAACTCCTAGAGATGTGCCGTGAGGCCCGAATCAGTAATTCACTGCCGGGTGCGCCAGCGCCGAAAATCCGCTAAATACCGGACTTCCTGCACATAACAAGAGCCAGCCGCCACGGACTGCAGCCGGATCCAACGTTTAGTTTACCGGCCCGGCCGCAATCTTGTCGAAACACGCCGTACCCCTACGGGCGCGCCAGCAGATCCCGGATGGCGGCAACACCGCGGTAGACCTCCAGGAACGACGTGCTCAGCGGCGACAGCCCGATCCGGATCCCGTGCGGCGCCCGGAAGTCCGGGATGACGTCCTGCGCCCAGAGCTCGGCGGTCATCTCCCGGAAGCCGGGGTGGTCCACGGTGATGTGGCTCCCCCGCTGCTCCGGGTCCCGCGGGGTGGACAGTTCGACGCCGGCCGGTGCCAGCCACGCGTCGTGGAGTTCGAGCGCGAAAGCCGTGAGCTTCCGGGATTTTTCGCGGAGTGCGGCCATCCCGGCTTCTTCGATCAGGTCCAACGTGCCTTGCATGGCGATCATCCCGAAGATGGCCGGCGTTCCGCTGAGGAAGCCGCGGATGCCGGGGGCCGGCTCATACCCGGCCGCCATCTCGAAAGCGTCCTTGCGGCCCATCCATCCCCAGATCGGCTGGCTCAGCCCGGGGAGGTGCCGGGCATTGACATACGCGAAGGCCGGTGAGCCCGGCCCGCCGTTGAGGTACTTATAGGTGCAGCCTGCGGCGAAGTCGACGCCGGCGGCGTCCAGGTTGATCTCCACCGACCCGGCGGAGTGGCAGAGGTCCCACACCACCAGTGCGCCGGCGTCGTGCACTGCCGCGGTGATCGCCGGCAGGTCGGCGAGGTAGCCGGAGCGGTAGGCGATCTGGCTGAGAACCACGACGGCGGTCGCTGGCCCGGCAGCCTCCCGCACCTGTTCAACGGTCACCCCGGCGGCGGGATCGGCTTCGATCCATCGCAGCGTCAGCCCTTCTTCCCGGGCGATGCCCTCCAGAAGGTAGCGGTCCGTGGGGAAGTTGTCCGTGTCCAGGACGATTTCTGTCCTGGCCGGATCCTTGACCGCCGCGAGGGCCGCACGGATCAGCTTGTAAAGGACAACTGTGGTGGAGTCGGCGATGATGGTCTGCCCGGGAGCAGCTCCCAGCACCGCCCGGCCCAGCTGGTCGCCGATAGCCTCCGGCAGCCGGAGCCATTCCTCGTCCCAGCCGCGGATCAGCCGGCCGCCCCAGCTGTGCTGGATAAAGCTGTTGATGTCCGTGGCGGTCCGCTTCAGCGGACGGCCCAGCGAGTTCCCGTCCAGATAGGACAGGTCGGTGTCCGTTCCGATGAAGTGGTCCCGGTAGCCCGCCAGCGGGTCTGCACCGTCGAGTTCGACGGCGCGCCGCAGCAGGGCCTCTTGAGTCTGGTGAAGGGTGCTCACTGTCCGATCTCCGTCCTGACAGCGAAAAGCTCGGGGAAGAAGGTCAGTTCCAGGGCCTTCTGCAGGAACGCGGCCCCGCTGGACCCGCCGGTCCCGGCCTTCATGCCGATGGTCCGTTGCACCGTCCGCAGGTGCCGGAACCTCCACAGCTGGAAGTTGTCCTCCAGGTCCACCAGTTCCTCGCAGGCCTCGTAGGCGCCCCAGTTGCTTGCCGCATTCTCGTAGATGTGCTTGAACACCGGCACCAGTTCCGGGCAGAACTGGTGAGCCTTGGTGACGTCGCGTTCCAGCAGGGACGCCGGGATGTCGAAGCCCTGCCGGTGGAGGTAGGCCAGGAATTCGTCGTAGATGCTCGGCGCTTCCAGTACGCGGCTCAGCTGCTCATACGCTTCCGGGTCTGACTCGAATACCGGCAGCATCTTGCGGTTCTTATTGCCGAGCACGAACTCCACGGCACGGTACTGGCTGGATTGGAACCCCGACGAGTTGCCCAGGAAGCCGCGGAACTGTGAATACTCAGTGGGTGTCAGCGTGGCCAGCACGGACCACTGCTCGGTCAAGGTCTTCTGGATGTGCTTGACCCGCGCAATCGCTTTCAGGGCGGAGCCAAGGTCGTCGTTGCGGAGCCAGGCCGCGGCGCTGCGCAGCTCGTGAAGAACCAGCTTCAGCCACAGCTCAGTGGTCTGGTGCTGGATGATGAAGAGCAGTTCATCGTGGTGTTCAGGATCGCTGACCGGTTGCTGCGCGCTGAGCAGCGTGGGCAGTTGCAGGTAGGACGCATAGCTCATCCGTGAACTGAAATCCCGGACAATGTCCTTTTCCAGTTTCCTTGTGTTTTTCTCTACGGACACAGCGGTGCCTTCCTTGCCAGTGACTGTGGGTCAGCGCCGGAACAGGATGTCGTGGGCCTGGACGACGTCCAGGCGCATCTGATCGACGAGCGCCTCCGGCCCACGGTACGCCACCATGCCCCGCAGCCGCGCCACGAACTCCACAACTACTGTCTGGTCGTACAGATCGAAGTTTTCAACGGGCTCTTCCGGCCGGTCGATGACGTGTGCTTCAACTTGCCTGCTGACCCCGTCAAATGTGGGATTGGAACCCACGGAGATGGCCGCCGGCCATCTGGTGCCGGCCTGGTCAACGAGCCAGCCGGCGTAGATGCCGTCGGCCGGAATGTAGCCGCTGGCGTCCGACGCCAGGTTGGCGGTGGGGAACCCGAGCGCACGGCCGCGGGCAGCGCCGTGGACCACCGCGCCGCGCATCCGGTGCGGACGGCCCAAGACGGCTGCTGCCGTGGAGACGTCGCCGTCCCGCAAGGCCTCACGAACCCAGGTGGACGAACAACGGCGGTCCTTGCCGCCGTCGTCGTGAATGGGAAAACCTTCAGAACCGAACTCACTGATGACCTGGACGGTGAACCCGAACTTCTCGCCCAGTTCCTGCATGGTGGACAAGTCACCGGAGTTGCCGCGGCCGAAGCGGGCGTCGTGGCCGATCACCACATGGCTGACTTTGAGGCTGTCGACGAGGACGCTGGCAACGAATTCCTCCGGCGTGAGGCTTGCCAGTTCCAGCGAGTACTTCATCACCAGGACGGCATCCAGGCCCAGCTCACCCAGGGCGACGAGCTTGTCTTCGAGGCCCATGATGAGTTCGGGCGCGGATTCGGGCCGGTGCACCTGGGCGGGGTGGGGGTCAAAGGTGATGGCGACGGCGCGGGCACGGTTCAGTCGGGCGGTGCGGATGAGCTGTGAGAGCACCTGCTGGTGCCCCCGATGCACGCCGTCGAAATTGCCGAACGTGACGACGGTAGGGCCGAAGTCCGCGGGGACCTCGGACGGATCGTTCCAGATGTGGACCATCAACCTCGCCTTTTACTGCCTGCCATTGACTCGTCCGGAATGCCGCGCCGGGCCCCGGAACTCTCTAAGATTACCTGCAATTGCCCGGGTCGCCCGACGTCGCGGCCGGTCCCCCGCGTCCTGCCTTCCACCGTCCTGCGTCCCGGACTAGGATGCAAGGGCAGCATCCGGCGGCGCAGCTGCGCGCCGCAGCCAACGACGCCCGCTGCCGCGCATCGGGCTGAAGGAGAGTGCTATGACTGACATCCGCGAGATCCTCGAACAGATACCTGTTGACCAGATTGCCGGGCTGCTCGGCACGGACAGGGCATCCGCTCAGGCCGCCGTCGAGGCTGCGGTGCCAACCCTGCTCGCCGGCATGCAGAGCAACGCACAGGCCCCGGATGGCGCCGCCTCCCTTGAGTCAGCGCTTGCCCAGCACCAGGACGGCCTCATCGACGGCGGCGTGGATGCCTCGCAGGTGGACACCGCCGACGGCGAAAAGATCGTCAGCCATGTTTTCGGCGGACAACAGGACCAGGTGGCCAGCCAGCTCGCGGGAACAGCCAACCTCGGCGGAGTGGGCGGCGACCTCGTCCGGAAGCTCCTGCCCATTCTGGCGCCCATCGTAATGTCCTACCTCGCCAACAAGGTTCTTGGCGGCCGGAACGCACCGGCAGGCGGCGGGGTAGGCGGCGATGCTGCCGGCACCCCGGCCGGACCGGGTGGTATCGACCTCGGCAGCATCCTGGGCGGCATTCTTGGCGGCGGGTCGCAGGGCGGCGGCTCGCAAGGCGGGCTCGGGGACATCCTCGGGGGCATCCTGGGCGGGGGTGCGCAGGGTGGCCAGCAGTCCCGGGGCGCAGTAGTAGCGGAGTCTGCGAATGATTCGGCGCCGCAAACCCCGACCGGGCCGCTGGGGCAGCCGAGGCCGCAGGCCGGCGCGCCCGTTCCGGGCGAGGTGATCGACGTCGACCTCCCCGGCGAGCGGGCCGAGAACCGGACAGACGATCGTCCGGAGGATAAAAAGGACGGCGGCGGCGGGCTCGGCGGGCTGCTGGGCGGGCTCTTCGGAAAGAAATAGCCGCCTGAACGTCAGCAGCGCCCGGGACGTGGCGTGGCGGCGGCAACCTGCGCCAGCCAGCTGTCCAGGTCCCTGGGCCTGCGAAACACCAACACCGGCGGCAGGTCCGGATCGGCCTGCCATTCCCGGAAGACGCGCCTCTTCCTGGCGAAAGAGTTGAAGTGCCAGTAGAAGATCGATTCGCTCGCAAAGAGCCTCGCAAGCGTTTCCACGTTTCCATTGCAGACGGGCTGCCTGGTGATGACTCGTCGGACCGAGCGGCGGATCAGCCTGGCAAGCGACAGCCATCGCGGATAGTCCAGGGCGACAACCAGCTCGGCCCGGGGAACAACAATGTCCCGCCAGGCCCCGTAGGCGCTGTCCAACACCCAGCGGTCGCGGGACGCGACATCAGCCGCGAGCTGCCGCTGGTGTTCGACGCTGCGTTGCTGCCAGCTGGGAAGCCAGCCAATGTCGTCATCTGCTGAAAACTCCGGGAGCCCTGACACGTGGGCGTAAGCGCGGGCCGCCGACGATTTGCCGCTGCCCGTGACACCGTAGAAGAGGACGCGGGCTGGAGTGGCCGGAATGGATGTCACGGGTTGCTCCCCCTGTTTTGCTCGGACTCTGGCGTCCGCTGAACCCTGGCGCTCGGCGAGTTGCCACGATAGCACCCCGCTGAATCAGCGCCCTCGGATTTCAGACCGGAACCGCTGAGGATGTTCGCCGTGTTCCGGTAGACCGAGGATGCCGGCGGACCCGAATCCCGTGCTGGTGTCATGGGGTTCCGAGGGCCCGTGGTTTGAACCGCTGCCGTCTCATTCGAGCCGGAAGTAGTGGTTCCTTCGCGGGACCTGTCTCGTGTCGATGTGGGGTGGCGGGATGAACCACGGGACGCCAGTTTGGATGCGGATCTGCCATTGTTCCTTGTGGATCAGGTGGTGGTGATGGCTGCAGAGCAGGGTGCCGTTGTCGGTGCTGGTGGCTCCGCCGTGTGACCAGTAGGTGATGTGGTGGGCTTCGCACCAGGGGGCCGGGATGGTGCAGCCGGGGAAGGCGCAGCCGTGGTCGCGGGCGGTGATGGCTTTGCGGATGTGGGGCGGGAAGATCCGGGTGGTGCGGCCGATGTCCAGGACACGGCCTTCGGTGCCGAGCAGGACGGGGATGATGTCGGCGTCGCAGGCGATCTTCCGGACGGTGGATGCGGTGACGGGGCCGGTGAACGTGAACGAGCCGGTGCCTGGGATGCCCTGTTCGAGTTTGTCCAACAGGTCGCGGTAGTCGATGGTGACCATGACCTGCGGCCGCAGTCCGCCGGCAGCGGGCAGGGCTCCGGTGCTGAGGCCTGCTTTGGAGGCGCCGACAAGGCCGTCGAGGAGCCGCTGCGGCCGGGTGCGCAGGTCCAGGGCATCGGCTGCAGTGGTGTCCGCGTCGCCAATGCGGGTGCGGGGGTTGGTGGCCGTGTTCATCGCGGTCAGGAGGGGCTCAAACTGCTCCGGGGTGGCGAAGACTTCAAAGTGCTGGAGTCCGCGGCGGGGCTGGCGGAGGAAGACGCCCTGGCGGCGGCGGAGTTCTTCCTCGGACGGTTCGGAGCCGTCCTGGTCGATCGCCTCCATCCACTGCCGGGCGACGCGAGCCACGAAGTCGGTGTCCTGTTCCGTCGCTGCGCGGGTCAGGGCGTGTTCCATCTTCGCGGTGGTGTCTTCGGGGGCATGATGGCGGACCCGGTCCAAGGCCAGGGTGATGATGGTCGCGGCGCGGGACGCAACCGTTCCCGCGGCCACGGCGGCGGCTAGCACGGGCCGTTCCGGTTTCTGGACGTGGCCGGTGATCCCGGTCGTTGGCAGCACCGCCGCGGCCAGGGCAAGCCGCCGGCGGGCTTCGCCGGCACCGATCCGCAGCCTCATACGCAGGAACTCGGTAGTGTTCCGGCAGCCGTCATCCGTCGGGTCCGGGGCTGTGGACTGCTGGCTGCCCCAGCCCGTGGTCCAACCAACCCCAGAACCGGAGCCAGAGCCAGCCCGCGCCGCAGAAACAGCCTCCCGCCGGGTCCGCTCCACAGCGCCGGCCGCAACCACCTGCAGGTATTCCATGTGCCGACTGATCTCCTCGAGGTTCGCAGCGAAGTCAGCCGCCTCCCGGAAGCCCATCACCCCGGTGTCCCCGACCGCCGTCGAACTCAATGCCGCCATCAGCCCAAGGATCCGGGCGAGATCACCGGACCCTCCGCCGTCGGACGCTAACGCCTCAGCAAGCCGTGGCGGCCCGGGGACACTGCGGAGACCCAGGGCTGAAGCGAGCCGAACAGCAGAAGCGGCGGCGGGCAGTGCCGCCGACCGCAATGCCACTCCTGTTTCTGCGAGTTCCCCCAAGACCTTCATGGGATAACTCTGCCGCGAGGGTCTGACAGTAAAGGTGCGCCGACTCACACCCCGCGAGGCGCAGGCCGCCGCTTGTAAAGCCACACCAGGCCAAGAATGGGCAGCAGGAGCGGGATGAATGCATAGCCGCGGCCGAAGAGGGACCAGACAGTTTCATGCGGGAAGCTGACGGAGTCGAAGATGCTGAGGGCTCCCACCACCAGCACACCCACGAGTTCCACCAGTACGGCAGCCACTGACACCTTGAACCAGGTCCTGCCGGCCTTCGCCAGCGAGACCGTGGCGACGACGTAAACGAGTGCCGCGAACGCCGAGAGCAGGTACGCAAGCGGAGCCTCGGAGAACTTGGTGAGAATCTGGTATCCCGCCCGTGCAGTGGCGGAGATGGCGAACACTGCATAGACCGCGATCAGCAGCCGCCCGGGGCCGGTGTTCCGGGTGTCCTTGGACGGGGCCTTCGGGGCCGCGTCGGCTTTGTTGACGGGGGTTTGCGGAGTCACGTCTGCTTCTTCCACTCAGTACCAGATCTGGTTCATGCGGGCGGCCATCACCAGGGCTGTAACGCCCACGGCAGCCAGGACAAAGTTGCTCCACCGGGTGCGCTCCAGGATGGACCAGTACACGGCGCCTACCGGCAGGATGAGTGCAGTGGCCAGGTAACCCCAGAACTCCCACGCTTCACCGGCGATCTGCTCTCCTGACGCCACGCGGACGATCGAACCCACCAGGTACACCAGGAGTGCCAGTTCGACGGCGGCGACTGACAGGATGGTGGCATCGTTCGGGGCTTTCTTCAGGATCCCCGCTACGGTGCAGATGATCGTGGAAAGCAGTCCGACCGCCAGAATGATGTAAAAGTACGCGTCCAAACTACGTGGCCTGCTGTTCGTTGCTGGGCGCGAAAACCAGCACCGGCTTCGCATAGCCGCCGGCGTCGGCCAGCAGTGCCACCAGGGATCCGTCCGGCGCAAAGGCTGCGGCGGGCTTGTCGGCGGTGGCCGCCTCCGGAGTCCCGGCCCCCGCACCTGCGGCGATGCGGCGCCCGAAGGAAATTTCAGTGGCCTCCTCCGCGCTGAGCTCGCGGTTCGGCATGAGCGCCCGCGCCGCCTGCGACATCTCCAGCACTTCGAGTTCCTCGGCCAACTGTTCCAGCGTCCGGGCCTGGTCCAGGGTGTACGGGCCAACCTGGGTCCGCCTTAGCGCCGTCAGGTGGCCTCCCGTGCCCAGCGCGTCGCCCAGGTCGCGCGCCAAGGCACGGATATACGTTCCGGACGAGCATTCCACGGTCACATCCACGTCAAGGACGTCACCGTCGCCGCCAGGCCGGACAGCATGGACGTCGAAGCGGTGGATGGTGACCGGCCGCGCAGCCAGCTTCACGTCTTCGCCGGACCGGACCCGGGCATACGCGCGCTCGCCGTTGACCTTGATGGCGCTGACGCTGCTGGGGACCTGCTGGATCTCGCCGGTGAGAGCCGACACTCCGGCCCGGATGGCGTCCTCGGTGATGGCAGCGGCAGACTGGCTTCTGATTACCTCGCCTTCGGCGTCGTCCGTCACGGTGGATTCGCCGAGGCGGATGGTGGCGGTGTACGTCTTGGAGGTTCCGACGATGTAGGTCAGCAGGCGGGTGGCCTTGTTGATACCGAGAACCAGCACGCCCGTCGCCATGGGATCCAGCGTGCCGGCATGCCCCACTTTCCGGGTGCCGGCCAGCCGCCGCATCCGTCCAACCACATCGTGGCTGGTCCATCCCTGCGGCTTGTCCACTATTACCAGTCCAGAAAGCACGCCTCCCAGTATATCCGCGCCCGTGCCTGTCCCTTTTCGCACGACGGCGGGCGGCCGGGTCCCGCGGCCAGCATGACGGCGGCGGTTAGGATGGCAGACATGCCCGAGCTTGCCGCCCATGTCAGCGACTTCCCAGCCAACCAGATCCGCGAGATCACCGAAGCCGCTTGGAGTACTCCCGGCGCCATTGTGCTGAGCATCGGCGAACCAGGCTTCGCCCTCCCCCGCCATGTCCTCGAGGCCGGCATGGCCTGCCTGGACCGCGACGAGACCAACTACACACCGAATGCCGGAATCCCGGCCCTCCGCGAGGCCTTCGCCGCCAGGTTCCGTGAGCACAACGGCGTTGAGGTCGGAACAGAGCGGGTCTACGTGGTGGACGGCGCCCAGCAGGGCCTCCACTTCGCCATGAGCCTGCTGCTCTCCCCCGGCGACGAGATCCTGATCCCGAACCCCGGCTACCCCACGTTTGCCATGACCAGCCGGCTCCTGCACGCAGTGCCCGTGCGGTACCCGCTCTACCCTGAGCACGACTTCCAGCCGAGGATCGAGGATCTTGAGTCCCTCATAACGCCGCAGACCAAGGTGCTGGTCCTGAATTCGCCCTCGAATCCCCTGGGCGCAGTCCTCGGCGGCGAACTGACCCGCGGTCTCGTTGACCTGGCCCGCCGCCATGACCTCTGGATCATCTCCGATGAATGCTACGAGGCCTTCACCTACGACGTACCCCATGTCAGCCCGGCCCGCTTTGACGGTGACGTCCCTGGCGAGGCCAGGGTCTTCACGTCCCTGACGCTGTCCAAGACCTATGGACTGACGGGACTCCGGATCGGGGCATTGATCTGTCCGCCCGGGCTGAAGCGGAAGATGAACAACGTCATGGAGTCGATCGTCTCCTGCGTCGCCTCGCCTTCCCAGTACGCCGCGCTCGCCGCGCTCACGGGGCCGCAGGACTACGTCAGCCGGGCCCACGCCCACTACCGGGCCAACCGGGACGCGGCCTCGGCCGTGCTTGAGTCCAAGGGCATTCCGTTCCTCTCTGCGCAGGGGGCCTTCTACCTGTGGGCGGACGTTTCCCACGTGAGCGGCGGCGATGTGCGGTCCTGGGTCCGGAAATTTTTGGCCGACTCCGGGGTTTCCTTCGCCCCGGGCACGGCCTTCGGTTCCATCGGTGAAGGCTGGATCCGGATCGCTCTGTGCGGCGCCCGGACGGAACTCGTGGAAGGCCTGGGCCGCCTGCCCTCCCGGCGCTGACGCAGCAGGTTCCGTCCGGCGCAGCACGCACGGTACCGATCCAAGTGGGGCACTGAGTCCCCCTGTTGCCTCATGTCAATAGGTCCGGGAACGGTGAGTCGTTGCCTCATGTGAAAAGGTCCGGTTCAGTGAGGGGTTGAACCAGGTGTTGATCTTGTAGTCCCGGGGTGCGGCTTTGGCTTGGGTCAGGGTCTGGAGCTGACCGGTCAGGGCCAGGATCTGCCGCGACAAGGTTGCGGGTTTGAGGCGTTTGAACTGGGCGTTCATGGCAATCACGGGACGTTTACGGATGCCCGGGTCCCTGCCTGCGCGCTGATGCGGG